>NZ_WTVH02000003.1 GCF_012910785.2 Aromatoleum buckelii | reverse complement strand
TGCGCTCAGCTTCGAGGAGCGCTTCGCCCAGCTCATCGATCGCGAGATCCTGCTGCGCGACGGCAAACGCATCGATCGCCTGCTCAAGGCCGCCCGCATCAAAGCCGCTGCCGCCTGCCTGGAGGACGTCGACTACCGCGCCGGCCGGGGCCTCGAACGCAGCCAAATCGCCGCGCTCGGCACCGGTCAATGGATTCGCCATCACCAGAACTGCCTCATCACCGGGCCGACCGGCTGCGGCAAGACCTGGCTCGCCTGCGCGCTGGCCAATGCCGCGTGCCGGCAGGGCCTCGCGGCCTACTACGTGCGTCTGCCGCGGCTCTTCGAGGAGCTGCGCATCGCGCACGCCGACGGCAGTTTCAGCCGACGCCTCATGCAGCTCGCGCGCATGGACCTGATCGTGATCGACGATTGGGGCCTGGCCGCGCCGTCGGCGCAGGAGCGCAGCGACCTGCTCGAGCTGCTCGACGACCGGGTCGGCACGCGTTCGACCGTGATCACCAGCCAACTGCCGATCGAGCACTGGCATACCTACCTGGGCGACCCAACCTTCGCCGATGCGATCCTCGATCGCGTCGTGCACGCCGCACACAAGCTCGCCCTCAAGGGCGAGTCGATGAGAAGAAAGGAAAAGGCATGAGGCCGTGCCCGCGAGACGCCTTACCCACAGGCGCCCGCCCGCCAGCGTATGAGGCGCGCTGGCGGCCACCTGTGGATAAGCCTGCGTCGTGCCTCGAATCGAGCGTCATCGTGACCGACGCGGTTAGAATCTAAACACCACGCTTCGCGCGCAGACCCCACCGGTCACGTTCGTCGGTGCAGGCGGTCACGTTCGTCGGAATGCGCACTGGATCAGGCGGATGTCGACCTTCTGCTCCAGCAGGTGGGTGGCAAAGGCATGGCGCAGCGAGTGCATCGATACCCGCTTGTCGATGCCCGCTTCGTCGGCGGCTGCGTGGATGGCACGGTCGAGTTGCCGGGCGCTGAGGTGTCGGACCGGATCCTGACCAGGGAACAGCCAGCCGCCATCGAGCATCTTGCCCTGCGCATGGGCCACTCGCCACCACACGCGCAGCCGTTGCAGCAGCAACGGCGAAAGCATCGCATAGCGATCCTTCTGGCCCTTGCCTTGTTCAACCCGCAGCGTCATGCGCTGGCTGTCGATGTCGGCGACCTTCAAGGACACGACTTCGCTGATGCGCAAGCCCGTCGCATAGGCCAGTGCCAAGGCGGTTTGGTGTTTCAGGTTGCCGGCCGCAGCGATCAGGCGCTTCACCTCGTCCGGGCTCAGGATCACCGGCAGCTTGCGCGGCAGATGCACCGGCTGCATCTTGGCCATCAGCTCGGGACGGTCGAGCGTGACGGTGAAGAAGAACTTCAAGCCGCAGATTGCCGCGTTGAGCGACGTGGGCGACGTCCCGTGATCCACCAGGTACAGCTGGTAGTTCCGCAGATCCTCGACGGTCGCGGTATCCGGCGAGCGCCCAAGATACTTCGCGAAGTAGCGCACGGCGCGCACGTACCCTTCCTGGGTTCGATCGCCCAGCTTGCGCATCCGCATGTCCTCGATCATGCGCTGGCGCAACGGACTGATGCTCGGCTTCTGGGTTTCCATGGCTTGCTCCTGTCGAAAACGAGGCGGATCGCCTCATTTCCAACATGGCAGAGCACTGCCAATGCACACCCGCGACGTCCTGACCGTCCGAAGCGGTTCAGCACGCCCTACCGCGCGAGCGGTTTAGTCC
>NZ_WTVH02000004.1 GCF_012910785.2 Aromatoleum buckelii | reverse complement strand
TTGCTGGCGCTGGAACTGCTGGCGCTGTTGCTGCTCGCGGGCGCGGTGGCGCAGCCGGTGTTCGTCGAGCGGCTGTCGCGGCCGTTGCTGCTGGCGCTGGCGATGATGGTCGCGGTGCCGTTGCTGCAGCTCGCGCCGCTGCCGTTCGAACTCGGGGCGACGCTGCCGGGGCACGGAGCGTATGCCGTCGCGCAACTGGAAGCGGGGGCGGCGCCGGAGTGGCTGGCGCTGTCGACGGTGCCTTATCTCACCGAGCAGGCGCTGTGGGCGCTGCTGCCGCCGCTGGCGGTGTTCCTGGTCGTGGTCGGGCTCGACGACACGCGGGTGCGGCGGCTGGTGATGGTGTTTGTCTCGGTCGCGGTGTTCCAGGCGGTGATGGGCCTGATGCAATACGGCGCGGGGCCGGAGTCGGCGCTGCGCTTCGGTTACGAATCGTCCGGCGACAGCGCGATCGGCACCTATGCGAACCGCGGCCACCTCGCGGGTCTGCTGCTGATGGCGCTGCCGATCGGCCTGGCGCTGCTCGCATCGACGATCTTTTCGCTGGACGAATCGGCGAGCCGTCGCCAGCGGCGGGGCGGGGCGCTGCACCGGCTGAAGGCGCTCGTCGCCGGCGAGGGTGAGATGAACCGCACGGCCGTGTATGCGGCGGTGTGCGTCGCGCTCCTGCTCGGCATCGTGTTCGCACGCTCGCGCAGCGGGATCGCGCTCGGCATGGTCGGCGTGGTGTTGTCGGCGGTCGTGCTGATGCGCAATTTCGGCGCCGGTTTTGCGACGCGCATGGTCGGGGCAGTGTCGGCGCTGGGGGTCGCGCTGGCGGTGGCGGTCGGGCTCGCTCCAGTGTTCGCGCGTTTCGCGCAGGACGCGACGGCGGATGCGCGCTGGCCGATCCTCGATGCGACGCTGGAAGCGGCATCGGCGTTCTTCCCGTTCGGCAGCGGCATCGGGACGTTCCCGGCGGTGATCCGCGCGTTCCATCCGGCCGAAATCGGCGGCGAAGCCTACATCAACCACGCGCACAACGATTTCGCCGAGTGGTGGATGGAAGGCGGTGTGCCGGCGCTGGTGCTGATGCTGATGCTGGCGGCGATCTACCTGCTGCGCTGGCGCGCAGTGTGGGCGGTGCGCAACTGGCGGCCGTTGCACATGATGCAGGTCGGCGCGGGGCTGGGCGTGCTGCTGATCCTGCTGTTCGGGCTCACCGACTACAACCTGCGCATCCCCGCGAATGCGATGTACTTCGCGTTCCTCGCCGCAGTGTTCTTCCACCCCGGCGAGCGGGAACGGGAACGTCGTCGCCGGGAGGAGCGTCGTCGGCCGGCAGCGGTTGCGGAACCTGTGGCGGCGCAGGCGAGAGCGGACCCGGTCGTGCCGCCGGAAACCCGGGCGGGGGAGGCCAGCGCGGGAGTGGGGCGTAATCCGTTTGCGGATTGAGCGTCGAACTGAGTCTCACCGCCAACTCGGTGAAATCTATTTCTCATTGTTGACAAAACAGGCGGATTGATAACAATGAGAAACACTATGCCTGCAAAACCCCCTGCACCCTCAATCGTTGCGGCCGAGAGGCTCAGGCGAGTTGGTCAAAAGATTCGCGAACATCGCAAGTCGATACGCGTGAGCGCCACCGCCGCTGCGGAGGCGGCCGGAATGTCTCGCGTGACATTGCACAGGATTGAAAAGGGCGAACCGTCGGTAACCATGGGGGCCTACATGAACGCGCTGTCGGCCCTCGGTCTTGATGTCGATATCGTGACGCCCACGAACGCTGCCGTGCTTGCGGAGCAGACGACGGGCGGCAAAGGGTGGTTGCCAGCACGTGTCTGTCTTGACGACTACCCGCAGTTGAAGCAAGTTGCCTGGCAGGTGCACGGGACGGACTACCTGACGCCAAGCGAAGCATTCGGGATCTACGAGCGTAATCGGCGCCATCTGGACTTCGCGCGCATGGCGCAACGCGAGCGGGATCTGATCGATTCGCTTCGTGTCGCGTTCACCGAAGGGAGGGCCGTCGAGTGATGTTTGAACGCCTTCACCATCGACATATCGCGCAGGTCCTTGAATCGCTCGACGGGCCGCTTCTCAAGGAAAACCAATGTCTGTTCGGGGGTGGCACGGCGATTGCACTGCGCTATGGTGAGTTCCGTGAATCGGTCGACATCGACTTTCTCGTTTCGGATCTCCCGGGCTATCGCAACCTGCGATCATTGCTGACCGGTCCCC
>NZ_WTVH02000005.1 GCF_012910785.2 Aromatoleum buckelii | reverse complement strand
ATCAACTTTTGACTTCGGCATCCTGACTTCAACCCTCCACAACGCTTGAGTGCGCGGTGTTTGTGGGCGCCTAGAAAGTCGGATTCGTTACTCTGCCGGCATCGTCTACAACAATTTTCCCTGGCCCTCCCCTACCGACAAGCAACGCACCGCCATCAAGGCCGCCGCGCAAGCCGTGCTCGATGCGCGCGCCGCGCATCCGGGCGCCAGCCTGGCCGATCTGTACGACCCGCTCACCATGCCGCCCGATCTGGTGAAATGTCACCAAAAACTCGACGCCGCCGTGGACGCCGCCTATGGCTACAAGGGCGCCTCCACCGATGCCGCGCGCGTGGCCTTTCTGTTTGGCCTGTATCAGCAGCTCACCAGCCTGCAGCCGACCGAAGGCAGCAAGCCGAAGCGCCGCCGTTCAGCGCCCGCTGTGGCCTGAGCTGCCCGCACACCAGGTCGGCCGTCGACGCCGACCCCTCGTTGTGCTTTAATGAATACATGTATTCATTAGGAGCGGTCATGCCTACTTCCATCCGACTTGATACCGAGATCGAGCGCCGGCTTGATCTGCTGGCTACCACCACCGGCCGCAGCAAGGCGTACTACCTGCGCCAGATCATCGAGCAGGGCATCGAGGACATGGAGGATTACTACCTCGCAGCCGATGTGCTCGAACGTGTGCGCAAGGGCCAAGAGCCGGTGCACTCCGCCGCGGACGTGAGGGCGGATCTTGGCCTGGACGATTGATTACACCGACACCGCGCTCAAGCAGTTGCGTGGCCTCGACAAACCCACGGCCCGCCGCATCCTCGACTACCTCAACAGCCGGGTGATCGGCAGCGGGGATCCGCGCAGCGCCGGCAAGGCGCTTACCGGCCCGCTGGGCGATCTGTGGCGTTACCGCGTGGGAAATTACCGGGTCATCTGCGAGCTGCAGGATGGACAGATGCGGGTGCTTGTCGTACAGATGGGAAACCGGCGTGAGGTGTATCGCTGAAAGCCGCAGTGTAATTGCTATTTCAAGTGTCTAAGATAGCGTTTAAATATTGTTTTAATATTAAAAACAATCGCAAATGATCTTAACGGTCGGTAACACCAAAGGCGGCGTCGGCAAGACCACCCTCGCCCTGAACATCGCCATCGCCCGCGCCATCGCCGGCCGTGACGTGTGGCTGATCGACGGTGACCGCCAGGGCACCGCACAGGACGCGATAGCCATCCGCGCTCACCGTGGCCACGCGCCCGGCATTGCCTGCGCAGCCTACCCGGATGGTCCGGTGCTGCGCGCCCAAGTACAGCAGCAGGCGCACAAGTTCGACGACATCATCATCGACGCGGGTGGACGTGACTCTACCGCGCTGCGCGCCGCGCTCACCCTGTCCGACGTGCTGTTGATCCCGTTCCAGCCGCGCAGCTTCGATGTCTGGTCGCTCGGGCAGATCGTCGTCCTGATCGACGAGGCGCGCAGCGTGCGCGACGGCCTGCGCGCCTGCGCTGTGCTCAACTGCGCCGACCCCGGCGAGGCCTCCACCGATAACGCCGAGGCAGCCGAGGCGGTCGCCGACTTCCCCCAACTCGAACTGCTGCCGACCCCGCTACGGCGCCGCAAGTCGTTTGCCAACGCAGCCGGTCAAGGTCTGTCCGTCCTTGAACTCAAGCCTGCCGACAAGAAGGCCTGTGAAGAACTGAATGCACTGTTAAACATAGTGTTTTAATATTATTTTACAATCTTAACACGATTACAAACGGTGTAATAAAATGGCTATCACCCGTCCTGTACCCAACGCGAACAAGACCCCCACCACAAGTGATGACGCTGCCGTCGAGGCCTTCATTTCCGGCGCCCCGGACTCACCGAAGAAGCCGCGCGGCGTCATCAAGGGCAAGCGGCAACAGATCACGCTGACCATGCCCCCCGCCCTGCTAGAGAAGGTCGACGCACTCGCGGCCGAGCTGGGCCAAAGCCGTGCCGCGGTCATCAACATGGCGATCTATCGCGCCGTCGAGCACGGTTTGACGATCGACGGTTTGCGGAAGAACTGACGAGCGCCCGAGCGGAGGGAGCATGTCGCTGTTTGATGAAGACGAGTACGCGCGGGAGTTGGCCGCGAAAGGTCTCGATCCGGTGCAGGCGGCGGAGATCGCACGGCGTACGGCAGGAACGTGCAAGCCGGGCCGTCTGCCGAAGTCCGCCGGCCCGGCGGACGACCTCTTCGCCCCGTCTGGCACGGTCCAGGCCGCCGCGCCGGCGCGCGGAACTGCCATCGTTTCCGATCTGATCGACTCCGCTGCAACGATCCTCACCAATGAGCCTAGCGGTAGCGATATTGCCTATCTGCATGCGATTCTTTGCCAGGTCGGCCTGCCCCGCGGTCCGAAGGCGGTCGAAGGGCTGACCGTTTTCGAGAGGGTTTGCGGCGGCGCCGCGCTGCGCGTGACGGCCGGTGCGCTATGGGACGGCCAGCAGCTCATCCAGCAGCCCATCCCCTACGGCGCGAATCCGCGCCTCGTCCTTGCATGGCTCAATACCCAGGCCGTTCGGAGCCGCTCGCCGGTGATCCCCGTCGGCGACAGTGCCGCCGAATTTTTGCGCATGCTCGGCAAGGAGAGCACGGGCGGCAAGAACGGCACCCTGACGAGCTTCAAGAAGCAGATCCAGGCGCTGGCGGCCTGCCACATGACCCTCGGTTTCAACGCCGCCGGGCGGGCCTATACGTACAACGGCCAGCCGGTGAAGCAGTTCGAGGCCTGGATTCAGCCGCGCGACTCACAGCAGCGCCCGTTGTGGCCCGGGGTGATCACGTTTTCGGACGACTACTATAAGTCTCTCGTCGACCACGCCGTTCCCCAAGACGTGCGCGCGATGTACGCGCTCAAGGGCTCCGCGCTGGCGATGGACATCTACGCGATGCTCGCCGAGCGGCTGCACCGCATCAGCGGCCGGCCGCTGATGCTGCACTGGAAGTCCCTGCGCGAGCAGTTCGGGCAGGAGTACCAGGGCGCCCAGCCAGACAAGGACTTCAGGAAGAAGTTTTTGCCGGCGCTGAAGAAGGTGCTGGCCGTCTATCCGAAGGCCAAAGTCCAGCAGGTGACGGGCGGTTTGCTCCTTTACCCATCGCCGCCGCCTATTCAATATAAATAATCGTTTGCATTTGGGATTTATGGTGTGACGCATAATCGGACCCCTCCGGGCTTGCTTCCCTCTAAGCCATAAGTTCTAGTGGCCTCCTTGAGGCTTCTCGGGGTAAGCCTGTGGGTAGCTCGAGTTGTCCACGCATAATTCGACCCCCCTCGCGCGCATAATCCGACCCCCCTTGGAGGGGCGTTTTGCGCATAATCGGACCCCCTTAATGCGCATAATCAGACCCCCCCTAAACCTTTAGGTATTGCCTTTAGCTTTTTCCTTTAACTTTTGACCTGTAATGGGTCGTGCTTGCTGGGGATAATTTGCGAATTCCGAGCCGGGCGAGGGGCACCCCTACGGGGTTCCCCCGGCAAGCCGGCCCCCCCTCCCCATCGTCGAGGCCCTGCGGGCGAGACCAACGAAAAACCACCACAGCCCGACCACCTGCCGCCCTGCATGGCGCCTGCGGATCTCGATAGTCATTAAAAACGTTCTGCAGAAAAGCCAGGACGCTCTGAGCGTTCGTGCTCGAACCCCATCCCCTTTGTTCTCCTCTGCCGAAGGGCCAGAATCGGCCTTCTATGCACTTTTTGGAGGGGGACTGGGGCCGCCCCACCATGTGCGGACGTTACGCCCTCTGCGACCTCGTTTCCCGCTTGCACGAGCACATCGCGCACCAGCTGCACTGAGGTGGTTTCGTCCTAGCCGGGGTCCTCTCACGAAACGGGAAAAATCGTACGGTAGCGATGTGGAGATGTACGGCAATCTGCCGCATAGTATCCAGCAGGAGGACAACACCATGCCCGCGGCCATCAATACCGCCCGTCTGGAAGCCCGGATTAGCGCCGAGCTGCATTCGATGCTCAAGCGTGCCGCTGAACTTCAGGGGCGCACCATGACCGATTTCGTTGTGGCCGCCGTCCAGGACGCCGCGCAACGCGCCATCGAGCAAGCCGAAGTCATCCGCCTGTCGCTGGCCGATCAGGAATGCTTCGCACAGGCGCTGCTGTCGCCGCCGCAGCCGTCACCGGTTCTGGAACGTGCTTTTGCTCACCGTGGCAAGCTCCTGCGCACTGAATGAGCAGCGCTCCGTTCCTGCTCGCGCCGCTCGATGCCGCGCATGACCGTGCCGCGTTCAACAGCGATTCCGAACCGCTGAACCGCTACCTGCGAGAGCAAGTCACCCAAGACATTCGCCGCCGCGTGGCGGCCTGCTTCGTGGCCTTGGGGGACGGGAGTCGCATCGCGGGCTACTACACCCTGGCGTCGGCAAGCCTGTTGCTGACCGATCTTCCGGCCAGCACCGGCAAGAAGCTGCCGCGCTATCCGACTGTGCCAGCGGTTCGCATGGGCCGCTTGGCCGTCGATCAGGCTTTCAAGGGCCAGGGTTTAGGCGGTGCGCTGCTGGCCGATGCGCTCGACCGTGCCGCCCGCTCGGAGATCGCCGCCTATGCCTTCTATGCCTTGATGGTGGACGCCAAGGACGAGGCAGCAGCGGCCTTCTACCGCTATCACGGTTTCATCGCTCTGCCCGAGTCGCCATTGACGCTTTTCCTGCCGCTGGCAACGTTGCAGGCTTCTCGGAAAACGGAAAATAAAGCACGCTAAACCGTTGGCATGCTTCGGCGTCAGATTGGGCTACACCTCAACCGGGCGTCAGGGTAGAGCAGGTTTCGGCATTTCCTGACTCCCACTCGCGACCTCTATGGCTCCAACCTGATGGATCGGGCCTTAGCGTACGATTGTTTCCGTTTCGTGAGCTGACCCAATTTGAGTTGCGTTGTGGTTTCATGAAAAGTATCATGTTACCGTGCATGCAACCAATGGAGGACGTCATGCCATCAATCCACGAATCGACCGGCAAGGTTGCGCGTCACCGCGAGCGGATGCGTGCTGCGGGGCTGCGGCCTGTTCAGTTTTGGGTACCGGACACTCGTTCGCCTGAGTTCGCGGCGCAAGTGCGCCAGCAGTGCCAAAGCCTTAAGGGCGACCCGGCAGAAGCCGACGTTTTGCGCTTCACCGAAGAGGCTGCAACCCACGTTGAGGGTTGGGAATGACGCAACGAGGCGACCTGGTAACGGTTTCCCTGCAAGGCGACTATGGCAAACCGCGACCGGCCTTGGTCGTTCAGTCAGACTTGTTGACGGATTTGGAGAGCGTTGTGTTGTGCCCGGTCACAAGCGATCTGCGCAATGCCGCATTTCGCGTGACCGTGGAGCCGAATCCCGCCAATGGTTTGCGCACGCTTTCGCAAATCATGGTGGACAAACTTTCGACGTTGCCGCGCAACAAAATCAGCGAACCGTTTGGCCGTCTCGATGACGAGAGGATGAAGACGGTAGATCGGGCATTGCTACTGGTCGTTGGCGTGATCTGATTGCGCCGATTTGAGCGGCCGAGTTGCGGTGTATGGGCTACTTTTTCTCAGGTTTTTGGGGGTCTTGTCGCCATCTTTTCGCAGTCTTTTTGCGGTGTTCTTCTCGGCCTTCTCGGTCCGGTAGCGGTGCGGTTGAGCTGGCAGCGCGGGGCAGGATGGGTGAAGTTAGCTAACCGTGCGAGCCGGTTACCTAACTTCACGGTCCCTTATTCGCGCCGGGGCGCTCAACGGGCATCCTGCTCTGCGAGGCTGCCTGGCTGCCGCCGGCGGGAAAGGGGCGCCCGCCGGCGGCAGCAAACTGCGACGGGGCATGGTTAGTGCGCGTCATCGAGCAGTACCACCGCGCGGGTGTCCTCGATCCACGCCAGCAGGCGGTCGGTACGCTCCCACGCCCGGAGCTTGCGCCAGTCCTCGCCCCGACCGGCGCACCACTTCTGCACTCGCTCATCGTCGCCCCACGCGCCGAGCGGCGTCACCGCGCGGAGATAGATCGCCGGCCGGTCGCGCCAGACGCCGACGGCATTACCGTAGAGGCGCCCGAGCCAGCGGCTTTTTCCGCTTGCGTGCGCGCCGGTGACAAGTCAGTCGGTCTTGACCGACAGCGCCTTCTCGTCGAGCACCCGTCCGTATTTTCGCGTCTTCGTGCGGACCAGCGGGACCACCGAGCGGGCGCCATCCTTCCGCACCCGGCCGCGCCTGAGCTTCAAGATCAACACGGGTTTCCTCCGTCTCGCCCTCGTCTTTGCCTACCCGGCGTGTTCAAAGAAAGTCCGGTCAGGCGTTCAAAACCCGCTGCTCCTGCGTGGTCGGCTCAGGGGGAAAGAAAGTCCGAGCAGAC
>NZ_WTVH02000006.1 GCF_012910785.2 Aromatoleum buckelii | reverse complement strand
TTTTCACTTCACCGGGCTGACCTTCTCGCCTCGATGCTTTCGGACATAGTCCTCTGTCATGTCCCGGCTGTGTCCGAGCAGCTTTTGCGCCTTGTCCAGCGCCTCCACGTTGCTCGCAGCTTTCGCCCGCAGGTTACGGAACTGGATCGACCGAAAACCGCTTCTTCTTCATGGCAAACTCCCTCCTTCTGGGGAATGTTTGCCGAAAAACTTACGTTCCGCCTGGTCCGGGTTTAGCCGGGCATATCACGTCGACGACTGACGTAAGAGCCGTGAGTCGACCGAAGATTTGCGAGCGGTCGCGCGAAAGTCACGCAAGTTCGTCGTGCCTATGACCTCGTGAAAGGGTAAGGGTCACTTTTTCCGCGCCTTGCGCGAAATTCTAGTTCGTCGCTTCCGAACCGGATCCGGGAACGATATGTGCAAGCTCCCCCGGCATTCTGCCGCTGCAGAATTTTGACCAAGGAGATGCAATGAAGAACCCCTGGACCAAGAAGAACCCGTTCTTGAGCATCTGGCTCAGCGCAGCCAACACCGCCGCCGGGCGCGCCCGTGCCCAGACGACGGCTGCGATCAAGCGAGAAGCGAACAAAGCCGCGAAGACCGCAACCCGCGAGGGCGTCAAGCAGTTAACGGATTTCTGGGTGAATGCCCTGAAGCCCGCCCCGAGAGCGCGCAAGCCGCGCAAGCGCCGTTGATGCGGTGGCGCTTTTTTGCGGCTGAACAGGTTATCTGGGGCTGTATAGCTATGACGAGCATCGCGACGCGGTCGTCGTGCTGGCCATTCGGCACCGGCGCGAGGACGATTAGCATCGATGACGAGCAAGAGCAAAGACATCGCCATTGCGGGAAGCCGTTTTACAAAATGGCGGATTTGGAAGTCGTTCGGATTTCGCTGTCCGGAAGACGCTCGCCCGAACCTCTGCGCCAGTCGTGGAAACGCCCGACCCACTCGAGCAGTTTTCGCGGTGCATGCGCGCGCTTCCATTCACCGGCCGCGTACTTGTTGGCTTCGGCGAGCGTCGGGTAGATGTGGATCGTGCCGAGGATCTTGTTGAGCCCGAGCCCGTGGCGCATCGCGATCACGTATTCGGCGATCAGGTCGCCGGCGTGCTCGCCGACGATCGTGACGCCTAGGATCCTGTCCTTGCCGGGCACCGTGAGCACCTTGACGAAGCCGTGCGCCTCGCTGTCGGCGATCGCGCGGTCGAGATCCGCGATGTCGAAGCGGGTCAGCTCGAACGGGATGTTGCGCGCTCTCGCCTCCTGCTCGTTGAAGCCGACGCGCGCGACTTCCGGGTCGACGAATGTCGCCCACGGCACCGCCGAATAGTCCGCCCGGAACTTCCTGAACGGCGCGAACAGCGCGTTGACGGATGCATACCAGGCCTGGTGCGCGGCGGTGTGCGTGAATTGATACGGACCGGCGACGTCGCCCGCAGCATAGATATTGGGGAAGCTCGTCTGCAGATATTCGTTGACGTCGACCGTGCGCCCGGTCGAAACGCCCAACTCCTCCAGCCCGTAGCCTTTCAATTGCGCGGTCCGCCCGACGGCGACCAGCAGCACGTCGAACGGGATGCGGACTTCCTGCCCCTGGTGCTCGGCGACGAGGATCTTCTCGCCATCCTCGACGACGAACCGCCGGGTGTCGTGGCCGGTGCGCAGATCGATGCCTTCGGCGCGGAAGCGTGCCATGACCATTTCGGAAACCTCCGCATCCTCGCGCGGCATGATCCGCTCGCCCTTGACGATCAGCGTCACCGCGGCGCCGAAACGCGCGAAGGTCTGCGTCAGTTCGCAACCGATCGGGCCGCCGCCGAGCACCAGCAGCCGGCGAGGCAGCGCGCGCAGGGCCCAGATCGTGTCCGAGGTGTAGTAGCCGACGTCCTCGATGCCCGGAATCGGCGGCACGGTGGGGCGCCCGCCCGCCGCGATGATAATGCTGCGCGTCGACAGCGTCGTGTGCCCGCCGTCACTGAGCGTGATCTCCACTTCCCACGGCGAGACGATCTTCGCCCGGCCCTCGATCACCTCGACGCCGAGGCCCGTGTAGCGCTCGACCGAATCGTGAGGTTCGACGCTCTTGATGATTGCATGCACGCGCTCCATCACGTCGGCGAAGTCGAACTCGGCACGCGCAGAGCGAATGCCGAACTCCCTCGAGCGCCGCATGTGCGAAAGCAGCTTCGCCGAGCGGATCAGCGCCTTCGACGGCACGCAGCCGGTGTTCAGGCAGTCGCCGCCCATCTTGTGCTTTTCGACCAGAGTCACCTTCGCCTTCACCGCGGCAGCGATGTAGCTGCTCACCAAGCCGGCAGCGCCGGCGCCGATGACGACCAGGTTGCGATCGAAGCGCGCCGGCTTCACCCAGCCCGCGTAGACTCTCCGTGCCTTGACGATCTCGATGAGTTTTTTCGCGATCAGCGGGAACACGCCGAGCAGCGCGAACGATGCGAGCAGACTCGGCGACAGGATGCCCGACAGCGAGTCGATCTGCGCGAGCTGGGTGCCGGCGTTCACATAAGCGACAGTGCCGGCGAGCATGCCGAGCTGGCTCACCCAGTAGAAGGTCCAGGTGCGGATCGGCGTGAGCCCCATGACGAGGTTGATGACGAAGAACGGAAACAGCGGCACCAGGCGCAGCGTGAAAAGGTAGAAGCCGCCGTCTTTCGCGACGCCCTCATTGATCGCGTGCAGCCGCTCGCCAAAGCGTGCCTGGACGGTGTCGCGCAGCACGAAGCGCGAGGCGAGGAAGGCCAGCGTCGCGCCGATCGTGGAAGCGAAGGAGACGATCAGGGTGCCCCACGCCAGCCCGAAGATCGCCCCTGCCACGAGCGTCATGACCGCGGCGCCGGGCAGCGACAGGCCCGTGACCGCGACGTACACCGCGAAGAAGCCGAGTGCCGCCGCAACCGGCCGCTGCTCCCGCCAGCCTTCGATCGCGGCCTGCTGTGTCTTGAAGAAGTCGAGACTGAAGTACCGATCGAGATCGAGCACGAAGAACAGCGCGATCGCGAGGACGAGCGTGCTCAGGAGGATCAGGCGGCTGGTTTTCATTGTTCGGACCCGGTGTTATGGAGGGTGCGCATGCCACATGTCGATTGGTCGTCGACGCGCGTGAATAACTTACAGCGTCCGGGAGATCGCCCGTCCTCGGTGGCGGAGGCGAAAAGCCGGCGACGAGGGATTTTTATTGTTTATCGCAGGGTCTTCAGCGCGATCTCCACGATCTGCTCGCTCTCGTTCGGCGGCAGGCCCGTTTTGACCATCGTTCGGAGTCCGCCCCTTGTCGTCAGCAGATAACGAGCGAGGATTTCCAAGTGACCGCCGGAACGCCCACCGTCTCGCGCGGCCGGGCTGTAAGGCGACCGGACCGGATTCGACTAATAATAACGAATTCGCTCGAGGAGCTTACGATGCATCCGACCTTTCCGCTGCTCGCCGTCACGGACTTCCCGAAGATCCGTCGCGTGACGATTGAGACCCTGCAGGTGAATCTCGGCTATCGCTGCAATCAGAGTTGCTTGCATTGCCACGTCAACGCCGGACCGAATCGAACCGAGGAGATGTCGGCCGAGACGGTCGACGCGGTGATCGCTTTTCTCGATGCGAGCCCGATGGTCACGACGTTGGACTTGACGGGCGGCGCGCCGGAGATGAACGCGAATTTTCGCCCTCTCGTGCGGGCGGCGCGCGAGCGGCGCTTGCGCGTGATCGACCGCTGCAACCTCACTATCCTCGATGAACCCGGTCACGAGGACTTGGCCGGTTTTCTCGCGGCGCACGGAGTCGAAGTCGTCGCCTCGCTGCCGTGCTACCTCGAAGACAATGTCGACAAGCAGCGCGGCAAGGGCGTCTTCGGCGCGAGCATCCGCGGACTCCAGCAGTTCAACGCGCTGGGTTACGGCGCGGAGGACAGCGGGCTGGTGCTGAACCTGGTCTACAACCCCCAGGGCCCGATGCTGCCGCCGCCCGAAGCGTCGCTCGAAAGCGCCTATCGCGAACACCTCGGCGAAGCGTTCGGGATCCGCTTCAACCGGCTCTTCACGATCGCCAACATGCCGATCAAGCGCTTCGGCAGCACGCTGGTCTCGAAAGGGCAGTTTGCCGGCTACATGAAGACGCTGCGCGACGCGCACCGGGTTGTGAACCTCGCGGGCGTGATGTGTCGCAGTCTCGTCAACGTGGACTGGCAGGGCTACCTGTACGACTGCGACTTCAACCAGCAACTCGAAATGCCAATCGGCGACGCCCGTCATCCCCGGCTGCACATACGCGACGCGACCGCCGCAGCCCTTGCCGGCGCCGCGATCCGCGTCGCCGACCACTGCTACGCCTGCACCGCCGGGCAGGGCTCGAGTTGCGGCGGGGCGCTCGGCGACGCCAGGACCGAAGTCGGGAGTTGCGCGGCGTGAACATTGGGCCCGGCCAGGACGGCTAGGCATGGTCGATCTCGAAGCGGCCGAGTATCCGGATCACTGTGTCGGCCGGATCGCCGAGACGGCGGCTCCCCAAGTCGCGGCGGCGATGGTGTGCCACTTCGGCGGCAGTGGCTTGCAGAGGCCCGCAAGTCAAGCCATCGCCGCCCAATTTGCGCTACCGCTCGAACGACAAGGCCGGAAACCGCCAGACGGTCAAAGGTCAAGCTGGAGCGCGGCCAGACGCGCGTAAAGGCCGCCCCCATGGCGCAGATCCTCGGGGGTGCCGGTTTCGACGATGCGACCCCGATCCATCACCACGATGCGGTCGGTTTTTTGCACCGTGGCAAGCCGATGGGCGATGATCAGCGTCGTGCGCCCCTGCATGGCGGCGTCGAGTCCTTGCTGCACGAGGATTTCGGATTCCACGTCGAGCGCGCTGGTGGCTTCGTCGAGGAGCAGCATCGGTGCGCCTTTCAGGATCGCGCGTGCGATTGCGATGCGCTGGCGCTGTCCCCCGGACAGGCGGGTGCCGCGCTCGCCGAGGAACGTCCGGTAGCCTTCGGGCAGTCGCTCGACGAACTCGTCGACCAGCGCGGCGCGGGCTGCGGCAATGACTTCCGTGTCGCTCGCCGCGCGGCGGCCGTAGCGGATGTTCTCCAGCGCGCTGGCGGAAAAGATCACCGGGTCCTGCGGCACGATCGCGATGCCTTTGCGCAGGTCGTGCAGGCTCAACTGGCGGATGTCCTGCCCGTTGATCCGGATGGCCCCACCGGATATTTCGTAATAGCGCAGCAGGACCTGGAACATGCTCGTCTTGCCCGCGCCGGACGGGCCGACGAGCGCGACGCTCTCGCCCGGCGCAATCGTCAGGCAGATGTCGTCGAGCGCAAGCGGCCGCGGGCGAGCGGGATAGCAGAACGTCACATGCTCGAAACTGATCGCCGCCTGCGTTGGACGCAGCGGCGGTTGTGGCCGGGCCGCCTCGTGGATCGCGGAGTCCGCGTGCAGCAGTTCCAGCAGGCGCTCTGCCGCTCCGGCCGCACGCATGACGTCGCCCCAGACTTCTGCCATCGTCCCGACCCCGCCGGCGACGAGTGCCGCGTAAAGGACAAAGGACGCCAACTGGCCTTGGGTCAGGATGCCGTCGTGCATCTGGCGCACGCCGATCCACAGCACGAAGATGATCGTTCCCATCACCGCGGTGATGATCAAAGTCGTGAGCGCAGCGCGTACGCGCGTGCGCCGGATCGCCGTGGTGAACCCGGTTTCCGCGGCAACGGCAAAACGTTCCGCTTCGTCCCGCTCCTGCGTATAGGCTTGGACGGTGGGCATTGCATTGAGGATTTCACCGGCGAGTGCCGAGGCGTCGGCAATCCTGTCCTGGGATTCGCGCGAAAGTCTTTTGACCTTGCGGCCGATGACGATGATGGGCAGCGTCAGCAAGGCCATGAGGCCGAGGTTCAAGGAGAACAGGTGGAAGCTGGTGACGGCCAGCATGACCATGCCGCCGGTGAACTGGAACAGGCTGCGCAAGCCCATCGAAACGGAACTGCCGATCACGGTCTGGATCAGCGTCGTGTCGCCGGTCAACCGGGACAGGACTTCGCCAGTCTGCAAGGTCTCGAAGAATTGGGGCGACTGGGACAGTACGCGCCTATACACCGCACAGCGCAGATCGGCGGTTGCGCGCTCGCCGATCCACGACACCGTGTAATAACGGGCGGACACCACCAGCGCCCAGGCGCTCGCCAATCCGAACAGGGCGACGAAATGCGCGTTCAGGTTCGGCGTGCCGAGCGGACTGTCGCCGGCCTGCGCCGGCGGGCCGAACCCGAGGTCGACGAGGTCGCCAAACGCCAGCGGGAGCAGCAGGATGATTGCCGAACCGAGGCAGAGCAGGACGAAGGCCAGCGCAATGCGCGCCCGGTACGGCTGCAGGAACGGCCACAGGCCTGTCAACGCCGACAAGCGGCGCGGCGTCGAGGTCTGTTTCAGGGTATCGCGCGGCATCCGTAATTATTGTTCGTCTCGAGGCAGCATGGACGAACTGCTCGATGTTGTCCCCAGTTGGCCGAAAGTACCGAAGGCAAGGTGCAGAGCCTGACCGGCGCACAGCCGCGCTGAGCGAGGGAATACTCGGCTTCCATTGGCCCCCGCGACGACCGAAGCCGGCGGCAGTGCGGGCTTCCACCTGTTACCAATCAGGTCTTTCGCGCGGAAGCCGCAATGTTTATCCTTGGGAACACTACCCAGTGACTCGGAGCCGCAATGAAGAGCGCACCAGATGAAAAGCGCAGACGCGCGGGGGAACGGGAGAGTGTTTCGGGGGGGCGCCCCGGCGTTGATCCGACCTTGTGGATAAAGTGGTCGGAAGCGGCGATGCTCGAAAGCATGAAATGGTTTGACGTGTGGCTCCAGGGAACCCAGCGGTTCTGGGGTGCCGGGTTCAGGACGCTCGGACGTCCCGTCGCCGCCAAGGAGGATCTGCGCCGCGTGTCGGATATGCCGTGGATTCCGCATCTCGAAGCCGAAGTCATTCCTCTGCGGCGCAAGACCGACCAGCCCGGAGCCGAAGCGACCCGCATCTCGATGCGCGTGCCGATGCCATGGCCGATCGGCGGGGCGGACGTGATTTCGCTCCAGGCGATCGTCGGCCGTCGCAGCAGCCAGGATGCCGAGTCGCAAGACGGGGCAGATTCAGCGGGTCCGGACGAGAATCGCAAAACGCAGGGGTGAATCGGGCGCGCCGCGCGTCCCGGCCCAAATGCCGGATCATCGAAGCCGCGGCGCTCGGCGGGACGGTCGGCTTGCGTGTCAGAGGCAAACGAAACCGATAAGGTGCGGATTGTCGATGCACGTCCTGCCAAGGGCGAAGTGCCCCTGTTTCCTGAGGACGACTTCCTCACGCGACAGCACGAATTCCTTTTCGCCGTCTATCAATACAAAAGTGCCGTTGCTGCTGCGGTCGACAAGCACGAACTTGTCGCCGCGCAGCTCGATTTCAGCATGCTGGCGCGAGGCGCGGGTATCGCTCAGGCGCAGGTCCGACAAGGCATCCCGGCCGAGCCGCGCGCTCGGGATCTGTGCGTTGAGCACAAGCGACTGCGTGCCGAGATAAAGCCGCAGTTCCGGCTTTTCCTCGGCGTCGAAATCCACCGTCTGCACGACGGTCAGGTCGCCCGGCGCCCCCCCGCACAGCAGTTCGAAGGGCTCGGTCAGTCGCGAAGCGCCGCGCAGGCTGCGCGCCTGCAGCGGGCGGAGCAGCGGGCGCCACTCGGCGCTGAGTTGCCGCGCCGTTTCCATCGACGTGATGGCGCGCCCTGGGGACGCGAGTTCCAGCAGGCGTGCCGCGACGTTGACCGTGTCGCCGAACACGTCGCTGTCGTTTTCGACGACGGGGCCGTAGTGAAATCCGATGCGCACGGCGAGTTTCTGTCCGGCCGAGAGCGGCAGTTCCCGCACCACCTGGTGAATTCTGAGTGCGGCCTCGCAGCCGTGATCAGCTTCGCCGAAGACTGCCATCAGACCGTCTCCGGTGTGCTTGACGACCCGTCCGCGACGCCGCTCGATTTCAGCGCGCATTTCGTGCAGGCAGCGATCGACCAGCCGGAAGGCCACCGAGTCGCCGACGCGTTCATAAAGGCGGGTGCTCCCGGCGAGATCCACAAAAAGCACAGTGCGTTCGGGCGGGTGAGGCGGAGCGTGAGTCATGGGAGGAATTATAAGGAATTGGCTCCCACTTCTGCGTTCTTCTGCCGGTGCCGGGCGCTTGCTTACACTTGGGATGCTCAAGGGTAATCCTGTATAGTGATCGCGATAACCCAAGCGCCGGCATATGTCACTGCAGTGGGCGCCCTGTGCCACCTCCCATGTCCCGGTATTCTCGGCGCCTCGACAGATCGGACGTTGCGCCGGTGTCGAATCCGTCGTCCTCCTGCCGCCGAAAGGGCTTCTTCGCACCGTTCGACGAGACGGGCGGGCGCTGAAGGCGCGGGCGTTCCCCGGAATGCCGAATGCTCGGTCGACAGGCGAGGAGGGGCGAACGCGGGGGAATCCCTCGCCGGATCGATGATTGAAAGGAAAAGGAAATGGCCAAAGAAGAGCTGCTCGAAATGGAAGGGGTCGTCAACGAAGTGCTGCCCGATACGCGCTTTCGCGTGACCCTTGAGAATGGGGTCGAGGTACAGGCCTACGCTTCGGGAAAGATGCGCAAACACCGCATCCGCATCCTCGCCGGAGACAAGGTCAGCGTCGAACTGTCTCCGTATGACCTGACGAAAGCGCGCATCAGCTTCCGTCACAAGGACGAGCGGCCCGCGGGCGCCGGGGCTCCCCCCCAGCAGTTTCGCCGCCGCTGATCGCAATGCCGGCGGCAAATGTGCTGCCGGGTAGGGACTACGAGAAAAAGCGGCGCATCCCTTCGTCCGGCAGGACCATGCCGGTCGAACGCGCACGCTGCAGCAATTCCCAGTAGTAGCGGTAGGAGGCCCGGTCGTGGAGCTTTCCGCGATAGTGGATCGGGCCCCAGCCGCCCTCCTGGGCAGCGGCGAGAATGCCGCTCGCTTCTTCGACTTCGGAAAAATCCGGGCGCATCGCTTCGATGATCGGAACGATCTGATTCGGGTGAATGCTCCACATCCGCAGGTAGCCGAATTCGCGTCGCGCCCGTTGGGCGTCGTGACGGATGAGTTCCAGATCCTTGAGTTCGGTCGTCACGTTATGTGATGGAACGACGCCGTTGGCGAGCGCCGCGGCAGCAATTTCGACTTTCGCGCGGACGACGAGCGGATGCGTGAATTGGCCCGGGCTTTTCATCGCCGCACCAGGAATCGCGCCGTGGTGACCGGACACGAAATCCATCAGGCCGAAGTCGAGCGATTCGACTCCGGGCAGCGCCGCAATACTCCACGCTTCGCGCAGCGCGCCGTGCGTCTCGATCAGGACATGGACCGGAATTTCCCGTCCGGTCCGGGCAGCGGCCTCGAGCCGGCGCAGGGTTTCGATCTGATGGCGCGCATCGGCAGCGGAACGCACTTTCGGCAATGTGACAAAGGCGAGCCGGCTTCCTGACCGGGCGATGAGGATTTCGAGATCGCGCTGCCAGTGCGGGTGCGTGACATCATGGATTCTCGCCCCGATGCGGCCGTGACGGTTGTCGCCGCACATCACGATATCGGCGACCATCTCGGCGTGCTCGGCTTCGGCGCCGGTGCGCGCGCCGTCTTCGCAGTCGCAGGTCAGATCGAAGACCGGAGCCAACTCGTGCTGAAGCGCCAGCGCTTTCCTCATCAGTTTTTCCGCGCCGGCGTAGTGATCGACCGCGGCGAGGACGGGAAACGGTTTTTCGCCGGCGAACAGGACGTCAGCAGGGTGTCGCATCGCATATCTCCGTGGGCGGGGAAGGTGCTCGATTCTCCAGGGAACCGCAGCTTTCCACCATCAAAAAAATGCCGCGGCATCGGCCCGCGGCATTTTCTCGCAAGGAACCGGAAACGGTTACTTGAGCATGTCGGCGACTGCCGCGCGCTCGTCTTCCAGTTCGCCGAGAGTCTTGTTGATCTTTTCGCGCGAGTATTCGTCGATCTCCAGCCCCTGGATGATTTTGAAGTCGCCGTTCTTGCACTCGCACGGGAAGCCGAACACGACGCCGGCCGGGATGCCGTAGGAGCCGTCGGACGGTACGCCCATCGTCACCCAGTCATCGGAGCCGAGGGCCCAGTCGTGCATGTGGTCGATCGCTGCGTTCGCGGCGGAGGCCGCCGACGACAGGCCACGGGCGTCGATGATCGCGGCGCCGCGCTTGCCGACGGTCGGCAGGAATACGTCGTTGTTCCACGCGTGGTCGTTCACCAGCGCCTTGACCGAGTCGCCGTTGGACGTGCAGAAACGGTAGTCGGCGTACATCGTCGGCGAGTGGTTGCCCCACACGACCATCTTCTTGAGGCTCGACACCGGACGATCAGTCTTCGCCGCGAGTTGCGACAGCGCGCGGTTGTGATCCAGGCGCAGCATGCCGTGGTAGTTGTTCGGATTCGTGCGGCCGACTTTCCGCGCAGCGGCGCCGGCGATGTAGGCGTTGGTGTTGCACGGGTTGCCGACGACCAGCACCTTGACGTTCTCGTTCGCGTTCTCGGCGATCGCCTTGCCTTGCACGGTGAAGATCGCGCCGTTGGCGGTCAGCAGGTCGGCACGCTCCATGCCGGGGCCGCGCGGGCGGGCGCCGACGAGCAGGCAGTAGTCCGCATCCTTGAAGGCGACGTTCGGGTCGTCGGTAGCGACCATTCCGGCGAGCAGCGGGAACGCGCAGTCCTCGAGTTCCATCATCACGCCCTTGACCGCCTTCTGGGCTTGGGGAAGATCGAGCAGTTGCAGGATCACGGGCTGGTCTTTGCCCAGCATCTCGCCGCTGGCAATGCGGAACAGCAGGCTGTAGCCGATCTGGCCGGCGGCGCCGGTGACGGCGACGCGCACGGGGGCTTTGCTCATGTGAGTACTCCCTCTAAAGCGAATTGAAGACAGTGAGAATGATTGGTCTGTCGCCCGCGATTTCAGTTCAGCGTTCGACTCGGGTGCCTGGTAAAGCCAGCCGCCGGGGCCGAAAGATGTTAGAAGCAAGTATCCCCGATGTCAATTCACCTCTCGTGTCTTATATAAGACACGAGACAGATGATGGACGCTGGAAAACTTTTATGATGAAATGCGCGAATGGCACAGGAATCCCCCACATTCAGTCCGCTTTACCGACAGATCAAGAGCCTGATCCTGCAGGCCCTCGAGTCTGGCGAGTGGCGTCCCGGTCAGGTGATTCCGAGCGAGCAGGAACTCGCTGCCCGCTTCAGCGTTTCGCAAGGCACCGTGCGCAAGGCCATAGATGAAATGGCGGCCGACAACCTGCTGATCCGCAAACAGGGCAAAGGCACTTTCGTTGCGTCCCATAACGATCCGCGGGCTTTGTTTCGCTTCCTGCGGCTCGTGCCGATGGATGGCGATCTTGCGCCTCCGCAGAGCGTGCCGATGGACTGCTGGCGGGCGAAGGCGGGGCAGGAAGCGTCGCGTATGCTGGGCATCGAGCTCGGCGATCCGATCATCATCGTCCGGCGTCTGCTGAAATTCGCCAACAAGCCCGTCGTCATCGACGAGATTTACCTGCCTGGCGAAGTGTTTCCGGGGCTCACGCTGGAAGTGCTGCAAAGCTGGAACGGCTCGCTCTACAGCCTGTTCGAAACCCGTTTCGGCCTGCGCATGATCCGTGCGCAGGAACGCCTGCGGGCCGTCGCGGCGGACCGCTCGACGAGCGAGGCGCTGAAAGTGCCCGAAGGAACTCCGTTGCTGTCGGTCGAGCGGGTCACCTACACGTACGGCGACCGGCCGGTCGAGTGGCGGCGCGGGCTTTATTCGACGGCGGAGCATTTTTATCTGAATGAACTGAACTGACTGGGGCGGGATCGGGCGGAGCATGTTCCGCGTATATAATCCCGGCTCCTTGCAATCTGGGAGAACCGCGTCGGGAAACCGTCGCTCATCGAGGGGTAAAACAATATGTCAGAAGCCATAGTGCGCAAGCAGCGGCCGAAATTCCTGGCCCTGCACGAAATCCGGCTCCCGCTGCCGGGTTTCGTCTCGATTCTTCATCGGGTCAGCGGAGCAGGACTGTTCCTGATGCTGCCGTTCCTGCTGTTCCTGTTCGACCGCAGCCTGGGATCGCCGGAGTCCTTTGAAACATACAAGAGTGTAGTGGCGAACCCGCTCGCCAAGCTGCTGCTGCTCGGCCTGCTGTGGGCGTACCTGCACCACTTCTGCGCCGGTATCCGTTTCCTGCTGCTCGACCTGCACAAGGGGACCGACCTCAAGTCCGCCCGCAGCAGCTCGCGCATCGTGCTGGTCGTGAGCATCGCGCTGACTATCATCATCGGGGTGAAGCTATGGTAAAGCGTATCGTTGTCGGTGCTCACTACGGCCTGCGCGACTGGATCGCGCAACGTGCCACGGCCGTGTTTATGGTGATCTTCACGATCCTGTTCGCGGTTGCGGCGCTGCGCCTGCCGGAAATGACTCACGAAGCGTGGTCCGGCCTGTTCCGCGGCGGCGTGATGCGCTTCTTCACATTCCTGTTCTTCCTCGCATTGTTCTATCACGCATGGATTGGCGTGCGGGACATTTTCATGGACTACATCAACCCGGCCGGCGTCCGCCTGGTCCTGCATGTGGTAACGATCTTCGTGCTCGTCGGCTATGCCGGTTGGGCTGCCCAGATTCTTTGGAGGCTGTGAGCGTGAACGTCGCAAAGCGTACTTTTGACGCGGTCATCGTGGGTGCCGGTGGAGCAGGGCTGCGTGCCGCCCTGCAACTTTCCGAGTCCGGAATGAAAACCGCCGTGCTGACCAAGGTGTTCCCGACGCGCTCGCACACCGTCGCAGCCCAGGGCGGTGTCGCCGCCTCGCTCGGCAATACTACCGAGGACAACTGGCACTGGCACATGTACGACACCGTCAAGGGGTCGGACTGGCTGGGCGATCAGGACGCGATCGAATTCATGTGCCGCAAGGCGAATGAGGTGGTCGTCGAACTCGAACACTACGGGATGCCGTTCGACCGCACCGACAACGGCAAGATTTACCAGCGTCCGTTCGGCGGCCATTCGCAGAATTACGGCCAGGCGCCGGTGTCGCGCTCCTGTGCCGCAGCCGACCGCACCGGTCACGCGATGCTGCACGCGCTGTATCAGCGCAACGTGCGCGCGAACACCCAGTTCTTCGTCGAATGGATGGCGCTGGACCTGATCCGTGATGCCGACGGCGACGTGCTCGGCGTGACCGCAATCGAGATGGAAACCGGCGAAGTCTGCATCTTCCACGCGAAGGCGACGATTTTCGCGACCGGCGGCGCGGGGCGTATTTTCCACAGCTCGACGAACGCGTTCATCAACACCGGCGACGGCCTCGGCATGGCTGCACGGGCGGGTGTGCCGCTCGAGGACATGGAGTTCTGGCAGTTCCACCCGACCGGCGTGTTCGGTGCGGGCGTGCTGATCACCGAGGGCGTGCGCGGCGAAGGCGGCATCCTGCGCAATGCGTCTGGCGAGCGCTTCATGGAGCGCTATGCGCCGAACCTGAAGGACCTCGCGTCGCGCGACGTCGTGTCGCGCTCGATGGTGACCGAGATCAACGAAGGCCGCGGCTGCGGTCCGGACAAGGATCACGTGCTGCTCGACATCACGCACCTGTCGCCGGAAACCATCATGAAGCGGCTGCCGGGCATCCGCGAGATCTCGATCCAGTTCGCCGGCGTCGACCCGATCAAGGCGCCAATCCCGGTCGTGCCGACCGCGCATTACCAGATGGGCGGCATCCCGACGAACTTCAAGGGCCAGGTCGTGGCGCCGAAGGACGGCAATCAGAATTCGCCGATCTCGGGCTTCTACGCGGCCGGCGAATGCGCGTGCGCCTCGGTGCATGGCGCGAACCGGCTCGGCACGAACTCGCTGCTCGACCTGCTGGTATTCGGCAAGTCGGCCGGCGAGTCGGTGGTCGAGGACTTCCAGAGCGGCCAGCTGAGCCTCAAGCCGCTCCCCGCCGACGCCGCCGACGTGTCTCTTGCGCGGCTCGCCCGCCTCGAAGGACAGAAGAACGGCGAGAGCGTGTTCGAAGTCGGCCTCGAGATGCGCCGCACGATGCAAAAGCACGCCGGCGTGTTCCGCTTCGACAACCTGCTGAAGGAAGGCGTCGCTAGAATCAAGGAAGTTGCCGAACGTGCCAAGCGCACCGAGATCAAGGACAAGTCGAAGGTGTGGAATACCGCGCGGACCGAAGCGCTGGAACTCGACAACTTGATCGAAGTCGCCAAGGCCACGATGGTTTCGGCCGAGGCACGCAAGGAATCGCGCGGCGCGCATGTGCGTGACGACTCCCCCGACACCGCGGAATTCCCCAATGGCCGTAAAGACAATGAGTGGCTCAAGCACACCCTGTGGTACAGCGAAGGCAACCGGCTCGACTACAAGCCGGTGACGATGAAGCCGCTGTCGCAGGACGTCGAGCCGATCGCACTCGCGAAACGCACCTACTGAGCGCGGGAGAATGACAGAAATGAGCAAGCGCACCGTCAAACTGAAGATGTACCGCTACGATCCGGACAAGGACGACAAGCCGTACATGCAGGATTACACCCTCGAACTCGAACCGTCCGACAAGAAGCTGCTGGACGCGCTGGTTCGCCTGAAGTCGAAGGACGACACCCTGTCGTTCCGCCGCTCGTGCCGCGAAGGGGTGTGCGGTTCGGACGCGATGAACATCAACGGCAAAAACGGGCTGGCGTGCCTGACCGACATCGATGGCCTGCCGCAGCCGATCGTGCTGCGCCCGCTGCCGGGCCTGCCGGTGATCCGCGACCTGATCGTCGACATGACCCAGTTCTTCAAGCAGTATCACTCGATCAAGCCGTACCTGATCAACGACACTCCGCTGCCCGATCGCGAGCGTCTGCAGTCCCCCGAGGAGCGCGAAGAGCTGAACGGCCTCTACGAATGCATCCTGTGCGCATGCTGCTCGACGTCGTGCCCATCGTTCTGGTGGAACCCGGACAAGTTCGTCGGTCCCGCGGGCCTGTTGGCGGCGTATCGTTTCCTCGCCGATACACGCGACGAGGCCACGACCGAACGCCTCGACAACCTCGAGGACCCGTACCGCCTGTTCCGCTGCCACAGCATCATGAACTGCGTCGACGTCTGTCCGAAGAGTCTCAATCCGACGCGTGCGATCGGCAAGATCAAGGACATGATGGTCAGCCGGGCGGTATGAGCATCAACCGGGGACGCTTGCGCTGGCAATGCCGTCGGGCTTTTCTCGAGCTCGACCTTGTCTTCGCACGCTTTCTGGAAAGGGATTTCGACCGTCTCACGGACGGTCAACTGGCGGATCTGGAGGACTTGCTGCGCTGCGAGGACCATGAGCTTTGGGCCATGGTCAACGGCAGCGAGCCCTGCGGGAACGACCGGTGGAAGGAGATGATCGGCCTGTTGCGTCAGCAATGACCAGCAGGACGTTCGTTACAGGGAGCTAGTAGTTACTACCGGCAAGCAAAAGGGATGACCTATGAGCACTGAACGCACTGCAACGCTAACCGTCGATGGCAAGACCGTCGAATTCCCGGTAATGACCGGCACCCATGGCAATGATGTCATCGATATCCGCACGCTGGGGGCCAAGACCGGTTTCTTCACTTACGACTCGGGCTTCCTGTCGACCGCGAGCTGCAAGTCCACGATCACGTTCATCGATGGTGACAAGGGTGAACTGCTCTATCGCGGTTATCCCATCGAGCAGTTGGCCGACAAGTGCAACTTCCTCGAAGTCGCCTATCTGCTGAAGAACGGCGAGCTCCCGAACGGGACGCAGAAAGTGGAGTTCGAGAACACCATCAAGAACCACACGATGCTGCACGACCAGATGACGAAGTTCTACACCGGCTTCCGTCGTGATGCGCATCCGATGGCGGTGATGGTCGGCGTCGTCGGCGCGCTGTCGGCCTTCTATCACGAAGCGATGGATTTCTCCGACTCCGAGCACCGCAACATCTCGATCAACCGCCTGATCGCGAAGCTGCCGACGATCGTCGCGATGGCCTACAAGTACAACATGGGCCAGCCGTTCATGTACCCGAGGAACGAGCTCGACTACACGGCGAACTTCATGCACATGATGTTCGGCACGCCGTGCGAAGAGTACAAGCCGAATCCGGTGCTGGTGCGCGCGCTCGACACGATCTTCACGCTGCACGCCGATCACGAGCAGAACGCCTCGACTTCGACGGTGCGTCTGGCGGGCTCGTCGGGTGCGAACCCGTTCGCGTGCATCTCGGCCGGCATCGCCTGCCTGTGGGGCCCGGCGCACGGTGGCGCGAACGAAGCGTGCCTGAACATGCTCGAGGAAATCGGCGACGTGTCGCGCGTCGGCGAGTACATCGCGCGGGCGAAGGACAAGAACGACAGCTTCAAGCTGATGGGCTTCGGTCACCGCGTCTACAAGAACTTCGACCCGCGCGCGAAGCTGATGCGCCAGGTCTGCTACGACGTGCTCGGCGAACTGGGCCTCGAGAACGACCGCCTGTTCAAGCTGGCGATGGAACTCGAGAAGATCGCGCTGGAAGACCAGTACTTCGTCGAGAAGAAGCTCTATCCGAACGTCGACTTCTACTCCGGCATCGTGCAGAAGGCGCTGGGCATCCCGACGTCGATGTTCACCTGCATCTTCGCGCTGGCGCGGACCGTCGGCTGGATCACGCAGTGGGAAGAGATGATCACCGATCCGGAATACAAGATCGGTCGTCCGCGCCAGTTGTACATCGGCGCAGCGCGGCGCGATGTGCCGGCGCTCGCACAACGTCCGTAAGAGACGAACAGGGAGAGGCGGCGAACCAGTCCGACCACGACCTCGACGGGATGGCACGGTGTGGCCATCCCGTTTTTTTCGGGGTCACCGGAGCGATTCGCCGATTGCAGCGATAACAAGACACAGGTGGCAATCAACATGATGAAGCAGCTCCGATCGACTTCGTACCTGTTCGGCGCCAATGCGCCATTCATCGAAGAGCTCTACGAGAATTACCTCGCCGACCCGGCTGCGGTGCCGGAAGCCTGGCGCGGCTATTTCGACGCCCTGCAGGCGCAGGCCGGTGCCGCAGTGCGGGACGTCGCGCATGGTCCGGTCATCGCCGCATTCACCGAGCTGGCCAAGCGTGGGCCGGTGCGTACCGTGAGCGCAGGCGGCGACGATCGTCGCCAGGTCAGCACGTTGCAGCTGATCAACGCCTATCGCTTCCTCGGCAACCGCTGGGCGAATCTCGACCCGCTCAAGCGCACCGAGCGGCCGCAACTCGCCGAACTCGAACCGTCGTTCTACGGCTTCACCGAAGCGGACCTCAACCAGAGCTTCAACATCGGGTCGTTCCACGGCTTCTCTGCCGATCACGCGACCCTGCGCGAAATCCTCGAAGCGCTGCGGCAAACCTACTGCGGCTCGATCGGTTCCGAATACATGCACATCTCGGATACCGGCCAGAAACGCTGGATCCAGAGCCGTCTCGAGAGTGTCCGCGGCACACCGCGCTTCTCCGCCGAAATGAAGAAGCGCATCCTCGAGCGCACCACTGCCGCCGAGACGCTGGAAAAATTTCTGCACACGAAATACGTCGGCCAGAAGCGCTTCTCGCTTGAAGGCGGCGAATCGACGATCGTCGCGATGGACGAGCTGATCCGCGTCGGTGGCACGCTCGGCGCGCAGGAGATCGTCATCGGCATGGCCCACCGCGGGCGGCTGAACGTGCTCGTCAATACGCTGGGCAAGTCGCCGTCGATGCTGTTCGCGGAATTCGAAGGCAAGGCTGCGGCCGACCTCACCGCCGGCGACGTCAAGTATCACCTCGGCTTCTCGTCGGACGTCATGAGCCCGGGCGGCCCCGTGCATCTGACGCTGTCGTTCAACCCGTCGCACCTCGAGATCATCAATCCTGTCGTCGAGGGTTCGGTCTACGCGCGCCAAGTGCGCCGCAAGGACGAGACCAAGAGCCAGGTGATCCCGGTGCTGATCCACGGCGACGCCGCGGTGGCGGGCCAGGGCGTCAACCAGGAGATGCTGAATTTCTCGCAGACGCGCGGCTATGGCACCGGCGGCACGGTGCATATCGTCGTGAACAACCAGATCGGCTTCACGACCTCCGACCCGCGCGACTACCGCTCGTCGCTGTACTGCACCGACATCTTCAAGATGGTCGAGGCACCGATCTTTCACGTGAACGGCGACGATCCTGAAGCGGTCGCGTTCGCGACCGCGATGGCTGTCGAGTTCCGCCAGGAGTTCAAGAAGGACGTCGTCGTCGATATCGTCTGCTACCGCAAGCTCGGCCACAACGAGCAGGACGAGCCGATGGTTACGCAGCCGCTGATGTACCGCAAAATCGCGAGCCACCCGGGGACGCGCAAGCTGTACGCCGACCGGCTGGTGACCGAAGGGACGTGCGCTCCCGACGAGCCGGAACAGATGATCAAGGACTTCCGCGAGCATCTGGACAAGGGCCAGTTACTGTACAACCCGGTGCTGTCCGGCCATAACCGCCAGTACGCCGTCGACTGGGCGCCCTACATCGGCCAGTCCTACACCGATGAAGCCGACACCGCGATCCCGCTGACCGAACTCAAGCGCCTGTCCGAGCGCCTGACGACGCTGCCCGAAGACTTCAGCCTGCACCCGCGGGTCAGGAAGATCCTCGAAGACCGCATCGCGATGGGCCAGGGTGACCTGCCGCTCGACTGGGGGATGGGCGAGAACCTCGCCTACGCGAGCCTACTCGCGCAAGGGTTCGGCGTGCGCATTTCCGGCGAGGATGTCGGCCGCGGCACCTTCTTCCACCGCCACGCGGTGCTGCACGACCAGAAGCGCGAGCGCTGGGACCAAGGCACTTACGTGCCGCTGAAGCATATCCAGGACGGCCAGGCCGCGCTGCAGATCTTCGATTCGGTGCTGTCGGAAGAGGCGGTCCTCGCGTTCGAGTACGGTTACGCGACCGCCGAGCCGAACGAGCTTGTCGTCTGGGAAGCCCAGTTCGGCGACTTCGTCAACGGCGCCCAGGTCGTGCTCGACCAGTTCATCTGCTCCGGCGAAGCGAAGTGGGGCCGCCTGTGCGGGCTGACGCTGATGCTGCCGCACGGCTACGAAGGCCAGGGTCCGGAACACTCGTCGGCGCGGATCGAGCGCTTCATGAACAACGCTGCCGAGAACAACTGGCAGATCTGCGTGCCGACGACGCCGGCGCAGATCTTCCACCTGCTGCGCCGGCAGATGCTGCGCAAGGTCAGGAAGCCGCTCGTCATCATCACACCGAAGTCGCTGCTGCGCCACAAGGAAGCGACTTCGACGCTGGCCGAACTCGAAGGCGGGCAGTTCCGCACCGTCATCGGCGAGACCGAAGCGCTCGACCCGAAGAAAGTCAAGCGGGTGGTGCTGTGTCAGGGGAAGCTTTACTACGAACTGCTCGCCTATCGTCGCGAGAACAATATCAAGGACACCGCGCTGGTGCGGATCGAGCAGCTCTATCCGTTCCCGGCCGCTGCCTTCGGCGCTGCCGTCGACCAGTTCCCGAACGCGCGGGAAGTCGTCTGGGCACAGGAGGAGCCTCGCAACCAAGGCGCCTGGTACTGGCTGGCATCGCGCCAGCACCTCGTCAATGTGCTCGGACCGAAGCGCAAGCTTCTGCTGGTGTCGCGTCCGGCAGCTGCATCGCCCGCGGTTGGCTACTACGCGAAGCACAACGCGCAGCAAAAAGCGGTCATCGAAAACGCCTTCGGCCCGCTTCAGGACTGATCCAACTCATAACGCCGAACAATACCGGCCAACACGGGGAGAGAAATTCATGTTGATTGAAGTGAAAGTGCCGCAACTGTCGGAATCCGTATCCGAGGCCACGCTGGTGTCGTGGCACAAGAAGGAAGGCGACGCGGTGTCGCGCGACGAGAACCTCATCGATATCGAAACCGACAAGGTGGTGCTGGAAACTCCGGCACCGGCCGACGGCGTGCTGGTGAAAATCGTCAAGGCCGACGGCGAGAACGTGAGTAGCGGCGACCTGATCGCCCAGATCGACACCGAAGCGAAAGTGCCGGCCGGAGCCAAGCGCGTCGAAGCGGTGCAGGCAGTTGCTGCGCCGGCACCGGCTTTGGCGATGGCCACCGGCGGAGCCCCGAGCCCGGCTGCGCGCAAGATCCTCGAGGAGAAGGGCGTTGCTGCCGGGGACGTTTCCGGCACTGGCCGCGGCGGTCGCGTGACGAAGGAAGACGCAGTGGCTGCCCAGCCGCCGCGCGCCGCTGCACCGGTCGCAGCGGCGGCGGTGCAGGGGGGCGATCGGGCCGAAGAGCGTGTGCCGATGACGCGCCTGCGCGCGCGCATCGCCGAGCGCCTGATCCAGTCTAAGAATGAAAACGCCATCCTGACGACGTTCAACGAAGTCAACATGGCGCCCGTGATGGCGCTGCGCAAGCAGTACGGCGAGAAGTTCGAGAAGGCGCACGGCGTGCGCCTGGGCTTCATGGGCTTCTTCGTCAAGGCCGCGGTCACCGCGCTCAAGCGTTACCCGATCATCAACGCGTCGGTCGATGGCAGCGACATCGTCTACCACGGCTACATCGACATCGGCATCGCCGTCGGCAGCCCGCGCGGTCTGGTCGTGCCGATTCTGCGCGACGCCGACCAGATGTCGATCGCCGACATCGAGAAGAAGATCGCCGAATTCGGCCAGAAGGCGAAGGACGGCAAGCTGTCGCTCGAAGAACTCACCGGCGGCACGTTCTCGATCTCGAACGGCGGCGTGTTCGGTTCGATGCTGTCGACGCCGATCATCAACCCGCCCCAGTCGGCGATCCTCGGCATCCACGCCACCAAGGACCGTCCGGTCGTCGAGAACGGCCAGATCGTCATCCGCCCGATCAACTACCTGGCGCTGTCGTACGACCACCGCATCATCGACGGCCGCGAAGCGGTGCTCGGCCTGGTGGCGATGAAGGAAGCGCTGGAAGATCCGGCCCGCCTGATCCTCGACGTCTGATCGACCGGTTGC
>NZ_WTVH02000007.1 GCF_012910785.2 Aromatoleum buckelii | reverse complement strand
ACGGCCGAAGAGCTGACTGACTTACCCCTCAACCACTAACCGCCGCAACTGCCCCGGATCTCGCAGGACTCAGCCCCCGGATCCACTATCGCAAACTGGATCTTCTGCCCCTGCATCACCACGGCCGCATCGACCACCTGCCTCATAGCGGGATGCAGCGGCCAGCCCGAACGAACGGTATTTTAGCTGCCCGGTTACTAGGGCGCGTTCACAGTAGCCGGATGTAGGCACATGCCAGTTGCAAGAAGGCGTTGAACCGATGAACGAGTTTGTCGTAGCGCGTGGCCAGGCGTCGGAACTGTTTGAGTCGGTTGAAGAACCGCTCAACGAGGTTGCGCGCCTTGTAGCGATGCCAGTCGACGTGCCGTTGAGAAGTCCTGTTTCGCCGAGGCGGAATAATGGCTTGTGCGCCGCTGGCTTCAATGGTCTCGATGAAGGCATCGCTGTCGTACCCCTTGTCGGCGATGACCGCGTCGGTCGCAATGGCTTCGATGAGGGCCGCCGCCTGGGTGACATCGGCAACTTGTCCGCCGGTCAGAATCAGCCGCAAGGGGTTGCCGAGCGCATCGACGCAGGCGTGGATCTTGGTGCTCAGTCCGCCCCGCGAGCGACCGATCGCCTGATCGCCAGCGTTTTTTTGGGCGCGCCGGCCGAATGTTGGTGCGCACGCACGACGGTGGAATCAATGAACAGCTCTTCCAGATCGGCCTCTCCACACAGGGTTTGGGCAACGCGATCCCATACCCCGTACTGCTCCCACCGCGAAAAGCGGACATACACCGAGTGCCACTTGCCCAGTTCCGGCGGCAGGTCACGCCAGGGACAGCCGGTTCGGGCGAGGTACAGCACTGCTTCGACAAAGCGACGGTTGTCGGCCGCACGGCCGCCTTTGTCAGTCGGTTTGCCCGGGAGCAAGTCTGCGATCCGAGCCCACTGCGTATCACTCAACATTCGTCGATCCATGGTCAACATCCAAAATCCCGGATGGAAACACAAATCGGCTACTGTGAACAGGGCCTAGGCTCGGACGATAATCCTCAGACGCCGACGGCTCGGCAGAGCTGAACACCCTCTCGAGTGTCGCGGGCACGAGCGCGGCGTTGGCTTCGCGGATGGCGGAGTGCTTGGCCTTGAGGGCCTGGGTCCGTCGATATGCCTCACGTAGCTTCAATTGCGTTTCCATCGACGGAACCGGCATTTCATAGCTCAGAAACGCCGATGGCTGTAGGCGGCGACGGCGAACGTTGGTGCCACCGCTCAGTTCTGCCAACGCAGGCCAGACTTCCGGAGTGCGGAAGTAGATATCTAGCAGTTCGGGCAGGATTTCCTCCGTGTTGACCGAGAACACCGGAAATTCCGGAGAGACAACCATGCCGTCGCATTCCGGCGGCACGACACCCAGCGCGCCCTCCCAGGCCATCAACTTTGGATATGTGAAGTCACCAGTTCGAACAGTTGAGAGCCGCTCGTAAGCAAACTCGCATCCGGCCTTGACGACACTTGGAAATACACCACGACCGAACGAGTAGACGCCTGCAAAACGGTATTGAACGGTTCCATCAACCGTCACGTCTGGCTGCCGCTGAGATAGCAGCTCCGACATTGGCCGCTTCGTCGGATGCTCACCTGGAGGATGAAAAATGTAGGCCCTGACAAGGCGCTCAGCGTCGCGCTCGACGGCTGCCAGATGCGCTTCGACCTGCCGGGTTTTCTCGGCCAACGCCTCGAGGCGGGCAACGAGGGCTTGTTGTTCGGCTAGCGGTGGGAGCGGAACCCGAATTCTCCCCAACTTCTCGACACCCAGCGTCCGATTTCGCCCTGCACCGCCGGGCGACGCTTTCAGCACCTGCTCACGTCCATCCGGAGACGCAGTCAAGTAGAGTTTGAGGAAGGTAGCATTCGCCCTGGCGGGATCAACAACGCAGGTGATGAATCGATGTGATCCGAATCGCCCGGCGTCAGCCGGAACTGCCACTGCAATGGCGCCTTCCCACGCAAAGACATTTGAGAAGAGCAAATCTCCCGGTTCGATCCGAAACAACCGTTTGCTCCCGACATCCGCTCCGGAAAGTGCGGGCTTGTGGAATGTCCCGCGACCAAAAGATCGAATTCCGAGCTCGGGATATGCCGCATCGTGCCTGATTTTGACCGGGCGGCGAACAATCGGCGCAATGTCGCCGAGTGCGACTTTGGGCCACGCCTTCATGCGCCGCCCTCCGCATCACCACTGCGCGCGATCTTCCGCGCCTCCAGCTCGCGCCGCGTCTTCTCCAACTCCGCTTGCAGCAGTTCCACGTCGGGCAGCACGGTCCGGTATTCTGCAGCCATGATCTTGTTCGGCAGCCCGTCCAGAGCGTAGCGAGCCAAGGCGGATTTGGCCCGTGCGCACAGGATCAGGCCAACCGGCGGATTCTCGCCCGGTAGGGTCCAGTGCTCGCGGGCGTAATTGCAGTACATGTGCATCTGGCCAACGTCGGCATGGGTCAGTTGGTTGAGCTTCAGGTCGATGATGACCAGGCAGCGCAGGCGACGATGGAAAAACAGGAGGTCTACCCGAAACCAGCTCTCGTCGATGCGGAGCCGCCGCTGGCGACCAACGAAGGTGAAATCGTTGCCCAGCTCCAGCAGAAAGTCCTCAAGGCGGTGAATGAGTGCATCTTCCAGTTGAGACTCGGAATACTCGTCCTTGAGGTTGAGGAATTCCAGGACGTAAGGGTCTTTGATGGCCTCGTCCGGCGTGACGATGTCGCCGTGCTGGGGCTGGCTGCCCTTTTCCAGCATGGCACGCTTGTTCGTGGACAGCAGCGCCCGCGTGTAGAACTGGCTGCTGATTTGCCGATCGAGCTGCCGTACACTCCACCCGCCGCGCAGGGCTTCGGCTTCGTAGAAACGGCGTTCCTCTTCGGAGCGGGTACGACGCACCAGATGCACATAGTGCGACCACGACAGCGGCAAGGCCTGCGCCAGAAGCTGCGGGGCGATATTCCGAGACACCGTCTCGGATTTTCCGTCGGAGGGCAGTTCGGTGGTATTCCGAGACAGCGCCTCGGAAATCAGCCGGGGCGGATACGCGAGGTAAAAGAGGCGCATCTGCTCCAGGTTGTCGACGCTGAAACCTCTGCCGAAGCGCTGCCCCAAGTCGGCTGACAGGCGCTGCAGCAACTGCTGGCCCCGCTCGGCACGGGCTTCGCCGCCCTGCTCGAACTCGACGATGCGCCGGCCGATCTCCCAGTAGGTCGCCGTCATCAGTGCGTTGACGCTGCGCGCCGCCGCGCGTCGGGCGGCCTCCAGCAGTGCGACGATGTCGCTATGGATAGCGCAGTATTCGGGCTCTGCAGGCGTCACTGCCGTCATCTCTGCACCTCAGCCACCAGCGCTTCGATCTCGCCCAGCAGTCGCATCACCTCAGCCTCGTGGCCGCGCATGGATGCGATCAGGTCCTTGGGGTCGGCATGCTCCAGACCTGCCCTGGCGTTGGGGTTCTTCAAGTCAAGGTTGTAGCCGCGCGCCGCGATATCGGCGGCACTCACCTTCCAGGCCTGCGGGCCTTCCTGGCGGTCGTTCCACCAGACAGTGATCTGAGCGAACTCGTCGAATTGCAGCGGCGCGGTCTTGCTGTACTTCTTGCGCCCCTCGGGCAGCGGCAGTTCGTAATACCAGATGGTCTCGGTCGAGCCGCTGCGCTCGAAGAACAGCAAGTTGGCGGGAATGTCGGTGTAGGGCGCGAACACGCCCTGCGGCAAGCGCACGATGGTGTGGAGGTTGAAGGACTTGAGCAGCTCCTCCTTGACGGCGGCACACACACCGTCACCGAACAAGGTGCCGTTGGGCACGACCACCGCGGCCCGGCCACCCCGTGCAGCCGGTTTGCCGCCAAGCACCGGGGCGCCCGCCACGCGCAGCTTGCGCATGATGAACTGCAGGAAGAGCAGCGCGGTTTCCGCTGTCTGCATGTTGGGCGGGAAGTTGGCCTTGATGCCGACCTCCTCCTCTCCGCCGAAGGGCGGATTGGTGAGGATGACGTCCACCCGCTCGCTGTGACCGATCTCCGCGATCCGGCGATCGAGCGTGTTGCCGTAGGCGATCTGCGGTGCCTCCAGGCCATGCAGCAGCAGATTCATCTGCGCCAGCATGTAGGGCAAGGGCTTGGCTTCCTGGCCGTATAGGGTGTCACGCTGCAGCGTGCGGCGCTCTTCCGGCGTGGTCACCTGCGGGGCGATGTGGTCGTAGGCTTCGACCAGAAAACCGCCGGTCCCACAGGCCGGATCCAGGACTGTCTCACCTAGCCGCGGGTCGGTAACCCGCACCATGAAGCGCACTAATGGACGCGGCGTGTAGAACTCGCCCGCATCACCAGCGGCATCGCGCATCTCGCGCAGCATGGATTCGTATAGGTGCGAAAGGGTGTGGATCTCCTCGCTGGACGAGAAGTGGATGCCGTTGATCTTGTTGAGGATGTCGCGCAGCAGGTAGCCGCTGACCATGCGGTTCTGCACGCCCTTGAAAACGTTGGCGATGACTTCGCGCTGACTGCCCTTCTCGCCCTCTCCGGCGAGGCCGCGCAGATGAGCGAACAGGCCCTTCCCGGATTTGCCGTCGGGGCGCACGGTAAGATCCTGCCCGATGAAGGCGAGCAACTCGTCGCCCGTGATGCCGTCTTCGCGCGCAGCCCAGTCGCGCCAGCGATATGGCCGCTCGATGATCGGCTGGTAGGGCTTGCCGTCGAGCTCGGCTTCTTCCTCGTGAATGGTCTCGAGATCGTCGAGGAACTTGAGGAACATCACCCAAGTGAGCAGTGGCAACCGGTCCACGTCGCCGTTGAGGCCCTTGTCCTTGCGCAGGATCTTGCGGGCGGTGCCGATCAGGGCGGAGAGGTTCTCTCGGGTGGTGAGGGGCGCCTTCGCTTTACGCGGGGCGCGGGTCTTCTTTTCGGTGCTGCTTGCAGCGGTCGATGCGGTGGAACGGGCCATCAAGTCGGATTCTCTTTATTGGTACAGCGCAGTCTGCAAGCGCGACACAGCATCCTTCATGCCGCGCACGCCGCCAAAGTGGCGGGCTGCGATTTCGCCAGGGTTGCCGTAGCGGTCGAAGGGTTGCACCTTCATCAGCTCGGATAGTGCGTTGAACTGGAGGATGCCACGCTCGATGTAGCGGTCGAGCAGCAGCGTCAAAATTTCTCGGGCGGTGTCACCGTACTGCGCGAACAGATCCGGCGCCTTGCGCCGCGCCAACTCGGCGCGTTGACAACGGGTGAGCAGCGGCGCATTCCAGGCCAGGTGACACAGCAGATCGAAGGGGTCAGCGTCGGCCTGATCGCTGGTGGTGGCCAGCTCCTCGAAGCTGATACCGCGCTCGGTAAGCTCGCGCAGCACTTCGCTGCGCGTATCGGGGTTGGCCCAGGCCGATTGCAGCGCCTCGCGAGTCGGATACAGCGCACGCACGGTGCGGCCCGAGTACTCGGTGTATTTAACCACCTGCAGCTTCTTGCCGTCGGTGTCGAGGTCGTACACCAGATGGCCGATCACCTCGACCTCACCGCCGTCGATGTAGAACTTCCGGGGCTCGGGCGGCGGCTCCTCGATCAGCATGCCCGTACCCGGTCCGATCTGTTCTTCGGGTAGCTCATACTCCAGCAAGGTCGTTTCGGTGGTCTCCGGCTCCGGCTCAAGCGTCGTCACGCCGAGCTGCTCGCCGGCCTCATCGATCGTCACTTCCTCGATGCGCGCTGGCTCGCCATCGAAGTCCGGATCGGCAAAGTGGTGCGTGGCCGTGCCGGTGAAATCGATGATGTTGAAGTACTCCTTGCCGTAGTCGACCTTGAGACGGGTGCCACGACCGACAATCTGCTTGAACTCCGAGCGCGAGCCCACGACGCGCGCGAGGACGACGTTCTTGACCATCTCGGCATCGACGCCCGTGGTCAGCAACTGCGAGGTCGTGAGGATGACCGGGGTAGGCTTGTCCACGTCCTGGAAGTTCGCGAGGTGGGTCAAGCCGATGGCGCCCTCGTCGGCGGTGACCCGGCACACATAATCCGGGTACTGCACAACCAGGTCGCTATTGAGGTTGAGAAGCTCCTGGCGCATTTCGGCCGCGTGCTCCTGATCGACGCAAAACACCAGCGTCTTTGCGAAGCGGTCCGTGCCCTTGAGGAAGTCGCTGAAATGTCGCGCCATCGCCCGCGTGCGGGCACGCAGCGCCACCACCCGCTCGAAATCCTTGGTCTGGTACTCCTCGTCGGGCACCTCGCGGCCGTAACGGTCGATCTCGTCCTTGCTCGGTCGCCAGCCCGCGGCATCGACCGTCGTGATCACCCGATGCACCCGATACGGCGCCAGAAAGCCATCCTCGATACCCTGGCGCAGGCTGTAGGTATAGACCGGGTTGCCGAAATATTCGTAGGTGTCGCGGGACTCCTCACGCAGCGGGGTAGCCGTCATGCCGAACTGCACGGCCGGCGCGAAGTAATCGAGCACCGCGCGCCAAGCGCTTTCGTCACGGCTGGAGCCGCGGTGGCATTCATCGATGATGATGAGATCGAAGAAGTCCGGACGGTACTGGCGGAAGACGTCCTCGCTGGCCGTGGTCAGCGCCTGGTAGATGCCGAAGTACATGTCCCGGCCCTGGCTCACGTCACCGCCGGCAATCTTGTGCCGGGCGTCGCCGAAGGGCGAGAACATCCTGGCCATCGGGTCATCGACAAGGATGTTGCGGTCGGCCAGAAACAGTATCTTCGGTCGCCGGTACTCCCCATTTTTGTTCCACCGGCTGTTCCAAAGTTTCCAGCAGATCTGGAACGCCACGCAGGTCTTGCCGGTGCCCGTGGCGAGAGTGGCGAGGATACGGTCCTGCCCCTGCAGGATCGCCTCAATCACCCGGTGGATCGCGACCTGTTGATAGTAGCGAGGAATCTTGCCGGAAACGAGGTTAAAGGGCTCCAGCAAGTGCGGTGCGGAGCTCTCGGATAGTTGCGCCGCGGCGGTCAGGCGGGCGAACAACTCGTCCGGCGTGGCGTAGCGCTCCACTTCGCGCTCGGTGCCAGTGATGTAGTCGATCTCGATGATGCGCTGGCCATTGGTCGCATATGCGAACTTGAGCCCGAGGATCTCCGCGTATTCACGCGCCTGTTGTACCCCCGTCTCCGCGGGCAGCCCCGCTTCCTTCGCTTCGACCACCGCAAGTGGGAAATCGCGACGGTAATACAGCAGATAGTCCGCACGCTTCTGCTTACCACGCCGCACCTTGCCGCCCGCTACGATGATGCGGCCGTTGGTGAAGCTGCGCTGCTCGCCGATGACATGGGGTGCAATACCCCAGCCCGCCTCCACCAGCCGGGGCGTGACGTACTCGCGGCATGTATCCGCTTCGGTAATCACGCCAGTTCGCATTGCCTCCCCTTTCGCTCGCTATCGAAAATTTTCGCCCGATTATCGCAGATAGGGCCTTACGACCGTGGTTGCCTCGTTTCACTCGTCATGGATCGCATGAGCGGGAGCCCCTCACGTCGAACATGGTCGAACGAAAAGACATGCGCCGCCGGCGCCTCCTCGCAACGCCCGATGAGGCTCCACACATGCTTCAAACCGCCCGAACGCGCTACGACCTTGCCGCCGCACAAGGGGCACGTCGCCGTGTAGCGAACGGCCTTGATGGACTTCTCTGGGTGCCGCGGAGGGCAGCGCCACTCAACCAGGCGGTCATCATCGACCGATTGCATCCACCACGGCGCCAGTGCAATACGCCACCGGTGCAGCATCAGAAGCGTGCCTAAGGTGCTCCAGAAAATGTAGCCGAAGACCCCCGCGCCGATCAGTGCATTCGCGCTTTCACTCACCGAACGCTTCGTCACCATTGTCAGAGGTACGATCAGCACGGCGAGGAAGACAACGAGGATGCCGGCAATGAAGACACTGCGAAGTGCGTGCCGCCTCCAGCCTGACAGCAGGAAGCCCTGTGCGAAACTTCGGGCCAGCCAGGATGCGTCTTCAACATCCTCGCAGATGTAACTAACGCCTTCGTCGCCGCTGGAAACGCTACCTGAAGGGCGCGGTGCGGGTTCGGCGAGTGGTCCCGGGTTTTCATCCTGCTCTTCGCCGTCCGAGACTTTCGGCAAAGGAACGAGGCGGAAGCAATACCGTGTCGGGTTGCCCTGCCCGCCGCCCTCGTCCCGCGACAACTCAGGGGCGACATCGAGCCCGAGTTGCAGAAAGCGCTGGCGAACACCTTCCTCTTTCGTTGGCCAGGTCTTCGTGACCAGGTTGCCCCAGTGGTCCCGAACCTTCCCAGCCGTGTCCTCCCAGATATCGCCCTTTACCCAGTTCCGGCCAATCACAGCTCCTACTGCCTCGGCGATCTCCAGAGCGTCGAATCCACCCTCAGCCCGTTCAGGATGACGCTGCGTCAGCAGCAACAGCGCCCTCAATACGGAAACATTTAGCAGCCGCGACTCGCGCCACCCTGCAGCAAGACCGTCAAGACACTTGGCTGCAAAAACAATCGCTTGCGTATTCACAAACCCCCTTTCAACCCGGTTTCCCGGGTGTTCTGGCAAAGCAGCCTGCGCGGTAATTCCACTCGTCACTGTCATCGACGAAGGAGCAATCAACATGGAAGCCACGAGTCTGCTGCAATCATTTGCCATTGCCAAGGACGGCCGGGTGGTCTCGGTAGAAGAGGTTGAGCGGGGACAGGCGTGCGAATGTATGTGCCCGTCCTGCCGTCGCCCACTCATTGCACGCCAGGGAGATGTCCGGGTCTGGCACTTTGCACATGCAACCGGCGCCGACTGCGAAGGAGGCGCCGAGAGCGCGCTGCATCTTGCCGCGAAGACCGCGATCGAGCGGGCCTGCGGGATCACCTTGCCGGGACTGTCCGTGCAGCGCTCCGTCACGCTGCCAGACGGTCGCCGCGGCACAGGCGAAGCCTCCATTGCGGAAACGTGGGTCGACTTCGCAACGGTCAGGATCGAAGTTAATCTCGGTCCGGTGGTCCCCGACGTCGTGGGGGCGACTGCCTCGGAGTCCTATCTCATCGAAGTTGGAGTGACCCATTTCGTCGATCAAGAGAAACTTGCCGTTCTACGCGAGCTCGGCCAGCCGTCGGTTGAGATCGACCTTCGTGGCTTTGATCGCGAGTCCTGGGACTGGGCCGCCCTTGAAGAGATCGTGATCCGAGGCGCTGGAGGCAAGCGCTGGCTGTTCTATCCCGCGGAGCAGGCGCTAATCGCGGCAGCGACCGAACAGGCTCGTTCTACCGCCGAATCGATGCCCGCACCAAAACCCATTCCGCCCATGCAAAAGGCGAAACCGCCGAGAACCCGCTATTGGCCGGATGGCCGGATCGTGGATCTGACGGATTTCCCGTTCGGGATCGCGCTCTGGAGTCCCTACGATGCTCAGTTCAACGAAGTGGTGAAGGCCTGGTGCCGGGTCTTCGGCGGGCGGTGGCAGGCTGCCCACAAGAACTGGCTCTTTCCCTTGGAGGCCAAGCCGTTCCTGGTCGCCGAGATAGCGAAGCGCCAGACCCGCTCGCCGGCAATCATTACGTGAGACGAGGTCGCATGCGAGAAGAAGGAGAATCCAGGACGAGGGCTGCCGCCCCCGCCCTGGATTCGTCAGGCCGCCAACCTCTTGGCCAGCGCCACCTCGATGCTGTCGCCGGTCTGGTTAAGGACGTCGAGGCCCGTCTCCGGCATGTCACCCGACGTGGATTGCGCCACGGCAATCTTCTGGGCCATGAGTGCAAGGCAGTCCATTTGGGCCGAATCCGCGTATCCGAAGAAGTGCACGGCCACGTCGTTGCGCTGCCCGATGCGCCATGAACGGCGCGAGGCCTGCTGCAGGGTGTAGCAGTTGTAGCCCGACTGCATGTAGGCGATGGTCGGAAAGTCGAGCAGGTCCAGCCCGGTTTTCACGAGTTCCGGGTTCGTGATCAGCACGTCGACGCCACGTTCGACCTGATCAGCCACCCAGTCCTCGCGTCGCGCCGCGTCGACGCTCGCGCGCAGCACAGCCACCTTGAAGCCGGTGCGTTCCAGGTGGGCCCGCAGGCGACTCGTGGTGTCCCGGGTTCCGGTGTAGATCGAGTAGGCGAGCACCTTGCGGCCCCTGCCCTTCTCGTGCCGGCAAAGTTCGATCAGCGCCGCTTCCTTCGGGCTCACGTCCCCGTCGGCGAAGATGGCCCGCTGATATGCAAGCTGGGCGCCCGTTCGAGGATGCCTGACGAGCTCGTCGCGGAAGCAGCAGTCAGGCCAGGCGAGCAGCACCTGGAGCACCACCCCGAGCAGCGTCGCGTCACCGCAGCGCAGTGCCTGGCGCAACTCGGCTGTCAGGACGGCGGCGAGCTTCGTGTAGCCCTCGCGCTGGGTCTCCGTCATCACCACCGATTCGAACACCTCGCGATACGGTGGAAGCACGTCGCCACCGATATCCTTGAGCTTCAGGAAGACCGTGCAGGGCAGCACGTATCGCATGATGCCCTTCGGGCCGAAGCCGGGGGCTTTCGCCGTTCGATGGCTGATCGTCTTGCCCTTCGCGGTCCGATGGGAGCGGCTTTCCAACTCGCGGTAGATGTCCTTCACGACACCGTGATCGCGCATGAAGGCCATTGCTGCCGGGCCCAGGCTGCGACGTACGTTCGGGCGGTAGCCGTCGTCGATCATCGCCCTCGGATTGAGACGCCAGAGGAGGTAGAACAGATCCTCGGCGTAGCCGCCCATCAGGGTGCCGGTCAGCAGGAGCGTCTTGCTGCATTTGGCGGCCAGGACGCCCATGGCTTGTCCCTGTGCGCTTCCGGCGTTCTTGTACTCGTGCCCCTCGTCGACCACCAGCAAGCCGAAGTAGCCTTGGGGCAAATACCGTTTGACGAATTCCGTCGCCTGGTAGTCGCCCTGGCCGAAGCCGATCTCAAGGGCAGCCATGGCGCGCTCCATGCGTGCGGCCTGGCGGTCGGAGAAGACGAGCTCGCCCTCCTCGTCCATCAGGTTGATGAACTCGTGCACGTTGTCCGCCAGCATGTCGCCGAGCATTTCCTCGCCGAATCGTTGGACCAGGTTCTCGGCGGTCTTCGCGCCGATGGTCGGCAGCTGCTGCAACGCGTCCACGACGAGCTCGCGGTGCGAGCGCTGCGGCTTGCCCTTGCGGGTCAAGGTCCACAGCCGCGCGCCGCAGTGCGGGCAAGCGGTTCGATTCTCGTCGAGCACCACCTTGGCCCGCGCCGCCGACATCGGCAGCTCGGCGTCATTGGCCTTGTCCGTCAGCCATTGCCCGCAGTCCGGACAAATGGCGTAGGCGGCGACGTGGCGCGCGCCGAGCTCGTCCCGATACACCGTTCTACGTACATTGAACGCGGGCCGCCAATGAAAGCCCATGCGCATCCGCACTCGCCCGAGCACGAAAAACTCCGGCACGGCGGGTGCGGTGCGCATCGCGCGCAGGGTGAGGAGCTTGTGCAGCGTGTCCGGCCCATTGAGGATCCAGACGCGAGCATCGGGCACGGTCAGCAGGATCTCCCGGCGCCACTTGTACACCAGGTGCGGCGGGGACAGTACCAGGGTGCGGCGCAAACCCGCCTCGTGCATCACGACGGACGCGGCGATCGCCATCATGGTCTTGCCGGTTCCCATCTCGGCGTTGAGGATCGCCGCGGGGTCGCCGGCGTCGAGCAGCAGTCGCGTCACGGCTTGGACGGCATCGCGTTGCGCCGGAAAGGGCTTTCGGGACAGCCGATCCATCAGCGCATCGCGCCGCGGGTCCGCCACGCCGTCATAGACGGGCGGATTCTGGCGTCGAACGGCGTCCAGCAAGCTGGCGCCGAAGTCGTCGACGAACTCGGCCAGCGACAGTTGGGCAGGCTCCGGAAGGACGAGAGCCGGCGCGAAGCCAGCATGTGCGAGATGCATGGAGGTCTCCTTCAGAAGGCGGAGACCGACCCCATGCGGGGTACGTGTCCCCGCATGGGTTTGAGATGAAAGAAAGGGGCGACAGCCGTCAGGCACACCGTATTCGCCGGTGAGCTTTTCGCTCAGTACTCGTCGGGCAGCAGCAAGGTCGTGACGCTGCGGTCCGCTTCGGTGATGATCCACAAAGTGTTGGCGCCGTAGCCCGCGCTCGGTCGAGCCGGATCGATCGGATATGCAGCAAATATGCGGCAGTCACCCAATCGAACGGCTTCGTCGTTCTGCTCAGGCTCGGAGCTCACACCCCAATCGCCCCGCACGTAGGCGCGGAGACAGCGGTCGACGAGGTCCGGATGACGTTCGAGGAGCAGTTCGACCCCTGCCGTCATAACCACGCGACCGAGTTCGAACAAGGGTTTGGCCGAAGCCTGCGCGCGCGGCAAGGCTTCTGCGATCACCCGGATTCGTTCCGCCGCGTCGGCGGCCAGGTCGTCCGCCTCGAGCGTCAATAGACCCTGCTTGACGGCCATCGAAACGATGTCCTGGAACCGCTCCTCGAGCGTGACGCGGACGCCCCGGACTTTGCCGAGTGGTGGGAACTTGAAGCGGCTCAGTGGCATGCAGAGCCGATCGCCCAGGCCGTCGAGCAGCGGATCGCACCAGTGTTCGAGGAGCGGCAGCGGGCTGAGGTCCTGGATCAGAGCCCATAGTTGGGAGCGCGGCACTTCGTGCTCGTCACTCACCAGCCAGGCGGTTGCCCCCGGCCGGTCGGGCTGAACCAGAACCGGGTCGTAAAGCCACGTATGGGTCAGGGATCCAAACAGGTTCCGGTCAGGGAAACGACCCGTGAACTTCTGCAGCCGTTCCGGCTCCGGGACGAAAACCGTGTGTCGTGCTCCCTCCTCGGTCAGGTTGAAGCTTGCCTGCCCCGCCTGGAGCAGGCCGCCCTGATCCCGACGCACCGAGAATGCCGACATGAACTGCAGCACGGAGGTGTCGCGTCCATACAGGGAGAGCAGCAACAGCTCGCCGTCTTCGCCGCGGACGCAGGCATCCGCGTACAGATCGGAGAAACCCTCGATCGACAACATGATGGGTTCCGCCTCAATCGCCCGTGGCGACCGGATTTCGACGTTTTCCATGACAGAGCTCCTCGTGAGATGGGGAGATGCCGCCCCCATCGGGGAAGCGGATCTTCCCGATGGGGTGGATGAATGGACGAAGACCCCGGGCCCCGAAGGGCCGTCGCTGTTTCAGGGGCTGACAGTGCGCGGCGCCGACTCAATCGAGTCGCCGGCAATTTCATGAAGTCGCTTTCTCCATTGCCTCGCTTTCTTCATTGCCGCATCGAGGCAGTGGAGAAAGGCCCCGCACCGACTGGCACGGGGGAAAGACAACTCCTTGGACTCGGTTCTCAATGCATGTGGACGGTCAGTCGAGGCGCCGCCGTGCGCGCAGGCAGCCACACCCGCCCGTTGTAACTCACGTAGGCGATCTGCTGGCCGCAGCCGTCGAAGACTTGTCCGCCCGCCCAATTGCCGCCGCCGACGTTGTGCTCGTCGATGAAGCGGCACACGGCGCGGCTCGCGTCTCCGAGCGTCGCGACCGGCAGCAGTCGATTCCGGACGCTGAGCAGTGGTTGTGCGGGATCCTGACCCAGGTCCGGGTTACCGGCCGTCATCAGGGCGACACGAAGCGGCTGAAGCTGCGCGAGCTCGTACTCGTCCGCCACGCGGTCGAAGTTTCGCGATTTGTGCATGATTCGCTCCTGAATGTCCCGTCGGAGGCCCCGCCCGCCGGGCGTGCGACCCGACGGGTGATAAAGGGGGCAGAGGACTTGCGGCGGCACAGCCGCCCCAGGAGAAGCTATCGATCGCTGATGCGCCGGACCGGAAGCAAGAGCAGTTCGCCTTGCGCCAGCGCCGACATCAGCACCTTGTCGCTCGGCACACGTACCGACCGCGCGATCGCATCGAAAAACGGCGACTGATCGGTGAGATGGTCCGACAGGAGGCGCGCCACGTCGCTCAGCACATGGTGGACGGCCCCGCCGGCAGCGGCGGAATCACGCGTGTCCTGCAACCGCTCCGCAACGTGCGTCAGAAGCGCGGCGCCCAACGGAAACAGGGCCTCCGACCAATCGATACCGCCGTCGCGCCCGATTGGGATCTCCATCTGGTCGGCGCCCGCCTCGGGGAGCAGTGCGCACAGGCGATTCAGGGTGCTCGCCAGCGCGTGGTTGAAGTTGGCCCGAACCACTCGGAGGGTCGACCAGAAGGTCTCGGCCTCGTCGGGCGCCCGGCACGCCAGCGGCCAGACGACCTCCGTCTGCGCAAGAGGGCCCGGGTGGCACAACAACGTGGTCTGAAGATACTCGAGGCACCCCGCTCGCCACTCGGGATCCGTCATCGAGCGCTTGCGGCCCGCGCTCGATGGCAGGGGCACATCACGGTGTCGCACGAGCACCCACATATCGATTTCCTGCTGCATCGCGTTTCTCCCAATGAATGATAGATGGCTGGAAGGCAACACCAAGGTGAGCTCGCCCCGGAGAGGGAGACCCTTCGGGTTGCCACGGTGGAGGTCAAAGTGCCGGCGCCGAGGGCCGGCAAGGCGAGGCGGAGCGGTGCTCCACCCGATCCAAGTGCAGCGCGTCTGCCCTGCCCTATTGGATCGTGACGACAGACCCGAACCTGGACCCTGGCGTGAAGTCGATCCCGCGTATCACGGGTACGAAACGGTCGGTGAGAATGACGGTTTCACTGACGGTCCCGTCCGGACTTTCCGCAAATTCGACGGAGCGGGCCTTGTCCTTGTACGTGTCGCCCTTGATCAACAGCGTGCGACCGCTGCCGGAGGTCACGATGCCGTGAGCCTGGCCCGCCGCCAGCGCCAGCGCCAGGTGCCATCGCCCCATTTCGGTCAAGGGCGGGCGGTGGGCGCATTTCGTACCACCGAAGTGGATCCGGAACTGCGGCCAGAGCGTGTGGGGGTGCAGTCGCGCCACCTCGGCCGCGAGCTGTGCGGCGTCGATGCGGACCGCGTGGAAGTGACCTTCCCCACCGGCAATCTCGGGCACGGCATACGGCTCGGCGGTCCAGCACTCGGGCAACACCTGGTCGAGCGCCTCGCCCTTGCCGGCGGCGATGAGCGCCGACACGGTGCGCGGTTCAGACCGGTCCGAGCGGCGCCGAACGCCGAACACCACGCACTGCTTGAACTGCTGCTCCGGCGCCATATGGAAGCGAATGCGATCGAAGTTGCGGGAGAGGAGGCCTGCGAACTCCGCATCGAGCACGTAGTAGGGCACGATAAGAACGAGGACGCCCCCGAACGCGAGGCTTTGAAAGGTCCGCCGGAAGAAGATCTTCTCGAGCCGGTCCGGTCCTTTGTCGCCGGTCTGCGCCCGATCCGCCACCGCATCTCCATAGGGCGGATTGAGGAACAAGAGCCCCATCGATCTGTGCGCTACGACGACGTCCTGAATGTCGGCATGAATCGCGAGGTGCAGGACGGATTTCGCATGCCAGGCCCGCTCGGCATCGAACTCGACGCCGAATGTCTGAACGGCGGCACCGCATTCTGCCAGCGCCTCGCCGACTCGGTGGAGTGCGGCGCCTTCTCCACAGCACGGATCGAGGATCCGCAGCGCATTGCCCGCCACATCGAGGGCGACAACGATCCGCTCGAGCGTCGCCTGGTCGGTCGGAAAGTAGCCGTTCTTGATGAAATTGCGCGCGAGGCGCGGGAATATCAGGGCCATGGAATCTTCTCCTCGGAGAGAACATGCGGGGGACGCAGACCCTCCACGGGTCGATCGCGACCCGCGGGTGGTGGTGGACGATGTCCCGGAGCGATAGGCTCGGTCCTGTTGCAGGGACTGACAGGCTGATGCATCAGGCAACACGCGCGGCGGGCCGATCGCCGCACGCTGCAAACGGACTCCCATCGTCGGTCTGCCCGGGCAGGCCGACGATGGGAACCCGCTGGTTCCGCTTGAACGAGACTTGAACGATGCCTCCGTCACACCCGCGGACCCAGGCGCATTGCCCTGGAAGCCCGTGGCTCGGGTGCGAGGCACCCCTGTGGAAGGCGTGGGTGCCGATGAAAGGGCGCGCGGGGCAAAACCGCCGACGCAAATGCCGCAACACATCGGGCGTGCTGCTGCCCAGTTGTTCATGGCCCCTCGCGGGCTTTCCGAAACGCACTGGTCCCGTGACGCAGTGAGCTCGATTCAGAAAGCCCGCGCGCGGGCGGGCGGCCGGCGTCGGCCGCCGGGATTGTTCTACGAGGAGCCCGCCTTCGCGGCGAGGTAGGCCTGATACCGGTCGGATTCCTCCGGATACCAAACCTGCTCTTCCGGCACAAAGCCGTATTGGAGTCCGGCTTTCAGGCGGTTGCGCTGCGCCCGAAAGCGCCGGCGATCATCGAGGGTCGGATCGAGCCTCACCGGTTGGCGCGCCGCGACCAGCGTGTGGAGTTCATCGCCGAACAGCGCGAGGTCGGGCGATTCATCCGGCCCCGTGGTGGGCGACGCCGGCGGCGCCCCATCGCCCTGCCCGCGTTCGATCGCGGGCGCATTGCTTGCCTCCAGCTCGCGATGCCCAACACCTGGATCACCGGTGTGGGCCGAGACCTCGTCAGCGGGGTCCGGTTCGATCGGCGCTTCCGGCAAGCTCCTTTCGGTGCCGCTATCAACGTGCAGATCGACGAGTCGGGCGCGGATCTCCAGCACGAGCCGGCCATTGCTGGCGTAGGACCAGGGGAAGATACGCTGGATGATATAGCGCCCCGCGTAGCTCCCTTCCTCGAACTGGTCGAGGATGGGATCCTTGACGCGAAACTCGCCGATGTCGGTCAGCAGGTCGCCGACACAGAACGGCCCATTGGCCCCCTTGATACGCTTGATGTTCAGGGTCCCTTCGACGGTAATGCTCACGATCGCGATCTCCGAATGTGACATCGGAGGCCTGCCCACCCGAAGGGGACGAGCGCCCCGATGGGTGGTTGAGAATCGGACACCGAATGGGTCAAGCCCTCGGCGCGTGCGACACAAGGGGGCCACCAACGTGATCGGTGGCCCCGGCTTTGAAACATGCACCGGGTTTCCGGACCGGTACAGGATCGAAGCGGACAGGCAAATCCCTGCCGACGGACCCCGGGCCTGACGGCCGTCCCAGTTTCAGGGGCTGACTGGGCGCACGACGCACGTTTTTGCCGAAACGTGCAAAACGGCTGGAAGACAACGAAAGCTTCTTTCTTCAGACCGTGGCCTGGAGAAAGAGCCCTTCTTGATGAAGGGCTCCGGGGTTGAAGCGGCTGACCGGGTGATCACCCGCTGGTGCCGTTGCGTTCCTGATGAATGCTTTCGGCCGATTCCTGAACAGCTATGGTCTTCGGGCGCTCGAAGACCGTTTCACCGTCCACCTTGACGTGCGTCAGCAGCAGCAGACGGCCCTTGATGATGACTCTCGGTTCCTTACCGGGTTCGCCGGTTTCTGAATCCTTGACGTCCGCATAGTAAAGATGTGGGTAGATATCGCCCACGCGGAATGACACGAAGACCTTGCGATCCTGCTGCACATCCGGCTTGAAGCGTTCAACGAGCTCGGTACACTCGGCGCCGACCACTCGAAGGTCAAAGTACGTGTACGCGGGTTCCGTGACGGATCCATGAACAGCATTGATCGCGCATGCGAGAAAGGGCTCGCCTCGACGACCACCGCCACGCGGTTTCACCCACCGGACCCGGCCCAAATAGCCGCATCCCTTGGTATGCAGATCGAAATGCTCCTTCTCGGGAGCGGAGTTGGAAGCAACTTGCTTGGATTCGGTCATGACGGTCTCCAGACGAAAAAAATCGGGAGACCACATCCCATGACCGGGAAGAGGATCTTCCCGATCGGGTGGGTGACACAAACGGAACCCCAGACCTGACGGTCGTTCCGGTTACAGGGGCTGACCGGACGCAGGACAACGGCCAAATGGCCGATTGCTGACGGTGATTCTACGCCACGAGCACGTCCCGTCAACGGGGCAACGCCACCGAACCCATGGCAGCGTGCCACTGCAAGTGCGCACACCCGCCGTATTGCGCCCTGACAGCGGCGCAGCGATGCGAGCGCACCTTCAGCCTGAGCAAGACGCCTGTCAAACCGCCTTGCATTTCGCCGTTTGATCAGCGATAGTCCCGCGGACGGAGATGATCTCTTCCGCCCGACGGCGACCTACGCGTACGATTGCGGCCAGCTTCCGATCGGACAAGACCCACTTCGGAACGTGTCCTGGGTACGCGGGGCCCCGATCGCCCCTATTCAGTCCGGCAACGCCGAACCACCCGGACGCCGCGTGCTTGCCTCGACCATCCCTTCTTCGGCCACACGACCTCTCGCCTTTGCGGCGGCAGCTGATGCGCCGCATTTGACGCCGCCCCCGCACGTTTGACGCCTCCAGACAGGGGGCTGGCGCCCCTTCCATCACGGGAAGGCCCGACGCGCCGATTGCTCTCCCCGATGGAATTCCTCTGCTCGAGGACCTGCACACAACCTGGCGCCCTCCGCGCCGTGATGACATGACATTCCCCTGACATGGAGGTGAGGGATATGAACGTCGTACACATCAACACCCATCCATCCCGCCTGCGACCGGGTGAGCTGGCGATCCATCGCGAGCACGGATGGGTCGAGATCCTCGAACGCACCGGACCACTGCTGCGCATACGCTGGATCGACTGTTCACCGGTCGCCCACGAGGACCTCGCCCCCGACGAGATCGACGGTGAAGTCCTCACCGCCTGGGAAGACTGGGTCGGGTGCGAAAGCCTAAGGCCGATGCCGAGACCGTCACTGGGCGGTAAGTCGGCGGCTCGAACACCCCTTGATCTGGCGGCCCGACGAACGCCACCGGCGGGCCAAGGACCTGAGACGTCCGCGAAATCGCTCCACCACGAGAATCAACGAGGCTGAATAGAGGATGGAGTGGAGCCTTGAGTCGTACCGTAACCAATCGTACGTAACGTATCGTACAGGAGACGACGAGACATGCCCCGGGAAGCCAGCATCACCTACGAGCAGGTGGCGGCCATCGCCGATCGGATCAAAGCCGCCGGCGGCAAGCCCACCCCACGCCAAATCCGCGAGCGTCACGGCAGCGGCAGTTTGGGCACCATCCACAAGCTGTTCCAACGATGGGAAGGCAGCGACCCCATCTCGACCGAAGCGGGTTCTGCCCTCCCCCCAGCGCTGCAACGGGCAATTCTCGATTTCGTGACGCAGGAACGGGCAACGGCGCGGGCCGACCTCGACGCCAAGTTGTCCGACGTGCAAGCGGCTGCCGACGAACTCGCGGCCGAGAGCGAGCGTCAGACCGACCACATCCAGACGGTGGAGGACGCCCTGCAAGCGTCGCAGGAAGAGAAGGCGGCGCTCGCCGGAAAGATCGAGCAGCTGGAGATCGACCGCTCCGCCGTCCGGGATGAAGCGACCCGTGAGCGCCAGGCAGCCGAGACCACCCGCACCGAGTTGGCCAAGGCACAGGTTCGACTCGACGCCATGCCCATCCTCGAAAGGGAGAACGAACGGCTACGCAGTGCCGTAGACGCCGAGCGCGCCGCCCGCACCGATGCCGAACGTCTGGCCGCGATCGCCGAGGCGAAAGCCGCAGGCCTCGCCGAGCGCCTGGCGGATACCCAGGCGCGCCACACGCATGAAGTGGCGACGCTCGACAGCCAGCTGCAGGATCACAAGCGCCGTGACGCGACCCTCGAGGCAGAGCTGTCGACGATGCGCAAGGAGTCCCGCGACCTGGCCGCTCGTCTGGCTCAAGCCCATGGCGAGTTGGAAGCGCTACGCGCCCAGAATGCCGGCCATCTGGACGTCATCAAGGGCATCACCGCGCAAAGCGCCGTGACGGGCGCTTCGTAAAGGTCCACGCGGCCGACGCTGACGATGTCGTGCGCACGGGGACCACTCCTTTGCCGCCACCCACCGACAGAGAACCGGACCTCGCAATCGCCACATTGTGAAGCGGCCCCTTGACGAGCCGGCGTATGGCGCCTACGAATATATTCAACGTCCGGTCAGCCCCTGTAACCGGAACGACCTTCGGGTCCGGGGTCAGCCTCACGATTCATGTCGATCTCGGTGGGAGACGCCTCTCCGACATTCTTCGAAGAGAGACCGATGTTCTCCTACTCCCCCGCCCTCCGGCTCCTTCCCCGAGCGCCTCTCCTACGGCCATACCTATCCTGAGGCGATTCAGGTGCCCACTTACATCAAAGATCGCACCAGGAACTTAGGCAACACCTCGGCAGCATCCCGTCTTGGGTAATTCGCCGGGACTTGCCAAACGGCGATCATGCCGGTATTTTTTTCTCTCGTCTCAAAAGCGCTACGCCACCCCTTGAGACGCGGCGGGGACGCCTCGCTCTCTCGCTTCACGCGACTCGCTCGCTCATTTCCTTGCTCGTCGATCGGCTCTCCACGCCGCTCTGACTTCGTCTCGTCCTGATTCCCCGCCTTGCGACCGCTGCAATCGCCGTCGGCCGGCCTTGGCATGCATCGACCATTCGGACAACGAACGCCAGCAAGGAGAAACAGATGAAACATGAATCCCAGGCGGCGCACGTCATGCGCCGAACCGCCGGCCGGATCGGTGCCGGTCAGGACCGTGGAGGAAACACAGCACCGGGCCAGGTAAGCATCGGGGACATCGCCCATGTCCTCGCGAGCACGTGCTGCTTCGCGGGGCGCGCGCACACCTTCTATTCGGTGGCGCAGCACGACTATCTGGCGAGCACCATCGTGCCGCCCGAAGACGCCCTGGCGGCGCTCCTCCTCCACGCCGGAGATGCGCTCAGGAAACTGCTCGCCGCGTGCCTCAATGCCGAGAGCCAGACGACCGCAGACATTCTGGCCGACCTCGGCGCCCCGCCCTGCCTGCCGCCATCGGTCAAGTACGCGGATCTCGTATTACGCGCCATCGCGCGGCGCGATCTCGACCCACCCCACGACGACGCATGGATCGGTACGACGCAGGCCTCGCCCCTCGCCCGCCCGATCCAACCTCTTGCGCCCATCGTAGCGAAGCATCTCTTCCTCGATCGTTACAACGAACTCACAACTCTCCGCCTCGGTGGCGCTGGAGATTCCGGCTGCAGGGAGGCCACCCCATGACCCATACTCACGAAGATTCTTCTATCGGGGAGCAAACCCCTGATCAGTGGCCTGCGGGCAGTCGTGCCCTTCACGAGGCCAAGGTGCTGCCCCTGAAACGCACCATCCGCCGCGACGAGCTACGCCGCATGGTTCCGCTGGCGGACTCAACGATCTATCTGCTGGAGAAGAAAGGTGAGTTTCCACAGCGCTTCAACCTCACGTCGCGCTGCGTCGTCTGGGACTACGATGAGGTCGTCGCCTGGATCGTCGCGCGGCGCGACGCTGCACTCGGGCCGGCTCCGGGACCCGATGTACGCAAGCGGCGGGCGCGACCCGTGAGGGCATGAAAAAGCCGATCGCGGGCCTATTTTGCTCGGGCACACGGCTCAGACTTACTGCGTGCCACCACCCAGCTATCGACCATATCGGCCCACTGCTGCAGCATGTCACGGCGCTGATCTGCATATTCGGCGCGGTTGTAGACCGCCCTCACCCCACGTTGCTCATGGGCGAGGCACTTTTCAATCCAATCCGAATTGAATCCCGCCTCGTGCAGCAGGGTCGAAGCCGTGCGGCGCAAGTCATGCACCGTGAACCTTTCCAATGGAAGTGCGCGTTCAATGGCCCGGTCGACTGCAACATCAATCACCCGATTCAAGGTCGCATTGGAGATCGGCTTGTCGACGTCATAACGGGAGGGTAATAAGTAGGACGACCCTCCCGCACAGGTTTTCAGCGCAACGAGGATGTCGAGAGCCTGCTGTGACAGATACACGTTGTGAGGCCGGCGCGCCTTCATCCGTTCTTTCGGAATCGTCCAGACCGCTTTCATAAAATCGACCTCATCCCAGGTCGCGGCCAGCAATTCGCCCTTGCGCACGAGTGTCAGCAGGAGCAGACGCAGCGCTAAGCGAATGGTTGGCAGCGTGGACACCTCTTCGAGGACAAGCAAGAAGATGCCGACTTCCTTTTCGGACAGAGCACGGTCCTTCGGCAAAAAGGTCGCTATCGAAGAAGGGCGAACGATCTCGGCAGGGTTCTTCACCCTCTGGCCGCGTTCGATCACCCAGCGATAGACCTGATTCACAACGTCTCGGGCGTGCACCGCGGTGGCTGGAGCGCCGCGCTTGAGCACTGCATCGCATAGGTCACGCACGTCGGCGTCAGTGATCTCCTCGAGTTTTCGCCGTCCGAATTTCGGCAGCACGTCGCGCTCGAGGACGCTTTGGCGCATTGCGCGGGTACTGTCGGCCATACGATAACCTTGGAGCCAGGCGCTCGCGGCGTCCCCAAAGGTCTTCGCCTCACGTGCCTTGCGCTTCGCCCTCCGCCTTTCTGCCGAAGGCGATACTCCCTCGGCCGCCAGGCGGCGAGCCTCCACCGCTTTCCCCCTTGCCTCGGCTAAGGACAATCCTTCAGGCCCATAGCGTCCAAGTGTCAAGGTCTCGCGGCGACCGTTGATGCGGTAGTCGAGCCGAAACGTGATGCCTCCTGTCGGCGCCACCACGACGTACATGGCGTCGCGGTCGGCGACTTTGTACGCCTTCTCAGCTGGCTTGAGGCTCTTCAGTTTGACGTCTGTGAGCATTGCGGCCACCTCTCATCGGTTTACCGTCACCCGACCTGAAGGTTTACCGTCAGATGGCATCGATCAAACGATAGACGGTAAACCCGCGCCATGAAAGGCGTTCAGCCGCAGTTTACCGTCAGGAGCGCCGATTACCGCTGACGGTAAACGCTGCTCGCGCTCGCAGCCCTTTCCAACAATACCGTCAAAAATACCGTCAAATTGAGTTGGCTGGCACCGATTGTCATCGATAGCAGTGAAGAGCAAAGTCCCATGAAATCAATGAGGTTATCGGTCTTAGCGATAGTCCGCGATAGTGGGTGGAGGACGCAGAATCATTCCCACTCGATCGTCGCGGGCGGCTTACCGGAGATGTCGTACACCACCCGATTGATGCCGCGCACTTCGTTGATGATGCGGTTCGAAACTTTGCCGAGCAGGCTGTGCGGCAGCTCCGCCCAGTGCGCGGTCATGAAGTCCTGAGTCTCGACCGCGCGCAGTGCGACCACGTACTCATACGTGCGGCCGTCGCCCATGACGCCGACGCTCTTGACCGGCAGGAACACCGCGAAGGCCTGGCTGGTCTTGTCGTACCAGTCGGCGGCGCGCAGTTCGTCGATGAAGATCGCGTCGGCCCGGCGCAGCAGGTCGGCGAACTCTTGCTTCACTTCGCCGAGGATGCGCACGCCCAAGCCCGGGCCCGGGAACGGGTGGCGATAGACCATCTCGTGCGGCAGCCCGAGCGTGATGCCGAGCTCGCGGACTTCGTCCTTGAACAGTTCGCGCAGCGGCTCGAGCAGTTTCAGGTTGAGCGTCTCGGGCAGGCCGCCGACGTTGTGGTGGCTCTTGATCGTGTGCGCCTTGCCGGTTTTCGAGCCGGCGGATTCGATCACGTCCGGGTAGATCGTGCCCTGCGCAAGCCACTTTGCATTCGGCAGCTTCTGCGCCTCGGCCTGGAACACTTCGACGAACTCGCGGCCGATGATCTTGCGCTTCGCCTCCGGGTCCGACACGCCTTTCAGGTGTCCCATGAACTGCTCGGTCGCATCGACGTGGATGACTTTGACGCCGAGGTTGCGGGCAAAAGTCAGCATCACCTGTTCGGCTTCGTTGAGCCGCAGCAGGCCGTTGTCGACGAACACGCACGTCAGCTGCTCGCCGATCGCGCGATGCAGCAGCGCCGCGACGACGGAAGAATCGACGCCGCCGGACAGCCCGAGAATGACCTCTTCCTGGCCGACCTGCGCGCGCACTTTTTCGATCGCCTCGTTCGCGTAGTCGGGCATGTTCCAGTCGTGCCCGCAGCCGCAGATCTCGTGCACGAACCGGGCGATCATCTCCTTGCCCTTGATCGTGTGCGTGACCTCGGGGTGGAACTGCACCGCGTAGAACTTGCGCACCTCGTCGGCCATGCCGGCGACCGGGCAGGATTCGTTGCTGGCGATGACCTTGAAGCCCGGCGGTAGCGCCGTGACCTTGTCGCCGTGGCTCATCCACACGTCGAGCAGGCCATGGCCTTCGTCGTTCGTCCGGTCCTCGATGCCGCGGAAGAGTTCGGAATGACCGCGGGCACGGATCTCGGCGTAGCCGAACTCGCGCTTGCCCGAGCTTTCGACGGTGCCGCCGAGTTGCTGGGCCATCGTCTGCATGCCGTAGCAGATGCCGAGCACCGGCACGCCGAGCTCGAAAACCGATTGCGGCGCGTGCCAGCCGACCGCTTCATAGACCGAGTTCGGGCCGCCCGAGAGGATCACGCCGGCCGGCGCGAACTCGCGGACGAAGTCGTCGGAGACGTCGAACGGATGGATCTCGCAATACACCTGCTGCTCGCGCACGCGGCGCGCGATGAGCTGGGTGACCTGGGAACCGAAATCGAGGATGAGGATTTTTTGGTGTGCCATGACGGGACCGGAAATGAGAAGGGCGGCCGCAGCCGCCCCAAGAACGTCTGAGCCGAATCAATCGACGTGGTAGTTCGGCGCTTCCTTCGTGATCTGCACGTCGTGCACGTGCGATTCGCGAACGCCGGCGGAGGTGATCTCGACGAACTGCGCCCGCTCGTGCATCGCGACGATGGTGTCGCAGCCGAGGTAGCCCATCGATGCGCGCAGGCCGCCGATCAGCTGGTGGATCACCGCAGTGACCGCGCCCTTGTACGGCACGCGACCTTCGATGCCTTCGGGCACGAGCTTGTCGGCGTTGCCGTCGGACTCCTGGAAATAGCGGTCGGCCGCGCCCTGCTGCATTGCGCCGAGCGACCCCATGCCGCGGTAAGACTTGTACGAACGGCCCTGGTAGAGCACCGTCTCGCCGGGCGCCTCCTCGGTGCCGGCGAAGAGGCCGCCGAGCATCACGACGTCGGCTCCGGCGGCGATCGCCTTGGAGATGTCGCCCGAATAGCGGATGCCGCCGTCGGCGATCAGCGGCACGCCGGTGCCGGCGAGTGCCGTTGCGACGTTGTCGATCGCCGTGACCTGCGGAACGCCGACGCCTGCGACGATGCGCGTCGTGCAGATCGAGCCGGGACCGATGCCGACCTTGACCGCGTCGGCGCCGCAATCGACAAGCGCCTTTGCCGCCGCGGCGGTCGCGATGTTGCCGCCGATCACTTCGACATGCGGGAAGTTCTTTTTGACCCAGCGGACGCGATCGAGCACGCCCTGCGAGTGGCCATGCGCGGTGTCGACGACGACGACATCGACGCCCGCCTCGACGAGCGCTTCGGCGCGCTCCTCGGTGCCCGCCCCGACACCCAGCGCCGCGCCGACGCGCAGCCGGCCGAGGTCGTCTTTCGCCGCCAGCGGATGCTCGGTCGACTTCATCATGTCCTTGACGGTGATGAGCCCGCGCAGTTCGGCCGCGTCGTTGAGCACCAGCACCCGCTCGAGGCGGTGCTTGTGCATCAGGCGGCGCGCTTCCTCGAGGCTGTCGCCCTCCTTGACGGTGACGAGACGCTCGAACGGCGTCATGATCGCCGACACCGGCTGGTCGAGATTGGTCTCGAAACGCACGTCGCGGTTCGTCACGATGCCGACGACACGCCTGTTCTCGACAACCGGCAGGCCGGAGAACTTGTGCAGGCGGGTCAGCGCCATCACATCGCGCACGCTCATCGTCGGCGGAATCGTGATCGGGTCTTTCAACACCCCGGATTCGAAGCGCTTCACCTTCGCGACCATCGCGGCCTGCTGCTTGACCGCGAGATTCTTGTGCAGGATGCCGATGCCGCCTTCCTGCGCCAGCGCGATCGCGAGGCGGGATTCGGTCACGGTATCCATGGCGGCGGAAACGAGGGGAATGTTGATCCGGATATTCCGCGTCAATTGCGCCTTGAGGCTGACATCGCGCGGCAGAACGGTCGAGTGGGCAGGCACGAGAAGGACGTCGTCGAACGTCAGCGCCTTCTGAATCACTCGCATGGCTTCTTTCCTTTCGGCCAAATCCGTATTATACAGATCGCGCCCGCGCGTTGTAAGCGGCGCTTCCACGGAGTCCGACCGATGCGCCGCATCAATCTCTTTGTCATCAGCCTGCTCGTCGCGCTGCCCGCCGGTGCGCAGATCTACCAGTGGCGCGATGCCGAGGGCCGGGTGCATTACTCCGACACGCCCCCGGCCGGCGAGAACGCGACGACGCTGCGCTCGGCCGTGACACCGACGGTTCAGCCGGGCAAGGATGCGGCGACCGGCACCGGAGCGGGCGGTAGCGCAGAAGCGGCAAAACCGGAGACGCTCGCGGAGCGGGATCTCGCTTTCCGGCAGCGCCGCGCTGAAGCGGCGGAAGCCGCCGCGAAGGCCGAGCAGGAACGCCAGCAGTCGGCCCAGCGACAGCGCGATTGCGAGCAGGCGCGCAACCAGCTGGTCGCGCTGGAATCCGGCCAGCGCCTCGCGCGCTTCAATCGCGACGGCGAACGCGAAGCGCTCGGCGACGAAGGCCGCGCCGACGAGATCGCGCGCACGCAAAAATTCGTCGAATCCGCCTGCAGGTAACGCTCGGCGACCTCGGCTTTACTCCTCCCTCGGCGTTACTCCTCGCCTGCCGGCCCGCCGCCTTTTTTCATGACCTTGCCTTCCTCGGCGCGCTTCTTGCGCACTGCCTTCGGGTCGGCGATCAGCGGACGGTAGATTTCGACGCGGTCGCGGTCACGCAACGGGGTGTCGAGCCGGGTCAGCTTCGCATAGACGCCCACCTTGTTCGGCCCGTCAAGGTCGATTTCCGGATGCTTGGCAAGAATCCCCGAGGCTTCGATCGCGTCGCGCACGGTCGCACCTTCCGGCACGCGCACTTTCAGCAATTCCTGCACCTGCGGCAACGCATAGGTGACTTCGACAGTGATCAGATCGGCCATGCTCAGCTCTTTGGATAGACTTGGTTCGCCCGTTTCACGAACGAATCGACGAAGGTGTTCGCGATGTGATTGAACACCGGCCCGAGCGCCTTTTCCAGCAGCCGGTTCGAGAATTCGTAGTGCAGGTTGAACTCGATCTTGCACGCGCTCTCGCCGAGCGGCGTGAAATGCCAGTTGCCGTCGAGATGCTTGAACGGACCGTCCCTGAGCCGGATCAGCATTTTCACCGGCGCGAGCTTCTCGTTCTGCGTGCTGAAATGCGCCTTGAGCCCGTGATAGTTGATGTGCAGCGTCGCGACAGTGACTTTTTCCGTGCGCGCATGCACCTCCGTGCCGCCACACCACGGCAGGAATTGCGGGTAGTCCTCGCAGCGATCGACGAGCTCGAACATCTGCGCAGGCGTGAACTCGACCAGGACCAGCTTCTTGACGTCAGCCATTGGGGATAGGGACGGCCTCGGCGCCGAACTGCTAAAATCCGCGATTCTACCGCAAGCCGCGCGGCCGGCGCCGGCTTGAAGCACACGCCAAGGATCCACGACAAGCCCATGAGCATCATCGACAACCGCAAGGCCTTCCATGACTACTTCATCGAAGAGAAGTACGAGGCCGGGCTCGTCCTGGAAGGGTGGGAAGTCAAGGCGATCCGGGCCGGGCGTGCGAACATCAAGGAAGCGTACGTGATCCTGCGCGGCGAGGAGCTGTTCATCCTCGGCATGCACATCAGTGCGCTGCAAAGCGCCTCGACTCACGTCAAGACAGATCCGGTGCGCACCCGCAAGCTGCTGATGCACGCGAAGGAGATCGCGAAGCTGATCGGCAAGGTCGAGCGCGCCGGCTTCACGCTCGTGCCGCTCGACCTGCATTACGCGAAAGGTCGCATCAAGGCGACGATCGGGCTGGCGAAAGGCAAGAAGCAATACGACAAGCGCGAGTCCGAGAAGGAACGCGACTGGGAGCGCGACAAGGCGCGGCTGATGCGCGCCAAGACCTGAACGTCGCGCGCGTTTCGCGCACCTCCGTACGACCGCCTTCGTCGACCTCCGCTCTGGGGAGCCGGGACGGAGCCCAGAACATCACGAGCTGCACGACAGCATCGAACAGCCGGCACGGTTGCGTGCCCAGTCCGGCCGCTTGGCGGCGAATCGCTCGCGCCCCGGCTGCTCGTCGTACGGATGGCGCATGACGTCGAGCAGCTCGGAAATCAACGCATAGTCCCCCTGTTCGGCAGCGTCGATCGCTTCCTGCGCGAGGTAGTTTCGCAGCACGAAGCGCGGATTGGCGGCGTTCATGCGAACGCGGCGTCGATCGGCAGGCGTCCGCTCCTGCTTCACCCGCTTCGCGTACGCGGCGAGCCAGCTGTTCATCTCGGGCTCGGCAGCGGCGGCTTTCTCCACCGAATAGAATGCGTCGCGCAACGGATCGATCGAAGGCGCCTCAAGATCGAGCGACGCGAGGCCGCGGAAGAAGATCGTCATGTCGACTTCGGCCCGCGTCAGCAGCGCGTGCAGCGTCTCGACGAGCGCGGCATCCTCGTCGCCGAACGCCTCGAAGCCGAGTTTTGCGGCCAGCATGCGGCGGTTTTCTTCGTCGAAGACCCGGGCGTAAAGGTCCAGCCCCTCGTGCAGCGGTTCGGCCGCGCCGAACACGGGATACAGCGCATTCGCGAGCTGGAGCAGGTTCCAATGGGCGATGTGCGGCTGGTTGCCGAAGCGGTAGCGCTTACCGCCGGCATCGGTCGTGTTCGGTGTCCAGCCCGGATCGAAATTGTCGATCCAGCCATACGGGCCGTAATCGATCGTCAGGCCGAGGATCGACATGTTGTCGGTGTTCATCACGCCGTGCACGAAACCGACGCGCATCCACTGAGCGATCATTCGTGCCGTGCGTTCGCACACCATGCGAAACCACTCGGCACGGCGCGTTGCCGGTTCGCCCCCGAACTCGGGAAAGTCACGCGCGATCGTGAAATCGACGAGGCGCGTCAGCAGCGCCTCGTCGCCGCGTGATGTGAAGATCTCGAAATTGCCGAAGCGGATGAACGACGGCGCGACGCGACACACGACCGCTCCCGGCTCGGCTTTCGGTCGGCCGTCGTAGAACATGTCCCGGACGACTTTTTCGCCGGTGCCGACGAGGCACAGCGCGCGCGTCGTCGGCACGCCGAGGTGGTGCATCGCCTCGCTGCAGAGAAATTCGCGGATCGACGAGCGCAGCACCGCCCGGCCGTCGGCGTGGCGCGAGTACGGCGTGGGGCCGGCACCCTTGAGCTGCAGCTCCCAGCGCCCGCTGCGCCCGTCGCCCTGCGTGGGGACCGTTTCGCCGAGCGTGATCGCGCGGCCGTCGCCGAGCTGGCCCGCCCAGTTGCCGAACTGGTGGCCGCCATAACAGGCGGCATACGGCTCCATTCCCGGCATCAGCGCGTTGCCGGCAAAGACCGCGGCGAATTCGGGCGAGCGCACGTCCGACTCATCGAACCCGAGCAGCGCCGCGACTTCGGGCGACCATGCGATCAGATGCGGCGCGCTGACCGGCGTCGGCATTACGCGCGAGTAGCAGGCGCCGTGGACCTGGCGCACATCCGGCGACGGGTTCGGATCACCGGGCAGTTCGTGGACGAAACGGTTGTCGAATACGAGATTTTTCATGGGCCTTGCGGTTCCGCGGAGGGTTTCAGTCAGAGTCGCGCTGCTGCGCTTGGTTCGGGGTCTTGCGCGGCGGCGTCTCGCCGAGTGCCTCCCACATTTTGCCGGTCAGCACGAAGCGCTGCTGGGCGTAATCGCGCCACGGATCCTCGCGCAGCCGGGCGAGCCGGTCCGCAACGGTGAGGATCGTGAACGCGCCTGGTTTCAGTTCCGGCCCGAGCTCGTCCCACGCGAGCGGGGTCGATACCGGAGCGCCCGGGCGCGCCCGCGCGGCATACGCGCAGATCGCCGACGCCCCCGCGTCGTTGCGCAGGTAATCGACGAAAATCCTTCCAGCCCGCTGGTTCTTGGCCATGGTCGCGGTGAAGCGGTCCGGCAGGATGCGTGCGAGGTGAGTCGCGAAGGCTTTCGCAAAGCGCTTGACGTCGCCCCATTGATGACCGCGGCGCAAGGGCACGACGACGTGCAGACCTTTGCCGCCGGTCGTCTTCACGAAACTGGCGAGCCCGAGCTCTTTGAGCAGCCCGCGCACCAGCTGCGCCGCTTCGACGACTCGCGCCCACGCCAGTTCCGGCCCCGGGTCGAGATCGATCGTGATCCGGTCCGGCCGGTCCGCGCGCGGCATCGTCGAGCCCCAGGTATGGAATTCGACGACGCCGCGCTGGACCATGCCGATCACCCCTTCGAGATCCGTCACGTACAGATAGCTGCGGCGGTCTTTCGAAGACTCCCAGATGAAGCTTTCGACTCCGCCGGGCCGCTCCTGCCCCATGTGCCGCTGGAAAAAACACTCCGCCTCGCTGCCATCCGGACAGCGCAGCAGACTCAGCGGACGGCTTGCGACGTGCGGCAGCAGCCATGGCGCGATGTCTTCGTAGTAATGCGCGAGATCGGCCTTCGTCAGGCCAGCGTCCGGCCAGACGACGCGCTCGGGGTGCGTGATGACGATGCCGGCAACGCGCACTCCATCCGGGGCCGAAGGCGTGTTCGCCTTCGCCTTCGCCTTCGTCTTTGCCGGCCCGCCAGGCTCCTTCGAGGTTTTTTTCTTCTGCCGCGACGACTCCGCCCGCGACCACGGTTGTTCCGCCTGCGCTGTCACATCGGAACTCAGCGGGACCTCGTCCTGCACCGTATGGGCGGGCTTGTCCTCGCGCAATCCGACGAATGCTGCCTGGCGCAACAGGTTGTCACGCGTCCAGCCGGCGTATTCGACTTCGGCGACGAGCGTCGGACGCACCCAGTGCTGGCCAGCGCCACGCGGCTTGCGGGCGAACGGCGAGTCGTGGCGCTCGAGCGCGGCGAGCTGGCGGGCGAGCCCTTCGAGCGTCTCCCGATCGAAGCCCGTGCCGACCTTGCCAGCATAATTCAGCGCGCCGGCGTCGTCGTACAGCCCGACGAGCAGCGCGCCGAAGCCTTCCCGGGCGCCTCCCGGCTCGGTGTAGCCGCCGATGACGAACTCCTGCCGCGGCCGGCATTTCAGCTTGATCCAGCTGCGACTGCGGCCCGCGACGTAACGCGCATCGCCGCGCTTGCCGATCAGCCCTTCCATACCGAGGTGGCAGGCCTGCTCGAGCGCGGCCCCGACGTCGCCGGCGAAATGCTCGCTGTACACGATCGGCCCGCCCTCGCCGCCGGCGAGCGCAGCGGCGAGCCGGCGCTTGCGCTCGACGAGCGGCAGGGGCGCCAGCTCGTCTCCGGACAGCCACGGTGCGTCAAACAGGTAATAGACGATCCGGCCGGACGCACCCTGTGCGAACGCGTTCTGCAGCGCCTGGAAATCCGGCAAACCATCATCGCCATTGACGACGATCTCGCCGTCGAGCCAGCTGTCATCGAGTTGCAGCGCCGCGAGCGCCTTCGCGAGCTGCGGCATGCGGTGCGTCCAGTCCTGGCCGTTGCGCGTGTAGAGCGTGACGGTTCCCGCCTGGAGACGCGCCAGGATGCGATAGCCGTCGTACTTGATCTCGTACACCCAGCCTTCCCCGGGCGGCGGCTCGTTCACAAGGCTCGCGAGCTGCGGTGTGATGAAAGCGGGCAGCGCGGCGTGGCCGCGTTTTGCCGGTTTCGCCATTTTTCCTTCGGCTGCGGTTGCGCCTGCCCGAGGGGCCTTGCGCATTCGTCGACTTTCGGCGGGGGCAGACACGGGCTTTGTCGCCCCCGTTTCGCGCCGCCCGGCCCGTTCGTCGACGTGCTTCACGCTGCCCGGCCGGGTCACGGTGATCTCGGCCTCGTCGCCGACACGGGCCTCGTCGTCGTCCTCCTTGATCAGCAGCCAGTTGTGAGGACCTTCGCTGTCCTCTTCACCTGCCTTCGCGCGCATCCTCACGAGCGTCCAGCCTCCCTGCAGCTTCTCGCCGTCGAGACGGAACTTGAGCTTTCCGCGAGCGAGATCGGCGGCCGGATCGGGCGAGTCGGTCGACCAGCACCCGCGATCCCACAGGACGACTTCGCCTGCGCCGTACTGTTTGGCCGGAATCACGCCTTCGAAGTCACCGTAGTCGAGCGGATGGTCCTCGGTTTCGACCGCAAGCCGGCGCTCGGACGGGTCGAGGCTCGGACCTTTCGGCACCGCCCAGCTCTTGAGCACGCCGTCGAGTTCAAGACGGAAGTCGTAATGCAGCCGACGCGCGGCGTGACGCTGCACCGTGAAGGTCAGCGCGTCTTCGGCCTTGCCCGGAATGGTATTGCCGCCCGGCTCCGGCGTCGCGCCGAAGTCGCGCATCGCGCGGTAGCGCGCAAGCGGGTCACCTGCGCGGGCCTTGCCGGACTCGCTTCGCTTCATGCGCGCCGACGCCGCGTTTCACCCGCTGCCCGACCTCCGCCGTCCTTGCCCGGCTCGCCGGCAGGATTGCGGGACGCGGTCTTCCCGGCACCAGTGCTCCGTCCGGGAGGCACCGGTTTCCTCGCCGATGCCCCGCTCGCCGCGGATTTGCGCCCAGCGCTGCGCGACGGTCGCCGCGCAGAATCCTCGTCGGCGCCCGCCCCCTCCTCTTCATTTTCGCTGCGCGCCTTACCACCCGCGCGCCTGGGGGAGCGTCCTTCGAGGCTGCGCTTGAGCAGCGCCATCAGGTCGACGACCTCGGCCCCGGCCTCGGCTGGCTCCTTCGCCGGCGTCTCGGCGAGGACGTGCGTGCGCCCGGACTCGATCTTGGCTTCGATGCGCGCCATCAGGTCATCGCGGTAGGTGTCGCGGTACTGTTCGGGCGCCCAGTCCTCGACCATGTCTTCAACGAGGCGCTCGGCCATCTCGAGCTCCCGTGCGGTCACGCCGAGCTTCTTCAGGCTCTCGTCCGGCAGCTTCAGTTCGTCCACCGAGCGGATCTCGTCGGCGAAGCGCAGCGTGTTCATCAGCAGCACCGCGCCGACCGGGATCACCGCGGCCAGATGCTGGCGGCTGCGGATCACGACCAGCGCAAGCGCGACTCGGCGGGTCGCGCGCATGGTCTCGCGCAGCAGCGCATAGCCTTTCTCGCCACGGCGCCCGGGTTCGAGGTAGTACGGCGTATCGAAGTAGTAAGGCGGGATGTCGTCCTGCGACACGAAGCCGACGATCTCCACCGTCTGCGTCGCTTCGACGTTCGCCTCGCGGAAGTCCTCGTCGGTAACGACGACGTACTGGCCGTCCTCGTACTGGTAACCCTTGACGATGTCCGACGGCGACACCTGCTCACCAGTGCGCTTGTTGATGCGCTGGTAGCCGACCGGGGCGAAATCGCGGCGGTCGAGCAGATCGAGATCGAGCCGGTTTGCGGTGCTCGCGGGGTAAAGAGCGACCGGGACATGAACCAGACCGAAGGCGATGGCGCCTTTCCAGACCACCCTGGGCATGATTGCTCTCCTGCATGCCGGCGAAGACGTGCGGCCGGCGAAAGCCGGATTGCGCGCCCCGGGACCGGGAGTACAACGAAGCAATCGACGTTCCCCGGAAGCCTGGATCACCGCGGCGTCGGCAAGAAAAACGGGGCGGCGGCGCTGCGAACTTCAGCCGCGCTGCGAACCTCAGCCGCGTCGCGGATCGAAGGCGTCGCGCACGACATCGGCGAACAGGTTCGCCGACAGCACGAGCACGAACATGAATGCGAACGCCGCGAGCAGCGACCACCACACCATCGGCTCGCGCGCGAGCTCGGCGCGCGCCATGTTGATCATCGTGCCGAAGCTGATCGTGCCCGGGTCGACGCCGATGCCGACGTAGGACAGCACCGCCTCGGCGAGCACCAGCCCGGAGAAATCCATCACGAGGGCGATCATCACGATGTGCATGACGTTCGGCATGATGTGGCGGCGTAGGATCGCGGCCGTGCCGACGCCGAACGCGCGCGCGGCATGCACGTAGTCGAGCTCGCGCAGCTTCAGCGTCTCGCCGCGCAGTAGCCGGCACAGCCCGGTCCAGCTGGTGATGCCGAGAATCAGGCACAGCGCCAGCAGCCTCGCGTCGGCGCGCTCGGCCGCGGTCGCGAACCACTGCGGGTTGGTGTCGATGACAACCTGCATCATCAGCACCGCCGCGGCGATCAGCAGCACGCCGGGGATCGCGTTGAGCACCGTGTAGAGGTACTGGATGACGTCATCGACCCAGCCGCCGAGATAGCCCGCCATGATGCCGAGCGCGACCGCGAATGGCAGCATCACGAGCGTCGTCAACGTGCCGATGATCAGCGCCGTGCGCACGCTCTTCAGCGACAGGTAGAGCACGTCCTGGCCGACCTTGTCGGTGCCGAACACGTGGTAGTGCGAGCCGAGCGCAACCGCAGCGCCGGCCACGAGCAGGATCGCGCCGAACGTGACGAGCGCGGCGCGCCACGCGAGCACCGTTTCGCCACGGACGAGTGCGGAGGCGGCTTCGGTCCAGCCTCGACCGCGACGCCGCGCGAGCGAAGCGGTCACTGCGAGCGCGGCGACCAGCCACACGCCGAACGCGGCAGCGGCGCCGTTGCCGAGACGGCTAGCGATGTCCTGCGCGCGCTCGGTTTCGGGATCGTCCAGGTGCGCGGCGCCGTATGTCAAACGGGGATGAATGCGCGTCTGTTCCCCATCCGGCAGCTCGACGGTTTCACGTGCGTACAGTTCGCCGGCGAACGGCGCGGAGTAGGTTTTTTCGAGGCGGGTGCGCAGCGGCGCGAGCAGCGCATCGAGCGCGCTCAGGACTTCGGACGAATAGGCAGCTTCCCGGGAATCCGCAGGCGCTTCCCCGCCATCGACTGCGGCGGCCGGCAGCGCCGGGCGGTAGTGCAGGCTGTCGGCGAGCCCGATCGCGAGGAACGCGAGCAGGATCGTTGCCGTCGCCATCCCCGTCGCGCGGCTGCCGACCTTGCGCCACGCGGCGCGCAATGGCTGGCTGCGCCGCACGTAGACGATCGTCACGAGCCCCAGCGCAAGCAGCACGAAGAACAGCGCATCGGTCCACAACAGCACGAAACGAAAATCCATGCGCCTACTCCAGCCTTACGCGCGGATCGACGAGCGTGTAGGAAATGTCGGTCAGCAGCAGGCCGACGATGTACAGCACCGAACCGATGAACACCATCGCGCGCACGACGGCGAAGTCCTGCGCATTGATCGCGTCGATCGTGTAGCTGCCGAGGCCGGGAATGCCGAAGAACGACTCGACGATCAGGCTCCCCATGAACAGCAGCGGAATGACGACGACGACGCCGGTGAGGATCGGGATCATCGCGTTCTTCAGCACATGGCGGAACAGCACCGCCAGTTCCGACAGGCCTTTGGCGCGGGCGGTGCGCACGTAGTCCTTCGAGATTTCCTCGAGGAAGATCGTGCGATACCAGCGTGCGTTCGCGCCGATGCCGGCGACGACGCTGATCAGCACCGGCAGCACGAGGAAGCGCGCCGCATCGAGCCCCGGCGCGTAGCCCGAGATCGGCACCAGCGCCCACACTTTCGACACCAGCCACTGCCCGCCGATGATGTAGAACAGGCTCGATATCGACATCATCGCGACGCACAGCACGACGCCCCAGAAGTCGAGGTAGCTCGCGCGGAAAAACACCAGCATCAGCGCGAACGACACCGAGACGAACAGCCCGAGGACGAAGGTCGGCAGCGCGATCGCGAGCGACGGGCGCATGCGGTCGCGGATCTCCTGCGCGATGTCGCGGCCGTCGTCGGCGCGGCCGAAATCGAATGCGAACATGCGCAGCGACTCGTCGAAGAAGATCGTGTCGGTGAGCTTCTCGCGGCCGTCCGCCTGTGTGTTGACGAACAGCGGCCGGTCGTAGCCGCGCTCGGCCTTCCAGCGTTCGATCGCCTCCGGCGTCACGCGCTTGACGCCCAGGTGCATGCGCGCCATGTCGTCCGGCGAATTGACGACGAAGAACAGCGCGAAAGTGATGAGATTCACGCCGATCAGGATCGGCAGCGCGTACAGCAGGCGGCGGACGATATACGCAAACATCAGGCAGCGCCTCCGACGCCGGTCGCGCGTTCGCGCCGGCGGTAATGCAGGAATGCGGGCGCAACGATGACGACGAACAGCAGCGCGACGAGCCCGAGCGGCCACACGACAGGCTGGTTCCACTGCGCGCGCAGCGCTTGCCGGCGTTCGAGGTCGACGCGCTGATACTTCAGCGTGTTGCGGATCATGCTGCCCGGCTTGCGGTTCTCGACCCAGCCGTGCTGCAGCGAGTAGGCCTTCGGATGAAAACCGAAAATCCACGGCGCATCGTGCTGCAGGATCGCGACCATGCGGTCGATGATCTTCTGGCGCTCCGGCCCGTCGGGCATCCCCTTCATCTGCTCGAAAAGGCGGTCGTACTCGGCGTTCTGGTAGTTCGCCGCGTTCTGCCCCGACTCCCTGACTTTCGCTTGCGGGCCGTGCAGCAGGAACAGCATGTTCTCGGGGTCGGGATAGTCGGCGTTCCAGCCGAAGAAGAACAGCTGCGCGTTGCCTTCGCGGATCTTGTCCTGGAAGCGGTTGTAGTCGGTCGGGCGGACGACGAACTGCACGCCGAGTTCGCGGAACTGCTTCGCGAGCCAGTCCGAACGCGCCTTGTCGCCGAGCCCGCCCGGCGTCGTGTCGAGGTTGATGATCAGCGGTTCGCCGGTCTTCGCGTCCCGCCCGTCCGGATAGCCGGCTTCGGCGAGCAGCCGCCGCGCGACGTCCTTGCTGCGGCGCACGGCCTTGCCGCCGCGCCATTCATAGACGACCGGGTTGATGCCCGCCTCGCCGTCGCGTGCGCCGAAAATGCCCGGCGGGATCGGATGCATTGCCGGCACGCCGCGGCCGTTGAGGAAGATCGACACGAACTCCTCCATGTCGAGCGCGATCGAGATCGCCTGACGCAGCTTGCGCGCGCGCTCGCGCCCCGCCGCCGTGTCGCCGCCGCCAACGACCGGGTCGAGCATGTTGAAGCCGAGGTAGAACACCGACGGCGACACCGAAGTCAGCAGCTCGATGCCGCGCTCGACCATGTCGTCCGACAGCACGACTTCCCCCTGGCTGCTCATATTGACAGCCTGGTCGAAGTTCTCAGACGACACGCCGGAGGCGTCGTAATAGCCCTGCAGGAATTTGTTCCAGTACGGAATTCCTTCGCGTTCGCGCGAGAACACGACTTTGTCGAGGAACGGCATCGGCTTGCCGCAATCGGCCAGCAGTCCCGCGTCGCGGTCCGCCGGATCGCCTTCGCACGGGTAGGGATCGCCGCGGTAGTTCGGGTTTCTGACCAGCACCATGCGCGCGTTCGGGTTGTTCTCGGCGAGCATGAACGGGCCGGTGCCGATTGGCCACCAGTCGAGCGTCAGGTTGCGCTCGGCCATGCCCGGCTGACCGAAAAAGCGATCCGCCTCCGGCGGGACCGGCGCGAAGAACGGCATCGACAACCAGTACAGGAACTGCGGGTAGGCGCCTTTCAGCGTGATGCGATAAGTGTGGCGATCGACGACTTCGACACCCGGCAGCGCGTGCGCGGTGAGGTCGATCCAGCCGGGGTTGCGCTGTACCTCGTCGGCAAGGCGCTTTTGCAGCACCTTCAGGCCGGGAATGTACTCGGCCATCAGCTCGAAGATCGGCGAGTGCAGGCGCGGGTGCGCGAGGCGCTTGATCTGGTGGACGAAATCTCCCGCTTCGAGCTCGCGCGTGCCGGTTTCGGGAAAATCCGCGAGGCCGCGCACGCCTTCCAGGTCATCAGGGCCGAGCTCGAGGTAGCGCGGGCTGCCGTCGTCCGCTTTGGCGAAAGCCGGGTGAGGCTGATAGAGAATCCCGGGCGCGATGCGGATCTCGTACTCGCTGCGGGCGACGCGCGCGGCCGGAGCATCGGCGGGAAGCTCGCGGCCGCGCGCGTCGTAGCGGCGCATGACGGGCAGCTGCGCGGCACTTCCGGGGATCAGCGTGTAAGGCCGCTTGAGGTAATGGTATTGCAGCGGCGGTTCGTAGATCTGGTACAGGAAGGCCGCCTCGTCCTCGCTGTATGACTGCACCGGGTCGAGGTGTTTCGGGCGATCGGTGAACGCGGTGTACATGACGTTCTGGTCGCGCTCGGCGACGGGATAGGGGTCGTTCCACACCTGCCCGCACGCGGCGAGCAGGACGCATGACAGCAGCAGTAGGCAGGCGCGCGAAAACATGGGCCGATTCTACCCGTTGCGGCAGGCGCGCCGCTCGTGTGCGCGTGCCGGCAACGGTACGAGAGTGAAGTGACACTCCTGCGGTGGTGCGTCACGGGCTTTGGGCCTCCCGATCACCGGCCCCTGCGTGGTCACGGATCTGGAGGTGCTTTGCCCGCGCAGCGACTTGCAAATACGCCAGTCTTTGCCACAGTTGTTTCATGGGCATTACGCGCGCCCTTCTTTTCCGCCCAACGCGCCCAAGTTCTCCGCCGACTCCGGGGGTAAATAATGGCGAATCCGTCCCGCTCACCCTTTACCCCGGACACGCTTGGGCTTCCCCCGCCAGCGCAGGACGTCATGCCCGACCCACTGCTCGCGAAGAATCCCTCGTCCTGGTCGGCGAAGGCGGGCGCGATACTGCGGCACCTCGTTTCCGTGGCAAAGCCGAAACGAAAATGCGACTGGCGGTTCCTCGCGATCGCGCTGGTCGCCGACTTCGCCTTCATCGGTATTTTCATCGCATACGCCTTCGCCGAGCACTACGGTCTAGAGGCGAGCCCGCTCCGCGGCAACGTGAAGTTCTCGTTCGTCGACGGTGGCTATCCCGAACGCTACGGCTATGCCCAGCAGGTCGTCGCGGTGCTGCTGCTGCTCGCGACCTATTCGAAGCGCAGGCAACCGGTGTACCTGATGCTGGCGCTGCTGTTCGCAGTGTCCGTGCTCGATGATTCGATGGCGCTGCACGAGGCAATGGGGGACTATTTGTCGATGAACACCGGCATATCGGCGGCGACAGGAGAGCTCGTCGGCTGGAGCGCTCTCGGGTTGCTGCCGATGCTTGCCGTCCTGCTCGGCTATCTGCGCAGCGATCCACGAAGCAGGCGCGACGCACAGGTGTTCTTCGTTGCCATAGTGCTCCTGCTCTTCTTCGCCGTTGGGATGGACATCGTGCACAGCGTCATCCATCAGCAGCTGGGCCGCTTCCAGACCGTGCTCACGGTTGTCGAGGACGGTGGCGAACTCGTCACCTTCACGCTGATCTGCGCGCTGTCCCTGGGCATTTTCCGGCTTCAACAGGAGCCGCAAGAATCGTTCACCGATTCGCGATAAGACAGCTTTCACGACACCCCGCTCCCGCTCGCCATCCGCCGGCCGGCTCAAGCCTGCCGCCACGCCAGCACCCGACAGGCCGTTCGGGCCACAACGCCAGCCCAGGCGGCTGCTCAAGCACACGTGCAGCGACGGACCCAGCTATAATCGGGCGCTCAACAAGACGGAGCATTACCAAAAATGGGCTTTCTCGCCGGAAAACGGATTCTGATCACCGGACTGCTCAGCAATCGCTCGATTTCCTACGGCATTGCAAAAGCGATGCACCGTGAAGGCGCCGAGCTCGCTTTCACGTACCAGAACGAGCGCTTTCAGGAACGTGTGGCGAAAATGGCCGCCGAATTCGGTTCCGACCTGATTTTTTCATGCGACGTGCAGAACGATGCCGAAATCGCCGGCCTGTTCGAACAGCTCGGGCAGAAATGGGACGGCCTGGACGGTCTGGTACATTCGATCGCGTTCGCGCCGAGCGACGCACTCGAAGGCGATTTCCTCGACGGGTTCTCGCGCGAGGCCTTCCGCATTTCGCAGGAAGTCAGCGCAGGCAGCTTCCCGCTGCTCGCGAAAGCGGCCCGCCCGATGATGAAGGGCCGCAGGGGCGCCCTGCTGACCATGTCCTATCTCGGCGCAGTGCGCACGATGCCCAACTACAACATCATGGGCCTGGCGAAAGCGAGCCTCGAAGCTGCGGTGCGCTACCTCGCGGTCTGCCTCGGCCCGGAAGGGACGCGGGTCAACGCGATCTCCGCAGGCCCGATCAAGACGCTCGCCGCATCGGGCATCGGCAACTTCAGCAAGCTGCTGTCGTTCAACGAGCACAACGCCCCGCTGCGCCGCAACGTGACGATCGAGGAAGTCGGCAACGCGGCCGCGTTCCTGTGCTCGGACCTCGCCAGCGGCATGACCGGCGAGATCATGTACGTGGACGGCGGCTTCAACACGACCGCGCTGGGCAATTCCGAACAAAACTGATCACAGGCTCGCGGAGCAAAATCACAGGTTCGCGCAGCAAAAAAACCCGGCCAGATCGCGCCGGGTTTTTTTCGCGCCCGAAAGGGCTCTCCTGCCGTTACGGCTGCTGTGCCGTCCGCAGCGCCGCTTCGTTGATTTCAACCTCGTACCGCTCCCGCAGCGACGCGAGGAAAGCGTTGAAGTCGCGCTCCGCGATCAGCCGCTGGTACTGCTGCGACACCGCCTGCAGGCGCGGATCGTCCTTTGCGAGTTCCGGGCGCGTCACGCTCTCGATGCGGAATACCGAATACCCGCCTTCCGGCATCGCGACCCCGGCGTACGCCGGCAGCTTGCTCTCCGCGGCCCCGAACACCGCATCGATCGCCGCCGGAGCGAGTTCCGGACTTCCCCGGCGCACCACGCGCGCTTCGCTCCACGCCCCGCTCGCCTGCTCACCTTTCGCGAGCGCCGCCAGCGCAGCTTCACCGCGAGTGACGGCGAGTTTGCTCGCCTCCTCGGCACGCAGCTGCTTCTCGATCGAGGCCTTGACCTCGTCGAACGGCAGTCGCTGCGCCGCTTCGAAATCGCGCACCCGCGCCGAGACGAGCGTGCCGCGCGACACCTCCACCGCCTCGACGTTACGGCCGTTCTTCACCGCTTCGTCCGAAAACAGCCCATTGAGGAGTTTTTCGTTCTTGAACCCGCCGATCGATCCTTCCTCGCGGGAGATCCAGTCCGTCTGGCGAATCTCGAGGCCCAGCGCCTCCGCGGCCGGTTGCAGGCTGTCCGCCTGCTCGTAGACGAGGTTGGCGAAATGCTCGGCCTGCTCGGCGAAGCGGCGGCTTGCCGCCTGTCGCTTCAGCTCCTCGGCAATCTCGTCGCGGACTTCTTCGAACGGACGGGCTTTCGCGGGCTTGATGTCGACGACCTGGATGATGTGAAAACCGAAATCCGAGCGGACCACGTCGCTGATCTGGCCTTTTTCGAGGCTGAACACGGCGTCCTCGAACGGCTTGACCATCGCCCCGCGGCCGAAGAAACCCAGTTCGCCCCCACCCGCGGCGGACCCGGGATCCTGCGACTCGGCCTTCGCCAATTCTGCGAAGCGCTCCGGGTTCGCACGCACCTGCGCGAGCAGCGCCGCCGCCTTTTCACTTGCCTTCGCAACCTCTTCGGCCGGCGCATCGGCCGCCGCCTCGATCAGGATATGGCGTGCGTTGCGCTCTTCCGGCTGGCCGAAGCGTGCAGTATTCGCCTCGTAGAACTTGCGGATTTCATCGTCGGACACCGAAACCTGGTTCAGCAGCGCGTTTTCGTCGAAGACGAGATACTCGGCGCGCAACCGCGCCGGGCGTTCGAAACGCTCCGGGTTCGCATCGTAATATTTCTTCGCTGCATCGTCCGGGAGCTCGACCTGGGCAAGAAACGCGTCGGGTAAGAACTTCAGTTCGCTGACTTTGCGTTCTTCGAGCTGTGCCTCGAGGAAGCGCTGCACAGACGCCTGCGCCGTGAAAGCGGATTGACCGACCGCCAAGGCGATCTGCTGGACGCGCAGGTCCTGCCCGAGTCGCGCCTCGAACATCGCCGGCGTCATCCCCTGCGCCCGCACCGCGGCCTCGTAACGCTCGAGCGAAAAACGTCCGTCCTCCTGGAACGCCGGCACCGTCGCGATGACCTGCTGCAGCTGCTGCTGCGTCACGACGAGGCTGCTGTCCGCAGCGTGCATGGCGAGCAGGCGCTGATTGACGAGGTTCTCCACCACCGACCGGCGCATTGCTTCCGATTCGAGCATCGCCCTATCGACCTGTCCGCCCATCGACTGACGCAACCGGTCCTGCTGATCGCGCAGCGCCTGGTCGAATTCATTCGTCGATATTTTCGACCCGCCCACCGTGGCCACCTCGTTCCCGCCGGGCCCGTCGGTAAAGTATGAATCGAGCCCGAAGAAAGCGAACGGGACGATCAGCAGCGCCAGGATGATTTGGGCGATGCGCTTGTTGTTGCGGACTGCATCAAACATCGTGTTTTTCCGTGGAAACCAGGGGAAGGGCGTTCGGCCTGCGCCGAAAACGCAAAGGCGGCATTATCGCATCGCCGCGGGCAGCAGGCCACCGCGGCGGCCGGCGTGGCGGCCTACCGGTGATGAATGCCGGAAATCTGTCCTTCCCGGAACGGCGCCGGCGGGCGACGAGAAAACCCCGCCGCCCGCCGATACGAGAGCACTGCGTTTTGTCAGTCGCCCTTCGCAAAGACTATCCGGCCGCCTTCGACATCGACGAGCACCTTGTCCTTTGCGCCGAACTGTCCTTCCAGGATCGCCTTCGCAAGTGGATTTTCGATGCGCTCCTGGATCGCGCGCTTGAGCGGGCGCGCCCCGAACACCGGATCGAAGCCGGCCGACGCAAGCTCCGCGAGCGCCGCGTCCGACACCTCCATCGACATATCCAGCCGCGCCAGCCGCTTGTCGAGGTACTGGAGCTGGATGCGCGCGATGCTCGCGATGTGCTTCTCGTCGAGCGCGTGGAACACGACAACCTCGTCGATGCGGTTGACGAACTCCGGACGGAAGTAGGTCTTGACTTCGGCCATCACGGCAAGCTTGATGACTTGATAATCATCGCCTGCCATTTGCTGGATCATCTGGCTGCCGAGGTTCGATGTCATGACGATGACGGTGTTCTTGAAGTCGACGGTGCGGCCCTGCCCGTCTGTCATGCGGCCGTCGTCGAGCACCTGCAGCAGCACGTTGAACACGTCCGGGTGCGCCTTCTCCACCTCGTCGAAGAGGATCACGCTGTAGGGCTTGCGGCGCACCTGCTCGGTCAGGTAGCCGCCTTCCTCATAGCCCACATAGCCCGGCGGGGCGCCGATGAGGCGGGCAACCGAGTGCTTTTCCATGAACTCGCTCATGTCGATGCGGATCAGGTGCTCTTCCGAATCGAACAGGAACTCGGCGAGCGTCTTGCACAGTTCAGTCTTGCCGACGCCGGTCGGGCCCAGGAACAGAAACGAGCCGTACGGGCGGTTCTCGTCCGAGAGGCCGGCGCGCGAGCGGCGGATCGCATCCGCGACGAGCCGTACCGCTTCGTCCTGGCCGACGACGCGCTGGTGCAGCCGCTCTTCCATCTTCAGCAATTTCTCGCGCTCGCCCTGCATCATTTTGCTGACCGGGATTCCGGTCGCCCGTGACACGACTTCGGCGATCTCCTCGGTACCGACCTCGGTACGCAACAGCTTGAACTTGCGCTCGCCGCTGCCGGCCGATTCGGCCGCTTTCAGCTGCGCCTCGAGCTGCGGGAGCTTGCCGTATTGCAGCTCCGCGAGCTTGTCATACTGACCCTTCCTCTGCATCTCGGCCATCTGCGTGCGCAGCGCCTCGATCTCTTCCTTGATGTGCTGGCTGCCCTGCACGCTCGCTTTCTCCGAGCGCCAGATCTCGTCGAGGTTCGCGTATTCGCGCTCGAGCTTGTCGATCTCGTCGCGGATCAGCACGAGACGTTTCTGCGACGCCTCGTCGGTTTCCCGCTTCACCGCTTCCTGCTCGATCTTGAGCTGGATCAGGCGACGCTCGAGCTTGTCCATGACTTCCGGCTTCGAGTCGATCTCCATCTTGATTCGCGCCGCGGCCTCGTCGATCAGGTCGATCGCCTTGTCGGGCAGGAACCGGTCGGTGATGTAGCGATGCGACAGCTCCGCCGCGGCGACGATCGCCGGGTCGGTGATGTCGACGCCGTGGTGCAGTTCGTATTTTTCCTGCAGGCCGCGCAGGATCGCGATCGTCGACTCCACGCTCGGCTCGTCCACCAGCACTTTCTGGAAGCGCCGTTCGAGCGCAGCGTCCTTTTCGATGTACTTGCGATATTCGTCGAGCGTCGTCGCGCCGATGCAGTGCAGCTCGCCGCGCGCAAGCGCCGGCTTCAGCATGTTGCCGGCGTCGATCGCGCCTTCGGCCTTGCCGGCGCCGACCATCGTGTGCAGCTCGTCGATGAAGACGATGATCCGCCCTTCTTCCTGCGCGATCTCCTTCAGCACGGCCTTGAGCCGTTCCTCGAATTCGCCCCGGTATTTCGCCCCCGCCAGCAGCGCCGCCATGTCGAGCGACAGCACGCGCTTGCCCTTCAGCGTCTCGGGCACCTCGTCATTGACGATGCGCTGCGCCAGGCCTTCGACGATCGCGGTCTTGCCGACCCCCGGCTCGCCGATCAGCACCGGATTGTTCTTCGTGCGGCGCTGCAGGATCTGGATCGCGCGGCGGATCTCGTCGTCGCGGCCGATCACCGGGTCGAGCTTGCCTGCTCGCGCGCGATCGGTGAGGTCGAGACAGTATTTATTGAGCGCTTCGCGCTGCCCTTCGGCATCCTGGCTGCCGACGCCGGAGCCGCCTCGCACCGCGGTGATCGCCGCTTCGAGCGGCTTGCGCGACAGGCCGTGCTCCTTCAGCAGCCGCCCGGTCTCGCCCTTGTCCTCGGCGAGCGCGAGCAGAAACATCTCACTGGCGATGAACTGGTCGCCGCGCTTCTGCGCTTCGCGATCGGCGATATTCAGGAGATTCGAAAGATCGCGCCCGATCTGCACCTCGCCGCCGTGCCCTTCGACCTTCGGCAGCCGCGTCAGCGCCTTGTCGAGCGCAGCCTTGAGCGGCGGCACGTTGACGCCGGCACGCTGCAGCAGCGAGACGATGCCGGCATCCTCCTGGCCGAGCATCGCCAGCAGCAGGTGCTGGGGTTCGATAAACTGCTGGTCGTTGCCGACTGCGATGCTCTGGGCATCCGAGAGAGCCTGCTGGAACTTCGTCGTGAGCTTGTCGAAGCGCATGGTGGGCGTTCCTGTTCTGAGTGGATTGCCATCGAAGATGGGGGCACGGACAACAAAGTCAACGGTTTGCCGAAACCGGTAACCACGTCCAGCCAATGCCAGAGGGAAGCGTGCGGGCGACTGTTGCTGCAGTTGCAGTGCAACGGGTACAGGCAGTGCGGTATTACGCCGACTCCATCCTCCTGTAATATATCCGGATACCGGGGCGAGGGAACGGCGGCGCACGTACGGCGCCCGCAGCGCTTGGTAGTTCCAGTGTTCAAACTTTGCGCGTGGAGAAGGAATATGGCAACCAAACAGGACCAGATCAACGAGCTTCAGAAGAAAAATCTCGAAGCGGCGGTGCGTCTGGCGCAGATGTCGATCGAAAACTCGCAGCGCATCATGGAACTGCAGGTTGCAGTGGCGAAGAGTCTGTTCGAAGAGGGGGTGGAGAACGCCAAGGCGCTATCCAGCGTCAAGGATCCGAAACAGGCGATCGAACTGCGCACCCAGTACGCGCAGAGCACGACGGAAAAGATGCTGTCCTGCGCACGTGAAATGGCGGAACTGACGAACCGCACCCAGGCCGAAGTCGGAAAGCTCGTCGGCGAACAACTGTCCACCGGCGGCAAGGACATGTTCGAGGCGATGCAGAAGATGTTCACCGGCATGCCGATCACCGACCAGAATGCGATGACCGCGCTCCAGACCGCAATGGACACGACGCGCTCGGCCTTCGAGCAGATGACGCGGGCTTCGTCCGAAGCGTTCCAGATGTTCACACAACCGGTTACCACCAAGACCAAGAAGTAAGGCCGGGCCGTTTTGCGACAACGGCGCCCATGGGCGCCGTTTCTCCGTCGTTTTACCGCCGTTTTCCCGCCGTTTCTCCGCTATTTTCAGACTCCACCTGCGGCCTCCTTCCCGCCGCGAAGGCGCAGGCGGGTCAGTCCCCCGGGCGCGGCTCGGACTCCGTATCCCAGCGCGCCGCTGCGCTGTCGTCGCTGTCCCGCGCATCGACCCAATGCGCACCTTCGGGTGTTTCCTCCAACTTCCAGAATGGCGCGCGGGTCTTCAGATAGTCCATGACAAATTCGCATGCGGCGAACGCCTCGCCACGGTGGGCCCCGGCGACGCCGACGAAGACGATGCGGTCTCCCGGCTCGAGCCTGCCATAGCGATGGATCACACGGACGCCATCGAGTTGCCAGCGCCGGCGGGCTTCGCCGACGATGTCTTCGAGCGAGCGCTCGGTCATTCCCGGATAGTGCTCGAGGGTCATCGCCGCGACTTCGGCACCGGCGCTGACATCCCGCACCAGCCCGACAAAGCTCGCCACGGCCCCGACTTCGGGGCGCCCCTGCGACAGCGCGGCAATTTCGGCACCGACATCGAAATCTGCTTGCTGGACGCTTACCGACATGTTTCAGCCTCCGGTGACGGGCGGAAAGAATGCGATTTCGTCGCCGGGTCCGACCGGGTCAGTCGGGTTCGCCATGCGCTGATTGCGGGCGGCGCGTACATTGCGCCCTTCTGCGAGCGCGTCCCACTTGTCGCCCCGCTCGGCAAGGAAAGCGCGCAGATCGCCGACCGTGGCGACTCCAGAGGGCAGCACGAACGATTCTTCGGCACGCCCGACCGTGTCCCTGAGCGACGCGAAATAAAGGATTTTGATGTTCATGATTTCAGTATAACAACTCGCCGTAAGGCAGAAAGCGGACCGTCTCGCCGCGCGCGATCGGCGTGTCGGCCGGCACATCGACGAGCCCGTCGGCCCACACGATCGACGACAGCGCTGCAGCACCCTGGTGAGCATACAGCTCGATGCCTCCCGTGTCGTTGAAGCGCGCACGCAGGAACTCGCGGCGGCGATCCGGCCGCGGCCAGTCGAAATCCGCCCGCAACGCGACGCCCCGGGGTATCAGTGTGCTTGCCCCCTGCGTCGCGAGGATGAAAGGCCGCACCATCATCAGAAAGGTCACGAAGCTCGACACCGGGTTTCCCGGCAGGCCGATGAACGCGGCGGCTCCGACGCGCCCGTATGCGAGGGGCTTGCCCGGTTTCATAGCGATCTTCCACAGGTCGAGCGAGCCTTCGGCCTCGACTGCGGGCTTCACGTGATCTTCTTCGCCGACCGAGACGCCGCCGCTCGTGAGGATCAGCTCGTGTCCTTGCGCGGCATCGCGCAACACTGCGCGCGTTGCCTCGAGACGGTCCGGCACGATGCCGAAATCGGTGACTTCGCAACCGAGCTGCAGCAGCAGCGCACGCAGCTGGAAGCGGTTGGAGTTATATACGCCACCCGGTGGCAGCGGTTCGCCCGGCATGACCAGTTCGTCGCCGGTGGAAAACAGCGCGACGCGCATCCGTCGTACGACCGGCAGCTGCGCGATGCCGACCGAGGCGGCGAGTCCGAGTTCCTGCGGGCGCAGCCGCGTGCCTGCCTCCAGCACCGTATCACCCCGGGCGATCTCGCTGCCCGCTAGTCTTACCGCCTCGCCGGCGCGGGGTTGATGGTTGATCACCACTGCCTCGCCCTGGTGCTCGCACATCTCCTGCATCACCACGACGTCGGCGCCGGCGGGCAGCGGCGCTCCGGTGAAGATGCGCGCGGCGGTGCCCGGTTGAAGCGGATGGCCGACGCTGCCCGCGGGAATCCGCTGCGACACCGCGAGGGACACTCCCGGGGCCGTAACGTCGGCCGCGCGCAGCGCGTAGCCGTCCATCGTCGAGGTGTCGAGCGCAGGCACCGAAACTGGCGAATGCAGATCGGCGGCGAGAACCCTACCCTGCGCGACGAAGGTGTCGGCCATGTCGATTTCGCGGATCGGCTGGGTCTTGCGGGTCAGCATTTCGAGCGCTTCGTCGAAGGAGAGCATATTGGCGTTCATGATTTACGTGGCTAGACGTGAGTGAGCGAGAATGAATTCGGCAATCGCCGCGCCGTCGTCGAGCGCGAGCGTCGGCAGCGGACAATCGATCCCGGCGTTGGTCGCGACCGCGACGACGTGGGGATTGTCGGTCCACAGCGGCGGCTTTCCATGCGCCGGACGATGCACTTCGATCTTCGGCACGGCGGCGGCCTTGTACCCCTCGATCAGCACGACGTCGCACGGCGACAACAGACGCAACTGCTCTTCGAGCGTCGGCTCGGGCGCACCACGAAGCTCGTGCATCAGCACCCAGCGATCGTTCGACAACATCAGCACCTGGCTGGCTCCCGCCTCGCGGTGGCGAAACGAGTCCTTGCCCGGGCGGTCGAGGTCGAAGCCGTGGTGGGCGTGCTTGATGACGGAAACCGAGATCCCGCGTGCGGTGAACTCGGGAATGAGCTTTTCGATCAGCGTGGTCTTGCCACAACCGGACCAGCCAGCGATGCCGAATACGATCATCAGTGATTCGCTCGATTCAAATGTTGAGGAGCATACAACATGCTCAGGATTGTGCGCAGGGAAGCGCCACCACCGCGGCGAAGCCGCCGCCCGGCGTGCGGAAATTCGTCGTCTGGCCACGATACAGCCGCGCAACAAGGAGTTGCACGCTGCCGCGGTACACGTAATTTCGCAGGTCCATCTTCAAGTCGGTCGCCGTACCCCCGACTGACAGGCGCCGCGCGCTGGGGGGCACGAGTCGCTGTGCGATGTAGTCGCCGGCGAGGATTTCGTCGAACACCCGGCGCGTCAGCTTGTCCCCGCGATACGTGGCCCGGCTGCCGAACCCCGAAGCGGGCTTGAAGAACAGTTCCCGGCGGTCACGCCACAACGCTTCGGCGTCCTCCGCCCGGACCTGGCGCGTGGCCGGGATGCCGGCGGCGAGCACAGCGCGCGTGCCGCCATCGACGCCAATCCCCCGCAGCACCGCGTCGTCGGCGAGCAGCGCCAGATTGCGCTTGTCGGCGTATAGGGCATGGGCGCGCGGGTGTGGGGTGATCACCGCTGCCTGGGCTGCCCACGCGCGGGCAAGCGACGCGCTTTCCGGCTCGCTCAACGCAAAGTCGGTGAGGCGGTTATAAACCAGATCGACGACGGTTTCACCGAGCCACAGGCGCCCGTCTGCGAATTCGAGCTCGGCCGGATCGCAGATGTACGCAGCGAGCCCGTGGCGTTCGAACAGGCGCTGGAACAGCACGAATTCAGGCAGCAGGTACTGGGACTGCGGTTCGCGGTCGACGATCACGACCGTGCGCAGCGCCTGTTCACCGCGCATCGCGCGCCATTCGTTGCGGAACATATCGATGAACGCGGCTTCCGGATCGTTCGGCCCGCCCGCGGCGACGGCCGCTTCAAGCGGTGCGACCTCGGCACAGCACGCGCGCTGGGCGCGGGCCAGCGCAACATTGAGCAGCGCGCCGCCTGCGTTGGTGTTGATCTCGATGAGCTGCGGCCCTTCCGGCCCGAGGTGAAAGTCGTAGCCGAGAAACACGCCCGCTGCCGCGGTCGGCAGCTTCGCGGCCGCCGGCGCGTGATCGAACGCGAGCGCCTCCCAGCCGGGCAGCGCGACCACGCGCTCGACTGCGGCGATGATCTGCGCCATGCGCGCTTGGTGATGCGCCGCGACGAAGGCGACCGAATCGGCAAACAGGTGCGGGCGGGTCGAGACGATCATCGACAGGAGTGCGCCGTCGCGCGCGTCCCGTTCGAGTTCGCCGCGCAGGCGCTCGTGGTCGAGCGAGACGCACTGGCAACCGCGATTGAGGCGTTCGGCGACGTCCAGGCCATCGCCCTCGGACAATGCGCGCAGCAACGGGTCGAGCCCGGCGTCGACGGCTGTGCTCATCGGTGTCTCCATCGTGTGCGCTATCTTCCGGCTCACATTGCCGGGGGTGGCGCGAGTTGTTCGAGAAACGCAACTGCCTCGGCCTCGACGCGGGTGCGACGCATCGGCGGCAGGCTGCGCCAGATGACCTTGCCATAGGGCTTGCCGATCATCCGCGGGTCGCAGATGCACAGCACGCCGCGGTCGCGTTCGCTGCGGATCAGGCGGCCGGCGCCCTGCTTCATGTTGATCACCGCGCGCGGCAACTGATAATGCATGAACGGGTTGCGCCCGCTCTTCTGCAGGTGCTCGACGCGTGCCGCGAGCACCGGATCGTCCGGCGGCGCGAACGGCAGCTTGTCGATGACGACCAGCGACAGCGCGTCGCCCGGCACGTCGACGCCTTCCCAGAAGCTCTGGCTCGCGACCAGCACCGCGTTGCCGAGCCGGCGGAAACGTTCGAGCAGTTCCGTACGCGAGCCTTCACCCTGCAGCAGCATCGGCAGCTTGTCGCCGGCACGCTCGAGGCCGTCGGCAAGCTGCCCATGGATGCGCCGCATCGCGCGCAGCGAGGTGCACAGCACGAACGTCCGTCCCCGCGCCGCCCGTATCAGCGGCAGCGCGGTCCGCGCGACGGCTTCGACATAGTCCGGATGGTTCGGGTCCGGCAGGCCGGCCGGCGCATACAGCAAGGCCTGCTCGGCGTAGTCGAACGGACTGCCCCACACTTCGGTCAACGGCGGCGGCTCGAGCCACGACAGCCCGAGTTCGTCGCAGTAATGGCCGAAATCGTTGCCGACCGCGAGAGTCGCCGAAGTGAAGACCCACGCTCGCGGATGGCTTTCGAGCTGACGGCGGAACACCTGCGACACGTGCAGCGGCGTCGCGTTCAGCGCGGCCGACTGGGTGAACACTTCGACCCAGCGGATCAGCTCGGTCGAATCGGGTGTGCGCCAGCGCCCGAGGCGTTGCCGGATTTCGTCGGTGCGGCGCAGGCAGTTCGCGAGCCCTTCCGAGCGCTCGGCCTGCGTGCCGAGGATCGTGGCGAAGCGGCCCAGTTCGTCGTCGAGCGCCTTCAGCGCATCGTCGAACTGCGGCAGCGCGGCGGCCTGCACGGCCGACAGGCGCGCAGGCTCGGGACCGAACACGAGGCGCAGGTCGCGCGCGGCCTTCTCCAGCGCCCGGCTCGCGTCGATCAGTTCGCGACAGTCACGCGCGCCGGCGAGGGTTTCGGAGCGCGTGTCGCGCGCGAGTTCGAGGAGCTGCGCGGTCGACACGTTCTCGCCGAAGAACAGGCTGGCGGTTTCCGGCAGCTGGTGCGCTTCGTCGAAAATCACTGCGTTGCACGCCGGCAGCAGCTCCCCCATGCCTTCGTCGCGCAGCATCACGTCGGCGAAGAACAGGTGGTGATTGACGACCACGACATCGGCGTCCATCGCCGCACGCCGCGCCGAAAGCACGAAGCATTCGCTGACGTTCGGGCATTCCTGGCCGAGACAGTTGTCGCGCGTGGAAGTCGCTGCCAGCCACGCCGCCGAGTCTTCGCGCACGTCCGTGCATTCGGCCTTGTCACCGCTGTGCGTCGTTTTCGCGAACCGCGCGATCGCGCGCAGGTCGGCCGCATCCTGCGCCGTGAGGAAGCGGCCATCCTGCGAATTGCGTTCGAGGTGGTACGGGCAGACGTAATTCGCGCGCCCTTTCAGCAGCGCCACGGTGACAGGCACTTTCAGCGCGGCACGCACGGTCGGCAGGTCGCGATTGAAGAGCTGATCCTGCAGCGTCTTCGTGCCGGTCGACAGGATCACCTTGCCGCCGGACAGGAGCGCCGGCACCAGATATGCGAATGTCTTGCCGGTGCCGGTGCCGGCTTCGGCGACGAGGACGCGGTTTTCCTGCAGGGCTTCGGCAATGCGGCGCGCCATCTCGAGCTGTTGCGGGCGCGGCCGGAACGACGGCACTGCCGCGGCAAGCAGTCCATCGGGAGAAAAGGCGGAATCGAGATCTGGCATGGCGCAAAACAGGAGCAGTCGGCAATGCTATCACCTGTGGATGGCGCACGACGGCTTTCGCTGCCGGCCGCTTCACCACGAGCGCCCCAGCCGGCGGCCGATCGCTCGATGACGGGCGATTGGCATTACGCCAGCGGCCTACGAATGGCGTCAACCGTCGTTAACGATCGCCTGCCGCCCCCGGCTCAGGCGCGATTGCGAAAACGCAGCAGCGTCCAGTATCCGAACGCGTTCACCGGCGTGGTTTCGGTCAGCTCGAGATGCGTCAGGCCGATGAACGCATCGAGCGGAAACAGCGGCCGGAACCCGAGCGAACGCGCGAGCGGCGCGAGGCCGCGCTCGATGCGCGACGCGAAGCCGTTGCTGCGGGTGAAATGATTGACGACGACGACTTCGCCGCCGGGCCGGCAGACCCGCTCGAGTTCCTGCATCATCACTGCCGGATCGGGAACCACCGATGCGACGTACAGGGCACTGACCTTGTCGAAGCTCGCATCCGGAAACGACAGCCGCTGCACGTCCATCGCCATCAGCGCGACATTGCGCAGATCATGGCGCTGCACCTGAAGGCTCGCGCGCGCGAGCATGTGGGGGGAAAGATCGATGCCCGTGACGCGGGCGTAGCGGGGGTAATGGCGCAACGACAGGCCGGTGCCGACGCCGACTTCGAGGACCTCCTCGCCCGGCCGGCAGTTCAAGGCCTGCACCAGCCGCCGCCGACCGGGCTCGAAAACCGGGCCGAACAGGATGTCATAGACCGGGGCATAGCGACGGTAGGCGGCGGTAATGGCTTGCTGGTCCATGTCACTCGCAAGGGGTCGGATGATCAGCTCATGTTAGCAGCCGCCCGCAGATTGTGCGCGCTCGAAGCTGGCGAAAGACGGGCGCGTTTGTCCACGTCACTCCGTTCGATGGGCCTCGGCAAGGTAATCGCGGCTACGCATTTCCATCAGGCGGCTGACGGTGCGGACGAATTCGTGCGCGTTGTGGCCGGTGGTGTACAGCTCGGGCGCCTCGACTTCGGCGCTCATTACGAGCTTGACCCGGTGATCGTAGAGGACGTCGACGAGCCACGTGAAGCGCCGTGCTTCGGACGCATTCCCGGCGCTCATGCGCGGCACGCCGGAGAGCAGCAGGGTGTGGTGCTCGCGGGCGATTTCGAGATAGTCGTTCTGCGACCGCGGCCCCCCGCACAGCGTCGTGAAGTCGAACCAGATGACGCCGGGGGCGCGGCGCACCACCGGCAGCTGGCGGCCGAGCAGGTCGATCGCGCCGGTTTCGCCGTCGCTCGCGGCCAGGCGGCGGAAATCCTCGCGCATCTTGCGCTCGGCTGCGTCGTCGTCGGGCACGAGGTAAATCTCGATCTTCTCCAGCGTGCGCAAGCGGTAATCGGTGCCATGGTCCACCTCGATGACGTCGAAGCGGCGCTTGATCATCTCGATCGCCGGCAGGAAATTGATGCGCTGCAGCCCGTTCGGGTAGAGGCCTTCGGGCGGATAGTTCGAGGTCATGACGAAGATCACGCCGCGCGCGAACAGCGCGTCGAGGAGGCGCCCGAGGATCATCGCGTCGGCGATGTCGGAGACGTGAAACTCGTCGAAGCACAGCAGCCGCGTCTGGCGCGCGATGCGGTCGGCGACGCGCTGCAGCGGATCGGGCGCATCGTTGAAGTTCTTCAGGTCGTTCTGCACTTCCTGCATGAACGCGTGGAAATGCACGCGGCGCTTGCGCTGGTACGGCACCGCGTCGAAAAAACAGTCCATCAGGAAGCTCTTGCCGCGCCCGACACCGCCCCAGAAATAGACGCTGCGTGGCAACCGCGGCCGGGCGAGGAGCTTGCGCAACGTCCCCCGACGTGCGGCCTTGAACCCGATCAGGTCGGTATAGAGCTGCTGCAGGCGCTGCACCGCGGCGCGCTGCTCGGGGTCGGACTTGTAGCCGCGGACCTTGAGCTGCGCCTCGTAGGCATCGAGCATTCCGTGCTGGGCGACTTTGAGAACACGATGGGGCATGGAGGCACTGAAAAGGCGAGGTTCCGAAACGAAATCAGGGGTGGCCAGGATATTCCCGCGCCACCCCTGTCTTGCGGCAGGCCGACGATCAGAAATGCAACGGCCGCTTGTCTACCGCCAGCGCCGCTTCATGCACGACTTCCGACAGCGTCGGGTGAGCGTGGCAGATGCGCGCCAGGTCTTCCGCAGCGCCGCCGAACTCCATCGCGACGACCGCCTCGGAGATCAGCTCCGACGCATTGGCGCCGATGATGTGCACGCCGAGGATGCGGTCGGTGTTGGCGTCGGCGAGCATCTTGACGAAGCCGGTCGGGTCGCCGGAACCCAACGCGCGCCCGTTCGCCATGAACGGGATCTTTCCGGCGCGGTAGGCAACGCCTTCGGCTTTGAGCTGCTGCTCGCTCTTGCCGACCCAGGCGATCTCGGGCGACGTGTAGATGACGCCGGGGACGGTGTCGAGATTCGCGTGACCGGCCTGCCCGGCGATGATCTCGGCGACCATCACCGCCTCTTCCATCGCCTTGTGTGCAAGCATCGGGCCGCGCACGACGTCACCGACCGCGTAGACATTCGGCAGGTTCGTGCGGCAGTGCCCGTCGACGACGATCTGGCCACGATCACTGACGTCCAGCCCGACCGTGCTCGCGTTCAGACCGTCGGTGTTCGGAACGCGACCGACCGAGACGATCAGTCGGTCGCATTCGAGCGTCGCTTCCTTGCCGTCCTTGCCGGTGTAGGCAAGCGACACGCCGTCCGCGCCAACCTTGGTCTCGCCGATCGTCACGCCCGTCCGGATGTCCAGCCCCTGCTTCGTGAAGACTTTCAGCGCCTCCTTCGCGACGTCCATGTCGGCGAAAGGCATGAAGTCCGGCAGCGCTTCAAGGACCGTCACTTCCGCGCCGAGGCGGCGCCACACCGAGCCCATCTCGAGGCCGATGACGCCCGCGCCGATCACGCCGAGCTTCTTCGGCACCGAATCGAAGTCCAGCGCGCCGACGTTGTCACAGACGATCCTGTTGTCGACCGGAATGCCCGGCAGGTGACGCGGCTTCGAGCCGGTCGCGATGACGACGTGCTTGGCTTCGACGGTTTCCGCGCCGACCCTGACGACATACCCTGCCGGCCCGTTGCCTTCGAAGCTGCCGTGTCCGGCGAGGAAAGTGACCTTGTTCTTCTTGAACAGGCCTTTGATGCCGCTGGTGAGCTGGTCGACGACCTTGTTCTTGCGACCGATCATCACCGGCACGTCGATGCTCACCTTGCCCTCGAGCCTGATGCCCTGGGTCGGAAACGCGTGCTCGGCTTCCTCGAACAAGTGCGAGGTGTGCAGCAGCGCTTTCGACGGGATGCAGCCGACGTTCAGGCACGTGCCACCGAGGCGCGGCTCGCCTTTCGGGTCAGCATACGGGTTGGACTCCGCGCACGCGGTCTTGAAGCCCAGTTGTGCAGCGCGGATCGCTGCGACGTATCCGCCCGGTCCGCCAC
>NZ_WTVH02000008.1 GCF_012910785.2 Aromatoleum buckelii | reverse complement strand
CGCCCGCTCCGGCCGAGCCTCTGCAGCGGATCGACTGGAGCGAGCTCCCCGGCTGGGGCGAAGACGACCACGCCCGTGCGTGGCCCGCGTTGCGCGAGTCGTGCAACGCGATCGCGCGGCAGCCGCGGTGGCAGGCGACGTGCGAGGCAGCACGGGCGCTCGGCGACGCTCCCGCTGCCGCGTTGGTTCGCCGCTTCCTCGAAGCCCACCTCGAGCCATGGGCGATCGTCAATCCCGACGGAACGAGAGAGGGCCTCATCACCGGCTATTACGAACCCCTGATCCGCGGCAGCCGTACGCGTTCCGAACGTTATCCGTGGCCGATCCACGGCGTTCCGCCCGACATGCTGACGGTCGACTTCGGTGACCTGTATCCGGACCTGAAGAGTCTTCGCCTGCGCGGGCGAATTGTCGGCAACAAAGTCGTCCCGTACTGGACCCGAGCCGATATCGAGCGCATGCAGGATCGCGCGCCCGCCCCGGCTCTGCTCTGGGCAGCCGATCCGATCGACCTGTTTTTCCTGCAGGTACAAGGATCCGGACGGGTGGAACTGCCCGACGGGACGAAAGTGCGCATCGGCTATGCCGACCAAAACGGTCATCCGTACCAGTCGATCGGACGCTGGCTCGTCGCCCAGGGTGAGTTGCCGATCGAGAAGGCCTCGATGGAAGGCATCAAGAACTGGGCGCGGGCAAACCCGCAACGCCTGTCCGAAATGCTGAACACCAACCCGAGCTACGTCTTCTTCCGCGAGCTGCCGGCCCGCGGGGGAGGACCGATCGGCGCGCTAGGGGTTCCGCTGACCGATGAGCGCAGTGTTGCCGTCGATCCGCGCACCGTCCCGCTCGGCGCGCCGGTGTACCTTTCGACGACCTGGCCGTTATCGAACCGCCCGCTGCAGCGACTGATGGTGGCCCAGGACACTGGCGGAGCGATCAAGGGAGCCGTGCGCGCGGATTTTTTCTGGGGATTCGGACCGGAGGCGGGAGTGCAGGCCGGCCGGATGCGCCAGCAAGGACAATTGTGGGTGCTGCTCCCCCGAAGCTCCCGGCCCTGAACCGCGCACGGCAGGGCCGCAGATCCAGCCCGCCCTGTGGGGGCGTTCTGCGCCTACTTCTTCCCTGCTTCCAGCAGCGCCTGCTCCAGCTCTGCCGCCGGGAGATAGCCGCCCAGCCGCCGGCCGTCGGCAAGGAACATCGTCGGCGTTCCATTGATCTTGAGCTTCTGCCCGAGCGTGACGTTGCGCTCGACAACCGAACTTTCGCAACTCGCCGACGCCGGCACTTTCGCATTCAGGATCCAGTCGCTCCACGCCTTCGCCCGGTCCTCGGCGCACCAGATATTGCGTGACTTCTCGGTCGAATCCGGACTCAGGATCGGATACAGGAAGGTATAGACGGTGACGTCCTTCAATTGCGCCAGTTCCTTGCCGAGACGCTTGCAGTACGCACAATTCGGATCTTCGAACGAGACGATGACCCGCTTGCCGTTTCCCCTTACCTGCTTGATCGCCTGGTCCAACGGAAGGGTGCCGAAGTCGATCGCCGAAAGCTGCGCCATGCGTGCCTGAGTGATATCGCGTCGCGTCCGGGTGTCGATCACCCTGCCGTCGATCAGGAAGCTCATTTTTTCGTCCGTGTAAACGATTTCCCCGCTCTTCAGCACGACTTCGTAGAGCCCGCCGTACGGAATCCTGGCGACCGACTCGACGACCGGGGAGCCGACAAATTCCTCCACGGCCTTGCGCACGCTCCCTTCGTCGGCGTGGGCAAGACCCAGCGACGCCATGCCAACAAAAGCGGTCACCAGGACCGGACGAAGTGCGCGTTCAAACATCGGTATCTCCAGAAATCAGAATCGTCCGCCGGCGGCATACCGCACCAGCGCGTGTCGTACGACCGGCAGCCGGTCGGTGAGGTTCATTCCCACGTTGCGTAGCACCGACAGTACCGGGTTCGCTGTGCCGAACAGGCGATTCAACGCATGAGTGGTGTATTGAAGCAGAAACGGCTCTTCGGCCCGTTGACGTGCGTACGAGCGAAGGACGGAGATTTCGCCTGGGTCCCGCCACGACGGCAGCCCGTTCAGCAGATTCGCGAGCTGCCGGGCGTCCTTGAATCCCAGATTGATGCCGTGTCCCGAAAGCGGATGAATCGCATGTGCGGCGTCGCCGATGACAGCGATCCTCGGTTTTACCGTCATATCGACCCGCATCAGGCGAAGCGGAAATCCGGCAGCGGAAGTTTCGAGCTCCAGCCCCCCCAACTCGCCACTCGTCGCATCGGCCATGCGGCGGCACAACGAGTCGGCATCGAGCGCGAGCAGTTCCTGTGCGGACCGGGCAGGAGCGGACCAGACCATCGACACCATTTGTCCGGGCAACGGGAGCAAGGCGAGAATTCCATCCGGCCGGAACCATTGGTACGCAACGTTGCGATGTCCGCGCTCGCAACGGAAATTCGCAACGACACCGACCTCATCATACGGCGTGAAAGCCGCTGCAATGCCTGCTTGCTGACGAACCCACGAATTGACTCCGTCCGCGCCGACCAGGAGGCGTGCATGGGCCTGTCTACCGTCGGAGAGTCCGACGGTGACAGAAGCGGCGTCCTGCGAAAGGGTGACTGGCGAGATGCCGCAGAGCAGCGTCACATTGTGCTGTCGGCGCATCGTCTCCCACAACTCGCGGTGGAGGCGCCCCGATTCGACGATCCACGCGAGTTCCCGCAGCCCGCTTTCATATGCCGAAAATTCGAGGCTGCCACCTGCGTCGCCTCGAATCGACATCGTATGTACCGGATTGATGCGCGAAGCATCGAGATGCTGCCATGCCCCGATTTCCCGAAGGAAATCCGCGTTCTCCGGACTGAGCGCATAGATCCGCGAATCCCAGCCCGGAACATCGGCCGGAAGATGCGTCTCGACTACAGCGATCCGCAAGCGGCTCGCGCGCAGCGCAACAGCCAGGCTCGCTCCCGCAAGCCCTCCTCCGACAATGATAAGGTCGAAATCCATGAATCCCGGCTTTTCGGAAAGAACGTGATTCTGCCGCAACGCGCTCGGCAAGTCACGCCGGGGGCGGGGGGCGCGCAGCGCAACGCGACGTCCTCGCCGGGTAGCGGGCGCAGACGCGTCGCCGGCGCGGCGCAAGCTCTTTTCTGCGGCGAATAGGCAGCAAAAAGCCGCTTTCCCGTGGAGGGGGAAGCGGCTTTTCGGTGCAAGGGGTAGTCTGACGATGACCTACTTTCGCACCCGCAGTGGGCACTATCATCGGCGCGCTCCTGTTTCACGGTCCTGTTCGGGATGGGAAGGGGTGGGGCCAGGAGGCTATGGTCGTCAGACTGTAAAGGGTAACAAAGTGGGGAAGCAAAGTGTGTGTGGGGGTGTGATGCGTTTTTCGGTGAGTTGTCGCGGTGTTGGATCCAGGGTTATAGGATCAAGCCTCACGGGCAATTAGTATCGGTTAGCTCAACGCATTGCTGCGCTTCCACACCCGACCTATCAACGTTGTGGTCTTCAACGACCCTTCAGGGGGCTCGAGGCCCCGGGGAAGTCTCATCTTGAGGCGAGTTTCCCGCTTAGATGCTTTCAGCGGTTATCTCTTCCGCACTTAGCTACCCGGCGATGCGACTGGCGTCACAACCGGTACACCAGGGGTGCGTCCACTCCGGTCCTCTCGTACTAGGAGCAGGTCCTCTCAAACTTCCAGCGCCCACGGCAGATAGGGACCAAACTGTCTCACGACGTTTTAAACCCAGCTCACGTACCACTTTAAATGGCGAACAGCCATACCCTTGGGACCGGCTACAGCCCCAGGATGTGATGAGCCGACATCGAGGTGCCAAACTCCGCCGTCGATGTGAACTCTTGGGCGGAATCAGCCTGTTATCCCCAGAGTACCTTTTATCCGTTGAGCGATGGCCCTTCCATACAGAACCACCGGATCACTATGACCTGCTTTCGCACCTGCTCGACTTGTCGGTCTCGCAGTCAAGCCGCCTTTTGCCATTGCACTATCAACACGATGTCCGACCGTGTCTAGGCGACCTTCGTACTCCTCCGTTACCTTTTGGGAGGAGACCGCCCCAGTCAAACTGCCTGCCATGCACGGTCCCCGACCCGGATTCACGGGCCAAGGTTAGAACCTCAACGACACCAGGGTGGTATTTCAAGGTTGGCTCCACGGAAACTGGCGTTCCCGCTTCACAGCCTCCCACCTATCCTACACAAGTCCCGTCAAAGTCCAATGCAAAGCTACAGTAAAGGTTCATGGGGTCTTTCCGTCTTGCCGCGGGGAGATTGCATCTTCACAAACATTTCAACTTCGCTGAGTCTCAGGAGGAGACAGTGTGGCCATCGTTACGCCATTCGTGCAGGTCGGAACTTACCCGACAAGGAATTTCGCTACCTTAGGACCGTTATAGTTACGGCCGCCGTTTACCGGGGCTTCGATCAAGAGCTTGCACCCCATCACTTAACCTTCCGGCACCGGGCAGGCGTCACACCGTATACGTCCACTTTCGTGTTTGCACAGTGCTGTGTTTTTAATAAACAGTCGCAGCCACCGATTCTCTGCGGCCCCTTCGCCCTTCGGATGTACTCCTACAAGCTAACGGGGCATACCTTCTCCCGAAGTTACGGTATCAATTTGCCGAGTTCCTTCTCCTGAGTTCTCTCAAGCGCCTTGGTATTTTCTACCTGCCCACCTGTGTCGGTTTGCGGTACGGTCGATCCTAGACTGAAGCTTAGAGGCTTTTCCTGGAAGCATGGTATCAACCACTTCGGGCTCAAAGAGCCCTCGTCATCACGCCTCAGCTCAGCCCCGCGGATTTGCCTACGGGGCACGCCTACACGCTTAAACCGGGACGTCCAACACCCGGCTGGCCTAACCTTCTCCGTCCCCCCATCGCATCTAGGACCGGTACGGGAATATTGACCCGTTTCCCATCGACTACGCATTTCTGCCTCGCCTTAGGGGCCGACTCACCCTGCGCCGATGAACGTTGCGCAGGAAACCTTGGGCTTTCGGCGAGGGTGCTTTTCACACCCTTTATCGCTACTCATGTCAGCATTCGCACTTCCGATACCTCCAGCATCCCTCTCGAGACACCTTCGCAGGCTTACGGAACGCTCCCCTACCATCTCTTGCGAGATCCGCAGCTTCGGTTCATGGCTTGAGCCCCGTTACATCTTCCGCGCAGGACGACTCGACTAGTGAGCTATTACGCTTTCTTTAAAGGATGGCTGCTTCTAAGCCAACCTCCTAGCTGTCTGGGCCTTCCCACTTCGTTTCCCACTTAGCCATGTATTTGGGACCTTAGCTGGCGGTCTGGGTTGTTTCCCTCTTGTCCCAGGACGTTAGCACCCCAGGACTGTCTGCCGTATATCACTTTGCGGTATTCGGAGTTTGCTATCGCGGGGTAGATCGCAGTGACCCCCCCAACGATTACAGTGCTCTACCCCCGCAAGTGTCCGTACGACGCACTACCTAAATAGTTTTCGGGGAGAACCAGCTATTTCCGGATTTGTTTAGCCTTTCACCCCTATCCACAGCTCATCCCCTAATTTTTCAACATTAGTGGGTTCGGACCTCCAGTGCGTGTTACCGCACCTTCATCCTGGCCATGGATAGATCATCCGGTTTCGGGTCTACGCCCAGCAACTCAATCGCCCTTGTCAGACTCGGTTTCCCTACGCCTCCCCTATTCGGTTAAGCTCGCTACTGAACGTAAGTCGCTGACCCATTATACAAAAGGTACGCAGTCACCCCACGAAGGAGGCTCCCACTGTTTGTATGCATGCGGTTTCAGGATCTATTTCACTCCCCTCCCGGGGTTCTTTTCGCCTTTCCCTCACGGTACTGGTTCACTATCGGTCGATCACGAGTATTTAGCCTTGGAGGATGGTCCCCCCATCTTCAGACAGGATTTCTCGTGTCCCGCCCTACTTGTCGCACGCTCAGACCCGCCACCTACTTTTCGCATACGGGACTATCACCCTGTATCGTCGGACTTTCCAGACCGTTTTGCTAAGTAGATGGTTTAGTCGTGCAGGCTCCTCCCCGTTCGCTCGCCACTACTTGGGGAATCTCGGTTGATTTCTGTTCCTGCGGCTACTTAGATGTTTCAGTTCGCCGCGTTCGCCTCCACACGCCTATGTATTCAGCGCGGGATACTCCAAAAGGAGTGGGTTTCCCCATTCGGACATCGGGGGATCAAAGCTCCATTGCCAGCTCCCCCCCGCTTTTCGCAGGCTTGCACGTCCTTCATCGCCTGTGATCGCCAAGGCATCCACCACATGCACTTAGTCGCTTGATCCTATAACCATGGACCCTGTGTTGCCAGGGCACCCACCGCCATAGACGAACTCACGCTTGTGCGCGCACTCACCTGCCGCTGGTTCAAAGCGCAGATGAATGCAAAAATGCAATCACACCAACCCATGCAACAGTGCGCCTTGCGGCCCACTGTCGCACACTTTACTTCTTCCACTTTGTTAAAGAACGCGACCTCAAAAACCTGCCAAGGCCTAAGCGCTGCGGACCCGACGATCCGCACCGCTTAGCCCTTCGACGCCTGCTTCTGCCCACCCCCGAACGCTGGTGGAGGATGACGGGATCGAACCGTCGACCCCCTGCTTGCAAAGCAGGTGCTCTCCCAGCTGAGCTAATCCCCCCGCTTGATCGTGTGGTGGGTCTGGTTGGGTTCGAACCAACGACCCCCGCCTTATCAAGACGGTGCTCTAACCAGCTGAGCTACAGACCCTCATGCCTTCGAGGCTCTCGTTGCCTGAACAACCGATAAGTTGTGGATACTGCGCCGCCGCGGCGTCATCTCTTGAAAGGAGGTGATCCAGCCGCACCTTCCGATACGGCTACCTTGTTACGACTTCACCCCAGTCATGAATCTCACCGTGGTAAGCGCCCTCCCCGAAAGGTTAAGCTACCTACTTCTGGTGAAACCCACTCCCATGGTGTGACGGGCGGTGTGTACAAGACCCGGGAACGTATTCACCGCAGCATGCTGATCTGCGATTACTAGCGATTCCGACTTCACGTAGTCGAGTTGCAGACTACGATCCGGACTACGATCGGCTTTGTGGGATTGGCTCCACCTCGCGGCTTGGCAACCCTCTGTACCGACCATTGTATGACGTGTGAAGCCCTACCCATAAGGGCCATGAGGACTTGACGTCATCCCCACCTTCCTCCGGTTTGTCACCGGCAGTCTCGCTAAAGTGCCCAACCTAATGATGGCAATTAGCGACAAGGGTTGCGCTCGTTGCGGGACTTAACCCAACATCTCACGACACGAGCTGACGACAGCCATGCAGCACCTGTGTCCTGGCTCCCGAAGGCACTCCCGCATCTCTGCAGGATTCCAGGCATGTCAAGGGTAGGTAAGGTTTTTCGCGTTGCATCGAATTAATCCACATCATCCACCGCTTGTGCGGGTCCCCGTCAATTCCTTTGAGTTTTAACCTTGCGGCCGTACTCCCCAGGCGGTCGACTTCACGCGTTAGCTGCGTTACTCAGGAAGTTACCTTCCCGAACAACTAGTCGACATCGTTTAGGGCGTGGACTACCAGGGTATCTAATCCTGTTTGCTCCCCACGCTTTCGTGCATGAGCGTCAGTATCGGCCCAGGGGGCTGCCTTCGCCATCGGTGTTCCTCCACATATCTACGCATTTCACTGCTACACGTGGAATTCCACCCCCCTCTGCCGTACTCTAGCCGTGCAGTCACAAGCGCAGTTCCCAGGTTAAGCCCGGGGATTTCACACCTGTCTTACACAACCGCCTGCGCACGCTTTACGCCCAGTAATTCCGATTAACGCTCGCACCCTACGTATTACCGCGGCTGCTGGCACGTAGTTAGCCGGTGCTTCTTCTGACAGTACCGTCATCCAGGCGGGATATTCACCCGCCCGATTTCTTTCCGTCTGAAAGAGCTTTACAACCCGAAGGCCTTCTTCACTCACGCGGCATGGCTGGATCAGGCTTGCGCCCATTGTCCAAAATTCCCCACTGCTGCCTCCCGTAGGAGTCTGGGCCGTGTCTCAGTCCCAGTGTGGCTGATCATCCTCTCAGACCAGCTACGGATCGTCGCCTTGGTAGGCCTTTACCCCACCAACTAGCTAATCCGACATCAGCCGCTCCAATCGCGCGAGGCCCGAAGGTCCCCCGCTTTCCCCCTCAGGGCGTATGCGGTATTAGCTACGCTTTCGCGTAGTTATCCCCCACGACTGGGTACGTTCCGATGCATTACTCACCCGTTCGCCACTCGCCGGCAGGCCGAAGCCCCCGCTGCCGTTCGACTTGCATGTGTAAAGCATGCCGCCAGCGTTCAATCTGAGCCAGGATCAAACTCTTAAGTTCAATCCAACAAAGTACTCAAAATCATCTCTGACTTGCGAGCACTCAATCTTTGCAATTGCCGAATCCACCCGAAGGCAGTTCGACCACCGCAGCAACCCAGTACCCACACTTATCGGTTGTTCAACTTTTTAAAGAACTGCTGCCGTTGCAGCGAGAAAGAGATTCTGATCGACTTCGCCGCTGCCGTCAACCCCCACCGGACCTTTTCCTGACCACCGGGGAAGCTCTCTCCATCGCCACCGCGCCTCGCACCGTACTGCCAAAACCGCTCGGTGCCGCGAAGAGGGCGAATTATAGACACTTCCGATAGACAGTCAACCCCCTCCCGGAAGCGAATCGAAAACAGCCGATCAATACCCAGCCATGCCTCCCGCGTAATTCTCGAAGCGCGTGCACTCGCCGATGAACGTCATGCGCACCGTGCCGGTCGGCCCGTTGCGATGCTTGCCGATGATCAGCTCGGCCGAGCCCTTGTCCGGGGAGTCCGGGTTGTAGACCTCGTCGCGATAGATGAACATAATGATGTCGGCATCTTGCTCGATAGCGCCCGATTCACGCAGGTCGGACATCACCGGGCGCTTGTTCGGGCGCTGCTCCAGGCTGCGGTTTAGTTGCGACAGCGCGATGATCGGCACGTGCAGTTCCTTCGCCAGCGACTTTATCGAACGCGAAATTTCGGAGAGCTCGGAGGCGCGATTGTCGGTGTCCTTCGTGCCGGTCATCAGCTGGATGTAGTCGATGACGATCAGGCCGAGCTTGCCGCACTGGCGCGACAGGCGACGCGCCCGCGCGCGAAGATCGATCGGGTTGAGGCCCGGCGTCTCATCGATGAACAACGGGGCGTCGTAGAGCTTGCCCATCGCCGCCGTGAGTCGCTGCCAATCCTCGTCGCCGAGACGACCGGTACGGATCTTCTGCTGGTCGATTCGCCCCACCGACGAGATGAAACGTGTGGCGAGCTGCGTACCGGGCATTTCCATCGAGAAAATCGCTACCGGCAGACGACAATCGACAGCGACATGCTCGGCGACGTTCAGCGCGAAAGTTGTCTTGCCCATCGCGGGTCGGCCCGCCACGATGATCATGTCCGACGGCTGCAGACCCGAAGTCTTCTCGTCGAGGTCGATGAGGCCGGTAGGCACTCCGGTCACCTCGAGCGGGTTGTCGCGGTCGTACAATTCCTGGACGCGGTCAACGACCTGCTTCAGGATCGGCTGGATCGACACGAAACCGCTTGCGTGTCGCGCGCCGGCCTCGGCGATCTCGAAAACCTTGGCCTCGGCCTCGTCGAGCAGCGTCTTCGCGTCCTTGCCGGACGCGCTCAATGCGCTGGCGGCAATCTCATCACCCACGGCGACCATCTTGCGCAGGATCGCCCGCTCGCGAACGATTTCCGCGTAGCGGCGGATATTTGCCGCAGACGGGGTGTTGTTCGCGACTTCTGCCAAGTATGCGAGTCCGCCCGCCTGCTCGGTCTCGCCGTTCTTTTCGAGCGACTCGAAGACCGTCACGACGTCCGCGGGTTTCCCCAGATCGATCAATCTGGAGATGTGCCGGTAGATGCGGCGATGATCGTCCCGGTAGAAATCCACCTCATTGACGAGATCCGCAATTCGCTCCCATGCGGCGTTATCGAGCAGAATGCCGCCGATCAGCGACTGTTCGGCCTCGAGCGAATGCGGCGGGAGCTTGATTGCGGAAATCTGCGGATCGCTCGAGCTATCGGAAAAGCGTCGCTTTGAAGTGGCCATCGGGGCACGGGTCCTTGCGAAAAGGGGAAAAATTCTAGCGAAGCGGGAACGGGGCTGAAAAGACGACGCTGAAAAAAGCAAAGGGGCTGCCGAAGCAGCCCCTTCAGGATCAGACTTCCTGGCGCAGCTTACTGCTGTTCGCCCAGCACCGAAACGGTGATCGGCACAACGATATCAGAGTGCAGTGCGACATCGATCTGGGAATCACCGACCTGCTTGATCGGACCTTCCGGCATGCGCACGGCGCTGCGCTCGATCTTGAAGCCCTGCGTTTCAAGCGCGTCGACGATGTCGATGTTGCTGACCGAACCGAACAGGCGTCCGTCCATGCCGGCCTTGCGGGTGATCTGCACCATCAGGCCTTCGAGCTTGGTGGCGATCGCCTGGGCCTCTGCGAGCTTCTCGGCGTGAGCGCGCTCGAGTTCGGCACGCAGGGCCTCGAACTGGGCCATGTTGGATTGGGTCGCGCGCTTGGCCTTGCCTTGCGGGATCAGGTAGTTGCGCGCGTAGCCGTCCTTGACCTTGACGACGTCGCCGAGCACGCCTAGGTTGGCAACTTTTTCGAGCAGAATGATTTGCATGTCCGATCTCTCCTCTTACTTGTGCAGATCGGTGTAGGGCAGCAGCGCGAGGAAGCGTGCGCGCTTGATCGCGGTCGACAGCTGACGCTGGTAGCCGGCCTTCGTGCCGGTGATGCGGGCCGGCATGATCTTGCTGTTTTCGGTGACGAAGTCCTTCAGGATATCGACATCCTTGTAGTCGACTTCCTCGATCTTCTCCGCGGTGAAGCGGCAGAACTTGCGACGCTTGAACAGACCGCGGTTGCCGCGATCATCCTTTTTCTTGAACTTCGACTTGGGCTTGAAAGCCATTTTCGTTTCCTTCCAGAAATTCGATCTTGCTCAGGTGCAGCACCGGCGTCCGGCTGCGAAGACTCTTCGCCGCGAGAAAACCGGTGGCCCGTATCCTCATGCCGGGAGAAGCGCCGGCCAGCACGCTGGCCAACTCGCCGACCGCGACCGCCTGCAGTTCCACCGAAACGTCGCGGGCGATGCCGCCCTCGTCCTGTTTCGATTCGTGCGCGAGGCCGCAAGCGGCGATCGGCACTCCTGCCGGGGTTCGACGCAGCGGCAGCAGCTCGGCTATCCGTGCATCGAGGCGCAGTTCGTTCGCCCCGGGCTCAGCCACCTCAGGCGGATTCCGCCTCGGCCGGCTTCGCTTCGTCGGTGGCCGGTGCGGCGGTCAGCGAACGCGACTTCTCTTCCTTCATCATCGGCGACGGCGTGGTCACGGCGGCCTTCGTCTTGACGACCAGGTGACGCAGCACGGCGTCGTTGAACTTGAACGCATGCTCGAGTTCGCCGAGGGCTTCGCCGTCGCACTCGATGTTCATGAGCACGTAATGGGCCTTGTGCACCTTCTGGATCGGGTAGGCCATCTGGCGGCGGCCCCAGTCTTCGAGGCGATGGATCTGGCCATTGCGCGCGGTGACGATCGCCTTGTAGCGCTCGATCATCGCCGGGACCTGTTCCGACTGGTCCGGGTGGACGATGAATACAACTTCATAATGTCGCATGCAGACTCCTTGCGGTTTGATGTCAGCTCCCCGGCATGCGGACCGGTGGAGCAAGGGAAAGCCCGGCAGGATAGCAGGAAAGGCGCAGGGAATCAAAAGGCAACACGCTCCGAGCTCGCCCCGTCCTCAACGCGGTCGCGCGTCCCAGATCTTCTGCAGCCGCTTGACCGACATCGGCATCGGCGTCTTCAGTTCCTGGGCGAACAGCCCGACGCGCAACTCTTCGAGCAGCCAGCGGAATTCCTCGAGCGCCGGATCGGTGACGCCCGCCTTGCGTTTCGCGAGCAGCTCGCGCTCGAACGGCTGCACGAGCGAACGCCAGTCGGCGGCGAGCCGGGCGTCGCGCGCCGGATCGTTGCGCAGCTTGTCGAGCCGCACGCCGGCCGCTTTCAGGTAGCGGGAAAATTCCGCCAGACGACTCCACGGGAATGCGAGCAGAAAGTTCTTCGGCAGCAGTTCGCGGACCTGCGACTGGATATCGGCGGCGACCTCGGGGAACGCGCGCAGCCCGATGAGCCGTTTCTGCAGTGCCGCATGTTCGGCGATCAACGCGGCGGTGAGGCGCATGAATTCCTGCGCGACGAGCGTGACGCGAGGCTTGGCCTCTACGCAGCGCCGCTCGAAGCTTGCGGCATCGCTCGGCAGCGGATCGAGCAGGCAGGTGCGCGCGAGGGTTGCGGCGACCAGTTGCGCCTTGAGTTCGGCTTCGGTGCCGAACGGGATGAACGCGAGCGCCAGGTCGCGCAGGCCGGGTAGCTTTTCGATCGCCCTGACTTGGTCCTTCAGCACGAGCGTGAAGAGCCGCGCGAGCCCCTTGCGATGGATTTTCGCCGCTTCCTCGGGCGTGTCGTAAGGGCGCAGCGAAACGCTGTCGCCGTCATCGTGCAGCGCCGGGTAGCCGATGACCTCACGTCCGGCGACTTTCACTTCGAGCAGTTCGGGCAGCGGGCCGAAAGTCCAGGCCGTGAAGCCTCCCATAGCCGGGGAGGCGGGAGATGACGGTGGCTGGCGCTCCGCCTGCCCCGCCCCGCCGTCGGTTTTTGCACGCGCGACGCGGCTCGGGGAAGGCGTTGCCCCACGAGGCAAAGCGTCGGACTGCTTCGCCGCTTCGTTTTCCGGCAACGCGATGCGCGCCGCGCGGAAGCGCTCGGCGACCTGGTCGCGCAGCCTCGTGCGCAATTCCGCGAGGTTGCGCGACTGGCCGAGCACGCGGCCATGCTCGTCGACGACGCGGAAGTTCATGAAGAAATGCGGATTGAGGTTTTCCGCGCGGAACGACTCCATCGGCAGCTTCAGCGACACGCGCTCCTCGACGAAGCGCTGCAGCGCGCGCAACAACCCTTCGTCGACATTGAACTCGCCCGTCTCGAACTGCTCGACGAACGCCGCGGCGCTGTCGGCAATGGGCTGCAGCCGGTGCCGATGCCGCTGCGGCACGGTGCGCAGCAGCGCGGCCACCTTTTCTCCGAGCAGGCCGGGCACGAGCCACTCGCAGCGATTCGCCGGCACCTGGTTCAGCATCGCGAGCGGCACCGTCAGCGTCACGCCGTCGTCGGGCTCGCCGGGCTGGTGAAGATAGGTCAGCTTCAGCTTCTGGCCGAGCACGTCCAAGGTCGACGGGAAGCGGTCGGTCGTGATGCCTTCGGCGTCGTGGCGCATCAGCTGGTCGCGCGTCACGTACAGCAGCTTCGGATCCGCTTGCTCGGCTGCCTTGCGCCAGCGCTCGAAGCTCGCGACATCCAGGACGTCGGGCGCCAGTTTTGCATCGTAGAAGGCAAAGATCAGCTCTTCGTCGACGAGCACGTCCGGCCGCCGCGACTTGTGTTCGAGCCGTTCGATCTCGGCGACGAGCCGCCGGTTGTGCTGCAGGAAAGCCATGCCGCGCGCCTGCCCTTCGGCGATTTCGCCCTGCAAGAGACCTTCGCGGATGAAGAGTTCGCGGCACAGCTCGGGGTCGATGTCGCGGTAGCCGACTCCGCGCCGCGGGTAGAGCACGAGCCCGTGCAGCGTGCCGCGCTCCCACGCGCGCACCGCTCCCGACGCCTTCGACCAGTGCGGTTCGAAAACCTGGCGCTTGACGAGATGAGCGCCCACTTCTTCGAGCCATTCCGGCTCGATCTTCGCGAGGCAACGGCCGAAGAGCCTCGAGGTCTCGACGAGCTCGGCACAGACGATCCACTTGCCGGCCTTCTTCGCCAGCGCCGACCCGGGATGCGGCCAGAAACGGATGCCGCGCGCGCCGAGATAGCTGCCCGCCTGCGGGCCGCTCGCGTCCTCGATCTTGCTGCCGACGTGCCCGAGCAGGCCGGTCAGCAGCGCCTTGTGAAGCGGTTCGTACTGCGCCGGCTGCTGGCTTTCCTTCCAGCCGTGCTCGGCGCACAGCGTCAGCAGCTGGCTATGCACGTCGCGCCATTCGCGCAGCCGCATGTAGGACAGGTGATGGCGCTTCGCCCACGCTTTCTGCTTGGATCCGGATTCGTGCCGCAGCACTTCGTCCCAGGCTTTCCACAGGTTCCAGTACCACAGGAATTCCGAGCGCTGGTCCTGTTCGCCGCCGCGGAACTTCGCATGCGCCTGGTCGGCCGCACCCGGACTCTCCGGCGCACGCTCGCGCGGATCCTGCACCGACAGCGCGGCGGCGATCACGAGCACTTCGGCCAAGCATCCGCGATCGCGCGCGGCGAGGATCATGCGGCTGATCTTCGGGTCGAGCGGCAGCTTCGCGAGCTCGCGGCCGATCGATGTGAGCTGCCGCGCGTCGCCCTCTTCGTCGAGTGCTCCGAGCTCGGTGAGCAGCTGGTAGCCGTCGGCGATCATGCGCGGCAGCGGAGCGTCGAGGAACGGGAAGTCCTCGACCTCGCCGAGGCGCAGCGACTTCATGCGCAGGATCACGCCGGCGAGCGACGAGCGCAGGATCTCCGGGTCGGTGTGCGCCGCGCGCTTGTCGAAATCCGCCTCGTCGTACAGCCGGAAGCAGACCCCGTCCATGACGCGGCCGCAGCGCCCGGCGCGCTGCTTCGCCGCCGACTGGGCGATCTTCTCGATCTGCAGCTGCTCGACCTTGTTGCGATGCGAGTAGCGCTTGACCCGCGCCAGACCGGTGTCGACGACGTAGCGGATGCCCGGAACGGTCAGCGACGTCTCGGCGACGTTCGTCGCGAGCACGACGCGCCGCCCCCGGCCCGGGGAGAACACGCGCGCCTGCTCCTGCGCCGACTGGCGCGCGAAGAGCGGCAGGATCTCGGTGCTGCCGGCGTGATGCGCCTTGCGCAACGCCTCGGCGGCCTCGCGGATTTCGCGCTCGCCCGGCAGGAACACCAGCGTGTCGCCAGGGCCGCTGCGGTGCGCCTCGTCGACCGCGTCGACGATCGCGTCGTACAGGTCGCGTCCCTTCTCTTTCCGCCCCCCACCGCGGCGTTCTTCGCTCGATGGCTCGTCGTCCTCGACCGGCCGATAACACATCTCGATCGGATAGAGGCGCCCCGACACCTCGATCACCGGCACCGGCTTTCCCGCAACACCGAAATGGCGCGCGAAGCGCTCCGCATCGAGCGTCGCCGACGTCACGATCACTTTCAGGTCGGGACGGCGCGGCAGCAGCGTCTTCAGGTAACCGAGCAGGAAGTCGATGTTGAGGCTGCGTTCGTGCGCCTCGTCGATGATCAGCGTGTCGTACGCGGCCAGCAGCGGGTCGCCCTGAGTCTCGGCGAGCAGGATGCCGTCGGTCATCAGTTTGACGTGAGTCGTCGCGCCAATGCGGTCGGTGAAACGGATCTTGTAGCCGACCGCCTGGCCGAGTTCGGATTTCAGCTCTTGGGCGATGCGCGCCGCGGTCGCGCGCGCGGCGAGGCGCCGTGGCTGCGTGTGACCGATGAGCCCCGCCGCACCGCGCCCCAGCGCGAGACAGATTTTCGGCAGCTGGGTCGTCTTGCCCGAACCGGTTTCGCCACTGACGATGACGACCTGATGCGCGGCGATGGCCGCAGCGATCTCGCCGCGCTTCTGCGTGACCGGCAGCTCCGGCGGAAAGTCGGGGTGCGGCAGCGCCGCCTGTCGTTCGGCGAAAGTTGCGCGCGAGCGCGTCAGCAACGCCTCGAGATCAGCCTGCGCGCGCTCCCGCCGGGCGCCCTGTGCTCGTCCGAGGTCGCGGGCGAGGCGCTGCAGGCGCGGGCGATCGGCGCTCAGGCAGTCGGCAAAGGATTGCCGTTCGCCGGCACGGGCGGAAAGCGTGTCTATGGTTTTCAATATCGGTGTCGTCGGAGAAGAAGCGCGTCCGACGCCGGAAAAGGAAAATCGTTCCGGACAAGGCGGCGAAGCCGGGTTTTCCGGTGGCGAGGCGGGATTATGCCAGAACGCGGCAGGGCCACCGGAGCGCGTGTGGCGCCTCGGACGAGGAGCGAAGTCTTCCGCCCCTCGCCTTGGGCAGCAGGATCAGCCGCGCAGGCCGACGATCATGCTCATCGCGAGCGCCAGGACGACCAGCAATGCCATCCACGCGATGATGCCGGCCATCAGCACGAAAGTGCCCATGACCCGGGCCTTGCTCTTGTCCGCGAGCCTGAACAGCGGATAGACGCCGTGGTAGATCAGCGCCGCCGACGCAACCCACGCGATCGCGACGACGAGTGCGTTGAACCACGTGATCGGGACGAACAGCGCGAGCGCCGAAATCCACAGCGGCGTCGGGGCGACGGCCGCGAGCAGGAACGCGTCCTGGTAGGTCGGCGTGGCATCGACGACGTCACCCATCTGCTGGATGATCGACGCCATCAGCGCGACCATCGCGAGTTCGGCGAGGAAGAACGCGACAGCCACGCCGATCGCTTCGCCCACTGTGATCGCCGGCACCAGCTCCGGAAACACCCCTCCCGGCATGACCAGCAACGCATACAGCAACATCACCGGAGGAATCAGCGACATCGGCAGCACGAACGTCGTGAAAAGCTTCCTCACGCTCGGGCGGGTCTCGATCAGGTCCTGCCAGCCCTCGCGGTACGAATAGAACATTTTCGGAAGATTGTGCGTGTTCATCGTCGACCTCCTCGGTTCGCGTGACGAGACTGCAATTGGACCGTCCGGCCCTGCGAAAAGTCCCGCCTCGTTTTCATTGTAGACAACGGCGAAAATCCACCGGCCCCACCCCTGCCGCCGCAGGACTGTTGCCGCATGACTTGCCGACAATGGAATCGCTCGGTACCTTGCGTCGCTTGCGCGATGTCCTCGCGTGCGGCCCGGCCCACTCCCCCACTTCCCGCTCCCCATGTCCCGACTCGAAGGCTTTCCGCCGGTCGCCACTCCCGGCGCCCACACCCTGATCCTCGGCAGCATGCCGGGTGCCGCGTCGCTGGCGGCGGTCGAGTATTACGCGCACCGCCGCAATCTCTTCTGGCCGATCCTCGGCGAAGTGCTCGGCATCGATCCGGCGCTGCCTTATGCGGAGCGCACGCGTCGCCTGGCCGATGCCGGCTACGCGCTGTGGGACGTGCTCGGGGCGTGCCGCCGGCACGGCAGCCTCGATTCGAACATCGAGAACGACTCGATCGAAGTGAATGATTTCGCGACCTTCTTCGCCACGCACCCGTCGATCGATCGGGTGTTCTGCAACGGCACGACGGCAGAACAATGCTTCCGCCGCCACGTCCTGCCGGCGCTCGAAGGGCGCTTCGAATTCGAAATTCGGCGGCTGCCATCGACGAGCCCGGCGAACGCATCGATCCCGCATGCGGCGAAGCTCGCGGCATGGCGGGAAATCGCGCGATGAGCGCGGGCCGGAAACGCAGGGTCGCCGTCATCGGGGGCGGGCCGGCGGGACTGATGGCCGCCGAAATGCTTTCGTCGCGCGGCCACGCCGTCGACGTCTTCGATGCGATGCCTTCGCTCGGGCGCAAATTTCTCCTCGCCGGCATCGGCGGCCTGAATCTGACGCACTCGGAAGCACCCGAAGCATTCGCCGCGCGTTATCGCGAACGCAGGCACGAATTCGAGCGGCTGCTCGCGACGTTCGGGGCAGCCGCGCTGCGCGATTGGGCACACGGGCTCGGCATCGAGACTTTCGTCGGCAGTTCCGGGCGCGTGTTTCCGGTCGGGATGAAAGCGGCGCCGCTGCTGCGCGCGTGGCTGCGCCGGCTGCGCGAGGCGGAAGTGCGATTTCACGTGCGCCAGCGCTGGCTGGGCTGGCAGGCCGGCGACGCCCTGCCGACGCACGGACTGCGCTTCGCGACCCCTGCCGGCGAGCATCTCGTCGACGCCGACGCGGTCGTGCTCGCGCTCGGCGGCGCGAGCTGGGCGAGACTCGGTTCGGACGGCGCCTGGGTGCCGTGGTTGAGCGGGCGCGAGGTCACGGTCGCCGCGCTGAAAGCCGCGAACTGCGGCTTCGACGTCGCCACGCCGGGTTCCAGTCGTGGTGCGAGCGGCACGGGCTGGAGCGAGCATTTCCGCGCGCGTTTCGCCGGCCAGCCGCTCAAATCCGTCGTACTCGGCTTCACCGATGCGCACGGCGAGACGCATTACCGTGCGGGCGAATGCATGGTGTCGGCGACCGGCCTGGAAGGCAGCCTGATCTACGCGCTGTCGGCGCCGCTGCGCGACACGCTCGCGGCCAACGGCACCGTCGAACTGTCGATCGATCTCGCGCCGGGCCGCACGCTCGAACGGCTCACTGAAGAGCTGTCGCGACCGCGCGGCGCGCGTTCGATGTCGAGCCACCTGCAGAGCAAAGTGGGGATTGCCGGCGTCAAGGCCGGGTTGCTGCGCGAGTGCCTGGCCTCGGACGCGTTCGCGTCGCCCGTCCGGCTTGCCGCGGCGATCCATGCGCTGCCCCTCAGGCTGGTCGCGCCCCGCCCCCTCGACGAAGCGATCAGCACGGCAGGCGGCGTGGTGTTCGAGGAACTCGACGAAGGCCTGATGATCCGCAAGCTCCCGGGGGTGTTCTGCTGCGGCGAGATGCTCGACTGGGAGGCGCCGACCGGGGGCTACCTGCTGACCGGCTGCTTTGCGACGGGTCGCGCCGCGGGGCTGGGCGCCAGCGCATGGCTGGCGAGCGCGCTGCGAAAGTAGGATGTTCCGCGTTCAGCCACGCCACGCATTGAACGCCGTGTAACCGATCCACGCCATCAGCAGCGATCCTGCGACGTGAACGGCCGTGTGCAACGCGAGCCAGCCCCATTCGCCGCGCTGGACGAGATGCAGGCCTTCGGCGGAGAACGTCGAAAAAGTCGTCAGCCCGCCGAGAAAACCGGTCGTCAGCAGCAGTTTCAGCACGGGCGACATTGCGGGAACGGCATGGATCCATGCGAGCGACGCCCCCATCAGCAAGCCGCCGAGCAGGTTCGCCGCGAGCGTGCCGAACGGAATGGTCAGGAATATCGGGTTCAGCAGCAGTCCGAGTCCCCAGCGCAGCCACGCGCCGAGTGCCGCCCCGGCACCGACCGCGAGGAACGCCGACACCGTGACCGGCAACGTCATCGGGTGCTCCCGCCCCGGATCGCTTCTTCGCCCGTGTGAACGGACCTCGGGGAGATCGGGACCAAGTCGACCGGCTCACCAGCCATGACATTCCTATGCGTGCAAAACCGCCGGCATTCTACCGGACGCGAGCGGCGCAACGCCCCGCCATCCGCCGCGGCGATTCGATTTCAACCGGGTGCGGCGGTAGAATCGCCGACTTCCGGGCATTGCACCCATTCTTCGAGGCTTCACCCCGTGTCCGACACTCCGAAATCCGGCGCCATTGCGCCCCCTGCGAGCAACTTCATCCGCAACCTCATCGACGAGGACAACCGGAGCGGGAAATGGGGCGGCCGCGTCGAAACGCGCTTTCCGCCCGAACCGAACGGCTACCTGCACTACGGCCACGCGAAGTCGATCTGCCTGAACTTTGGCCTCGCGCAGAGCTACGGCGGTGCCTGCCATCTGCGCTTCGACGACACCAATCCCGAAAAGGAAGAGCAGGAATACGTCGATTCGATCATCGAAGCGGTGCGTTGGCTCGGCTTCGACTGGGGCGAACACCTGTATTTCGCCTCGGACTATTTCGATCGCATGTACGCGTGCGCCGAATACCTGATCACGTCGGGCCGTGCCTACGTCGAATCGCTGTCGGCCGAGGAGATGCGCGCGTACCGGGGCACATTGACCGAGCCGGGTCGCGACAGCCCGTACCGCAACCGCAGCGTCGCCGAGAATCTCGACCTCTTCCGCCGCATGCGCGCCGGCGAGTTCACCGACGGGCAGCACATCCTGCGCGCGAAAGTCGACATGACCTCGCCGAATCTGAACCTGCGCGACCCGGCGATCTATCGCATTCGCCGCGCGACTCACCACCGCACCGGCGACGCCTGGTGCATCTACCCGATGTACACCTTCGCGCATCCGATCGAGGACGCGATCGAAGGCATCACGCATTCGCTGTGCACGCTCGAGTTCGAGGACCAGCGCCCGTTCTACGACTGGCTGCTCGACGCGCTCGCGACCGGCGGTTTCTTCCCGCGGCCGCTGCCGCAGCAGATTGAATTCGCGCGACTTAACCTGACTTACGTCGTGCTCTCGAAGCGCAAGCTGATCCAGCTCGTCGATGAACACCATGTCGACGGCTGGGACGACCCGCGCCTGCCGACGCTCGTCGGCGCGCGCCGGCGCGGCTTCACGGCAGCAGGCTTCCGTCTCTTCGCCGAGCGCATCGGCGTGACGAAGTCGGATACGTGGATCGACGTCAGCGTGCTCGAGGAATGCATGCGCGAGGACCTGAACGACGCCGCCGAGCGGCGCGTCGCAGTGCTCGATCCGTTGAAGCTCGTCATCACGAACTACCCGGAAGGGCACAGCGAGCAGTGCGAAGCGCCGAACCATCCGCTCAAGCCCGAACTGGGCAAACGGCCGATGCCGTTCTCGGGCGAACTGTGGATCGAGCGCGAGGACTTCATGGAAACGCCGGCCAAAGGCTTCCACCGCCTCTACCCCGGCAACATGGCGCGGCTGCGCTACGGCTACGTCGTCAAATGCTCCGGCTACGAGAAAGACGCCGACGGCAACGTCACCGCAGTGCTGTGCGAATATCTGCCGGACACGAAATCCGGCACGCCGGGCGCCGACTCGGTGAAGGTCAAGGGCAACCTGCACTGGGTATCCGTCGCGCACGCGTACGAAGCCGAGGTGCGGCTCTACGACCGGCTGTTCGCCCATCCCTACCCGGGCAACCGGCGCGAAGGCGATCCGGAGGATTTCGAGCGCAGCTACATCGACGACTTCAACGACACGTCGAAGCTGACGATCCGCGCGCAGCTCGAACCGGCGCTCGCGAACGCCCGGCCGGAAGACCATTTCCAGTTCGAGCGCCACGGTTACTTCGTCGCCGACCGCATCGATTCGACCGCCGGAGCACCGGTCTTCAACCGCACCGTGACGCTGAAGGACTCGTGGAGCAAGACCAAAGGATAAGCGGCCCATCCGGGAACGGCTCCGCACGACCGCCGGCGCGTCCGGCGGCGGCAGCCGGAATCGCGGTTGCGCCGCCGCGGGCATCGGCGGATCATCGGCGAAAAATGCCGATTGAAAGCCGATGACTCCCCTCCTTCGCCGCGTCCGCGCGGTTGTCGTCACCCTTCTCGTCCTTGCCCTCGTCGCCACCGCCGTCTGGTGGTTCACCCGCCCGAAACCGGTCCCGGTGCTGCTCGTCGAAGTCGGGCATGGCGTCGTCGAGGCGACGCTGTCGAATACGCGCGCCGGGGAGATCGAAGCGTGCCAGCGCACCCGGCTGTCGACGATCGTCGGCGGGCGCATCGATTTTCTCGGCGTCGAGGAAGGCGACCGGGTCGAAGCCGGGCAGGTGCTGATGCGGCTGTGGAACGCCGACCAGGACGCCCGGCTCGCCGTCAACCGCGCGCAACTCGAGACAGCGCGCAAACGCGTGCAGGAAGCCTGCACGCAGGCCGACAATGCCGAACGCGAAGCGGCCCGCCAAACGGAACTCTTTCAGCGCAATTTCATTTCGGCCTCGCGCGAGGAGCAGGCCCGCACCGAAGCCCGGGCTCTCCGGGCGGCCTGCGAAACCGCGCGCGCCGACACGCGCACCGCAGAAGCGCAGATCGACGCGACCGCGACCGACCGGCAGCGCACTGTGCTGATCGCGCCGTTTGCCGGCACGGTCGCGAAGATCACCGGCGAGCTCGGCGAATATTCCACCCCGTCGCCGCCGGGCGTGCCGACGCCGCCCGCGATCGACCTGATCGACGACAGCTGCCTGTACGTCAAGGCGCCGATGGACGAGATCGACGCGCCGAAAATCCACCCCGGCCAGCGCGCCCGCGTGACCCTCGACGCGCTGCCAGGGAAAGTGTTCGACGCGAAGGTCAAGCGCATCGCCCCTTACATCACCGCGGTCGAGAAGCAGGCGCGCACGGTGGATGTCGACGTCGAATTCGTCCGGCCCGACGAAGCGCGCGGCCTGCTCGTCGGCTACAGCGCCGACGCGGAGATCGTGCTCGACGTGCGCGAGAACGTGCTGCGCATCCCGACCGCGACGCTGCAGGAAGGCAACCAGGTGCTGCTTTATCGGGAATCGGACGGCACGCTCGAAGCGCGCGAGATCAAGCCCGGGGTGGCGAACTGGGACTACACGGAAGTGCTCGACGGCCTCGCCGCGGGGGACCGCATCGTCAGCTCGCTCGAACGCGAGGGCGTCAAGCCCGGCGCGCGGGTCGACCCGGAAAACGACGGACGCGCCGCGCGCTGAAACACCCATGGCGCAGATCGAACTCTCCGACATCGAACGCGTATTCAAGCTCGGCGACAGCGAAGTGCATGCGCTGCACGCCGTGACGGTCGCGATCGAGGCCGGCGAATACGTCGCCGTGATGGGGCCGTCCGGTTCCGGCAAGTCCACGTTGCTGAACCTGCTCGGCCTGCTCGACCGGCCGAATGGCGGCACCTACCGGCTCGAAGGGCGCGACGTGACGACGCTCACCGCCGACGAGCAGGCCGAAGTCCGCCGCAACCGCATCGGCTTCGTGTTCCAGAGCTTCCACCTCGTGCCGCGGCTCACCGCCGCCGAGAATATCGCGCTGCCGCTGATGCTCGCCGGCGTGCCACTTGCCGAGCGCGCGCCGCGCGTCGCCGAAGCGCTGAAGAACTTCGGTCTCGATACGCGCGCCGACCATCGCCCCGACGAACTGTCCGGCGGCCAGCGCCAGCGCGTCGCGATCGCGCGCGCGACGATCATGCGCCCGGCGATGATCCTCGCCGACGAGCCGACCGGCAACCTCGACCGCGCGACCGGCCAGGACGTCACCGCGCTGCTCGAGAGCCTGAACGCGTCGGGCGTGACGCTGATCGTCGTCACCCACGACCCGGTCATGGGCGGGCGGGCGCGGCGCCGGCTGATGATGGAAGACGGCGCGCTCGTCGCCGACCTGCGTGCGGACGCCGCTTCAACCCCCTGAATGACGCCTGCCGACACTCTGCGCTTCGCGACGCGCGCGGCCACCGGCTACCCGCTGCGCACCGCGCTGATGGTCCTCGCGATGTCGATCGGCGTCGCCGCGGTCGTGGTGCTGACGGCCCTCGGCGACGGCGCACGCCGTTACGTCGTCAACGAGTTCTCTGCGCTCGGCAGCAACCTCATCATCGTGTTGCCCGGCCGCTCGGAAACCGGCGGCGTCGGTCTCGGCAGTCTTTTCACGAGCACGCCGCGCGATCTCACGGTGCGCGACGCCGCGGCGCTGCTGCGCGCGCCCGACGTGCAGCGCATCACCCCACTGACGCTCGGCAATTCCGAAATCGCGTACGGCGGACGGCTGCGCGAAGTGCTCGTGCTCGGCACCAGCGCGGACTACCTCGGCATCCGCGGTTACCGCATGGCGCTCGGGCGCTTCCTGCCGCGCGAGGATCTCGAACGCGCGTCGTCCGTCGCGGTGCTCGGCGCGACGCTGCGCGACGAGCTCTTCGGCATCGAGCCCGCGGTCGGCCGCATGATCCGCATCGGCGACCGGCGGCTGCGCGTCATCGGCGTGCTCGAAAAATCCGGTCAGGGCCTGGGCATGAACACCGACGAGCTCGTCGTCGTGCCGGTCGCGACGGCGCAGGCGATGTTCAACACCAACACCCTTTTCCGCGTGATGGTCGAGGCACGCAGCCGCGACGCGCTCGCCTCGGCCCAGCGCCAGGTCGAAGACATCATGCGCACGCGCCGCGACGGCGAACTCGACATCACCGTGATCACGCAGGATGCGGTGCTCGGCACCTTCGATCGCATCCTCGGCGCGCTGACGTTCGCGGTCGCCGGCATCGCCGCGATCAGCCTCGCGGTCGCCGGCATCCTCGTGATGAACGTGATGCTGGTCGCGGTCACGCAGCGCACTGCGGAGATCGGCCTGCTGAAGGCGCTCGGCGCGACCGGGCGCAACATCCGCCTCGCCTTTCTCGCCGAAGCGGCGCTGCTGTCGCTCGCCGGCGCACTCGCCGGCCTCGCGCTCGGTCATCTGGGCGCGTGGGGGCTGCGGCTCGCGTTCCCGGTGCTGCCGGCCTGGCCGCCGGACTGGGCCGTGTACGCCGGGCTCGGCACGGCAATCGTGACCGGCGTGCTGTTCGGCGTGATGCCGGCACGCCGCGCCGCGCGCCTCGACCCGGTGCAGGCGCTGGCGAAGCGATGAGCCTCGCCGACTTCCTCCAGCTCGCGCTGCGCTCGCTCGTCGCCCACCGGCTGCGCAGCTTTTTGACGCTGCTCGGCATCGGCGTCGGCATCGCCGCGGTGATCCTGCTGACCTCGATCGGCGAAGGCCTGCACCAGTTCGTGCTCAAGGAATTCACACAGTTCGGCACCAACATCATCCAGGTCACGCCCGGCCGGCAGGGCGCGCGCGGCGGTCCGCCCGGGCTGCCGAGCACGACGCGCGAGCTTACGCTCGACGACGCCGCCGCGATCGCTCGCCTGCCGCTCGTCACCGGCATGACGCCGGTCGTGCATGGCAACTCGGAAGTCTCCGCGGCCGGGCGGGTGCGGCGCACCACCATCTACGGCGTGGGCGCCGAGATGGACCGGCTCTTCTCGATGCGGGTCGGCATCGGCCGTTTCCTGCCGCCGGACGACCCGGTCGGCGCGCGCGCGTTCGTCGTGCTCGGCGCAAAGCTCAAGCGCGAGCTGTTCGGCAACGCGAACGCGCTCGGCGAGCGCCTGCGCATCGGCGGCGAGCGCTATCGCGTCATCGGCGTCATGGCGGAGAAAGGCCAGTTCCTCGGCGTGGATCTCGACGACACCGCCTATATTCCGACGGCACGCGCGCTCGCGCTGTACAACCGCGAAGGGCTGATGGAGATCGACGTCACCTACGCGGAGACGACGCCGGCGGCGGCGGTGGCGGAAGCGATCCGCACGCTGCTGGCGGCGCGCCATGGTCAGGACGACGTGACGCTGACGACACAGGAAGACATGCTCGCGCGGCTGTCGAACATTCTCGACATTCTCACCGCGGCAGTCGGCGCGCTCGGCGGCATCTCGCTTGCCGTCGGCGGCGTCGGCATCGTCACGATCATGACGATCGCAGTCACCGAGCGCACGAACGAGATCGGCCTGCTCGTCGCGCTCGGCGCGCGGCGCGCGACGATACTCGGCCTGTTCCTCGGCGAGGCGGTCGCACTGGCCGCGATCGGCGGCGCGCTCGGCCTCCTCGCCGGAGCCGGCCTCGCGCAGCTCGTCGGGCTGCTCGTGCCGGCACTGCCAGTGCGCACGCCATGGCATTTCGTCGTCGTCGCCGAAGTGCTCGCGATCGCCATCGGCCTGCTCGCCGGCGTGCTGCCGGCGCGCAAGGCGGCGCGGCTCGATCCGGTCGAAGCGCTGCGCGCCGAATAGAAACCGCGGAACCCGCGAGGCGCAGGCGACGCCCTCGTCCTGTCCCCGACGCGGTTTCATTGCGGCAGATCAAACTCCCGCGATCGGCTGCGGCGGCCGCCGTCCATGGCGACTACAGTGAATCAACGGATTCGCTCTTCGCGCAACTACAGCATGGAGGTTGTCATGTGTTTCTTCGACTCGCCGGTCGGCCGTTGCGAGGCCGTACGGGAACTGGTGCTGCTGGACGAAACCCAGCAGGAATGTGCGTGCGAGCATGGCTGCCCGCCCGGCTTCGACTGCCCGCTGAAAGGCATCTTCACCGAACAATCCGGCGTCACCGATCCCGCAAGCCTGCCCTGCCGGCGGGCGCCCCCGCCTCCCCGGCGCCGGAAAGTCCGCGGCGCCCGGCTCGGCGACGAAGTGCAGCCGCGTTCAGAAGCGTTCGTCTTCTCGTAAAAAGCGCCACTGCCCGAGCGGCAGGTCGCCGAGCTTGACGCGCCCGATGCGCACGCGCTTGAGGCCGACGACCTTCAGCCCGACCAGTTCGCACATTCGCCGGATCTGGCGCTTGCGGCCTTCGCGCAGCACGAAGCGAAGCTGATCCTCGTTGAGCCACTCGACTTTCGCCGGACGCAGCGTCCGGCCGTCGAGTTCGAGACCGTGATTGAGCAGCGCGAGGCCGCGTTCGTCCAGTCTACCTTCGACCCGCACCAGGTATTCCTTCTCGACCTTCGAATCGTCGCCGATCAGCTGGCGCGCGATCCTTCCGTCCTGCGTCAGCACCAGGAGGCCGGTCGAGTCGATGTCGAGCCGTCCCGCAGGCGCGATCCCTTTCAGGTGCGAGGGATGGAAGCGCTGCGCGTCGGCGCGGTCGAACTGGTTGTCCGGCCCGATCAGCGACACCGCCGGCTCGAAACCCGGCTCGGGCTGCCCGGACACGTAGCCGACCGGCTTGTGCAGCAGGATCGTGACCTGCTCCATCTGGCGGCGCTTCGCCTGCGCGGCGAGCGTGATTTCGGCGTTCGGATCGATGCGGATGCCCAGCTCGCTGACCCGCTGCCCGTCGACGAACACCCAGCCACGCTCGATGATCTCGTCGGCCTCGCGACGCGAACACAGGCCACGCTCCGACATGATTTTCGACAGCCGCACCCCTTCCGGCGCGTCAGTCGGCGCGGGCGAGGGAACGGACGGCGCGGTCGCGACGGAGCGGGGACGTACGGCGGCCTCGGGAGCGCGGGACCGCGGGCGGTCCGAAGTGCGTCCGGCAACGGGAGCCTTCGCGGTCCTGCGAGCCGGACCATCACCGCTTGCGGAAGGGGATGATGAGGGGGTTCTTGCGCGGGGCCGGGGCTTGCGTTCGAGTCTTTCGACGGGGCGACCGTTTGGCGCTCGGGAGGCTTTCCCGTGCCGCGGCGATCGGCCGACGGCAGGAAGCGCGTGCGCAGGCCGGATTTCCGGGCGGGAACGTCGTCGCCTGCGGGCGCCGCATCGACGGCCGCAGCCGGCTTGACGCCGAGAGTCGTGCGGCGGGTGCCGGTTGGAGCCTCGTCGCCGGTGACGCTGCCGGAAGGCTTCGTTGTCGTGTCGTCCGTCTCGGCGGCGGGCCGGCCGGTATCTCCGGCGGAGGGGGAGCGTTTCATGGAAACCTGCAATCAGAAAAAGTCGGCCGCGCGGGGCCGGTGCCGAATCATACGCGCGGCGGCGGTTGCGGTCTGTCTTCGCGCGGCAATTCTTCGCCGGGCTCGTCGAGGAGAGTCCAGTCACGCCCATGGCACGCCGGCGGAAAGTTCCGCTCGCGCTCCCGATGGAGGTGGAGGTAGGCTTTCGCGAGGAAGTGCGCGCTGATCGGGGCGGTCAGAAAAAGGAACAGCGCGATGAGCAGTTCGTGCGCGGACACTTCGCCGCTGCGCACGACGACGTGGATCATCGATGCGAGCAGCACGCCGCCGACCCCGGCCGTTGTCGCCTTGGTCGGGGCATGCAGGCGGGTCATCAGGTCGGGCAGCTTGACGAGGCCGATCGATCCCACCAGCGTGAAGCCGCTGCCGGCGACGATCAGCAGCGATACGACAAGTTCGCCCAGGGTTTCGATCATTCGAGGACGTCGCCGCGCAGCATGAAACGACAGTATGCGATCGTCGAGATGACGCCGAACATCGCGAACAGCAGCGCGGCCTCGAAGTAGGTGCTCGTCGCCTGGTGGATCCCGTACAGGATGATCAGCGCGATCAGGTTCGTGACGATCGTGTCCGCTGCAAGCAGGCGATCCATGACTGTCGGTCCTGTCGCGAGCCGCCACAAGTTCAGCAGCAGCGCGACCGAGATCGCGGCGAACCCGAATGCGAGCGCGTATCCGATCATTCGAATATCTCCTTCAGCGGCGCCTCGTAGCGTTCCTTCAGGACTCGCACCATCGCCTCCGGATCCGGCGCATCGAGGCAATGCACGAGCAGGCTGCGGCGGTCGGCGGAGAGGTCGCAGCTCACCGTGCCGGGCGTCAGCGTGATCGTGCCGGCAAAAACCGCGATCGCTTCCGGCCATTGCAGATCGAGCGGCACGACGATCCAGCACGGTTCGAGACGCGCTGCCGGGCGGAACAGGATCAATCGCGCGACGACCAGGTTGGCGACGAGGATGTCGCGGAACACCCTGAGCAGATACGCGAAGACCTTGCCCCAGGCGCGGATATGCGGGCGCTGCGGCCAGAAGCTGCGGGTCGCATGCGCAACGACGACGCCGAGCACCAGTCCGATGAGCAGGCCGCCGACGGTGAAACGGTTCTGCAGTAGCAGCCACAGCACCGCGAGCAGCAGCGCGAGGCGCGGATGCGGCAGCCAAGCGGCAGGCGGGCGGCGGGAAGGTTCGCTGGTCATTCGTTGCCTCCCTCGGCACCGAGAACCGCATCGATGTAGCCGGCCGGGGCAAACAGCTGGGCGGCGGTCGCATCGAGGTAACGCGTGACCGGCCCGGCAAACACCACCAGCGCGGCATTGGCGGCAAGCAGCAGCCCGGCTGCGGTGATCGTCAGCGCCGGGCGGGTCAGCTGACGCGCGTCGAGCCCGCCGGGAAACGACGCACTCTTCCAGAACAGCGAGCTGCCGCCGCGCGCGAAGCCGATGATCGCCAGCAGCGACGTCGACAGCATCAGGCTCCAGATCCAGTTGCGGTTGAAGGCGTCGCGCGCGGCGTCGAGAATCAGCAGCTTGCCGATGAAACCGGACATCGGCGGCAGCCCCGCCATCGCGATCGCGCCGAGCAGGAACAGCGCGCCGACGAGACCCGACTGCGCGAACGCCGGCGCCGCGACGAGCGTGTCACCGTGACCGGCGCGGCGCTCCGCGACGAGATCGGCGACGAGGAACAGTGCGCCGGCGGCAAGGGTGGAGTGCAGCAGGTAGTACAGCGCCGCGGACAACGCCGGCGGTGTGAACAGCGCGACTGCGATCAGCAGCGTGCCCATCGAACCGAGCACTGCAAAGCTGACCATCGCGCCGAGCCGGCGGGCGGCGAGCACGCCGAACATCCCGAGCAGCAGCGTCAGCATCGCCGCCGGCATCAGCCACGGCGCGGCGAGCCACGCCGCGTCGCCCGCCCCTTCGCCGAACGCGAGCGTGAACAGGCGGATGATCGCGTACGCACCGACCTTCGTCAGAACCGCAAACAGCGCCGCGACCGGTGCCGGGGCATTCGCATACGTATCCGGCAGCCAGAAGTGCAGCGGCACCAGCGCTCCCTTGACTGCGAAGACCAGCAGCAACAGCAGCGCCCCGCTGCGCAGCAGGGCTTGGTCGGCCGCTGCAACATCGGGCACTTTGACGGCGAGATCAGCCATGTTCAGCGTGCCGGTGACGGCGTACAGCAGTCCGACGGCGAACAGGAACAGCACCGACGCCGCGAGATTGACGACCACATACCGGACCCCTGCGCCGACTCGCCGCGCACCACCACCGTGCGCCATCAGGCCGTAGGATGCGATCAGCAGCACTTCGAAGAACACGAAGAGGTTGAAGAAATCGCCGGTCAGGAAAGCGCCGTTCAGCCCCATCAGCTGGAACTGCAGCAGTGCGTGGAAATGCCTGCCGCGCGTATCCCAGCCATTCACCGCGTACAGCAGCACCGCGACGGCGAGCACCGCGGTGAGCAGCAGCATCAGTGCCGACAGGCGGTCGAGCACCAGCACGATGCCGAACGGCGCCGGCCAGCCGCCGAGCGCGTAGGTGCGGACGCTGCCGTCGCTCGCCAAGCTCACGAGCGCGATCGCGAGCAGCAGCAGCGCGACCGCCGAGGCGAGCGAAGCGGTGCGCGCCAGCGCGATGTCGCGACGCATCGTCAGCGCGATCACCGCCGCGATGACGGCCGGCAGCACGATAGGCAGGACGATTTCGTGGGTTATCAACGGTCCCCTCCGTCGCCGTTCCCGCCCGGTTCGTCGTCGACCCGGTCGCTGCCGCTTTCAACATACGCGCGTGCCGCCATGACGACCACCACTGCGGTCATGCCGAACGAGATGACGATCGCGGTCAGCACCAGCGCCTGCGGCAGCGGGTCGGTGTAATCGCCACCGGCGCGGATCACCGGCGGCAGGTCGACGGCGAGGCGGCCGGCCGCGAAGAGAAACACGTTGACCGCATACGACAGCAGCGCGAGCCCGAGCACCACCGGGAAGCTGCGAGCGCGCAGCAGCAGATAAACGCCTGTAGCGGTGAGCATGCCGACGGCGGTGGCGACGAGGAATTCCATCCTAGCCCTCCTGCCGGCGCGCGTCGGGCAGCCTTGGCGTCGGCGGTGTGGGAGCGGGCGCCGGCTGGGGGTCGCGCCGGTCGATACGGCCGAAAGTCGCCAGGATCAGCATCACGGCGCCGACGACGGTCAGGAACACGCCGGCATCGAACGCCATCGCGCTCGAGAATTCGACGACGCCGAGCAGCGGTACCGCAACATGGCCGAAAGCGCTCGTGAGGAACGGATGGCCGACGACCCAGGCGCCGACTCCGGTCGCCGCGGCGACCAGCACGCCCGCACCGATGACGACGTGGTGATCCGGCCCGAGCCGCTGTTCGGCCCACGCTGCGCCGCCGGCGATGTACTGCATGATCAGCGCGATCGCGACGATCAGGCCGGCGACAAAACCGCCTCCCGGAGCGTGGTGACCGCGCAGGAAGATGTAGGCGGCGACGACCAGCGCGAGCGGCAGCATGATCCGCGCAACGACTGCCAGCATCAGCGGCCGGCGGTCGCGCGCGCGGGGCGACAGCGCCTCCTCCAGCCGCGCCGTCCGGACGAACAGGCGCTGCGCCCCATCCAGCAACGCGAAGACCGTCAGCGCGGCAATGCCGAGGACGATGATTTCGCCGAAAGTATCGAAGCCGCGGAAATCGACGAGGATGACATTGACGACGTTCGCGCCGCCGCCTTCGGGAAGCGCGCGTTCGAGGTAATAGCCGGATAGCGTCTCGACGTCCCGTGTCATCACCGCCCACGCTGCCCCGCCGCTGCCAAGCCCCGCAAGCACCGCCAGCGTCGCATCGCGCAGCCCCCGCACGCGGCCGCTCTCGGCCGGAGTCGTCTTCGGCAGCACGTTCAGTGCAAGGAGCATCAGGACTACCGTGACGACCTCGACGCCAATCTGCGTCAGCGCGAGATCCGGGGCCGACAGGTAAAGGAAGGCGAAAGCGACGATGAGCCCGATCACTCCCACGCTCACCAGCGCGAGCACCCGCTGGCGCTGGAGTACGAGCACAACGGTGCAACAGCCGACGAGCAGCAGCCACGCGACGATCGCCACCGGGGTCGCCGGCAGCGTCTCGCGCACGCCCGCAGCGTGGCTGCCGCTGAAGAAGCCGACGTCGCCGATGAACACTGCGCTACCGACGAGAAACGCGAGGTAACGCCGCAGCGACCCGTTGTGCACGTCCGCCGTCACCTGCCTGCAAAACGCGACGCTGCCGGCAATCGCCGCATCGAACATCGGCTTGGCTTGCGGATGCGGCACTGCCTGCCACGCCTCCCGCAGCCGCGCGTGGCGCGACAGCAGGAAAAGCCCGGCGGCCAGCGCGAAAACCGACATCGCGAGCGCGGGCGTCGCACCATGCCACAGCGCCAGCTCGTACTCGGGCAGCGGCCCGCCGACGACCGCCGCTGCCGCTGTTGCGACCAGCGGTCCCGCGAGCGCTGCCGGAAACAGCCCGATCAGCACGGCGATCGCGACAAGCACCAGCGGCGGCAGCCACAATCCGGCCGACGGATCCTTCAGTCTTTTGGCATAGCGCTCATGCCGTCGCACGAAGAACACGTGCACGAGGTAGCGAAACGAATACGCGACCGAAAACATCGCCGCCACCGTCGCGACGAGCGGCACGGCCCAGCCCTGCCCTGCCCATTGCGTCCGCGCGGCCGCGTCGAGCATCATCTCCTTCGACAGGAAGCCGTTGAGCAGCGGCACGCCGGCCATCGACGCTGCGGCGAGCGTCGCCAGCGTCGCCGTCACTGGCATCAGCGTCGCAAGCCCGCCCAGCTGGCGGATGTCGCGCGAACCGACTTCGTGGTCGATGATGCCGGCGGTCATGAACAGGGCCGCCTTGAAAGTCGCGTGGTTGAGGATGTGGAACACGCCGGCGACCGCCGCGAGCGGCGTGCCGAAACCGAACAGCATCACCACCAGGCCGAGGTGGCTGATCGTCGAGAACGCCAGCAACGCCTTGAGTTCGTCCTCGAACAGCGCGACGACGGCACCGATCAGCATCGTCGCGAGGCCGGTCGTCGCGACCACGTAGAACCACGCGTCGGTGCCGGAGAGTACCGGCCACAGCCGCGCCAGCAGGAACACGCCGGCTTTCACCATCGTCGCCGAATGCAGGTAAGCCGATACCGGCGTGGGCGCGGCCATCGCATGCGGCAGCCAGAAATGGAACGGGAACTGCGCGGATTTCGTGAAGCAACCGCCGAGGATCAGCAGCAGCGCCGGCAGGTAATGAGGCGACGCGTGGATCTGGTCGCGCTGCTGCAGGATCACCGTCAGATCGAAGGATCCGGCGATGTCGCCGAGGATCAGCATGCCCGCGATCATCGACAGCCCGCCGGCAGTGGTCACCGCAAGCGCCATCCGCGCGCCTTGCCGGGCCTCGGGCAAGTGCTTCGAGTAACCGATCAGCAGGAACGACGACAGGCTCGTCAGTTCCCAGAAGATCAACAGCAGCAGGACATTGTCCGACAGTACGATGCCGAGCATCGCCCCCTGGAAGAGCAGGAGGTAGGCATGGAAGCGGCTGCCCGAGTCCCGTTTCGGCAGATAGAAACGGGTGTAGGCGATGATCAGCAAGCCGATGCCGAGGATCAGCACGGCGAAGAGGAAACCGAGCCCGTCGAGAAACAGGTTCGCGTTCAGGCCGAGCCCGGGAAGCCATACCCACCCCGCCTGCACGACGTCGCCGTCGAACACGGCAGGCGCGTGCGACAGCAGCAGCACGAAAGCCACCAGGCTCACCGAGAAGGCCGCGAGCGCGGAGGCGGTGCTGCCAGCGCGTCCGAGCAGCGCCGGCAGCACCGCACCGACAAAAGGCAGCATCACGATCAGGGCAAGACTCATCCGGCTATCCTCCCCGACCTTCGACGGGCCGCTAGCCGGGGTAGCGGCTGCGGCGCGAAGACAGCTGGCCGCTCCCCGCCACACTTGCGGGTGGATGCATTCCCGGCCGTCGGCTGTCGATACGTTTCACGACGGGATCAGTCGCGATCACAGCAGCTGGAATGCCAGCACCGCCACCAGAGTCGGCGGCAGGGCCGTGACGAGCAGGCCCAGCGGGTTGATCGCCTCGTCCTCGAAATTGCCCCGCAGGATCGCGAAGCCTGCCGGGTTGGGCGCATTCGCGATCACCGTCAGGCCGCCTCCGGTGACCGCCCCGGCAACCAGCGAATACCGGAACGCTTCGTCCGTGCCTTCGACGAGCGAGCCGAGATACGTCAGTGCGGCATTGTCGGTGATCGCGGTCAGCGCGGTGGCGCCGAAATAAAGGGCGGTCGTGTCCATGCCCGCAAGAATGTCCTGCAGCCACCACTGCTGCAACGCCCCGAGCGTCACCAGCCCGGCAAGGAAGAAGCCGACCAGCAGGCCCTCGCGCAGCATCAGGCGGTCGTGATAGTGCCGGTAGCCTTCGGCCACGCCGAGAAACAGCAGAAACAGGCCGACGAACACGATCGGGTGATGGGCGAAATAGACGATGCCGGCGAGAAACGCGACGTGCGCGATGATCAGCGGCCAGGGCACGGTGCGGTCCTTGCTCCGCGCGTCGACCTTCAGCGCCTTCAGTTCCCGTGCGAACAGGAAAGTCGCGATGCCGGCGTTGACGAACACGGCGAGCGCCGCTTTCCAGCCGAAATGGCCGAGCATGTACCACAAGTCCCAGTTCCACTTCGCGGCCACCATCAGCACCGGCGGCGCGGCGAAATGCGTCAGCGTGCCGCCGATCGAGACGTTCACGAACAGCGCGCCGAGCGTGACGTACTTGAGCCGGTGCGAGATCCCTTTCGCGTAGAAGTTGTCGCGCAGCATCAGCGCGGCCAGCGTCATCGCTGCCGGCTCGGTGATGAACGAGCCGAGCAACGGCAGCGCCGACAGGCACACGAAGTAGAACGCGACGCTGTCATGGAGTGGAATGTAGCGGGCCAGCGCACGCGCGCCGATCTTGCACAGCTCGAGAATCGGCCGGCTCGCGGCAACCACCATGATGATGAACACGAACGCCGGTTCGGTGTAGTTGAGCCCTTCGAGATATGTCGTCGGGGCGCTCGCACCGCTCGTCACGGCCATGAAAATCAGCAGCACGAACGCCCAGAAGCCGAACACGACTTCGACTTCGCCGAGCAGATGCCAGATGCCGGCGTGATTGGGCTGGAGGTGAGCAAGATGCTCGAAGTACTTGGTCAGGAAAGTGTGGGCGACCGCCACCGCGAACAAGCCGGTGCCGACCATTTCGAGCATCGAGGGATTCATTCAAACCTTGCCATCGTCAAAAAATGGAAGCGCCCGATTATAGGCGGTCAGGCGCCACGTTTCCGCCGCAAAAGGCGCTGCTACTCGCCGCGCACGAGGACCAGATGCACACGGTATGGCCCGTGCGCCCCGAGCACGATCGTCATTTCGATGTCGCCGGTGCGCGACGGGCCGGAAATGAAATTCACCGCGCGCGGCAGTTCGCCGATTTCGCTGCGCGCGAGCGCCCAGGCCTCTTCCATCGCCGGGACGATGCGCGACATCGGCACCACGGCGACATGCGTCTCGGGCAGCAGGCTCGTCGCTGCCGGAGTGCGGGGGCCGGAACAGGTCATCAGCGTGCCGGTCTCGGCGATCGCGCAGAAGCAGCCGGTGACGCCGACGAGATCCATGTCACCGGCGGCACGCGTCTCCATCGCCAGCCCCGCGCCTGCCCAGTCCAGCCCGGCGAGCGCAGGCCACACGACGCCGCGACGACTCAGCGCGCGGGCATCGAGATAACGGGCAACCGCGGCCGGCACGTCGGCGAGCGCTGCGACCTCGTCGATCGTGCTCGACATGCGCTCGGCCTCGCGCCGGAAGCGGGCTGCGAGATCGGCGTCGAACAGCGGGTGCGGTCCGGCCGTGCGCGCATCGAAGGTCGCTTTCACCTCGGCTCGCGCCGCCTCCCGGCTGCGCTCGGTGCGGCCCAGTGCGGCACGGATCCGCCCGAGGATGTGGTCACGCGCGTTCATTCTTCGCCTCCGTCGGTGGCGTCTGCGAAGGATGGCGGGCGACGCAATTGCGCCCCGCCCGGGCCGTGTTCGAGCCCCGCACCGCGCCTCATCGCTTCGTCCTCCCCTCGTGCCCAACCCGCTCGGCATACAGTTCGCGGAACGTCCGCCCTTCCGGCGCGGCCAGATCGCGGCCTGCCGTCCAGTCCGGCACGGCGCGCAGCGCGCGGATGCGGTCCGTGCCGCCGGCACGCCGGTTCAGATAGCGCACTGCGGTCCGCGCCGCGAATCCGTACAGCGCCGGGCGGGCCGCGACCCAGCCCCACAGCCGCAGCGCGAGCCGTTCGCGCCACGGGCGAAGCTTCAGATCGACCTGCTTCTCGCGCAGCTTGCGCAGCAGTTCCGGCAGCGGAATCTTGACCGGGCAGACGACGCCGCACTGGTTGCACAGCGTCGAGGCGTGCGGCAGGTCGAGCGCATTCTCGATGCCGGTATAGAGCGGCGTCAGCACCGAGCCCATCGGCCCCGGATAGACCCAGCCGTACGCGTGCCCGCCGACGCTCTGATACACCGGACAGTGGTTCATGCACGCGCCGCAGCGGATGCAGCGCAGCATCGGCTCGAACTCGGTGCCGACGAGGCTCGCGCGGCCGTTGTCGACGAGAATGACGTAAAGGTGCTCCGGCCCGTCGAGATCGCCCTCGCCTTTCACCCCGGTCAGCACCGACACGTAGTTCGAGATGCGCTGGCCGGTCGCGGAGCGCGGCAAGAGCCGCATCAGCGTCGAGAAGTCCTCGAGCGTCGGGACGAGCTTCTCGATCCCGGTCACGACGACATGGACTTTCGGCAGCGTCGTCACCATCCGCCCATTGCCCTCGTTCGTCACGAGCGCGGCCGAACCGGTCTCGGCGATGAGAAAGTTCGCGCCGCTGATGCCCATTTCGGCGCTCATGAAATGCTCGCGCAGCACTTCGCGCGCCTCGCGCGCCATGCCGGCGATGTCGTCCTTTTTCGGCGTGTGGTGAGTGCGCGCGAAAAGCTCGGCGACTTCCTCCTTCGACTTGTGGAAGACCGGCGCGATGATGTGCGAAGGCGGCTCGTTGTCGTTGATCTGCAGGATGTATTCACCGAGGTCGGTCTCGACCGGCTCGATTCCGGCGGCCGCGAGCGCCTCGTTGAGGCCGGCCTCTTCCGACAGCATCGACTTCGACTTCGCAGCTTTCGTCACGCCATGGCGGCGCGCGATGTCCACCACGAGCCGGCAGATCTCGGCCCCGTCACGCGCATACAACACTTCGGCCCCGCGGGCGCGCGCCTTGTCCTCGAAAGTCTCGAGCCAGACGTCGAGATTGGCCAGCACACGGTCGCGGATCGCGCTGGCGGCGTCGCGCAGCGCCTCGAAGTCCGCGCCCGGAGCGGCATCGTAGTCGACGACGGCCTGCGCCCGCCCCTCGACGAAGCGGCTCTTGGCCTTGCCGAGGTTCGCCTGCAGCTGGCGGTCCGCGAGTTTGTCGCCGGCCCGCGCCTTGAAGAACATCGCCTGCGAGCGCATCAGTCTTCCCCGGCCAGTACCTCGGCGACATGCAGCACGCGCGTGCGCTCGTCGCCGCGGCGACGCAGCCGGCCTTCGATGTTCAGCATGCAGCCCAGATCCCCGAGCACGACCGCGTCGGCTCCCGTCGCCAGGATGTTGTCGCACTTGCGATCGACGATGCGCGTGGAGATGTCGCCGAACTTCACCGAGAACATGCCGCCGAAGCCGCAGCACTCCTCGCTCGCGGCCATCTCCTTCAGCTCGACGCCCGGCATGTGCGCGAGCAGCGCGCGCGGTTGCGCCTTCACGCCCAGCTCGCGCAGCCCCGAGCAACTGTCGTGGTAGGTCACGGTGCCTTCGAAGTCGCCCGGCACCTTCGCGACGCCGAGCACGGAGACGAGGAAATCTGTCAGTTCGAACGTGCGCGCAGCCAGCGCCCCGGCCCGCGCCGCGACGGCCGGCTCGTCGGCGAACAGCTGCGGGTAATGAACCCGGATCATGCCGCCGCATGACCCCGACGGCACGACCACGTATTCGAGCCCCTCGAATTCGGCGATCAGCTTCAGCGCCAGCGCGCGCGCGACGCGTGTGTCACCGGAGTTGAAGGCCGGTTGTCCGCAGCATGTCTGGGTGGAGGGCACGACGACTTCGCAGCCCGCCGCTTCGAGCAGTCGCAGGGCGGCGAAACCGATGCGCGGGCGCATCAGATCCACCAGGCATGTGACGAACAGGCCGACACGCATTTTCTCTTTCGTCATTCCGACAACCGCCATTTCATTTCACTAGGCGAAATTACGACGCCCGAGTAAACTGTACAAGTTAAGGAAAACCCGCAGTGACCCGCGTGACCTCTCCCCCCGAAACCAAGAATCCGATCCAGGTCGTCGAGCGCATGATGAAGCTGCTCGACGTCCTTGCCCATCACCCCGATCCCGCGCCGCTGAAGCAGATCGCACAGGAGACGGGCCTTCATCCCTCGACCGCCCACCGCATCCTGGGCGCGATGTCGCAAAGCGGTTTCGTTGAGCGCGGCGAAGGCGGCACCTACCGTCTGGGCATCCGCCTGCTGGAGCTGGGGAGCCTGGTGAAGTCGCGCATCTCGCTGCGCGAGACGGCGATGCCGGCGATGCTAAAGCTCCACGCCGCAACCGGCGAGAGCATCAACCTGGGCATTCGCGACGGCGACGAGATCGTCTACGTCGACCGCACGTCGAGCGGTCGCTCGGCCGTGCGCGTCGTGCATATCGTCGGCGCCCGGGCCCCGCTGCACACCACCGCCACCGGCAAGCTTTTCCTCGTCGAGGACGGCCTGGAGCGCGTGCGCGAGTATGCGCGCCGCACCGGCCTGCCGCCCTCGACGCCGGGCTCCATCACCGACCCCGCCGCACTGGAAAAGGAACTCGACAAGGTGCGCCGGCACGGCGTCGCGTTCGACCTCGACGAAGTCGAAAACGGCGTGCGCTGCATCGCTGCCGGGATCCGCGACGATTCCGGCGAACTGATCGCCGGCCTGTCGCTGTCGACCCCGTCGGAACGCTTCAATCCCGACTGCGCCCCCCTCGTGCGCGAAGCCGCCGACGAAATCTCCCGTGCGCTCGGTTACGTCCCGAACCGCGCCTCCCACTGACGAAGGCCGAGCAGCGCCTAGCCGTTGCCGCCCGGGACGATGCTCGCGACGCGCTGGGCACCCACCGCCTCGAGCCACTTCTTGATCCGCACTGCATCGGCGGTGCGCGTGTAGCGCCCGTCCGAATCCATCAGCACGATGATCACCGGCTGGTCGAGCAGCCGGGCCTGCATCACGAGACAGCGCCCCGCCTCGCGGATGTAGCCGGTCTTCGACACGTCGATATCCCATTCGGGACTGCGGACGAGCGAATTGGTGTTGCCGAAGCGATGCATCCGGCCCCGGATCTCGACATGATCTTCGCTGCTCGTCGAAAACTGGCGGATCAGCGGGTAGGTGGACGCCGCCGCCACCATGCGGACGAGATCGCGCGGACTCGAGACGTTGGCGGGATCGAGGCCGGTGCTGTCGCTGAAATGCGTGTCGCCGAGCCCGACCAGGCGGGCTTTCACGTTCATCGCCTGGACGAACGCAGCGATGCCGCCCGGGTAGTTGCGGCCGAGCGCCGAAGCGGCGCGATTTTCCGACGACATCAGCGCCAGGTGCAGCAGCTGCTCGCGCGTGAGCCGGGTGCCGAGCGCGAGCCGCGACCCCGTCCCCTTGATCGTATCGAGATCCTCCTCGGTGATGACGATCTCTTCGGACAGGCTCTGCCCGCCGTCGAGAACCACCATCGCGGTCATCAGCTTCGTGATCGATGCGATCGGCAGCACCGAGTCGCTCTTCTTCTCGAGGATCACTTCGCCGGTCGCCTGATTGACGACGACGAAGGCCGCGGAGCGCAGCTGCGGGTTACCCAGCCGGTCGACTTCGGGCCGAACCTCGACCGGAGCCCTCGGCGCGAGCGGGGCCGCCAGCGAGCGACGAGCAGACACCTTGCGCAGCACCGGTTTGCGCACGGTGGCCTTGCGCACCGTGCCCTTGCGCACCATCGTCGCCTTGGCAGTTTTTTTGCGTATCGTGTAGCGGACCGGCGCCTTTTTGGTCGCGGTCGATTTGGCCGTCCGGGCCCGCTCCTGTCCGGTCGCGGCGGCAGCGGGTTCGATCCCTCCGGTCTGCAGCAGGGCAAGACTCAGCAGGGCAACGACAAGATTGCGGAAAGTCATGGTAGGCGAGCCGGAAAGTGCGCGGGACGGCACTTTTATTTTTAATCAAATTAAGCAGATATCAAGTTTTTTTGAAGTGGATTCAAAAAAACCTCAGACACATTGTTACATCAACATGGCGGGATGGGTTGGCGCTTACACAACTGGCGAAAAAAAAGTTCACAGCCGCAGAAAAGCCGCCACCTCGTCACGGCGCGCGAGGGTGTCCTGGAAGCCCATGTCCATCAGCGCACGCGTGAAGGCCGGCTCGAACAGGAGGTAGGACAGCAGCGTCGAACCCTCGCGACGCATCGCGCCGACCCCGCGCAACAGCGTTCGCAATGCCAGCGGCAGCGTGCCGCGATGACGGCCGGCGATCGCGTCGAGCCGTTTCGACGGCGAGATCACCAAGGTTTCGATCGGCCGCAACGCGAGGCCTGCCGCGTCGCGCTCGGCAGCGGTGAAGGCGTTCAGCGTCGCGTTGATGCGCTCCATGCGCTCCAGATCGACAGTGAGTCCGTCGAGGAAGATGCTCGACAGCGCGTGGCCGGCGATTTGCGCGAGCGGCGGATAGTCTTCGGTGCGCTGGCGCCCCTCTTCGGCGAGCCGGCCTGAACCGATGACGAGGATGCGCTCGGCTCCCATGTGGATGGCGGGGCTGATCGGCGCGAGCTGGCGCATCGAGCCGTCGCCGAAATATTCCCGGTTGATCTTGATCGCCGGAAACACGAACGGAATCGCGCTCGACGCGAGCAGATGCTCGATGCCGAGGCGGGTCGGCATGCCGACGCGCTGGGCGCGGCGCCACGGCAGCACTTCCGGGGCCGCTTCGAAAAATGCGAGGTTCTCGCCGGATGAATAACCGGATGCGGCGACGCTGACCGCATGAAGATGTCCGGCGTCGATCGCACGGCGGATCGCCGAGAAATCGAGCACGCGCTCGAGCAGCGCGCGCAACGGGCTGTTGTCGAGCAGCGAGCGCGGCGTCTGGCGTACCGCCCAGCCGAACATCAGCGCGCCGCCCCAGCGCAATCCGGTGCCCATCAGCGCTGCAGCATCGGCCCGATACACCTGGTCGACGTGGAAATTGCGCCAGATCCACGCCAGCTTGCGCACCCCGGCATTGAAGTCGGACGAAAACACCGCGAGCGTCGCGGCGTTGATGCCGCCGGCCGACGTGCCGCACAGGATCGGGAAGGGGTTTCCCGGCTGCCGCCCCCGGATCTTGCGGATCGCGGCGAGCACGCCGACCTGGTAGGCCGCGCGCGCGCCGCCCCCCGTCAATACCAGCGCCGCCTTCCCTTCCGTCATGCGCCTCCCGCGTCGATCGAACCTGGCGGGGAAATGATGCCACGGCGTGCGGGCAGCTGAGGCGTGCGCGCACTCATGCTGCCCGCGGACTCAGGACTGGCCCTGTGCCGCTTCGACCGCCGTCAATGCAGTCATATTGACGATGCGGCGCACCGTCGCCGACGGCGTCAGGATATGCACGGGCTTGGCCGCGCCGAGCAGGATCGGCCCGATCGTCATGCCTTCGCCGGCGGCCGTCTTGAGCAGGTTGAATGCGATGTTCGCGGCATCGAGCGTCGGGAAGATCAGCAGGTTGGCCGGCTCGCGCATGCGCGAATTCGGGAAGATGCGCAGTCGCAGTTCGGCGTCGAGCGCCGCGTCGCCGTGCATCTCGCCTTCGACCTCGATCTCCGGATGGCGCTCGTGCATCAGGCGCAGCGCCGCGCGCATTTTCTCGGAAGTCGGCGAGTCGGCCGAGCCGAACGACGAATGCGACAGTAGCGCGACTTTGGGCGTCAGGCCGAAGCGCGACATCTCCTCGGCGGCGAGCAGCGTCATCTCGACGATCTGTTCCGGCGACGGGTCGTAATTGACATAGGTATCGGCGAGGAACACCGTGCGCCCGGGCAGGTTGACGACGTTCAGTGCGTAGCAGTTCTTCACGCCCGGTTTGCGGCCGATGACGCTCTCGATGAACTTCAGGTGCAGCGCATGCATCCCGTAGGTGCCGCAGATCAGGCCGTCGCCGTAGCCGTGCTTGAGCAGCAGCGAGCCGATCAGCGTGGTGCGCCGGCGCACCTCCTTCTTCGCGTAATCGACCGACACGCCGCGCCGTTCCATGATCTGGTGGAAATCGGTCCACAGCTCCTTGAAGCGCGGATCGGAATCCGGGTTCACCAGCTCGAAGTCCTGCTCGGCGCGGATGCGCAGCCCGAAGCGCTCGATGTTCGTCGTCACGACCTCCGGGCGGCCGATCAGGATCGGGCTCGCGAGGCCTTCGTCGACGACCGTCTGCACCGCGCGCAGCACGCGCTCGGATTCGCCTTCGGCGAAGATGATGCGCTTGGCCGTGCCGCGCGCGGCGGCGAACACCGGCTTCATGATCATGCCGGAGTGCCAGACGAAGTTGTTGAGCTGGCTGCGGTATGCGTCCCAGTCGCCGATCGGTCGCGTCGCGACGCCCGAGGCCATGCCGGCGATGGCGACGGCCGGGGCGATCTTGACGATCAGGCGCGGGTCGAACGGACGCGGAATGATGTACTCGGGCCCGAAGCCGGACACTTTCTCGCCGTACGCCGCCGCGACGATGTCGCTCTGCTCGGCGCGCGCGAGCTCGGCGATCGCCTTGACGGCAGCGAGCTGCATCTCGTCGGTGATCGTCGTCGCCCCGACGTCGAGCGCGCCGCGGAAAATGAACGGAAAGCACAGCACGTTGTTGACCTGGTTCGGATAGTCCGAACGGCCGGTCGCGATGATCGCGTCGTCGCGCACCGCCTTCACTTCTTCGGGGAGGATCTCCGGCGTCGGATTCGCGAGCGCGAGAATCAGCGGTTTCGCGGCCATTTTCGCGACCATTTCGCGCTTGACGACGCCGCCCGCGGACAACCCGAGCAGCACGTCCGCGCCTTCGATGACTTCGGACAGCGTGCGTGCCGACGTCGGCTTCGCGTAGCGTGCCTTGATCGGGTCCATCAGCGTCGGGCGACCCTCGTAGACCACACCTTCGATGTCGGTGACCCAGATGTTCTCGACCGGGATGCCGAGCTTCTCGAGCAGCCGCAGGCACGCGAGCGCCGCAGCCCCGGCACCGGAGGTCACGAGTTTGACCTTCTTGAGGTCCTTGCCGAGCAGATGCAGGCCGTTGAGCACCGCTGCGCCGACGACGATCGCAGTGCCGTGCTGATCGTCGTGGAACACCGGGATCTTCATCCGCTCACGCAGCTTCGATTCGATGTAGAAGCACTCCGGCGCCTTGATGTCTTCGAGGTTGATGCCGCCGAAAGTCGGCTCGAGTGCGGCGATCATGTCGATCAGCTTGTCGGGGTCGTTTTCGGCGATCTCGAGGTCGAAGACATCGATGCCGGCGAACTTCTTGAACAGCACGCCCTTGCCTTCCATCACCGGCTTGGCCGCCAGTGGGCCGATGTTGCCGAGGCCGAGCACCGCTGTGCCGTTCGTGACCACGCCGATCAGGTTGCTGCGCGCCGTCAGGTTCGCCGCTTCGGCCGGATCCTCGACGATCGCATCGCACGCCGCGGCAACACCGGGGGAATACGCCAGCGACAGGTCGCGCTGGTTCGACAGGACTTTGGTCGGGGTGACCGAAATCTTGCCGGGCTGCGGGTAGCGGTGATAGTCGAGAGCGGCGCTGCGAATCAGTTCATCCATGACGGTCCTTTCGGTTGTTCGTATCGTGATGCATCGGCACCGGACACATTCGTTGTCCGCGGCCCATACGCGGCAGCGTCTTCGGGCGACTCGGGCAAAGGCGCCGCGCCCGTCGAGAGCGAAAGAAAAGCTTTCAATGCCGTTTCGAGCACCTGCCGGCCCGTGGCATAATATTAGGCTTTCGCCGACTGCGGTTAACCCTAGTAGTTTCCACAGTTCGGGAAACGGGGCGGTCACCACGACCCCTCGTCCCCGCCGGCCGCAAGGCTACAGGCTCGACCGACGGGACCGGTTCCGCTTCTGTAATCTGGAGAGCTCGTCGCCATGAATCACCGCTTTTCCGAGGCCGCCCTGGCCGCTACTCCCACCTATGTCCGTCACGAAGGCCTGAAGAAATGGGTCGCCGGCATCGCGGCCCTGACCGAGCCCGAGCGGGTCGTGTGGTGCGATGGTTCGGAGGAAGAATACGACCGCCTGTGCGCCGAAATGGTCGACTCGGGCATGCTGATCAAGCTCAATCCGGAAAAGCGCAAGAATTCCTACCTGGCATGGTCCGACCCGTCCGATGTTGCGCGCGTCGAGGATCGCACTTACATCTGCTCGAAGGACAAGGCCGACGCCGGCCCGACGAACAACTGGGAAGACCCGGCCAGGATGCGCGAGACGCTCGACGGCCTGTTCGCGGGCTGCATGCGCGGGCGCACGATGTACGTGATCCCGTTCTCGATGGGCCCGCTCGGCTCGCCGATCGCGCATATCGGCATCGAGATCTCCGACAGCCCGTACGTCGCCACGAACATGCGCACGATGACCCGCATGGGGCGCGCAGTGTTCGACGTGCTCGGCAGCGATGGCGAATTCGTTCCCTGCGTGCACTCGGTCGGTGCGCCGCTCGCCGACGGCGAACAGGACAGCCGCTGGCCGTGCAACCCCGACACCAAATACATCGTCCATTACCCCGAGACGCGCGAGATCTGGTCGTACGGCTCAGGCTACGGCGGCAACGCGCTGCTCGGCAAGAAGTGCTTCGCGCTGCGCATCGCCTCGACGATGGCGCGTGACGAAGGCTGGCTCGCCGAGCACATGCTGATCCTCGGCGTCGAGTCGCCCGAAGGCGAAAAGACCTACGTCGCCGCCGCGTTCCCGTCGGCCTGCGGCAAGACGAACTTCGCGATGCTGATTCCGCCGAAGAGCTTCGACGGCTGGAAGATCACGACGATCGGCGACGACATCGCGTGGATCAAGCCGGGGAAGGACGGCAAGTTCTATGCGATCAACCCGGAAGCCGGCTTCTTCGGCGTCGCGCCGGGCACGTCCGAGAAGACGAACTTCAACGCGATGGCGACGCTGAAGGAAAACATCATCTTCACCAACGTCGCGCTGACCGATGACGGCGACGTGTGGTGGGAAGGCATGAGCAAGGAAGCGCCTGCCCACCTGATCGACTGGCAGGGCAACGACTGGACGCCCGAGATCGCGAAGCAGACCGGCCGCAAGGCGGCGCACCCGAACTCGCGCTTCACCGCGCCGGCCGCGCAATGTCCGTCGGTCGACCCTATGTGGGAAGACCCCGCCGGCGTGCCGATCTCGGCGTTCATCTTCGGCGGCCGCCGCGCGACGACGGTGCCGCTGGTGTATGAGGCGTTCAACTGGAATTTCGGCGTCTATATGGCCGCGACGCTCGGCTCCGAAACCACTGCAGCGGCGTTCGGCGCGCAGGGCGTCGTGCGGCGCGATCCGTTCGCGATGCTGCCGTTTTGCGGCTACCACATGGGCGACTACTTCAACCACTGGCTGCGGATGGGCCACGTCGTCGAAGACACGCCGAAGATCTTCTGCGTGAACTGGTTCCGCATCAACGAGCGCGGCGAATTCATGTGGCCGGGCTTCGGCGAGAACATGCGCGTGCTCAAGTGGATCGTCGACCGCGTGCGCGGCCGCGTCGGCGGCAAGGAAACCGGCCTCGGCTGGATGCCGAAGTTCGAGGATATCGACTGGACCGGTGCCGATGTCACCCGCGAGCAGTTCGAAGCCCTGACGACCGTCGACGCCGACGCGTGGAAAAAGGAACTCGCGCTGCACAAGGAATGGTTCGACAAGCTGCAGGACCGCCTGCCGCGCGAACTGGTGTTGAAGCGGGAACTCTTCGAACTGACGCTCGCGGTCTGACCCGCGCTGCCGGCGCCGCAGGGGCAGCCGGCGAAAAAGCAAAAGCGCCGATCCGTCGGCGCTTTTTCGTTTCGGTTTCCTGCAATCCGGCACTCAACCGGGCAAGGAAAAGCGCTGCAACCGGATCGACGCGGCGAAAACTCAGGCCCCGGTGGCGACCTGCAGATCACGACCGGCAGCGCTGATCAGCCGCTTCTTCATCGCCAGCACCTTGTTCGCGTATCTCGCCTGCGGATCGCTGCGCGCGCCGCCGTAGTACTGCAGCGCCGCCTGCAGGCTGCCGAAACGGCGCAAGCCTTCGGCGAGCACCTGCGTTCCCACGCGCACGTTCAACTGCGGATCGAAAAGCGGATTTTTCCGCTCGACGTCGCCGATCTTGTCCATGTGAAAGCGTGGGATCACCTGCATCAGGCCCTGCGCACCCATACTGCTCACCGCAACCGGATTGAAGCTCGACTCGATCGCCATCATCGCGACGATCAGCAGGGGATCGATGCCGGATGTTCGCCCATGATGCTCCGCGGCCGCAAGCACCGGCTCGAGCATCGTCGTCGGCACTTTGTAGCGCCTCGCGACGTAGTCCCGCACCCGCCTCATCTCGGACGACAGCCCCCCTTCGGCGCTCGCGTTGCGCGGGGCGGGCAGTATCGCGGGAGTCCGTGGGGCCGGCAGTATCGCGGGAGTCGACAGGGCAACCGCTGCGACCTCCACTGCCGCCTCGCTGGCAGGGAACATGCCGATGTCGGCAAACTTGACGGACTCATGCTTCAGATAGGCGCCGCCGAGCCATCCTGCAGCGAGCATCCCCACCACCAGTGAAGCCTGAACAAAATGAACAACGACGTTGGCGGTAGTGCGTCTGCGCCCGTCGCCCTGAGTTGCGTGGACCATGGTTCCTCCGTGCTGTGATCAGGCACATCGATGTCCCGCCGTGGGCCAAAAATCGGCGCAACGGAGCCCCGGGTATTGCATCGGGCGGGGAACCGGTCGCGGACGGAATGTCGCCACCGGCTATCGAAGTACTCGGTCTTCAGTGGTCGTTCAGGCAAGCCGCCGCAACTTGACGACGTGCCCCCGCGGTGCGCGCGGCCATGCTTGTCTGCGCCGTGTGGGAAGGGAAATTCCGGCGCCGCACCTAACCAGATCAATCGAATCAGAGTGTTGCTGTCAGCTGCTGCGATGCAACAACAATTGCAATGTATTTACAGGAAGGTTTTCTGTCAACGCGCGCGGCGCAAGATCAGGGCCCCCCCACCAGACTTCGGGCGCAAAGCGTGACACGGCGCGGGGATTTGGAATTGTGAGGAAATGTGGCTTTTACGCAAAACTGCGCCTCGCCACTTGACCGGATGTTTCTTCCACGAGCGAAATCCCGCCAATTCGGCTGGCTCGTGCACCGGCTCATGCATTTGGCCAAAACTACTTTTCAACGTACACTCTTTCGTCCCTCGAACAGCCAGAGGAGACGAATCGATGGGTGAAATCGCCGCAGAAATCCATTTCGCCGCCCAGGAAGTGCAGGCTTCCGCAGTCGATAGCATGAACGACCCATTGCGCCTGCGCGGACCCGGCGCAGAGGGCACCTTCCGGTCTCTGTCGCTTTCGCTCACCGGCGCGTGAGGCGCGACGAGCGATTTCCCCCCGAGGAAATGCACAGGCCCGACCGGCACGAACACTTTCCCGCCCCCTTCCCGACGAGCCATCATGTTTCGTGAATTGATCAACAACAACACGCTCCAGGACTGGAGCTACGCGCTGCTCGCCGTCATCGGCAGCATGCTCGTCCTGCATACCGTGCGCCGGCTGCTGCTCGCGCGCCTGACGGCGATCGCGCCGACGACCGACAACGGCATCGACGACTTCCTCGTCGAACTCCTTTCGGTGACCCGGATCCTGCTCGGCGCCGCGATCGGCCTCTACGTCGCGACGCGCTTCCTGACGCTGCCCGAAGCGCTCACGACGGTCGTCAACCGCCTCTTCGTCGGCCTGCTCCTGCTGCAGGCGGGCTTCTGGGCGAACCGCGGCTTCGATTTCTGGCTGCGACGCCGTTTCAGCGTTGCCACGCCGGGCGACCCCGGCGCGCGCGCGATGACGCGCTCGCTGCTCGCGTTCATCGGCCGCGTCGTGCTGTGGGCGCTGGTGCTGCTGCTGATCCTCGACAATCTCGGGCTCGACGTCACCGCGCTGATCGCGAGCCTCGGCATCGGCGGCATCGCAGTCGCGCTCGCAGTGCAGAACATCCTCGGCGACCTCTTTGCGTCGCTGTCGATCGCGGTCGACCAGCCTTTCGTGATCGGCGACTTCATCATCGTTGACGACCTGATGGGCACTGTCGAGCACGTCGGCCTCAAGACGACCCGCGTGCGCAGCCTCAGCGGCGAGCAGATCATCTTCTCGAACAACGATCTGCTGAAGAGCCGCATCCGCAACTACAAGCGCATGCAGGAGCGGCGCATCGCGTTCCAGATCGGCGTCACGTACGACACCCCGGCCGAGCGCCTCGAAGAGATTCCGGGCCTGATCCGCGCGGCGATCGAGGCGCAGCAGGGGAAGATCCGCTTCGACCGCGCGCATTTCAAGGGCTTCGGCCCATCGTCGCTCGACTTCGAAGCGGTCTATATCGTCCTGAGTGCGGATTTCAACGTCTACATGGACGTGCAGCAGGCGATCAACCTTCAGCTCGTGCGCGCGTTCGCCGAGCGCGACGTCGAGTTCGCGTTCCCGACGCAGACGCTGCACGTCGACGGCCGCCTGCAGGTCGAACGCGGGTTGCAGACGGCTGAGCCCGACGCGGGGAAACCCGAGGGGCGGCGGCTGTCGCCGGCGCCGGAAGCACCGCAATCCTGGGCGAAAGCAGGCACCTGACAATGTTCGTGCGCACTAGCTGGGGTGAAGCTGTTTTTACCTCGACCGGCGGGACAAAACGGCGAGGGACCATCACCGCTGCGCGCGGCAGCTTTCGGTGTAGCGCCGCGCGTCCGCGATGAACGCGAAGAAATCCGACTCGAAGCCGGCGTAGTCCGACTGCAGTTCGGCGCCGCTGCCGGCCAAAGGGTTGGTGCGCCGCAGCCGCAACGCGATGCGGTCGAGCGCATGCGAGGTCGCATCGACCGAGCGGTACGAACCGAACCAGTCCGCGCCGATAATGCGCGGGAGCAGGTCGACCAGCAGGGGCGGCAGCATCGACGCGTTCGCTTCCAGCAGCGCGTACTGCTGCGCCGTGAAGACGTCGAGCGGCTCGTCGCGGAATCGGCTCCAGTGCAGCGCGAGACAGTGGTCGTAGAACATGTCGACCATCACGCCCCCGACGCGCCGGCGCGCGGTCGACACCCTTGAACGGCTGCGGACGAAGGCCGCATGGGTATCGGCGAAGACGTCGATCTGCCGATGCAGTCGCACCCCGGCGGCGACATCCGGCGGCAGGCCGGCCGGCAGCGGCCCTTTAACGAAGTCACCGATCAGCCCGCCGAGCCGGTCCGCGGGCGAGTCACCGGCGAGATAGACGTGCGCAAGGAAGTTCATCGCCGCACCGGCTCAGGCGAAGACGCCGGCGAGCCAGGCGATGAAATCCCGCACCACTGCCCGCTTGTGCTGCGCCGGCGTCGCGACGGCGTAATACGTGAAAGGTGCCGGCGCGGTCACGCCGAACAGCGGCACCAGCCGGCCGGTGTCGACCCACGCTGCCGACAGCCTGCGGGTGCCGACGGCGGCGCCGAGCCCCGCCGCGGCGACCTCGAACAGCATCCCGAGATCGTTGAACACGGCGCCGCGCTCAGGCTCTGGCCAGTCGAGCCCGGCGGCGGCGAAACACGGCCGCCACGGCAGCAGCGGCGAGCGCAGCAGTTCGGCGCGGGCGAGATCGGCAACGCCGCGCAGGGCGCGTGCCGCAACCCACTGCGGCGCGGCGAGCGGCATGACGACGTCGTCGAACAGCTTGCACACCGTGCGCTCCGGATAGTCCCCACGCCCCCAGCGCACTTCGACGTCCGCGGTCTCGGCCGTGACGTCCTGCAGCGGGATCGACAGGTGCATCTCGACTTCGACTTCCGGGTGCGAGCGCAGGTACTCGGGCAGGCGCGCCATCAGCAATTGCCGCGCGAAAGTCGGCGGCAGCGACACGCGCAGCCGCTCGCGCTCGGGCTGCAGCAGCGCGCCCGCCTGCGCGAGCTTGCCGAACGCCTCGCGCACGCTCTCGAGGTACAGCCGCCCCACCGTGGTCGGGCGCACCCCGGCCGGCGTGCGTTCGAACAACGGCGTGCCGAGCATCGCTTCGAGCTGGCGGATACGGTGGCTGACGGCGCTCGGCGTCACGCACAGCTCGTCCGCCGCCTGCGCGAAACCGCCGAGCCGGGCCGCGGCCTCGAAAGCGGCCAGCGCATGCATCGGCGGAACGCGGCGCACGACGCTGCTCATCGCCCACCGTCCGCCGCGGGCCGTGGGACCGCCTCACGGCGAAAACGGTCGACCGGATGGTCATCGAAATCGGGGTCGGACACCAATGGCACCAGTCTCGAGCAAAGCCCTTGTGGATCATCGACGGGGACGTGCGCACGGAACACGCCGACGCCAGAATCGGCGCCACGGACGGTGCGGCGAAAGTCGATTGTACCGTTCAATCCCTGCAGTTTGGGCGTCCCGGGCGGCAACCCAGTCGCCGCCGGGAGACCTTCACTGCAGCCGCATCAGCGGCTTGTGGCACCCACAGCTGCCTGCACTTCGCGAACAGACTCGATGAGCGCGGCGGCTGAGTCGTCCGCAGCCCCCTGCCAGCGGTCGAAATGCAACAAGGTTTCGAGCGGCCGGCGTGCCAACCAGCCGGCGGACTCCAGCTCCGGCTTGCGGTAAAAATGGCTGACGTGGCCGATGCACAGGTACGCGACCGGGACGATGCCGGACGGAATGTCGAGCGCTTCGCGCAGCGCCTTCTGGTGGAAGATGCTGACCCACCCGACACCGAGGCCTTCGGCACGTGCGGCGAGCCACAGGTTCTGCACCGCGCACACCGAACTGTAGACGTCCATCGTCTTGATATGCGTGCGGCCGACGACAACCGGCCCGTTGCGGCTGCGGTCGCAGGTGATGCACAGGTTGACCGGCGCTTCGAGGATGCCTTCGAGCTTGAGACTGCGATACGTGTCGCGCTTGTCGCCTTCGAACATCAGCGCGGCTTCGGCATGTGCGGTGCGGAACGCTTCATGCACCCGGCTCTTGACCTCGGGCGAGCGCACGACGATGAAATCCCACGGCTGCATGAAACCCACCGACGGCGCGTGGTGTGCGGCGTTGAGCACGCGCGCGAGCACCTCGTCCGGGATCGGCTGCGGCGTGAACTGGCCACGCACGTCGCGCCGCGTGTAGATCGCGCGATACACCGCCGCCTTCTCGTCGTCGCTGAACGAAGGCTGGTCCTGCTGTTGCTGCATGGAGCTGCTCATGGATAGTCCCCTTGAGTGGAGCAGTCGGGCACCGCGGTCCAGGCGGCTGCCAATAAGTCTCGAGGCCGGTCTTCCGACTGAGGCTCGACTCGTCCGGGCGCCTTCCCGGCTTTCGCCAGTGGCTGACGCCTGCCCGGACGATCCTCATCACGGCGCTGGGCACGTGGCGGAATCGCACCGCCTTCCCGATTCTCCCGCGCGGGCGCGGGCACCTCGAGACGGTTCAAAAAACGTTGTGCGCTTCGTTCGGTCTCCTTCGCGGCGCAACGCGTCAAGGCGCTCGGCCGAACAGCCCGGCAACCGCGGCTGGGTTCGACGGAAAATAGAAATGCACGTACGACGCCGTCACACGCCCGCGACGGTAGATCGCTTCGCCGTCGCGCCCGTCGGGCGTGCGTGCGCGCAGCAGCGGCGGCAACGGCGTGTCCGACTTCGAATAGTGGAAGGTGTGGCCGGCGAGCTGCCCTTCCGGGAGCTCGGCGACCTGCATCCCGAGCGCTGCGAGCCGCGGCTGCATCACCGCGCGTCCGGGCAGCAGGCCGACGAGCGGGTGCGGCTGCCCGGCCGTGTCGACGATCTCGTCGAACAAGCTCATCATGCCGCCGCATTCCGCGAGTACCGGTCTGCCGGCGGCAGCATGCGCATGCAGCGCGTCGTGAAAACCGATATTGGCAGCGATCGCCGCCGCATGCAGCTCCGGATAGCCGCCGGGCAGCCACACCGCGTCGCAATCGGGCAGCGCGTCGCCGGCGAGCGGCGAGAAGAACGCAAGCCGAGCGCCGAGCGCCGAGAGCGTGTCGAGGTTCGCCGGATAGATGAAGCCGTACGCCGCATCCCGCGCGATCGCGATCGTCGTGCCGGCGAGCAGCGGCCGGATCTCCGGCATGCCGGCCGCGGGAAACGACACCGGTGGCGGCAGCTCGGCCGCCCCGGTCGCAGCGAGCGCATCGGCAAGCCGGTCGAGGCGCTCGACGAGGTCGCCGATTTCGGCCGCCTGCAGCACGCCGAGATGGCGCTCCGGCAGCGCGGCTTGCGGCTCGCGCGCGACTGCACCGTACCAGCGCATCCCGTCCGGCAGCGCGGCGCGCAGCATTGCCCCATGCCCCTCACTGCCGACGTGGTTCGCGAGCACGCCCGAAAACGGCAGATCGGGCTCGTAATGTGCGAGGCCGCACGCGATCGCGCCGAACGTCTGCGCCATCGCCCGCGCATCGATCACGGCGAGGACCGGCAAACCGAAGCGGCGCGCGATGTCGGCGCCCGACGGCGCCCCGTCGAAGAGCCCCATGACGCCTTCGACGAGGATCAGGTCCGCATCGGCCGCGACGCGATGCAGCCGCCACGCGGCGTCAACCTCGCCGCACATGCCGAGGTCGAGGTTGTACACCGGCGCGCCGCTTGCGACGGCATGGATCTGCGGGTCGAGGAAATCCGGGCCGCACTTGAACACCCGCACCTGCCGCCCCTGGCGCGCATGCAGACGGGCGAGCGCCGCGGTGACAGTGGTCTTGCCCTGGCCGGACGCCGGAGCAGCGACGAACAGGGCCGGGCACGAAGCCGGGGCCAATTCGGTTGCGGAAGTCATCGGGAGTCAGCTCGGGGGCAATGGTCGTCAGGTGGCGGAGCCGCGGTCCGGCTCCGGGTGTACGACGGTGCAACCGACATGCGGCGCGTGCCGCAGAGGGTCGACCTGCTCGGGCGAAAACCACGCGAGTCGCGGGTACAGGCCGACGACGTCGCCGACGATCGTCAGTGCGGGCGGACGGATGTCGGCCTCGCGAACGACGTCGGCAAGCGTTGCGAGCGTGCCGACCGCGACGCGCTGCGCCAGAGTCGTGCCCCGCTCGACGACGCCGGCAGGGGTCGCCGCCGGGAGCCCATGCGCGATCAGCTGCCGGCAGATTTCGGCGAGCCGCGAAATGCCCATGTAGACGACGAGCGTCTGACCGGGCCGCGCGAGCATCGGCCAGTCGAGGTCGAGCGCGCCGTCCTTGAGAAAGCCGGTCGTGAAGATCACCGAGCGCGCGTGCTCGCGATGCGTCAGCGGAATGCCGGCGTACGCGGCGATGCCAGCCGCGGCGGTGACGCCGGGGACGACTTCGACGGTGATTCCCGCGCCGACGAGCACTTCCATCTCCTCACCGCCGCGGCCGAAAATGAACGGATCGCCGCCCTTGAGCCGCACGACGCGCTTGCCGGCCTGGGCGAGCCGCACGAGCAGGCGGTTGATCTCGCCCTGCGGCAGCGTGTGGTCCGACGCCTTCTTGCCGACGTAATGGCGTTCGGCCGTGGGCGGCGCGAGATCGACGATCACCGGGCTGACGAGGTTGTCGAAGACGACGGCGTCGGCGCCTGCGATCAGGCGCGCACCGCGCAAGGTCAGCAACTCGGGGTCGCCGGGACCGGCGCCGACGAGATAGACGTGGCCCGCGACCGGACCGGGACGCGGCGAGGGAATATCAGGCAGTGACATCGTTTTCTCTCGACTCCATTGCAGTATCGACCCAACCCCTCAAGACCGGGCCGGATAGTGGAAAAAGCGCGCCCAGTCAGAACTCGATGCCCGGCATCGCTTTCACACCGGCCGAAAACGCGTGCTTCACCGGCCCCATCTCGGTGACTGTGTCGGCGACGGCGATCAGTTCCGGCGGCGCGGCGCGCCCGGTGACGACGACGTGCTGGGCGGCTGGACGCGCGACGAGGTCGGCGACGACGCGCTCGACGTCGAGGTAACGATATTTCAACGCGATGTTCAGTTCGTCGAGCACGACGAGGCTGATTGCCGGATCACGCAGCAGCGCCCGCGCCTGCTCCCACGCCGCTTCCGCGGTCGCGACGTCGCGCGCCCGGTCCTGCGTATCCCACGTGAAGCCTTCGCCCATCACGTGCCAGACCACGCCCGGCTGGCGGCGGAAGAACGCTTCCTCGCCGGTGTCCGAGCGTCCCTTGACGAACTGCACGACGCCGACTTTCATGCCGTGGCCGAGTGCGCGCGCGACGACGCCGAACGCCGCACTCGATTTCCCCTTGCCGTTGCCGGTATTGACCACCAGCACGCCGCGTTCGATCTGCGCGGCGGCGATTTTTTCGTCGATGACCGTCTTCTTGCGCTGCATGCGTGCGGCGTGGCGGGCATCTTTTTCGATCGATTCGTTCATGGCTCAGTCCGGAAGAAAAACGGTTCGCCCGTCGACCGCGACGCGGCAGATCGGATGGTTGTACGCATGGCTCAGGCGGTCCGCCTGCAGCACTTCATCGCGCGCGCCGGCGATGACGCCGCCACGGCCGTCGAGCAGGATCACATGATCGGCGAAGCGCGCCGCGAGGTTGATGTCGTGCAGCACCATCACGACGCCGCGTCCGGCCCGCGCAAGCCGCGCGAACAGCTCGAGCGCCGCGACCTGGTAATGCAGATCGAGATGGTTCGTCGGTTCGTCGAGCAGGAACAGGCGCGGCGCCTGTGCGAGCAACGCGGCGATCGACACGCGCTGCCGCTCGCCGCCGGACAGGCTCAGGATGTCGCGCCCGGCGAGCTCGGCGAGCCCGACTTCGGCGAGCGCCGCGCGTGCGATCGCGACGTCGTCGTCGCTTTCCCAGCCCCAGCGGCCGAGATGCGGATGGCGGCCGACGAGCGCGGTCTGCAGCACCGTCGCGGAGAAATGATCCGGCTGCTGCTGCGGCAACAGCCCGCGAAAGCGCGCCGCGGCAAGGGAGTCCCAGTCGGCGTACTGCCGCCTGCCGAGCCGCACGCTGCCGACCGACGGCTCGCGCAGGCCCGCGAGCGTATGCAGCAGTGTCGTCTTGCCGGCGCCGTTCGGTCCGAGCAGCACGAGACACTCGCCGGCAGCTAGGCGCAGGCTGAATTCGCAGCACAGCCAGCGCTCGCCCACTCTCAGCGCGAGGCGGTCCGCTTCGAGGAGGATTTCGGCGGCGGCGTTCATCGCGGGTGGCGCGACAGCAGGAACAGGAACACCGGCACGCCGATCAGCGCCGTCAGCACGCCGACCGGCAGCTGTATCGGTGCGATCACCGTGCGCGCTGCAGTGTCGGCGACCGTCAGCAGCGCGCCGCCGGCGAGCATCGCAGCGGGCAGCAGCACGCGCTGGTCGTTGCCGAGGACGAAGCGCACCAGGTGCGGGACGATCAGCCCGACGAAACCGACCGAACCGATCAGCGTCACCGCCGCGGCGGTCAGCAGCGACGCAAGCACATACAGTAGATAGCGCAGTCGCTCGACGCGCACGCCGAGCGCACGCGCTGACAGCTCGCCGCGCGCGAGCACGTTGAGGTCGCGCGCGAACGGCAGCACCGCGACCAGCCCCACGCCCATCAGTACCAGCGCCGGCCACGGCCGCGACGCCCCGGACGCGTCGCCCATCAGCCAGAACAGCATCGACTGCAAGCGGGTATCGGTCGCGAGCGACAGCATCAGCGTCACTGCCGCGCCGCAACCGGCGGCGACGATGACACCGGTCAGCAGCAGCCGCGTCTGCGTCCACGACCCGTCGCCGTGCGCGAGCCCGAACACCAGCAGCATCGCGCCGAGCGCGCCCGCGAACGCCGCCGCATCGACGAGCCACGGCGCGAGGCCCAGCAGCATCGCGCCGAGCGCCCCGACCGCCGCGCCGCCGGAGATGCCGAGCACGTACGGGTCGGCGAGCGGGTTCCTCAGCAGCACCTGCATCAGCGCGCCGGCGATCGCGAGCAGTCCGCCGCACGCGAACACCGCGACCGCGCGCGGCAGGCGCAGTTCGCGCACGACCGTCGCCGGCATCCCTTCGGCGCCCGCGAAAAGCGCCGCGACGATGTCGGAAAACGGGATCGCGAAGTCGCCGGCCGACAGCGCCCATGCGAGCGCGAGTGCGCCGGAGAGCGCTAACGATCCGAGCGTGACGAGGATGTTCCGCTGCGAAGTCATGTGCTTGCCGAACTCCTGGCCCCGGCGGGATCGCTGAGTCGCTGCCCCGCCGGGGATTCCCGGAGCTTAACGCTTCGGCTCGTATCGGACCGTGACGAACGCGCCGCGGCCCTGTTGGTTGAAGAACGACGCGGTCTCGTAATCCTTGTCGAAAACGTTTTCGACCCGCGCCTGGACACGCCAGTCGCGGTGGAATGCGTATTCGGCGCGCAGGTCGAGCGTGCCGTAGCCGCCGAGCCGGCGCGTGTTGGCGACGTCATCATATCGCCGCCCCGCCGCAAGCAGGCTCGCCCCCACGCGCAGCGACCCGAATCCCCGATCGATGTCGATTCGCGCACTCTGCTCGGCGCGGCGCGGCAGGACATTGCCGCGGTTCGCGCCGCTCGCGCGGTTCTCCGGATCGAGCAGCGTCACGCTCGCATTGACGTCCCAACCGAGCAGCTGCGTGCCGAGCGTGCCTTCGAGTCCGGTGATCAGCGCCGAATCGATGTTGTTCGGCAGGCCGAGCGCCGCATCGAACGCAATCAGGTCTTCGACACGCATCCGATAAACGCTCGTCGACCACCTGCCCCACCCGGCCTCGCCGCTCAGCCCGACTTCAATATTGCGTGCGGTCTCCGGCTCGAGGTCCGGGTTACCGAAGAACGGGAAGTAGAGTTCGTTGAACGTCGGCGCCTTGAAGGCGGTACCGTACGACGCGAAGACATTCAGCTCGCGGTTGAATTCATAACCCCACGCGACGCTGCCGGTGCGGTGCACGCCGAACTGCTCGTTGTCGTCGGCGCGCCCGGAAATCTGCCACGTCTGCGCGCCGACTTCGCCGAGGTATTGGATGAACAGGCCTTCGTTGTCCCGCGAACGCACCGGGAAAGGCGTCGTGCTCGACACCTTGTCCTTCTGCCAGTCGTAGCCGAGAGTCACGCCGTGGTCAGCGGCGAGCTGGAAGTCGTTCTGCAGCGACAGCGTTTCGCGGTCGCTCTCGAAGCGGCTCGCAAACACGCCGTCCTTGAAATTGTCCGAATGGTCGCGGCTCAGCCCTGCCGACAGGCTCACGTCCCACGCGGCCAGCGGCGACACTTTCAGCCGGCCGCCGAAAACCTCCTGCCTGGATTCACCTTCGTTCTGGGTCGTCCCGTCGAACTCGTTGTCGCTGTCGGTGCGCAGCCAGTTGAAGTCGAGCTCGCCGCCGCCCGGCAGCCGCAGTCCGGCCCGTGCGCTACCGCTGACGTTGCGGTAGCCGTCGCGATCCGGTTCGGTCGTGAAACAGCCGGCACCGCCGGGGAAAGGCTTGCCGGAGCATGCATTGAAGCCATCGGTCTCGAGCCCGGAGGCGCTGACGTTGAACCACGTCTGCTCGCCGCCCCCGGACAGCCCGGCCGCCAGACGCCACGTCCTGTCGCTGCCGAAGCCGGCGCTGAAGCTCGGTGTCAGCGGGCCGCCGCCGCGCCGCGTGAAGATCTGGATCACGCCGCCGATCGCCTCCGAACCATACAGGCCCGAGCGCGGCCCCCGGACCACTTCGATGCGTTCGATCTGCTCCACCGGAATGTCCTGGATCGCCGTCGCGCCGGACGTCGCCGAGCCGACCTTGATGCCGTCGATCAGCACGAGCACGTGGTCGGACTCGGTGCCGCGGAGGAAAATCGAGGTGTTCTTGCCGAGGCCGCCGTTGTTGCCGATCGACATGCCGGGCAGCCCGCGCAGCAGGTCGAGCGACGAGCGCGCCTGCATCGCCTCGATGTCCTCGCGCGTCACGACGCTCACCGACGCCAGTGTGTCGGACATGGTTCGCGCCGTGCGCGTCGCCGTCACGACGACGGTTTCGCCTTCGGCGTCAGCCCATGCAGGAGTGGAAACAACAAACGGAAATGCGGCAGCAACCGCGGCAGCGGCCGCCGACAAGCGGATGTTCATCGGGATTCTCCCTGCGCCATCGGTAGCGTCCCCGCTCACCGTGGCATGTTTCACGAGGAAGTGCCGCTACAGGGAATACGTCGAGAGCCGCAGAAGAACTGCACCCGTCGCCGCCACCCCGCAGCACTTCAGCCAATTCGCGTTCGGGCCGGTATCCGGGCTCGTGGGCTGGCCGGCGTTCCCGATGGAATGCCGGACCGGTCGCATCGCCTTCCCGGACTGATCGTCCAGTGGCGGTTGGATGCGCCTTGCGTCCACTTACCGTTGCGGGGGCAGCACAGGCATTGCGAGGCGGTTCAAAAGCTCTCGCGCACCTGTTTCCCGTTTAACCCGTCAGCGAGACTCGCCTTCGGGCACCTGAAACACGTTGCACCCGGAAACCGGATGCGGGGCGGATAATAGCGCGTTCCGCAACTTCCCGCAGCGAAGGCCGCGCAATCCGCACCATGCCCGCACACCTGATCCTCGGCGGCGCCCGCTCCGGCAAGAGCCGTTACGCCGAAACCCTCGCGCTCGGGTCCGGGCTGCCGGTCACCGTGATCGTCACCGCCGAAGCGCTCGACGACGAAATGGCGTCCCGTATCCGCCGCCACCAGCAGGACCGGCCGGACGCGTGGCGCACCGTCGAGACGCCGCTGGCGCTCGCCGACGCGCTGCGCCGCGAAGCGCAGCCCGGGCGCTGCGTCATCGTCGATTGCCTGACGCTGTGGCTGATGAACCTGATGGGGGACGCCGACACGCTGGCATCTGCGCTCGACGCCGATGCCCTGCCGCGGCTGCTCACCGAACGCGCCGCACTGCTCGACTGCCTGCCCGGCCTGCCCGGCGACGTGCTGCTCGTCGCCAACGAGATCGGCCTCGGGCTGGTGCCCGAGACGCCACTCGGGCGGCTTTTCCGCGACGAGGCCGGACGGCTCAACCAGTCGGTCGCCGCACGGTGCGAGCGCGTGACTTTCGTTGTCGCCGGCCTGCCGCTGACGCTGAAGGGCTGAACCGCTGTGCTCACCGCTGCCTCCTGCGACGCATCGCGCCGGGCTCACAGTGTCCCGCTCGATTTGTTGCCCGAGCCGCGCCTTTTTCACACGGCACTGCGGGCAACGCCTCATACAATAAGCGCATGTAACGATTTGTTTGCCGGGAGGGATGATGCGGGATCGTACGGCGCGACTGAAGAGCAACTCCGACCTCCGGGCGTCCCGGTCGCCGGGGCGAAGCGGCGCCGCCGTCACGGCTGTCATCGTGCTCGCAGCGCCGCCCGGTGCGCGCGCGGCGGACCCCGCAGCTCGGCTCGTCGAATGCCTCGAAGCGGCTCACCTCGGCCTCCCGTTCTATGCCGTCACGCTCGCGGTGCTGTTGGTGTCGATCGCGCTCATCGCACGCGGGCGGTCGCTCGCACGCGAACAGGCGCGCGCTCAGGCGGAAGCCCTCGCGAGCCGTGACCAGCTGATCCGCACGTTGCAGGCATCCGGGGAGGCGCTGACCCGCAGCCTCGCCCAGCGCAGCCAGGAACTCGAAGCAGCGACGCGGCGCCTGCAGGAAACCGAGCATCGCCTGCAATACAACGCACATACCGATCCGCTGACCGGACTCGCGAACCGCCTGCTGCTCGGCGACCGCATCGCCCACGCCATCACGCGCTCGAAACGGCACAACTGCCGTACCGCCGTCGTGCTGGTCAACATCGACGACTTCAACGGCATGAACGCCGCGTTCGGCGAAGCGGTCGGCGACGAAGTGCTGAAGGCCGCCGCAGCACGGCTGCGTGGCCTGGTGCGCGAGCAGGACACGGTCGCACGCACCGGCGGTGACGAATTCGTCATCGTGCTCGAAGAGGTATTCGACACGCAGGACGTGCAGCGTGTCGCGAGCGCGGCGACCACTGCGCTGGCGCAGGAATTCGAAGCCCGCGGCCATGCGCTCACCCTCGGCGCTTCGGTCGGCTGCGCGATCTATCCGGACGGCGGGACCGACGCCGACGGGCTGCTGCGCCACGCCGGCCGGCTGATGCGCCACGCCAAGCGTGCCAAGGATCTGCCTCCGCCGCAGGCGGACCCGGCCGCTTCGGCGGCCTGACGGACCGTGCCGGCCCCGCCGGTCCCGCCCCGACCCCGTGCTAAGATCGGCTCCCTCAGGACATTGTCACGACCCTCATGGACTTCGCGATTTCCCTGCCCGACCCGGGCCTCACGGCGGCGATCCAGCACCGCATCGACCGCAAGACCAAGCCGCTCGGCGCCCTCGGCCGGATCGAAGCGCTCGCGCTGCAGCTGGGCCTGATCCAGCAGACCACGGCGCCGCAGATCCGCCAGCCACACATCCTGGTGTTCGCCGGCGATCATGGCGCCGCGCGTGCCGGAATCTCCGCGTTTCCCCAAGACGTGACGTGGCAGATGGTCGAGAATTTTCTCACCGGCGGCGCCGCGGTCAACGTGTTCTGCCGACAGACCGAACTGGCATTGACCGTCATCGACAGCGGCGTGAACCACGACTTCGGCCGACGCGACGGGCTGGTCGACGCGAAAATCGCCCCCGGCACCGCGAACTACATCGAGACGTCCGCAATGAGCGCGCAGCAGCGCGACGCGGCGCTCGCGCGGGGCCGCGAACTCGCGCACGCGCTTGCCGGGAACGGCTGCAACCTCGTAGGTTTCGGCGAGATGGGCATCGGCAACACCGCTTCGGCGTCGCTGCTGACGCACTGCCTCACCGGCATCGACCTGGCCACCGTGACCGGCCGCGGCACCGGCCTCGATGACGCAGGCCTCGCGCGCAAGCACAAGCTGCTCGCGCAGGCGCTCGCGCGCGGCGGCCGTCCGGCCGACACGCTCGACGCACTCGCCGAATACGGCGGCTTCGAGATCGCGATGATGGTCGGCGCGATGCTCGGCGCGGCCGAAAAACGCATGACGCTGCTGATCGACGGCTTCATCGTGACCTCCGCGCTGCTCGTCGCGCAGGCGATCGCGCCGGCGATCCTGCCGTATTGCGTGTTCGCGCACCGCTCGAAAGAGCCGGGACATACTGCCCAGCTCGCCCATCTGCGCGTCGAACCGCTGATGGAGCTCGACCTGCGCCTCGGCGAAGGCACCGGCGCTGCGCTCGCGTTCCCGCTGGTGCAGGCGGCGGCAAACTTCCTCAATGACATGGCGAGCTTCGATTCGGCCGGCGTCGACGACCAGCTCCAGTCGGCCTGAAGCGCGCACAGGCCGGTGCGTTACCAGCTCGAACTCTTCTTCACCGCGCTCGGCTTCTTCACCCGCCTGCCGGTGCCGGCGTGGGTGCCGTGGTCGCCGGAGCGGCTCAATCACGCCGCACGCTTTTTCCCGCTCGTCGGCTGGGTCGTCGGCGCGATCGGCGCGGCGAGCTATGTCGCGTTCGTGCAGCTGCTGCCGCCGATGCTCGCGGTGCTGCTGTCGATGGCGGTGACGATCCGCGCGACCGGCGCGTTCCACGAGGACGGCTGGGCCGATGCGTGCGACGGGCTCGGCGGCGGGTGGGACCGGCTGCAGGTGCTGACGATCATGAAGGACTCGCGCATCGGCAGCTACGGCACGGTCGGCCTCGTGCTGATGCTGTTCGCGAAAGCCGCAGCGCTCGTCGAACTGGCCGCCCGCGGCGACATGCACGTCGCATTGGCGCTGATCGCCGCGCACCCGCTGTCGCGGCTGGCTTCGACGAGCCTGATCCACACGCTGCAGTACGTGCGCGACGACGACAGCGCGAAATCGAAGCCCCTCGCGCGCCGGCTGTCCGTGATCGAGCTCGCGGTCGCGGCGGTGTTCGGCCTCGCCCCGCTGGCGCTGCTCGCCGCGGCCGAAGCGCTCGCCGCGCTCATCGCGGTGGTCGCGACGACCCTGTGGGCCGCACGCGTGTTCGTCCGCCGCCTTGGCGGCTACACCGGCGACTGCCTCGGCGCCGCACAGCAGGGCAGCGAACTCGCGTGCTATCTCGGGATCCTCGCCGCATGGAACTTCATCTGATCCGCCACCCGCGGCCGGACGTCGCGGCAGGAATCTGCTACGGCCAGTCCGACGTCGGCCTCGCCGAATGCGCCGCGACGGTCGCCGCCCGCCTGCGGCCGCTGCTGCCGCCGCGCTACGCACTGCATGCGAGCCCGCTCGCGCGCGCCCGCCTGCTCGCGCTCGAACTGGGCACGCCGGTATTCGACGACCGGCTCCGGGAAATGCACTTCGGCGCCTGGGAACTGCAGCCGTACGCCGAGCTCGGCGACGCGGTGGACGTGTGGGTGACGGACCCGCTCGGCTTCTGCGCCCCCGGCGGCGAGTCGGCGCGCGACATGGCTGCACGCGTGCTGCAATGGCTCGACGAAATCGTCGCGCCCGGCGCCGCCGATCCGGTCGTCGTCGTCGCGCACGGCGGGCCGCTGCGCGCGATCGCCGGCCACCTGCTCGGCCTGCCGCCGCAGCGCTGGCTCTCGCTCGACTTCGCGTGCGGCCACGCGACACGGCTCGACATCGAGGACTGGGGCGTCGTGCTGAAGTGGTTCAACCGCTGAAACCGGGCCGCCAACGCAACGTGAGCCGGTACGGCCGTGCCGGCGCGGCGATCCGACGGCATTTCCGCCCGACCTTGCTCCCCGCCCGACGAGGCTGCCCGCCCCGTGCGCACGCCGGACGCTGCCGTTCGTGGGATAATTGCGGCCTTTTCGACACGCTAGCGACGCCTACCGCCTCATGCCGCCCACCCTGCCGGATTTCTCCAAAGGCCGCGTCCTCGTCGCCGGCGACGTGATGCTCGACCGCTACTGGCACGGCTCGACGACGCGGATCTCGCCGGAAGCGCCGGTGCCGATCGTCAAGGTCGAAGGGGACGAGTTCCGCGCCGGCGGCGCCGGCAACGTCGCGCTGAACGCGGCCTCGCTCGGCGCCCGGGCCGAGCTCGTCGGGCTCGTCGGCTGCGACGAGGCGGCGCGGCTGTTGCGCGAACGGCTCGCCAGCGGCGGCGTCGTGTGCCGCCTGCTCGACGCGCCGCAGCACCCGACGATCACGAAACTGCGCGTCATCAGCCGCCACCAGCAGCTGATCCGGCTCGATTTCGAGGACAGCTTCGCGATGCTCGAGAGCGCCGGCATCGAGCAGGCGTTCGAGGATGCGCTCGACGCCAGTGCCGCGGTCGTGCTGTCGGACTACGGCAAAGGCACGCTCGCGCAGGTCGGCCAGCTGATCCGCGTCGCCCGCGAACATGCGGTCGCGATCGTGGTCGACCCGAAAGGCACGGATTTCGGCCGTTACGCCGGCGCGACCGTCATCACGCCGAACCTCAGCGAGTTCGAAGCGGTGGTCGGCCATTGTGCGGACGAGGCGACGCTGGTGTCGCGCGGCGAAGCGCTGCGCGACAAGCTCGGGCTCGACGCGCTGCTGATCACGCGCAGCGAACGCGGCATGACGCTGCTGCAGAAAGACACGGCGCCACTGAACCTGCCGACGCAGGCGCGTGACGTGTTCGACGTGACCGGTGCAGGCGACACCGTTGTCGCGGTGCTCGGGGCCGGGCTCGCGTGCGGCTTGCCCCTCGCCGACGCGACCGCGTTCGCGAACCTCGCTGCCGGCGTCGTCGTCGGCAAGCTCGGCACGGCAACGGTCAGCACCGCCGAGCTCGACTTCGCGCTGCGCGCAGCGATCCCAGCCGACCGTCCCGACGCAACGCTGAGCGGGCGCATTCAGGAGAAAACATGATCATCGTCACAGGCGGCGCCGGCTTCATCGGCAGCAACATCGTGCAGGGGCTCAACGCTCGCGGCATCACGGACATCCTCGTCGTCGACGACCTCACCGACGGGCACAAGTGCCTGAACCTCGCGGACGCCGACATCCGCGACTACATAGACAAGGACGATTTCCTGCGCCGCGTCGAGGCGAACGATGACTTCGGTCCGGTCGAGGCGATCTTCCACGAAGGCGCGTGCTCGTCGACGACCGAGTGGGATGGGCGCTTCGTGATGGCGGTGAACTACGAATACACGAAGGCGCTGCTTGCCTGGGCGGTCGCCCGCAAGGTGCCGCTGCTGTACGCGTCGTCGGCGTCGGTGTACGGCATGGGGCCGACGTTCCGCGAATCGCGCGAGTTCGAGCGTCCGCTGAACATGTACGCGTACTCCAAGTTCCTGTTCGACTGCCACCTGCGCAGGTTCGCGGCGGGCATCGACAGCCAGGTCGTCGGCCTGCGCTACTTCAATGTCTACGGTCCGCGCGAGCAGCACAAAGGCAGCATGGCGAGCGTCGCGTACCATTTCCACAACCAGCTGAACGACAGCGGCCGCCTGCGCCTGTTCGAAGGCGCCGACGGCTACGGGCCCGGCGAGCAGCAGCGCGACTTCATCCACGTCGACGACGTCGTCGCGGTGAACCTGTGGCTGCTCGACAACCCCGGCGTGCGCGGTATCTTCAACGTCGGCACCGGCCGCGCGCAGAGCTTCAACGAAGTCGCCCATGCCGCGCTGAGCTGGCACAAGGGCAGCGCGGGCGGCGGCGGCATCGACTACATCGCGTTCCCGGAACATCTGAGGGGCCGCTACCAGAGCTACACGCAAGCCGACATCACGGCGCTGCGCCAGGCCGGCTACGAGGGCGAGTTCATGCCGGTCGAAATCGGCGTGCCGCGCTACCTGGAATGGCTCGCGCTGCGCGACTGATGCCGACTCGCCGGATTCTCGTCGTCGGGCCGTCGTGGGTCGGGGACATGGTGATGGCGCAGAGCCTCTTCATGACCCTGCAGGCCGAAAGCGCGTGCGCGATCGACGTGCTCGCGCCGGGCTGGTCGCTGCCGATCCTCGAACGCATGCCCGAAGTGCGACGCGGCATCGCGATGCCGCTCGGCCACGGCCAGTTCGGCCTCGGCATGCGCTGGCGCCTCGGCCGCGAACTCGCGCAGGCCCGCTACGACCAGGCGATCGTCCTCCCCGGCTCGCTGAAATCCGCGCTCGTGCCGTTCTTTGCCGGCATCCCGCGCCGCACCGCGTTCCGCGGCGAGATGCGTTACGGCCTGGTCAACGACCTGCGCGCGCTCGACAAGGCCGCGCTGCCGATGACGGTGCAGCGCTTCGTCGCGCTCGGCCTGCCGGCCGGCGCCGCCTTGCCCCGGCCGCTGCCGCGCCCGCGCCTCGTCGCCGATGCGGCGAACCAGACGCGGCTGCGCGCCGCCTACGGGCTCACGGCCGAGCGGCTAGCGATCAGCTTCATGCCGGGCGCCGAATACGGCCCGGCCAAGCAATGGCCGCTGCCGCATTTCGCCGCGCTAGCGCGCGCGCTCGTCACCCGCGGCCACCAGGTGTGGGTGCTCGGTTCGGCAAAGGACGCGCCAGCCGGCGACGAGATCGTCGCGGCAGCCGGCGACGGCGTCGTGAACCTGTGCGGCCGCACCCAGCTCGCCGACGCGGTCGATCTGCTCGCGATGAGCGAGGCCGCGGTCAGCAACGATTCAGGCCTGATGCACGTCGCCGCGGCGCTCGATCGGCCGCTGGTCGCGGTGTACGGCTCGTCGACACCGGACCACACGCCGCCGCTCGCCGACCGCGTCGTCGTGCGCTACCTGCGCCTCGAATGCTCGCCGTGCTTCGCGCGGGTCTGCCCGCTCGGCCACACGCGCTGCCTCACCGAGGTCACGCCCGAGAGCGTGCTGAACGCGCTGGACAGCCTCGCCATCGGCACCCCGAGCCACTTCGCCCCGTCCGCCGGAACCGTCTGATGCGCGTGCTGATCGTCAAGACGTCCTCGCTCGGCGACGTCATCCACACGCTTCCGGCGCTGACCGACGCCGCCCGCGCGATCTCCGGGATCCGCTTCGACTGGGTCGTCGAGGAAGCTTTCGCCGAAATCCCGTCCTGGCATCCGGCAGTCGACCGCGTGATCCCGGTCGCAGTGCGGCGCTGGCGCAAGACGCCGGTGAAAGCGCTCGTGAGCGGCGAGTGGCGCCGCTTCAAGCGTGCGGTCGCCGCGACCCGTTACGACGCGACGATCGACGCGCAGGGCCTGCTGAAGAGCGCGCTGCTGACGCGCTACGGCAGCAAGCCCGTGCATGGGCTCGACCAGGACTCCGCCCGCGAGCCGATCGCGAGCCGCTTCTACACGCACGCGCACGCGGTGCCGGTCGGCCGCCATGCCGTCGAGCGGCTGCGCGAACTCTTCGCCAGGGCGCTCGGTTATCCCGTGCCGCAAGGGCCGGTCACGTACGGACTCGACCGGCACCGGCTCGCCAGCGTCGACAACCCCGAACCCTACCTGCTGCTGCTGCACGGCACGACCTGGGTGACCAAGCACTGGCCGGAACTCTACTGGCGGCGGCTGATCGCGCTCGCGACCGCGGCGGGCTGGGCGATCCGCCTGCCGTGGGGCAACGCCGTCGAAGAGGCGCGCGCGCAGCGCCTCGCCGCCGGACAGCCGGCCGTGACGGTGCTGCCCCAGCTCAAACTCGTCGGCATCGCCGCCGAGATTGCCGGCGCGCGCGCGTGTGTCGCTGTCGACACCGGCCTCGGCCACCTCGCCGCCGCGTTCGGCGTGCCGACGCTGTCGCTGTTCGGCCCGACCAATCCCGGCTTCACCGGCGCCTGGGGCCCGAACCAGTTCCACGTCGCGTCGAACATGGCGTGCGCCCCGTGCCTGCAGCGGCGCTGCACGCACGTGCCGACTGCCGACGAGCGCGCACACTTCGATCTCGTCGCCGAACAGCCGCTGTGCTTCACGCGCATCGGCCCGGAGCAGGTGTGGAGCGCGCTGCAGCGCATCCTCGACGGCAAAACGTCCGCGGAGGGGGTGCCGGCCGTCCACCCGCTCGCCGCCGACGGCGCGCTCGGCGGCTTCGACCCGTCGCCTGGGCCGCTCGTCCACACGATGTTCGACCGCAAGGCCTCCGGTTGATGCAGCTCGCATTCTGCCTGTACAAGTACTTCCCGTTCGGCGGCCTGCAGCGCGACTTCCTGCGCATCGCGCTGGCGTGCCAGGCGCGCGGCCACGCGATCCGCGTCTACACGCTCGAATGGCACGGCGAAATCCCGGCCGGGTTCGAAGTGCTGCGCGTCCCGGTGCGGGCGATCACGAACCCGCGCCGCAACGAGAAATTCACCGAATGGGTGCAGCAGGACCTCGCGCGCCGCCCCGCCGACCGGGTCGTCGGTTTCAACAAGATGCCCGGGCTCGACGTCTATTACGCTGCCGACCCGTGCTTCGAGGACAAGGCGCGCACGCTGCGCAATTCGCTGTACCGCGTCAGCGGACGCTACCGGCACTTTTCGGCGTACGAGCGGGGGGTGTTCGCGCCTGAAGTCCACACCGAGATCCTGCTGATCTCGGCCGCGCAGCAGCCGCTTTTCATGACGCATTACGGCACCCCGGCGCGCCGTTTCCACCTGCTGCCGCCCGGCATCGCCCCCGACCGTCGCGCTCCGCCCAATGCCGCACAGATCCGTGCCGCCTTCCGGCGCGAGTTCAGCCTCGAAGAGGACGACCTATTGGTCGTGCAGATCGGCTCCGGCTTCAAGACCAAAGGCCTCGACCGCAGCCTGCGGGCGCTCGCGGCACTGCCGGAAGTGCTGAAAGAGCGCACGCGCCTGATCGCCATCGGCCAGGACGACCCCAAGCCGTTCCTCGTGCAGCTGCACACGCTCGGCCTCGGGAACCGCGTCAGCATCCTGCAGGGACGCGACGACATTCCGCGCTTCCTGCTCGGCGCCGACCTGCTGATTCATCCCGCCTACAACGAGAACACCGGCACCGTGCTGCTCGAAGCGATCGTCGCTGGGCTGCCGGTGCTCGCGAGCGCCGCCTGCGGCTACGCGCACTACATCGCCGACGCCGATGCCGGAAAAGTCGTCCCGGCACCGTTCGAGCAGGCCGCGCTCGACCGCCTGCTCGCCTCGATGCTCGCGGACAGCGAAAGCCGCGCCCGCTGGAGCGCTAACGGCCTCGCGTTCGCTCAGCACGCCGACCTCTACAGCCTGCCCGAGCGCGCCGCGGACGTGATCCTGCGGGGACGCGGATGAGCGCGTCGGCCACGCTCTTCGTCGATGAACCGTTCCGCTCGCTGTGGGCCGGACGGGATCCGTTCGACATGGTCGAGGCGCTGCAGGGCGAAGTGTTCCGCGAACTCGAGGGGCGCCGCACGCTGCGCGTCGAAGCCGGCGGGCGCGGCTATTTCGTCAAGATCCATCGTGGCGTCGGCTGGCGAGAAATCTTCAAGAACCTGCTGTCGGCACGACTGCCGGTGCTTGGCGCGCGCAACGAGTGGCGGGCGATACGGCAGCTCGACGAGCTCGGCGTCGCGACGATGAAGGCGGTCGCCTACGGCGAGCGCGGATGTAACCCGGCGAGACAGCATTCGTTCATCGTCACCGAGGAACTCGCACCGACGGTGAGCCTAGAGGATTTCTGCCGCGACTGGCCGCGGTGCCCGCCCGACAGCGCACTGAAACGCGCGCTGATCGACCGGGTCGCCGACATGGTGAGGCGGATGCACGAAGGCGGCATGAACCACCGCGACCTCTACATCTGTCATTTCCTGCTGCATCTCGACCCGGCGCCCACGCCGGCCGCGCTGCGCCTGTCGCTGATCGACCTGCACCGCTCGCAGATCCGCGCCCGTACGCCGCGGCGCTGGCGCGACAAAGACCTCGCAGCGCTGTATTTTTCGGCGCTCGGCATCGGGCTCACGCGGCGCGACAAGCTGCGCTTCGTGCGGCGATACTTCGGCCGGCCGCTGCGCGAAGTGCTGCGCGACGAAGCGGTCCTGCTTGCCCGTCTCGAAGCGCAAGCCGGACGCCTGCACGCCCGCTATCTGCGCAAATACGCGCCCGAGGCCGCACTTTGAGCGTGCGGCCACTCGAGACTGCCACGACACTGCGCCAGGCCGGCCGGAACCCGGTCGTACCGTTTCGCATCGCGCTCGACGACGGACGTGTCGCAACCGTCAAGCGCCTGCTGCGCGTGTTGCCGGGCAAGCGCCTGGTAGGAGAAGCGGAAGTCGGTGGGCAGACGGTGCTGGCGAAGTTTTTCATCGCCCGCAGGGGCTCGGCGCGGCACTTCGAGCAAGAGCGGGACGGGCTCGCAGCGCTTGCCGCGCAGGCGATCGCAACGCCGCGGCTGCTCGGTGCCGGCACGCTCGACAGCGGGCATTACCTGCTGACCGAGTTCCTCGACGAGGCCGAAGACCTGGCCAGTTGCTGGCAGGCAGCGCTCGCCGCGCACCCGTGTGACATCGACGCCGCGCTCGGCGTGCTCTCTCCCGCGCTCGAGACGCTCGGCCGCATGCATGCGCGCGGGCTCGCGCAGTCCGACCTGCATCTGGGCAATTTCCTGCGCCAGCGCGGCGTGCTGTATGCGATCGACGGCGATGCGGTCCGTGCGCGCCGCCCCGGTCGCCCTCTCGGTGCCGGCGACGCGCTGCGCAACCTCGCGATCCTGCTCGCGCAACTGCCGCGCGACGTCGATGCGCGGCTGCCGGCTCTGCTTGTCGACTACCACGCCGGGAATCCAGACCTGTCGTTCGATCCGGCATCGCTTCGCCGGGAAATCGCCCGGGTACGGAGCTGGCGGCTGCGCGACTATCTCGCGAAGACGCTGCGCGACTGCACCTTGTTCCACGTCGAGCAGCGCCGCGACCGCTTCGTTTCGGTCGTCCGCGAGGAAGCCGAGCGGCTCGCTCCCGTCGTCGCCGACCCCGACCTCGCCCTCGCCGCCGGATCCTTGCTGAAGGACGGCGGCAGCAGCACCGTCGCCCGGATCGACGTCGGCGGCCGCAAGCTCGTCATCAAGCGCTACAACATCAAGGACACGGCCCACGCGCTGTCGCGCTTCTGGCGGCCGAGCCGCGCCTGGCATTCGTGGATCGAAGCTCACCGCCTCGCTTTTCTCGGCATCGCGACGCCGCGGCCGCTGGCGCTGATCGAGCGCCGCTTCGGGCCCTTGCGCGGCCGTGCGTGGCTCGTCACCGATTCCTGCGACGGCCCCCACCTGCTGCAACATCTCGACGCCGGAAGCGAACCGCCGCCAGCCGAGGGGCGAGCGCTGCGCGAGCTTTTCGCCGCGCTGCATCGCGAGCGCATCAGCCATGGCGACCTCAAGGCGACGAACCTGCTGTGGGACCAGGGAGGGGTCAAACTGATCGACCTCGACGCGATGCGCCAGCACGCCAGCATCGCCGCGCACGCCCGGGCGTGGCAGAAGGACCGCGCGCGGCTGCTGCGCAACTGGCCGGAAGGCTGTGTGTTGCGCGGCTGGTTCGACGAGAACGTTCCTCCCGCAACCCCGGGGCCGCAGCGGCGCTCTTCGACCTGATCGCGCTTGATGCCGCCGTGTCGCCTCGCTCGGCGCCCGGCCCGACCGGGCGCGGCTAGCGAGCCGCCGCGACCGCGGGCTCCTCGCGAAACTGCATCGCATGCAGCCGTGCGTAATGGCCGCCAGCGGCGAGGAGTTCGGCGTGGCTGCCGCGTTCGACGATGCGCCCGTGATCCATCACCATGATGACGTCCGCCTGTTCGATGGTGGACAGCCGATGCGCGATCACGAGCGTCGTACGCGCTTGCATCACGCGGTGGAGCGCCGCCTGGATATGCCGTTCCGATTCGGTGTCGAGCGCGCTCGTCGCTTCGTCGAGGATCAGGATCGGGGCATCTTTGAGCAGCGCGCGGGCGATCGCGAGGCGCTGGCGCTGGCCGCCCGACAGCGTCACGCCGTTTTCCCCGATCAGCGTGTCGAAACCCTGCGGCAGCCGGTCGATAAACTCTTTCGCATAGCCCGCTTCCGCCGCGGCTTCGACCGCGGCGCGCGGGAGACCGGCCAGGTCACCGTAGGCGATGTTGTTCGCCACCGTGTCGTTGAACAGGGTCACCTGTTGCGTCACCAGCGCGATGTGGCGGCGCAGGTTCTTCAGCGTGTAGTCCTCGACATCGACACCGTCGATGAGGATCTGGCCGCGGTCGTGGTGATAGAAACGCGGAATGAGGTTCGCGAGCGTCGACTTGCCGCTGCCGGAACGGCCAACCAGTGCGACCATCTGCCCCGGCTCGACCGTGAAGCTCACGTTGTCGAGCACTTCACGGTCCGAGCCTGGATAGCGGAACGACAGGTCGCGCACCTCGATGCGCCCGCTGACACGTTCGCGTTCGATGCGCCCGTGGTCCACTTCCGGCTTGTCGTCGAGTTGTTCGAAGATGCTCTCGGCGCCCGCCACCCCGCGCTGGATCGTCGAACTGACTTCGGAGAGCTGGCGGATCGGTTTGGGCAGCAGCCCCGCAGCGGTGATGTAGGCGACGAGATCGCCGACCGACGCCTCGCCGCGCAGCCGCAACACGAGAAACAGCACCACGGCCATCGCGCTGTACGTGACGAGTTGCAACGTCGGCGTATAGACCGCCGAAGTCTTGACCATTTTCAGCTGCTTGCGTGTGTTGTCCTCGCTCGCCGCGCGAAAACGCTCGCGCTCGTAATGCTCGCCGCCGAAGCTGCGCACGACCCGGTAACCGTGGATCGTTTCGGATGCGACGTGGGTCACGTCACCCATCGCGACCTGGATCTTTCTGCTCTGCTTGCGGAACTTGCCGCTCGCGTTCCGGACCATCAGGCTGATCAACGGCAGGATCGCGACCATCACCAGCGTGAGCCGCCAGTTCATCCACAGCAGATACGCAAAGAGGAACACCACGGTGAGCCCTTCGCGGATGACGATCTTGATCGCGTCGGTCGCCGCGCCCGTGACCATCGTCACGTTGAACGTGATGCGCGAGATCAGGTGCCCGGAGCTGTGCTGGTCGAAATAGCTGTTCGGCAGGCGCAGCAGGCTGTCGAACAGCGCCTGGCGCAGGTCCTGCACGAGGCCCAGCGAAACTCTCGCGAGGAAATAATTGCCGAGGTAGCCGCCCAGCCCCTGCCACGCCGCGATCAGCACGATCATCAGGGGCACCCCGTGCATCAGCTCCATGCCGTCGAGCAGCGGCACGCCGGTGATCAGCGCCGCGTCGGGATGAGTCAGGCCATCGACGAAATACTTCAGCACGCCGGCGAGCATCGGCTGCGAGGAAGCGAAGATGACGTAGCCCAGGATGCTGACTGCGAACAGTCCGACATAGGGCCGGACGTAGCTCAACAGACGGAAGTAGATCCTGATGCTGGAGGCAGGAGCCGCATCGGAACGTTGCATGGCGCGGGGGCGGCAATAGGACGCCGGATGTTACCACGAGCTACCGGAACGCCCGGACCCTACGTACTGAAAGCTCCATCCCTCCAGCCCGGCTCGCGGCTGTTGCCCGAGGCGATCAGCATGAAAAAAAGCGGGATCCAGAACGCGAACCACTCGACGGACGGTCTGCTCAACAGCATGCGGCCGTTGGTCGAGAGACATATGACGCCGTAAATCAGCCAGAACAGGAAAAATCTGGCGCCGGCATTTCCCGCAAGAGACTTGCGCACCGCGAGAAACACCATCGCAAGAAAGAGCGTGCCACCCGCAATACCTCCCACTCTGAGCACCTCCAGGATCGACGAATGGGAGTGAGTGGCCATGTCGCCAGCCCCAAACGAAAGGGCTGCCACGGAACCATATCCGTACCCCCATATCGGCCGTTCGGAGATCAGTGCCAGGGCATGCGACCAGATTTCCATCCGGTAGTCCGGAGCGCTCACTCGGTCGGCGATAACGGAATGAAGATCGAGAGCCAGTACGAAACCCAGTCCGAGGACACCACAGACCGCCCACAGCACGATATCGCTCCGGTTTCGTCTGTAGACCGTGACGAACAGCAGCGTTATCGCCAGCGCCAGGAAAGGTCCGCGGCTCTTGGTCAGGAACATGACTCCCATGCAGGCGATCATGAGCAACAAAAGGCCGATCTTCGACGCCAGCTTCTCGTCCGGATAACGCCACCATGCCGCCAATACAGGCAGGCCGAAAAATACGGCGGACGTTATCGGATTGTTTTCTCCCCACCCGCTGAGATCATGCAGCGCATACCTTCCACCCAGTGGATTTGGCACACCAGGGGCCGATCGAAACGCAAAAAACAGGTAGACCAGGGAGGCGCAAAATCCGATCAGGACAAAAAACCGGGTCATCGCCTGTTCGCCGGCCGACGTACGGGACACGAACAGATAGATGCTCAGCATCAGGCAGGCGAGATAAAAGCTGTACTTCAACGCGACAAAAAACGTCGCGACGCCCATGCCCGACCACAGGGAGCTTGCGACCAGGTAGAGCAGGAACACAAAGACGAACAGGACCTCCCTGGATCCGACCGACAGCACGTCTTTCAACGTGCCCAGCAAGAGCAGTCCCGGCAGCGCGACCGACAAATAGAAGATGGTGTTCTGCCGGTTCGTATCGACGAAATAAAGCGCCCCGAGATAAAGGAAAAGCCCCGCGACAATAAAATGACGCGCGGCATTTTCAACCAGCAAAAAATGCTTTTTCCCGATAATCACGCATGATCCATTAAAGATGCACTCGAAAACCCATGAACTGCATGCAAGTTCAGCGGACTACGATGATAATGACAGGCCTTTCACTTCGCCGCCTGCCGCCAGCCGCTCGATGACATTCACCATGGAAGTCAGCGGCAGGTATTTTTCATGCACATGAAAATCGAAAAACCTCGACGCCATCTCGCGGGCCCTATGGACATCGGCGAGAAGGACGTCAATACAATTTGTCAGCTCCATGCTAGATCGCGCCCGAGGAATGCCGAAACGTTCGGTGGAAAAATAATCCGCTCCCTCTCCGAGCAGAATGAATGGCGTGCCGAAACGCGAAACATCCAGGACCGCGTTCGTATAATCTGAAAGCACGAAATCGAAATCTCCGATGCAGGCGTCGAGCATGGTGTCCGGAGGAATCATTTTTATTCTGGAATTGCTCGCCGCCTGCGATCGCCACGGCTCGCCTGACCCCCGCGGGTGTACTTTCACCCATAGCTCCGCATCCGGGCGGGAGATCAACCACGCTGCAATCCAGCTGCAATGTTCAAGGTAAGGCTCGGAGACCTCGTAATCCGGTCCCGATCCGAGAAACAGACATTTGACGCCCTTGCCCTCATTTCGCACCGTCACCGGCAATGGACCTTCGCGATCCGTGAAAAAATAGGGTCCGGCAAATTTTACGACGCACTCGCCGAACGCTCCTTCGAGCGCCGAGAGATATTCGAGAGAGCTTTTCCCGAACAGCAGGTAGTAATCGTAATCGAAATAATCGTAGCGACTGGATTCGTCGGAAGGTACCGAGTGGGCAAGGTGGACGATCCGGGGGCCCGTCTTCCGCTGCAATTTGATGAGGCTTGGGATTATCCAGCCGTTCCTTTCCGTGACGATGACCTTTGCCTTGTACCGCGACAGCAGATACGCCGCATGCGCCGCGTCCCAGCGCAGCAAAGCAGGCACTCCCGACGCGGGCGTCACGAACTGCCTGCCCCGGACAAGATCGAAATCGCCCTCTTCGACGAACTCCTCGACGGCGAGTCCCCGGCTTCGCAACGCGGCCAGCAAAGCCTGTTTTCTGCCGAGGCGAAACGATTTTCTCGACGGATGAACGAGCAGGACGTCGCAATCGACCGCCTCGATAGCCCGCCGCCTCTGGAACACGAGAGACAGAAACGCTTTCAGAAACAGCCGGGCCCGGAGCTTCAGGCTCCCTGCCGCTCCGTGGTCGCGGCGCCGGGATTTGCCGATGACGAAATCCTGAAGCGCCTGTAGCCTGCAATGTGCGTCCATCGTCGTCTGGCTGCACCCATGCATCAGCGGCTGCCGCAAACCCACAGCCGCAGGGCTTTTCGAACATAAGCCCCGGCAAAAATGACCCGTCGATCCTGTTTCAGCGCGGCGCGAAAGTATCCTTTGGCCGCAGCCGCGTCCCCGGCAAGATAGGCGCTGCGAAACAGCGACAGACAGCGCTGCACGTACACGCGCCCTTTCAGCTCCTGGAATTCGCTCCCCAGTCGCCTCGGCGAGAATATTTCGTCAACCAGCGCCAATCCGCCCGCCTTCGCGTGGGTGAATTGATGCCGAAGGCTGTCGTCATGTTTGTGGATGCATGCGAGCGGCCTCTTGAGCACGCTGCACGGATAGTTCGCCAGCACCTGCGCGAAAACCGGAATGTCCTCGGCACTGCGAAACTGCTCCGGGTAACCGCCGCGGGAAAACACGTCACGATGCATCGCGCAGGCACCGTTCGAAAGTGCGAGCCGCTTGTCGAGCAGGTAGGCGCGCAGACGGTCGAACGGCTGGCCAGGCAGGTCCGGTGGAATGTCTTCGCGACGTTTTCCATCGGGCCAGGCGCTGATGTGCCCACCGATCACCATGCAAGTGTCCGGATGAGCGTCGATGTGCTCGTCCAGCGCCGCCAGCGCGCCGGGCAGCAGTTCGTCGTCGGCATCGAGAAATATCAGATAGCTCCCTCGAGCTTCCCGTATGCCCCGATTGCGGACTGACGAAAGGCCACCGTTTTCTTTGCGCACGGCCCGAAAGGCATGCGGATGCCGGTGGGCGAGTTCCGCGAGGACTTCGGGAGTGGTATCGGTCGAACCGTCGTCGATCACGATCAGCTCATGCGCCGGGCCCAGCTGGTTCACGACGGATTCGACCGCACGCGGCAGCGTCGCCGCATAGTTGTACGCAGGGATGACGACACTGATGGTTAAGCCGGCCGACGCTATCATGTCGGCACATCCACTCCCTTTACGACCAGCACATCCTCCATCACCAGATACTGCAGATCCGAGCCGAAGAACATGTTCAGCGCATCGGTCGGCGAGCAGATCATCGGTTCGCCGCGACGGTTCAGCGACGTATTCAGCACGACGCCGTTGCCGGTGAGTTTCTCGAGTTCGAGCATCAGGTCGTAGTAGCGCGGGTTGAATTCACGCTTCAGGACCTGGGCGCGTGACGTACCGTCCTCGTGCACGACTTCGGGCACGCGCGTCTTCCATTCGTCGGCGACTTCGAACGTGAAAGTCATGAACGGCGCGGGGTGGTCGGTCTGCAGCATCCGCGGGCCGACGGTGTCGAGCATGCTCGGGCAGAACGGGCGCCAGCGCTCGCGGAACTTGATCTGCTCGTTGATGCGATCGGCGACGCCTGCGGCGCTCGGGCAGCCGAGGATCGAGCGACCGCCGAGCGCGCGCGGGCCAAACTCCATGCGCCCCTGGAACCACGCGACGGGGTTGCCGTCGGCGAGGATCTTGGCGATGCGCGCAGGCACTTCGGCGTCGCCGTTGGCGATCTGCTGCCACTGCGGCTGCGACGGGTGCTTCGCGCACGCGGCGATGACCTCCTCGTTCGTGTAGCGCGGGCCGAGATAGACGTGTTCCATCTTCTCGACCGGGACGCCGCGCGCGACCGATACATACGATGCGGCGCCGATCGCGGTGCCCGAATCGCCGGACGCCGGCTGCACGAACAGCTCGCGCACGTCGGGGCGCGCGATGATTTTCTGGTTGAGCTTGACGTTCAGCGCCCCGCCGCCGGCGAACGCGAGGCGGCCGGTGTCGCGCAGGATGTCGCCGAGGTAATAGTCGATCATCTGCAGCGCGAGGTCCTCGAACAGCTTCTGCATGCTCGCGGCGTAATGGATGTACGGCTCGTCGGCGATGTCGCCGGCGCGCTTCGGGCCGAGCCAGTCGATGAGCTTCGGCGAGAAATAGTAGCCTTTGCCGTTTTCCTTGTAGCGCCGGAAGCCGATCACGTTCGCGTAATCGGTGTCGACGACGAGCTCGCCGTTGTCGAATTTCGCCAGGCGCGAGAAGTCGTATTTGCCCGGGTCGCCATAGGGCGCCATGCCCATGACCTTGTATTCGCCATCGAGCATCTCGAAGCCGAGGTACTCAGTGATCGCGCCGTACAGGCCGCCGAGCGAATCGGGGTCGTAGAACTCCTTGATCTTGTGGATGCGGCCGTTCTCGCCGTAACCGAAGAACGTCGTCGCGTATTCGCCCTTGCCGTCGATGCCGAGGATCGCGGTCTTCTCCTTGAAGCCGGAGCAGTGATAGGCGCTCGATGCGTGCGCGAGGTGATGCTCGACCGGCACGATCTTCGTCTTCTTCGGATCGAAGCCGAGCTGCTGCAGGCACCATTCGATGCGCTTTTTATAGCGATGGAAGCGGCGGTTGCCGGCCAAAATGGCATCGAGCCCGCGGTCGGGCGCGTACCAGTAGCGCTTCGCATAGTGCCAGCGCGCCGGCTCCATGATGCTGATCGGTGCGAACGGGATCGCGACCGCGTCGACGTCGTCCGGCTCGATGCCGGCGAACTCGAGGCAAAACTTTGCCGCTTCGTACGGCATCCGGTTCTTTGCGTGCTTGTCGCGCACGAAGCGCTCTTCTTCGGCTGCAGCCACGAGCTGGCCGCCGATATAGAGCGCCGCCGAAGGGTCGTGGGTCAGCGCGCCGGACAATCCGAGTAGGGTCAGAGCCAAGGGTGGGGTCTCATCGTTCGCAAACGCCCGCTCGCAGCGGAAAGGGCGGTGCGCAGCCGCATAAAGCGGGCGAGTATACCTTCCCGGCGCCGATCGCCGAAACCGGCGGTCTTGCGATGTTCGATGGCCGGCAAATTGGCTTGCGCGCCCGTTGCCGTGATAATCGCCCGCACCGGCAGTGCAGCGAACGACAAGGGAAAAACCATGGACGGCCTGATATCCACGATCAACAGCTACGTCTGGAGCCCGGCGCTCGTGTATCTGTGCCTCGGCGTCGGCCTGTATTTCTCGATCCGCACGCGCTTCATGCAGGTGCGCAGCGTCGGCGAGATGATCCGGCTGATGTTCAGCGGCAAGAGCTCGGAGGCGGGCGTGTCGTCGTTCCAGGCGCTCGCGATCGCGCTGTCCGGACGGGTCGGCACCGGCAACATCGCCGGCGTCGCAACCGCGATCACGTTTGGCGGGCCGGGCGCGGTGTTCTGGATGTGGATGGTCGCGTTCCTCGGCGCGTCGACCGCATACGTCGAGTCGACCCTCGCGCAGATCTACAAGGAAAAGGACGACAACGGCCAGTACCGCGGCGGCCCCGCGTATTACATCGAAAAGGCGATGGGCCAGCGCTGGTATGCGTGGATCTTCGCCGTCGCCACCGTGATCGCGATGGGCGTGCTGCTGCCCGGCGTGCAGGCCAACAGCATCGCCTCCGGCCTGACCACCGCGTGGGGCATCGAGCCCGCGGTGACGGCGGCGCTGATCGTCATCACGCTCGGCTTCATCATCTTCGGCGGCGTCAAGCGGATCGCGCATTTCGCCGAATTCGTCGTGCCGTTCATGGCGCTGGCGTACGTCCTCGTCGCGCTCGTGATCGTGCTGCTCAACGTCGAGCGCGTGCCGGAGATGTTCCGGCTGATCTTCGCCAGCGCGTTCGGACTCGAAGCAGGCTTCGGCGCGGTGCTCGGCCTCGCGGTGCAATGGGGCGTCAAGCGCGGCGTGTATTCGAACGAGGCGGGCCAGGGTTCGGGTGCGCACGCAGCGGCCGCGGCCGAAGTCTCGCACCCGGCGAAGCAGGGCTACGTGCAGGCGTTCTCGGTGTATATCGACACATGGCTGGTATGCTCGGCGACCGCGTTCATGCTGCTCGCAACGGGAATGTACAACGTCAGGCACCCCGACGGCTCGATGCTCGTCGAGGCGCTGCCGGGGGTCGAAGCCGGCCCTGGTTTCACGCAGGCCGCGGTCGAATCGGTGATGCCCGGCTTCGGCAGCATTTTCGTCGCGCTGGCGCTGGCGCTGTTCGCCTTCACGACGATCGTCGCGTACTACTACATCGCCGAGACCAACCTCACGTACATCAACCGCAAGGTGCACCGTCCATGGCTGGTCTTCGTGCTGCGGCTGCTGATGCTGTGCGCAGTCACTTACGGCGCGGTCAGGACGGCGAGCGCGGCGTGGGATCTCGGCGACATCGGCGTCGGGGTCATGGCGTGGCTCAACATCATCGCGATCCTGATCCTGCAGAAACCGGCGCTCGTCGCGCTGCGCGATTACGAGCGCCAGAAGAAGGCAGGCCTCGACCCGACGTTCGACCCCGAAAAGCTCGGCATCCACAACGCCGACTACTGGAAGAAGTGACGCGGCAAAAACCCGAGCAGCCGCTGTTCAGTGCGCTTCGTCCCAGTTCTCGCCGTGGCCGACCTCGACGAGCAGCGGCACCGACAGGTCGGCGACACCGGTCATCACGCCGGGCAGCGTCGCCTTCACCGTTTCGAGTTCGTCGCGCGGCACTTCGAGCACGAGTTCGTCATGCACCTGCAGCACGAGCCGCGAACGCAGCTGCGCGTCGGCGAGCCAGCGCCGCGTCGCGATCATCGCCTTCTTGATCAGGTCGGCGGCCGTGCCCTGCATCGGCGCGTTGATCGCCGCGCGCTCGGCGGCCTGGCGCCGCCCGGCCTGGCTCGCACGGATCTCCGGCAGATACAGCCGGCGGCCGAACACCGTCTCGACGTAGCCGCGCGCCCGTGCCTCGCTGCGGGTCCGTTCCATGTACGCGGCAACGCCGGGGTAGCGCGCGAAGTAGCGGTCGATGTAGGCCGCGGCCGCGGCGCGTTCGAGGCCCAGGTTCTTCGCCAAGCCGTGCGCGCTCATGCCGTAGATCAGGCCGAAGTTGATGACTTTCGCGTAGCGGCGCTGCTCGCTCGTGACCTCGCCGGGCGTCGTGCCGAAGATCTCCGCGGCGGTCGCCCGGTGCACGTCCTCCCCTTCGGCGAACGACTGCAGCAGCCGCGCGTCGTTCGACAGGTGCGCCATGATCCGGAGCTCGATCTGCGAATAATCGGCCGAGACGATCACGTGGCCGCGCGGCGCGATGAACGCGGCGCGGATGCGGCGTCCTTCGGCAGTGCGGATCGGGATGTTCTGCAGGTTCGGTTCCGAGCTCGCGAGCCGGCCGGTGACCGCGACCGCCTGCGAGAAGCTCGTGTGCACGCGGCCGGTCTTCGCATTGACCATGCGCGGCAGCTTGTCGGTGTAGGTGCTTTTCAGCTTCGACAGTCCGCGGTGCTCGAGCAGCAGCTTCGGCAGCGGGTAGTCGTCGGCAAGCTGGGCGAGCACTTCCTCGTCGGTCGACGGCTGGCCGGTCGAGGTTTTCTTGACGACCGGCAGGCCGAGCTTGCCGAACAGGATCTCGCCGAGTTGTTTCGGCGAACCGAGGTTGAACGGCTGGCCGGCGAGGTCGTGGGCCTCGCGCTCGAGCGTCATCAGCCGGCGGCCGAGTTCCTCGCTCTGCTGCGCGAGCAGGAACGCGTCGATCAGCACGCCGGTGCGCTCCATGTCGAACAGCACCGCCATCGCCGGCATCTCGATGTCGCGGTACAGCGCGGCGAGCGCCGGCGCCGCCTCCATCTGCGGCCACAGCGTGCGGTGCAGCCGCAACGTGATGTCGGCGTCCTCGGCGGCATATTCGGTGGCACGCTCGATCGCGACCTGGTCGAAGCAGATCTGGCCGACGCCCTTGCCGCACACCGCGGTGTAGGGAATCGTGTCGAGGCCGAGGTGGCGCTTCGCCAGCGAATCCATGTCGTGCGGCCTGTCGCTCTCGAGCACATAGGACTCGAGCAGCGTGTCGTGCGCGATGCCGCCGAGCCGCAAGCCTTGGTTCGCGAGCACGTGGGCGTCGTACTTGAGATTCTGCCCGAGCTTCGCGTGCGCGTCGGATTCGAGCCACGGCCCGAGCTTCGCGAGCACTTCGGCGAGCGGCAGCTGCGCCGGCGCCGCCGGATAAATGTGCGCGAGCGGCAGGTATGCGGCCTCGCCCTCGACAATCGCGAACGACATGCCGACGAGCTGCGCGGCCATCTGGTCGAGGCTGGTCGTCTCGGTGTCGAACGCGATGAGCTCGGCAGTTTCGAGCTTCGCCAGCCAGCGGTCGAACGTCGGCCAGTCGAGGATGCTCTCATAGCCGGCGCGGTGTGCGCCGGGCTCGGCAACCGGGGACAGGCCATCGTTGTTTTCCGCGAAATCGGCACCAACGCCTGATTTCGCGGCGGCGTCGATCGCCTGCAGCCAGCCGCGGAATTCGAAGCGCTCGTACAGCGCGCGCAGCGCGACCTTGTCGTCGTCGCGCGCCGGCAAGTCCTCGAGCTGGATCGGCAGCGCGAGGTCGGTCGCGACGGTCACGAGCCGCTTGCCGAGCGGCAGGAATTCGAGATGCTTCCTGAGGTTCTCGCCGACCTTGCCGCCGACCTTGTCCGCGTTCGCGACGAGGTTGTCGAGCGTGCCGTATTCGGTGAGCCATTTCACCGCCGTCTTCGGGCCGCATTTCTCGACGCCGGGAATGTTATCGACGGTGTCGCCAACGAGCGCGAGGTAGTCCACGATCAGTGTCGGCGGCACGCCGAACTTCGCGGTGACGCCGGCTTCGTCGAGCACTTCGTCGCTCATCGTGTTGACCCACCGCACGCCGGGGCGCACGAGCTGCGTGAGATCCTTGTCACCGGTCGAGATCACCACTTCCCAGCCGCGCTCGAGGGCCCGGCGCGTCAGCGTGCCGATGACATCGTCCGCCTCGACGCCGTCGACGCACAGCAGCGGCCAGCCTTCGGCCTTGACCGCCTCGTGCAGCGGTTCGACCTGGGCGCGCAGGTCGTCCGGCATCGACGGGCGGTGCGCCTTGTATTGCGGATACCAGTCGTCGCGGAAAGTCTTGCCTTTCGCATCGAACACGCAGGCGCGGAACTCTGCCTTGTAGTCGCTTTCGAGGCGACGTAGCATCGACAGGACACCCCGAATCGCCCCCGTCGGCTCCCCCTTCGACGTCCGCAGGTCCGGCAAGGCATGGAACGCGCGGTAGAGATAGCTGGAACCATCGACGAGCAGCAGGACGGGCATCGGAAAAACATCCTTCGGAGAACGGGGCCGATGCGGCGGGAATCAAACCGATACCCGGGCGGATCCCGTGAGACGAGAATCGAGAACAACATGACGGCGAAAGAAAAAATCCCCCTCAGCGCCCCGAGCAGCACGACTCCGCGCTTCAATGCGCGCGAGTCGTGGCGAATCTTCGGAATTATGGCAGAGTTCGTCGAGGCGACCGAACGCCTCAACGCGATCCGCCCGGCGGTGTCGATCTTCGGCAGCGCGCGCACGCCGCCCGACCACATGTACTACATGCTCACCGAGCGCATCAGCCGGCTGCTGTCGGACGCCGGCTTCGCGGTGATCTCCGGCGGCGGCCCCGGCATCATGGAAGCTGCGAACAAGGGCGCGTATTTCGGCAAGAGCCCGTCGATCGGCCTCAACATCCAGCTGCCGCTCGAGCAGGCGGCAAATCCTTACCAGGACATCTCGCAGACCTTCCAGCACTTCTTCGCGCGCAAATTCATGTTCGTGAAGTTCGCGTCGGCGTATGTCGTCATGCCCGGCGGCTTCGGCACGCTCGACGAGCTGATGGAAGCGATGACGCTGATCCAGACGGGAAAAAGCCGCAACATCCCGATCATCCTCGTTCATGAACCGTTCTGGAGAGGACTGCTCGACTGGTTCCGCGACCGCCTCATTGCCGAACGCATGGTCAACCCGGCGGATCTCGACCTCATCCAGTTGATCGACAAGCCCGAAGACGTAGTCGAGGCGATCTTCAAGCATTACGAAACGCGCGGCTTCCTGCCGCTGCCCGAAGAGCACGAGCTGATGCTGAACCTGTGAGCGTCCTTCCGCCGCCCGGGCGGACAGGTGACGAAGGAATCCCGTGCCGGCCGGCGACTTGCCCGCGGCATGCCATGCGAACCCTTCGCCGACGCGAGCGCCTTGCGCGACGGGCGTTTCGGCGCGCCTCTGCTAGAATCGGCCTCATCCAAGGAGAGCCCCATGCGCCGCACCCTGATCGTCCTGCTGATGGCCATCGCCGGCCCGGTTGCCGCCCAGCGGCCGCCGCAACTCGAGCCGATTCCCGAACCGCCGCCGATTCCACCGGGCATGAGCGACGAATCGCTCGAACCGGAAGTGACGATCAAGAAAAGCGGTGAAGACACGGTGCAGGAATATCGCATCCGTGGCCGCCTCTACATGATCAAGGTGACGCCGCCGCACGGCGTCCCCTACTACCTCGTCGACCACGAAGGCAACGGCGTCATGGCGCGCCAGGACGTCATGCCGACGCTGTCGGTGCCGATGTGGGTCATCAAGTCCTGGTGACGCACGTCCGCTGAACCGGCCCGCCAACCAGCCCATGTCCGTCTTCACCCCCGTCTCGACCGAGGAGCTGTCCGCGTGGCTCGGCCGCTATGCGGTCGGCCGGCTGGTCGAATTGCAGGGCATTTCGGCGGGCGTGCAGAACAGCAACTTCTTCGTCACGACGACGCTCGGCCGCTACGTGCTGACGCTGTTCGAGGCGATCCCGCGCGCCGAGCTGCCGTTCTACCTGCACCTGATGGCGCATCTCGCGCGTCACGGCCTGCCGGTGCCGGCGCCGATCGCCAACCGCGACAACGAATACCTCGGCACCCTTAGCGGCCGGCCCGCCGCGCTCGTCAGGAGGCTCTCCGGGCATTCCGAGATGACGCCCGGCACGGCCCACTGCGCGTGCGTCGGTGCGATGCTCGCCGGGCTGCACTTGGCGGGCCTGTCGTACGGCCGCAGGCAGGACAACCCGCGCGGCGCAGCCTGGCGCGATGCTGCGGCGGCACGCGTGCGTCCCTTCCTGCCGGCCGACGAGCAGGCGCTGCTCGATATCGAGCTCGCATTCCAGACGGGCGTCGCGTACGACCGGCTGCCGCGCGGCGTGATCCACGCGGATCTCTTCCGCGACAACGTGCTGTGGGACGACGACCGGATCGGCGGCGTCATCGATTTCTACTTCGCCGGCCATGACGCGCTGCTGTTCGATGTCGCAGTCACCGTCAATGACTGGTGCACAACGCCTCGCGGCGAACTCGACCCGTCCCGCGCCGAAGCGCTGCTCGCCGCCTACCACGCCGAGCGCCCGTTCGAAGCCGCGGAGCGCGACGCGTGGCCGGCGATGCTGCGCGGCGCAGCGCTGCGGTTCTGGCTGTCGCGCGCCGAGGACTTCCATCTGCCCAAAGCGGGCGAGATGGTGCTCGTCAAGCCGCCTGCCGAATACCGCGACATCCTGCGCCGGCACATCGCCGCCCCCCACTCCCTCCCTGTCTGAACGATGACCGATCCGCATCCCGGCGCCGGCGCTTCGCGGCGACGCCATCCGCTACCCGAACCGGGCCATGTCGCGCCGGGACAGACCCTGCAGTGGCTCGCCGCCGGCTGGCGGATGTTCACCGCGCGACCCGGCGTATGGATGATCCAGACCGTAATCCTGATCGTCATCCTCAGCGCGCTCGGTTTCGTGCCGTTCCTCGGCTGGGCAGTGGCGCCGCTGGCCTTCCCGGTGCTGGTCGCCGGCATGCTCGCGGGGGCGCAGGCGGTGGACCGCGGCCAGCCTCTGCGCGTCGACCATCTCTTCGACGGGCTGCGCCATCACGCCGGCAACCTGCTGATGATCGGCGCATTCCATCTCTTCGGCGCGCTGCTCGCGGCGCTGATCGCGGCGGCAGTCGGCGGCAGCGCGGCGCTCACCGGCATGCTCGTCGGCGCTTTCGCAGGCATGGGGCTGGCCGCCGGCGGCATGATGCTGGCAGTCGTCGTGTTCACCGTGCTGTGGGTGCTGCTCGTGATGGCGCTGTGGTTCGCGCCGGCGCTGGTGATGCTGCAGGACGTGTCGCCGCTCGACGCGATGAAACTATCGGCGCAGGCGTGCCTGTCCAACGTGCTGACTTTCGTCATCCTCGGCGTGATCCTGTACGTCCTGACGTGGGTCGCGATGCTTCCCGCCGGACTGGGCATGCTGGTCCTCGTCCCGGTGCTCGCCGGTGCGCTCTACGCCGCCTGGCAGGACACGTTCGCCGAGCGCCCCGCGCTGCCGCTGCCCGCCCCACCCGCTTCGGCGCCGGCCCCCGGTCCGGCGCCCGACACCGACCACGAGTCATAGACCGCATGCAAGTACGACAACTGCCGCTCGCCCGCGGCTTCGCCTGGCTCGGCGAAGGCCTCGTGATCTGGCGCCGCAACCCGGCGCTGCTGACCTTCGCTTCGCTCGGCTACCTGCTGATGCTGGTTCTGCTCAGCGTCGTGCCGCTGATCGGCCAGCCGCTCGCATCGCTGCTGATGCCGGTGTTCTCGCTCGGCGTGCTCAACACCTGCCGCGAGATCGACGAGGGCCGCAAGGCCGGCCCCGACGTGCTGTTCTCCGGCTTCCAACAGAACCTGCGCGGGCTCGTCACGATCGGCGCACTGTACCTCGCCGGCAGCCTGCTGGTGCTGTTCCTGACCTCGCTCGCCGATGGCGGCACCCTGCTGCAGATCATGACCGGCGGCGAGAAAGTCGATCCCGAAGCGGCAGCCGACGCGCCCGGCTTCACGTCCGCGCTGCTGATCGCGATCGCATTGTCGACGCCGGTGATGATGGCCTACTGGTTCGCGCCGATCCTCGCCGGCTGGTGGAACATTGCGCCGCAGAAAGCGATGTTCTTCAGCTTCATCGCGTGCCTGCGCAACTGGCGCCCGTTCCTCGCCTATTCGGTCGCGCTGATGATCTTCTGCGTGCTCCTGCCGGGCCTCGTCATCGGCATGCTGGGGCTCGTCTCGCCGACGCTCGCGACGCTGTTTTCGGTGCCGCTGCCGGTACTGCTGATCCCGATCGTGTTCGCCAGCTTCTACGCCAACGCGCGCGACGTCTTCCGTGACGCCCTTGATGAGCGCCGCGAACCCTGAGTCCGGGCCGCTCGGCATCTTCGGCGGCACCTTCGACCCGATCCACATCGGTCACCTGCGCCTCGCGCAGGAGGCGCACGAAACATTGCGGCTCAGCCAGGTCAGCTTCGTTCCTGCCGGCGACCCCCCTCACCGCGGCGCGCCGCGTTCCCGCGCCGCCGACCGGCTGGCGATGGTGCGGCTGGCGACTGCCCGCAATCCGGCTTTCACGGTCGACGACGCCGAAGTATTCGCGCAAGGCAAGAGCTACACTGCGCTGACGCTCGAGCGCCTGCGCGCGGCACTCGGCCCGCAGCGTCCGCTGGTGCTGATCCTCGGCGCCGATGCGTTCGAGGGCCTGCCGACCTGGCACCGCTGGCGCGACATCCTGCAGCTCGCCCATGTCGCGGTGGCAAACCGCCCGGGATATGCGCCGCACCGCGATCGCCGGTCGGATATCCTGTCGCCGGAACTCGACGCCGTGTGCAGCGATCACATGAGCAACGATCCGGGAGCCGTGCGCGAATCACCCGCCGGCCGGATTGTTCCCTTCGACATGACGCCGCTCGCGATCTCTGCATCGCAGGTGCGCGGCCTGATCCAGGCGGGACGCAGTGCCCGCTATCTGTTGCCCGATCCGGTCCTCGACTATATCGAGCGACACCACCTTTATCACGGAAGCTGATGGACATACGCAAACTGCAGAAAACCGTCGTCGACGCCCTCGAGGACATCAAGGCCAAGGACATCGAGGTCATCAACACCACCAAGCTCACGTCGCTGTTCGACCGCATCGTCGTCGCCAGCGGCGACTCGAACCGGCAGACACGGGCGCTGTCACGCAACGTGCAGGACAAGGTCAGGGAAGCGGGCGGCCATGTTGTCAGCGTCGAAGGCGAGGAGACCGGCGAATGGGTGCTGGTCGATCTCGGCGACATCGTCGTGCATATCATGCAGCCGGCCACCCGCGACTTCTACAACCTCGAGGAACTGTGGGCGACGACGCCGAAGCGCTCGCGCGTCGCTGCGGGCACGGCTCACTTGGCGTCCGAATGAACCGCAGGGTGCGGCGCTACGCCATTGGCTGCCGCGGCCGTCGTCGCCGATGAAGCTGCTGATCGTCGCCGTCGGCACGCGCATGCCTGCATGGGTCGAAGCCGGTTTCGGTGAATTCGCGCGACGGATGCCACGCGAATTGCCGTTGCAACTCGTCGAAGTGAAGGCCGAGCCGCGCACGACCGGCAAGACCGTCGACGCGATGATGGCGGCCGAAGCGACGCGCATCGAAGCGGCGCTTCCGGCGCGCTGTCGGCGCGTGATCCTCGACGAGCACGGTACCGACCTGACGACGATGGCGCTCGCACGCCGCCTCGAAACCTGGCAGGCCGGCGGCGAGGACGTAGCGCTGATCGTCGGCGGCCCGGACGGACTGTCCCCCGCGCTGAAGGCGACGGCGCACGAGCGGGTGCGCCTGTCGAGCCTGACGCTCCCGCATGCACTGGTCCGCCCGCTCCTTGCCGAAGCGTTGTATCGCGCGTGGAGCGTGCTCAAAAATCATCCCTATCATCGCGAGTAGCACCACACTAACGATTGCCGCGACCTCCCAGCGTGCTCTGTCGGTGTTGTAGTCCCTGCTTGCACACAGCAAGGACCATTTCTCCGGCATAGTGGCAGCTCAACGCTTGCATACGATAGTGCGACTCATTATCATTATCGTTGTTATGATAGATGACCCCGCCAGCGCGGGATCGCCAGCCAGCCAGCCAGCAGGCATGCCCTGCCTTCCGCCAGCCATTGACGCAGCCTCGCCGAGGCAGGAGCGGAAGATGGCCTGTGGCTTCCCCGACTCTCCTCCCCCGCAACTCCGCGGCGCTGCATGTCGCCATGCGCCGTCAATCGGAGCCAACTCATCTCCCGGAGTAGAGTCGATGAACAAACCGGATATCCTCGTCCTGACCCTGTCTGCCTTGCTCGGCGCGACCGGCGCCCAGGCCGCCTCCCCGCTACAACTCCAGTCCTTCCGCACTGATCAGCCGATCGCCATTGACGGCGTCCCGGACAAGGCCTGGAGCAAGGCTGTCCCGCTTACCCTGACCCTCAACGAACTGCCCTACAAGCCGAGTAGCGGTTATGACGGAATCAAGGACACGGAGGCGGAACTGCGCGCCCTCCACGACGACGAGCACGTCTATTTCCTGCTGCGCTACGAGGACCCGACCGAGAGCCTGCAGCGCTTTCCGTGGATCAAGCAGGCCGACGGCAGCTGGAAGCAGATGATGAACAAGGACAGCACCGGCCATGAAAACCAATGGTACGAGGACAAAGTCTCCCTGTTCTGGAACATCGATCAGAAGGGTTTCGAGAAGAAGGGCTGCGACATGTCCTGCCACTTGCCCGAGAACGGTCTGATCGAAGGCGTCGAGGACAAATCCGCCGGTCGCCACTACACCAGGAGCAAGGGTGAAACGGTGGATATGTGGCACTGGAAATCGACCCGCACTGGTCCCGTCGGCCTCGCCGACGACCAGTACGTGGACGCCAGCCGGCAGGAGAACAAGGAGTGGGGGCGCAAGAGCGACGTCGGCACTGGCGGCTACTATGACAACAAGAGCGCCGACGGCAAGCTGCCGGCCTGGATGAACGGCGCCAAGGTGACCCGGCACCGTCATCTGGTGGCCGAGCCGACCAAGGTCGCGTTCGAGGACGATTTCAAGCCGGGGGACAGGGTGAACGGCATCGTCGCCCGCGGCTTCGAAGGCTCCCGGGCCGACATCGCGGCCCAAGGCGTGTGGAAGGACGGCTACTGGACGCTGGAGATCAAGCGCAAGCGCGTCACCGCAGGGGAAGGAGCGACCGAACAGGACGTGCAATTTGCCGACCTGGCCAGGACTTACCACTTCGGCCTGGCCATTTTCGACCACGCCCAGATCAACCACCTGTTCCACAAGAAAGCCGTCGCCTTCACCTTCAAGCGCTGAGACCGAGCGCCGGCGCCGGCATGCCGGCGCCGGTACCGGGAACCGTTCACGCCCGCTCCGACCAGGAGGCTTGCCAGCATGAATACCCGCAACATACTCGCCGTCTCGACTGCAGCGCCGGGAGGCTGGCGTCCGGGCCGGCTCACTGCGCGCCACAACCTGTGGTCGGGCATCCCCTGGTTGCTTCTCTTCAGCGCCGCCCTGGTCGCCCAGTTCTACCTCGGCTTCATCTACCAGTCGAACGAGACCACGAACCTGCCCATGCGGCTCGCCCGGGGCACCGCCTGGTCCCTCCTGGTGGTGCTTGCCGTCCTGTGGCTGCCGGTGATGCGCCATGCCGTCTCGGCGCTGCGCCGCTCCCGATTGGGCGAGGGGCTGCCGCTGGACAAGGCCAAGTCCGTCCACCGCTGGCTCGGCCACCTGTTCATCGCCCTCGCCCTGGTGCATGGCGCGAACTACCTGGGCTATTTCACGACCCTCAACGCCCCCTTCACCGACATCCTCTTCGGCCGTGAGCCGGATCTGCTGCGCGCCATGCGCACCACGATGTACGAGTTCGTCAGCGACGACGAGTACATCGACATCACCGAGCGCTGGATCGCCGCCGGCATGCCGAAGGACATGTACGAGGCGGAACTGGGGTATTTCATCAAGGATGAGTGCGGCAAGTGCCACAGCAGCTCGTCGACCCAGACCTACGCGATTCCCGGGATGCCCATCACCAATTACGCGGAGGCGGCTTCCTGGACCGGAGAGAACATCCAGTCGCGCCAATTCCGCATCAACATGAGCGGCCTCGTGCTGTTCGTCCTCGGGGCGGCGCTATGGATCTTCTCCCTGAAGCACTTCCGCCGCCGGCATCATCACCTGTTCCAGCGCATCCACCGCCTCGGCTACCTGTTCGCCGCCCTTCTGCTGCTGCACATCCCCAGCCTGGAGTGGATCTATCTGCCGCTGGTCGGGCTGGCGGCCGAACTCTACCTTTCCCGCCGCCATCACCTTTATCGCGACTGCATCGCCCGGCTGACCCCCCTGGAAGGCAACGTGGTGCGCCTGGAGATCGATCGCCCCCAAGGCATGATCCTGCGCGCCGGCCACTACGTGCGGCTGCGCATTCCCGCCCTGTCGCGCAAGGAATGGCACGAGTTCTCCCTCACCGGCCAGCGTCCGACGGCGGAAGGAGACTCGGTGGTACTCAAGATCCGCTGCAGTGGCGACTGGACCGGTCGCCTGCAGGCGACGCTGGCCGGCAAGACCGAGCACACACTGCAGGTCGATCTGCGGGGACCTTACGCCAGTCCGGTGGCCCATGCGCTGAAGACAGGGGAATGGGTGCTGGTGGCTGGCGGCATCGGCGTCACACCCTTCCTCGGCCTGATCCGGGAAATCCTGCGCGAGCCCGGGATGCACCGCGAATTCCACCTGGTCTGGATGGTGCGCGAGCCGGCGCTGCTGGAATGGGTGCGCCCCCTGGTCGAGCGCCTGTGCGAGCGCCGGGACATCCGCTGCCACTGGTACTTCTACCTCACCGATCTGCCTGAAGATGGCCGCCCGCCGGTGTGGCTGGAGCGCGTTCAGGGCGAGCCGGGAGTGAGGCTGCGCAGCGGCATGCCCGACTGGTCGACGCTCGCCGCCGAAATCGCCGTCCAGAGCCGGCGTCCCACCTGCTTCGTCTGCGGACCGGCGGCCCTCGCCAGCGACGTCGTACGCGTCTGCCGACGCCGCGGCTGGCCGGTGCGGCTGGAACAGTTCTAGGTCACCGGGCGATCTTGCCGGCGCACGCCGAGAAACGGCCCGGCGGACCGTGCATGAAGAGGCCAGGCCGCAGGGATCACTCCGCATCGACCGAAACGGGGCATTGCCGGCGCATTTGCGGGGCCGCGCGCGGTAGAATTTCGGCCGAACTGCACATTCCCGGCGCCCCGACACCAATGAAGCCCATTCAAGCCCGCATCTACCTCGCATCGCGCAGCCCGCGCCGGCGCGAGTTGCTGCGCCAGATCGGCGTTCAATTCGAGCTGCTCGTGTTCCGCGGCGGCGAGCGCGGCCAGGACGCGGATGTCGACGAAACCCCGCAGCCCGGCGAGCCCGTCGAACGTTACGTCGAGCGCCTCGCGCTGACCAAAGCCGAAGCGGGATGTCGGCGCCTGCAATGGCGTTCGCTGCCCCATCACGCGGTGCTGGGCGCCGACACGACGCTCGAACTGGATGGCCATATCATCGGTAAGCCTGCCGATGCCGCCGACGCCGCGGCGATCCTGCACCAGCTGTCGGGACGCACGCACCGCGTTCTGACCGCAGTCGCGCTGAGCGACGGCAGTCGCACGCGCAGCCGGACGAGCATCAGCGAAGTGCGTTTTCGCCCCCTCGACGACGCCGAGATCCGCCACTACATCGCCACCGGCGAACCGATGGACAAAGCGGGTGCATACGGCATCCAGGGGCGAGCGGCGCTGTTCATCGAGGAGATCCGCGGCAGCTACACCGGAATCATGGGCCTGCCGCTGTTCGAAACCGCCCAGCTGCTCGAAAGCTTCGGCTATCCTTTGTAGCCGCGGCGGCTCACCTGCGGGACGCGATGGGCAATGCGCAATCGATGATGTGGACATCATCGATTGCGCATTCCCCATTACCGGTTTTCCCAATGAGCATCGAATTTCTCATCAACTTCACGCCGCAGGAGACGCGCGTCGCGATCGTCGAACAGGGCGTGGTACAGGAACTGCACGTCGAGCGTACCGCGAGCCGCGGCATCGTCGGCAACATCTACCTCGGCCGGGTCGTGCGCGTGCTGCCCGGCATGCAGTCGGCGTTCATCGACATCGGTCTCGAACGCACCGCCTTTCTTCATGTCGCCGACATCTGGAGCGATCGACACAACGGCGACACGGGGCGGCCGATCGAGCGCATCCTTGCCGAAGGCCAGAATCTCACCGTGCAGGTGCTAAAGGACCCGCTCGGCACCAAAGGCGCACGCCTGTCGACGCAGATCAGCATCGCGGGGCGGCTGCTCGTGTACCTGCCCCAGGAAAAGCACATCGGCATCTCGCAGCGCATCGAGGACGAATCGGAGCGCGAGGCGCTGCGCGAGCGCCTGACACGACTCGTGCCGGCGGACGAAGCCGGCGGCTTCATCGTCCGCACGATGGCCGAATCAGCGTCCGACGACGAACTCGGCGCCGACATCGCGTACCTGCGCAAACTGTGGAACGAGATCCGCAACAGCGCGACCGGCCGCTTCCCGCCGAGCCTGCTGTACGAAGACCTCGGCCTCGGCCAGCGCGTGCTGCGCGACCTCGTCGATGACGACACTTCGCGCATCCTCGTCGATTCGCGCGAGAACCACCAGAAACTCGCCGCTTTCGCCGCCGAGTACACCCCCAAGGTGCTGCCGCTGCTCGAGCACTACGGCGGCGAGCGGCCGCTGTTCGACCTGCACAACGTCGAGGACGAGATCCAGAAAGCGCTCGCGCGGCGTGTCAGCCTCAAGTCCGGCGGCTACCTGATCATCGACCAGACCGAAGCGATGACGACCGTCGACGTCAACACCGGCGGTTTCGTCGGCGCGCGCAACTTCGACGACACGATCTTCAAGACCAACCTCGAGGCGGCGCAGACGATCGCCCGCCAGCTGCGCCTGCGAAACCTCGGCGGCATCATCATCATCGACTTCATCGACATGGAAAACGTCGAGCATCGCGACATGGTGCTCGACGAGTTCAAGAAGGCGCTCGCGCGCGACCACACCAAGATGACCGTCAACGGCTTTACCGCGCTGGGCCTCGTCGAAATGACGAGGAAGCGCACGCGCGAGTCCCTCGCCCATCTCTTGTGCGAGCCCTGCCCGACCTGCGATGGCCGCGGCGAAGTCAAGACCGCGCGCACGGTGTGCTACGAGATCCTGCGCGAACTGCTGCGCGAGGCGCGCCAGTTCAACGCGCGCGAGTTCCGCGTACTCGCCGCGCCGAACGTCATCGACCTCTTCCTCGACGAGGAATCCCAGTCGCTAGCGATGCTGTCGGACTTCATCGGCAAGAAGATCTCGCTGCATCCGGAAGCGAGCTACTCGCAGGAACAGTTCGACATCGTGCTGCTGTGAGTCGCGCTGCGCCTCCGGCCGCCGAGCCGACGCCGCAACGCTACGCGAGCGCGCCGCGGCGTTACTTCGCGGCGACACGCCCGGCTTTCCTCAGCGTCACGCTCGCCGGCTGCCTGATCGGGCTCGCCGCGGCGCATGCCGACGGCGTTGCGCTGGATGGGCTGCGCGCAGCGGTCACGGTGCTGTTCGCGCTGCTCGCGCACGCCGGCGCGAACGTGCTCAACGACTTTCACGACGCGGTCACCGGCGCCGATGCCGCAAACTCGGAGCGCATCTATCCGTTCACCGGCGGCAGCCGCTTCATCCAGAACGGCGTGCTCACGCTGCGCGAGACGGCGGCATTCGGCTACGCGCTGTTCGCACTGGTGATCCCGGCCGGACTGTGGCTCGCGTTCGGCGCGGGGGCGGGCCTGATTGCGATCGGATTGGCCGGACTCGTGCTCGGCTGGGCGTATTCGGCGCCGCCGCTCAAGCTTGCGAGCCGCGGGCTGGGCGAATTCGCTGTCGCGGCGTGCTGGCTGCTCGTCGTGGTCGGCGCCGATTTCGTCCAGCGCGGCGCGTTCGCCTGGACGCCGGTCGCGGCCGGCGTATCGTTCGCGCTGCTCGTCGCGAACCTCCTCTACATCAACCAGTTCCCGGACCGCGCCGCTGACGCCGCGGCAGGCAAGCGCACGCTCGTCGTGCGCCTCGGCGCCGACACCGCGAAATGGGGCTATTTCGGCATCGCGCTGGTCGCTTACGGCTGGCTCGTGCTGCAGATCGGACGCAACAACCTGCCGCAGGCGTGCGCCGCCGCGGCGCTGACGCTGGTCCTCTCGTTTCATGCCGCGCGGCAGTTGCGCGAGCACGCCGGTGAACCGGCCGAACTCGCACCGGCGATCAGGCTGACGATCGCCGCGACGAACCTGCACGGTCTCGTGCTCGCTGCGACGCTCGCGTTCGGCTCGCACGGCTGATCGGACACAACTCCCAGACCTCCGGACCACCCCTCATGATCGGACGCATCACCGGCATCCTGCTGGAAAAGAACCCGCCGCAGATCGTCGTCGACACGCACGGCGTCGGCTACGAAATCGACGTGCCGATGAGCACGTTCTACGGCCTGCCCGCGACCGGGCAGTCGCTCTCGCTGTTCACGCACCTGGCGATCCGCGAGGACGGCCATTTCCTCTACGGCTTCGCGAGCGCCGACGAACGCGCCGCCTTTCGCCAGCTGCTGAAAGTGTCCGGCATCGGCGCGCGCACCGCGCTGTCGGTGCTCTCGGGCCTGTCGGTCGGCGATCTCGCGCAGGCAGTCGCGCTGCAGGAAACCGGTCGCCTTGTGAAAATTCCCGGCATCGGCAAGAAAACCGCCGAGCGGCTGCTGCTCGAACTGCGCGACAAGCTCGGCAGGGCGTTGCCCGGGCTCGGCGCAAGCACCGTTCCAGGCGCTGCAGCGCAGCCGGCAGACAGTCGCAGCGACATCCTCAACGCGCTGCTCGCGCTCGGCTACAACGACAAGGAAGCGCAATCGGCGCTGAAAGCGATTCCGCCCGAGACAGGCGTCTCCGACGGCATCCGCCAGGCGCTCAAGCTGCTGTCGAAAGCCTGAGGCCGCGAGGCCGAGTTTCGCCGCATGGGCCGCTCAGGCTAAACTCTCGCGATGATCGAAACCGACAAACTGCAGGCTCCGCGCATGATTTCGGCGCAGACCGCCGACCGCCAGGAAGACGTCGTCGAGCGCGCGCTGCGTCCGAAGCGGCTCGCCGAATACGTCGGCCAGGCAAAAATCCGCGAACAGCTCGAGATCTTCATCCAGGCGGCGAAGAACCGCGGCGAGGCGCTCGACCACGTGCTGCTGTTCGGCCCGCCGGGTCTGGGCAAGACGACGCTCGCGCACATCGTCGCCGCCGAGATGGGCGTGAACCTGCGCCAGACTTCGGGGCCGGTGCTCGAACGCGCCGGCGATCTCGCGGCGCTGCTGACGAACCTCGAACCGCACGACGTGCTGTTCATCGACGAGATCCACCGCCTGTCGCCGGTCGTCGAGGAGATCCTCTATCCGGCACTCGAGGATTTCCAGATCGACATCATGATTGGCGAAGGGCCCGCGGCGCGCTCGGTCAAACTCGATCTGCCACCTTTCACGCTGGTAGGCGCGACGACGCGCGCCGGGATGCTGACGAACCCGCTGCGCGACCGTTTCGGCATCGCGGCACGGCTCGAGTTCTACACGCCGCAGGAGCTCGCGTACATCGTCGGGCGTTCCGCCAGCCTGCTCGATGTCACGATCGACGACGCCGGAGCGGTCGAGATCGCGCGGCGGGCGCGCGGCACGCCGCGGATCGCGAACCGGCTGCTGCGCCGTGTACGCGACTATGCGCAGGTGAAAGCCGACGGCGACATCACCGCCACCGTCGCCGATGCCGCGCTGCTCATGCTCGACGTCGACCACCTCGGACTCGACCTGATGGACCGCAAGCTGCTCGGCGCGATGCTCGAAAAATTCGGCGGCGGCCCGGTCGGGCTCGACAACCTCGCCGCGGCGATCGGCGAATCATCCGACACGATCGAGGACGTGCTCGAACCGTACCTGATCCAGCAGGGCTACCTGCAGCGCACGCCGCGCGGGCGCATCGCGAGCGCGTCGATCTGGCAGCATTTCGGCCTCGCCTTTCCCCGGCGCGCCGGCGACGAAAGCGCGGAGCTATTCTCCACTCCCTGAGCGGTCGCAATGCGCACGTTCCAGGCTTTGGCGATCGTGCTGTGTGTGTTCGGCGCAATCCATCTGCTGCAGGGGCCGACGTTCTTCTGGCCCGATCGCTTCGATCCGGCCCGCGGCGTGCTGCTCGGCGGCCTGTCGTCGCAGCTGCTCGGTGCCGGCCTCGTCGTCGTCGCCGCGCTCGGCCTGATGGCCGGCCGGCAGGCGGGACACGGCGACGGACGCGCCGCGCCGCGCCGCTGGCAGCTCCGCTATTTCCTGCTGATCGTGCTCGCGCTGGGTCTGGTCAGCGCGGCCTTCACGACCGGCGAGCGCGGCCCGAACCCGGACTGGCGCGCGCCGGCGAGCGAAGGCGTTCAGCCGACCTGAAGCGCGAGCCCTTTCAGATATTCGCCTTCGGGCACCGCAAGGCCGACCGGGTGATCGGCCGCCGCCGCCAGCCGGTGCAGGATGCGCGCATCGACGCCGGCATCGCTTGCCGCGCCGGCGAGGATTTTCTGGAACAGTTCGAGGCCGATGCCGCCGGAACATGAGTACGTCATCAGAATGCCGCCGGGATTGAGCAAGCGGAAGCCGAACAAGTTGATGTCCTTGTATGCGCGCGACGCGCGATCGGCGTGCGCCGCCGACGGGGCGAACTTCGGCGGATCGAGCACGATCAGGTCGAAGCGTCGCCCTTCGCTCTTCAACGCGCGCAAGGCCTCGAACACGTCAGCCTGCAGCCATTCGGCGCGCCCCGCGTCGAGCTGCGGATTCATCGCCAGATTGCGCCGTCCCGCGTCGAGCGCCGGCGCGGACGAGTCGATCGACAGCACCGACGTTGCGTCGCCGGCCAGCGCCTGCAGCGAGAACCCGCCGGTGTAGCAAAAGCAGTTCAGCACGCTGCGCCCGGCCGCGAGCACGCCCGTCAAGCGGCGGTTGTCGCGTTGATCGAGGTAGAAGCCGGTCTTGTGGCCACTGATGACATCGACTTCCATGCGCACGCCGTTCTCGACGATCGTCAGCACGGCCTCTGGCAGCTCGCCATGCACGCAGCCGGTCTTGGGCCCGAGTCCTTCGAGGCCGCGCACCTCGGAATCGGAGCGCTCGTACACGGCCGTGCAACCGGTCGCCTGCACCAGCCCGGCAATGATCGCCTCGCGCCACTTCTCGGCGCCAGCGCTCGTCAGCTGCATGACCACGACGTCGCCGAAGCGATCCGCGATGATGCCGGGCAGGCCGTCCGATTCACCGTGGATCAGCCGCACTCCGCTCTCGTCGGCGAGTAGCGGATGCGTCGCCCGGCGCGCGACCGATTCGGCGACGCGGCGCTTGAAGAATGCATGGTCGATCGTGATGTCGGCAGCGAACGACCACATCCGGGCGCGGATCTGCGATTCCGGCGACCACGCCGCACGGCCGAGGAAGCGCCCGTCGTCGGCGACGACTTCGACGGTGTCGCCCGGCCGCGCGCGCCCTTCAAGGCGGGCCACCGAGCCGGCGAAAACCCAGGGATGACGGCGCAGGAGCGAACGCTCCTTGCCGGGATTGAGGACGAGCTTGGACATCGGGAGGCGGACCGCAGGGAGATGAGTCAGGCGCGAGAGTGTAAGGCGAGCGGCGCCGGCTCACCAGCGCCGTGCCGCCAAAGCTTCAGCCCTTGCGGTTTGTCCGGCCCCGCGGATGCCGAAGCTTCCGCACGCGATCCGCGGTTTCGAGGAACTCCGGCAGATCACGCGAGCACAGCAGGTTGCCGAAATGCTTCAGCGCGCGCGGCGTGAGATACAGATGCCCGTTCTGCTGCTTGCGGATCCAGCCCAGCTCGACGAGGCGCCCGATCTTGCGCCGGACCGTCTCGCGCGGCAGGCCGGTTGCAGCGGCGATCGAATAGGCGTTGCACGGCCGCAGCCGGGACATGTGCTCTTCGTCGGATTCTCCCTCGACTTCGTCTGCGGTGAGGCGATCGCTTTCGTCGTCGTGTTCGAGCGCACCGATATTGTGCAGCGCGATTTCGCCGAGCAGGATCGGCAAGAGAATATCCCGCTCGAACTCCTCGAACAGGCGCCTCAGGCTGTGAACCTGGTAGCGGGCAAGCACGATCGCCGCATTGCGCAGCAGCGAAACACGCGTCTGGGCGGCCCCGTCGTTGGGGCTGTCGGGCGCACCGGCGCCAGGAGTTTCAGGATCAATGTCGGGCATTGCTGCCTTGCTCCCACAGCCTGCGGCGTCGGGTCCGAGGGAAGATTTGTTAAGAGATGTTTCAGAATAGCTGAATAGCCGCGTGCGGGTTCAAACTTTGTTACCCGATTTGGGCATCGAGTGTTTGGCGGGAGGCGCCGGCAGAAAGACCGGACGTGGCGGGGCAGCGCCTGGCGCTCGAGGCGGCGCAGCGAGGCTCGGCGGTTCCTTGCGCGGCGGGCGCCGCGTCGGGAACCTTGACCAGATGCAGAAGGGTGTGTAGGGAGGATCGGCGAACTGCAAATGCTCGCGGGACGAGCTGTTCTTGCGGCGCCGCGGCCTCTCGGTCCGCGGCGCACCCCGTCAGGCCAGCTGCCGTCGCAGCGCCGCTGCGACCAGGTCGCCGATGCGCGCGAGATACAGCGTTCCCATCCCGGGGTAGAAGCGTTCGGCCTCTTCGCTGCCAAGCGCGAGCAGGCCGAGCACCTGGTCGTCGCGGCGCAGCGGCACCAGCGCCACGGAACGGATATGACAAGCGGCGGGGCCGAACCAGTCGATCACTTCAAGATTCGCCGGCGCGCCGCAATACGGGTGACTCAGGTCCGTCGCGAAAAAGCGCAGCTCTTCGGTTACCGGCGAAAAGTCCTCACTTTCGCGCAACTGCGCATCAGCCCAAATGCGTAGCGCGACGTTCGGCACCGAAAAGTTGTCGCGCACATTTTCGAGCAACGCAAAACGCAGCGTGTCGTAGTCTTCGGCTTCGACCAGCGCAAGCGTCAGGCGATGGACTTTTTCGCCGATTTCGTCGTTTTCCTCGCCGTAGCGAATCAGTTCGGCGAGCTTGCTTTCGAGCTGCCGGATCTTGTCGCGCAACGCATGAAGCTGCCGTTCGGCCAGGGAGATGGCCTGCCCGCCGTGCGGATGCGGAACGGTCAGCTGCGTGAACAGTTCGCCGTGGTCGGCGAGAAAGTCCGGATGTTCCTTCAGATAACGTGCGACATCAGCGGCATTCATGGAAAAGCTGCTCCCCGTGAGGCCCATGCGCGCCTCCTCGTATTCGTTGCAATCAGCGAAACCGCTCGGCCGAGGTCGCTCAGTCGACGGCGATTTCGCCCGCGAAAACAGTCACCGCCGGACCGGTCATCAGCACCGGCTGCCCCGGGCCTCCCCACGCGATGTCGAGTTCTCCGCCGCGCGTCTCGACGCGCACCGGCGACTGCGCGAGTTCGCACAGGATCACGGCCACGACCGCCGCGCAGGCGCCGGTGCCGCAAGCAAGCGTTTCTCCCGCACCGCGCTCGAACACCCGCAGGCGGATACGGTGGGCATCGACGACCTGCACGAAGCCGGCATTGACGCGTGCCGGAAAGCGCGGATGGCGTTCGATCAGCGCTCCGTGCGCCGCGACGGGCGCGGCGTCGACATCGGCGACGACCTGCACGGCGTGCGGATTGCCCATCGACACGGCGGTGATCGCGATAGTTTCACCGCCGACGTCGAGCGGCTGCACGATCGCGTCGGAGTCGGACACGAACGGCACGCGCGCGGGCTCGAGCACCGGCACGCCCATATCGACCGTCACGAGACCATCGTCTTCGAGCTGCGGCGCGATGATGCCGGAGCGCGTCTCGACGCGGATGCGACGCTTCGCGGTGAGCCCCTGCTCGTGCACGAAACGCACGAAACAGCGCGCGCCATTGCCGCACTGCTCGACTTCGCCACCATCGGCGTTGAAGATCCGGTAGCGGAAATCGACGTCGGGGCGGCTCGCTTCCTCGACCACCAGCAGCTGGTCGCAGCCGATGCCGAAATGGCGGTCGGCAAGATGGCGGACCTGCTCCGGGGTCAGGTGGACGGACTGGCGGATGGCGTCGATGACGATGAAATCGTTGCCGAGGCCGTGCATTTTCGTGAAGCGCAGAAGCATGGGAAATCGCAGCTCGGGTGGATGCAGGGGGAGCGGTGGCTCGGCGAATTCTGGCTCAGCCGCTGCAGGACGTCCAGCGACAGCACGCTGTACGCATTCTCAGTACGGCCGCGCCTCGCCGGCAGGGCGCGTCTTGAAGCGCCGGTGCACCCAGTAATACTGCTCGGGCATCGTCCGCACCACGGATTCGATCCAGCGGTTCATCAGCGCGGTGTCGTCCTCGACGTCCCGCGTCGGATAGTCCGGCCACGGCTCGCCGAGCTCGGCGACGTAGCCGCGCCCGCCCGGCAGCATTCTCGTCACGCACGGCACGACGGCCGCGCCCGCGAGCCGGCCGAGCCGCGAAAGCCCGGTGATCGTCGCCGCCGGCACGTCGAAGAACGGCACGAAGATCGCGTCCTTGCGGCCGTAGTCCATGTCGGGCAGATAGTAGAACGGACGCCCCGCCTTCATCGCCTTGACCGTACCGCGCACGCCGTCCTGACGCGACAGCAGCAATTGATCGCCGAAGCGGCTGCGTCCGTGGTACAGCCAGCGGTCGAGCACGCGGTTCTTCTGCCGCGCGTAGATGCTGACGCTGTCGAACTCCATCGCGACGCGCGAGCCGCCCATGTCGAGGCCGACAAAATGCGGCGCGAGCAGGATCACCGGCCGGCCCGAGTCGAGCAGCGCGCGCAGCCGCTCCGCGCCTTCGAGCCGGATCAGCCGCTTGAGCCGCGCCTCGCTCGCCCACCACAGCAGCCCGCGCTCGACGAGGCTGCGTCCGAGCGCACGAAAATGCGCGCGCACAAGACGCCGGCGCGCACCGGCGTCGAGCTCGGGAAAGCACAGCCGCAGGTTCACCGACGCTATGTGGCGTCGCGGGCGCGCGACCCAGTACATCGCTTCGCCGACGGCGCTGCCGATCACCGCGAGCACCGGCAGCGGCAGCCAGTGCAGGAGCCAGAACAGCGCCACCGTCAGGCGCGTGAGCGCGCCCGTCAGCACGTCGCCTCCGGGGGCGGCGGCACGCCCGAAGGACGTTTATAGCGGTTGTAGCCCCACAGGTACTGCGCCGGGCATGCAAGCACGAGACGTTCGATCTCGCGATTGATCGCCGCGCAGCGCTCTTCGAGTGAGCCCGCGATCGGTTCCACGGGTTCGGAAAGCCGCAGCACATAGCCTGCCCCGTGCGGCAGCCGCTCGGTCCACACCATCACCACCTTGACGCCTTTCACTTCCGACAGGCGCGCCGCGAGCGTCATCGTCCATGCCGGCCGGCCGAAGAACGGCGCCCACACGCCTTCGCCTTCGGCCGGCGCCTGGTCCGGCAGCATGCCGACCATCTCGCCGCTGCGCAGCGCCTTGACCAGACGGCGCACGCCGGACACATCCGCCGGGGCAACGCGGATCGCGCCGCGCGCACGCCCGGCTTCCATCAGCGGGCGCAGCGCCGTCTTGCGCGGCGGGCGGAACAGCACGGTGATCGGTCCGTGCGTCGAACAATACTGCGCGCACATCTCGAAGCAGCCGAGGTGCGCAGTCAGCAGCAGCACGCTGGCGCCCTCGGCCTGCGCCCGAGCGATCAGCTCCTGCCCTTCGACCCGCACGATGCGCGCCAACACCTCGTCCTGCGGACGCAGCCACACGAACGGCAGCTCGAGCGCCTGCCGCCCGGCTTCGGCGACCGCCGCGTCACGCAGCGCTGGGTCGCGCCGGCCGGTCGCCTGGGCGAGATTGTCCTCGAGGCGGCGACGGTATGACGGTGAACAGCGCCAGATGGTCCAGCCGGCCCAGCCGCCGAGCCGATGAAGCCATGACAGCGGCAGGCCGGCGAGAATGCGGAATGACAGATTGACGAAGAAGGTCACGCGAAGAGGTCACATCGAGGAGAGCATCGGCGCCGGTCGAATCGGCGCAGGCCCGGGGACAGGCCCAAGCGCCCGCTCCGGACCCGGCACATTTGACCGCCGGATCACAAAGCATATAATTATCGCCCAGCCGCCGAGTTAATACGACAACTTGCAGGGCGGCGCCACGAACGCACCTAACCGGTCGTGGCACACAAGTACTGCTAAAGCGTCGCCTGCTCGACGAAATCCCCGGAGCCGGCCACGCCGGACAGCTTTGGGGATTTTTCGTTTTCAGGAGCAGCGCATGAGCAGGGAATACCTCTTCACCTCGGAATCGGTGTCCGAAGGCCATCCCGACAAGGTTGCCGACCAGGTTTCCGATGGCGTCCTCGACGCGATCCTCGCCGACGACCCCCATGCGCGGGTCGCATGCGAAACCCTGGTATCGACGGGCCTCGTGGTCATCTCCGGCGAGATCACGACCACTGCCCATCCGAACTACCGCGAGATCGCGCAGGAAGTGATCCGCCGCATCGGCTACGACAACTCCGACATCGGCTTCGACTACAAGAGTTGCGCGGTGCTGGCCGCGATCAACCGCCAGTCTGCAGACATCGCCCAAGGCGTCAATGAAGGCGAAGGCCTCGACCTCGACCAGGGCGCCGGCGACCAAGGGTTGATGTTCGGCTATGCGTGCAACGAGACGCCATCGCTGATGCCGCTGCCGATCTATTATGCTCACCGCATCATGCAACGCCAGTCCGAACTGAGGAAGGACGGCCGGCTGAACTGGCTGCGCCCGGACGCGAAGAGCCAGTTGACGGTCCGCTACGTCGACGGCAAGCCGGTCGCGATCGACACCGTCGTCGTGTCGACGCAGCACAGCCCGGAAGTCTCGCACGCGCAGATCACCGAACTCGTCATCGAGGAAATCATCAAGCCGGTGCTGCCTGAGGTGTTGATGCAGGGCCAAGTGCGCTACCTGATCAACCCGACCGGGCGCTTCGTCATCGGCGGCCCGCACGGCGACTGCGGCCTGACCGGGCGCAAGATCATCGTCGACACCTACGGCGGCGCAGCGCACCACGGCGGCGGCGCGTTCTCCGGCAAGGATCCGTCGAAAGTCGACCGCTCCGCCGCGTACGCCGGGCGCTGGGTCGCGAAGAACATCGTTGCGGCAGGACTCGCCGATCGCTGCGAAGTGCAGGTCGCCTATGCGATCGGTGTCGCCAAGCCGGTGTCGCTGATGGTCGAGACTTTCGGCACCGGCAGGGTCAGCGACGAGCGCATCGTCGAGCTGATCGGCAAGCATTTCGACCTGCGTCCGAAGGCGATCATCCAGGAGCTCAACCTGCTGCGCCCGATCTACGGCAAGACCGCGGCGTACGGCCACTTCGGCCGCGACGAGCCCGAATTCACGTGGGAAGCAACCGACAAGGCGGCGGCGCTGCGCGCTGACGCAGGCCTTTAAGCCGCTTCGCTGCACACCAGTGACGCTCGCGGGGGCGCGATGCCGCGCTCCCGCTCTCATGGCTCCGCCGTGACGCGCAAATCCTGCACCGACCGTCCGCAACAATAATATTGATTCGCATTACCATATAGAAATACAATTCTTCCCCATCGCAGCCAGCCACTCCGCCTTTTCCGGCCGAATCGCCAGCCAGCAACGCTTCCGACCGGAGTTCCGATGCATCTTCGCACCCTCGGCACGGCGATCGCAGCCGCGCTGCTTGCGCTCGCGGCCGCCCAGACCTCGGCCCAAACCTCGCCCCAAGCTCCGCCTCAGGTCACGCTGCCGCCCGTCACCGACCACGCAGGCGTCACCCCCTCCGTCAATGGGCTGAACCAGCCGGCCGCAGCACGCGCGCTGCAGGCGACCGCGACCTACCGCTTCTGACTTCCGGCCTGTCGCAGCCAGTCCGCCGGCGTTACTGCGTCGGTGGGCACTACCGGCCGCTTTCGACCTTTCCGTTCCATCGACCTACAAGATCCAGACATGCGACTCAAAACCCTTGCTCGCCTGATTCCCGCTGCGGCGCTGCTCGCCGCGCACGGCCCCCTCCTCGCCGCCGACCAGCAGCTCGAAGCGGTCGAAGTGTTCGCCACCGATTCCGGCTGGCGCGCTGGCAGCGTCGGCGTCGGCACGTTCCGCGACACGCCGGCAAAGGACGTGCCGATGACCATCAACGTCATCGACCGCGACCTGCTCGACGCGCAGCAGGCGAACGGCCTGTACGAAGCGCTGAAGAACACTGCCGGCGTCACGCGCGCGCAGCTCGGCGCCACCGTGTACGACAACCTGTCGATCCGCGGCCTGCTCGTCGAGAACCGCTCGAACTACCGCCTGAACGGCGGCCTGCCGATCGTGAACCTCATCGACCTGCCGCTCGAGAACAAGGAGCGCGTCGAAGTCTTGAAAGGCGTCGGCGGCCTCTACTACGGCTTCGTGCCGCCGTCCGGCATCGTCAACCTCGTGACGAAGCGCGCGGGCAATACGCCGGTGGCCGCACTGCACTTTTCGACCGACGACAACGGCAGCGCGGTCGCCGGCCTCGACGTCGGCCGGCGCTTCGGCTCCGAGGGCCAGTTTGGCGCACGCGTGAACATCGTCGGCGGCGAGCTCGAAAGCCCGGTCGAAGGCGCCGACGGCGATCGCCGGCTCGTTGCCGGAGCGTTCGACTGGAACGTCACCGACCGCTGGCTGCTGAAGCTCGACGTCGAGGACATCGCGAAGGACGTCGTCGAGCAGTCGAGCATCCTCGCGCTGCCGGCGATTAACGGCCGGATCCCGCTGCCGCGCATCCCCGGCCCAGAGAAGCTGATCGCGCCGGACTGGGCGAACTACGACGCGCGCGCGCGCAACGTGCAGGTACGCAGCGACTTCGCGCTCAACGACGCGTGGATCTGGACCGTCGAAGCCGGCCGCGCATGGCTCGAGCGCGACCGCAACTTCTCGCAGCTGCAAAACTACGACCTTGCGACCGGCGAAGGCGACCTGCGCATCTCGCGGACGAAAGGCCAGGAATACGAGAACCGCAATGCCCGCACCGAAATCGCCGGCCGGTTCGATACCGGCCTCGTCACGCACGACGCGACGTTCGGCTATGCGCAGAACACGCTGCGGCAGACGGTCGGCGCGACGCGCACCCTCGTCGTGCGGCAGAACCTCTTCGATCCGCGGGACATACCGGAGTCGCCGGTAAGCTACCCCGCCCGCGCGGCGCACTCGCGCACCTACGACAAAGGCTGGTACGTATTCGATCGAATCGGCTTCGGCAACTGGCTCGTCATGGGCGGCGCCCGCGGCAGCAAGTTCGAATTCGAGCACGCGACGGATCCGGCGCAGGACTACAGCAAGAGCAAGGTGACTCCGACGATTGCCGCCGTCTACAAACTCACGCCGGCGACCAATGTTTATGCAGGATACCTCGAAGGCCTCGAGGACGGCGGCATCGCGCGGCCGGAAGCGCTCAACGCGGGAACCTCGCTCGAACCGCTCGTCAGCGAGCAATGGGAGGCCGGCATCAAGAGCGAATGGATGGGCCTGCAGACCAATGCGGCGCTGTTTCAGATCGAGCGGCCGATGAACGGCGAGGTGGACCGCGTCTTTCAGCGCATGGGCGAAGCGCGGCTGCGCGGCGTCGAGCTGTCGGCCGGCGGCCCGTTCGCACGTCGCTGGAGCCTGTTCGCGTCGGCTCAGTGGCTCGACGCCGAGTTCACCGACGCCGAGAACGATCCCCGGCTGATCGGCAACCGGCCGGCGAACACGCCCGAGTTCACCGCGAGCCTGTTCGTCGAGCATCAGCTCGCTGCGGCACCGGGCCTCGCACTGTCGGCGGGCGCGTATTACACCGGCGAGCGCGAAGTCGACCCGCTGAACCAGGCGACCGTGGCCGGCTACACTCGTTACGACGTCGGCGCGCGCTATCGGACGAAACTCGGCACGAGCCAGCTCGACCTCGTCGCGAACCTCGAGAACGTGACCGACAAGCGCTACTGGGCAGCGGCCGGCGATAGCCGGGTAAACTCGAACTCCCCACTGCTTGCGGTTGGCATGCCGCGCACGCTGCGGCTGTCCGCGAAACTTTCGTTCTGATCCCTCCTGACCCATCCCTGTTACCCGAGAGCCTTTCGTGATCCACCTTCATCCCCGCCCGGCGGCGCAGCGCGGCAACGTGCAAAAGTGGCTGCGCCGCGTTCATGCGTGGTTCGGGCTCGCGATCGCAGCGATGCTACTGCTGTTCGCAGTGACCGGCTTCCTGCTGAACCACCGCGCGGTGATGAAGATTCCGGCGCTCGACCGCAGCGAGGTGACGCAGATACTGTCGCTCGAAGCCGGGCCCGCCGATCCGCAGGCGCTCGCCGCGGCACTCGCTCCGGCGCTCGGCATCGAAGCCGAGGCGCTGAAGCCGCGTATCGAGCCTTCGCGCGCCGTGAGCTGGGGTGGCGGCGAACTGCGCCAGCCCGAGCGCTGGACGCTGCGCGCCGATACCCCTTCCGAAACGTTGGAGGTCGAATACTGGCTCGGCAGTCCCCAGGCCGAGGTGAAGCGGACGAAACCGAACCTGTGGCTGTACCTGGCGCGCCTGCACATGTCGATCGGTACCGGGCCGGCGTGGATCCTGCTGTCCGACGCCGCCGCGCTCGGCCTCGCGTTTCTCGGCCTGTCGGGCTTCTGGCTGTGGGGACGGCTGCACGGCTCGCGGCGCAGGCTGACGCTGCTCGCCAGCGCCGGACTTGCCCTCACCGGCACGCTCGCTTGGCTTGCCGGGTAGGCACGGATTTTTTCTTGCAATGCAGCAAATTGACATCCGCATCGCGCCAAAACCTGAGAGAATCGCACCCCCGCCGCCGCCCGACCGCCACATTCCCCGCCGTGATCGTCCGCCCTCGTCCGCACTGGATGCATTTGCTGTTCGTTCGCCGCGGGTCGCTCGTTTCCCGCATCCTGCCGCAGCAGCTGTTCATCCTTGCGCTGTCGTGCGGCGTCGTGCTGATGCACGGCCAGCTTTTCCACTTCAAGGTGACGCTCAACGCGAACCCGTTCTCGCTGATGGGGGTCGCACTCGCGATCTTCCTCGGCTTTCGCATCAACGCGAGCTATGACCGCTACTGGGAAGCGCGCAAACTGTGGGGCGACGTCCTCGTCGAGACGCGCAACCTCGCGCGGCAGGCCCTGACGCTGACGGCCCGCAACGTCGAGAGCCGGCCGTTCGTGCTCGGCCTCATCGGCTTCGCCGCGGCGATGCGCAACCAGCTGCGCCACCAGCCGCGCGACGCCGACCTGCTCGGTCTGCTTCCCGCCGTCGTCATCGAGCGCGCCCGCGCCGCCCGCTCGGCGCCGGCGCTGGTGTTGCTGTGGCTCGGTCAATGGCTGCGCGAGCGCCGCGAAGCGGGGCAACTCGACATCATGCTCGCGCAGCAGATGGAGCAGTCGCTGAACGGGCTGTCGTCGTCACTCGGCGGCTGCGAGCGCATCGCCAATACCCCGTTGCCCTTCACCTATACGGTGATCCTGCACCGCAGCGCCTATGTTTATTGCACCCTGCTGCCTTTCGGGCTGGTCGATTCGATCGGCCTCATGACGCCGCTGGTCGTGAGCTTCGTGTCCTACACGTTCTTCGCGCTCGAAGCGCTCAGCGATGAGATCGAAGAGCCTTTCGGCACGATGGCGAACGATCTCGCGCTCGACGCGCTCGTCGCCGGCGTCAACGCGAGCCTGCGCGAGATGCTCGGCGAAGAGCCGCCTCCGGTGCCTGTCCCCGACGAGAACTTCGTGCTCGCGTGACGCGGGACCGCTGCGCCCGCGGCCCGGTCACCGCCCGCCGCAAGGGTGGCGGTCCGCCCCGCAGTTGCGGAAATCGCCGAGCGGCCGGTTGAAGGTGTACTCGAGCGGCTTGCCGACCAGCTCGCGCGCCGCATCGGACGCCGAGCCGGTCGGCGCGGTGAATGGCAGCGAAACGATGAAAGCGGCGATCCCGACCACCGAACCGACGAAGGTCAGCGGCCGCACGAGGACGAGGTCGACGATCATGCCGCTCCCCCGGTCGCCGAGCACCGCGTCATCGGCCTGCGCGAACGCCGGGGTCGACGAAAGAAAGCCTGCCGCCAGGCTCGCGATGAACAGTTTTTTCATGGCTGACTCCCTGGTCAACTTCCGCCGCCGGCGTCAGTGCGACGCGAACGTCCGGTGCTTGCCGTCCGCATCGAAGCTGACGACGTCGTAACGCTCGGCAGGATACGGTCCTTCCATGCCGGGCGAGCCGGCCGGCATTCCCGGTGCCGCGATGCCGGCCACTTTCGGCTTTTCGGCGAGCAGGCGCCGCACGTCCGCCGCAGGCACGTGACCTTCGACGACATAGCCGCCGATCTTCGCCGTGTGGCACGAAGCGAGTGCCTGCGGCACGCCAGCTTCGCGCTTGACGGCGCTCATCGCGGTGCTGCGAACTTCCTTCACGGCAAATCCGCTCGCGCGCATGTGCTCGGCCCACTTGCCGCAGCAGCCGCAATTCGGATCCTTGTACATGACCACTTCCTCGCCGGCTGCGAAAACCGGTCCGCCCGCGAATGCAGCGACCAGCCCGAGGGCGGAAACGAGACGGAGGAAGGCGGGACGGGTGTTCATATCGACTCCTGTTGCAGAGGGGTGAAATATTTCCGGCGCCGCGACCGTTGCCCTAAACGCTTCGCGATCACGTTGCCGTTCGTGCCATTGTCTGCACTGACGCAGCGATCGGCCTTGAGCAGCGACAAACGTCGCAGCGGCGTGGCCATGTCAGGAGCGGGCCTTGCGCCGGTGATATCGCCGGCGCTGCAGCCGCCCCGCTACCGCTTGCCCTTGCGGGCCGGCGCCGCGCGGCACTCGCCCCCGGAACGCGCGGCGGGGCGACGTCCCGGGCGGTCGACGGCGAGCGGCACGCCCGGCTGATGCCGCGGCACGAGGCAGTTCGGGCCGCTGCCGATCAGCTCGGCGCGGCCCATGCCGAGCAGCGCTTCGCGGATCAGCGGCCAGTTCTCCGGGTCGTGCCAGCGCAGCAGCGCCTTGTGCAACTTCCTGAGCTTGCCGGCGCGCGCGGTCTCGACGATCTCCGAGTCGGCGGACACCTTGCGCAGCGGGTTGCGGCGGCTGTGGTACATCGTCGTCGCCATCGCCATCGGCGTCGGCATGAACGTCTGCACCTGGTCGGGCCTGAAGCCGTTCTTCTTCAGCCACAGCGCGAGGTTCAGCATGTCCTCGTCGGTCGTACCCGGGTGCGCGGCGATGAAGTACGGCACGAGGTGCTGCTTCTTGCCGGCCTCGCGCGAGTATTTCTCGAACATCGCGGCGAACTTCTCGTACGTGCCGATGCCGGGCTTCATCATCTTCGACAGCGGCCCTTCCTCGGTATGCTCGGGCGCGATCTTCAACAGGCCGCTGACGTGGTGCGTGACGAGTTCCTTGACATATTCCGGTGAGCGCACCGCGAGGTCGTAGCGCAGCCCCGAGCCGATCGTCACGCGCTTGACGCCCGGAATCGCGCGCGCCTTGCGGTACAGCGAGATCAGCGGCGCGTGGTCGGTTTTCAGGTTCTCGCAGATGCCGGGATAGACGCACGACAGTCGCCGGCACGAGGACTCGATCTGCTTGTCCTTGCACGCCATGCGGTACATGTTAGCGGTCGGGCCGCCGAGGTCGGTGATGTGCCCCTTGAAGTCCGGCGTGCGGTCGCGGATCTCCTCGATCTCGTGCAGGATCGATGCCTCCGAGCGGCTCTGGATGATGCGGCCTTCGTGCTCGGTGATCGAGCAGAACGTACAGCCGCCGAAGCAGCCGCGCATGATGTTGATCGAGAACTTGATCATGTCCCACGCCGGGATGCGCGCGTCGCCGTATGACGGATGCGGCCGGCGCGCGTACGGCAGGCCGAAGACGAAATCCATCTCGGGCGTGGAAAGCGGCAGCGGCGGCGGGTTGAGCCACACGTCGCGCCGCCCCGGCCCGTCGCCGTGCGCCTGGACCAGCGCGCGCGCGTTGCCGGGGTTCGATTCGAGGTGGAACACGCGCGAAGCGTGCGCGTACATTACCGGATCTGCGACGACCGTCTCGTACGACGGCAGGCGCACGACGGTCCTGCCGCGCGCCTGCCGCCGCGCCGCGGCGCGTTCCGCCGCCGGGACGATGCGCACCGGCTGTGCGCCGCCTTCCCCGGCTGCCGGCGGCTTTTCGGGCTCCATCGCGTACGGGTCGGGATGCGGCTCGACGCGGCCCGGACGGTCGAGCGCGGTCGAGTCCTGCTCGCACCATTCGGCGCCCGGCAGCCAACCCGGCCGGACCAGGAAAGCCGTGCCGCGCAGGTCGCGGATCGCGTCGATCGGTTCGCCGTCGGCGAGGCGGTGCGCAAGTGCGACCAGCGCGCGCTCGGCGTTGCCGAATAGCAGCAGGTCGGCTTTCGAGTCCGCGAGCACCGAACGGCGCACCTTGTCCGACCAGTAGTCGTAATGCGCGATGCGGCGCAGCGACGCTTCGATGCTGCCGATGACGACATTCGCGCCGGGGAAAGCTTCGCGCGCACGCTGGGCGTAGACGGTCACCGCGCGGTCGGGCCGGCGGCCGGCCTGCGCGCCCGGCGTATAGGCGTCTTCCGAGCGGATCTTTCGCTCGGCGGTGTAGCGGTTGATCAGCGAATCCATGTTCCCCGCAGTGATGCCGAAGAACAGCCGCGGGCGCCCCAGCGCGCGGAACGACTCCGCGCTCTTCCAGTCAGGCTGGCTGATGATGCCGACGCGAAAGCCCTGCGCTTCGAGCAGCCGCCCGACGAGCGCCATGCCGAAGCTCGGGTGGTCGAGGTACGCGTCGCCGGTGACGAGGACGACATCGCACTCGTCCCAGCCGAGCGCGCCCATCTCGGCGCGCGACATCGGCAGGAACGGGGCAGGGCTCGGGGCGGGGCGGGCGCGGGCGAAAATGCTGGGGACGGGAGCGGCAGGCATGGTGGCGGGCATTGTACTGGGACGCCCCGAGCCGCGCTTCGGTTCAATCGCCGGAGCCCGGCCGAGTGTCCGATGCGCTTCGCGCGCCCCGTCGCCGGCGACGCCACAGCACCGCATAGAACACCGCATTGACCGCGAGCACGAAAACGCCGAGCACCGTGCCGATCGCCGGCGTCAGCCCCGCAGGGTAGATCAGCGGCAGCAGGTAATGCTCGATGAAACCTCCCGCGTAGCCCGCTTCGCCCGCTGCGCGGCGCAACGCGTTTTCGAGCGGTGTCAGCGGGCACACGCCGCCGATCAGCTCGATTCCCGTTCCCCACGCGACTGCCGGCAGATGCAGCCACGCGAGGCGCGGCCAGCGCAGCACCAGCGCGCCGCCCGCGACGACGAACACGATGAACGCGAAATGGACCAGGACGACGAAATTGGCAGCGAAACTCGCGAGCATCGGCTCCTCCGGCAAGTGCCGCCCCGCTCGCTCACCGCGGCGAGCGGGGCGACGCGAGGCGGGCGACGGGAACGCCGCGCTCCGGCCGCGACCGTCCCATCGCCAAGCGGTAGATCAGCGGGATCGCGAACAAGGTCAGCAAAGTCGAGAACCCGAGCCCCCACACGATGCTCGCCGCGACCGGCCCCCACATCAGCGACTTGCCGCCGAGGCCGGCCGCCAGGGAGACCAGGCCGCCGATCGTCGTCGACGACGTGATCAGCACCGGCACGACGCGCCGCCGCCCGGCGTAGATCGCCGCGTGCTCGACGCTCATGCCGGCGGCACGGCGCTCGTTCGCCGCGTCGATCAGCACGATCGCGGAGTTCACGGCGATACCGGCGAGCGCGATGACACCGTACATCGTATACAGCGACAGCGGGTTGCCCGACACGAGCAGGCCGAGCACGACGCCGGTGAAGGCGAGCGGCACGGTCACGAGGATCATGAACGGTTGCCAGTAGCTGCGGAACTGGGTCGCGAGGATCAGGTAGATCAGGCCGACGCCCAGCGAGAACAGCACGGCCATCGAGTCCAGGCTTTCCTGGATGTCGTCGAGTTCGCCCGAGAAGTCGAGCTCGACGTTCGGGAAGCGCGGCTGCAGCTCGGCCCAGGCCGCCTTCAGCCGGTTGTTCGCCGTCAGCGTGTCGATCTCGTCTTGGTCGAGGCCGGCTTCGACGGTGATCGCGCGGGTGAGCTGATAATGGCGGATGTAGCCCTTCGCGATGCGTGGCTCGGCGTCGACGAGCGAGCCGAGCTGCACGCTGCGTCGCGCGCCCCCGCCATCTTCCGCGTCTTCCGCGTCGGCCGTGAGCGGCACCGGGCGCTGCAGCAGTTCGGTGACGTCGGTCAGCGATTGCGGCCGCGCGCGCACGATGACTTCAACCTTCTCGCCCTCGTCGCGAGTCGTCGCGACGACCTCGCCTTCGCCATACAACCGCAGCAGGCGCGCGACCTCTCCCGGTGCGACCCCTGCGCGCGCGAGCTTCTCGCGGTTCAGCGTCAGCCGCAGCTCCGGGCGTCCCGGCACGTCGTCATCGGTGATGTCCCGCACGCCGGGGATCTTCGCGACTTCATCGAGCAAGGCGTCGGTCGCGGCGCGCAGCTCGCCGTAATCGTCGGCCTTGACCTTGACGCTGATCGGCCGCGCGGTCGGCGGGCCGCCTTTGAGTTCGAGGAACGAGAACTTCGCCTCGCCCTGCAAGGCCAGTACCGGATCGTGCGCCGCGGCGATCACTTCGGCGGTATCGCGCAACTCGCCGCTGCGCGGCTGCAGCGACACGATCACCTGCCCGTACTGGTCGCCATACAGCGGCTCGGTCTCGGTGAACTTGATTCCGGCATACGCAGTGATCGAGCGGACTTCCGCCGGATCGAGCGTTCTGCGCAGCACCGCCGCGGCGCGCTCGGACTCCTGGAGCGTGCGCTCGAGCGGGACGCCGGCGGGCATGTCGATGCTGACGTAGAACAGCCGGATCGGATCGAACGCGAAGAACTGGATCTTCACGAGTCCGCCGGCGAGCGCGCCGGCCGCCCCGGCCATGACGAGCAGCAGCACCGCGAGCGCGGTCTTCGGCCGCCGCATCACCGCAACCAGCGCACGCGAGTACTTCACCCGCAGCCAGTGCGTGAAGCGCTCGCGTCGCGCCTGTACGCGGCTGCGGCGGGCGCCGAAATCGGGCCGCAGCAGGAGGATGTGCGCCGGCATCATCCAGAACGCCTCGACGAGGCTGACGAGCAGGCCGCAGGTGACGACGAAAGGCACGAGGAACATGAACGAGCCGAGGATGCCCGGCAACAGCATCAGCGGCAGGAACGCCGCGATCGTCGTCAGCACCGACGAGATCACCGGCAACGCGACTTCGGCGACGCCTTCGGTCACCGCGTGGTGCACCGGCTCGCCGCGTTGCAGCCGGTAATAAATCGCCTCGACGATCACCACTGCGTCGTCGACGAGCATGCCGAGCGCAATGACGACGCCGAGCAGCACCGTCAGGTTCAGCGTCGAACCGATCAGGTCGACGAGCAGGAACGTGCCGGCGAGCGCGAACGGCACGCCGAGTCCGACCAGCAGCGCGAGCCGCGAGCCGAGGAACACCCAGCACAGGCCGAGCACCAGCACCAGGCCGAGCAGCGCGTTCGACTCCATGACGCCGATCGCGTCGCGCGTCGCATGCGTCTGGTCGTCGATCATCACGAGCTGCACGCCCTGCCCGAACAGCAGCGGATTGCGCTCGGCGACGAAGCGGTTCAGGCGGTCGACGAGCTCCAGCGTGTTGCTGCCGGCCTCCTTCGTGATCGACAGCATCACCGCCGGCTGGCCGTTGTAGCTGACGAGCTGGCCGGTGCGCTCGTGCCCGCGCGCGACGGCCGCGACTTCACCGAGCGCGACGCGCCCCGCAGGGGTGATGACGGCCGCTTGGGCGAGCACGTCCGGATCGGGCGTCTTGCCTTCGAGGCGCACGAGCCATTCGCGGTCCTGCACGCGGATGCGCCCGCCGAGCGTGTTGCGAAACCACGCCGCAACGCTGTCCGACAGGTCGAGCGGCGACAACCCGACGGCGGCGACCCGTTCCGGATCGAAATCGACGTGCAGTTCCGGTTCGTCGAATCCGGCGGCGACCACCTGGTCGATGTCGGCGAAGCGTTCGAGATCCTTCCGGATGCCGAACGCCGCGCTGCGCAGGCGCTCGCCGCCGCCCGCGCCGTACAGCACGAGGATCGCGGTCGGAAAGCCGTTCGACGACGTGATCTCGATGATCTCGGGCTCGGTCGCCTCCGGCGGCAGCTCGGCGTCGGCCTTGTTCTGCACTTCGCGGCGCAGGTCGTTGATGCGCCGGTCGAACTGGCGCCCGCTGATTTCCTCGAAGCGCACGAGGATCGACGAGACGCCCTCGCGGCTCGACGACGACACGAACTTTATGTCCTTGACCTGCTCGATCGCGTCTTCGAGCGGCCCGGTCAGCTCGCGCTCGATGTCCTCGGCGGACGCGCCCGGCAGCGCGGTGATGATGCTGACCCAGTTGAAATTGACTTCCGGGTCCTGCGCCCGCGGCATCGTCAGGTACGTGACGATGCCGCCGAGCAGCACCAGGGCGAACGCGATGTTCGCGAGCGGGTGGTTGCCGATCAGGCGGCGGTACCAGTCTGTCATGCCCCCCCGCCCTCGCCGCCGGTTTCAGGCGCGCGCTCGTCGTGTAGATCGCGGCCGAGGCCGATCGAGAACCGGCCTTCATCGACGATTCGCGTGTCGGGCGTCCAGTTCACTGCGACCGGCCGCCCGACTTGCGCGTCCGGCAGCTCGATGAAGACTGCGCGCCCGCCGCGCTCGACGTAGGCCCCGAGCGCCCCGCCGCGCTGCTGCACGTAGCCGGCGGGAAGATGCGGCGTCGCCCCGGTCCATCTGACTTCACCGGCAAGCCCCGCTGGCAGCGGCGTCGCCGACGAGAACACGGCGTTGCGCGCCTGCCCGGCCGCCTCGACGACCGCCGACACGCGCAGCAGCGTGAGCCGGCTCGTCGTGCCGCCGGCGACGAACTGCCACTTTCCGGCGGCGCGCAGCGATTCGATCTGCGCCGTCGGCACCCGCGCGCGCACTTCGCTGTCCGCGCTCGCCGACAGCACCAGCAGCGGCGTGCCGGGCACGGCGAGGTCGCCGACGCTCGCGATGCGCTCACGCACGACGCCGGCGAACGGCGCGCGGACCGTCGTGCGCGCGAGCTGCAGCCGGGCCGCCGCAACCTCCTGGCGCGCCGCATCGAGTTCGCTTTTCAGCACCGCGAGCTCGGTTTCCCTGATCCTGAGCGCATCCGCGCTGATGAAGCCTTTCGATGCGAGTGCGCGCGCCTGGTCGAGCTGCGCCTCGGCGAGCCTGACGCGATCGCCGACCAAGCGGCTCTGCGCCGCGGCGCGCTCCACCTCGATGCGATACGCGGCGGCATCGATGCGTGCGAGCTCCGCGCCTTTCGCGACCGCCTGCCCGACGCGCGTCGGCAGGCTCTCGATGCGCCCGGAAACTTCGGCGGCGATACGCGCCTCGTCGACCGCGACGACGTGCGCCGAGGCGCGGAATTCGGGATACACGGCGACTTCGGACAACGGCCGGGTCGACCACCCGGCAGCCGTCGCAACGCCAGACAACAGCGCGGAGAGCATCACGGCAAGGCATACGAAACGCATCATGCGGAATATTCCCGTTCGGTAAGCGCGACCCTGATCCGGCTGCCGGCCGGGGCGGCAACGGCACAAACCGCGCAGTGTGCCACGCTCGCTCGATATGCGGGCGGCGACCTGCGGGCGTTGCCCGCCGGACGTCGCCGCAGGCCTCTGCTATGCTGCCGCTGGCATGAAACGCGCTCATCGCCGGCCTGAAAATCCCTCGCCCTGCATCGCGGCGGCGCTTGCTAACATCGCTCTGCCCTCACCGCTCACCCTGCCCAGAACAAGAACCGGAGACCGCTTCATGACCTCATCGCCCACTGCCGGGCCCCGCGTCGGACTGTTCGCCACCTGCCTGATGAACCTGTTCCGGCCGAACGTCGGTTTTTCCGCAGTCAAGCTGCTCGAAGACGCGGGATGCAGCGTCGAGGTGCCGGCGAGCCAGACGTGCTGCGGCCAGCCCGGCTACAACAGCGGCGACTATGACGCGGCGCGCGCGCTGGCGCGGCAGGTCATCGAGGCGTTCGAGCATTTCGACTATGTCGTCGGGCCGTCCGGCTCGTGCATGGCGACGATCCGCCACGACTACCCCGCGCTCTTCGCTGACGACCCGCAGTGGCTGCCGCGTGCCGAAGCGCTGTCGAGGAAGAGCTTCGAGCTGCTGTCGTTCCTCGCCGACGTGCGCGGCGCGGCGGTCACGGTCGATGCGCGCTACGCGGGCACCGCGACTTACCACGACTCGTGCTCGGGCCTGCGCGGCCTCGGCATCAAAGGCCAGCCGCGCGCACTGCTCGGCGAAGTCGACGGACTCAAGCTCAAGGAGATGGAAGACGCCGAAGTGTGCTGCGGCTTCGGCGGCACGTTCTGCGTCAAATACCCGGAAATTTCCGAGAAAATGGTCGATGACAAAGTGCGCAACATCCTCGCCACCGGCGCCGACACGCTGCTCGGCGGCGATCTGGGCTGCCTGATGAACATCGCCGGCCGGCTGAAGCGCATCCACGCTCCGGTCAAGGTGTTCCACATCGCCGAAGTGCTCGCCGGCTTCGCCGACGGAGCCGGTCTCGCCGACGCGCCGAAGGAGTCGCGCTGATGCAGATCCGCTCGGATGAATTCAAGGAACGCTCGGTCTTCGCGATCCACGACGCGAACCTGCAGACCGCGCTCGGGCGCGCACGCTACGGCTTCGTTGGCAAGCGCGCACAGCAGGTCGCCGATCTGCCGGAATTCGAGCAGTTGCGCGAGGAGGCGAAGAACCTCAAGAACCATGTCCTCGACAATCTCGACCACTACCTCGCCCGCTATGAGCAGGCGGTCGTCGCGTCCGGCGGCCAGGTGCACTGGGCGCGCGATGCCGAGGAAGCGCGGAAGATCATCCTCGGCATCTGCAAGCGCGTCGGTGCGAAGACGGTCACGAAAGGCAAGTCGATGGTGTCCGAGGAAATCGACCTCAACGAGGCGCTGATCGACAACGGCATGGAAGTCGTCGAGACGGACCTCGGCGAATACATCATCCAGCTTGCGCACGAGCCGCCGTCGCACATCATCGCGCCAGCAGTGCACAAGACGAAGGACCAGGTGTCGGACCTCTTCGAAGCCGCGCACGGCGGGCCACGCAAGACGCAGGTGCCCGAGCTCGTCGACGAAGCGCGGCGCGTGCTGCGCGACAAGTATTTCCGCGCCGACGTCGGCATCACCGGCGGCAACTTCCTCGTCGCCGAGACCGGCTCGTCGATCATCGTCACGAACGAAGGCAACGGCGACCTGACGCAGACGCTGGCGAAAGTGCATATCGTCACGTCCGGCATCGAGCGCGTCGTGCCGACGCTCGACGACGCAACGCTGTTCCTGCGGCTGCTCGCCCGCAGCGCAACCGGCCAGGAGACCGAGACCTACACGACGATCTCGACCGGCCCGCGCCGCGCCGACGACCTCGACGGGCCGGAGGAATACCACGTCGTTCTCGTCGACAACGGCCGCTCGAAGATGCTCGCCGGGCGTTTCCGCGACATGCTGCGCTGCATCCGCTGCGGCGCGTGCATGAACCACTGCCCGGTGTATGGCGCGGTCGGCGGCCACGCGTACGGCTGGGTCTATCCCGGCCCGATGGGCTCGGTGCTGACGCCGCTGATCAAGGGTCTCGACGCCGCGTACGACCTGCCGAACGCCTGCACGCTGAACGGCCGCTGCCAGTCGGTGTGCCCGGTCAAGATCCCGCTCCCGGAATTGCTGCGCGAGCTGCGCCACCTGCAGCACCAGCAGAACATCACGCCGGTGATGCAAAAGCGCGCGCTCGGCATCTGGCGCTGGGTCGCGACGCGGCCGAAGCTCTACCACGCGCTCGAGCAGCTCGCCGCCCGCGCGCTGTCGGGCATCGCGCGGCGCGGGCGCATCCGGCGCCTGCCGCTCGCGGGCGGCTGGACCGATTCGCGCGACCTGCCGGCGCCGACCGGACGCACTTTTCTCGAACTGTGGCAAGGCAAGCGAGGCCAGCGATGAACGCACCAGCAAACGCAAGCGGCAATGCGCGGGACGCGATCCTGAAATCCGTCCGCGACGCGCTGCGCCGCGATCCGCTCGACGCGACGCAGGTCGCCGCGCTCGACGCGCGCGTGCCGCGCCACACCCGCCCGGCACACGACGAAGACCTCGTCACGCGCTTCATGCGCAAGTTCGAAAGCCGCGCCGGGACGATCGAGCGCGTCGCCTCGCGCGACGCGGTTCCCGCCGCGGTCGAAGCCTATCGGCTCGCGCACCGCCTGCCCCAACGCGCGGCAGTCGGCGCGGCGCTGAAAGATCTCGCGTGGCCCGACGGCTGGCTGATCCATCATGAAGCGGCCGGCATCACCGAAGCGCTCGCCGTGTCGCGGGCGCTGTGCGGCATCGCCGAGACCGGCAGCCTGATGCTCGCATCAGGTCCGCACAGCCCGACGACGCACAACTTCGTCCCCGACGACCACGTCGTCGTGCTCGAGACCGCCCGCATCGTCGACCACTTCGAGGACGGGTGGACCGAGCTGCGCGCCCGCCCAGAAGGCATGCCGCGGGCGACGAACATCATCTCCGGCCCGTCGCGCACCGCCGACGTCGAGCAGACGATCCAGCTCGGCGCGCACGGCCCGCGACGCGTGCATGTGATCCTCGTCGGCTGAGCCGTACCCATATTCACTTACAACTCCACGCCAACCTTTCGTCTCCGGCTCGCGTTTAATCGGGCAAGAGGATCCCGGTGCGACACGCGCCGGCTGCTCGTATCCGGCCCAACAAGGAGACAGCCATGAAATCGCACACGCTCAAACTGCTCGCCGCACTCGTCGCCGCCGGCGCCCTGCTCACCGCGTTACCGGCCCACGCCGACCGCGGCGAACACCGCGAATGGCGTGACCATGACCGCGAATGGCGCGACCACGACCGCGGCCACCGCCACGGTCACTACAAGAAGCACTGGAAGCACGACCGCGAGCGCGTCGTGATCCGCGAACGCATCGTCGAGCGTCGCCCGGTCGTGCGCGAATACCGCTACTACGAGCGCGAGCGCCCGTCGTACTACGTGCCGCCGGCACCGGTGTATTCGCGCGACCCCGCAGTCGTCATCGGCGTCAGCATCCCGCCGATCGTCATCCCGATCCGCTGAGCGTTCAGCCGGCTTCTGCGCCTGCCGCCGGTCGCGGCGGTTGCGTCCCGCGGACGGCAACCGCTCCCGGCCCGGCGAGCAACGCGCCCAATCGCTCCCAATCGAAAAACGGCCCCGGATCGGTCTTGCGCCCCGGCGCGATGTCCGAATGCCCGACGACGTCCTCGATCGGGTAATGCGCACAGAGCGTGCGCACGAGGGCCGCGAGCCGCTCGTACTGCGCCGTCTCGAACGGCAACGTGTCGCAGCCTTCGAGCTCGATGCCGAGCGAAAAATCGTTGCACCGCTCGCGCCCGCGCCAGTTCGACGCCCCGGCGTGCCACGCGCGCCTGTCCGCGGAGACGAACTGCATCAGCCGGCCGTCGCGCGCGATGAAGAAATGCGCCGACACGCGCAGGTCGCGGATCGTCGCGTAATACGGATGCGCCGCCGGGTCGAGCGCGTTCGTGAACAGCTGCGAAACTCCCGGCCCGCCGAACTCATCCGGCGGCAGGCTGATCGCATGCACGACGACGAGCCGCACCTCGCAGCCTGCGGGTCGCGCGTCGTAATTCGGCGACTCGCAGCGCTCGGCGTCCGCGAGCCAGCCGTCGGCGAAAACCGGCAGCGCCTCTCGCGCCCCGCGCTCGTCGGGCACCTCGGGGCGCCCGGCTTCAGTACTCGACGTCATGGTTCCCGACCTTCACGGGGACGAGTTCCAGCTCCCCAAGTTTTCCCTGCAAAACGTGCAGGTTCTGTTTTCATTATCCGTCACTTTCAAAACTGCCCCTGCAGCATTGCCAGTGGCTTCATCGCCCCCCCTCCGCCTAGATTCCAGTTCCGGTGGCAAGAGCGAAGGCGTGGCGGACCCCCGGGCGATTGACAGCTGAATTGCCGCTCAAATATAGTTGCCTTAGTTTACTATTACTCAAGGCAACCATCTACGCCATGCAGGGTTTTTTCAGACACTACCTGTCGCTGTACCGGCCCGTGATCCAGGCCCTGAACCAGCTGCTCCATTCGTATGACTTGTCCCATTCGCTGTGGCAGGTGATGTTCTATCTGCACGAGCACGAGCAGGCCTCGCTGGTGGAGATTTCCGCTTATTACGGTATCGAAAAGCCCGGCATCACCCGTCGCGTGCAACGCCTGGAGGAGCTGGGGTATCTGACGAGTGCGCCGGGCAATGACCGCCGCGAGAAATCGCTAGCCCTGACTGCCGAAGGGCAGCGCATCTACACGGAGTGCCGCGAGCAGATCACGGCGTTGGAGCGACGCGCCACCGCCGGTATCGCCACCGAGCAGCTGGAACAGACGGTCACGGTCTTCCAGCAGTTGCTCGGCAACATCAAATAGCGTTCCCCCGGGCTCATCATGCAACCGACAAAACTCTGGACCCGCGACTTCGTGATCGTTTTTGCGGTCAATTTTTTTCTGGCCCTGGTGTTTTACATGCTGATCGTCGTGATCGGCGCGCATGCGATGCAGGAATACGGTTCGTCGCTGAGCCAGGCAGGACTGGTCGCCGGCATTTTCGTCATCGGCACCTTGCTGGGGCGGCTGATCATCGGCCAGTTCGTCGACGCATTGGGCCGGAAGAAAACGATGGTCATCGGCATGATCGCCTTCACGATCACGAGCGGCCTGTATTTCCTCAGCGATTCCATAGCCACGCTGATTGCCGTACGTTTCGTGCACGGCCTCGCGCTCGGCGTGGGCAGCACGGCCGCCGGCACTGCCGTGGCCCATATCATCCCTCGTGATCGCCGGGCGGAGGGCATCAGCTACTACAGCCTCAGCACGACGCTCGCTGCGGCAACCGGACCGTTCCTGGGAGTGTGGCTGCTGCAGCACACGAACTTCAACTGGATATTCGCCGCTTGCGTCGCCGTCGCGATCCTCGGCCTGCTTGCCGCGATGTGGGCGCAGGTGCCGGAAGGGGCATCGCATGCAGGCCTCAGGGGGTTCCAGTTCTCATGGGCCAATCTGGTCGAGGCCCGCGCGATTCCCATTTCCGTCGTCACGTTCCTGTACGGCCTGTGCTATGCGAGCGTGCTGGCCTTCATCAATGGTTACGCCGTCGAGCTCGATCTTGTCACCGCGGCGAGTTTCTTTTTCATCGTGTATTCCGCAGTGGTGCTTTTGTCGCGCCCTCTGACGGGACGGCTGCTGGACCGGAAAGGCTCCAACATGGTGGTCTTCCCGTCCTGCCTGTTCCTCGCTCTCGGACTGGTCGTGCTGGCCACTGTCCAGTCCGGCATGGGCTTGCTGGTGGCGGCGGTATTGATCGGCATTGGATTCGGCAACCTGCAATCCGCGCTCTATGCCGTCGCCGTCAAAGTGGTCGCGCCGCAGCGCATGGGTCTGGCGACATCGACTTTCTATATTTCGATGGATGCGAGTCTGGGCTTTGGCCCGTACCTCCTTGGCCTGGCGATCTCCGAAATAGGCTACCGCAACCTGTACGGCAGCATGGCAGCGCTCGCCGTCCTCGGCATGCCCGTGTTTTATGTGCTGCACGGCCGGCACGTGGGCCGGTTGCGCGCGCGCGACGCGCTGGCCGCCTCGTTGCCGAAGTCGGAGTGACTGTCGTCCTCTATTCCTCGCCCCGCATCCGGGCAAGCGCAGCCTGCAATGGCGGCAATTCCCGCTTCACGACCTGCCAGACGCTATCGACATCGACGCCAAGATAGTCATGCACGAGGATGTTCCGGAACCCCGAGATTGCGCGCCACGGCACTCGATGTTCACTGGCCTTTATGGCCTCGCTGAGTCGCTGACTCGATTCCGCCAGCGTCTGGAGGTTACGGATGACGGCATCCTGGACGAGGCGGGAAGACCGGAACTTGCCCTCGTCGCCCTCGACATACTCGTCGATCCGGGCGATGCACTCGAGCATATGCGCCAGATAAACCCGGTCGGCGTCAGGGCCGGGTTTCAAGATGCGGCCTCAAATCGCCCGTGCCTCGCGCAACACGCGAGCGCGGATCGCCGGGTGGAGTGACGCCGGAGTCACGATATCGACCCGCCTCCCGAGAAGGTCCTGCGCATCCATGAGGAGCGCTCCGAGCGTGAATCCCGAGATATCCGGTGTCGTCTCTACCAGCAGATCGACGTCGCTTTCCACATCCGCCTCGTCACGGGCCATCGAGCCGAAGACCTTGATCGAACGTACGCCGTAGCGTCGTGCAAGCGCGCGAAGCTCCTTGCGGTGGGTTTCGATGACAGGATGCATGATCAGCTCGTATTGCTCGGTTCGTGGAAGCAGAAATGACACCAAGGAAAGTCTAGCAGTGAATTCGCCGTGCCTGCCTCTCCCATTTTCACCGCCCACGCGCTCCCCCCCGTGCTGCGTCGCCGAGCCGCCAGCCGAAAAGGCGGACGCTGGCAGACAGGCCGGCCAGTTCCGCAGTCAATTGCCGAATCGTCGTCCCTTGAGTGTCGGTGAGTCGCATGATGGGAATTATAGGTGCCGGTTGCGCCGTGCGGGGCAAGGAGCAGGGGCCGGACGCGGACCGCTTCCAACTTGCGGTTCGTGCCCCGGCTTCCGGCGCGGCGATTCCTGCTCTGTCATTTTTTGACAATCCGTCACGCCCTCTCGTCACACCTTGACGCTCCGGAGCGGCTTTTCGAGGGCATGCCCCTGTAATTCCGGCGTCAGGACTTCTGGCATGGCCGTTGCGTTATCCCTGCCAAGCGGGCTTTCCGCTGTTCAAAGGGGAACATCATGAAGAAGGTTCAACAGGGTTTTACGCTGATCGAACTGATGATCGTCGTGGCGATCATTGGGATTCTGGCGGCGGTGGCGATTCCTGCGTATCAGAACTACACGATCAAGGCACGTTACACAGAAGTAGTGGCGGCTAGCTCTCCTTACAAACTCGCGCTTGAAGTGTGCGCCCAGAATGGCGACTGCGTAACGGGCGGAAACTTCACAGCCATCGCCGTTGCTGCCGGCGTACCCGACGCACCGGCAGTCGCCGCGGGTATTCCCGGCCTTGCGTCCGGGGGCACAGTCTTCAACCCGGCGGGCGTGACGTTGGCCGTGGCAACTAACGTTGCGACTCTTACCTTGGTCCCTAACGCTGTAAACGGTGTCGCCGCAGCCGACACTTACGTTCTCACTGGCACCCTAGCAGCGGACGGGAAGATTGGCTGGGTGAAATCGGGGGGATGCGTAACCCGCGGCGCCGGAGCCATTTGCTAAATCTGTGGCGGAAAAACGAAAAAACGGGGACAGACCACGTTTTTCTCCTGACCCAAACAGCATCGAAGAAGACCGCTCCGGCGGTCTTCTTCGTTTTGAAAATCGCCCGATAGATCGCACAGAGGAGAAAATTTTCACGGCGCGCTCACTCCCCCCGCGACTCGCCGCCGCAATTCCCGTAGCCGCGCCTTGACCCGTGCCGCATTGTCCGGCCCCATGCGCACCAGGATCTTCTGCCCAGCCGACAGGCGTTCGAGTTCGGGGTCGGCGAACTGGTAGAGGACTTTCGGCTGGACGACGCGCAGCGGGCCTGCGGGTTCGGGCGTCGCGAGCAGGTGGTCGAGGACTGCGACGAGGCGGTCGTTGAAATACCCCTGCGGATAGCCGAGTTCCTGGTACGCCTGCTGGAAAAGCGGATAGAAGCGCGCGTAGAGCGATGCGAGATAGCGGATGTCGACGGCTTCGACTAGCGCGACATACGGGGCGTAGCGCGCCCGGTTGTCTTCGCTGATCACCAGTTCGCCGCCGGCGCCGCTCACGAGCAGCCCACCTTCGACGGACTTGACCGGCGACAGGCGTCGTGCGAAGCGTTCGCGGGGCAGGTTGTCGACGGTGACGACGACGCGGCGGATGACGTCCTGGAGCAACAGCAGGTCCGGCCGCGCACCGCCGGCAAGAAGCGAGTCGAGCGAGGCACTGACGGCGGCGTCGCTTTCGTCCAGCGCCGGCAGCGGCCCGGCATCGGGCACTTCGGCGGCGGGGTCGACGACGGCCTCGATCGGGTATTGGATCGACGGCTCGGCGGTGATCGGCGCGGGCGCGGACGGCTCTTCGACCCCGACCAGCGGATCGGGCTGCGGGTCCGCTCCCCGCAGCGCGAAATACCCGGCCACGGCGGCCAGCGCGACCACCGCGACAAGTCCCCAGCTTTTCGTTGCGTTCATGAAATCCCCCTGTCGTTGCCCGGACGTGGGGTGTGATCCGGCGCCGGCGAATCCGTTCCATACGCGTTCCGTACGCCCGTTTCCCGTTACTCCATCCCCCACTTCTGCAGCCGATACCGCAGCTGCCGCAACGTCATGCCGAGCCGGCGCGCGGCTTCGGAACGGTTCCAGCGGGTGTCGTCGAGCATGCGCAGCACGCGCAGGCGCTCGTCGTCGCCGTCGCCGGCGCACTCATCGTCGGGGTGGTCGCCGAAGTCGAAGCGCAGCGGCTCGCCGATGCCTGTCGTCGGGTACAGCTTGACGTCGTCGACGCCGATCTCGTCGCCGTCGCACAGCGCGCACGCGCGTTCGAGGAGGTTTTCGAGCTCGCGCACGTTGCCGGGAAATGCGTGCTGCCGGAGTTCGGCAGCGGCGCCTGCGCTCAGGCGACGAAGCGGGCCGCCTTCGCGCTCGGCGAGCCGGGCGAGGATGTGCGCGGCAAGCTCCGGGATGTCCTCGGGGCGTTCGCGCAGCGGCGGCACGCGCAGCGTGATGACGTTGATGCGGAAGTACAGGTCCTGGCGAAACTTGCCTGCGGCGACGAGCTGCGCGAGGTCGCGGTGCGACGCCGACAGGATGCGCACGTCGACCGACTCCTCGGCGTGCGCGCCGACCGGGCGCACTGCGCGTTCCTGGATCGCGCGCAGCAGCTTCACCTGCATCGCCAGCGGCAGATCGGCGACTTCGTCGAGAAACAGCGTGCCGCCGCGCGCCGCCTGGAACAAGCCATCCTTGTCCGACACCGCGCCGGTGAAACTGCCTTTGCGGTGGCCGAAGAACTCGCTTTCCATCAGCTCCGGCGAGATCGCGCCGCAGTTGACCGGCACGAACGGGCCGGCGGCGCGCGGGCCGAGTTCGTGGATCAGGCGCGCGGTGACTTCCTTGCCGGTACCGGATTCGCCGTGGATGAACACCGGCGCCTGGTTGCGCGCGAGCTTTTCGACCTGCACGCGCAACTGCGCGAGCGCCACGGAGCACCCGATCAGGCTGCGGCCGCTCGCGACAGCAGGAGCGACCCTGGCCGGCTGCGCAAGCCGGAGGGCGTGACTGACGAGTTCGCGCAGCGCCTTCAGCTCGACAGGCTTCGTGACGAAGTCGAAAGCGCCGGCCTTGAGCGCGCGGATCGCCGTTTCGATGCTGCCGTAAGCGGTGACGACGGCGACCGGCAGGCCCGGCTGGTGGGCCTGGATGTGGGCGACGAGCTCGATGCCGTCGCCGTCGGGCAGGCGCATGTCGGTGAGGCACAGGCGATAAGCCTTGTCGCCGAGCAAGCGGCGCGCGTCGGCGATCGTGCCGGCGGTGTCGCACCCGAGGCCCATGCGCATCAGCGACAGCTCGAGCACTTCGCGGATGTCTTCCTCGTCGTCGACGACGAGGACGTCGATGCGGGGGCGTTGGCGTCGTTCGGGATGGTTCATGGCTGGGTACGTCCAGTGAGCACGAAGTGGGCGCCGGGAGCGTTGTCCGCGAGCTCGAGCGTCGCGCCGTTCGCTTCGGCGAGTTCGCGCGCGATATAAAGCCCGAGGCCGGTGCCTTTCGGATGTGTCGTGAAGAAAGGTTCGAAGACGCGCAGCCGCTCGGCGGCATCGATGCCGGGCCCGTCGTCGAGCACGTGGAGCGCCGTGCGCCCGCCCTCGTCGACGGCGAACAGGCGCACCGAGCCGGGCTGGCCGGAGCAATAGCGCCGCGCGTTCGCGACGAGGTTGTCGAGGATCTGGTGCAGATGCGCGCGGTCGATGCCGAGCGTCGCCCGCGCCGGGATTTCGACACGGAAAACGTCCCGTTCCGCTGCGCCGCCGAGCGTCGATTCCTCGATCACGGTTGCGACGAAAGGGGCGAGCGCAAGCGCCTCGGGCAGCGCTTCCTCGCGCCGGCCGAGCGCCAGCACGTCGCGCACCATGCGCTCGATGCGCCGCGCGTTGTCGTTGATGATGCGCACCAGCCGGACCTGGACGTCGGCGCGCTTTTCCTCGGTCAGCAGCTCGGCCGCCTGCATCACCGCCGACAGCGGGTTGCGGATCTCGTGCGCCATGCTCGCCGTCAGGCGGCCCAGCGCCGCGAGCTTCATCTGCTGCATGCGCTGCAGGATTTCTTCGAAATCGGTCAGGTAGACCAGGGTGTCGCCCTCGCTTCCTCCCCACTCTCCTCCGTCGCCCTCGCGATCTTCCCCGGCGCCAACCGCGCGGCAGCGCAGCAGCTTGCCGGACGCGCGCATGCGCTGCAGCGCACCGTCTGCAGTCGCGCAGCGGACGCGGAAATCGGAAAAACTCTCGTCGAGTTCGGCGAGCAGCCTGCCTTCGAGCGAATCGACGCCGAGCAGCAGCGCGGCGCTCGGGTTGGCCTGGCGCACCCGTCCGTCGGCGCCGAGCACCAACACGCCGTCCTGCATGTCGCGGATGATGCGTTCATTGACGGCCTGCTGCTTCGCCAGCGCTACGCCGCGCAGCGTCGCGAGCGACTCGTTCGCTTTCGCGCGCAGCGCGAGCAGACGCGCGACGATCGCGATGCCGAAGAAGCCGATGCAGACGAAGCCGACCTGCAGGAAATCCGCCGAGGAGCGTCCGCTGAAGAACCGCCAGCTGTTCTCGGCGAGCACGACGACGGTCGCGAGCGACGCGAAGAACAGCACCGCCCGCCCCTGCGCGACCAGCCCGGCGCCCGCGAGGATCACCATCATCAGCACCGGGATGCCGCTGCGGTAGCCGCCGCTCGCCCACATGATCGTCGCGAGCACGGCGATGTCGATGACGACCTGCAGCATGATCAGCCGATCGAGGCCGATGCGCCGCGCGGCGTCCGGGAACCCCAGCGTCAGGACGGCGGCGATATAGGCGAACGCGACCGCGATGAGGACTTTCGGCGCTTCATGACCGAGCTGCAGCTCGCTGCCGGCGACGAGGAACAGCCCGGCGATGACGAGCCGGAAAAAGTTCAGGTAGCGCAGCGGAACCCAGCGCGACGGGTCCAGGTCCGGATCGGGGAATGCCGCCACAGCCATCGGGCGCACGCGCCGTCAGCGCCGCACGCCGAGGCGCCGGTGTTCCTCGCAGCAGAAAAACCCGTTGTCGTCGTGCACGCCTTCGCTCTCCGGCACATGCACGCCGCACTGGTCGCACGCGAGCATCGGTTCGGGCGCGTTCTTCGGTCCCCCCCGCCGGCCGGCCGCGCGCGGATCGCTTCCGCGGGGCTTGCTCAACGCGCGGCGCACCCACCAGATGACGACGAGGACGAGAATGAAGATGAGCAGGTTTCGCACGAGCGGATCTATCAGGAACGAAGCGCGGCGAGTTTAGCACGCAGCCAACGTTACACCCGGCACAGCCGCTCGCATGCCGCGGCGAGTGTCGCCTCGTTCTTCGCGAAACAGAAGCGGATCACGCGCTCGTCGCGACCGTCGGCGAAGAATGCGGAAACCGGAATCGCGGCGACACCAGTGTCGCGCGTCAGGCGTTCGACGAAAGCGGTGTCGGGCTCGTCGCAGATCGCGCGATAACGGACGAGCTGGAAATACGTGCCGGCCGACGGCAGCAGTTCGAAGCGCGAGCCGCCGAGCGCAGCGCGGAAGAAATCGCGCTTGGCCTGATAGAACGCCGCGAGCCCTTCGTGTCGCGACGCGTCCGCCATGTAGTCGGCGAGCGCGAGCTGAACCGGGGTGTTGACGGTGAACACGTTGAACTGGTGCACCTTGCGGAACTCGGCCATCAGCTCGCGCGGCGCGACGACGTAACCGACTTTCCAGCCGGTGATGTGATACGTCTTGCCGAAGCTCGACACGATGACGCTGCGCGCAGCGAGTTCGGCGTCGCGCGCGCAGCTCTCGTGGCGCGTGCCGTCGAAGACGATGTGCTCATAGACCTCGTCGGACACGACGACGATGCCAGTGCCGCGCGTCAGCGCCGCGAGCCACGCGAGGTCGTCGGCCGACCACACCGTCGCGGTCGGGTTGTGCGGGCTGTTGATCATGATCATCCGCGTGCGCGGCGTAATCGCGGCGGCGACCGCGTCCCAGTCGGGCCGGTAGTCCGGGGCGGCCAGCTGCAGCCGCACGACGCGTCCGCCCTGCAGTTCGATCGCCGGCGCGTACGAGTCGTACACCGGCTCGAACACGATGACTTCGTCGCCCGGATGCACGAGCGCCGCGACCGCGGTGAAAAGAGCTTGCGTCGCCCCGGCAGTGACCGTGATCTCGGTTTCCGCGTCGTACGTGGTGCCATACAGCGCCGCGACCTTGTGCGCGATCGCCTCGCGCAGCGGCGGCACGCCCGCCAGCGGCGCGTACTGATTGAATCCGGCGCGCATCCAGTACGCGACGCGCTCGAACAGCATGTCGTCAGCGTTGAAGTCGGGGAAGCCCTGCGACAGGTTGATCGCGCCGCATTCCTGCGCGAGACGGGACATCACCGTGAAGATCGTCGTGCCGACCTGCGGCAGGCGGGAGTCGATGCGGGCGGGGAAAGTGGGCATGGTGAGCGGCGCGCGAGAACGGGATCGGGGGATTCTCGCAGAGTGCGCGAGAACGACCAATGAGGGGCCAATGCCGGGGCATCGCGGGAGCCCGTGCGCGGTGCTGCCGTCGCGAAGCGCTAAAATGGCGATCATGCCTACTCATCCGATTTTCACTCAACCCGTGCCGACGCTGGCCCGCGACGGCGACGCGATCGTGGTCCTCGACCAGACGCGGCTGCCATTCCGCACCGAACAGCGCCGGTTGGCCACGCTCGCTGCGGTCGCCACCGCGATCCATTCGATGGAAGTGCGCGGCGCGCCGCTGATCGGCGCGACCGCCGCGTTCGGTGTCGCGATCGCACTCATCGCCGACGGCAGCGACGCGCAGCTCGACATCGCGCTGCAGACGCTCGCCGCGACGCGACCGACTGCCGTCAACCTGCACTGGGCGCTCGGCCGCATGGAGGCGCGGCTGCGCCCGCTGCCCGCTTCGGCGCGGCTCGACGCGGCGTGGGCCGAAGCCGAAACGATCCGCGCCGGCGACGCCGAGACCTGTGCCGCGATTGGCGCCCACGGCGTCGCGCTGCTCGAAGCGGTCGCCGCGCGGCGCAACGGGCCGGTCCGCGTCATGACCCATTGCAACGCCGGCTGGCTCGCGACCTGCGGCGCCGGCACCGCGCTCGCGCCGGTCTACGCTGCCCATGCACGGGGCATCGCAGTGCATGTGTGGGTCAGCGAAACGCGGCCGCGCAACCAGGGGCTGCTGACCGCGTGGGAGCTGCGCGAAGCGGGCGTGCCGCACAGCGTGATCGCGGACAATGCCGCCGGAATCCTGCTCGCGCGCGGCGAAGTCGACCTCGTGATCACCGGCGCCGACCGCGTCGCGGCGAACGGCGACTCGGCGAACAAGGTCGGGACGTACCTGAAAGCGCTCGCGGCGCGCGAACACGGTGTGCCGTTCCATATCGCCGCGCCGCTGTCGACGATCGACTTCGCCTGCCCGGACGGCGCCGCGATCCCGATCGAAGACCGCGGCCCGGCCGAAGTGCGCAGCGTGCAGGGCGTTGCAGTCGACGGCAGCGTGCAGAACGTCGCGCTCGTGCCGGACACCACCGGCGCCGCGAACCCGGCGTTCGACGTGACGCCGGCCCGCCTGATCACGAGCATCATCACCGAGCGCGGAGCGAGCCCCCCCGGCCGGCTACGCGACCTGTTCCCGGAGGCACCATGAGCCCGCCGGACGCCCAGGGCGCCGACCTCCGTGCCGAACTCCTCGCGACTGCGCTGGCGACGAGTGCGGCGCGTCTGAACATCGGCAGCTCGGGCAATGCGAGCGCGCGCACGCGCGGCGGCATGCTGATCACGCCGAGCGGCCTCGCGCCCGAATCCTGCGGTGCCGAGGACATGGTCGTCGTCGCCGCCGACGGCACGCCGACCGGCCGGTTCGCGCCATCGAGCGAATGGCGGCTGCACCACGACCTCTATGCGCTGCGGCCCGAAGCCGGCGCGATCATCCACGCGCACGCGCCGTTCGCGACCGCGCTCGCATGCCAGCGACTCGAGATCCCGCCGTTCCACTACATGATCGCGCGCTTCGGCGGCCATACCGTGCGCTGCGCCGCGTATGCGACGTTCGGCACGCAGGCGCTGTCGGACAACATCTCGGTGGCGATCGAAGAACGCAGCGCGTGCCTGATCGCGAACCACGGCATGCTCGTGTTCGGCCGCAACCTCGCCAATGCGCTCGCGCTCGCGCTCGAGTTCGAGAGCCTGTGCGAACAATACTGGCGCACGCGGCAGCTCGGCGAACCGGTGCTGCTGTCGGACGACGAGATGCAAGAAGTCGTCGAGCGCTTCCGCTGGTACGGCAAGCCGGCGGAGCAGCAGCCGTAGCGCGGGAAACAAAATTTCGCCTCGCCGGAGGCGCGCACGTTCGGCAATTAATTACAACCGTTCGCCCTGAGCCCTGTCGAAGGGCATTGGCAGGGCTTCGACAGGCTCAGCCCGAACGGTATTTGCCTGCCTCGTCTGCGCTCGGTCGCTGCGCCGAAGTCGCCATCACTTCGCCTCACGCTCCGGACGCCGCTTCGAGCACCCGCAGCAGCGCGGACGTGTCGTCCCGCCCGCCGCCGCCCGCCATCAGCGCGTTCAACTGCTGCCACACCTGCGCAGCGATCGGCAGCGGCGCGCCGAGCCTCGCCGCTTCGTCCATGAGGATGCCGAAATCCTTGTGATGCAACCGCGACTCGATGCCGGCGGCGAAGTCGCGCCGCACCATCCGTTCGCCCATCACTTCCAGCACCCGGGATGCCGCCGAACCGCCGAGCAGCGCGCTGCGGACCGCCGCGAGGTCGACGCCGTGCGCGTTCGCCAGATGCATCGCTTCGGCACAGGCTTCGATCGCGGCGACCATGATCATCTGGTTGCACGCTTTCGCGACCTGCCCGGCGCCGCTGCCGCCGACATGCACGATCGTCCGCCCGAGGCACGCGAGCAGCGGCCGCAGCCGTTCGAGCACGTCGGCGCCGCCGCCGACCATGATCGCGAGCGTCGCGTCCTGCGCCCCTTGCGCGCCGCCCGATACCGGCGCATCGAGCATCGCCGCGCCGCGCGCTTCGAAAGCTGCCGCGATGCGACGCGCGCTGGCCGGAGCGATCGTGCTCATGTCGACATGCACCCAGCCGGGCCGCGCCCCGTGGATCAAGCCTTCCGCGCCGAGCGCGAGCTGCTCGACGTCCGCGCTCGCGGTGACGACGGTGAACGTAACCTCCGTCGCTGCAGCAAGCGCAGCCGGACGGGCGTGCGTGACCGCATCGCTGCCCGCGAACGGCGCGACGCTCTCCGGCCGTCGCGCCCACAGGTGCAGGCGGTGGCCGGCCTGTTGCAGGTGCCGCGCCATCGGCAGGCCCATGACGCCGAGGCCGACGAAGCCGACTTCCATCATTCGCCCTCCGGCCCGCGCTCGCCGCCGCTCATGCGTTCGAGGAGCTTCAGCATCGCGACCGAGTCGTCGTCGCCCAGCCCACTGCCGACCATCGCGTTGAACATCTGCGCAGTCGCTGCCGCCGACGGCAGCGCGAGGCCGAGGCGATGCGCCTCTTCCATGACGATGCGCATGTCCTTCTGGTGCATCCACGCCTTGAAGCCCGGCTTGAAGTTGCGCTCCAGCATCCGCTGGCCGTGGTTTTCGAGGATGCGCGAATAGGCGAAGCCGCCGAGCAGCGCTTCGCGCACTTTCGCCGCATCGACGCCGCTCTTGTGCGCGAAGTTCATCGCTTCGGCAACGGCCGCGACGCCGACGCCGGTGAGAATCTGGTTGCATGCTTTCGCGACCTGCCCGGCGCCGCTCGCGCCGATCAGCGATACCGTGCGGCCCATCGCGTCGAACAGCGGCTTTGCCCGCTCGAATGCAGCAGTGTCGCCGCCGACCATGATCGTCAGCGTCGCGCCGATCGCGCCGACTTCGCCGCCGGACACCGGCGCGTCGAGCATCGCGATGCCGCGCTCGGCGAGCCGCGCCGCGATCGACTGTGCCGCGGCCGGCGCGATCGTGCTCATGTCGACGAACACGAGGCCGGGGCGCGCGCCGTCGGCGAGCCCCTGCGCGCCGAGCGCGACCTCTTCGACATCGGGCGCGTCGGCGACAATGCTGATGACGACTTCGGCGCGCGACGCGACGTCCGCCGCGCTCGCGCAGTCGCCCGCGCCGGCGTCGAGCAGCGGCTGCATCGATTCGCGGCGCCGGCTCCAGACGTGCACGCGGTGACCCGCGCGCATCAGGTTCAGCGCCATGGGACGGCCCATCAGGCCGAGTCCGATAAATCCGACTTCCATTCTTGTGCTCCTGGCTGGCTGGAATGCCCACGGCGACGGATAATCGCGCCATGACCTACGCCTCGATCATCAAGGAAATCGGACGCGGCGCCAAGGGCGCGCGCTCCCTCGACACGGCGAGCGCCGAAGCGCTGTTCGGCGACATTCTCGACGGCAAGGTGCCGGATCTCGAGCTCGGCGCGATGCTGATCGCGCTGCGCATCAAGACCGAGTCGCTCGACGAGCTCGTCGGCTTCAAGCGCGCGATGGACGCCCGCACCGAAGCCGTGGAGGTGCCGCCGGGACCGCGCTGCGTCGTGCTGCCGACTTACAACGGCGCGCGCCGCCAGGCGAACCTGATGCCGCTCGTCGCGCTGCTCGTTGCGCGCGAAGGCGTGCCGGTGCTGATCCAGGGGCGGCACGACTTCGAGTCGCGCACCAGCCCGTTCGGGCTCCTCGCCGCGCTCGACATCGTTCCGGCGGCGAACACCGACGACGCGGCCCGCGCGCTCGCCGAGCGCCGCATCGCGTGCCTGACGCTGCCGCAGCTGCTGCCCGGCCTGGACCACCTCCTCAGCCTGCGACTGCGCCTCGGCGTGCGCGGCAGCGGCCACACGATGGCGAAGCTGGTCGACCCGTGCGTCGTCCGCAGCGTGCGCGTCGTCGCGGTCACGCACCCCGAATATCTCGAACGGATGCACGAGTTCCTGCTCGTCGATGGCGGGAGGGCGATGCTGATGCGCGGCACCGAAGGCGAAGCCTACGCGAATCCGCGCCGGCGTCCGGCGATGGAAGCGTTCCGCGAAGGCGTCGCCAGCGTCGCATGGCCCGCCGAAAGCGGCGGGGCGCCACCGCTCGAAGGGGTCGCCGACGCGCCCGGCGTCGTCGCCAACGCGGTGCTGATCCGCGCGATGCTCGCCGGCAGCGTCGCGACGCCGCAACCGATCCTCGACCAGGTCGCGGCGCTCGTGCAGCTTGCGCGGGAAGACTGACCCCCTCGTCAGCGCGGGGCGAAGCGCCCGTCGCGGCAGTCGGCGAGCGCGGCGTGGATCTCGGCCTCGGTGTTCATGACGAACGGGCCGTACTGCGCGATCGGCTCGTTCAGCGGCCGACCGGCGATCAGCAGCAACCGCGCAGGCACCGTGCCCGCCTCGATGACGACGCCGTCGGCGTGCGGCGCGTTCGCGAGGATCGCCATGCGCCGTTCGGCGACCGCCGTGCCGCCGACCGCGACTTCGCCGCGATAGACGTAGAGGAACGCATTGTGCGTCGGCGGCAGCGTCTGGGCGAAGCGCGTCGCGGCCGGCAGGTGGACGTCGAGATACAGCGGCGCGGTCGCTTCGCGCGTGACTGCACCGGCGACACCGTCGCTCGCGCCGGCGATGACCCGGACTTCGGCACCGTCCGCCGTAGTGAACCGCGGCAGGTCGGCAGCGGCGAAGTCGCGGTACCACGGCTCGCACAGCTTGTCGCGCGCCGGCAGGTTCAGCCACAGCTGGAAACCTTCCATGACGCCTTCTTCCTGCTCCGGCATTTCGGAGTGGATCACGCCGCGGCCGGCAGTCATCCACTGCACGCTGCCGTTCGCGAGCAGCCCTTCGTGGCCGGCGCTGTCGCGGTGGCGCATGCGTCCGGCGATCATGTAAGTCACCGTCTCGAAGCCGCGATGCGGATGGTCGGGAAAACCGGCGAGGTAATCATCGGGGTTCTCGTTGCCGAACGCGTCGAGCATCAGGAACGGATCGAGCCGACGCTGCAGCGGCTGGGTCAGCACGCGCGTGAGCTTCACGCCGGCACCGTCGGACGTCGCCTGTCCAGCAACGAGGCGCTCGACGGCGCGGCTCTGCATGACGCATTCGATGGTTGCTGCGGGGAGTTCGGCAGGCATCGCGGTTCTCCTGATGGGGTCGGGGGTTCGCTCGTGCCGCCCGCACGGGCAGGCGGCATCCGTCTTTGCGGAAGCGATCGGTGCAGGTGCGGCGTGAGGCCGCAGCACCCGGTTCAGACGGGCGCTGCGAGGATCCGTCAGGCGAGCGCCGCCTCGATATCGCGCTCGGCTTCGGCGAAAGCTTGCTCTGCGGCGTCGGCGCCCATCGCGAGGCCTTCGGCAAAGACGAAATGCACGTCGGTCATGCCGAGGAAACCGAAGATCGTCTTGAGGTACGGGACCTGGGTATCGGCGGGCGTGTCGCGATAGCGGCCACCGCGGGCGAATGCGACGTACACCTTCTTGTCCTTCAGCAGGCCTTCGGGACCGTTCGCCGTGTAGCGGAATGTGACTTTGAGGCGCGTGATCGCGTCGATCCAGTTCTTCAGCTGCACCGGCACGCCGAAGTTGTACATCGGCACGCCGATGACGACGGCGTCGGCGGCCTGGATCTCGGCGATCAGCACGTCATCGAGCGCGACGCGGGCCGCCTGCTCGGGCGTGCGCTTGTCGGCCGGTGTGAACAGCGCGCCGAGCGCCGCTTCGTCGAGCACCGGGTGCGGGTTCTGCGCGAGGCTGCGCACGACGACTGCGGCGCCGGGGTGCGACGCGCGCAGCCGCTCGACGATGCTATTCGCGACGCGGGTGGAGTTGGAAGCGTCGCTGCGGGCGCTCGAATTGATTTGCAGGATGTTCATTGCGTTCTCCATGTGAGTGTTTTGCGGGTTCTACTTTATTGCCTGAACTGTTGCCTGAAAAGCCACGAAACCTGACAACACTGTTCCTGTTATTGCAAAAATTGCACTGTGCCCCGGGCCTCCGTTCGCCGTCCTGCAAGATTTTCCTCAAGTTCGGCGCCTCCGGGACGCTAATCAATCATTACAAGACCGGAAAAAACGGGCGAAAAAATGTATCACGCCGACCGGAACCATCTGGAGGAGACATGAAAGCGAAAGCTCTATCGATAAGGGCGGCGTTGATTGCGCTGTCGCTGGTGGTGCTGGCGATGCTGCTCGCAGTAGGCGGGATCGGATTGCGCAGCGTCACGAGCCTGGAAGGATCGGTCGCCCGCAGCCACGAAGCGGCGGCGGCGGCACTGCGGCAGGTCGAAGCCGACGTCGTGCGCGGCACGGTCCGCAGCGACGTCCTCGCCGCGCTGCTCGCCGCTGAACAAGACGATTACGCGGCGGTCGAAGAGGCCGGCCGCCGCTTGCACGCCGACGTCGGCGCGCTCGAGGAAGCGTTCGCTGGCAGCACCCGGCAGGAACTCGACCCGGCAGTCGGGGCTGCGGTCGAGTCGATGCGCCCGGCGCTCGAACGCTACACGACGAATGCCAAGCGGATCGTCGGCAAGCTGGTCGGCGGCTATGACGACACCGCCGTACTGCTGATCGACTTCATGAAGGACTTCAGCGCGCTCGAAACGGAAATGAACGGGCTCGCCGCGCACATCGAAGCTGAGGCCGCGCGCACGCGCGCGTCCGCGCACGAGACGATGCGGTTCAGCCAGTGGGCGATCGCCGCCGCCGTGCTCCTCGCGGCGATTTTGACCGCGGCGCTGTGCATGCTGACTTACCGCCGCATCGTCCCGCCGTTGAGCGCGCTCGCGCGCACCGCAAACGGCATTCGCACGAGCGGCGATCTGACGCTGCGCGCGCCCTCGAGCGGCGACAACGAAATCGGGCATGCGGTGGCCGCCTTCAATGACCTGCTCGAAAACCTGCAGAGCATCGTCCGCGAAGTGCGCTCGAACGGCAGCCGCATCGCCGAGCGCAGCGCACGCCTCGTCGACGTTTCGGGCATTGCGCTCGACACCAGTTCCAGCCAGAACGAGGCGGCCGGCACGATGGCCGCGACCATCGAAGAGCTTACCGCGAGCATTCGCCAGATCTCGGAACATGCGCGCGAAGTCGCAAGCGCGTCGGCCGAGTCCGGTCGCCTGTCGCGCGACGGCGTGGCGGTCGCGAGCGACGCTTCCGACGCGATCCAGCGCATCGCGGCCGGCGTCGGCAGTGCCGCCGCATCGATCGCCGCGCTCGGCAAGGATGCGGAAGCGATCTCGAGCATCGTGCAGGCGATCAAGGACATCGCCGAGCAGACCAACCTCCTGGCGCTCAACGCCGCGATCGAAGCGGCGCGCGCCGGCGAACAGGGGCGCGGGTTCGCGGTCGTGGCCGACGAGGTGCGCAAACTGGCCGAACGCACGACCCAGTCGACGCAGGAGATTATCGGCATCGTCACGCAGATCCAGAACGGCACGCGGAGCACTGTCAGCAACGTGGAAGACGGCGTCCGGCAAGTGAAGAGCGGCGTCGCCCTGGCCCAAGCCGCGGGCGAAGCGATACGCCAGGTCGCCGACGTCGCGGGCACTGCGGCGCGGGCGGTGGGCGAGATCACGCACGCCCTGGACGAGCAGAACAGCGCAAGTCAGGACATCGCGCGCAACGTCGAGCAGGTCGCGGACATGGCGTCGCGCAACCACGCGGCGGCCGCCGAATCCGCCGGCCACGCACGGGAACTCGCGGAATTGTCGCGGGCGCTGGAAGGAGCGGTCGGGCGCTTCAGGGTCTGAGCGCGAGCGGTCGACGAACTTTTCTTGCAGCGCAGCGACGAAGGCAGGTCCTGACCTACAATCCGGCCCTACCCAACCCCTCGCTGCCAAACATGCAAGCTCTCGCCTTTTCTTCCCGTGCGCTGTTTCTCGGCCTTTTCGCGGTATGTGCCGGGCTGCTCGGCTTCGGCCTGTACCTGCAGCACGTCGTCGGGCTCGAACCGTGCCCGATGTGCATCATGCAGCGCTATGCGTTCGTCGCGATCGCGCTGACGGCGCTGGTCGCCGGGCTGCATGCGCCGGGACGCAGCGGCACGCGCGCCTACGCCGCCGTGATCCTGTTGCTGGCGCTCGCCGGCGGGGGGGTCGCGCTGCGCCAGACGTGGATGCAGCTCTACCCGCCGGAGTTCGCCGAATGCGGGCCCGACCTCGAATTCATGCTCGGCAGCTTTCCGCTGGCCGACGCGCTGCCGATGATCTTCCAGGGCGCGGGCGACTGCTCGAAAGTCGACTGGGCTTTCCTCGGCCTGTCGATCGCGAACTGGTCGCTGGTATGCCTGACGCTCGTCGCAGTGTTTGCGATCATGATGATCGCGCGCAAGCGCGGCGGCTGAAGCACCCTCCCGGCCCGCCGCTCACCGGCACGCGACCGCGTCCCTGACGCCAAACTTGCGAAGGATCGTTTCGAGCGGGCAGATACCCGTGAAGCCGCTCTGGAACAGGTTCGCCCCGACGAAGGCGGTGAACCACAGGAAATTCGCGTCGACGAACAGCGGCGAAGCTTCGACGCCGAGCGCGAGCGAGATCAGCACGAAGGCGCCGGCGAAAATGCGAACGAACTGGTTGACGGTCAGGTTCATGGTGTTTCTCCTTGCAGTTGGGCGACGCGATTGCGCATCGCGGCGAAATACAGCACCGGGATGACGACCAGCGTCAGCACGGTGGAGACGAAAATGCCGAAGATCAGGCTGATCGCCAGGCCGTTGAAGATCGGGTCGTCGAGGATGAACAGCGCGCCGATCATCGCTGCGAGCGCAGTGAGCCCGATCGGCTTCGCGCGTACTGCCGCGGCGCGGATCACCGCTTCGCCCAGATCCATGCCTGCGCGCACCTGCTGATTGACGAAATCGACGAGCAGGATCGAGTTGCGCACGATGATGCCGGCGAGCGCTATCATGCCGATCATCGACGTCGCGGTGAATTGCGCGCCGAGCAGCGCGTGCCCGGGCATCACGCCGATGATCGTCAGCGGGATCGGCGCCATGATGACGAGCGGCACGAGATAGCTGCGGAACTGCGCGACGACGAGCAGGTAGATCAGGATCAGGCCGACCGCGTAGGCGGCGCCCATGTCGCGGAACGTCTCGTACGTGACCTGCCATTCGCCGTCCCACTTCAGGCTGTAGCCCGCATACGGGTCGACCGGCACACGGATGAACCATTCGCCGAGCGTGCCACCGAGCCCGGGCGCCCCGTCGAGCGCGAGGTCCTTCACTTTCGAGCGGATGTCGAACATGCCATACAGCGGCGAATCGAGCCGTCCACCCATGTCACCGGTGACATACACCACCGGCAGCAGGTCCTTGCGGTAGATCACCTGCTCGCGGACAGTCTCCTGCGCCCGCACGAGCTCCGACACCGACACCAGCGTGCCGTCGCGCGCCCGCACTTTCATCGCCAAGAGCGGATCGACGCTCGACTTCCGTTCGGACGGCAGCTGGATGCGCACCGGAATCTCGTACTTGTTGTCGCCGCCGTGGATTGGTGTGACATCCTCGCCGGCGAGCCCCAAGCGCACGACTTCGACGATATCCGCCTGCGCGACGCCCATGCGCGCAGCCTTCGCCTGGTCGACGCGCAGCACGAGCTTCGGCGCCGCTTCATCGACGGTATCGTCGACGCCGACGATGTCGGCCGCGCCCTCGAACGCCGCGCGCACGCGGCCGGCGACCACGACCTGGCCGGCGTAGTCGGGCCCATACACTTCGGCGACGATCGGCGACAGCACCGGCGGGCCCGGCGGCACTTCGACGACTTTCGCGTTGCCTCCCGCCGCGCGGGCGATCCGCGTCACCTCGTCGCGCACCGACACCGCGATCTCGTGGCTCTTGCGCGAACGGTGCGCCTTGTCGACGAGATTGACCTGCACGTCGCCCTGCTCCGGCGCGCTGCGAAGGTAATACTGGCGCACGAGGCCGTTGAAGTTGATCGGGCTCGCAGTGCCGGCATACGCCTGCCAGTCGCTGACTTCCGCGACGCTCCCGACGTGCTCGCCGATCTCGCGCAGCACCCGCGCCGTCTCCTCGACCGGCGTGCCCACCGGCATGTCGAGCACGACCTGGAACTCGCTCTTGTTGTCGAACGGCAGCATCTTCATGACGACGAGCTGCACCGCGGGCAGCGCTACCGACGCGACGATCAGCGCGCCGACGACCAGCCACAACCGCAGCCGCGCGCGCCCGCCCTTGACCGGATCGAGCATCGGCGTCATGACGCGGCGGAAGAAGCGGTCGAGCCGCGCGGTGAGCTTGTCCTCGCCTTCGTGATGATGCGCGTCGACCGACTTCAGCAGCCGCTGCGCAAGCCACGGCGTGACGACGAACGCGACCGCGAGCGAGATGAACATCCCCATCGACGCGTTGATCGGGATCGGGCTCATGTACGGCCCCATCAGCCCGGTGACGAAGGCCATCGGCAAGAGCGCGGCGATCACGGTGAAAGTCGCGAGGATCGTCGGCCCGCCGACCTCATCGACGGCCCGCGGGATCAGCTGCCACAGCGGCGTGTCGGGCTCGAGCGTGTGCCAGCGGTGGATGTTCTCGACGACGACGATCGCGTCGTCGACGAGGATGCCGATCGAGAAGATCAACGCGAACAGACTCACGCGGTTCAGCGTGAACCCCCACGCCCACGACGCGAACAGCGTCGCCGCGAGCGTCAGAGCGACCGCGACGCCGACGATCAGCGCCTCACGCAGCCCGAGCGCGAAGAACACCAGCAGCACGACCGCGGCGGTCGCGAACACGAGCTTGCCGATCAGCGTGTTGGCCTTGTCGTTCGCCGTCTGACCGTAGTTGCGCGTGACGGTGAAATCGACACCTTCCGGGATGAGCTCGCCGCGCAGCGATTCGGCGCGCGCGAGGACGTCCTCGGCGACGTCGGCGGCGTTCGCGCCGGGCTTCTTCGACACGGCGAGCGTCACGGCGGGAAACACGCCGTTGTCGCGAACGCCCGTCGGGGCGGTCGCGGCGCCGGTGCCGAACCACACGTACTGCGTCGGCTGGTCCGGGCCGTCCTCGACGGTCGCGACATCCCTCATGAAGACCGGGCGGCCGCCGGCGACGCCGACGACGAGGCCGCGCACGTCGTCGGCGGATTCGAGATACGTGCCCGTCTGCACCAGCACTTCGCGGTTCGCGGCGACGAGGTTGCCGGCCGGCTGCGACGCATTCGCGAGTTGCAGCCCGGCGCGCACGTCCTGCGCCGTGACCGCGTGCGCGTTCATCCGCTCGGCGTCCATCAGCACGCGCACGACGTGGCCGGGGCCACCGATCGTCGCGACGTCGCGCGTGCCGCGCACGCGCTTCAATTCGAGCTCGACCGCGCGCGACACCTGCTGCACGTCGAAGCCGGCGCGGGCCGGGTCGGCAGTCCAGAAAGTCAGCGCGACGATCGGCACGTCGTCGATGCCTTTCGGCTTGACGATCGGGTCGCCGACGCCGAGCTGCGGGCTGAGCCAGTCGCGGTTCGAATGGATCGTGTCGTAGAGCTTCACGAGCGCGTCCTGGTTCGGCACGCCGACTTCGAACTGCACGGTAATGACCGCCATACCGGGGCGCGACACCGAATACACGTGCTCGACGCCCGCCATGCGCGACAGCACCTGCTCGGCCGGGCGCGCGACGAGCGCCTCGACGTCGCGGGCGGAGGCACCGGGAAACGGCACGAGCACGTTCGCCATCGTCACGTCGATCTGCGGTTCTTCCTCCTTCGGCGTGACGAGCGTCGCGAACACGCCCATCAGCAACAGGATCAGCGCCAGCAGCGGCGTCAGCGCGTTGCGCTGGAACGCGCCGGCGATGCGGCCGGAGATGCCGAGGGGGGTCATCGTCGCGCTCCCGTCAGCGGCTCGCGGCGCGGGTGGCACGGCCGGCGATGCTTGCCTGGACCGGATCGAGCGCGACCTCCTCGCCGCCGACGAGCCCGGCGAGCACTTCGACGCTGCCGTCCGCCAATGCCTGGCCGGCGCGAATCTGCCGCAAGCCGAAGCCGCCTTTGCCGTCGGCAACATATACGCCAGTGATTTCGCCGCGCCGCAGGATCGCTTCGGCCGGAACCGCGATGCGTCGGTCCGCGCCGGTCGCGAAATGGACGCGCGCGAACATTCCCGGCACCAGCCCGTCCGCCTGCCGCGGCAGATCGACACGCACGCGGACCGTATGCGTGCGCGGGTCGGCCGCGGGCAGCACGACGACGCGCGCCGCGTCGAACCAGCGCCCCGACTCCGGCAGCTCGATGCGCGCCGTCAGCTGCTCTCCGGCGACGCCGGCGATGCGATATTGCGGCACGTCGACGATCGCGCGCATCGCTGCCGGATCATAGACGGTCAGCAGCACGCGCCCGGGCTGCGCCATGTCGCCCAGTTCGACGTGGCGCGCGGCGACGAGCCCCGTCAAGGGCGAGACGATCGCCGTGTAACCCTGCACCGCGCCCGCTTGGCCGCGCCCAGCGCGTGCCGCGCGCAGCTGCGCTTCGGCGGCGTCGTATACCGCTTTCGCCTGGTCGAGCGCGGCAGGGCTGACGAAGCGGCGCTCGAGCAGACGCGCAGTGCGCTCCAATGCCGCTTTCGCATTGATGAGGTTCGCCTGCGCCTCGGCGATGCCGGCTTCGGCGCCCGCAACGGCCTGCGCCGCCTCGACGGCGTCGATACGCAACAGCACTTCGCCTTTCGCGATCCGATCGCCGGCATCGACGTTCAGGGCGACGATGCGGCCCGGCACCTGCGCCGCGAGCGCGACCTGGTGAACCGCTTCGAGCGTCGCTTCGGCCGGGTGCGAGCGCGCCACGACGCGAGCTTCAACGCGGACGGTGGGCAGTTCCGCGTGCGCGATTCCGGCCGCGACAAGCGCCAGCGAAATCAGCAGTAGGCGGATCAGGAGCCGATCGATCATGAATATCAGTTTATGCTAATATTCAAGCAAGTCAAGACCTCTCCCCATTGCAGGCTACCCGCGAAGGTGGCAAACGTGTCGTCAGCGTTCAGTCATCGTCTTCGAACGCGCATTGCCGCGCATAGCTCGCCATCGCCGCGACGACCGGTTCCGCCTCGCCGACGGCGAGCGTCTGGACGATCTCGCAGCCGGGATGGCGCTCGCACGCCGCAGCGACGAGCTTCGGCAGATCGTTTTTCAGGTGCCCGCCACGGGCGATGAACATCGGCACGATAACGATCCGCCGCGCGCCACGTGCGACCAGCGCATCGATCGCCTCGTCCAACGTCGGTGCGAGGAACTCGAGGAACGCGAGCTCGACCCCGAGCTCCGGCGCCAGTGCGTGCAGCGTGTCGCGAACACGCTCCATCGGCTGCGCCCACGCCGGATCGCGTGCGCCGTGGCCGAACAGCACTACTGCCCTGTCATGAGTCATGCCTGGTCCTCCTGAAGGTCGGCGGCGTCGCCGGCCGGGCGCGCCAGCAGCCGTTCGAGCGCGCGGGCCGCGGCGAACAGGCCGACGCTGGCCGTCATCATCATGCTCGAACCATAGCCGGCGCAGGCGAGCCCTTGCGGCCCGTGAGGCAGGTCGCAAGCCGCCCCATCGATGCGCAGCGCTTCGCTCGAATACACTGCCTCGATGCCGAACGGCCGCTTCGGGTTGCGCGGAAAGCCGTGCTCGCTGCGCAGCCGCTTGCGCATTTTTGCCAGCAGCGGATCCTGCTCGGTGCGCGACAGGTCGTCGACGCGGATCTTCCCCGGATCGGTCTTGCCGCCCGCGCTGCCAGCGACGATCAGTGGAATGCGGCGCATGCGACACGTCAGCACGATCGCGACCTTGGCGCGCACGTTGTCGATCGCGTCGATGACGACGTCGAAATCGCGCAGCAGCGCCGCCGCGTTGTCCTCGCCGATGAAGTCCTCGACCACCACGACGTTCACGAGCGGATTGATCGCACGCAGCCGCTCGGCCATCGCGACGACTTTCGCCTGCCCGAGCGTCGCGTCGAGCGCGTGGCTTTGCCGGTTGATGTTCGATTCGGCGACGTGGTCGAGGTCGATCAGCGTGAGGTGACCGACGCCGCTGCGTGCGAGCGCCTCGGCCGCCCAGGAACCGACTCCGCCGATGCCGACGACGCAGACGCGCCCGCGATCGAGCCGCGGCAGCGCATCGTTGCCATAAAGGCGGGCGATGCCGCCGAAGCGTCGTTCCCGGTCGACATCCGGAACGGTGGAAGTGATCGGTGCCGACATGAAACCTGCAAGCGGAAGGGAGAGCGCCGATGTTACCTCAGCCCGCGCGCGCCTGAACCGAATCGCACCTGCCTTGCTCCAACCTGCGACAGGGGGAACGACCATGCATCGACCGCTACGCCAGGCACTGTTCTGCATCACGCTGGCGTTCGGCTGCGCGTACGCGGGTGCGGACCCTCCGGCAGCAGCGCTCGCCCAGACCGCGATCGGCGCCTACGAGGCGGGACACCACGACGAAGCGGCCCGGCTGTTCGAGCGCGCCGCGCGCGCCGGCAACCGCCTCGCCCAGTTCAATTACGCGATGATGCTGTACCGCAACGAGGCGCAGTCACGCGACGCGAACTCGGCGTGGCGCTGGCTGCGCCGTGCCGCCGGGGCCGGGCTGCCGCAGGCGCAGTTCACGCTCGCGCGACTGTACGAACACGGCGACGACGTACCGCAGTCGCTGCCGACCGCGGCGGAGTGGTATCGGCGCGCTGCCGGGCAGGGACACGTCGAAGCGCAGGTGAGCTTGGCGGCGATGCATCTCGCCGGCGACGGCGTTCCGCTCGAGGCCGCGACTGCGGCACGCTGGTATCTTGCCGCCGCGCGCGCCGGCGACGTCGCCGCACAATCCATCATCGCGAGCCTGTACGAGACCGGCAACGGCGTCGTGCGGGACCCGCGGCTGGCGGCGCACTGGTACCTGCAGGCGGCGCAGCAGGGCGACGCGCTCGCGCGGGAGAAGCATGCTGCGCTGATGTCGCAGATCGAGGCCACCACGCCGTGAGCGCCCCCGGCGCAGGCGACACTACTGCGTCGGCGCCGGCTCCTTCCCGGCAGTGAAATCGAGCCATATTCCGAGCCCTTGCGCATTGAGCTCCAGATCCTGCCGGAACAGGTCGAGCACTTCGGCTTCGGGGTGTGTCCAGCCCTGGCGCTCGGCTTCCTCGCGCACGATCTGCTCCAGTCCCGCAAGGATCTCGACGTGGCGCGCGACGCCCTCGCCCCGCGCCGCCTGCGCGACCGCGACATGGGCACCGATCAGGCGATGCAGGTCCGCGGCGAGGCGTTCGACGTCGGTCACGCGGCTGTAGTGGGTCAGATACATCGCCTCGGGGAAGAAACTCAGCAGGCGGTCGATCGACGCATGCAGCGCGTCGGGATCGAACTGCGTCGGCGTCGTGGTCGGGAAAATCGACGCGCGGCCGTCGACGTCGAGTTCGCGGTAGGAAAGCCCGAACGTGTCACCGGTGAAGAAGGCGCGGGCCGTCTCGTCCCACACGCAGATATGATGTCGCGAATGTCCCGGCGTCTCGAGGACGAGGAAGCGGCGCCCGGCGAGATCGATTTCAGTCCCCTCGGTGGCAGCCACGATGCGCTCCGGCGGCACCGGCGCAAGCCGTCCGTAGAGCGCAAACGCCCGCTCCGCGCCGTACACTGCGGAAGTGCCTTCCCACAGTTTCGCCGGGTCGACGAGGTGGCGCACACCGCGCGGATGGACGACCAGCCTGGCGTTCGGCAGCGCGCACATCAGGCTGCCCGCGCCGCCGGCGTGGTCGAGGTGAATGTGGGTGAGGATTACCCAGTCGACGTTCTCGGGCGCGATGCCGGCGGCGACGAGGGCGCCGAGCACGCGGGGGACGGACGCGTTCGTGCCGGTGTCGACGACCGCGGCGTGCCCCTGATGGATGACCAGGTGGATCGCCGCGACGCCGGGCCGGCCGTAGCCGGCATCGACCGCAAGAATGCCGTCGGGGTGGGCGGTGACGTGCTGCACGTTGTCTTCCTCCTGCACATTCGGTTAGTTTTCCGCAATTGTATCCGCTGCACGGGACAAAGACCCGGCATCGAACCGCAAGCTTTTCTTGCATTGCCGCAGGGCCGACGACGATGAATCCGATTTTCGATTTCGACACTGAGATAGACCGGCGGCGCGTTCCCGGCGAAAAATGGGGACGCTATGAAGGGCGCGACATTCTTCCGCTGTGGGTCGCCGACATGGATTTCGCTGCGCCGCCACCGGTCGTCGAAGCGCTCCAGCGCCGCCTCGACCACCGCGTCTTCGGCTACACCGACGCCTGGCCCGGCCTGATCGAAGCGGTGATCGAAGGCCTCGCGCGCGACCACGCGTGGCGGATCGAACCGGACTGGCTGGTGTGGCTGCCCGGTGTCGTGACCGGCTTCAATCTCGCTTGCCGCATCACCGGCGAAGCCGGCGACGAAGTGCTGACCGCGACCCCCGTCTATCCGCCCTTCCTCGCCGCGCCGGGCAACAGCGATCGTCGCCTCGTGACGCGTCCGCTCGCCTTCGCCGACGGCCGCTGGTGCTGGGATCGCGCCGCGTTCGAAGCCGCGCTGACGCCGCGCAGCCGCCTGCTGATGCTGTGCAACCCGCACAATCCGGTCGGCCGCGTGTTCGACCAGGACGAATTGCGCTGGCTCGCCGACCTCGCCGAGCGGCACGACCTGACGATCTGTTCCGACGAAATCCACTGCGGCCTGGTGCTCGACGACGACGCCCCGCACGTCCCGATCGCCGCGCTCGATGCGTCGGTCGCGCAACGCACGATCACGCTGATGGCGCCATCGAAGACGTGGAACATCCCGGCGCTGTACTGTGCTTTCGCCGTCATTTCCGACACTCGCCTGCGGCGGCGCTTTCGTCACGCGATGCACGGCATCGTGCCGCATCCGAACGTGCTCGGGATGGTCGCCGCCGAAGCGGCCTACCGCGACGGCGGTCCGTGGCGCACGGCGCTGCTCGACTACCTGCGCGGCAACCGCGACCTTGTGATGGCCGCGATCGACACGATGCCGGGACTGGAGGCCGCACGACCGCAGGCGACTTACCTCGCGTGGATCGACTGCCGCAGGACCGGCCTCGAAGACCCGGGGAAGTTCTTCGAAGCCGCCGGCGTCGGCCTGTCCGACGGCGCGCCGTTCGGGATGCCAGGGTTCGTACGCATGAATTTCGGCTGCACCCGAGCGCTGCTCGCCGAAGCGCTCGGACGGATGCAGCGCGCGCTGGGTGAAAGGTAGCCGGAAAAACGCGCAACGCGGCCGGCGCAGCCCCCTAGCCGTGGCTCGGGCCCCGGCGTCACCGTCGCGGCTTCAATCCTTGAGAGCCCGCTCGTTTTTCTTGGCAAGATCCAAGTGTTCGCGCAGGATCGGCAGGTTTTTTTCGGCGAAGGACTTGAGTCCGGCGTGCTTCGAATCCTTCGCGTATTTCTCGAAGATTTCGATGTCCTTCTCATGCTCCTTGACCATCAGCTCCATGTATTCGCGGTCGAACTTCTGGCCCGAATGCTTCTGCAAGTCCTTGAGCTTGTCCTGATGCTTGTCGTCGGGCTGCTTGGGCAGCTCCATGCCGGTGTCCGAGACGATCTGTTGCAGCTGGCTGTTCGCGGTGCCGTGGTCTTTCACCATCCGCTCGGCGAACTGCTTGACCTGCGAAGACGCTGCGCTCTTGCTGGCGAGCTGCCCCATCTGCACTTCGGCAAGACCCGCCGAAGCGGCTTTCTCGACGAACTCCCTGTCGTCCTCCGCCAACTGCTGCGCCGTGGTCGCGGCGCTCGACGTGCCCGAAGTCGAGCCCTGCGCCCCAGCCGGTGCCGATCCGCTGGCTTGCGCGAACAACACCGACGGGGAGATCAGGCCGATTGCCGCGGCGATACAAAGGCTTTTGCTGCGAAACGGAGATGTCATGGGATGCTCCTTCGACAAGTGAGTCGTCGAGTCGCACCGAGCCGGTGCGACTCACGGAGCATGACCGTGGCAATTTTCATTCCCCGTGCCGCAAGCGGCGGCACACCGTTTCCCGAGAGCTTTTGGACCCGGACGACGGCAGAGGCTCGAACTGTGGCCTGTAAAGCCGCCCATCGACGCGAAAATAATGCATCGCGAAGGAACACGTAGCCAGCCGGGAACAACGTCTGCGGCCGAAGCCCCGTCAGAACGGAATGTCGTCGTCGAAATCGCCGAAACCGGCGCCACCGCCGCTGCTCTTCGTCGGAGCCTTCGGCGCGGCCGGTTGCGGGCTCGGGCGCGATGCGGCGGGCGCGTCGTAGCCGCCCGCGTCGTACTGGCGGCCGGAGGATGCATCACCCGTGCCCTGGCGCGAACCGAGCATCTTCATCTCGTCGCCGCGGATCTCGGTCGTGTAGCGGTCCTGCCCTTCCTTGTCCTGCCACTTGCGCGTCTGCAGCCGGCCTTCCACGTAGATCTGGCTGCCCTTGCGCAGGTACTGGGCCGCGATTTCGGCGAGCCGGCCGAAGAACACGACGCGGTGCCATTCGGTCTGCTCCTTCTTTTCGCCCGTCGCCTTGTCCTTCCAGGTTTCGCTCGTCGCTACCGTGATGTTGCAGATCGCATCGCCGCTGGGGGCATAGCGCGTTTCGGGATCCTTGCCGAGATTGCCGATCAGGATCACTTTGTTCAGGGATGCCATGCGATTCTCCTCATGTAGGGGTTAACGTGCCGCCGGCGCCGCCACGACACGGCGCGGAGGCGAGTTCATTGTCGCTGCCACCATCAGCCAGACCAGCGCGAGCAACCCGCAGGCGAGGTTGACGGCCGACGGTCCGTAGTTCTGCGCGATCCAGCCGCCGACCATTCCACCGAGAAAGAGACCGACCGATTGCAGCGTGTTGTAGACGCCGAGCGCAGTGCCCCGCGCGTGGGCCGGCGCGATCTTCGATATCCACGACGGCAGGACCGCTTCGAGCACGTTGAAGGCGACGAAAAACAGCGTCAGCCACAAGCCGAGCGCCAGCAGGCTGTCGCCGAACACATACAGGCCGAGCTGCACGACGACCAGCAGCGCGATCGCCGCATTGAAGATCACTTTCATCATGCCGCGGCGCTCGGCGACGATCACCGCCGGCACCATCAACGCGAACGACAGCAGCACCGCGGGAAGATACACCTTCCAGTGCTCGGGCAGCGGCAATGCGCCGCCGGCGACGATCGCGGCGGGCACCAGCACCCACATCGCGGTCTGGATCAGGTGCAGCGCGAACACGCCGACGTTCAGCCGCATCAGCTGTCCGTTGCGCAAGACATCGACGAGCCGGCCGCCATGGGCGCGCGGAATGACCGGCACGGTCGGCACGACGTAGACGACGACGCCGATCGCAAGGAAGGCCAGCACCGCGGTCAGCCAGAAAATCCCGCTCATGCCGACCAGCGTGTACAGCAGCGGCGCCGCGACCATCGAAATCGCGAACACCAGGCCGATGCTCGACCCGATCATCGCCATCACCTTGGTGCGGTGCTGGTCGCGCGTGAGGTCGGCGGCGAGCGCGGTCACGGCGGCGGAAATCGCGCCGGCGCCCTGCAGGACCCGGCCGACGATGACGATGTAGATGCTGTCGGCCAAGGCGGCGACGGCGCTGCCGATGACGAACAGCAGCAGGCCGAACACGATCACCGGCTTGCGGCCGAAACGGTCGGATGCGGCGCCGTAGGCGATCTGCAGGAACGCCTGCGTCAGCCCGTAGGCGCCGATCGCCAGCCCGACGAGCGTCAGATCGTCGCCGCCGGGAATCTCGTGGGCATGAACCGCGAACACCGGCAGGATCAGGAACAGGCCGAGCATGCGCAGCGCGAAGATCGCCGCGAGGCTCATGCCGGCCCGCTTCTCCGCGGGAGTCATGGAATCGTGCTCGAATCGGGACATTAGGGGGACGCGGCGGACCAAAGCGGCGATTCTAGCATTCGCCGTCATCCGGTTTGGATCGACCGGTGTTCTCTCGTATAGTGGCGCGTTCCCCCTCCGGCAATTCCCCCGCCCCATGGACGAAATCCGCATCCGCGGCGCCCGCACCCATAACCTGAAGAACATCAGCCTCGACCTGCCACGCAACCGGCTGACCGTGATCACCGGCCTGTCGGGGTCGGGCAAGTCCTCGCTCGCGTTCGACACGCTGTATGCCGAAGGCCAGCGCCGCTACGTCGAGTCGCTTTCCGCGTATGCGAGGCAGTTCCTGCAGCTGATGGAGAAGCCCGACGTCGACCTGATCGAGGGGCTTTCGCCGGCGATCGCGATCGAGCAGAAAGCGACGAGTCACAATCCGCGTTCGACGGTCGGCACCGTCACCGAGATCCACGACTACCTGCGCCTGCTGTACGCGCGGGCCGGTACGCCGCACTGCCCGGACCACCCGGACCAGGCGCTCGAAGCGCAGACGGTCTCGCAGATGGTCGATCACGTGCTGGCGTTGCCGCAGGACACGCGGCTGATGATCCTCGCGCCGGTCGTCGCATACCGCAAGGGCGAGCAGCACGACCTGTTCGCCGAACTGCGCGCACAGGGTTTCGTGCGCGTGCGCGTCGATGGCGTCGTCAGCGAACTCGACGCCCTGCCCGCGCTCGAGAAAGGCCGGCGCCACACGGTCGAAGTGGTCATCGACCGGCTCAAGGTACGCGCCGACCAGCGCGGGCGCATCGCCGAATCCTTCGAGACGGCGCTGACCCATGCCGACGGTCGCGCGATCGCGACCGAGATCGACAGCGGCGTCGAGCACCTGTTTTCCGCCCGCTTCGCGTGCCCGGTCTGCAGCTACGCGCTCGCCGAGCTCGAACCCCGCCTGTTTTCGTTCAACAATCCCGCTGGCGCGTGCCCGAAGTGCGACGGTCTGGGCCAGGTCGATTTCTTCGATCCCGCCCGCGTCGTCGTGCATCCCGATCTGTCGCTGTCGGCCGGCGCGATCCGCGGCTGGGACCGCCGCAACCAGTTCTACTTCCAGATGCTCGCGAGCCTCGCCGCGCATTACGGTTTCGACGTCGATACGCCGTTCAGCGAGCTGCCCGAAGAGGTGCGCGAAGTCGTGCTGCACGGTTCCGGGCGCCGGAAAATCCCGTTCCGCTATCTCTCCGACAACGGCCGCATGGTCGCGAAGGAACATTCGTTCGAAGGGATCATCCCGAACCTCGAGCGGCGCTATCGCGAAACCGACTCGACGGCCGTGCGCGAGGAGCTCGCCAAGTACCGCGCGACCCACCCGTGCCCGGGCTGCGGCGGCACGCGGCTGCGCACCGAAGCCCGCCACGTGCTGATCGGCGGGCAGCCGATCCACGCCGTCGGACGGCTGCCGCTCGGCGACTGCAAGCGCTTTTTCGACGCGCTTTCGCTGAGCGGCCACCGCGGACTCGTCGCCGGCAAGATCGTCAAGGAAATCTCGGACCGCCTGAGCTTCCTGATCAACGTCGGGCTCGACTACCTGTCGCTCGATCGCTCGGCCGACACGCTGTCGGGCGGCGAGGCCCAGCGCATCCGCCTCGCGAGCCAGATCGGTTCGGGCCTGACTGGCGTCATGTACGTGCTCGACGAGCCGTCGATCGGCCTGCACCAGCGTGACAACGACCGCCTGCTCGGCACGCTGCGCCAGCTTCGCGACCTCGGCAACACGGTGATCGTCGTCGAGCATGACGAGGATGCGATCCGCTCGGCTGACTACGTCGTCGACATGGGCCCGGGCGCCGGCGTGCATGGTGGCGAAATCGTCGCCCGGGGCACGCCGGCGGAAATCCTCGCCAGCGAGACGTCATTGACCGGCGCGTACCTCGCGGGACGCCTTGCCATCCCGAGCCCGCGACGGCGCACCGCGCCCGATCCGGAGCGCATGCTCACGCTTCGCGGCTGCAGCGGGAACAACCTCAAGGACGTCGCCCTGGAACTGCCGGTCGGCCTGCTCACGTGCGTGACGGGCGTTTCAGGCTCGGGCAAATCGACGCTGATCAACGACACGCTGTATGCGATCGCGGCGAAGCATCTTTACGGATCGAACACCGAGCCCGCGCCCTACACATCGGTCGAGGGGCTGGAGTTCTTCGACAAGGTCATCAACGTCGACCAGTCGCCGATCGGCCGGACGCCGCGCTCGAATCCGGCAACGTACACCGGCTTGCTGACTCCCGTGCGCGAACTCTTCGCCGGCGTGCCCGAAGCGCGCGCGCGCGGCTACGGCCCTGGACGCTTCTCGTTCAACGTCAAGGGGGGGCGCTGCGAAGCCTGCCAAGGCGACGGGCTGATCAAGGTCGAGATGCACTTCCTGCCCGACATGTACGTGCCGTGCGACGTCTGCCACGGCAAGCGCTACAACCGTGAAACGCTGGAGATCCGCTACAAGGGCAAGACGGTCTTCGACGTGCTCGACATGACGGTCGAAAACGCGCTGGAATTCTTCCGGGCCGTTCCGGCCGTCGCGCGCAAACTCGAAACGCTCGTGGACGTCGGCCTCGGCTACATTCGCCTCGGCCAGAGCGCGACGACGCTTTCCGGCGGGGAAGCGCAGCGGGTCAAGCTCGCGCTCGAGCTGTCGAAACGCGACACCGGCCGTACCCTCTACATCCTCGACGAGCCGACGACCGGCCTGCATTTTCGCGACATCGAGCTGCTGCTCGGCGTGCTGCACCGCCTGCGCGATCACGGCAACACTGTCGTCGTCATCGAGCACAACCTCGATGTCATCAAGACTGCGGACTGGCTGATCGACCTCGGCCCCGAAGGGGGCGGGCGCGGCGGCGAAATCCTTTGCAGCGCCCCTCCCGAAACCGTCGCTGCCCACCCGGCAAGTCACACCGGCCGCTATCTGAAGAACGCGATGGCACGGGACGAGGCGCGCCCGGCCGCGTCGGGGATTGCCGCGCACTCCAGTTCGTGACAGGCCGGTTGTGAAGCGCCGCCGCCGACCGATCGTGTGGGGCCGCGACGACGGCGCGCGTTGCGCATCGCCCCCACCTCTTTGCCGTCAGCCCGGGTAGCCTTCCGGATTGCTCGTCTGCCAGTGCCAGGCATCCCGGCACATCGCGTCGAGGTCGTGCTCCGGCCGCCAGCCCAGCACTTTTTCCGCGCGGCCGGCATCCGCCCAGCACGCGGCGATGTCGCCAGGACGACGGTCGACGATGCAGTACGGGACCGATCGACCGGACGCAGCCTCGAAGCTGCGAACGACTTCGAGCACGCTGTATCCGCGTCCGGTACCGAGATTCAGGCACGTCACGCCGGGCAGCCCTGCGAGGCGCTCGACCGCCTGCACGTGGCCGCGCGCGAGATCCACGACGTGGATGTAGTCGCGAACACCGGTCCCGTCCGGCGTCGCGTAATCGCCGCCGAACACCTGCAGTTGCGGCAGGCGTCCCACCGCGACCTGGCTGATGTACGGCATCAGATTGTTCGGGATTCCATTGGGATCTTCCCCGATCCGACCGCTGCGGTGGGCGCCGACCGGGTTGAAGTAGCGCAGCAGCACCACCTGCCAGCGCGGATCGGACGCGGCGAGGTCCGACAGCACCTGCTCGGTCATCCACTTCGTCCGGCCGTACGGATTGGTCGGCGCAGCGGGGGCGTTTTCCGCGATCGGCACGCTGTGCGGATCGCCGTACACCGTCGCCGAGGAGCTGAACACGAGCCGGCGCACACCCGCTTCGGCCATCGCCCGCGTCAGCGCGATCGTCCCGCCGACGTTGTTGTCGTAGTACTCGAGCGGCTCGCGCACCGATTCCCCGACCGCTTTCAGGGCGGCGAAATGGATCACCGCATCGACCCGGTAAGCGCCGAAAACGGCTTTCAGGCCGCCGGGTTCGCGGACATCGAGCTCGTGGAATCCCGCGAGCCTGCGCCCGGCGATCTGCTCGACCCTCGCGAGCGCCTCGGGCTTGCTGTTGCACAGGTTGTCGACGACCACGACGTCATGGCCACTCTGGAGCAATTCCACGCAAGTGTGGGAGCCGATATATCCCGCCCCGCCGGTCACCAGCACCAAGCCCATCGCCTTCTCCTGTCCTGTCTTCCAAAGCCCCGGAACGAGTTGCGGAGCGGTTCCCGAGCGATCCGGACCGATCGCGGCGCTTTCGCAGCCCGGCGAACGGGAATCCGAACCGACTTTCCCGCTGCCGACTCGAGGAACGGGGCCGAGGAAAAAAAACGGGCCGGTTTCCCGGCCCATTCATATGCGAAACGTTACGGCGACCCGATTCAGGCCGCGGCCGCCTCGCTGACATTCGCCCCTTCCTCGCCTTCATCCGGGCGGTCGAGCAGTTCGATCAACGCCATCGGCGCATTGTCGCCGTCGCGGAAACCGAACTTCAGGATGCGCAGATAGCCGCCGTTACGCTCGGCAAAGCGCGGACCCAGCACGTCGAACAGCTTGACCACCATCTCGCGGTCGCGCATCCGGTTGAATGCCAGACGCCGATTCGACAGGCTCGGCTTCTTGCCGAGGGTGATCAGCGGCTCGACCACGCGGCGCAATTCCTTGGCCTTGGGCAGAGTCGTCTTGATGACTTCGTGACGCAGCAGCGAGTTGGCCATGTTGCGAAACATCGCCTGGCGGTGGCTGCTGGTACGATTAAGTTTGCGAAGACCGTTGCGGTGACGCATTTTTCTTCCTCACTCCACTGACACGCCTCAACCGAGCTTTTCGAGCCCGGCCGGCGGCCAGTTTTCCAGTTTCATCCCGAGAGTCAGCCCACGGGAGGCCAACACTTCCTTGATTTCATTCAGCGACTTGCGGCCCAGATTCGGCGTCTTCAGCAACTCCGTCTCAGTGCGCTGGATCAGGTCGCCGATGTAGTAAATGTTCTCCGCCTTCAGGCAGTTGGCCGACCGAACCGTCAACTCCAGATCATCCACCGGGCGCAGCAGCACCGGGTCGATCGTCTGCGCAGCGGACTGTTCGACGACCGGTGCGGTGCCTTCGAGATCGGCAAACACCGACAGCTGATCCATTAGGACGCGTGCCGCGTAGCGGATGGCCTCCTCGGGGTCCACTGCGCCGTTCGTTTCGATGTCGATCACCAGCCGGTCGAGGTCGGTGCGCTGTTCCACCCGGGCGCTCTCGACCAGGTAACTCACGCGCCGCACCGGGCTGAAGGACGCGTCGAGCACGACGCGGCCGATGGTCTTGGTGTCGCCGGCAGCCGGACGGACGTTGCCCGGCACGTAACCGCGGCCTTCCTCGACCTTGATCTGCATGTCGAGCTTTCCGCCCGGCGCGAGGTGCGCAATCACATGATCCGGGTTGATGATTTCCACGTCGTGCCCAACCTCGATGTCGCGCGCGGTGACCACACCATCGCCTGACTTCGCCAGGCGCAGCGTCGCCTCGCTGCGGCTGTGGAGCTTGAGCACCACACCCTTGAGGTTCAATAGCAGATCGACGATGTCCTCGCGCACGCCGTCAAGAGTGGAATACTCATGCAGCACGCCTTCGATGGACACTTCGGTCGGGGCATAGCCCGGCAACGAGGACAGGAGAATGCGCCGCAGCGCATTCCCCAGGGTATGGCCGAAACCGCGTTCGAACGGCTCCATCGTGACGCGGGCCTGGACCGGCGACACACTCTGGACGTCGATGATGCGGGGTTTCAGCAGCGAATTGCTTTGCATCAGCAGTTCCTCGGATCTTTGATTCTTCAGGCGAACCCGTTAGCGGGAATACAGTTCGACGACCAGGCCTTCATTGATCGTCGGCGGCAATTCAGCGCGCTGCGGATATGCCTTGAAGGTGCCCTTGCCAGCCTTCGCATCGACCTCCAGCCATTCCGGGAAACCACGGGAAGCAGCTGCTTCGAGCGCGGCCTTGACGCGCAGCTGAGCGCGCGACCCTTCGGTGAGTTCGACGACTTCGCCCGGACGAACGACATACGACGGGATGTTCACCCGCTTGCCGTTCACGAGGATGCCGTTGTGCCGCACGAGCTGGCGCGATTCGGCACGCGAACCGCCAAAGCCCATGCGATAGACGACCGAGTCCAGGCGTCCTTCGAGCAGTTGCAGCAGGTTCTCGCCGGTCTGGCCACGACGGCGCTCGGCCTCGGCATAGACTTTGCGGAACTGCGCTTCGAGCACGCCGTACAGGCGACGGATCTTCTGCTTTTCGCGCAACTGCACGCCGTAGCCGGACATCCGTTGACCGGAACGCTGGCCGTGCTGGCCGGGCGCATACGCACGGCGCTCGATGGCGCATTTATCGGTGAAGCACTTCTCGGCCTTCAGAAACAGCTTTTCGCCCTCGCGACGGCACTGACGGCACTTGGGATCCAGATTACGAGCCACGTTACACTCCTTGTCAGATGCGGCGCTTTTTCGGCGGACGGCAGCCGTTATGCGGGATCGGCGTGATGTCGGTAATGCTGGAGATCTTCATGCCGAGCGCATTGAGCGCGCGGACAGCGGATTCGCGCCCGGGCCCCGGGCCCTTGATGCGGACTTCCAGATTCTTGACGCCACATTCCTGTGCAGCTTTGCCGGCAGCTTCGGCCGCGACCTGGGCGGCAAACGGGGTGCTCTTCCGCGAGCCCTTGAAGCCGGCACCACCCGAGGTCGCCCAGGACAACGCATTGCCCTGACGGTCGGTGATAGTGATGATCGTGTTGTTGAAGCTCGCGTGCACGTGGGCGATACCCTCGGCGACGTTCTTCTTGACCTTCTTGCGAACTTTCGCCGCAGTTTTAGCCATTATCTATTCCTATCACTTCTTGCCGGCGATTGCCTTGCGCGGCCCTTTCCGGGTACGCGCATTGGTGCGGGTGCGCTGGCCACGAAGCGGCAGGCCGCGACGATGACGAACACCACGATAGCAACCGAGATCCATCAGGCGCTTGATGTTCATCGTCGTCTCGCGACGAAGATCACCCTCGACGATGAATTTCGCCACTTCGTCACGCAGCCGTTCCATGTCGGATTCGGTGAGATCCTTCATCTTGACGGAACGCACGACGCTGGCAGCATCGCAAATCTTCTGAGCACGCGAACGGCCAATTCCATAGATGGCGGTCAGCGCGATCTCGGCATGCTTGTGGTTGGGAATGTTTACCCCAGCAATACGGGCCATTCGATTACCCCAAAAAGCGAAACATTAAATAATAATACGTGAACGCCAGAGAATCAACCCTGGCGCTGCTTGTGACGCGGGTCGGTGCAGATCACGCGAACCACGCCTTTACGACGCACGATTTTGCAGTTGCGGCAGAGCCGCTTTACCGAAGCCTGAACTCTCATTTTGTTACTCCAGTTTCTTGATTACCTGGTCCGGAAAACGATCCGGGCCTTCGTCAGGTCGTAGGGCGTCAGTTGCACAGTGACCTTGTCGCCGGGAAGAACGCGGATGCAGTGCCGCCACGTTCTTCCCTAGATGTGTCCGAGAATCACCTGTCCGTTCTCGAGCCGGACGCGGAACATTGCGTCGGGCAGGTTCTCGTTCACCTCGCCCTGCATCTCTCGATTACGCCCCCTCGCCATGAGTTACCGGGTAGGAAGGCCCGCACCCTTGAAGTTCGCCTTCTTCAGCAAACTCTCATATTGATGGGACATCACGTAAGCCTGTACCTGCGTCATGAAATCCATCGTCACGACGACGATGATCAGCAACGAGGTCCCGCCGAAGTAGAACGGAACATTCCAGCGAAGGATCAGGAACTCGGGCAGCAGGCACACCAGAGTGATGTACACCGCACCGACGAGGGTCAGCCGCGTAAGGATCTTGTCGATATAGCGCGCGGTCTGATCGCCGGGCCGAATCCCGGGAACGAAAGCACCGCTCTTCTTCAGGTTGTCTGCCGTCTCCCGGGCGTTGAACACCAGCGCCGTGTAGAAGAAACAGAAAAACATGATGGCCGCTGCATAAAGCATCACGTAGATCGGCTGTCCCGGCGCGAGCGTCGAGGAGATATCGCGAAGCCACGTCATGCCTTCGCTGGCGCCGAACCATTGCCCCAGCGTCGCCGGAAACAGGATGATGCTCGAAGCAAAAATCGGCGGGATCACCCCTGCCATGTTGAGCTTCAACGGCAAATGCGAACTCTGCCCGCCATAGATCTTGTTCCCGACCTGGCGCTTTGCGTAATTCACCAGGATCTTGCGCTGACCCCGTTCGACGAAGACGACGAAGCCGGTGACCAGCACCACCAGCACACAGATCAGCAACGCCGTGAAAGGATGCATCGCGCCGGTGCGCACCAGTTCGAACAGCCCGCCGATGGCACTCGGCAAACCTGCCGCAATACCGGCAAAAATGATCAGCGAAATGCCGTTGCCGATGCCGCGCTCGGTGATCTGTTCGCCCAGCCACATCAGGAACATCGTGCCCGTAACCAGCGTCGCGACGGTCACGAAACGGAACATGAGCCCCGGATCGAGCACCAGTCCGGGCTGGCTCTCGAGCGCGATCGCAATGCCGAGCGACTGCGCGAGGGACAGCGCCACCGTTCCGTAGCGCGTGTATTGCGTGATCTTGCGCCGCCCTGCCTCACCCTCTTTCTTCAGCGCCTCGAGCTGCGGCACCGCGACCGTCATCAGCTGCATGATGATCGATGCCGAGATGTACGGCATGATGCCGAGCGCGAAAATCGTGAACCGTGACAGCGCTCCGCCGGAAAACAGGTTGAACACGCCGAGGATCCCGCCCGCCTGCGACTGGAAAAGCTCGGACAGTCGAGCCGGATCGATGCCGGGAACAGGGATGTGTGCGCCGATCCGGTACACGATGAGTGCACCGAGCAGGAACAGGACACGGCGTTTCAGATCCCCGAAACGCCCGGACGCCCCCAGCGTGGCAGCAGGATTGGCCACTTCGCTTTCCCTTGGTTTAGGCGGTCGCTACCGACCCGCCGGCAGCTTCGATCGCCGCCAGCGCGCCTTTGGTCGCGCCGACGCCGCGCAGCGTGATCTTGCGTCCGATCGTCCCCGACAGCACGACTTTTGCGGACAGCGCATCGGCCGGAACGACGCCGGCCTGCATCAGTACCAGCAGATCGATGTCGTCGACGGGCAGCTTGTCGAGTTCCGACAGGCGCACCTCGACTTTGCGCGCAGCCGTCAGCGACACGAAGCCGCGCTTCGGCAGCCGGCGCTGCAGCGGCATCTGACCGCCTTCGAAACCGACTTTGTGAAAGCCGCCGGCACGGGACTTCTGGCCCTTGTGGCCGCGCCCGCAGGTCTTGCCCAAGCCGCTGCCAATGCCGCGGCCGACACGCTTGGCTGCCGATTTCGAACCGGCGCCGGGCTTTATCGTATTGAGTCGCATATCAACCCTCACACTTCAGCAGATACGACACCTTGTTCACCATGCCGCGAACTTCAGGCGTGTCCTGCAGTTCGACACAGTGGTTCATGCGTCGCAGGCCGAGACCGCGGACGGTTGCACGGTGCGACTGCTTGGTGCCGATCACGCTCTTCACGAGCGTGACCTTGATCGTTTTCTCGGACATCGCTTACCCCAGGATCTCTTCGACCGACTTGCCACGCTTGGCAGCGATCTCGGCCGGCGTATTGATCGCCAGCAGACCGTTGAGCGTCGCACGCACGACGTTGTAAGGATTGGCGGAGCCGAGGCACTTGCAAGTCACGTCGGTGACGCCCATCACTTCGAACACCGCCCGCATCGGACCGCCCGCGATGATGCCGGTGCCGCTCGGGGCCGGCTGCATCAGCACGGAGGCCGCGCCGTGCTTGCCCACGACCGAGTGCTGCAACGTACCGTTCTTGAGCGAAATCTTCTTGAGCTTGCGACGCGCTTCGTCCATCGCCTTCTGCACGGCCACCGGCACTTCGCGCGACTTGCCCTTGCCCATTCCGACGCCGCCGTCGCCATCACCGACAACCGTAAGCGCCGCAAAACCGAGGATCCGGCCGCCCTTGACGACCTTGGTCACGCGATTGATCGCGACCATTTTCTCCCGCAGGCCGTCGTCGCGCTCATCCGCCGCTTGCGGTCGCTTGCTTTGTTGCTTAGCCATTCGAAACCTCGCTTAGAACTTGAGTCCGCCTTCGCGGGCGGCCTCGGCCAGCGCCTTGACGCGACCGTGATACTGGAAGCCGGCACGGTCGAACGCCACCGCTTCGATCCCGGCGGCCTTCGCCCGCTCGGCGATGAGCTTGCCGACGACTTGCGCGGCCTGCTTGTTGCCGCCGTTCGGCAGCTGCGAGCGCACGTCGGCCTCGACGGTCGATGCCGCCGCCAACACCCGCGAACCGCTACCGTCGATGACTTGGGCGTAGATATGGGAGTTGGTCCGGAACACGGTTAGGCGCACCGACTTCAGCTCCGCGATTTTGGCTCGGGTTTTACGAGCACGACGCAGACGAACTTCTTTCTTGTTCATGACGAACCGCCCTTACTTCTTCTTGGTTTCCTTAAGCACAACCACTTCGTCCGAATAACGGACGCCCTTGCCCTTGTACGGCTCGGGTTCGCGGTATGCACGCACCTCGGCTGCGACCTGACCGACCTGCTGCTTGTCGATGCCCTTGATGACGATCTCGGTCTGAGTCGGAGTTTCCACTTTCACGCCGGCCGGCATCTGATGCACCACCGGATGGGAGAAACCGAGCGTCAGGTTGAGCTTGTCGCCCTGCGCCTGGGCCCGATAGCCGACGCCGACCAGCGTGAGCTTGCGCTCGAAGCCTTTCGTCACCCCGGTCACCATGTTGTTGACGAGGGCGCGCACCGTGCCGGACATCGCGCGGCTATTTGCAACGCCTTCGCGTGCCTTGCACACCAGCGCATCACCATCGCGTTCGAGGGTCACCGCATTGCCGATGTATTGCTTCACGGCCCCCAGCGGTCCCTTGACGGAGACTTCGTCGGCCCCGACCGTGATCTCGACGCCTTGGGGGATTGCCACCGGATTCTTAGCTACACGAGACATGATCCCCCCTTATGCGACGTAACAAATGACTTCGCCGCCGACCCGTCCGGCTCGCGCCGCGCGGTCCGTCATGACGCCGCGCGGGGTCGACACGATCGCGACACCCAGCCCGTTCATGACACGGGGAAGATCGCCGCTGCCCTTGTACACGCGCAGACCGGGGCGGCTGACGCGCTCGATCCGTTCGATGACCGGACGGCCGGCGTAGTACTTGAGAGCAACATCGAGTTCCGGCTTGCCACCCGCTTCGCGAATGGAATAGCCGTCGATATAGCCTTCGTCCTGCAGGACTTTCGCGATCGCGACCTTCAGCTTCGAGCAAGGCATCGACACGCTCACTTTCTGAGCCTGCTGACCGTTACGGATACGGGTCAGCATGTCGGCGATAGGATCGGACATACTCATACGATAATCTCCTTACCAGCTCGCCTTGGTCATGCCGGGCACCTCGCCGCGGAACGCCAGGTCGCGCAGCTTGTTACGGGACAATCCAAATTTGCGGAACACACCGCGCGGACGCCCGGTCAAGGCACAGCGATTACGCTTCCGAACCGGACTTGCATTGCGCGGCAACTGCTGCAGCTTCAGGCGAGCAGCCATGCGCTCCTCTTCCGGCAGCTTGAAATCGTTGATCTGAGCGATCAGCGCGGTCCGCTTGGCGGCGAATTTCTCGACCGTCTTGCGGCGCTTCTCTTCTCGATTGATCAGGGACAGTTTCGCCATAACTTCCTCAATTCTTGAACGGGAACTTGAACGCGACGAGCAGGGCCCGAGCTTCCTGATCGCTCTTGGCGGTCGTCGTGATGCTGATGTTCATCCCCCGAAGGGCATCGATCTTGTCGTACTCGATTTCGGGGAAAATGATCTGTTCCTTGACGCCGAGGTTGTAGTTGCCACGACCGTCGAAACCCTTGCCGCCAATGCCGCGAAAGTCGCGAATTCGCGGCATCGCCACCGTCACCAGGCGATCGAGGAACTCGAACATCTTTGCGCCACGCAACGTCACCATGCAGCCGATCGGGTAACCGTCACGAATCTTGAAGCCTGCGATCGACTTGCGAGCTTTCGTCACCACCGGCTTCTGCCCGGCGATCTTGACCATGTCGCCAACCGCGTGTTCGAGAATCTTCTTGTCGCCGACAGCTTCACCGACACCCATGTTCAGGGTGATCTTGGTGATGCGCGGCACTTCCATCACGGATTTGTATCCGAACTGCTTGAGCAAGTCCGGAGCCACCGTTTCTTTGTAGAATTCCTGCAAGCGCGCCATTGCCACTCCTTACGCGTCCACCAGTTCGCCATTCGACTTGAAGAAGCGCACCTTGCGCCCATCCTCAAGCACCCGGATTCCCACGCGATCGCCCTTTTGGGCCGCAGGATTGAACAATGCGACGTTGGAAACATGCAGAGGCATCTCTTTCTCGACGATGCCGCCCACTTCACCCTTGAGCGGGTTCGGACGCACGTGCTTCTTGACCCGATTCACGCCTTCGACGACCAGCCGCTCGTCATCGACGCGACTCAGCACGACGCCGCGACGACCGCGATCCTTGCCAGCCAGAACCACCACTTCATCACCCTTGCGGATCTTGTTCATCTCACGCCCTCCTTAGAGCACTTCAGGCGCGAGCGAAACAATCTTCATGAACCGCTCGGTGCGCAACTCGCGCGTCACTGGCCCGAAGATGCGCGTGCCGATCGGCTCGAGCTTGTTGTTGAGCAGTACTGCCGCATTGCCATCGAACTTGACGAGCGAACCGTCGGGACGACGCACGCCCTTGGCGGTACGCACGACGACGGCGCTGTAGATATCGCCCTTTTTCACGCGCCCGCGGGGCGCGGCATCCTTGATGGTGACCTTGATGATGTCGCCGATACTCGCGTAGCGGCGCTTCGAACCACCAAGGACCTTGATGCACATCACTGAACGCGCGCCGGTATTGTCGGCAACGTCCAGCCTGGACTGCATTTGAATCATGAATTTATCTCCAACTTGCCCCGCTACAGCGGTCAGTCTTGGAACCCGTACGGGTAGAAAGCCCCGAAGAGCGAAAAGCAAAGATAAAAACTATAACAGCTTGGCGTGGTATTGCCAAGCTGTCCGAAGACCTACCTTACAGTCAGATGATCCGAGCCTTCTCGAGCACCTTGGCCACACGCCACGATTTGGTTTTTGAAATCGGACGGCATTCCTCGATTTCCACCAGATCGCCCGCCGCAGCGCCGCCATCTTCGACATGCGCGTGATATTTCGCGGACCGCGTGATCACCTTGCCGTAGAGCTCGTGCTTCACACGGCGCTCGACGAGAACGGTCACGGTGTTCTGCATCTTGTCGCTGACTACACGTCCGACCAGCGCGCGCCTGACTTTTTCGACTTGCTCGGTCATTTCTGCACCGCCTTTTCCCGCAGGAGAGTACGGACGCGCGCGATGTCGCGGCGCACTTTCCCGAGTTGGCTCGTATTGCCGAGCTGCTGAGTCGCAAGTTGCATGCGCAACGAAAATTGCGCTTTCAGCAGTTCGAGCAATTCTTGATTCAATTCACCGGCGCTTTTCGCGCGGAGTTCACTCGCTTTCATGCTCACCCCATCTGACGATGAACAAAGACCGTCTCGAGCGGAAGCTTCGCAGCGGCAAGCCGGAACGCTTCGCGGGCGAGCGTCTCGTCGACACCGTCCATCTCATACAACACCTTGCCGGGCTGAATCTCGGCGACCCAGTATTCCGGGTTCCCCTTGCCGTTACCCATCCGCACCTCAGCCGGCTTCTTCGAGATCGGCTTGTCCGGGAAAATCCGGATCCAGATGCGCCCACCCCGCTTGATGTGCCGGGTCATTGCCCGCCGTGCGGACTCGATCTGACGGGCGGTCAGACGACCGCGGCCGATCGCCTTGAGCCCGAACTCGCCGAAGCTGACCTTGGCGCCGCGCGTCGCGACCCCGGTGTTCCGGCCCTTCTGCTCCTTACGATACTTCCTTCTCGACGGCTGCAGCATCGTCTACTCCCGCTTTCCTGGTCCGGGTGCCGGCCTTGTCGCCAGCTCCCGTTTGTTCGGCACCGGTGCGACGTGCGGGGCGCTTGGCGCCGCGGTTGTCACCGGCATCATTGCGAGGCGCGCGGCGACCGCGACGAGCCTCGTTCTCGTTCTCGACGACCGCAGGCCGCTCGTTGCGCCCGAGCATCTCACCCTTGTACACCCACACCTTGATACCGATGATGCCGTACGTGGTCTTCGCTTCGGACACGCCATAGTCGATATCGGCACGCAGCGTATGCAGCGGAACGCGGCCTTCGCGGTACCACTCGGTACGCGCAATTTCCGCACCGTTCAGGCGACCGGCGCTCATGATCTTGATGCCCTGCGCACCGAGCCGCATTGCGTTCTGCATCGCGCGCTTCATCGCGCGACGGAACATGATCCGCTTTTCGAGCTGCTGGGCGATCGAATCGGCGATCAGCTTGGCATCGATTTCCGGCTTGCGCACTTCTTCGATATTGACGTGCACTGGCACACCCATGATCTTCTGAAGCTCGCGCTTCAGGAGCTCGATGTCCTCACCCTTCTTGCCGATGACGACACCGGGACGCGCGCTGAAAAGGGTGATGCGTGCGTTCTTCGCCGGGCGCTCGATGACGATGCGCCCCACCGAGGCGTGAGCAAGACGCTTCTTGAGAAAATCGCGGACCTTCAGGTCCTCGTGCAACATTCTCGAGTAATCGCCGCTCGAGGCGAACCAACGGGAACTCCAGTCGCGAGTGACCGCAAGGCGGAACCCGGTCGGATGAATTTTCTGACCCATATGTACCCCTTATTCCCCGACGGTCACGTAGATGTGGCAGGTCGGCTTGAGAATGCGGGCCCCGCGTCCTTTTGCCCGCGCCGCGAAGCGCTTCAGCGACATGCCTTCCTCGACGTAGATCGTCTTGACCTTGAGGGTGTCGATATCTGCGCCATCGTTGTGTTCTGCGTTGGCGATCGCCGACTCCACCACTTTGCGGATGATCTGCGCGCCCTTTTTCGGCGAGAAGGCGAGGATGTTGAGTGCCTGATCAACCGGCCTGCCCCGCACCTGGTCCGCCACCAGCCGCCCCTTCTGGGCAGACAGGCGAACGCCGCGGAGAATTGCTCTGGTTTCCATGATGACTCCTTACCTCTTCGCCTTCTTGCTCGCCGCGTGACCCTTGAAGGTACGGGTCAGGGCAAACTCGCCGAGCTTGTGGCCGACCATGTTTTCCGACACGAAGACCGGAACATGCTGGCGACCGTTATGGACCGCAATCGTCAGGCCGACGAAGTCCGGCAACACCGTCGAGCGACGGGACCAGGTCTTGATCGGACGCTTGTCGTTGCTCGCCCGCACGGCGTCGACCTTCTTGAGCAGGTGCGCGTCGACAAACGGGCCTTTTTTAATAGAACGTGCCATTTGTTACCCCTTAACGCTTGTGACGACGCTGCACGATCATCGTGTCGGTGCGCTTGTTGCTGCGCGTGCGGTAGCCCTTGGCAGGCTGTCCCCACGGACTGCGCGGCACACCACCTTCGCCGGTGCGGCCTTCACCGCCGCCGTGCGGGTGATCGACCGGGTTCATCGCCACGCCGCGCACGGTCGGACGAATACCGCGCCAGCGGTTCGCACCCGCCTTGCCGATCTTGCGCAGGCCGTGCTCTTCGTTTCCAACCACGCCGATGGCGGCACGGCACTCGACGTGCACGCGACGAACTTCGCCAGAGCGCAGCCGGAGCTGGGCATACGCGCCTTCGCGAGCGAGCAGCTGCACCGACGTACCGGCGGCACGCGCGATCTGCGCCCCCTTGCCCGGCATCAGCTCGACGCAGTGGATCGTCGAACCGACTGGAATATTCCGGATCGGCAGCACGTTGCCTGCCTTGATCGGCGCTTCCGGCCCGCTAAGGACCGTCTGTCCCACTTCGAGCCCCTTCGGCGCGATGATGTAGGCGCGTTCGCCGTCGGCGTAGCAGATCAGCGCAATGTTCGCGGAACGGTTCGGGTCGTACTCGACGCGTTCGACGCGTGCGGCGATGCCGTCTTTGTTGCGACGAAAATCCACCAGACGGTAATGCTGCTTGTGCCCGCCGCCCTGATGGCGGACGGTGATGCGGCCGCTGTTGTTGCGGCCGGCGTTCTTCGACTGCTTCTCGACCAGCGCGGCATGCGGACGTCCCTTGTAGAGATCCGCATTGACGACCTTGACCATCGCGCGACGGCCGGCAGACGTAGGCTTAAGTTTTACCAGTGCCATGATTCCTCACTCCCCGGCCGCGAAGTTGATTTCCTGGCCCGGCTTGAGGCAAACGAACGCCTTCTTCCAGTCCTTGCGGCGGCCGGTCATCTTGCCGAAACGCTTGACCTTGCCTTTCACGTTCGCAATCTGCACCGACTTCACTTCAACCTTGAAGAGCAATTCGACAGCCGCCTTGACTTCGGGCTTGGTCGCGGTCGACGCAACCTTGAACACAACCTGCTCGTTCTTGTCGGCGACATACGTCGCCTTTTCGGAGATCTGGGGCGCGAGCAGCACCTGCATCAGACGCTCTTGGCTAAATCCGCTCATTGCCAGGCCTCCTCCATCTTGGCCAGCGCACCCTTGGTCACGATGACCCGGTCGTAGTGCACAAGCGACACCGGATCCGTCTCGCTGACCTCGAGAACCAGCACCTTGTGCAGGTTCCGTGACGACAGGAACAGGTTTTCATCGAACTCATCGGTAATGACCAGCACCGAATCGAGCCCCATGCCTTTGAGCTTCTGTGACAGCAGGCGCGTCTTCGGCGCCTCGACGCTGAAGTTCTCGACGACTGCCAGGCGGCCTTCACGCGCGAGCTGCGAAAGAATCGACGCGACACCGGCGCGGTACATCTTGCGGTTCAGCTTCTGCGAAAAGTTGTCTTCAGGCGAATTCGGGAAAATCCGGCCGCCTCCGCGCCACAGCGGGCTCGACGCCATACCGGCACGAGCGCGGCCGGTGCCTTTCTGGCGCCACGGCTTGCGCGTCGACTTGGAAACTTCCGCACGACCTTTCTGCGCGCGGTTGCCCGAGCGGGCATTGGCCATGTACGCCACGACGACCTGATGGATCAGGGCTTCGTTGTAATCGCGCCCGAACAGCGCATCAGAGGCCTGCAGCGTTGCCGCCTGCCCGCCCTGATCATTCAATAATTTAAGTTCCATTACGCCCTCGCTCAGCCACGGGCCTTGACCGCCGGACGGACGATCACGTCGCCGCCCTTCGAGCCGGGTACCGCCCCCTTTACCAGGAGCAACTGACGCTCGACATCGACACGGACCACTTCGAGACTCTGAGTGGTGCACGTGGTGTTGCCGTACTGTCCGGCCATCCGCTTGCCGGGAAAGACCCGACCCGGATCCTGAGCCATGCCGATCGAGCCCGGCGCGTTATGCGACACGGAGTTGCCGTGCGACGCGCGGTTCGACGAGAAGTTGTGCCGCTTGATCACCCCGGAAAAACCCTTGCCGATCGACGTGCCGGTGACATCCACCTTCTGCCCGACCGCAAAGAGGTCGACACCGACGACATCCCCGGCCTTGAAGCCAGCAACCTGCTCGGTTTCGACACGGAATTCCTTGAGCATGTGACCGGCTTCGACGCCGGCCTTGGCAAGGTGCCCGGCAAGGGGCTTTCCAACCCGACTTGCGCGGCGTTTGCCGAAAGTCACCTGCACGGCGGCATAACCGTCGTTTTCAGGCGTCTTGATTTGGGTCACACGATTGTTGGACACGTCAAGCACCGTCACCGGGACACTCCTGCCGTCCTCGGCGAAGATGCGAGTCATGCCAACCTTGCGTCCCACAAGGCCTAGACTCATCTTCTTCTCCTGTCCCCGGTTACGATTGACCGGGCCCTATCACGTAAATTGCGCCCAAAGGCGCAAAGGCCGGATTATACCGGCCTTTCGCAAAGCTCCGCAACTAGAGCGGCTTACTGCAACTTGATCTCGACATCAACCCCGGCGGGGAGATCCAGCTTCATCAGCGCATCGACCGTCTTGTCGGTCGGATCGATGATGTCCATCAGGCGCTGGTGGGTGCGGATCTCGAACTGGTCCCGCGACGCTTTGTTGACGTGCGGCGAACGCAGCAGGTCGAAACGCTCGATACGGGTCGGCAACGGCACGGGGCCGCGGACCACCGCACCCGTGCGCTTGGCGGTATCGACGATCTCGAGGGCGGACTGATCGATCAGCCGGTAGTCGAACGCCTTCAAACGGATGCGAATCTTCTGGTTTTGCATGGATGAAATCCTGAAAGAGCGAAAACCCGGGGCAATGAGCCCCAGGCGGAGACGAGCAATTACTCGATGATCTTGGCGACGACGCCGGCGCCGACGGTACGGCCGCCTTCGCGGATCGCGAACCGCAGGCCTTCTTCCATCGCGATCGGCGCCATTAGCTTGACGGTGATCGACACGTTGTCGCCCGGCATCACCATCTCGGTGCCTTCGGGCAGCTCGATCGAACCGGTCACGTCGGTGGTGCGGAAGTAGAACTGCGGCCGATAGTTGTTGAAGAACGGCGTGTGGCGCCCGCCCTCTTCCTTCGACAGCACGTACACTTCGCCGGTGAAGTGGGTGTGCGGCTTGATCGAACCGGGCTTGCACAGCACCTGGCCGCGCTCGACGTCCTCGCGCTTGGTGCCACGCAGCAGCACGCCGACGTTGTCGCCCGCCTGGCCCTGATCGAGCAGCTTGCGGAACATCTCGACGCCGGTGCAGGTGGTCTTGACGGTCGCCTTGATGCCGACGATCTCGACTTCCTCGCCGACTTTGACGATGCCGCGCTCGACGCGGCCGGTCACGACGGTGCCGCGACCCGAGATCGAGAACACGTCTTCGATCGGCAGCAGGAACGGGCGGTCGATCGCGCGCTCCGGGGTCGGGATGTAGCTGTCGAGCGCTTCGGCCAGGCGGAAGATCGCCGGCTCGCCGATGTCGCTCTGGTCGCCTTCGAGCGCCTTGAGCGCGCTGCCCTTGACGATCGGCACATCGTCGCCCGGGAAGTCGTACTTCGACAGCAGCTCGCGCACTTCCATCTCGACGAGCTCGAGCAGCTCTTCGTCGTCGACCATGTCGCACTTGTTGAGGAACACGATGATGTACGGCACGCCGACCTGGCGCGCGAGCAGGATGTGCTCGCGCGTCTGCGGCATCGGGCCGTCCGCGGCCGAGCACACCAGGATCGCGCCGTCCATCTGCGCCGCACCGGTGATCATGTTCTTCACGTAGTCGGCGTGACCCGGGCAGTCGACGTGCGCGTAGTGACGGTTGGCCGTCTCGTACTCGACGTGAGCGGTGTTGATCGTGATGCCGCGCGCCTTCTCTTCGGGCGCCGCGTCGATCTGGTCGTAGGCTTTCGCCTCGCCGCCGAACTTCTTCGACAGGATCGTCGTGATCGCCGCCGTCAGGGTGGTCTTGCCGTGGTCGACGTGACCGATCGTCCCGACGTTTACGTGCGGTTTCGTCCGCTCAAACTTGCCTTTCGCCATTGCTCAATTCCTCGCTTCGGTTCGTTGATTACTTGCGATTGTTGATCACCGCTTCCGCCACGCTCTTCGGCGCCTCGGAATAGTGCTTGAATTCCATCGAGTACGTCGCGCGACCCTGCGTCAACGACCGCAGCTGCGTCGCGTAGCCGAACATCTCGGCGAGCGGCACTTCGGCCTTGACTTCTTTCATGCCCCCGGGCAGATCGTCCATGCCCTGCACGATGCCGCGACGACCGGAGAGGTCGCCCATGACGTTGCCCATGTAGTCCTCGGGAGTTTCGACGACCACTGCCATCATCGGCTCGAGCAGCACCGGGCTCGCCTTGCGCATCGCGTCCTTGAACGCCATCGAAGCGGCCATCTTGAACGCGTTTTCGTTCGAATCCACGTCGTGATACGAACCGTCGAACAGCGTGACCTTGACGTCGACGACCGGGAAGCCGGCCAGCACGCCGTTCGGCAGCGTTTCCTGGAGGCCCTTGTCGACCGCCGGAATGTACTCGCGCGGGACGACACCGCCCTTGATCGCGTCGATGAACTCGTAGCCCTTGCCGGTTTCGTTCGGCTCGAGCTTGATCCACACGTGACCGAACTGGCCGCGACCACCGGACTGCTTGACGAACTTGCCTTCCTGCTCGACCGGCTTGCGGATCGCTTCACGGTACGCCACCTGCGGTGCGCCGACCGTCGCCTCGACGTTGAATTCGCGCTTCATACGGTCAACGAGAATTTCGAGGTGCAGTTCCCCCATGCCGGAGATGATCGTCTGACCGGATTCCTCGTCGGTGCGGACACGGAACGACGGATCTTCCGCGGCCAGCCGACCGAGCGCGATACCCATTTTTTCCTGGTCCGCCTTGGTCTTCGGTTCGACGGCGACGTGAATCACCGGCTCCGGGAAGATCATGCGTTCGAGGATGATCGGCGCCGACGGGTCGCACAGCGTCTCGCCCGTGGTCACCTCCTTCAGGCCGACACACGCCGCAATGTCGCCGGCCAGCACTTCCTTGATTTCCTGCCGCTCGTTTGCGTGCATCTGCAGGATCCGGCCGATGCGCTCCTTCTTGCCCTTGACCGAGTTCAGCACCGTCTCGCCGGATTTCAACACGCCGGAATACACACGCACGAACGTCAACTGGCCGACGAACGGGTCGGTCATCAGCTTGAACGCGAGCGCAGCGAACTTCTCGGAATCGTCCGCACGCCGCTCGACGTGCTTTTCGTAGTCATCGACGCCGGAAACCGGGGGGATATCGACCGGCGACGGAAGCAGTTCGATGACGGCGTCGAGCATCCGCTGAACGCCCTTGTTCTTGAACGCCGTACCGCACAACATCGGCTGGATTTCGCAGGCGATCGTGCGCTGACGCAGGCCGGCAACGATCTTCTCGTGCGGCAGATCGCCATTCTCGAGATATTCGTTCATCAGCTCTTCGCTGGCTTCGGCAGCGGCCTCGAGCATCTTCTCCCGCCACTCTTCGGCCGACGCCTGAAGCTCGGCTGGAATCTCGCGGTAGTCGAACTTCATGCCCTGGGAAGCCTCGTCCCAGTAGATGGCTTTCATGCGGACCAGATCGATGACGCCGACGAAGTTCTCTTCCGCGCCGATCGGGATCACGATCGGCACCGGGTTCGCCTTGAGACGCAGCTTCATCTGCTCGACGACCTTGAAGAAGTTTGCCCCCTGGCGGTCCATCTTGTTGACGAACGCGAGACGCGGCACCTTGTACTTCGTCGCCTGACGCCACACGGTTTCGGACTGCGGCTGGACACCGCCGACGGCGCAATACACCATGCATGCGCCATCGAGGACACGCATCGAACGTTCGACTTCGATCGTGAAATCGACGTGCCCCGGCGTATCGATGATGTTGAATCGATGCTCCGGATAAGACAATTCCATGCCTTTCCAGAAGCAGGTCGTCGCGGCCGAGGTGATCGTGATCCCCCGCTCCTGCTCCTGCTCCATCCAGTCCATCGTCGCCGCGCCGTCGTGAACTTCACCAATCTTGTGGTTCACGCCGGTATAAAAAAGGATGCGCTCGGTCGTCGTTGTCTTGCCGGCGTCAATGTGAGCCGAAATACCGATGTTGCGGTAACGCTCAATGGGAGTCTTGCGAGCCACGGTCTACCCTGCCTTCGAGAATTCGCGCGCTGCGCGAAAATCCAATTGTGTTGTCACAAAACAATCGAGCCCTTGCCAGGGCCCGATTAACCACCGTTCCGGAATCTCAGAAACGGTAGTGAGAGAATGCCTTGTTCGCTTCGGCCATGCGGTGCACTTCTTCGCGCTTCTTCATCGCCGAACCGCGCCCTTCCGCGGCCTCGAGCAGCTCGCCGGCGAGGCGCTGGGCCATCGACTTCTCGGCGCGCTTGCGGGCAGCTTCGCGCAGCCAGCGCATCGACAGCGCCATGCGGCGCGACGGACGCACTTCGACCGGAACCTGATAGTTCGCACCGCCGACGCGGCGACTCTTGACTTCGACAACAGGCTTGACATTGGCAACAGCCGACGAGAACACCTCGAGCGGATCCTTGCCGGCCTTGCCGGAAATCTGCGCAAACGCGCCATAGACGATACGCTCGGCAACGGACTTCTTGCCGGCCTGCATGATCACGTTGATGAACTTGGATACGTCCTGCGAGCCGAATTTCGGATCGGGCAGGATTTCACGCTTCGGTACTTCGCGACGACGGGGCATGACAACCTCTAGCTATTTCTGAATGCCGACAATTAGGCTTTCTTCGGGCGCTTCGCGCCGTACTTGGAGCGGGACTGCTTACGATCCTTGACGCCCTGCAGGTCAAGCGAACCGCGCACGATGTGGTAACGCACACCCGGCAAGTCCTTGACCCGGCCACCACGAATCAGGACCACGGAGTGCTCCTGCAGGTTGTGACCTTCACCGCCGATATAGGAGATGACCTCGAAACCGTTGGTCAGGCGCACCTTGGCGACTTTCCGCAGCGCGGAGTTCGGCTTTTTCGGCGTGGTCGTATAGACCCGCGTGCATACGCCGCGTTTTTGCGGGCACGCATCGAGTGCCGGCACCTTGCTTTTGACGACGGCCAGTTGCCGCGGCTTGCGGACGAGCTGATTAATTGTTGGCATAGCTTGAGAATTTTCCATTATACCGAGGCGCCCCACGGGCCGCCTCGGGCGGTTGATTCCGGCTGTGACTGACTACGATTGGTCAGCCCACAAAAAGAGGCCGGATGTTATCCTGAAATAGGGTTCTGCGTCAACCGGCCTGCACGTCCTGCGAGACGTCGGCTGGCACCTCCGGCGGCACTTCCTGCATTTCCGCCCATGCATGTTCGGGGCCCAGATCCTCCCCTGCGTTCTGCGCCTTGCGGTTGCGGTGATAGGCCATGCCGGTACCTGCAGGAATCAGGCGGCCGACGATGACGTTTTCCTTCAACCCGCGCAGGTCGTCGCGTTTGCCCATGATTGCCGCTTCGGTCAGAACACGCGTCGTTTCCTGGAAGGATGCCGCCGAGATGAACGAATCGGTGGACAGCGACGCCTTCGTGATACCCAGCAGCACGTTCTGGTACTGCGCCGGCAGCTGGCCTTCGGCCTCGATGCGGTCGTTCTCGTCGAGCACTTCCGAACGCTCGACCTGCTCCTCACGGATGAAGCGCGAGTTGCCCGCGTCGTTGATGACCACCCGGCGCAGCATCTGGCGAACGATCACTTCGATGTGCTTGTCGTTGATCTTCACACCCTGCAGGCGATAGACGTCCTGCACTTCGTCGATGATGTAGCGCGCCAGCGCCTCGATGCCCTGCAGGCGCAGGATGTCGTGCGGGTCGGCCGGTCCGTCGACGATCAGTTCGCCCTTGTTGACGACCTGCCCGTCATGGACCATGACGTGCTTGTCCTTCGGGATCAGGAATTCGTGCGCCGTGCCGTCGGCTTCGGTGATCACGAGGCGCTGCTTGCCCTTCGTGTCCTTGCCGAACGACACCGTGCCGGTGTATTCCGCCAGCACGCCGGCGTCCTTCGGCGGACGTGCTTCGAAGAGCTCGGCGACGCGCGGCAGACCGCCGGTGATGTCGCGCGTCTTTGCCGATTCCTGCGGAATCCGCGCGAGGACATCGCCCACGCTGACTTCCTGGCCGTCCTTGACGGTGATCAGCGAACCGACCTGGAAAGTGATCGCCACCGAATGGTCGGTGCCGGCGATCTTGACTTCTTCGCCCCGCTCGTCGAGCAGCTTGACCTGCGGACGCACGCCTTTCGACGACGCGCCGCTCGTGCGCCGCTTGCCGTCGATGACGACCAGCGTCGACAGACCGGTCACTTCGTCGATCTGCTTCGCGACGGTCGCGCCCTCTTCGACGTTCTCGAACTTCACGGTACCGGAATATTCCGTGACGATCGGGCGGGTGTGCGGATCCCACGTCGCCAGCATCACGCCGGCCTTGACCGCTGCGCCGTCATCGACGAGCAGCGTCGCGCCGTACGGCAGCTTGTGGCGCTCGCGCTCGCGACCCATGTCGTCGGCGACGACAATCTCGGCCGAGCGCGCGATGATGACTTTCTCGCCCTTCGCATTCGAAACGTAGCGCATGTTGCCGGCAAAACGCACCGTACCGGCCGACTTCGATTCGACGCCGCTCGCGGCAGCAGCCCGCGATGCCGCGCCACCGACGTGGAACGTCCGCATCGTCAGCTGCGTGCCCGGTTCGCCGATCGACTGGGCGGCGATGACACCCACCGCTTCGCCGACGTTCACCTGCGAGCCGCGGCCGAGGTCGCGACCGTAGCACTTGCCGCACAGGCCGTAGCGCGTTTCGCACGTCAGGGCGGTGCGCACTTTGACCTCGTCGATACCGAGGCTCTCGATCAGGTCGACCGCGTCCTCGCCGAGCAACGACCCGGCTTCGATGACCGTCTCCTGGGACTCCGGATTCACGACGTCCTCGGCGCACACGCGGCCGAGGATGCGGTCGCGCAACGGCTCGATGACTTCACCGCCTTCGATCAGCGCCTTCATCACGAAACCGTCACGTGTGCCGCAGTCGTCCTCGGTGACGACCAAATCCTGCGTCACGTCGACGAGGCGGCGCGTCAGGTAACCCGAGTTCGCGGTCTTCAGCGCAGTGTCGGCCAGGCCTTTACGCGCGCCGTGCGTCGAGATGAAGTACTGCAGGACGTTCAGGCCTTCGCGGAAGTTCGTCGTGATCGGCGTCTCGATGATCGAGCCGTCCGGCTTCGCCATCAGGCCGCGCATACCGGCGAGCTGACGAATCTGCGCGGCCGAACCACGCGCGCCCGAGTCCGCCATCATGTAGATCGAGTTGAAGGATTCCTGCTTCACGGTGTCGCCGTGACGATTGACGACGTCTTCCTGGCCGAGCTGGTCCATCATCGCCTTCGCGACCTGGTCGCCGGCGCGACCCCAGATATCGACGACCTTGTTGTACCGCTCGCCATCGGTCACCAGACCCGACGTGTATTGACGCGCGATTTCCTTCACTTCCTGCTCGGCGGCATGAATCAGCACGTCCTTCTGCCGCGGCACGAGCATGTCCTTCACTGCGATCGAGATGCCGGCACGCGTCGCCAGGCGGAAGCCGAACTGCATCAGCTTGTCGGCGAACACGACCGTTTCCTTCAGCCCGCAGCGGCGGAAGGAGGCGTTGATCAGCTTCGAGATCTCCTTCTTCTTCATCGGCTTGTCGAGCACGCTGAACGGCAGTCCCGGCGGCAGGATTTCCGACAGCATCGCGCGGCCGGCGGTCGTGTTGTAGCGGGTGATCTTCTCGCGCCGCTCGCCGTCGGCCGACACCTCGACTTCCTTCAGCCGCACCGACACGCGCGCGTGCAGCGACAGCTGCTTCGATTCATACGCGCGCTTGAGCTCGCCGACGTCCGAGAACGCCATGCCTTCACCCGCGACGTTCACGCCTTCGCGGGTCGCGTAGTACAGACCGAGCACGATGTCCTGCGACGGCACGATGATCGGCTCGCCGTTCGCCGGCGACAGCACGTTGTTCGACGCCAGCATCAGCGTGCGCGCTTCCATCTGCGCTTCGAGCGACAGCGGCACGTGGACGGCCATCTGGTCGCCGTCGAAGTCGGCGTTGAACGCGACGCAGACGAGCGGGTGGAGCTGGATCGCCTTGCCTTCGATCAGCACCGGCTCGAACGCCTGGATGCCGAGGCGGTGCAGCGTCGGCGCGCGGTTCAGCATCACCGGATGTTCGCGGATGACTTCTTCGAGGATGTCCCAGACGACCGGCTCCTGGCTCTCGACCATCTTCTTCGCCTGCTTGATCGTCGTCGCCAAGCCCATCAGTTCGAGCTTGTTGAAGATGAACGGCTTGAAGAGCTCGAGCGCCATCAGCTTCGGCAGGCCGCACTGGTGCAGCTTCAGCTGCGGGCCGACGACGATGACCGAACGGCCCGAGTAGTCGACGCGCTTGCCGAGCAGGTTCTGGCGGAAGCGGCCGCCCTTGCCCTTGATCATGTCGGCGAGCGACTTCAGCGGCCGCTTGTTCGCGCCGGTCATCGCCTTGCCGCGGCGGCCGTTGTCGAGCAGCGAATCGACCGACTCCTGCAGCATGCGCTTTTCGTTGCGCACGATGATCTCCGGCGCCTTGAGCTCCAGGAGGCGCTTCAGCCGGTTGTTGCGGTTGATGACGCGGCGATAGAGGTCGTTGAGGTCCGAGGTCGCGAAGCGGCCCCCGTCGAGCGGCACCAGCGGACGCAGGTCCGGCGGCAGCACCGGCAGCACTTCGAGGATCATCCACTCGGGCTTGATGCCCGACTGCATGAACGCCTCGAGCACTTTCAGGCGCTTCGAGAACTTCTTGATCTTCGCTTCGGAGCCGGTCGTCTCGAGGTCGCCGCGCAGCTTCTCGATCTCGAGCTTGACGTCGAGCGTGCGCAGCAGGCCGCGGATGCCTTCGGCACCCATCAGCGCGTCGAAGTCGTCACCGTACTCCTCGACTTTCGCGAGATAGTCGTCCTCGGTCAGCAGCTGGCCGCGATTCAGCGGCGTCATGCCCGGCTCGACGACGACGAAGGCTTCGAAGTACAGCACGCGCTCGATGTCGCGCAGCGTCATGTCGAGCACCATGCCGAGACGGCTCGGTAGGCTCTTCAGGAACCAGATGTGCGCGGTCGGGCTCGCGAGCTCGATGTGCGCCATGCGCTCGCGGCGCACTTTCGACAGCGTCACTTCGACGCCGCATTTCTCGCAGATCACGCCACGGTGCTTCAGGCGCTTGTACTTGCCGCACAGGCACTCGTAGTCCTTGACCGGCCCGAAGATCTTCGCGCAGAAGAGGCCGTCGCGTTCGGGCTTGAACGTGCGGTAGTTGATCGTCTCGGGTTTCTTGACTTCACCGTACGACCACGAGCGGATCTTGTCCGGCGACGCGAGGCCGATCGTGATCGCGTCGAACTGGTCTTCGTTCGGCAGGGTTTGCTTGAACAGGTCAGCGAGCAGGCTTTTCATATATCACTCCGTCCGGGGCTGGAGAGCGCCCGGTTCAGTACGTGTCCAGATCGATGTCGATCGCGAGCGAGCGGATTTCCTTCACCAGCACGTTGAAGGATTCGGGCATGCCCGCATCGATCTTGTGTTCGCCCTTGACGATGCTTTCGTACACCTTCGTCCGGCCGGTAACGTCGTCGGACTTCACGGTCAGCATTTCCTGCAGCGTGTAGGCGGCGCCGTACGCTTCGAGCGCCCACACTTCCATTTCGCCGAACCGCTGGCCGCCGAACTGCGCCTTGCCGCCGAGCGGCTGCTGTGTGACCAGTGAGTACGGCCCGGTCGAACGGGCGTGCATCTTGTCATCGACGAGGTGATGCAGCTTCAGCACGTGCTTGTAGCCGACCGTCACCTGGCGGTCGAATGCTTCGCCGGTGCGCCCGTCGTACAGCGTCACTTGGCCGCCGGGAGCGAGCCCGGCAAGTTCGAACATCGCCTCGATCTCTTCTTCCTTCGCGCCGTCGAACACCGGCGTCGCGAACGGCACGCCTTTCGACAGGTTCGACGCCAGTTCGATGACTTCGTCGTCCTTCAGCGACCCCATGTCTTCCGGGCGACCGTTGTCGTTGTAGATGTGCTCGAGCAACTCGCGCACCTCCGCTGCCGCAGCGTTCGCCCGCAGCATTGCGCCGATCTTGTTGCCGAGCGCTTTCGCCGCCCAGCCTAAGTGAGTTTCGAGGATCTGGCCGATGTTCATCCGCGACGGCACGCCGAGCGGGTTGAGCACGATGTCGACCGGCGTCCCGTCCGCCATGTGCGGCATGTCCTCGACCGGTACGATCCGCGACACGACGCCCTTGTTCCCGTGGCGGCCTGCCATCTTGTCGCCGGGCTGCAGGCGGCGCTTCACCGCCAGATAGACCTTGACCATCTTCTGCACGCCCGGCGGCAGTTCGTCGCCCTGCGTGAGTTTCTTCTTCTTGGTCTCGAAAGCCTGGTCGAAGTCCTTGCGCGTCTTCTCCAGACCCTCGCGGATCGCTTCGAGCTGGCCGGCGAGTTCCTCGTCGGCCATGCGGATGTCGAACCAGTGGTAGAACTCGAGCGAATCGAGATACTCGCCGGTGATCGCCGTCCCCTTGAGGAGCTTCTTCGGCCCGCCGTTGGCTTTCTGGCCGACGATCAGGCGGCGGATCCGCGCGAACGCGTCGCGCTCGACGATGCGCATCTGGTCGGCCAAATCGGTCTTGAAGCTGCGCAGCATGTCGTCGATGATGCTCTGCGCGCGCTTGTCGCGCTCGATCCCTTCACGCGTGAACACCTGCACATCGATGACCGTGCCGTTCATGCCGGACGACACGCGCAGCGACGTGTCCTTCACGTCGGAGGCCTTCTCGCCGAAGATCGCGCGCAGCAGCTTTTCTTCCGGCGTCAGCTGGGTCTCGCCCTTCGGCGTGACCTTGCCCACGAGCACGTCGCCGGCGTCGACTTCAGCGCCGATATAGACGATGCCGGACTCGTCGAGGCGCGACAGCTGCGCTTCGCCGAGCGAGGCGATGTCGCGCGTGATTTCCTCGGGGCCGAGCTTGGTGTCGCGCGCGACGACCGTGAGTTCCTCGATGTGGATCGACGTGAAGCGGTCTTCGGCGACGACGCGCTCCGAGATCAGGATCGAGTCCTCGAAGTTGTAGCCGTTCCACGGCATGAACGCGACCAGCATGTTCTGGCCCAGCGCGAGCTCGCCGAGGTCGGTCGACGCGCCGTCGGCGATGACGTCGCCCTTGCCGATGTGATCGCCGACCTTGACCACCGGACGCTGGTTGATGTTCGTGTTCTGGTTCGAGCGCGTGTACTTGATCATGTTGTAGATGTCGACGCCGACTTCGCCCGCGAGGGTTTCGTCGTCGTTGACCCGCACCACGATCCGGTTCGCATCGACATAGTCGACGATGCCGCCGCGCATCGCCTGCACCGCGGTGCCGGAGTCGACTGCGACGGTGCGCTCGATGCCGGTGCCGACGAGCGGCTTCTCGGGTCGCAGGCAGGGCACGGCCTGCCGCTGCATGTTCGCGCCCATCAGCGCGCGGTTCGCGTCGTCGTGCTCGAGGAACGGGATCAGCGACGCGGCGACCGACACGATCTGGCCTGGCGCAACGTCCATGTACTGCACCTGGTCGGCCGTCGACAGCGCGAACTCACCTTTGTGGCGGCACGACACGAGGTCGCCTTCCAGCACGCCGTCGGCACCGATCTCGGCGTTCGCCTGCGCGATCACGTACTGGCCTTCCTCGATGGCCGACAGGAAGTCGATCTGGTCGGTGACCTTGCTATCGACGACCTTGCGGTACGGCGTCTCGAGAAAACCGTGGCGGTTCGTCTGCGCATACACGGCGAGCGAGTTGATCAGACCGATGTTCGGACCTTCCGGCGTCTCGATCGGGCACACGCGGCCGTAGTGGGTCGGATGCACGTCGCGGACTTCGAAGCCGGCGCGCTCGCGCGTCAGGCCGCCCGGGCCGAGGGCCGAGACGCGGCGCTTGTGCGTGATCTCGGACAGCGGGTTGGTTTGGTCCATGAACTGCGACAGCTGGCTCGAGCCGAAGAACTCCTTGATCGCGGCCGAAATCGGCTTCGCGTTGATCAGGTCGTGCGGCATCAGGTTGTCGGACTCGGCTTGGGACAGGCGCTCCTTGACGGCGCGCTCGACGCGCACCAAGCCCGCACGGAACTGGTTTTCCGCAAGTTCGCCAACAGACCGGACACGACGGTTGCCGAGGTGGTCGATGTCGTCGATCTCGCCACGGCCGTTGCGCAGTTCGACGAGCACGCCGATGACGGCGAGAATGTCTTCGTTCGACAGCGTCGCCGGCCCTTCCTCGCCACGCGGACCGACTGTCTCGTAGAAGCGCTTCAGCCAGCCCGGCGCCTTGTCCTCGATCTTCTCAGGATAGGCGCGGCGGTTGAACTTCATGCGGCCCACGGACGACAGGTCGTAGCGTTCCTCGGAATAGAACAGGCCCTGGAACAGCGCTTCGACGGCGTCTTCCGTCGGCGGTTCGCCCGGACGCATCATGCGGTAGATCGCGACGCGCGCCGCCCATTGGTCGGCGGTCTCGTCGATGCGCAGCGTCTGGGAGATGTACGCCCCGCGGTCGAGGTCGTTGACGTAGAGCGTCTCGATGTCCTTGACGCCGGCGTCGCGCAGCTTGTCGAGCAAGTCTTCGGTGATCTCGTCGTTCGCCCGCGCGACGATCTCGCCGGTCTCCGCGTCGACGATATTGCGCGCGATGATGCGCCCGAGCAGGAACTCGTCGGGAACCGAAATCATCTTCACGCCGGCCTGGTCGAGCTCGCGAATGTGCTTGGCGGTGATGCGCTTGTCGCGCGCGACGATCACGTTGCCGGCGCCGTCGGTGATGTCGAACTTCGCCACATCGCCGCGCAGGCGATCTGGCACCAGTTCGAACGCCGCCTCGTTGCCCTTGAGGTGGAACGCGTCGAAGTCGTGGAAGGTCGCGAGGATTTCCTCCGGTCCCATGCCGATCGCGCGCAGCAGGATCGTCGCGGGCATCTTGCGACGGCGGTCGACGCGGAAGTACAGCGCATCCTTCGGATCGAACTCGAAATCGAGCCACGAACCGCGATACGGAATGATGCGCGCCGAGAACAGCAGCTTGCCCGACGAGTGGGTCTTGCCGCGGTCGTGCTCGAAGAACACGCCGGGCGAGCGGTGCAGCTGCGAGACGATGACACGCTCGGTCCCGTTGATGACGAACGAGCCGGTGGTGGTCATGAGCGGGATTTCGCCCATGTACACTTCCTGCTCTTTGACCTCCTTGACCGTCTCCTTCGGCGCATCGCGATCGAGAATCACCAGCCGCACGCGCGCGCGCAACGGCGACGCAAAAGTCAGCCCGCGCTGCTGGCACTCCTTGACGTCGAAAGCAGGTTCGCCGAGCATGTACTGAACGAACTCCAGCCGCGCGTTGCCGCTGTGGCTGGAAATCGGAAAGATCGACGTGAACGCGGCCTGCAGACCGTGGTTCAGGCGCGACGGAGGAGGCGTATCGGCCTGCAGGAAAGAGGCGAACGATTCGATCTGGGTTGCAAGCAGGAAAGGCACGTTCAACACTGCCGCGCGCTTGGCGAAGCTCTTGCGGATACGTTTCTTTTCGGTGTAGGAATACGCCATGGATGCTCCGGGTAGAGGTCGGACGTCAAAGAGACAGAACGCAGCGCCCCGTAGGGTGCGGACCGGGCGGGAGGGGTGTAGACACCTGCGCTCGCGCTGGGTTCTGGCTTCTTGGCGTTACAAAGCACGAAAGGGCTGGCGCTCCGGAGAGCGCCAGCCCCGATAAACGAACAGGTATTACTTGATCTCGACCTTGGCGCCGGCGTCTTCCAACTGCTTCTTGATCGCTTCGGCGTCCGCCTTCGAGATGCCTTCCTTGACGGCCTTCGGTGCGCCGTCGACGAGATCCTTCGCTTCCTTCAGGCCCAGGCCGGTAGCGGCACGGACGACCTTGATCGCCTCGACCTTCTTCTCGCCCGCGGCAAGCAGGATCACGTCGAACTCGGTCTTTTCCTCGACCGGTGCAGCGGCAGCGCCGGCACCCGGAGCGGCCACGGCCATCGAGGCGGCGGAAACGCCGAACTTCTCTTCGAACGCCTTGACCAGGTCGTTCAGTTCCATCACCGTCATCGAGCCGACGGCTTCGAGGATGTCTTCTTTGCTGATTGCCATTTCAAAACACTCCTAAATCGAAAACTATTCGGAAAACGCTCAGGCAGCCACTTCTTCCTCGCGCTTCTTCGCGAGGGCAGCCAGCGTGCAAGCGAAACCGGTCACCGGCGCCTGCATCACGCCCAGCAGCCTGGCGAGCAACTCTTCGCGACCCGGGATCGACGCGAGCGCCTGCACGCCAGCCTTGTCGAGCGTATTGCCCGCATAGGAACCGGCTTTCAGCACCAGCTTGTCGTTACCCTTCGCAAAGTCGTTGAGCACTTTGGCTGCAGCGACCGGATCTTCCGAGATGCCATAGATCAGCGGACCGACCAGCTGGTCGGACAGCCCGGCAAACGGCGTTTCGGCGATCGCGCGGCGCACCAGGGTGTTTTTCAGCACACGCAGGTAAACGCCAGATTCGCGGGCCTTGGCACGCAGCCCGGTGAGATCGCCCACCGCTATGCCACGATACTCGGCCACCGCGATGGTCTGTGCGTTGGCCACTTGTGCCGACACCTCTGCCACTACGGCTTTCTTGTCATCGAGATTGAGACCCACAGGCCTTTCCTCCTTTCAAGTCCACACGCGAACCGCAAACCTGCGATTCGCACCCACGGCGACCTGGATCAGGAGCGCGGCTGAAGAATCAGCCAGAATCCTGTTCTGGGCACACCGTCTGCGCAGGCCATTGTTGAATGCTTAAGCAGTCGCCCCAGAGCGACCGCACCTGCGGTCTTTGACGATTCGACCCGGCACCGCGGCGCCGGGTCGACCCAAAGTTCTAGTTTCAGCCTTGTCAGGCGGCGTTGATGCTCGACGGCTCGACGCGAACGCCCGAGCCCATCGTGCTCGACAGCGCGACGCGACGCAGGTAGATCCCTTTCGACGCAGCCGGTTTGGCCTTCACGAGCGCATCGATCAGCGCGCCGAGGTTCTGCTGCAGGGCTTCCGTGCTGAACGACGCACGGCCGATCGTCGCGTGGATGATGCCGCCCTTGTCGGTGCGGTACTGCACCTGACCGGCCTTCGCATTCTTCACTGCGGTCGTGACGTCCATCGTCACGGTACCGACTTTCGGGTTCGGCATCAGACCGCGCGGACCGAGAATCTGGCCCAGTTGGCCGACGACGCGCATCGCGTCCGGCGTGGCGATGCACAGATCGAAATCGATGTTGCCGGCCTTGACCTGCTCGGCGAGATCTTCGAAACCGACCACGTCGGCGCCCGCTGCACGCGCGGCTTCGGCCTTGTCGCCCTGCGCGAAGACCGCGACGCGGACGCTCTTGCCGGTACCGGCAGGCAGCACGACCGAACCGCGTACCAGCTGGTCGGACTTGCGCGCATCGACGCCGAGGTTCACGGCGATGTCGATCGACTCGTCGAACTTCGCCGTTGCGCATTCCTTGACCAGCGCCAGCGCTTCGCTCACCGGATAGGTGCGGTTGCGGTCAACTTTGGTGCGCAGCGCCTGAACGCGCTTGGAAAGCTTCGCCATGATTACAGCCCCTCCACGGTGATGCCCATGCTGCGGGCGGAACCGGCGATGGTGCGCACCGCGGCTTCCATATCGGCAGCAGTCAGATCGGCCATCTTGGTCTTGGCGATTTCCTCGACCTGGGCACGCGTGATCGAACCGACCTTGTCGGTATGCGGCTTCGGCGAACCCTTCGTGATCTTCGCAGCCTTCTTGATCAGGATCGTCGCCGGCGGCGTCTTCATGATGAAGGTGAAGCTCTTGTCCGCGAACGCCGTGATCACCACCGGAATCGGCAGACCGGGCTCGAGGCCCTGAGTCCGGGCGTTGAACGCCTTGCAGAATTCCATGATATTCAGGCCGCGCTGACCGAGCGCCGGGCCGATCGGGGGACTGGGGTTGGCTTTACCAGCTGGCACCTGCAGCTTGATATAGCCGGTGATTTTCTTCGCCATTGCGGCTAGCTCCTGTCTTGAGTACAAACGCACCGGTCGCGGCCGGTGCTCCTCGCTACGCCCGATTCATCGGGCACGTCCGGGCCCGGAGGCCCGCCTGCGTCAGGTCTTTTCGACCTGGCTGAAATCCAGTTCCACCGGCGTCGCACGACCGAAAATCGTCACGGACACCCGCAGCTTGCTCTTGTCGTAATTGACGTCTTCCACCGCGCCATGGAAATCGGTGAACGGGCCTTCCTTGACGCGCACGACTTCGCCCAGCTCCCACAGCACTTTCGGGCGCGGCTTCTCCACGCCTTCCTGCATCTGCTGCATGATTTTCTCGACTTCCTTTTCGGAAATCGGGGAAGGCTTGTTTGCCGTGCCGCCGACGAAACCGGTGACCTTCGGCGTCGACTTCACGAGGTGCCAGCTCTCGTCGTTCATTTCCATCTCGACGAGGACATAGCCGGGGAAGAATTTCCGCTCGGAAATGCTCTTCTGGCCGCTCTTCATTTCGACGACTTCTTCGACCGGCACCAGAATCTGGCCGAAAAAATCCTGCATTCCAGAGCGATTGATCCGATCCACCAAGGCGCGTTGGACGGACTTCTCGAAGCCCGAATAAGCATGTACCACGTACCAGCGCTTCGTCATGATTACTTCCACCCCAGGATCAGGTCGTACAGCACCCATTCCAGACTCTTATCCGTGACCCACAAAAAAACCGCCATCACGACAACGAAGGCGAACACCAGACCCGTGGTCTGAACCGTCTCCTTGCGCGACGGCCAGACGACCTTCTTGGTTTCGGTGATCGACTCGCGCGCGAACGCGACGAAACGCCGCCCCGGCTCCGACTGCCACGCGACCGCCACGCCGGCGGCGACGCCGGCGAGAACCGACAGCACGCGCAGAACCAGCGCCTGCTCGGAAAGTAGGTAAAAGCCGACCACACCGGCCGCAATCAGCGCGAGAGCCAGCGCAACCTTGAACTTATCGGCCATCGAAATATGAATATCCGGAAAGGAGTGGCAGGGGCAGAGGGAATCGAACCCCCAACCTTCGGTTTTGGAGACCGACGCTCTGCCAATTGAGCTATGCCCCTGCAGCAGAGACTACGAGGCGTCCCGGTTCCGGGACGCCTTCCGATCAAGCAATTGCTATGAGGACAATATGCAATTACTCGATGATCTTGGCGACGACGCCGGCGCCGACGGTACGGCCGCCTTCGCGGATCGCGAACCGCAGGCCTTCTTCCATCGCGATCGGCGCCATTAGCTTGACGGTGATCGACACGTTGTCGCCCGGCATCACCATCTCGGTGCCTTCGGGCAGCTCGATCGAACCGGTCACGTCGGTGGTGCGGAAGTAGAACTGCGGCCGATAGTTGTTGAAGAACGGCGTGTGGCGCCCGCCCTCTTCCTTCGACAGCACGTACACTTCGCCGGTGAAGTGGGTGTGCGGCTTGATCGAACCGGGCTTGCACAGCACCTGGCCGCGCTCGACGTCCTCGCGCTTGGTGCCACGCAGCAGCACGCCGACGTTGTCGCCCGCCTGGCCCTGATCGAGCAGCTTGCGGAACATCTCGACGCCGGTGCAGGTGGTCTTGACGGTCGCCTTGATGCCGACGATCTCGACTTCCTCGCCGACTTTGACGATGCCGCGCTCGACGCGGCCGGTCACGACGGTGCCGCGACCCGAGATCGAGAACACGTCTTCGATCGGCAGCAGGAACGGGCGGTCGATCGCGCGCTCCGGGGTCGGGATGTAGCTGTCGAGCGCTTCGGCCAGGCGGAAGATCGCCGGCTCGCCGATGTCGCTCTGGTCGCCTTCGAGCGCCTTGAGCGCGCTGCCCTTGACGATCGGCACATCGTCGCCCGGGAAGTCGTACTTCGACAGCAGCTCGCGCACTTCCATCTCGACGAGCTCGAGCAGCTCTTCGTCGTCGACCATGTCGCACTTGTTGAGGAACACGATGATGTACGGCACGCCGACCTGGCGCGCGAGCAGGATGTGCTCGCGCGTCTGCGGCATCGGGCCGTCCGCGGCCGAGCACACCAGGATCGCGCCGTCCATCTGCGCCGCACCGGTGATCATGTTCTTCACGTAGTCGGCGTGACCCGGGCAGTCGACGTGCGCGTAGTGACGGTTGGCCGTCTCGTACTCGACGTGAGCGGTGTTGATCGTGATGCCGCGCGCCTTCTCTTCGGGCGCCGCGTCGATCTGGTCGTAGGCTTTCGCCTCGCCGCCGAACTTCTTCGACAGGATCGTCGTGATCGCCGCCGTCAGGGTGGTCTTGCCGTGGTCGACGTGACCGATCGTCCCGACGTTTACGTGCGGTTTCGTCCGCTCAAACTTGCCTTTCGCCATGCCGCCACCTCATATTCAGAATCAGAAAAACCGGACCGATCGACCGCTACGCCAGACCGGCAGAAAAGCTGTGGTGCCCATGACGTGGATTGAACACGTGGCCTCTCCCTTACCAAGGGAGTGCTCTACCACTGAGCTACATGGGCTCCGAAACAACCAACCGCCGAACCTGGAGCGGGTGAAGGGAATCGAACCCTCGTCATAAGCTTGGAAGGCTTCTGCTCTACCATTGAGCTACACCCGCATACAACGCAGACGAACCGCATTACACCCGATGCCAGTCATCAGACCGAACTGAAGCCGGCAATAAAACTTGCTGGTGGAGGGGGAAGGATTCGAACCTTCGAAGGCAGTGCCGTCAGATTTACAGTCTGATCCCTTTGACCGCTCGGGAACCCCTCCAAGCGAAGCGCTGGACTATAGAGGGCCAAACCGCCTCTGTCAAATCTTTTTCTGGAATTTGTTCAACGTGCGATCTGCCCAAGGGGCATCTCGGTCGTATCCTTGATCGATTGGAGCATGAACGAGGATTTCACGTTCGCGATGCCATCGAGCTTGAGCAGGCGATCCATCAGAAAACGCGAAAAATGCTCCAGGTCTTCGGCGACGACGTGCAGCAGGTAGTCCATCTCGCCGGTCAGCGCGAAGCACGACAGCACTTCGGGCGCTGCTTGCACCGCGGCGTGAAACGCGTGCATCGGCGTGTCGCGCCGTTTCTCGAGCGTCACCGTGACGAAGGCCTGCAGGCCCAGCCCGAGGCGCCGCGGCTCGAGCAGCGCGGCATAGCCGCGGATCACTCCCGACTGCTCGAGCTGGCGCACGCGCCGCAGGCACGGCGACGGCGACAGCGCGACCTGTTGCGCCAGGTCGGCGTTGGAAAGGCGGCCGTCGCGCTGCAGCAGTTCGAGAATGCGCAGATCTGTCCGGTCGATCGATTCGTTCATGAACTGCTCCGCGCCGCAGATGGGCTCTGAAAGGGAGCAGATGATCGCGCAGATTGGATAGATCCGTCACGGGCGCAATAATCGCGTGCGGCACGAGCCGCCCGATCACGAGGAGACCTGCATGAACCTGCCCCACGCTCCGGCTCGCCGGCCATTGCCCGCCGCATTCACCGAAGAGCTCGGCGCGCGCTTCGGCACGCGTTTTTCGACCGCCGAGGCGGTGCGCGCGCATCACGGCCACGACGAATCGCATTTCCCCGACATGCTGCCCGATGCCGTCGTCTGGCCCCACGACACCGCCGAGGTCGTCGCGATCGTCGAAGCCTGCGGCAGGCATCGTGTGCCGATCGTACCGTTCGGCGCCGGCAGCTCGCTCGAAGGACACATCCTGCCGCTCCATGGCGGCATCAGCGTCGACTTTTCCGAAATGAACAAGGTGCTCGCGGTCCATGGCGAAGACATGGACGTGGTCGTGCAGCCGGGCATCACGCGCAAGCAGCTCAACGCCGCACTGCACGGCAGCGGACTCTTCTTTCCGGTCGATCCGGGGGCGGATGCGAGCCTCGGCGGGATGGCCGCGACGCGTGCGTCGGGAACCAATGCGGTGCGCTACGGGACGATGCGCGACAACGTGCTCGGCATGGAGGCGGTGCTTGCCGACGGGCGCGTCATACGCACCGGCGGGCGGGCGCGAAAATCGTCGTCCGGCTACGACCTGACGCGTCTGATGATCGGCTCCGAAGGCACGCTCGGGCTGATCACCGAACTGATCGTGCGGCTGCATCCGCTGCCCGAAGCGGTGTCGGCGGCAGTCTGCGCGTTTGCGGACGTCGCGAGCGCGGTGCACACCGTGATCCAGACGATCCAGCTCGGCGTGCCGGTCGCACGCATCGAGCTGCTCGACGAACTGACGGTGCAGGCGATCAACCGCTACAGCAAGACGACGCTGCGCGAGTCGCCGATGCTGTTCTTCGAGTTCCACGGATCAAAGGCGAGCGTCGAGGAGCAGGCGCAGACGGTCCAGGAAATCGCCCGCGACAACGGCGGTCAGGATTTCGAATGGGCGACGCATCCGGAGGACCGCACCCGGCTGTGGGCAGCGCGCCATGACGTCTATTTCTCGTGCATCGCGCTGCGCCCGGGCTGCCGCGGGCTGACGACCGACGTATGCGTGCCGATCTCGCGGCTCGCCGACTGCATCGCCGGGGCGCGCGAGGATATCGCCGCCAGCGGCCTGATCGCGCCGATCGTCGGCCACGTCGGGGACGGCAACTTTCATACCGTCGTCCTCGTCGACCCGAACGACGACGCCGAAATCCTGCGCGCCGAGGCGCTCAACCGCAGGATCGTCGAGCGCGCACTGGCGATGGGCGGCACGTGCACCGGCGAGCACGGCATCGGCTTCGGCAAGCAGGATTTCCTCGTCGCCGAACACGGCGCCGACGCGGTCGATGCGATGCGCGCCGTCAAGCGGGCACTCGACCCGGACAACCTGCTGAACCCGGGGAAAATCGTGCCTGCCGGATAAAGCCCTCAGGGCTCATGCGAAGCGATTGTGGGCGACCACCCGGTTATCATCGGCAACTCCGCCCCGGCCGTCGACTCATGCCTCCTGCCCTCAAGGCCCTGCTTGCCCAGCTTGCCGGCTGCGTCATCGCCGCCACTCTCGTACGCAGCGCCCCGCTCGGAGCAGGCATCTGGCCGCTCGTGGCTGTCCAGGCAATCAGCGCCGCAGCGATCGGGACGGTTCTTCGCAGCGCCCGGTGGTGGCTGCCGATCCATCTGGGCTTCGTCCCGCTGCTGGTGCTCGCCGGGCGGCTCGATGTCGCGCCGGGCTGGTATCTCGCAGCGTTCGGGCTGCTGCTCGCAGTGTATTGGACGAGCTTCCGCACTCAGGTACCGCTGTATCCGACGAACCGGGCAACGGTCGCCGCAGTCGCCGGCCTGCTGCCGCCCGGCCGACGCTCACGGCTGCTCGACCTCGGCAGCGGCACCGGCTCGCTGCTGCGCCCCCTTGCGCGACTGCGGCCGGACTGCAGCTTCAGGGGAATCGAGGCTGCGCCCGGGCCGTGGCTGATGAGCCGGTTGTGGACACGGAATCCGCCTAATGTGCGCTTCGAGCGGGGAGATTTCTTCTCCAGTTCCTGGTCCGGGTGCGACATCATCTACGCTTTTCTGTCGCCGGTACCGATGGCCGACGTGTGGGCCAAGGCACGCCGGGAATTGCACGACGGGCTGCTGATCAGCAACAGCTTTCCGGTGCCCGGCGAGCCTCCGGAGCGGATCGTCGAGGTCCCGGACGCACGTGCGACCGTCCTCTACGTCTACCGCTTCGCACTGGCCGCACCCCCAGCGGAATAGCGGCCGATTCCCCATCCTTTTTCCCGCTCGGCCGCCGAAACCAGCCCCGATAATGGCAGGGCGGCAAAAGGGCCGCGAACGAGGAACACCGCAATGGCTGAAATCATCTGCGTCATCGGCAACAAGGGTGGAACCGGCAAGACGACGCTTTCCCATATGCTTTCGCAAGGCCTGGGCTTGCTCGGCCATCGTTCGGCGTGCGTACTGACCGACACCACGCGCGAACCCCTGAGCCCGGAAGGGCGGCGTTACATCACTGCCGACGCCCGCACCCGTGACGCACTGACCAAAGTCGTGGACAAGCTGCGCACCCTCGACGAATGGATCGGCATCATCGACGGCGGCGGCAACCGCACCGAGATGGATCGCCATCTGTACGCCCTGGCGGACATCGTGCTGCTGCCTTTCCGCGAGTCCCATGAAGACATCCGCACGGTGCTGCGCGACCTCGAGATGTTCCCGCGCGCCTACGCCGTGCCGGCCCAATGGCCAACCAACGCCTGGCAGCGCGACGCCGCGGACCGCTGCGTGTCGCAGCTGATGGGAGCGTATCGCGAGCGCATCCTGAATCCCGTCTGTGCCCTTTCCGCATCCAAGCTGCTGGTGCACAAGAAAGTGCCGGAACAATTGCCGACTCCGCTGGCCAATGCCTGCCGCGCATTCGCTCGCCAAGTGCTCGAGATCATGGAGATCGACGGCGCAGAACCGGCCCCGACCGGGTGCCACGACGCCGACCAGATTGGCGGCCGGCTCTCGCCCGCCGAGATGCCGATGCGCCTGAGCCAGGCGAGCCGCCGCCCGTACTGACGGCGGATCGATCGCACCGGCTACAGCCGCGGCCCGTGGCGGGCGATCACGATCAGCGCCTGCGCCCGGCTGCTGACGTTCAAGGCGCGGAAGATCGCCGACATATGCACCTTGACGGTGCCTTCCGACAATCCGAGCAGCTCGGCAATCTCGCGGTTGGATTTTCCTTGCGCCAGCAGTTCCATGACTCGCGTCTGCCCTGCAGTGAGCCCGAAACGCTCGCTGGCCGGCGCACCGGAGCGCTTTGCGCCGCCTTCGGGCTCACTGGGCGCATAGATGCCACCTTCGAGCACGCATCTGACCGCACTTCTCAGCACTTCGCCCGAACTCGCCTTCGACACGAAGCCCGAAGCTCCGCCTCTCATCGCGCGCCGGATCGTCGCCGAATCGTCGAGCGCCGACACGACGATCGCCGGAACGTCGGGGAAACGCCGCGCCAGCACCGCAAGCAGACCGAACCCGTTGAGGTCGGGCAGCATCAGGTCGATCACCGCGAGATCCCAGTCCGCACTCTCCTCGAGTCGGGCAAGCGCCTCTTCCGAACCTTTCGCCTCGACGCACTCTACCCCGTCCCCGAGTCGGGCGAGAGTCTGCGCCAGCGCCTCGCGCACGAGCGCATGGTCTTCGACGATGAGTATGCGGGTCACTGCTTGCTCCGGAGGCGGCGGCGATAGGCAGAAAGCATAGCACGCGCAGATGTAACAAAACGTTCTGCACCACCCGGCGCGGGACGAGCGCGGACTGCAGCACTGCGGGATGCGGGAACAGCGGATTACCGCACGCTCGCCGGCGGCCGCGCTATGGTATCGCCCCGGCCGGCACGGGGAAACCGCGACGGCGGGCCCGAGCTTTCAAGGCTCGAGACATGGCGTCACGGACCGCGGCATGCTATGACGATCCGCAAAGACCAGGCGCGAGGAATTCCTCATGCATAAGACGCATCCCGCGGCGACGAAATTCACCGACCCTCCCGGCGGCAACAAAAATCCGGCACGCATGCCCCGTGAGGAACGCACGAGAGGATTTTTCGGGCACCATCTCGCCCCGCTTCCGTTCTCCGTCCGGATGCAGTCTTCGAGATCGGCGTCTGCATCCGGAAGCCGGCGCTGGGCAGCGCCTTACTTCAACCACGCGACCGCGTCCCGCTGGCGGCGCACCTGAGTCTCGACCCGATACCGATCATGCCCCGCGGCTGCCGCATTTTTCTTGCCACCCTGCTTTTCCTCGCCGCCACCCTCGGCCGGGGAGAGGCCGTCGCGGCTGCGGACGTACTGTTCGTGAGCAGCGAACGCAGCGGAGCATACGAAGAGACGATCGCGGCGATCAGCACAGCGCTCGCCCCGGGTGTCGCCGCTGCCAACATCGCGGTCGTGGAGACGCAACACGTGAGCCCGGACGCGCTCGCCGGCAGCCGGATCATCGTCACGGTCGGCGCCGAAGCGGCGCAGGCGGTGGCCGAACAGGCACCGCGCCAGCCGGTGCTGCACACGCTGTTGCCGCGCGAAAGCTTCGAGAACCTGCCTGCCCCCTCGGGAGCCGGCCGACGCTCCGCGGTGTTCCTCGATCAGCCGGTCCAGCGGCAGATCGCGCTGCTTGTCGAAGCCCTTCCCGAGTGGCGGCAGCTCGCGCTGCTGGCCGGGCCGCGTAGCCAGCATCTCGCCGCCAAGCTCGCCGCAGCCGCACGCGAGCAGCAGATGGTGGTGACGATCGAGAACATTGCGACCGACCGCGAAATCTATCCGGCGCTGGAGCGTCTGCTGGCCGAACGCGCGATCCTGCTGGCGCTGCCCGATCGCGTCGTGTTCAACAGCTACACGATCCAGAACATTCTGCTCACGAGCTACCGCCACCGCTCGCCGCTGATCGGCTTTTCGCCCGCCTACGTTCGCGCGGGTGCGCTGCTCGGCCTGTTTTCGACGCCGGCGCAAATCAGCGAACAGGCCGCGGAGGCGATCCGTACCGTCCTCGCCGGCGGAGCACTGCCGCCGCCACAGCCGCCACGGCAGTTCGAAGTCGGCATCAACCAGAATGTCGCGCGCTCGCTGGGCATCACGCTCGAACCGGCGGAGGAGATCGCCGCGCGGATGATCCGCAGGGACGCCCGGCCATGATCAGGAACTGGGGCATCCGGTCGCGCGTGATGCTGGTCGCAGTGCTGCCGACACTGGTGCTGGCGATCGTGCTCACCGCGTTCTACACCGGCTCGCGAGTCACCGATCATCGCGAAGCCCACCTCGCCCGCGGCCAGGCGTTTGCGCGGCAGCTCGCAGCAGCGAGCGAATATGCCGTGTTTTCCGGCAACCGGGAGTCGTTGCGGCGCCTCGCCGGCGCGATGCTCGCCGAGACCGACGTCCTCGGCGTGATGATCATCGACCGCAACGGAGACGCGCTCGCGCGAAGCGGACGGCTCGATGCGACGCTGCCGCTGCCGCGGCGCACGGCGTGGACGCCAGGCCTCGTCACCGCGAGCGGGACGCTGCGCGTCATCGAGCCGGTACTGCCGACGTCGCTCGATCTGGACGACGGTTTCAACGGAGCGGCCCTCGACCCACCTTCCGGCGCGAAGCCGCCCCCAGCGCTCGGCACGGTCGTCGTCGACATCTCGCGAGCGCAGCTCAACGCACGGCAGAACGAACTGCTGATCACCGGCAGCACTGCGATCCTCATGGTGCTGATCGGCAGCCTCGTGCTCGCGCACTACATGAGCCGCGGCGTCACCGGGCCGATCCGGCGTGTCGCGTCGGCAGTCGAGCGCATCGGGCGAGGCCAGTTTTCCGCACGGCTGTCGGGTATCGGCGGTGGCACGCTGCGCACGCTTGCCGACGGAGTCAACCAGATGGCGGCGAAGCTCGCGAGTGCGCACGAGGACATGAGTCGCCAGATCGCGGACGCCACGGCGGAGCTGCGGGCACGCAAGGACGAAGCCGAGCGCGCGACCTTGTCGAAGTCGCGCTTCCTCGCCGCTGCCAGCCACGACCTGCGCCAACCGATGCATGCGCTGGGCCTGTTCATCGCCGAGCTGTCGCAACACACGCACGCGCCGGCGTCGCGCCGCCTCGTCGAGCGCATCGCGGCCTCGGCCGAAGCGATGGAGAACCTGCTCGACAGCCTGCTCGACATCTCGAAACTCGATGCCGGCGTGCTGGAGCCGCACATCAGCAGTTTTCCGCTGCAACCGGTCCTCGACCGCATCGCCGCCGAGCAGCGTCCTCGCGCGGACACGCAGGACCTGCTGCTCAGGACCCGGCCGACGCCGCTGTGGGTCGAGAGCGATCCGGTGCTGTTCGAGCGGATCATCGGCAACCTCGTCAGCAACGCGGTGCGCTACACGCGCAAGGGCCGGGTCCTGATCGCATGCCGGCGGCGCGGCGAGCGAGTGCGGATCGAAGTGCGCGACAGCGGCGTCGGCATCGCCGCCGACGCACAGGAAATCATCTTCCAGGAGTTCATCCAGCTCGACAATCCGGCGCGTTCGCGCGACAAGGGGCTCGGGCTCGGGCTCGCGATCGTGCGACGCCTCACCGATCTGCTCGGCCATCGCCTCGCGGTCCGCTCCCGTCCCGGCAGGGGGTCGGTGTTCGCAATCGAAGTGCCGCTCACGCAACCGGTCGAATACGCCGAGCCCGGCGAGACCCGCCGGCAGCCCGGCGACCTGGCCGGCGTACGCGTCGCGCTCGTCGATGACGATCCGCTCGCCCAAGCGGGCATGCGCAGCCTGCTGACGTCCTGGGGGTGCGAAGTCAGCGCGGGCAGCGACATCGAAAGCGTGCTGGAGGCACTCGCGCGGTCCGGCGACGAGCCGCAGCTGATCATCAGCGATTACCGCCTGCACCCCACCTCGAACGGCATCGATGCGATCCGCATGACGCGCGCACGATACGGCGAAAACCTCCCGGCGGCGTTGATCAGCGGCGACACCGCCCCCGAAACCCTGCGTCTGGCGCAGGCCGAAGGCCTGGCGCTGCTCCACAAGCCGGTCCGGCCGGCGCGCCTGCGGGCGCTGCTCAACCGCCTGTCCCACCCGGAGCGGGATTTCTGACGCCGCGCGCTCCGCACGGAGTAGGGTAAGATCGGCGTTTGTCGATCCGCTGCAGGAGACTCCCGTGTCGAAAGAAACGTCAGCCAAGGATCCGCTCGAGTTCGTGCGCGGCATGTGGAGCAGCATGGGGTTTTCGCTGCCCGGGATGGTCACGCCGACGCTCGACGTCGATGAACTCGACAAGCGGATCGCCGACCTGAAAGCGGTCGAAAACTGGCTCAAGATGAACCTGAACATGCTGCAGATGACGATCCAGGGGCTGGAGATGCAGCGCGTCGCGATCGCCACGATGCAGGCGATGACCCAGCAGGCGCGCGAAGCCACGGAAAATCCTGCCCAGCAGGGGGACAACCCGTTCGCCGCCGCGGCGATGTGGCCCTGGAACCTGATGGCGGGGACGCCGCCTGCGGCCGGCGAGCCCTCCTCGACGCCGGATCAGAAGAAGGCCGAACCGAAGCCTTCCGGGGCCGCAACGGCCAAATCGACAACGCAGCCGAAGTAGGCGGCCGGCGGCTCCGGGCACCGGCCTAGAGCAGCTGCAGCCAGAACGTCAGCGACGCGACTGCGAGCAGCGTCGTCGCGGAGATCAGCCATGCCACGCCCGGTCCGTCCCCGCCCATGCGCATCGCGAGAATGTACGCCGAACTCGCCGACGGCAGCGCGGCAAACATCACCAGCGTGTCGAACGCGATGCCGCCGAGCCCGAGCTGGCGCCCGAGCGCCCACGCGAGCGCCGGCAGCAGCATCAGTTTCACGCTGACCAGCCAGGCCGAGCCGCCCCACCTCCCGCCCGCTTCGCCCCAGCGCAGGGCCGACCCGACTGCGAGCAGGCCGAGCGCGACGGCCGCATCGCTAAGGCGCTTGAGGAAGAACTGAAACGGCTCGGCGAGCGCGACGCCGGACAGGTTTACGGCCAGGCCGGCGAGGGTCGCGAGCACCAGCGGATTGCGCACCAGCTCGCGCAACAGGCCGCCATGGCCATGCCGAGCGAGCATGCCGACCGCCATGATGTTCGCGAACGGCACCATCGCGCCGCACAGCGCGCCCATCATCGCCACGCCCGCGGCGCCATGGAGCTTCCCGGCGACGGCGATGCCGATATAGGTATTGAAGCGATACGCGCACTGCAGCCGCGACGCGAAGCCGATCGCGTCCAGGCCCATCAGCGGGCGCCCGAGCCAGCCGAGAACGAAACCCGCGACCATCACGCCCAGCCCAGCGAGAAACAGCGGCAGCGCCTTGCCGGGATCGATGTCCGCTCCCGCCATCGCATGGAAGAGCAGCGCCGGGAACAGGATGAAATAGACGAGTCTCTCGACGCCCGCCCAGAACGCGCCGTCAGGAATGAGGCTCCGGCGCAGGCCCGCGCCGAGGAGAATCAGCGAGAAATCGGGCAGGAGCAGGAGCAGGCTTTGCATGCCCCGAGCTTACCCGATCGGCACGGCGGACCGCGTCAGATCACTGCGTCCGCCCGCAGGCGCGCAATCTGCGCCGCATCGAGCCCGAGGCCCGCGAGGATTTCGTCGCTGTTCCCGCCTGCCTCGGGCGCTGCGGTCGCCGGCCCCGGCTCGAATTCCGACAGGCGGACCGGCGGCGCGAACTGGCGCACCCCGGCGACTTCGACGACCATGCCGCGCGCGGCGAGGTGAGGGTTCGCGAGGCTCTCCTCGAGCCGCAGCACCGGCGTCACGCAGCAGTCGACGGCGTCGAAGATCGCCACCCATTCGGCCTGCGCTCGGCCGCGAAAAATCGCCGCGAGCTCATTGCGCGCCTGCGTCCCGTCCGCGCCTGTCGCCAGGTGCGCGGCTTTCAGGTCCGGCCGGCCGAGCGTGTCGCACACCAACAACCAGAACTTCTCCTCGAGCGCGCCGACCGCCATGTGGCGCCCGTCCGCAGTCTCGTACACGCCGTAGCACGGCACGCCGCCCGTCAGCAGGTCTTCGCCGCGCGGGCGCACGCCGCCGTGCGCGAGCACTTCGACGAGCGGGAAGATCGCATGCGCGAGCGCCGCATCGGTCATCGCGACGTCCACGTGGCGGCCGCGCCCGGTCGCCTTCGCGTCGATGACCGCGACGAGCAGGCCGAGCAGCGCGGACAGGCTGCCGCCGAGCAGGTCGCCGATCTGCAGGTTGGGGATCGCCGGCGGCCCTCCGGCCACGCCGATCTGGTCGAGCACGCCGGAATAGCCGAGATAGTTGATGTCGTGGCCGGCGCGCTGAGCGTACGGGCCGGTCTGGCCGTAGCCGGAGATGCTGCAGTAGACGATCGCCGGTTTTGCCTCGGCGAGCGTGGTGTAGCCGAGGCCGAGCTTGTCCATGACGCCCGGGCGGAAGCCTTCGACGACGACGTCGGCGCTCGCCACGAGGCGCAGGAACAGCGCGCGCCCCGCCTCGTTCTTGAGGTCGAGGCGCAGGCTCTTCTTGCCGCGATTGACGACCTGATAGAAATAGCTCGTCGCGCCGTTCATCGCGCCCATCGTGCGCGCGTAGTCGCCGGCGCCGGTGTCCTCGATCTTGATGACTTCGGCACCATAATCGGCCAGGTGCTGGGTCGCGAGCGGGCCGGGCAGAAGGCGCGTGAGATCGAGGACGCGCAGGCCGTGCAGGGGTTTCGGTCGCATGCTTTGCGTATATTTCCGGAAAGGGATCGGAGGCAGCATTCTAGCCGGCCGCGGCGCGCGTCCCGCACATGACGCTCACTCGTACGTGCGCACGTCGTCGATGACCTTGCCGTCGTTGGCGAGGGTGCCGGGCGCGCAGAAGCTCACTTCGCCGCGCAGCTTCGTCAGCTCGCGAAGGCTCGCCGCGAGCGCCGCGTCGAGACCCGCCGGAGCCTGCTCGACCTCGCAATACAGCGTCATGCGGTCGGTCAGATCCGGGTTGTCGACGACGAGGCGCGCACGCCGGATTTCGCGATGGCGCCGCACGACGTCGGCGATCTGGCCCGGATGCACGAACATGCCTTTCACTTTGGTCGTCTGGTCGGCGCGCCCCATCCAGCCCCGGATGCGGGCGTTCGTGCGCCCGCACGGCGACATCCCCGGCAACAGCGCGGAGAGGTCGCCGGTGCCGAAACGGATCAGCGGATAGTCCGGATTGAAGGTCGTGACGACGACTTCGCCGACTTCGCCGGGTGCGACCGGGTCGCCGGTGCCGGGGCGGACGATTTCGAGCACGACATCCTCGTCGACGACCAAGCCTTCGCGCGCCGACGTCTCGTACGCGATCAGCCCGACGTCGGCCGTCGCGTAGCCCTGGAATGCCGGGATGCCGCGCGCCGCGAACGCCTCGTGCAGGCTCGGCGGGAAGGCCTCGCCGGAGACGAAAGCTTTCGTGAAACTGTGAGCGACGCCGAGTTCATCGGCGCGATCGAGGAGGATGCGCAGGAACGACGGCGTGCCGACATACGCGTTCGGCCGCAGGTCCGTGAGCGCCGCGAGCTGCTGCTCGGTCTGGCCGGTGCCGGCCGGGAACACCGTGCAGCCGAGCGCGTGCGCGGCCGTTTCCATCATCGAGCCGGCCGGCGTGAAATGGTACGAGAAGGTGTTGTGCACGAGGTCGCCTTCCCGGAAACCGGCGGCGAACAACGCCCGCGCGATGCGGTAATAGTCCGGCCGCCCGCCTTCCGGCTCGTACAGCGGACCCGGCGACGCGAACACCCGACGGCACCCGGCGCCCCAGCGCGTCGTCGCGAAGCCGCCGAACGGCCGCGCCGCCTTCTGGCGTTCGAGCAGCGCCGACTTGCGGGTCACGGGCAGCTTCGCGAGCGCTTCGCGGCTCGTCACCGCATCCGCGTCGACGCCGTCGAGCAGCTTCGCGAAAGCCGCTGCGTTCGCCTTCGCATGGGCGAGCTGCGCCGGCAGGCGAGCGAACAGCTCGCGTTCGCGCTCGGCGGGGTCACGGATTTCTCGGGCGTCGTAGAAGTTCATCATTAAGTCCTTGGTACGGAAAAACGACCGGATCAGGCGCGCGGCCGTCCGCGCTCAAGAAAGCCAGCGCTTGCGCCGGCGGTAATGCTTGACGTCGCGAAAGCTCTTCCTCCCCTCGCCCGACAGGCCGAGGTAGAACTCCTTGACGTCCTCGTTGTTCGCGAGTCCTTTCGCTTCGCCTTCCATGACGATGCGGCCGTTTTCCATGATGTAGCCGTAGTCGGCGTAGCGCAGCGCGACCATCGTGTTCTGCTCGGCGAGCAAGAAGCTGACCTGCTCCTTCGCGTTCAGGTCCTTCACGATCTCGAAGATCTCCTCGACGATCTGCGGCGCGAGACCCATCGACGGCTCGTCGAGCAGGATCATCTCGGGTTTCGCCATCAGCGCACGGCCGATCGCGCACATCTGCTGCTCGCCGCCCGACGTGTAGCCGGCCTGCGACGTGCGCCGCTGCTTGAGCCGCGGGAAGTAGTGGTAGACCTTCTCGAGACTGTCCTTCAGCTCGGTGCGCGAGATCGAGCGCGTATAGGCGCCGGTCAGCAGGTTCTCCTCGATCGTCAGGTGGCCGAAGCAGTGGCGGCCTTCCATGACCTGGATCACGCCGCGCCTAACGAGGTCGTTCGGCGTCATCCGGTCGATGCGTGCGCCCTTGAATTCGATGCTGCCTTTCGTCACGTCGCCGCGCTCGGCGCCGAGCAGGTTCGAGATCGACTTCAGCGTCGTTGATTTGCCCGCGCCGTTCGCGCCGAGCAGCGCGACGATGCGGCCTTTCGGCACCTCGAGCGACACGCCCTTGAGGACGAGGATCACATGGTCGTAGATGACCTCGACGTTGTTGATGCTGAGGTACGGCGCTGCTGCCGGCACGGCAGGGGCCGCGGCTGTATTCGTCTGCATGCTGTGTCTTCGCCTGTTGTGGTCTGCGCCCCGGGGCGCCTGAACCGGCGACGAGCGGAGAAACCCCGCCCGCCGTCCGTTGCGCTCTCAAGAAAACGCCGGGCCGCCCCAAGTTTTCTTGTCCCCCGCGGGGGGCGGAAACGGCAAAGCCGTTTCCTGGGGGCGCTCAACTCTCCTTCGAGCAGTCGCGCGGCGTGATGCCTTTTTCTTTCGCGTAGGCCGCGGCCGATTCCTCGATCATCGGACGCACGACGGACTGGTCGCCCTGGATCCAGTCGGTGACGACTTTCCACTTCGTGCCGTCCCACTGCTGGAACTTCACTTTTCCCGCACCTTCATGGTCGGCGCAGGTGATCTTCAGGTCCGGCATGAACCCGGCGGCACCGAGCTGCGTCAGCCGCGCGTTGTCGATGTCCAGGTTCTCGAAACCCCAGCGCGCCTGCTCGCCCGTCACAGGCTTGCCCTTGCCATATTTTTCCTGCGCCTTGCGGATCGCCTCGACGGTGATGATTCCGTGCACCACGCCGCGGTTATAGAGCACCGAGCCGACACGGTCCTTGTCGGCCATGTTGCCGGCGTTCTTCGCATAGACGTGCTTCTGGATTTCCTGCACGACCGGATAGTTCGTGCCGGCGACGTTGAAGCCCGCTGCGGTGTAGCCTTTTGCCGCGTCGCCGGCGGGAATCGTGTCCTCTTCGGAGCCGGACCACCACACGCCGACGATCTTGTCGCGCGAATAACCGGTCTTGGCCGCGGTGCGCAGCGCGGTCGGGTTCATCACGCCCCAGCCCCACAGGATCACGTAGTCCGGCTTCATCTGGCGGATCTGCAGCCACTGCGCCTGCTGCTCGTTGCCGGGGTTCGCCACTGCGATCTTCTCGACCGTGAAGCCGTGCTTCGCCGCGAGCTTGTCGAGGATTGCGTGCGACTCCTTGCCGTACGCCGAGTCGTGGTACAGCAGGCCGATCTTCTTGCCTTTCAGCTTGTCGATGCCGCCTTCCTTCGTGCCGAGGTAGTTGATGATCGCGGACGCCTGGGTCCAGTACGTCGAGATCATCGGGAAGACCCACGGGAAGACGCGACCGTCGGCGGCGTCGGTGCGGCCGTAGCCGATCGTCACCATCGGGATCTTGTCCTGCGCGACTTTCTCGAGCACCGAGTAGGTGATGCCCGTCGACAGCGGCTGGAATACCGTGTTGCCGGTCGCACCTTTCGTCTTCAGCCGCTCGTAGCATTCGACGCCGCGCGCGTTGTTGTATTCGGTTTCGCACTCTTCCCACGTCAGCTTGACGCCGTTGATCCCGCCGTCGCGCGCGTTGATCATCGCCATGTAGTCGATCCAGCCGCCATACAGCGACGCGCCGTTCGCGCCGAACGGGCCGACGCGGTAGCTCGGCAGGCCGATGAACTGCTCCTGGGCGGCGGCATGGCCGGTGGCGAGCAGTCCGGCGACGGCGGCGCCGATCAGTGCGGTGTGCTTCAGTTTCATGTTGCCTCCTCTTTTTTATGTAATGGTGCTGCGTTCTACCTTGACCACCGGCCGGCGCCCCCGCGGGTGCCGGCATTCGAAGGTTCGATGCTCAGTGCGGGAACGGCCACAGCCGCAGCTTTTCCTTGCCGATCTGCCACAGCCGCGCGAGCCCGTGCGGCTCGACGATGAGGAAAAAGATGATCAGGCCGCCGAAGATGATCAGTTCGAGGTTCGAGCCGAGCCCCGCCGGCATCGAGCCGGCGAACAGCGCGTGCATCGCGACGTTCAGGAAGATCGGCAGCAGCACGATGAACGCCGCGCCGAGGAAGGAGCCCATGATCGAGCCGACACCGCCGATGATGATCATGAACAGGATCTTGAACGACAGGTCGAGATTGAAGCCTTCCGGCTCGACCGTGCCGAGGTAGGCGTATGCGTACAGCGCGCCGGCGACGCCGCAATAGAACGACGACACCGCGAACGCCGACAGCTTCGCGAACATCGGTCGGATGCCGATGACTTCGGCCGCGACGTCCATGTCGCGCACCGCCATCCACGAGCGGCCGGTCGTGCTGCGCACGAGGTTCTTCGCCGCGAGCGCGAGCACCGCGACGATGCCGAGCGTCAGCAGGTATTTCGACACTGGCGTGTCGAACGCGAAGCCGAGGATCTCGATCTGCTGCGCGGAAATCACGCCCGACGACGAGTTGTTCGAGAACCAGGGGAACTTCACCAGCGCCCAGACGATGAAGAACTGCGCCGCGAGCGTCGCCACCGCGAGGTAGAAGCCCTTGATGCGCAGGCTCGGCAAGCCGAACGCGACGCCGACCACTGCCGCGCACAGCCCGCCGATCGCCAGCGCGACGAGGAACGGCATGCCGTCGACGCGCAGCATGAAGTTGTATGCGCCGAACGCGCCGACCGCCATGAACGCCGCCGAACCGAGCGACAGCTGCCCGGCATAGCCGGTGAGGATGTTCAGGCCGATCGCGGCGAGCGAGAAGATCAGCACCGGGATGAGGATCGCCTGCAGCCAGTACTCGCTCGCGACGAGCGGCACGGCAAGGAAGAAGAAACCGAGGATCGCGATGAACCCGACCCTGTCCTGGCGGATCGGGAAGATCTGTTGATCCTCTTGGTAACTGACCTTGAACTGGCCCGCTTCACGATAAAGCATGCATTGTCTCCGTCTTTCTTTTGTTAACGCGGCAACCCGATACGGTTCGGGCCGAGCTTGCCGAAGCCCTGCCACCGCTCTTCGACAGGCCCAGGGCGAACGGTCGTATTCAATTGCCGGTTCAGTAGGTGTGCCATCGCGGTCGCGAGTCGCTTCAGACCCGGTCGATGTGGCGCTCGCCGAACAGCCCTTCGGGGCGGATCAGCAGGAAGCCGAGCGCGAGCACGTACGGGAACCAGCCTTCGATGCCGCCGCCGACGAACGGGCCGATATACACTTCGGCGAGCTTTTCCGACGCGCCGATGATCAGCCCGCCGACGATCGCCCCGGGCACCGACGTGAAGCCGCCGAGGATCAGCACCGGCAGCGCCTTCAGCGCGGTGAAGGTCAGCGCGAACTGCACGCCGCTCCTCGCGCCCCAGATCAGCCCGGCGACGAGCGCGACGAAACCGGCCACCGCCCAGACGATCGCCCAGATGTGCTGCAGCGGGATGCCGATCGACAGCGCCGCCTGGTGGTCGTCGGCGACCGCCCGCAGCGCGCGGCCGACTTTCGTGTATTGGAAGAACAGCGCGAGCGACGCGACGAGCGCACCGGCGAGCGTCGCGGCGAAGAGATCGAACTTCGACACCAGGATGTCGGCGCTCTCCATGATCCATTCGACCGGCTCGTCCGCGATGCCCAAGCTCAGGCCCCGCACGTTCGCCCCCCACAAGGCCTGCGCGATCCCCTCGACAAGGAAAGTCAGGCCGATCGTCGCCATGAACAGCGTGATGTGCGGCTGGTTCACGAGCGGGCGCAGCACGACTTTTTCGGTCAGGATGCCGAGCACGATCATCGCCGCGAGCGCGAGCACGAACGCGAGCCAGAACACGACGTTGCTGTCCGCGTCGAGCCCGGTCCAGCCCGGCAGCACTTCCTGGAAGCCGACGAAGGTCAGCGCGGCGAAGAACACCATCGCGCCCTGCGCGAAGTTGAACACGCCCGACGCCTTGTAGATCAGCACGAAGCCGAGCGCGACCAGCGAGTACAGCACGCCCGACAGCAGGCCGCCGATCAGTACTTCGAAAAAGAACCCCATTCCTGTCTCCTAGTAACCCGGCAGCCAAATACCGTTCGGGCTGAGCTTGTCGAAGCCCTGGCAGCGCCCTTCGACGGGCTCAGGGCGAACGGTCGTATCGAATCGCCGGTTTAATGATTCCTGTTGACCGTGAGTCGATCAGTGCGACGTGCCGAGGTAGGCGGCGATCACTTCCGGATTGTTCTTGACCTCGTCCGGCGCGCCGTCGCCGATCTTCTTGCCGTAGTCGAGCACGACGACGCGGTCCGAGATGTCCATGACGACCCCCATGTCATGCTCGATCAGCACGATCGTCGTGCCGAACTGGTCGTTCACGTCGAGGATGAAGCGACACATGTCCTGTTTTTCCTCGACGTTCATGCCGGCCATCGGCTCGTCGAGCAGCAGCAGGCTCGGCTCGGCGGCGAGCGCGCGGCCGAGTTCGACGCGCTTTTGCAGCCCGTAAGGCAGGCGCCCGACCGGCGTCTTGCGGATGTCCTGGATCTCGAGGAAATCGATGACTTCCTCGACTTTGAGGCGATGCTCGATCTCCTCCTTCTGCGCGCGGCCCCAGTACAGCGCGTGCTGGAAGAGGTTGCATTTCATCTTCAGGTTGCGCCCGGTCATGATGTTGTCGAGCACGCTCATGCCCTTGAACAGCGCGATGTTCTGGAAAGTGCGCGCGATGCCCTGTGCGGCGGCGACGTGCGGCTCCATTTTCTGGCGCAGCTCGCCGCGGAACATGATGCGGCCCTCCTGCGGGTGATAGACGCCGTTGATGACGTTCAGCATCGAGCTCTTGCCCGCGCCGTTCGGACCGATGATCGAGCGGATCTCGTGCTCGCGCACGTCGAAGCTGATGTTCGTCAGCGCCTTGACGCCGCCGAACGACAGCGAGATGTTCTGCAGATCGAGGACCACGCCGCCGATGCGCCGCTCGGCGACGGCGAGTTGCGCGTCGGGAGCCACGTGAATCAGGTCGTTCATCATCATCGCTCCTCTCCTCACGCGGCACGGGCCGCCGCGTGCGGCGCGAAAGTCTTCGTTTCCTCGATGCGCAGGTCGGCGCTGATGCGCCCCTCGCGGCCATCCTCGTACTTCACCAGCGTCTCGATGTGCTGGCTCTTCCGCCCTTCGAACAGCGCCTCGATCAGTGCGCCGTAGCGTTCCGCGATGAAGTTGCGGCGGACCTTGCGCGTGCGCGTGAGCTCCCCGTCATCGGCGTCGAGCTCCTTGTGCAGGATCAGGAAGCGGCGGATCTGCGAGCCGCTCATTTTCGGATCGGCGGCGAGGTCGGCATTGACTTTCTCGATGCAGTCGCGGATCAGCTCATACACCGCCGGCTGCGACGCGAGGTCGGTGTAGCCCGAATACGCCATGCCCTTCCGCTCGGCCCAGTTGCCGACCGCCTCGAGGTCGATGTTGATGAACGCGGTGACGCAGTCGCGGTGATTGCCGAACGTGACCGCCTCCTTCACGTACGGGAAGAACTTCACCTTGTTCTCGATGTAGTTCGGCGCGAACATCGACCCGTCGTTGAGCTTGCCGACATCCTTGGCGCGGTCGATGATCTTCAGGTGGCCGTCCTCGTCGAAGAAGCCGGCGTCGCCGGTCATGAAGTAGCCGTCGGCGTTGATCGATTCCGCAGTCGCGTCCGGGCGCTTGTAGTAGGCCTTCAGCAGCATCGGCCCCTTGACGAGGATCTCGCCCTTGTCGTCGAGCCTGACTTCGACGAACGGCGCCGGCTTGCCGACCGAATCGAGCTTGATCTGGCCGTCGGGCTGCAGGCACACGTAGGCGCAGGTCTCGGTCTGGCCGTAGAGCTGCTTCAGGTTCACGCCGATCGAGCGGTAGAAGCGGAACAGATCGGGCCCGATCGCCGCGCCGGCCGTGTAGGCGACGCGGATGCGGCTCATGCCGAGCACGTTCTTCAGCGGCCCGTACACGAGGAAGTCGCCGAGCGCGTACTGCACGCGGTCACCGGCCGACACCGGTTTCCCGTCGAGGATGTCGGCTCCGCAGCGGCGCGCGACGTCCATGAAGTGGTGGAAGAGCTTGCGCTTCACCGGCCCCGCGTCTTCCATGCGGATCATCACTTGGGTGAGCAGGTTCTCGAACACGCGCGGCGGCGCGAAATAATAGGTCGGGCCGATCTCGCGGAGATCGGTCATGACCGTGTCGCCCGACTCCGGGCAGTTGATCGTGAAGCCCGCGACCATCGCTTGCGCGAACGAGAACAGGTGATCGCCGACCCACGCCATCGGCAGGTACGACAGGATGTCCTCACGGTCGGTCAGCCGGTCGAACTCCATCCCGCCGGTCGCCGCGGCGATGAACGCGCCATGCGTCTGGCACACGCCTTTCGGCTTGCCGGTCGTGCCGGACGTGTACAGCATCACCGAAACGTCATCGGAAGCGCCCTTGTCGATCTCGGCGTCGAGGAAATCGGGGTGATTGCGATCGTGGCTGTGCCCCATCTCCTGCAGCGCGTCGAGCCCCATCAACAGCGTCTGGGTGTAATGCCGCATGCCGCGCGGGTCGTCGTAGACGACGTGCCGCAGCAGCGGCACTTGCGCCTCGATCTCGAGCATCTTGTCGACCTGCTCCTGGTCCTCGACGACGGCGAACTGGATCTCGGCATCCTGCAGCACGTAGATCATCTCCTGCGCGACCGCGTCCTGGTACAGCATCACCGGAATGCCGCCGAGGCACTGGCACGCGGCGACCGACCAGTACAGCCGCGGCCGGTTGTCGCCGATGATCGCGAGCCGGTCGCCGCGCCTGAAGCCCAGTTCGGCGAGCCCGCATGCAATCGCGCGGACGTTCTGCGCCACGGCCGCCCAGCTGTGGGTCTGCCAGATGCCGTATTCCTTCTCGCGCATCGCCGGCCGGTTCGGCCGCACGCTCGCGTGGTGCATCAGCAACCGCGGGAACGTGTCCAGCGCAGCCAAGTGCACGGCTTGCCCGGTCGATTCGGACATACCCACTTCCTCCTTCGGTTCGATTCCTTTCACTTATGTGCCCGAGCCCTGCGGTTCGCTGCAGGCCTGCGGGATGGCGCAGCGCTGGCGCCGGCGTCCCGGTCCGGCCAGAAAGACCGGGACGGAACGTGTTGATGGGTAGTGTCGCAAGCGATGTTTGCGCAACTGTTTGGGAAATGTAGTCAATTATTGCAATGGCGTCGCAGGCAGCGTACGACGTCACATCGTCCGAAAGCAAAACCATATGGAATAATCGTAATGATTTTTCACCGGCTAGAATCGAGCTTTGCAAAAGGGCGGCCTTCCCCGCGGGCGGGCGACGAGGCCGCCGAAACCCGTCCCCATCGAACGGAGCGACCGTGCAGGAACGTCCATTCACTCCCCGTCTCCTTTCGCTATGCCTCGGCGCCGCCTTGCTGGCGCTCCATCCATCCGCGCAGGGACAGGTCTACCAATGCCGGGAAAGCGGCAGGATCGTGTTTTCCGGCACCCCCTGCGACGCCGATTCGGCGCCGCTCGAAGTGAAGCCGGCAGCGGGCGACTACAACCAGCTTGACGACCGGCGGGCGCGCTCGCGAACCGAGACCGGCCGGGTCGAACTGAGGCGCATCGACGACGAGCGGGCGGCGAGGCGCCGCGACGCCGCCGCGGAGAATGAGTTACGGCAGAAGGCGGAATCGGACCGCTGCTTGCAGATTCGCGAAGACAGAGCGAGGGCGCAGCGTCTGGCGAAAGCGCGGCGGCCCTCGGACAATGCCCGGAGCGAAAGGGAGACTGCGGAAAAGCTGTCGGAACGCGAGTTTTTCGAGTGCCGGCGCACTGGGGGACTGCGGTGAAACGCCATGGGGCGCGGCGGACGCCGTCGGGTAAAATCCCCAACTTCGCCAACCGGCGCACGTGCCCCCGCCCATGGAAATCATCAACTTCCTCATCGACATCGTGATGCACCTCGACAAGCACCTCGAGGCGCTCGTCCAGGCTTATGGGATATGGATCTACGCGATCCTGTTCGCAGTGATCTTCAGCGAGACGGGTTTCGTCGTCACGCCGTTCCTGCCCGGCGACTCGCTGCTGTTCGTCGCCGGCGCGCTCGCGGCGGTCGGCGGCATGGACATCGGCCTGCTGATCGCCGCGCTGACGATCGCCGCGGTGCTCGGCAACACCCTCAACTATGCGATCGGCCGCTACTTCGGGCCGAAGGTGTTCCAGTGGGAAAACTCGCGCCTCTTCAACAAGGCGGCGCTGATGAAGACGCACCTTTTCTACGAGAAGCACGGCGGCAAGACGCTCGTCATCTCGCGTTTTCTGCCGCTGTTCCGCACCTTCGCCCCGTTCGTCGCCGGCATCGGCAGCATGACGTACGCACGTTTCACGCTTTTCAACGTCATCGGCGCGCTGGCCTGGGTCGTATCGCTGACGTTCGCCGGCTACTGGTTCGGCAACATGCCGTGGATCAAGCAGAATCTCACGCTCGTCATCGTCGCGATCATCGTCCTGTCGCTGGTGCCGGTCGCGATCGGGGCGTGGAAATCACGCTCCGCTGCGTAAGGCGGGGGTCGGCGATCATGCGGCTCGCCGTCGCGCAGCCCTCCGGCGCCGCCGCCTGCCCCGCAATCTACCGTCGTTGCGCCAGAACACTCCGGGCACTACCCTGAAGGCAGGAGGGTGGCACGATCTGCGAGAGCTCCGGTCTTATTGTCGATCGGGCGACGCACTGGCAAACCATCGCAAAGTCGTGCGGGACAGCCACGATCGAATCCAGCGAGACCGCGCGTCCCCAGGGCGCGAGGTACAAAAGGAAGATCATGAATTATGCCGAACGTGCCTTGCGCACGTTGAGCGCCGGAAACCGGGCGCTGCTGCGGGCCGAGGACGAAACGAGCCTGTTGCAGGAGATGTGCCGGATCATCGTCGAACTCGGCCGCTACCGCATGGCATGGGTCGGGTTCGCCGAGCAGGATGAAGCGAAGACCTTGCGGCCGGTCGCTCACAGGGGATTCGAAGAGGGTTTTTTCGACATCGCGCATTTCACCTGGGCGGAAGGGGAAGGCGGCCCGACCGCACAGGCGGTGCGAACCGGCAAACCGGCTGTCGTGCAGGATATCAACACCGTGGTCGCGCCCCACCTGCCGATCCCGATCACTGAAGCCATCGAGCGCGGCTACGGTTCGGTCGCGGCCTTTCCGCTGCTGGTCGAAGGTCGGGTGACGGGCAACCTGACGATTTTCGCCGCCGAGCCCGACGCTTTCAACGAACAGGAATGTGCACTGCTCGGCGAAATGGCCGATGACCTCGGCTTCGGCATCGGCACGTTGCGGATGCGCGCGCGCCACCGCGAGGCGGAAGAAACGATCCGCCACATGGCCTTCTTCGACACGCTCACCGGCCTGCCGAACCGCACCTCACTGCACCAGGAGCTGACGACCGCGATCGAAGCGGTGCATGCCGCGCACAATCCGCTAGCGCTGCTGATCATCAAGATCGGGCACTTCCAGGAGATCAGCGACACGCTGGGCTACGAAGAGGCGGACCTGCTGGTGCAGGAGATGGCGAGGCGCCTGTCGCAGCTCGCCGGCGAAGGACGGTCCGTCGCGCGCGCTGGTGAAGACGAATTCGCGCTCGCCCTGCCGAACACCAGCGCTGAAGTCGCGATCCGGCTCGCACAGCGGATCATGCGCGAAGTTTGCGACCCGGTGCCGCTCGGCCCGCTGACCGTCGACCCGCACGCTTACATCGGCGTCGCGATGTTTCCCGGCCACGGCAACACTGCCGATGCGATCCTGCGCCGCGCGAAGATCGCCGCCGTCCAGGCAAAGCGCACCGCCGCGAAATTCGCCCTGTACCAAGGCACTGCCGATCAGGAATGCACGCGTCGCCTCGCGCTGATGAGCGACCTGCGCAGCGCGATCGACAAGAACGAACTGCTGCTGTTCTGCCAGCCGAAAGTGTCGATCTCGTCCGGCGAAGTATGCGGCGCGGAAGCGCTGGTGCGCTGGCAGCACGCGCAGCACGGTATGGTCGCGACGGGCGAATTCATCGCGCTCGCCGAACGTGCCGGCCTGATCATGCCGCTGACGCGCTGGGTGCTCGAAACTGCGTTCCGCCAGAGCCACACGTGGTTCGAACAGGGCATCCGCCAGCCGCTGTCGGTGAATCTGTCGGCGCAGGACCTGCGCGACCCGCGCCTCGTCGACCGCATCTCGAGCCTGTTTGCCACGTGGGCGATGCCGCCCGAGATGATGCAGTTCGAACTGACCGAAAGCGCCCTGATGGAAGACCCGGCCGGCGCACTCAAGACGCTCCAGCGCCTGAAGGCCCTCGGCGTCGAGCTCTTCATCGACGATTTCGGCACCGGCTACTCGAGCCTGAGCTACCTGCAGAAGCTGCCCGTCGACTCGCTGAAAATCGACCAGTCGTTCGTCGCAAGCATGCTGACGAACCCCGGCTCGGCAGTCATCGTGCGCTCGACGGTCGAACTCGGCCACAACCTCGGGCTCGGCGTCGTCGCCGAAGGGGTCGAAAGCGAGGGGCAGTGGAACGGCCTGCGGGCGCTCGGCTGCGACACTGCCCAAGGCCATTTCGTCGGTTTCCCGATTCCGACCGAACAGTTCGTCGACTGGGAGGCGCATTGCCAGTGGAGGCACCGCCCGACAGCCGGGGACCCAACGCCGACGACTGCTCACTGACGGTTCAAACCAGACAGAAAAAAACGGCGCCGTGTGGCGCCGTTTTCATGACTGCCTCGACGGCCCGCGCTTACATGCTGCGCCGATACTGCCCGCCGACTTCGTACAGCGCCGACGTGATCTGGCCGAGCGAGCAGTAGCGCACCGCGTCGACGAGCACTTCGAACACGTTGCCGTTCTCGATGACGGTCTGGCGCAGCCTCGCGAGCCACTTCGGCGCTTCCGCGGCGTTGCGTGCCTGGAAGTCGGCGAGGCGCTTCAACTGCCCCTGCTTCTCTTCCTCGGTCGAGCGCGCGAGTTCGATTTCCGGCTGCGCGCTGCCCTTCGGGTTCAGGAAAGTATTCACGCCGATGATCGGGTACGAGCCGTCGTGCTTCTTGTGCTCGTAGTACAGCGACTCCTCCTGGATCTTGCCGCGCTGGTAGCCGGTCTCCATCGCGCCGAGCACGCCGCCGCGCGACGCGATCGCCTCGAACTCCTGCAGCACCGCTTCCTCGACGAGGTCGGTGAGTTCCTCGATGATGAACGCACCCTGGTTCGGGTTCTCGTTCTTCGCCAAGCCCCATTCGCGGTTGATGATCAGCTGGATCGCCATCGCGCGGCGCACCGATTCCTCGGTCGGCGTCGTGATCGCCTCGTCGTACGCGTTGGTGTGCAGCGAGTTGCAATTGTCGTAGATCGCGATCAGCGCCTGCAGCGTCGTGCGGATGTCGTTGAAGTCCATCTCCTGCGCGTGCAGCGAGCGCCCGGACGTTTGCACGTGGTACTTGAGCTTCTGGCTGCGCTCGTTCGCGCCGTACTTGTTCTTCATCGCCACGGCCCAGATGCGGCGCGCGACGCGCCCGATCACCGAGTACTCGGGATCCATGCCGTTCGAGAAGAAGAACGACAGGTTCGGCGCGAAGTCGTCGATGTGCATGCCGCGCGCGAGATACGACTCGACGTACGTGAAGCCGTTCGACAGCGTGAAGGCGAGCTGCGAGATCGGGTTCGCGCCGGCTTCGGCAATGTGGTAGCCGGAGATCGACACCGAGTAGAAGTTCTGCACCTGGTGATGGACGAAGTACTCCTGGATGTCGCCCATCATCTTCAGCGCGAACTCGGTCGAGAAGATGCAGGTGTTCTGGCCCTGGTCTTCCTTCAGGATGTCGGCCTGCACCGTGCCGCGCACCGACGACAGCGTCCACTCCTTGATCTTCTGGAACTCGGTCTCCGTCGGCTCGCGGCCGTTGTCGGCGCGGAATTTCGCGACCTGCTGGTCGAGCGCGGTGTTGAAGAAGAACGCGAGGATGATCGGCGCCGGCCCGTTGATCGTCATCGACACCGACGTCGTCGGCGCGCACAGGTCGAAGCCGTCGTACAGCACTTTCATGTCGTCGAGCGTCGCGATCGACACACCGGAGTTGCCGATCTTGCCGTAGATGTCCGGGCGCAAATCCGGGTCGCAGCCATACAGCGTCACCGAGTCGAACGCGGTCGACAGGCGGTGCGCCGGCATGCCTTCGGAGACTTTCTTGAAGCGGCGGTTGGTGCGGAACGCGTCGCCTTCACCGGCGAACATCCGCGTCGGGTCCTCGCCTTCGCGCTTGAACGCGAACACGCCAGCGGTGTAGGGGAACGAGCCGGGGACGTTTTCCTTCATCAGGAACTTCAGCGACTCGCCGTCGTCGTCGAAGCTCGGCAGCGCGACTTTGCGGATCTTGGTGCCCGACAGCGATTCGGACGTCAGTTTGGTGCGGATCTCCTTGTCGCGGATCTTCACGACGTATTCGTCGGCGGCGTAGAGCTCCTTCGTCTTCGGCCACATCTCGAGGAGCTTTTTCGCCGTCGGCGTCAGCTCGCCATCCTTCCAGCCGATCAGCTCATCGAAAGTCACCTGGGCACCCGCGCCCTTGCCGCACTGCTCGAACAGCGCCTTCGCGATCTTCAGCGACTGGCGCTCGCGGGCGACGCGCGCCTGCTGCTCGATGTGCTTGTGGTAGTCGCGAACGGTGTCGGCGATCTCGGCCAGATACCGCGTGCGCTCGGCCGGCACGATCGCGCGGCCGTGGGAGGACGCCTTCGTCGCCACGATCGGCAGCACGCCGGGCTTGGCCTTCAGGCCCTTCTCGACGAGCTTCGGGAACATCGCCTGGTACAGGGCGGTCACGCCGTCGTCGTTGAAGCGCGCGGCCATCGTGCCGAAGACCGGCATCGCGTCGGTCGGCTGGCTGAAGAGCTCGCGGTTCCTCTGATACTGCTTCCTCACGTCGCGCAGCGCGTCGTCGGCGCCCTTGCGGTCGAACTTGTTGATCGCGACGAAGTCGGCGAAGTCGAGCATGTCGATCTTCTCCAGCTGGCTCGCCGCGCCGAATTCCGGCGTCATCACGTACAGCGACAGGTCGACGTACGGCACGATCGCGGCATTGCCTTGGCCGATGCCGGAGGTCTCGACGATGACGAGGTCGAAGCCGACGAGCTTCGTCGCGGCGATGACTTCGGGCAGCGCGGCCGAAATTTCCGAACCCGTGTCGCGCGTCGCGAGTGAGCGCATGAAGATGTTGTCGTGCTCGATCGCGTTCATGCGGATGCGGTCCCCGAGCAGCGCGCCGCCGGTGCGCTTCCGCGACGGGTCGATCGACACGATCGCGAGCTTGAGCTTGTCGTTCTGGTCGAGGCGGAAGCGGCGCACGAGTTCGTCGGTCAGCGAGCTCTTGCCCGCGCCGCCGGTGCCGGTGATGCCGAGCGCCGGCGTCCTGACTTTCGCCGCCGCGTCGATGATCGCCTTCCTGACGTCGTCGCCATAGGCGCCGTTCTCGAGCGCGGTGATTACGCGCGACAGCACGCGCTGGCGCGCGGCGCGCTCGCCGGTCGTGAGCTGCTTGACGACTTCCTCAGCGGACTGCGGCGCGACCGCGGTGAGGTCGAAGTCCGACTTCTCGACGAGGTCGTTGATCATGCCCTGCAACCCCATCATCGCGCCGTCTTCCGGCGAATACACGCGCGTGACGCCGTAGTCGTGCAGCTCGCGAATCTCGGACGGCACGATCACGCCGCCGCCGCCGCCGAACACCTTGATGTTCTCGCCGCCGTTGGCCTTCAACAGGTCGATCATGTACTTGAAGAACTCGACGTGACCGCCCTGGTACGACGTGATCGCGATGCCCTGCACGTCTTCCTGCAGCGCGGCGTTGACGATCTCGCCGACCGAGCGGTTGTGGCCGAGGTGGATCACTTCGGAGCCGGTCGACTGGAGGATCCGGCGCATGATATTGATCGACGCGTCGTGGCCGTCGAACAGTGCCGCGGCGGTCACGAAACGGACCTTGTTCTTCGGCTTGTAGTTGACGAGCTTCTTGGCTTCGCTGAGGTTGGTCATGTCGTTTTCCACGTGATGTCCGATGATGCCCTGCATCTTAGGAGGGCCGCCGAGCGATTGCCATTGCCCGGCCGGACGTCCATCGTGCAAAATCCGCCAACCTTCCAATCAACCTCGCGCCTTGCGCTGCACGAGCCCGACGATGCCCACCCCTTCCGCTGCTGGCGCGCTCGACCCCGTCTTGCCGCGCCCCGCCTTGCCGCGTCCCACTCGCAGCCGTCGTGCGACGGTTGCGCGCGGCTTTGTTACGGGGATGCTGTCGGGAATGGTCCGGCAAGGGCGCGATCCGGCGCCATTGCTCGCCGCAGCGGGCGTCGACCTTGCAGACCCCGCCACGCGCGTTCCGATCGACCGCTACGCGGCGCTGTACAACCTGATCGGTCGCGAGATGGACGACGAGGGCTTCGGCCTGTTCGCGCAGCCGATGCGCTCGGGCAGCTTCGAGTTCCTGTGCCGCGGCATGCTCGGCGCGGCGACGCTCGGCGACGCGCTCGATCGCGCGGCGCGCTTCCTGCGCATCGTGCTGCCCGATCTGGCAGTCAGCGTGCGGCGCGGCGACGGCGACGAGCGGGCCGAGCTGCGCATTTCGGAGACGCGCCGGCTTGCGGACCGGCGCGGAGACCCGGCTCGCGTGTTCGCATTCGAGTGGCTGCTGCGGCTGATCCACGCGGTTTCGTGCTGGCTCGTCAGCCGCGAGCTCGCGCTCGACTCGGTGCATTTCCCCTACCCTCGCCCCCCGCACGCCGACGACTACGCGCTGGTCTATACGGAACATTCGTTCTTCGACGCCGGCACGCTCGTCGCGCGGCTGCGCGACAACCTGCTCGACCTGCCGGTGCGGCGCGACGACGCCGCGCTCGCCACCTTCCTCGACGGTGCGCCCGGCAAGATCACGATGCTGTACCGGCGCGACCGCGACATGGTGTATCGCGTGCGCGACCTGCTGCGCGACGCGCTGCCCGAGAACCTGTCGCTCGAAGCCGTCGCCGACCGGCTGCACCTGTCAGCGCGCACGCTGCACCGCCGGCTCGAAGAGGAAGGCTCGAGCTTTCGCACGATCAAGGACGCGCTGCGTCGTGACATCGCGCTCGCCCGGCTGACGAAAACAGCGCAGCCGATTGCGCAGATCGGCGCCGAACTCGGTTACGCCGATCCCTCGGCGTTCTATCGTGCCGTGGTCGCCTGGACCGGGATGTCGCCGGAGCGGTTTCGAAAGCAGTTGCTGAACCAGGGCGCGGGGGCGGACTTCCAGGCTGCGGCCTCGCCGCGCCCTGCGCCGCGTTCCGTGAGGTAGTCGGCGCGTCTTCGCCTGCGGAGATGACTAGAATGGGCAAGCGCCAAACTCACTCCCGGAGGATGCACGCCTGATGTTGCGCAACACGCCGACTCCGCCTGCGAAAGGCGGCTCGCCGCCGAAGCTGTCGTCGCAGGAGCTGCGCCGCTACGACCTGCTGCTCGCCGGCCTCGACCTGCTCGACCAGGCGATCGCCGTCTTCGACGTGACGCCGAAGCTCGTGACGTGGAACAAGGCGATGCTGCGGCTGCTCGACTTTCCCGAGAAAATGGTCCACGTCGGCACGCCGTTCGAGGAGTTCGCGCGGTTCAATGCCGAACGCGGCGAATACGGCGAAGGCGATGTCGACCAGCTCGTCGCCGAGCGCATGGCCGCAGCGCGGGCGTTCCTGCCGCACTACGCGGAGCGCGCACGGCCGAACGGCAAAATCCTCGCGATCCGCGGCGTGCCGATCCCGAATCTCGGCTTCGTCTCGCTGTGGACCGACATCACCGAACAGCGCCGCTACGAGGACGTCATCCAGCGGCAGAACGCCGAACTCGAGGCGCGCGTCAAGGCCCGCACGGCCGAGCTCGAGAGCGCGAACGTGCGGCTCGCGCAGGCGCATGCCGAAGTCGACGAAATCGCTGGCGCGCTGCGGCGCTCCGAGGAGCGGCTGAAGCTGATCATCGATTCGATCCCGGCGCTGATCGCGTATGTCGATCGCGAAGAAATCTACCATTTCGCGAACCGCGGCTACGCCGAATGGTTCGGCCTGACCAAGGATGCGATCGTCGGGCGCAGCATCGAGAGCGTGTTCGGCGCCGCGCTGTACCCGCTGGTCGTCGAGCAGTTGAAGGTTGCAGCGAGCGGCGAGCGCGTCAGCTACGAATATTCGCGCAAGCTCGACAACGGCCGTACCGTGCATGCCCGCAGCGTCATCGTGCCCGAAATGTCCGCGCACGGCGAAGTGGTCGGCTATTTCGTGCTGTCGACGGACATCACCGAACAGAAAGCGAGCCAGGCGGCGCTCGTGCAGGCGCAGAAGATGGAAGCCGTCGGCCAGCTCACCGGTGGTCTCGCGCACGATTTCAACAACCTGCTGACGATCATCATCGGCAACCTGGCCGAGCTGAAATCGAAGCTGCCGCAGGGCGGTGCTGCGGTCGAGCACCTCGACCCGGCGCTGCACGCGGCGCGGCGCGGCGCGGAACTGATCAAGCGGTTGCTGACCTTCTCGCGCGGCCAGGGACTTGAACCGATCACAGTCGAGGTCGGCGTGCTGGTGCTCAACATGGCGCACCTGCTGTCACGCTCGCTGACCGAAAACATCCGCTTGCAGACGCGCCTGCCGCCAGTGCCGCTGCACGCTTTTGTCGACCCCCACCAGCTCGAGAACGCGCTGCTGAACCTCGCGCTCAACGCGCGCGATGCGATGCCGGACGGCGGCTCGCTGACGATCGCGATCGGCGAGCGCCACATCCCGGAGAGCCTCGCAATGCTCATCGAGCTGCCCCCGGGGGAGTACGTGCAGATCGACGTCACCGACACCGGCTGTGGCATCGACGCGAAGCTGCTGCCGCGGCTGTTCGAACCGTTCTTCACAACGAAACCGTTCGGCCAGGGCAGCGGTCTCGGGCTGGCGATGGTGTATGGCTTCGTGCGCCAGTCGGGCGGCAACATCCGCATCCGCAGCACGCCCGGCTCGGGAACGACGGTGACGTTCGTGCTGCCACGCACCGTCGCCCCGACGCCGGCGGCGCCGGCCAAAGGTGCCTCGCCGGCACTGCGCGGGCGCCAGAACGCCGGGCCGGTGCTGCTCGTCGAGGACGAACCCGAAGTACGCCGCATCATCCGGCTGCAACTGACCGCGCTCGGCCACTCCGTCATCGAGGCCGCCGACGGCGTCGAAGCGTGGAGCCTGATCGAGTCGGTCCCGGAGATCGCGGTCCTCGTCACCGACACCGTGATGCCCGGTGCGATCGGCGGCCGCGAACTCGTCGCACGTACCCGCGCGCTGCGCCCGCGGCTGCCGATCCTGATGATCACAGGCTACGCCAGCGACAACGCGCTCGCCGGCACGACGCAGCTCGACGTGCCGGTGCTGCGCAAGCCTTTCGACCAGGACACGCTCGCGACGAGCCTCGCCGCGATCCTGGATGTTCCGGCAACCACCGAGGACCTGCCCACCCGATGACCGACAACACGCCGCCGCTTGTCCTGGTTCTCGAGGACGAAGCGGATATCGCCCGCCTGATCTGCGGCGCACTTGCCGACTACGGCTTCCGCAGCGAACACGTCGCGACCGGGCGCGAACTGCTCGCCCGCGCGCGGAAAGCTTCCCCCGACCTGGTGGTGGTCGACCTCGGCCTGCCGGACATGGACGGCATGCAGGTGGTGCGCGAACTGCAGGACGGCAGCCCGTGCGCCGTGCTGATCCTTACCGGCCGCAACGATGTCACCGACCGCGTCCTCGGCCTCGAACTCGGCGCCGACGACTACCTCGTCAAGCCGTTCGAACCGCGCGAACTCGTCGCCCGTGTGCGCTCGATCCTGCGCCGCTACCAGCGCGCCGCATCCCCCGCGCCGGGCGCGGACGAACGCAGTGTCGCGGTCTTCGCAAACTGGCGCTTCGATACCGGCCGGCTCGCGCTGTCCCGTCCGGGCGAACCCGAAGTCAGCGTTTCGGCGGCCGAGGCGGCGCTGCTGCTCGCGCTGCTGCGCCGGCCGAACAAGATCCTGAGCCGCGAACAGTTGCTCGGCGAGCGCGACGTCGACCCGTTCGACCGCAGCATCGACGTGCGCATCTCGCGCCTGCGCCGCAAACTCGACGACGACCCGCAGCAGCCGAAGCTGATCAAGACGGTGTACGGCGCCGGATATCTTTTTTCGGCACAGGTGCGATGGGAATGACGGCACGACGAGGGCGCTGGCAACTTTCACCCGCTCCCGCGTCTCCTTCCGCATCACAGGCCACCTCTGCCCGTCAGCGCCGCCTCCCCGCCAACTCCGGCACCGGCGGTACCGGCAGCGGTGACAGCGCGCCGATCTGCGTCGGGCGGCCGGCGTACAGGCCGAACACGGCCTGGACTACGGATATCGCCGCGCACAGCAGCAGCGCGGCGGACCAGCCGCCGAAGATGTCATGGAGCGCGCCGACGAGGGTCGGGCCGACTGCGGCGAGCAGGTAACCCACGGCCTGTGCCATGCCCGACAGCGCTGCCGCCTGATGCACGCTGCCTGCACGCAGGCTCATGAACGTCAGCGCCAGGATCAGGCAGGCGCTGCTGCCGAAGCCATAGAAGATGCACCACACGACGCTCCAGCCCGGCAGCGCGATGAAGCCGACGAGGCCGACGAGGGCGAGGGTCGCACTCAGGAACGCGGCGGCGCGCTGATCGGTCAGGCGGTGGATCAGCGGCACCGCGAGCACGCCGGGAACCACCGTCGCGAGCTGCAGCAGCCCGTGCAGCGAGCCGGCGGACGCCGCGGAATAGCCGTTTTGCTGCAGGATCGCCGGGAGCCAGCTGATGACGACGTAGTAGACGAACGAATTGAGCCCCATGAAAGCGGTCACCTGCCACGCGAGCGGCGAGCGCCATATCGGGATCGCTGGAGTCGTGGCGGCCTGCTGCATCGGGCGCGTCGCCCTGCGCAGCTGCGGCAGCCACATCACTGCGCTGAACGCGGCAAGGACGGCCCAGATGCCGAGCGCGAAAGTCCATCCGGACGACGACATTCCCGTCAGCGGAATCATCACCGCCGAACACAAGGCGGCGCTCACGCTCATCGTCACCGCGTAAAGTGACGTCATCGTCGAGACTTTCGCGGCGAAGTCCCGCTTCAAGAGGCTCGGCAGCAGGACATTGCAGACCGCGATCGCGCTGCCCAGTATCACCGTGCCGCCAAACAGCCCCCACGCGGTGCCCGACGAACGCACGAGGATGCCGGTCGTCAGCAGCAGCAGCGCCGCGAACAGCGTGCGTTCGAGCCCGTGCCGGCGCGCGAGGCCGGCGGCGAGCGGCGAGACGAGCGCGAACGCGAGCAGCGGCAGCGTCGCCAGCACGCCGGCCTGCGTGGCGTTGAAGCCGAAGCTGTGCTGGATGTCGGCAAGCACCGGGCCGACGCCGGTGACCGGGGCGCGCAGGTTCGCGGCAATCAGCAGGATGCCGACGATGAGGAGGCCCTGAGCGGCGGGCGGCGTGACGGAGGCGTGCGGCTTCATGCGAATCCACCGTGGAAGAAGGGGAGATGGATTCGATTCTAGAGGGTGGGCGCTTATCTGAATCTCGATATCTTGACGGTTAATATCTTGATTCTGCCTGCACACAAGCTTTCCCTTCATGTCCGACCTTCTTGACAGCCTGGCGCGCTTCGATCCCGACGAGCTGTACAGCCCGGCCGTGGCGCTGACCGTCGACATCCGCGACAACAGCCGCGAGCTGCCGGTGCACCGGCACCGCAAAGGGCAGCTCGTCCTGGCGGCGCGCGGCTCGGTGACGTGCGAAGTGCCTTCCGGCCTGTGGATCGTGCCGCCGCACGGCGCAGTGTGGATCCCGGGCGGCATGCCGCACACCAACCGGGTATCGCTGAATGGCCGCATCTGCCTGCTGTTCGTCGAGCCCGACGCGGCGGCGCTGCCGGCGAGCTGCTGCACGCTGTCGGTGAGCCCGCTGCTGCGCGAGCTGATCCTGCGCCTCGTCGAACTGCCGCAGAGCTATTCCATCGACGGGCCGACCGGGCGCCTCGTCGCGGTGCTGCTCGACGAGCTCGTGCAGATGCCGGCCGAACAGCTCCATTTGCCGATCACGGCCGAGCCGCGCCTGCGCCGCATCGCCGACGCGCTGATGAACGATCCGTCCGACCGCAGCACGATGGCCGAATGGGCGCGGCGCGTATCGATCGGCGAGCGCACGCTGGCGCGCCTGATCGTCGGCGAAACCGGCATGACTTTCGGCCGCTGGCGCCAGCAGCTGCACATCGTCATCGCGCTGCAGCGCCTGTCGGCAGGGATGACGGTGCAGGTGGTCGCGCAGGATCTCGGCTACGAATCCGTCAGCGCCTTCATCACGATGTTCAAGAAAGTGCTCGGCAAGCCGCCCGCGCGCTATCTCGTCGAACGCGGGGAGTCGCTGCGGCTGCGGCGCGCGACGAGCGAGTCCCCGCCGTGACCTGGGAGGCCGGACGCGGTGCGGGACCGGACAGCCCGGCACCGGGGGCCATGCACCACGTTCATCCGTTCGCTACAATTCCGCCCTTGGTTTCCCTTCCCCGCAGAATTCAGGAGATTACCCAAATGTCGCACCGCCCGTTCAGGATCCTCGGCATCCAGCAGATCGCCATCGGCGGCCCGAGCAAGGAGCGGCTCAAGACGTTGTGGGTGGACATGCTCGGGCTGGAAGTCACCGGCAACTTCGTCAGCGAGCGCGAGAACGTCGACGAAGACATCTGCGCGATGGGCAAAGGGCCGTTCAAGGTCGAAGTCGACCTGATGCAGCCGCTCGACGCCGAAAAAAAGCCCGCGGTGCACGCGACGCCGCTGAACCACGTCGGCCTGTGGGTCGATGACCTGCCGGTCGCGGTCGAATGGCTGACTGCGCAAGGTGTGCGCTTCGCGCCCGGAGGCATTCGCCGTGGCGCGGCCGGCTTCGACATCACTTTCCTGCATCCGAAAGGCAACGACGAATTCCCGATCGGCGGCGAAGGCGTCCTCGTCGAACTGGTGCAGGCGCCGCCGGAAGTCGTCGACGCGTTCGCGCGCCTCGCGGGATAACCGGCAGCTACCGACGGCCGCCGAGGAGGGCGTTCAGAGCGCGCCCGGGCTGAACGTGTCGCACGCGCGCAGGTCACCGCGCTCGAGGCCGAGGCGGAACCAGCGCGCGCGCTGGGCCGAGCTGCCGTGCGTGAAGCTGTCCGGAACGACCTGGCCCTGCACCTGTTTCTGCAGCCGGTCGTCGCCAATCGCAGAGGCCGCGCCGAGCGCCTCCTCGACGTCGCCCGCTTCGAGCAGCTGGCGCGTACGGTCGGCGTGATGGCCCCACACGCCCGCGAGGCAGTCGGCCTGCAGTTCGACGCGGACCGACAGCGCATTCGCCTCGCGCGCCGGCAGCCGCTCGCGCGCCTGCTGAACCTTTTCGGAGATGCCGAGCAGGTTCTGCACGTGATGGCCGACTTCGTGCGCGATCACGTACGCCTGGGCAAAATCGCCGGGCGCGCGGAAGCGGTTCTGCAAGTCGTCGAAGAAGGACAGGTCGAGGTAGACTTTCTCGTCGGCCGGACAGTAGAACGGTCCCATCTCCGCCTGCCCGACGCCGCACGCGCTGCGCGTCGCGCCGGTGAACAGCACCATGCGCGGCTCCCGGTACTGGCCGCCGGCGGACGCGAAAATCGGCTCCCACGTGTCCTCGGTATCGGCGAGCACCTGCGAGGCGAAGCGGGCCAGTTCATCTTCCGCAGCCGAGCGTGGCGAGGTGGACTGCGTGGCCGGCGATGGCGACTGGACGCTCGCGGTGTCGAACACGACGCTCGGGTCGATGCCGAAATACATCGCGACGAGCGCGAGCACGATCGTGCCGATGCCGATCTTGCCACCCCCTCCGAGCCTGAAGTGCGAGCCGCGCCGGTCCTCGACGTTCTCGCTTTCCCGACGACCGCCGATACGCATGATCCGCCTCCGTGTGTGGACGTCCGCTGCGGATATTACACGTCGGCGAGCGGCGGCTTGCTGAAACGCGGACCGCATCGACGCCGGCTCGTCACTGTGGAGCAAACGCGGCGCCCGCCGGCGTCGCGTCCGGGACAGCCGCCGGCGCACGCGCGTTGTTCAGCTTTCGATCGACAGCTTGTCATCGCGGATCGCTTCGTACTCGTCCTCCCAGAACCATTTTTCGTCGCCGAACGCCGGCTTCAGGTGGTCGAACCACGTCGCCTGCGGATCGAACTTCGCGAAGAACGGCCGCTGCACCCAGTCCGGATTGCGTCCCTGGATGAAGCGCAGCACGAAAACTTTCTCGCCGGCGACTTCCGTCACGCCCTGGACCTCGACCTTGCCGGGGCTCGCGCTCATGCTCGGGCCGCGCGCCGTGCGCCCCAAGCCCGATACCTGCTGCATCGCGTCGCGGTAGATCTCCCACGCGCGCACGAGCGGCACTTCGAAGTAGTTGCGCGCGCCGGTGTCGCGCTCGACGAACATGTAGTACGGCACGATGCCGAGCCGCACCTGCGTCTTCCACATCCGCGCCCACACGTCGGGATCGTCGTTGATGTGGGCGATCAGCGGTCCCTGCCCGCGGATCACGACACCGGCCTTGCGCAGCCGCCGCACCGCGGCCTGCGTCGCCTCGGTGTCGAGTTCCTTCCAGTGGTTGAAATGCGTCATCAGCGCGACGTGCTTGCCCGCCTCGGTGAGGCGTTCGAGCAGTGCGATCAGCTCGTCGGCGTCATCGGCGCCGAGGAAGCGGTGCGGCCAGAACGTCAGCGCCTTGGTGCCGACGCGGATCGTCTGGATGTGCTCGAATTCCGGCTCGAGCAGCGGCTCGAGGTAGTCCCGCAGGTGGCGCGTTTTCATCACCATCGGGTCGCCGCCGGTGAACAAGAGGTCGGTGACTTCGCGATGGTGGCGCAGATAGGCGTGCAGCGTCTCGGCTTCGGACGACGCGATGCGCAGCTCCTTGTCGCCGACGAACTGCGCCCAGCGGAAGCAGAACGTGCAATAGCTGTGGCAGGTCTGGCCCTGGCTCGGGAAGTACAGCACTGTCTCGCGGTACTTGTGCTGAATGCCCTCGAGGCGGTTGCCGTGCTCGTCGCGCGGCATGTTCATTTCCATCTGGTCGGCCGGATGCGGGTTCAGCTCGTGGCGCACCGCGTCGATGGCTGTGTCGACATCCTTCTTGTCCGCGCCGTGCCGGAGCAACGTCGCGATGCGGTCGAAATGTTCCGGCGCGAGCATGCCGCGCTGCGGGAACGTCAGCTGGAACATCGGATCGGCGGGAATGTTGTCCCAGTCGATCAGTTCGTCGATGACGTACTGGTTGACGCGAAACGGCAGCACCGACGACACGACTTTCATCTCGAAGCGCTGCGCGTCGGACAGTTTCGCCAGCGGCGCAATCTGGTCGAGGTCGCGCTGCGTGTAGACCTTGAACGGCACCGGGTCGAAGCGCGCGGTGTTGAAAGTGATCGGGCGGGTAAGGGACTGGACTTGAGCCGTCATGGATGTCTCCTGATCTCGTTCCGTATCGGCACGCGCAGCCCCCGCGCGAAGGCGATCGAGGGTGATGCACGGTCCGTCGAACGTTGGTCTTGTGGCGGCGGTACAGGACGTCGCGAAGAAGTGAGCGACCCGCTGCCGTTCAGGAACGAACGCCGGCACGCAGCGGGCGTTCGTGAAGCGCAGCCATACTATCTCACAATTTATATTTGGGCAAATATTGAGAGGCTGCCGTGGACGCCTCGGCTGTGCGCCGCAAGGGATCGCCCCGGATCACCGGCCGCATCGATTCTGATCCCGCCGGGGAAGGGTGTCGCCGGGATACCGAAACAAAATCAAGAAAAAAGGGCTCACCTTGATGAGCCCTTTTTCCGGATCGGCTGCGCACAATGAGCGCGGCCGGGTTATCGCAGCGGAACCGGCGTTACTCGAACTCGACGATCACCTCGTCCACCGCGAGGCTGGCGCCGGCCGTGGCGACGATCTTCTTCACCTTGCCGTCCTGCTCGGCCTTGAGGACGTTCTCCATCTTCATCGCCTCGATGACCGCAAGCTTCTCGCCCGCCTTGACCTCCTGACCTTCGCGCACCGCGATCTCGCGCAGCAGCCCCGGCATCGGCGACAGCAGGAAGCGCGACAGGTCGGGCGGCACTTTGGTCGGCATCAGCGCCTGCAGTTCGGCCCACCGTGCGCTCATGACCAGCAGCACCGCCTGCGTGCCGTTGTGCGACAGGCGATAGCGCAGGCCGGTGCGGGCGACCTGGATCGTGAACGGCTTGCCGTTGAGCGTGCCGTTCATCAGTGCGTCGCCGAACTTCCAGTCGGTGCGCACCGCGAACGTCTCGCCGGCGAGCTTCACGTCGTAGCCACCGGCAGCCGGCACGACCGTCACGAGGCTGCGTTCGTCACCGCGCATCACCGTGTATTTGTCGCTGACGATCCGCTCGTGGCCGGGCATCTGGCCGGAGATCTGCGCATCGCGGTCCTCGAAACGGCGGTGCAGCGCGGCGGCGGCCGCGATGAACAGCGTCGGGTCATCGTGCGGCACCATCGAAGCATCAAAGCCCTTCGGGTACTCCTCGGCGATGAACCCGGTGTTGAAGTGGCCCGAAACGAAGCGCGGATGCTGCATCAGCGCGGCCTGGAACGGGATGTTCGAACTGATGCCGCGGATCACGAACGCGTTGAGCGCATCGCGCATCCGCTCGATCGCCTGGTCGCGGTTCGCGCCGTGCGTGATCAGCTTCGCGATCATCGAGTCGTAGAACATCGAGATCTCGCCGCCTTCGTACACGCCGGTATCGACGCGCACCTGGCCGTCGACGGAAGCAGGCGGCTGGAATTTCACGAGCCGCCCGGTCGACGGCAGGAAGCCGCGGAACGGGTCTTCGGCATTGATGCGGCACTCCATCGACCAGCCGTTGAGCTGGATGTCTTCCTGGCGGAACGCGAGCTTCTCGCCGGCCGCGACGCGAATCATCTGCTCGACGAGATCGAGCCCCGTGATCATCTCGGTGACCGGGTGCTCGACCTGCAGCCGGGTGTTCATCTCGAGGAAGTAGAACGACTTGTCGGCGCCGACGACGAACTCGACCGTGCCGGCCGACTGGTACTGCACCGCCTTCGCGAGCGCGACCGCCTGCTCGCCCATCGCCTTGCGCGTCGCCGCATCGAGGAACGGGCTCGGCGCCTCTTCGATGACTTTCTGGTGACGGCGCTGGATCGAGCACTCGCGCTCGTGCAGGTACACGACGTTGCCGTGCGCATCGCCGAGCACCTGGATCTCGATATGGCGCGGCTCGAGCACGTACTTCTCGATCAGGATGCGGTCGTCGCCGAACGCGGTCTTCGCTTCGTTGCGGCACGACGTGAAGCCTTCGAAGCACTCCTGGTCGTTGAACGCGACGCGCAGACCTTTGCCGCCGCCGCCGGCCGAAGCCTTGATCATCACCGGGTAGCCGATGCCCTTGGCGATCTCGACCGCCTGTTCTGCCGTGTCGATCGCGTCGGCGTAGCCCGGAATCGTATTGACCTTGGCTTCCTTGGCGAGCTTCTTCGACGCGATCTTGTCGCCCATCTGGCCGACCGAGTAGTGCTTCGGTCCGATGAAGACGATGCCTTCTTCCTCGAGCCGGCGCGAGAACTCGGCGTTCTCGGACAGGAAGCCGTAGCCCGGATGTACCGCTTCGGCACCCGTCTGCTTGCACGCGGCGATGATCTTGTCGATGACCAGATACGACTCTTTAGACGCCGCCGGCCCGATGCACACGCCTTCGTCGGCCATGTCGACGAACAGCGCGTCGCGGTCGGCCTCGGAATACACGGCGACGGTCGTGATGCCCATCTTGCGGGCGGTCTTGATGACGCGGCAGGCGATCTCTCCCCGGTTCGCGATCAGAATCTTCTTGAACATTTCTTACCTCAATTCAGAGCGATGAACGGTCAGAGCGGGATGTTGCCGTGCTTGCGCCACGGGTTGTCGAGCTGCTTGTCGCGCAGCATCGCCAGCGAGCGGCAGATCCGCTTGCGCGTGTTGTGCGGCATGATGACGTCGTCGATGAAGCCGCGATGGGCCGCGACGAACGGGTTCGCGAACTTTTCCTTGTACTCGGCTTCGCGCGCGGAGATTTTCGCCGGGTCGTTCTTTTCCTCGCGGAAGATGATCTCGACCGCACCTTTCGGTCCCATCACCGCGATCTCGGCGGTCGGCCACGCGAGGTTCACGTCGCCGCGCAGGTGTTTCGAGCTCATGACGTCGTACGCGCCGCCGTAGGCCTTGCGCGTGATGACGGTGATCTTCGGCACGGTGCATTCGGCGTACGCGTACAGCAGCTTCGCGCCGTGCTTGATGATGCCGCCATACTCCTGGCTGGTGCCGGGCATGAACCCGGGAACGTCGACGAACGTCACGACCGGGATGTTGAACGCGTCGCAAAAGCGCACGAAGCGCGCGGCCTTGATCGAGCTCTTGATGTCGAGGCAGCCGGCGAGCACCAGCGGCTGGTTCGCGACGATGCCGACCGTCTGGCCTTCCATGCGGCCGAAGCCGATCAGGATGTTCTTCGCGTAGTCCGGCTGCAGCTCGAAGAAGTCGCCTTCATCGACGATCTTCGCGATCAGCTCCTTCATGTCGTACGGCTGGTTCGCGTTTGCCGGCACCAGCGTGTCGAGTGACTCGTCCATGCGGTCGGCGGGATCCGCGGTCGGCTTGACCGGCGGCTTCTCGCGGTTCGACAGCGGCAGGAAGTCGATGAAGCGGCGCAACATCGCGAGCGCCTCGACGTCGTCCTCGAACGCGAGGTCGGCGACGCCCGACTTCGTCGTGTGCGTGACCGCGCCGCCGAGCTCCTCGGCAGTGACTTCCTCGTGCGTGACGGTCTTCACGACTTCAGGACCGGTCACGAACATGTACGACGAGTCCTTGACCATGAAAATGAAGTCGGTCATCGACGGCGAGTACACCGCGCCGCCGGCGCACGGGCCCATGATCAGCGAGATCTGCGGCACGACGCCCGACGCCATGACGTTGCGCTGGAACACGTCGGCGTAGCCGCCGAGCGAATCGACACCTTCCTGGATGCGCGCACCGCCCGAGTCGTTGAGCCCGATCACCGGCGCGCCCACTTTCATTGCGTGGTCCATGATCTTGCAGATCTTCTGCGCGTGCGTCTCCGACAGCGACCCGCCGAACACGGTGAAGTCCTGCGAGAACACGAACACCAGCCGGCCATTGACCGTGCCGTAACCGGTCACGACCCCATCGCCCGGCACCGTCTCCTCGGCCATGCCGAAGTCGGTGCAGCGGTGCTCCTTGTACATGTCCCACTCTTCGAAGCTGTCCTCGTCGAGCAGCAGTTCGATGCGCTCGCGCGCGGTGAGCTTGCCTTTCGCATGCTGGGCGTCGATGCGCCGCTGGCCGCCGCCCAGACGGGCTGCCTCCCGCTTTTCCTGCAGCTGGCGGATGATGTCGTGCATTGAAAACCTCCTTGTGCTTCGCTTTTTGGCGGCGCCGAAATTTCGTTTTCCGCGCTACTGTGACGGTTTTTCCAGATAGCCGAGCAGGCGCATCGCGGCAGCGGACGGCGTCGTCGCGCCCTCTTCGACCGCGCGCGCAATCCCGGGCAATTCGTGCTTCACCTGCGGGTGGCTGCGAAAGCGACTGCGCAGGCCGCTGTCGATCATTTCCCACATCCACGCGAGCGCCTGATGGCGGCGCTTCGCGTCGAACTCTCCGGTCGGCCTCAGCGTGTCCCGGTAGCGCTTCACTTCGTCCCAGAACCCGGCGACGCTGTCCTTCTGCAGCGCCGACAGCGTCAGCACCGGCGGCGTCCAGTTCGGCGACGCGTGGCGGAACATCATCAGCGCACTCTTCATCTGGGATTTCGCGAGCTGCGCCGCGCGCGCATCGATGTCGGCCTTGTTGATGACGATCAGGTCGGCGATCTCCATGATCCCCTTCTTGATCGCCTGCAGGTCGTCGCCGGCATTCGGCAGCTGCAGCAGGCAGAAGATGTCGGTCATGCCGGCGACTGCAGTCTCCGACTGGCCGACGCCGACCGTCTCGACGATGATCACGTCGAAGCCCGCCGCCTCGCACACGAGCATCGTCTCGCGCGTCCGCGCGGCAACGCCGCCGAGCGAACCGGCCGACGGACTGGGCCGGATATACGCTTCGGTGCGCTGCGACAGCATCTCCATGCGCGTCTTATCGCCGAGGATCGAACCGCCGGTCACCGACGACGACGGATCGACCGCGAGCACCGCGACGCGATGCCCCTGTTCGATCAGGTACAGCCCGAGCGCCTCGATGAACGTCGACTTGCCGACGCCCGGCACGCCGGATATGCCGACGCGCAGCGCATTGCCGCTCGCCGGCAACAGCGCCTCCATGACCTTGTGCGCGCGCGCCTGGTGGTCCTCGCGCGACGACTCGATCAGCGTGATCGTCTTCGCCAGCGGGCGCAGCTGTCCGGCGAGCACGCCGTCGACGAGTTTCCGGTCTTCCGGCGCGAGCAAGGAATCCTCGACCGGTTTACTCAAGTTCCAGCACGCCTTCTTCTGTCGACGCAAGGAATTCGCGGATCTCACCGCTCCGCGTAATCAGCCGTTCGCGAACCGCAGCACTGGATACATTGCCACAGTTCAACCATACGATTTTCGGCGGAAATCCGCGCAACAGCATGAGCTCGAGAAAATCCACGTCCTTCGTCACAATCGTGTAGCCGTTTTCTTTCGCAAATTCCCATAACGCGAGATCACTCGCGCGCTCGAGTCCAAGCAATTGCACTTGTGAAGAGCCCGGGAAGAAGTGCTCGAGATCGGGCAGCAGACGCCGCGACAGATTCTGGTCGAGCAGCAGCTTCACGCTGCCACCCGACTGATGCGCTGTTCGCGTTCGGCGGCAAAAGCAAGGCAGGCAGTCACATCGAGCGCTTCCAGCTCAGGGTAATCCGCGAGGATCTCCTCCGCCGACATTCCCGAAGCGAGCCAACCGAGAATGTCATAAACGGTGATCCGCATTCCCCGGAGGCAAGGTTTGCCGCCCCGCTTGCCGGGCTCGAGGGTGATCCGCTCCAGCAGTTTCGCGTCCATGACTTCCTCCCCTTGCAAATTGCGCTGCGATCGCCGTCTTACGCTGCCACCTTCGCCGCGCGGATCTGCTTCAGCACTTCGCGCGCCGCGGTCTGGATCGGCGTGCCCGGCCCGAAAATACCTTTCGCGCCAGCCGCGTACAGCCCGTCGTAGTCCTGCGCCGGGATCACGCCGCCGACGAAGACGACGATGTCGCCCGCGCCGAGCTTCTTCAGGCCGTCGATGATCTCCGGCACCAGCGTCTTGTGACCCGCGGCGAGGCTCGAGCAGCCGATCGCGTGGACGTCGTTCTCGACCGCGTGGCGCGCAGCTTCTTCCGGCGTCTGGAAGAGCGGGCCGATGTCGATGTCGAAGCCGAGGTCGGCGAACGCGGACGCGACGACTTTCGCGCCGCGGTCATGGCCGTCCTGGCCGAGCTTCGCGATCATGATGCGCGGGCGCCGGCCTTCCTCGGCGACGAACGCCTCGATGTCGGCTTTCAGCGCCTTCCAGTCGGAGTCGTTCTCGACGACGGCGCCATACACGCCGGACACCGCCTGCGGGTTCGCGCGGTAGCGGCCGAACACTTTCTCGAGCGCGTCGGACACTTCGCCGACCGTCGCGCGCACGCGCATCGCCTTCACCGCGAGGTCGAGCAGGTTGCCGTCGCGGCTGCCGTTCTGCCCGGCTTCGGCGCACGCGGTCAGCGCGTCGAGCGCCGCTTTCACCGCGGCTGCGTCACGCGTCGCGCGGATTTGCTTCAGCCGCGCGATCTGCGAATCGCGCACCGCGTGGTTGTCGATGTCGAGGATCTCGATCGGGTCTTCCTTCGCGAGCTTGTACTTGTTCACGCCGACGATGACGTCCTTGCCGGAATCGATGCGCGCCTGCTTCTCGGCGGCGCACTCCTCGACTTTCATCTTCGCCCAGCCGGACTCGACGGCTTTCGTCATGCCGCCCATCGCCTCGATCTCCTCGATCAGGCTCCACGCGGTGTCGGCCATCTCCTGCGTGAGCTTCTCCATCATGTAGGAGCCCGCCCACGGATCGACGACGTTACAGATGTGCGTCTCTTCCTGGATGATGATCTGCGTGTTGCGCGCGATCCGCGCCGAGAACTCGGTCGGCAGCGCGATCGCTTCGTCGAGCGCGTTCGTGTGCAGCGACTGCGTGCCGCCGAACACCGCCGCCATCGCTTCGATCGTCGTGCGCACGACGTTGTTGTACGGGTCCTGCTCGGTCAGCGACCAGCCCGACGTTTGCGAGTGCGTGCGCAGCATCATCGACTTCGCGCTCTTCGGGTTGAAGCCTTTCATGATCCGCCACCACAACAGGCGCGCGGCGCGCATCTTCGCGACTTCGAGATAGAAGTTCATCCCGACCGCCCAGAAGAACGACAGCCGGCCGGCGAACGCATCGACGTCCATGCCGCTGTTGATGCCGGTGCGCACGTATTCCAGGCCGTCGGCGAGCGTGAACGCGAGTTCGATCGCCTGGTTCGCACCGGCTTCCTGGATGTGATAGCCGGAGATCGAGATCGAGTTGAACTTCGGCATGTGCTGCGCGGTGTAGCCGAAGATGTCGGCGATGATCTTCATCGACGGCGTCGGCGGATAGATATAGGTGTTGCGGACCATGAACTCCTTGAGGATGTCGTTCTGGATGGTCCCCGAGAGCTTGTCCTGCGAAACGCCCTGCTCTTCGGCGGCGACGATGTAGCCGGCGAGGATCGGCAGCACCGCGCCGTTCATCGTCATCGACACCGACACCTTGTCGAGCGGAATGCTGTCGAAGAGGATCTTCATGTCCTCGACCGAGTCGATCGCGACGCCCGCCTTGCCGACGTCGCCGGTGACGCGCGGATGATCCGAATCGTAGCCGCGGTGCGTCGCCAGATCAAACGCGACCGACACACCCTGGCCGCCGGCAGCCAGCGCCTTGCGGTAAAACGCGTTCGATTCCTCAGCGGTCGAGAAACCCGCGTACTGGCGGATCGTCCACGGCTTGACCGCGTACATCGTCGGCTGCGGCCCGCGCAGGAAAGGCTCGAAGCCCGGCAGCGTGTCGGTGTGCGGCAGCTCGGCGACGTCCGCCTTCGTATACAGCGGCTTCACCGCGATCCCCTCGGGGGTGATCCAGTTCAGCTTTTCGATGTCGCCGTCGGGCGCGTGCTTCGCCGCGACCTTCTTCCAGGCATCCATATCCGGCTGCGGGTACGCCGGCATCTTGGCGTTCGACATGACAAACCCTCTCTGTTCAGGGCCGCGAAAAGCGGCCGTGCGATATTCGGTAAAACGCGAACCGGCTCGAAACCCAATGAAAAACCCGGCCAACAACAATGTGGCGGCGACGAGACCGCCCACGGAACGGACCCGTGGGCGGCCGCCGACGCTCCTGCGCTGCGACGTAGCGCTCTCCCTTCCCTTGCCGGAGGTTCAGCGCATGGCTGAACCCTTGGCACTCCCATGCTAGGCCGCGCGCCGGAAGTTGACTTGTGCCGACCAGGGAATAATACTTTATCCATAATTATGAATGCAACTTCCGCGCACCACGACTGCCGGAAGCGCCCCCACCTCTGCACTGAATCGCTCATGACCGCCTCCCGCATTGCTCCGCTCGCCCTCTACCAGGAGGTCGCCGAAAGGCTTCGCCAACGTATCTATTCCCATGATCTCGCCCCCGGTACGTGGGTGGACGAGCAGGCGCTGGCCGACGATTACGGCATCTCCCGGACGCCGTTACGCGAGGCGCTGAAGGTGCTTGCGTCCGAAGGTCTCGTCACGCTCAAGCCGCGCCGCGGCTGCTACGTCAACGAAATCTCGGAGCGCGATCTCGACGAAATTTTCACCGTCATGGCGCTGCTCGAAGGCCAGTGCGCGCATATCACCGCCCGCAAGGCGACGGACGCCGATCTCGAGCGGCTGCGGAAAATCCACGAAAAACTGGAAAAAGCCGCCGGCAGCGGCGACATCGACGGCTATTTCGAAGCAAACCAGGCTTTCCACCAAGCGCTGCAGAAGATCACCGACAACCGCTGGCTGTTGCAAGTCATCGAGGACCTGCGCAAAGTCATCAAGCTGTCGCGCCACCATTCGCTGTTCAGCGAAGGGCGGCTCGAACAGTCGCTTGCCGAGCACCGCGACATCCTCGCCGCGCTCGCCGAACGCGACGCGGAGCGGGCGGAACTGCTGATGCGTGCCCATATCGACAGCGGGCGCGCCGCCCTCGCGCGGATCGCGAAAGCGAAGAACAAGGTCGCCTGAGCGGCACCCTTCCCCGTCATTGCACAAATCCCGTTCGGGCTGAGCCTGTCGAAGCCCTGGCAGCGCCCTTCGACAAGCTCAGGGCGAACGGTTGTAATTAAACTCCGGTTTACTACCCACCCGGCCGCGTCATCGCCTCCGGGTCCACCCACAGATCGAACTCCTCCGGGCCGACGTAGCCCGATGCGAGTGCCGCTTCGCGCAGCGACAGGCCTTCCTTGTGCGCCTTCTTCGCGATCTCGGCGGCGCAGTCGTAGCCGATCTCGCGGTTCAGCGCCGTCACGAGCATCAGGTTCTTTTCGAGATTCTCGCGAATGCGCGGCAGGTTCGGCAGCAGGCCGCGCGCGCAGTGCGCGTCGAACGCGTCGCAGCTGTCCGCGAGCAGCGCGATGCTCTCCAGCACATTGTGCGCCATCACCGGCTTGTAGACATTCAGCTGGAAATTCCCCTGCGTGCCGGCGAAAGCGACTGCCGCGTCGTTGCCGAACACCTGCACGCACACCATCGTCAGCGCCTCGCACTGCGTCGGGTTGACCTTGCCCGGCATGATCGACGACCCCGGCTCGTTCTCGGGAATCGTCAGCTCGCCGATGCCGCAGCGCGGCCCGCTCGCGAGCCAGCGCACGTCGTTCCCCATCTTCATCAGCCCGCCCGCGAGCGTGCGCATTGCCGCCGACGCCTGCACCAGCGCATCGTGCGCGGCGAGCGCGAAGAAGCGGTCCGGCGCGCTGCGGAACGGACGTCCGGTAAGCGCGGCAATCTCCGCCGCCGCGCGGTCGCCGAAACGCGGATGCGCGTTGAGCCCGGTGCCGACCGCAGTGCCGCCGATCGCCAGGTCGTACAGTCCCGGCAGCGCGCTTTCGACCGCCGCGATGCCGAAATCGATCTGCGCGACCCACGCCCCAATCTCCTGCCCGAGCGTGATCGGCGTCGCATCCTGCAGGTGCGTGCGCCCGGTCTTGACGACGTCGCTGAATTCCTTCGCCTTGTCGGCGAGCGTAGCGCGCAGTCGCCCCACGGCGGGCAGCAGGCGGTCGTGCAATTGCTCGACCGCCGCGACATGCATCGCGGTGGGGAACGTGTCGTTCGACGACTGGCCGCGATTGACGTGGTCGTTCGGATGCACTGGGTGCTTCGAGCCCAGCTCGCCGCCGGCAAGTTCGATCGCGCGGTTCGCGATGACCTCGTTCGCGTTCATGTTCGACTGCGTGCCGGAGCCGGTCTGGAACACGACGAGCGGGAAGTGCGCGTCGAGCGTGCCGTCGATGACTTCGTCCGCGGCGCGCTCGATCAGCGTCGCGACTTCCGGAGCCAACTCGCCGAGTTCCGCGTTCGCCCGCGCTGCCGCCTTTTTCAGGACGCCCAGCGCCCGAATCATCGCCCGCCCCCAGCGGAAGCGCTCGGTGCCGATCGGGAAATGCGCGACCGAGCGTTCGGTCTGGGCTCCCCAGTAACGGTCCGCCGCGACTTCGACAGGCCCCATCGAATCGGTTTCGGTACGCGTGGCTTTCATCATCGTCTCCCGGCCGCTCCCCGGCCCCGGGCGGTTTGACGCGCGCCGCCGGCCGGGATTCCCCAATAGCCGTTTCGTTTCCCGGCTGGGTTTATTGTAAGGATGTGCAACGCCCGAATGGCTTAATATGGTGACATTCGGCAGACGGCGCGATTGCTCTCGGCATACATGCGAAAAGCGCCATGACCGATGGGAGAACTCCAACGATGGACAACAGCAGCGCCACCTCGCCGGCGGTGCTCCCGCCTGGCGTCGCAAACGGCGGCCTGCACCTGAACCCGGAACTGCGGCGGATTCTTGCGAACATACGTGTCATTGTCGCGATCGTCGCCATAACGGAAGCCCTCTCGCTGTCGGGCACGGGACGCACGCCCGCCGCGCTCGCGGCCGTCGGCTACGCCGTCTATGCGGGCTGGCTGTGCTGGGTCGAAACCCGCGGGAATCACCCGGTTCTGCCGCGCATCACGCCGTGGGTCGATGCGGGATGGATCCTGCTTTTCGCGTGGCTCGCCGAGGCGCAAAGCAGCCTGTTCATCCTGCTGCTGCTCTTTCCCGTCCTCTTCGCGTCGCTGAGCTTCGGCTTCGTCTCGGGCCTGCTGGTTTCGCTGTTCGCCGCCGCGGTCGCCGCAGCCCAGTTGCTCATCCACAAAGGGTATGGCGACATCCCGTGGCAGGGCGCGATGCTCCAGCCGCTGTCGCTGCTCGTTCTCGGCCCCCTCGTGGCCGCTCTCGCACGAGCCGGCGTGCAGATGAACGAGCAGCTGACGGTCGCCGACCGCCTGCTCGGGCAGCTGGACCCGCGCCGGGGAGTCCGGCGCATCGCGGAGACGACGCTGCGCACGCTGACGCACCATTTCGACGCCGATCGAGGGCTGATTCTGCTGTGGCTCCCCGACAGCGAGCCGCGCCTGTTCGATTGCGACGCCAGCGGCAACGTGAACGAACTGTCGGGCGAACTGCATGCGAGCCTCGTCGAGTCGCTGGGCTGCCTGCCGCCCGACGTCGCGGCCGTACATCATCTCGGCCACGTCGGCCGCCTGCCGCTGCGTCGTCACAGCGGCTTCGACCTCGAAACCAGAGCGTCGAACAGCGCTGCCCGCGCAGCGGCCGAACAGCTCGCCCAGCTCCTTGACGCCCAGTCGATGGTCGCGATGCCGATTTGCCGCCGTGCGCCGCACCCGTGCCGGCTGCTGCTCGCGTCGCGGCATCGGCGCTACCGCGCGCGCGACGCCGAGCTGCTGTACGGGGTGATGGAGCAGCTCGCCCCCGTCATCGAAAACGCGGGCCTGCTGGAGCGGCTCACCGAAGCCGCGATGGCGACCGAACGTGCCCGCATCGGCCGCGATCTCCACGACACCGCGATCCAGCCCTACCTCGGCCTGAAGTACGGCATCGAAGCGCTCGCGCGCAAGGCCGCACCCGACAACCCGCTGCACCGCGACATCCACGCGTTGAAGGACGTCGCGATCAGCGAGCTGCACCATCTGCGCGAGCTTGTGACGGACATGCGGGCGGGCGCGTGTGGCGCCGACGATGCGCTCGCGCCGGCGCTGCGGCGGCAGGCCAAGCGATTTTCCGAGCTGTTCGGGATCGAAGTGTCGGTGTGTTGCGAAGGAGAACTGCCGGTGCGCCGCAGCCTTGCCGCGGCGATTTTCGCGATGGTCGGCGAAGCGCTGACGAACATCCGCCGCCATACCGACGCGAGCCGCGCCGAAATCGTCGTCTCGGCGCAGGCCGGCGTCTGTTCGCTGCGGATCACGAACGCGCACGACCCGCACGCCCCTCCCCCGCCGTTCATCCCGCGCTCGATCGTCGAACGCGCCGAATCGCTCCACGGCCGTGCAGTCGTCGAGCGCCAGCGGCCCGGCCTGACTGATCTGATCATCTCCATCCCAGCCCATTCCAAGCACGGCCAACCATGATAATCACCACCGAAAGTGCCATCCGTGTCTTCCTCGTCGACGATCACCGAACGACGCTGTGGGGGCTCGAGCGCCTGATCGAAGGTGCCGATCGCATGCAGCTGGTCGGCAGCGCGACAAGCATCGCGGAGCTGCTCGCCGACCCCGAAAGCCGCAACGCCGACGTGATCGTGCTCGACCTCGATCTGGGCGGCGTCGATTCGGCCACCGCGCTAGCCGAATTGCACCGGACCCTCAGCGCTCGCGTGCTGGTGCTGACCGGCGCGCGCGACACGGACGCGCATCGCCGCGTTGTCATGGCCGGCGCGCGCGGCGTCGTCCGGAAGGAAGAGCCGGTCGACGTGCTGTTGCGCGCGATCGAGAAAGTCCACGAAGGCGACGTCTGGGTCAATCGCGCGCTGATCGGCGACATCATGGACAGGCTCAAGGGCGGAAGTCCGCCGCCGGACGAGCACAGCGCGAAGATCTCGAGCCTGACGCCGAAGGAACTCGAAGTCATCGCCACCGTCGTCCGCCACAAAGGCGCCAAGAGCCTGATCCTCGCCGAAAGCCTCGGCATCAGCGAACACACCCTGCGCAACCACCTCACCGTGATCTACCACAAACTCGAACTGCGCGGCCGGCTCGAACTGTACGTTTATGCGAAGGAACACGGGATCGGGCTGGTGAATTCGTGACGCCGGGGGCGCCGGCATGCAGCTTCGCCAAACGGGCGGCTGAACAAATTCGAACCCGGTCGTACGCGAAGGCTCAGTAAGAAAACGCCGACTTCCGCCACTCCGGATTGATGCGCCGCATTCCCCGCGCAACCAGTTCCCTGCGGCTATTTTCGACTTCCTGTTCGTCAGGTGCCCCGGATGACTCCGTGCCTGAAGCGGCAATCTGCGACTGTTCGGGGCATTCCGATTTCCGTTTCCCGCTCCAGCGCACGAACAGGTCCGCATCCGCATCAGGCACGTAGTAGATGTCGCTTCGACGCATGACGAAGCGGTTGTTCTCGGCGATCGTCGTCGTGATGAGGATTTCGGTGCGCGTAGGTTTCGAGTCACGCCCCAGCCACCAGTCCGCGAACGCGCCTCCCGCAAGCCCGGTGCCGACCGATTCGACCGAATTGAGGTGCAGCTCCGTGAGCCGGTGAATCACAGCGACGCCGGCGGCAAGCCACGTGTACCGCCGCGGCTCGTAGTCCGGGAAGCCCAACCCGTGGTTCACCACCTGGGTATCGTAGGTGACTTCGATCTGCGCTCCGTCCGCAGCAAAACCCTCCTTCCTCGACGGTTCAGACTTGCAGACATCGACGTCCGCTCCGCTATCCACGAGCCGCGTGATCAGGAATTCCCGGAAGGCGCGATTGAAAGCCGAACGCCGCTCGGATGCCGCCACGTGGAGCGGCCTGTTCTGGAGGCTCTCGTTATCCTCGATCGCGTTCATCGTTTGCTCCACGACATCGTCGGCGACAACGTCCCAGTGCTGCGCAGTGCGCGCGACCTTTTGATACGAAAGCGGAAAATTCTCCGCGACGGGGACCGGCGACGCACAACCGACGACGGTCAGTGCCGCCGGTATTAGGAGGACGAAAACCTTTTTCATTATTGTTCTCCGTTCTGGAAGCGGGAAACGCGGCGGCAGGTCGCGGGCGCGTCGAAAATGACAGGAGAGAACGTACCGCCACGCGGCCCTCGGGGCCATGGTCAAAAGCGCGAGAACGCCATGTGACATTCGTCATGGAGTGAACAAACCCCGCAACGGCGCTCGACGAGGAACTTTCCGCCGTTTTGCACTTCGGGTGCCGGAAATGCCTGTACTGGCGCGCCTGCCACCCGCCTTTCGCTAGTCAAGTTGTCATGCCAAGCAGCAGGCATCTCCTCCCCCGCGACGATTCCCGGCGATCGCTGGTCTTGATGGCGATGCTGTTTCCGCACCGCACGATTCGGCCCGGAGCAAGCGAAGAAGCCTTCCCCGAATTCGTCTCCTTCTATTTTCCGGGCGCTGATCGCCAGATCCCCCGGAGTCCCGAACACGTCTTCCTCGATCAGGAACTCCGCCAAGTCGCCCGCGACGCACTTTTCCCGGTCGCGTTGTCATGCCTCTCGCAGTCGAGTTCTCCCATGCGCAGCTTGCGAGCCCCCCGGTATCGTTGAATCCTCGCGGCCGTCGCCGCACGCGTGGAGCATGCCATCTTGTCGAGCGCTCTGGCTCCACCGATCGAAATCCTGCTCGTCGACGATCAGCCCGTGATCCTTGCAGGGGTGACCGCACTGATCGAGAGCGAAGCCCCGCGGATGCGCGTGACCGGGCAGGCCCGCTCCGTCCGGCAGGCGCTCGAACTTGCGCGAACTGTTCGTCCGCACGTCATCGTCCTCGATGCCAACCTGGGCGGCGAAGACGGCATCGTGCTGATCCCGCTGTTCCGCATCTGCTGCAATGCCGCGGTCGTCGTCTTCACGTGCCTCGGCGAACCGCGTGCGCGCCTGCGCGCGCAGCGCCTCGGCGCCGCCGGCTTCGTTTCGAAGACCGCGCCAGGCGACGAACTGATCGCCGCGATCCGCCTCGCCGCGCTCTGAACCGCCGAAGCCCGTGACAAATGTCATGGGTCCAACCGGTCGAACGCGCCCACGCCGATTAGTCGCATCAGCCGATGCCGAATCCTGAACCTCCGGCGAACATGAAGGAAATGCCAAACGGGCACCGGGCGAACGGTAGCTGAAACCCTCGCCCTGGCGCCCCCCACGGCATCCCGAAGGAGCATCGACGGCCGTTTTCTATCGTCATTCCCGCCCGGCATCAGGAGATCTAACCGTGACGCCCTCGCCGAAAAACAGGTTGTCGCCGCAAACCCAGTCCACGCTCGGCGCGATTTCCTCCGCGCTGCTGCTGCTGTTCGCAATCTCGCACCTCGGCGCGTTCGCCGAAACCGGCATGACGAGCAAGCTGCTGTTCAGCCTGGCCGAAATCGTCGTTGCGGTGCTCGTCCTGCTGCGGATGCCGACGCTTGAAACCCGGGACGAAGCGGCGGGGTTCGATTGGGATGAGTGTGGCGCGAAATCTTCGGTGACATCGGCAGGGAACAGTCACGGCCTTCTCCGAAAAAGAGCTCGAGACCGCGACGCGCATCATCTCGGCACCTCCGGCGCCACCTCCCCAAGCGTGACAAATGTCACAAGCACCTGTGGCGCATATGACTACTAAAAACGGGCGCAATTGCCGATGTTGCCGAACCGTTCGGCGCCTAATCTGAAGTCAAGCCGCAGGACAGGACGAAAGCGATGAAAACCAGGCGAATTGCCGGACTGCTGAAAGGATTCATCGAAGACCAGGACGGCGTCACGTCGATCGAATATGCGCTGCTGGGGGCGCTGATCTTCGGGGCAATCGTGGGTTCGGTCGCGTTGCTCGGTGACAGTGTCGAAGCGCTTTACGGCGACGTCGCGACGAAAGTTTCCGACGCGGTGTCGTGAGTGGGCGACGATTTCACTGCGAGGCCGAAAACCTCGCAGCAGTTTTCCGGAACGGGCCTCCCGCTCCGGTTGGTTGCCGGGAGGTCCGGCGGTTTTTCAAAATGAAGGAGATAATTATGCTGGAAATGATGAAGCGGTTTGTTCGGGACGAAGAAGGCGTGACGGCGATTGAATATGGCCTGATCGCCGCGCTAATTGCAGTAGTGATTATCGCAGGCGTGAAGCTGGTTGGCACGAACCTTCTCGCCCTCTTTAATGCGATCGCAGCTGAACTATAAAAAAAGCGCGTGGCGCTTAGTGATTTCCTTCAAAGCGCCACGTATCTTCACTGAGATCATAGGTTGGCGAACGTGAAAATTGAAGGTGCTTGGTTGCCTCTGCTGTTTGCGCTTGCGCTTGCAGTCTACATGGATGTTCGTTTTCGCCGCGTGCCTAACTTTCTTATTTTCGCAGGCATGTCTGCCGCGCTTTTTACTTGCCTCTTTTCCGGCCTGAATGACTCGACTTCAATTTCTTCTGGCGTAACACTTGTTATGGTTTCCGCCGGAATCGCCGTCGGCTTCGCAGCGCTGTTTCCCCTCTACGCGTTGCGCGCGATGGGAGCCGGCGACGTCAAGCTGATGATGATGGTCGGCGCGTTTCTCGGTCCGCTGCAGACGCTGGGTGTCGTCGTACTGACCTTCCTCGCCGGTGGCGTGCTCGCATTCGTCATGGCGCTGTGGCAGCGCTCGTTCCGCCAGCTCGCGACGAACCTGCGCTTCATGCTGACGACGAGCGCGGTGCGCGCAGCGGGGGGCGACAGCCCGCGCTTCGAGCCGCTCGCGCAGACCGCCGGCCGCATGCCTTATGCCGTCGCGATTGCCGCCGGCGTCGTGCTGCAACTGATCCTCGTCCGCTCCGGCGGCTGGGCGCTGAGTTGAATGGAAACTTGCCGGAACTCGTCATGAATGCACCATCCGCCGCCCGCGTGATCCCTCTCGACGAAGCCGCCGCGTTCCCGCGCGCCCCGCGCACGCTCGAAGAAACCGGCCTGCCGCTGCTGTTCCTCGTCGAGCTTGCGGCGAAGCTCTTGTTCGTGCGCGGCCAGATGCGGCTGACCGAGCTGTCGCAGCAGATGCGCCTGCCGGCGACTGTGCTCGAAAGCCTGCTCGCGTTCATGCGCGCGGAGCGGCTGTGCGAAGTGCTGCGCCGCGGCGAGACGGACGGCGACATTCTGTATGAACTGACCGACGCCGGTCGCGCCCGCGCGGTCGAATACCTCGGCCGCTGCAAGTACGCCGGCGCCGCGCCGGTCGGCCTCACGGCGTATGTCGCGCAGGTCGAGCGCCAGTCGGTGACGAAGATGCGAGTGACACGCGACGGTGTAAACGAGGCGTTTCGCGGTCTGATCGTCAAGCCGGAAGTGCGCGACCAGCTCGGCGCGGCGATGGGGTCGGGCCGCGCGCTGTTCCTGTACGGCCCGGCTGGCGCCGGCAAGACTTATCTCGCCGAGCGGCTCGCATTGCTGCTCGACGGCGATATCGCCGTGCCGCACGCGATCCTCGTCGATGGCGAGATCATCCAGGTGTTCGACCCGCTGATTCACACGCCGATTGAGGACGACCGCCGCCCTGCCGCGCTCGACAACCTGATGCGGCCGGATCTGCGCTGGGTGCGCTGCAAACGGCCGGTCGCGATCACCGGCGGCGAGCTGACGCTGCGCATGCTCGACCTCGACTACGACGCGAGCAGCGGCTTCTACCAGGCGCCGCCGCACGTGAAGGCGAACAATGGTCTGTTCGTCGTCGACGACCTCGGCCGGCAGATCGTCACGCCCGAGCAGCTGATGAACCGCTGGATCGTGCCGATGGACCGGCACCACGACTACCTCGCACTGCACAGCGGCACGAAGTTCGCGCTGCCGTTCGACGTCGTGCTGGTGTTCTCGACGAACCTGATGCCGGCCGACGTCGCCGACCCGGCTTTCCTGCGCCGGCTCGGCTACAAGATCCACATCGGGCCGATGGACGAGCACGAATACCGGGAGATTTTCACGCGAGTCTGCGACGCACGCGACGTGCCGTTCGATGAAAGCGCGTTCCAGATGCTGTTGAACGATTACCACAAGGCGCACGGGCAGCCGCTGCTCGCGTGCTACCCGCGCGACCTGGTGAACCAGATCGCCGATCTCGCCCGCTACCTCGGCGAACCGGCGCGTCTGACGCCGGAAGCTCTGGAGTGGGCCTGGCATAACTACTTCGCGACCCGATAGGGCGCGAACCGGGGGAGGGGGGCCGGTGGCCGCATGGGCGGTCGCCGGTTTTCACCGGAGCAGCACCGCGGGCTTTGTCCGGTCGCCGGGCATGCGCCGCGACATGAAACAAGGGGATGCACATGAAGGCAAAAGGGATGGGCTTTCTTTTGGTCGCGATGCTCGCCGGCCTTGCGGCAGTCGTGCTCGGCACGCGCTGGCTGCAGGCGAAGTCCGCCGGCGACGGCAATCGCATCGCGGTCGCCGCCGTCGAGCTGCAGCTCGGCAGCCGCATCGCGCCGGAGGCGATCCGCCTCGTCGAATGGCCGTCCGGCAGCATCCCGGCCGGCGCGTTCAACGACCTCGCGAAGCTCGACGGCCGCGTCGCGATCACCGGCATCCAGCCCGGCGAACCGGTCCTCGAATCGCGCCTCGCACCGGAGGGCACGAAAGGCGGCCTGTCCGCGGTAGTGCCGGAAGGCAAGCGCGCGATCACCGTGCGCGTCAATGACGTCATCGGCGTCGCCGGCTTCACGCTGCCCGGCAACTACGTCGACATCATGGTCAATACCGAAAACACCGGCGCGAACCGCAACAATACGGACCAGATGATCTCGAAGATCGTCCTCGAACGCATCCTCGTGCTCGCCGTCGCGCAGGAAGCGAACCGCGACGAGACGAAGCCGAAAGTCGTCAATGCGGTGACGCTCGAAGTGACGCCCGAACAGGCTGAGCGGCTCGACCTCGCGCGCAGCGTCGGCAACCTGTCGCTGGTGCTGCGCAACCAGATCGACTCGAACCCGACGGACACGGTGGGCATCACGAAAGCGATGCTGCTGCGCACATTCGACGAGCCTCCCGCAGCACCGCCGGCCAAGCCTGCCGCACCGCGCCGCGTTGCTGCAAAACCCCCTGCCCCCACGGTCGCCCCGAAGCAGCAGGTCTGCGTCGAGGTGATCCGCGGCGTCTCCAAGGTCAACGAATGCTTCTAATCGCTTCCAAACGATTGCCGAGCGCAGGGAACATCATGAGCACGAACAACCTACACAGACGTCATCGTTCCATACGGGCCGGAGCTTTCATAGCGCTGGCGCTGCTGCTGCCGGCCTCGGCGCCCGCAGCCATCGGCACCTCACCCGCAGCGCCGAGGGTCTCCGTCGCGACCACGAACGGTTCGCCCTGCGGGCGCGTCGAAATCGCCCCGATGGTCACGATCCCCGTCGGCAAATCGTCGGTGATCCGGCCGGAAGTCCCGGTCACCCGCATCCTGCTCGGGAACCCCGACAATGCGCAGGCGGCGCGCCCAAGCGCGGAACCGGCAAAGGACGACAAGGGCGCACAGCAGGCAAAGCAGAGCGACGGCCGGCCCGGCGTCGCGCAGGTCGACGTGCTGCTGTTGAGCCCGAACGAGATCTATCTGCTCGGCAAGAGCGTCGGCTCGACGAACGTCGTGCTCGTCGACCGCTCAGGCGGCTGCACCGCGCTCGACGTCACGGTTGCGATGGACGTGACTTCGGTGCAGGGCGCCTTGACAGCGCTGCTCCCGGACGAAACCGGGATCAAGGTCAGTTCGGCATACGACTCGCTCGTGCTGACCGGGACTGTCAGCGATGCGACGAAGGTCGATCGAGCCGTCGAGATTGCATCCGCATACGTTCGCGATGGCGGCGGGGGAGAAAACGGGCGCAACGCGCGCGTCCTCAACATGCTCCGCGTCGGAGCGCCCCAGCAGGTGATGCTGGAAGTGAAAGTCGCCGAGGTGTCGAAAGCGGTGATGGACCGATTCGGCATCGATTTCTCCCGCGCCTATGCCGCGGGGGACGGCACGATGATCCGCTTCCTGTCGGGCGTGTTCGGAGGCAAGAGCCCAGTCGGGGGACAGGTGTCGGGAACCGTCGGCGCACGCGTCGGCGGCGGCATCGTCGATTCGATCAGCAACGCCAGCGGCACCAGCGCGATCACGGCGCCGATCGGCAACGCGACGATCGGCGGCGACGCGACGACCGTACCGCTGATCTCGGGCAAGAACAGCACGCTGATCGGCGTCGATGCGCAAAAGAACGATGGTCTCGTCAAGATTCTCGCCGAACCGACGGTCATGGCGATCAGCGGCCAGGAAGGCAGCTTCCTCGCCGGTGGCAAGATCTTCATCCCCGTCTCGCAAAACGACGGCGGGACGAGGACGGTGACGCTGGAGGAAAAGGAGTTCGGCGTTTCGGTGAAATTCACGCCGACGGTGCTCGAAGGCGGGCGCATCAACCTCGCCGTGCGACCGGAGGTCTCAGAACTGAACCGCGAAGGCGTCGGGTTGAGCGCCCCGGGGGTGAACGGCCTCGCGATCCTGCCTTCCTTCACGACGCGCCGCGCTTTCACCACGGTCCAGCTTCGGGACGGCCAGAGCTTCGCGATCGGCGGCCTGATCAAGAACAACACGACGACGAACATCCGGGCGTTCCCGTTCCTCGGCGAGTTGCCCGTGCTCGGCGCGCTGTTCCGCAGCACCGAGTTCCAGACCGACCGCTCCGAACTCGTATTCGTCATCACTCCGCGCCTGGTCAAGCCGCTGCCCGAGGACTACGCGCTGCCGACCGACAACTACGTCGAACCGAGCCGCAGTGATGTGATCTGGCGCGGAAAAATCGAAGGCGAGGGGCGCGCTCCGGCGGACCATCTTGATCTCTTGCCCGGTGCGGAAAATTCCGCCCGCGGCGGCTTTGAGCCGAAATGAGGAGCAGACCATGAATGCATTCGCAAGACTGACTGCCGCGCTCGCAGCGCTCGCCCTTACGGGCTGCGTCGCCACCTCACCGAACTGGGATTCGCGCTTCGGTGAAGCTGCACGCACGACCGCAGCGCAGCAAATTATTTTCCCCGAGGCGTCGAAAAACACCGATCCCGTCGCTGGTATCGATGGCAAGGCGGCGCAAGGTGCGATGGGTGAGTATGCAAAGAGCTACACGACCCCCGAACCGCAGGCGAGCATTATGACGATCGGCATCGGTGCTTCGGGGCAGTGACAAATAAGGGACGGGAGCGGCGCTATGCGGAATCGTCACGCGGGTCGTGAATCACAGCGCGGTGTGGTCGCGATCATCACGGCCCTTTCACTTGTGGCGCTCGTCGGCTTCGCGGGCCTCGCGCTCGACCTCAGCCACCTCTACGTGAATAAGACAGAGCTGCAGAACGCAGCCGATGCCTGCGCGCTGGCCGCCTCGCGCGAACTCACCTGCGATCCTTCTGCGGGGCTCTGCTCCGCAAGCTATCTGGATAATGCGGTCGCCGCCGGAATTGCGGTTGCAGCGCGAAATTCACACGACTTCCAGGACACTGCAATTTCGATTGCTCCCGGGGACGTCCGGTTCTACACCGCGCTCGCCCCCAACGCGGCATATCAGCCGAGCGGAAGCGCCGACGTGAGCTCCCGGTTCGTCATGTGCATCGCCCGTGCGGAGGACATTCCTCCCTGGTTCATGCAAGTCCTCGGACAAGGTCCCAAGGATGTTTCGGCATATGCGGTTGCCACTTTGCGCAATGCTCAAACAAGTTGTGCGATTCCGATCGGTCTGTGCAAACCGCCCGCGGCACCCGTCAGTTCTCCGCTCGACGGTCTTCAAGTCGGCCAATGGGTGACGAGCAAGCTGACCGAATCAGCAACAGGGAGTTTCGACTGGATCGACTTCAGTCCGAACGACGGCGGAGGCGCGAGTGAACTCGCCGAAATCCTGAAAGGCTCGGGGCAATGCGCCCTTCCGCCTGCAGGCACGGGAACCCAGGTCGGGCAGCAGGGCAATATCGCGTCGCTCGGCAAAGCGTGGAACACACGTTTCGGTCTTTACAAAGGCAGCGATTCGTTCAGTTCCGCGCCACCCGACTGGACCGGAATGAGCTACACCGCCGCGTCGTGGCCCGCGAAGTTCAATGCCTATGCGGGCGCTGGCGACATTTCGAACTATCGCACGGCGCGGTCGCAATACAGCCCCTATCAAGGGCCTGCGTTAAATGGCTATAACCCGATCGATCAATCCGGTCACAAGAATTTCGGTGCAGATCGCCGGACCGTAGTGGTGCCGGTCGTGGATTGCGAGAGCTGGAAAACTTCGAATCCACAGACCGTTCCGATTCTCGGCTATGCCTGTGTACTGATGCTCCATCCCCTGAGCAATGACAACGGCCCTGCTTCAGGGGAAGAGGTCTGGCTGGAATACCGCGGCAGCGCGACAGATCCGTCGAGCCCGTGCGCGACGTCCGGCTCAGTGGGAGGCCCGGGCAGTATCGGCCCGCTTGTACCCTCACTTGTCCAATAGGACACGACGATGAGAATGCGACATAGGCAGCGCGGCGCGGTAGCGGTCGAACTTGCTCTGGTAATGATTCCGCTCTTATTGATCGCGTTCGGCATCACGGAATTCGGTCGAGCAATGTACCAGTACAACACGCTCGCCAAATCGGCTCGCGATGCCGCCCGCTATTTGACGCAAAAGGGCCCCGGGGAGGGATCCGGCACAGCCAAATGCCTCGCTGTATATGGCAATCGCACATGCAGCGGAAGTCCTCTCGCTCCCGGCCTGACAACTGACCATATCCGGGTCCACGACCAGATCAGCAGTCCGACGACCCATCAGAACCAGGCGACGGGAAGTGGTGTGATCAACCTGGTAAGCGTGACGGTCGCCGGATATCAGTTCGTCTCACTGGTGCCTTTCGTCGCGCCCAACATGACCTTCGGCGACATCAGCGTAACCATGAGACAGGTGCTGTGATGAGGCGGGGCTTCTCCGAAGAAACTGGAAAACGCACACAGCGGGGCGTAGCCGCCATCGAGTTTGCGCTTGTCGCAGCACTTTTCTTCACCCTGCTGATCGGCGTAATGGAAATGGGCCGCGTCTTCTTTTACTGGAACACGGCGACGGAGGCGACACGCCTCGGTGCACGTATCGCCGTTGTCTGTGATGTTGCCGACTCAGCAATCAAGGCCAAAATGACAAGTCTGTTTCCGACGGTTCCGAGCGACAAGATCACGATCTTGTACACGCCCACGGGCTGCGGCCCCGAGACCTGCGACGAGATAACGGTCCGGATCGAACCCGTACCAATCGCCACTTACATTCCGCTCGTTCCACTCAGCCTGAGCCTGCCGGCATTCGCGACCACCCTCCCGCGCGAAAGCCTCGCAAGCTCGATCGATGACGTCGCCAACCCGGTGTGTCTCTGACGAATGAACGGATGCCACAGAGGAAGCCCTCATGAAAATCCGAATCCTTTCCGACAACCACGACAGCGCCGAGCGTCTGCGGGCGACGCTCGCGCAGGCGGGCAAGTTGATGGACGTCGCTGTCGGTCACGCGACGTCGAGCGAACCGCTCGGCGCAGTCAATGGCACGGTGCCGGACGTCGTCGTACTCGACGCATTCCGCCCGGCGAACCTCGATGCGCTCGAGCAATTGACGCTGCGCTACCCGCAGATCGAGCCGATCGTCATCACGGCCGACACGTCGTCGGACTTCCTGCTGCAGGCGTTCCGTGCCGGGGTGCGCGAAGTGCTGCCGAGTTCGCCGTCGCCCGAGGCATTGCACGCTGCCTTGGCGCGCATCCTGCGCAAGCGGGGCGGCAGCGCGACCAACGGCAAGATCCTCGCCCTGACCTCCTGCAAGGGCGGCAGCGGCGCGACGTTCCTCGCGACGAATCTCGCCTGGGTCCTCGCGGCGGTGCACGGCAAGCGCGTCGCGCTGATCGACCTGAACCTGCAGTTCGGCGACGCGGCGATGTACGTCACCGACCTGAAGCCGGCGAGCAATCTGGCACTGGTGTGCCAGCAGATCCACCGGCTCGATGCCGCCTTCCTGCAATCGGCGATGCTCGAGGTTGCGCCCGGCTTTCACCTGCTCGCGGCGCCTGACGACCCGGCCCACTCGACCGACGTCCGTCCCGAGCACGTCGAGGCGATCCTCAAGGTCGCGCGCACGAACTACGACTTCGTCATCGTCGATGTCGGGCGCTCGCTCGACGCGGTGAGCCTGAAGCCGTTCGACATGGCCGACATGATCTTTCCGGTGGTCCAGCTGACGTTGCCGTTCATCCGCGAAGCGAAGCGGCTCGTCGAGGTGTTCGTGTCGCTCGGCTACCCGATGTCGAAAGTCGGTCTGGTCGTCAATCGCCAGCACAAGAACAGCGAGATCAGCCTGCAGGACGTCGAGCGCACGGTGAAGGCGAAGCTGTTCAAGACGGTGCCGAACAGCTACGACACGGTCGCGGCGTCGGTGAACCAGGGCGAGCCGATCGCGCGGCTGGCGAAGAACAGCCCGGTGACGAAAGCGCTGCGCGAAATCGCCGACTCGCTCGTCGACGACCCGGAAAAAGCGAGCAAGGGCTGGCTGTCGCGCCTGTTCGCGACGCATTGAGCGCGGCACGCGGATGACTATTGAAAGGAACGTGAAATGAGCTTGCGACAGCGCCTCGAATCAGTCCCGACCGACACCGTGATGCGTCCGGCGGCGGCGCCCGACCCCCACGCGAACAAGGCGTATCAGACGCTGAAGATGCGCATCCACCAGCTGCTGCTGTCGCGCATCGACCTCGAGGCGATGGAGAACCTCGCTCCCGAGCAGTTGCGGGACGAATTGCGGCTGATGGTCGAGCGCCTGCTCGCCGAAGAAAACGTCGTCATCAACACGAACGAGCGGCGCGACCTCGTGCGCGACATCCAGTACGAGATGCTCGGGCTCGGGCCGATCGAGCCGCTGCTCGCGGACCCGACGGTGTCGGACATCCTGATCAACGGCTCGCAGCAGATCTACGTCGAGCGGCACGGCAAGATCGAGCTGACCCCCGTCACGTTCAGCGACGACGCGCACCTGATGAAGATCATCGACAAGATCGTGTCGCGCGTCGGGCGGCGCGTCGACGAGTCGAGCCCGATGGTCGACGCGCGCCTGCCGGACGGCTCGCGCGTGAACGCGATCATCCCGCCGCTCGCGCTCGACGGGCCGGTGGTGTCGATCCGCCGCTTCGCCGCGGTGCCGCTGACGATGGAGAAGCTGATCGGCTTCAAGGCGCTGACGCCGGAGATGGGCGAGCTCCTCGCGGGCCTCGCGCGCGCAAAAGTGAACATCCTGATCTCGGGCGGCACCGGCAGCGGCAAGACGACGCTGCTGAACATCCTGACCGCGAACATCCCTGCCGACGAGCGCATCGTCACGATCGAGGACGCGGCGGAGCTGCAGCTGCAGCAGCCGCACGTCGTGCGGCTCGAGACGCGGCCGCCGAACATCGAGGGCAAAGGCGAAGTCTCGCAGCGCGCGCTGGTGAGGAACGCGCTGCGCATGCGCCCGGACCGGATCATCCTCGGCGAGACGCGTGGCGCCGAAGCCTTCGACGTGCTGCAGGCGATGAACACCGGCCACGAAGGCTCGATGACGACGGTGCACGCGAACACGCCGCGTGATGCGCTCGGCCGCATGGAGAACATGATCGGCATGTCCGACGCGAACCTGCCACCGAAAGTCGCGCGCGCGCAGATCGCCAGCGCGATCGGCCTGATCGTGCAGGCGAGCCGGCTGACCGACGGCAAGCGCAAAGTCATCAGCATCCAGGAGATCACCGGCATGGAAGGCGAGATGATCACGATGCAGGAGATCTTCGCGTTCCGTCAGACGGGCATTTCGGAGACCGGCGAAGTGCAGGGCTACTTCACCGCGACCGGCGTGCGCCCGCATTTCGCCGAACGCCTGCGCTCGTTCGGCATCCGCCTGCCCGAGGACATGTTCAACCCCGGGCGGCGCTTCGAGTGAGAACACGATGGACATCCTGACGCTGCTCTTCGCCCTCGCGACCTTCATCACGGTCGTGCTGTTCCTCGAAGGCGCCTACCTGTGGTGGGCGTCGAGCCACAGCGCCGACGCGAAGCGGCTCAACCGCCGCCTCGACGAAGTCGCGAGCGGCGTGCGCAGCGCCCGGCCGGCGTCGCTGTACAAGGAGCAGAACGCCGCGGGCTCGGCCGCCGGCGACCGCCTCCTCGCGGCCGTGCCGCAACTTCACGGCATCAACCGGCTCATCGTGCAGTCGCGCCTGCAACTGACGCTGGCGCAGTTCGCCGGCTGGACGGTCGCGCTCGCGGCGCTCGGCTTCACGTTGCCGCTGCTGCTGAACCGGCCGCTGTTCCTCGGCGCCGGCTTCGCCGCGGTGCTCGGGGCGCTGCCGACGCTGTACGTGATGCGCGCGCGCAACCAGCACATGCAGCGCTTCGAGCTGCAGCTGCCCGAAGCGCTCGACCTGATGGGCCGCGCATTGCGCGCCGGACACGCGTTTCCGACCGCGATCAAGATGGTCGCCGAGGAGATGAAGGACCCGATCGGCGGCGAGTTCCGCATCCTGTTCGACGAGATGAACTACGGCGTGCCGCAGCAGACGGCGATGCTGAACCTCGCTTCGCGCACCGACAGCACCGACCTCAGCTACTTCGTCATTGCGGTGCTGATCCAGCGCGATTCGGGCGGCAATCTCGCGGAGCTGCTCGACAACATCAGCAAGATCGTGCGCGCGCGGCTGAAGCTGTACGGCGAGATCCGCACGCTGTCGGCCGAAGGGAAGCTGTCGGCGTGGATCCTCGGCTGCCTGCCGTTCGCGACCGCGGCGCTGATCAACATCGTCAACCCCGGCTTCATGAAAGTGCTGTGGGAAGACCCGGCAGGGATCAACTTCATCTACGGCGCCATGGGGATGATGGTGCTGGGCGTGGTGTGGATGCGCAAGATCATCCGCATCCGCGTGTAGCGGCGGAAGACGGGAGAACGGGACATGGACTACACGCAGATCGGATTTCTCGGGCTGCTCTTCGTCGCGGTGACGGCGGGCGCGTTCTTTGTCATGAGCCTGTTCTCGCGCTCGGCGACCGCGGACCGGCTGCAGGCACTCGGGGGCGGCAAGTCGACCGTCGGACCGGGGGCCGACGCCTGGATCGAACGCACCGTCAAGCTGACGAAACCCTTCGCGAAGCTATCGACGCCGGAGGACAGCGAGGACATGTCGGCGCTGCGCGCGCGCTTCATGCACGCCGGCATCCGCCACGCCGCCGCGCCGCTCGCGTTCTTCGGCGTCAAGACCGTCCTCGCGCTCGGGCTGCCGCTGCTCGCGTATTCCACAGTGCTGGTGTCGACGCCGTCGCTGCAGTTCCAGGGCACGCTGTTGGTCGTGCTGCTCGCGGCGGCGTTCGGCTATTACGTGCCGAACATCGTCCTGAACCGGCTGATCTTCGTGCGCCAACGCGAGATTTTCGAGACTTTCCCGGATGCGCTCGACCTGATGACGGTGTGTGTCGAAGCCGGTCTCGGCGTCGAGGCGGCGCTGGTGCGCGTCGCCGACGAGATGCAGCACAAGAGCGAAGCGCTCGCCGAAGAGCTGCATCTCGTGACGCTGGAACTGCGTGCGGGCCTCGAACGGGCGCGAGCGCTGCGCAATCTCGCCGCCCGGACCGGCGTCGAGGAAGTCGAAGGTTTCGTCGCGATGGTGATCCAGGCGGAGCGCTTCGGCACGAGCATCGCGACATCGCTGCGCATCCACTCCGACATGTTGCGCACGCGGCGCCGCCAGCGCGCCGAGGAAGCCGCAGCGAAGATCGCGCTGAAGCTGCTGTTCCCGCTGATCTTCTTCATCTTTCCGTCGCTGATGCTCGTGCTGCTCGGGCCGGCGATGATCCAGGTGTACCGCATCCTGCTGCCGACGATGGCGGGAACCAGCGGCGGCTGACGCGAGGAGAAGCACGATGAAAAAGCGCGTACTCGCGTTGAACCCGGTGCTCGCCGCGCTTTTGGTCAGCGCGTGCAGCACGAACCCGGTGATGCCGGAAAACGCCTGGAAAATTGCGCCGGTGCAAAGCGTGCACCATGGCGCCACGAACGACGCGGCCGGCTATTTCGCGCTCGGGCGTTACAAGGAGAGGCGGGGCGCCAATGAAGAAGCGATCGCCGCGTACCGCGAAGCCCTGGATGCCGACCCTGAACACGCTGCGGCGTGGAACGCGCTCGGCTCGCTGCAGGCCGCGCTCGGCCGGTTCGAGGACGGTTTGCGGGCACTCGAACGGGCGGTGAGTCTCGCCCCCGCGGCGAGCCACCTGTACAACAATCTCGGCTACGCGCTGCTGCTCGCAGGACGGCACGACGCCGCAGCGACGTCGCTGCGCCGGGCCGTCGAACTCGACGGCAACAACCGTCGCGCATGGACCAACCTGGCAACGGTTTACCGACGCCTCGGCATGCAGGACAAAGCGGAGTTCGCCAACGCGCGGGCAAGCGGGGCCTCGCCTGCTGCACCCGCCCCAATCCTGAATGTCGCGCAGTCCGTGCCTCCGGCTGAAGCCGGACCCGCGCAGCCGTTCCCGGCGCTGTCAGCAGCCCCGCTCCCCTCAACTGCCGCGGGGCCATCGGTCACGGTCGGCACCATTGCCGCCGATCTGCCGGGCACAGCGACGCCGATCCCTGCGTTGGCGCAAGCCGCTGCGCCAGCACCCGCGCCGGCCGCAGCGATTGCCGGACCTGCGGTCAGGACGACGCCGCGCGCAAGGCTCGTGAAAGTCGCCGAAAACGTCTTCGAACTGCTCAATGGGCCGCCAAGGCGTGAAACGGCGGTCGTCGAGGCAGCCGCGATCATCACCGCCGCCGCGCGCCCTTCTGCGCTCCCCCGGGCGACTGAGCCGCTCGCCGCTCGCGCTGCCACCCCGAACCTCACCGATGACCTGCGCCCGGCTGCTGCGCCTCGTCCGTCAGCGTCCCGGCCGGCGCGCCACGAGATTTCGAACGGTCACGGCGGCGAAGGCCTCGCTCGGCGGCTTGCCGGATTGCTCGAACAGCAGGGGGCCGCGCGCCCGCGCCTGACGAACAGCCGCCCGTTCGACCAGGCCGCGTCCTTCGTCGAATACCGCGACGGCTACCGCGAAGCGGCCACTGCGTTCGCCGCCCGCCTGCCGTTCCGGCCGGCAGTCCGGGCCACCGCGTCGAACGATCTCGCCGTCGACGTGCGGCTGATGCTGGGCCACGACCTGACCAAAAGCGACGCCTGCGCCGTATTGGGGCTGTGCCCCCAGCTGGCCCGTTCCGCCGGACAAGTTGCAGCGGTACAGACCGCTGCCGCTTTCGGCGAGTGACGCAGGCGGGGCGAAAAGACAAAACCCCCGCCGGGCAATGCCTGACGGGGGTCGTGCCGCCGCGCCGAAGCGCGGCGGTATCTCCGGTACCCGGACTCAGTGGCTGGACGCGGTCGCCGCTCCGACACCGGTCTGCGCACGCACGTACTGATCGTCGAAAGCTTCGATCTCGCGCTTGGCGCGCGCGCTCATGTCGAGCTTCGACACGATGATCGTCAGCAGGAACGCGATCGGCATCGAGAACAGCGCCGGCTGTGTGTAGGGGAAGATCGCCGAGGCATTGCCGAGCACGTCCACCCACACCGACTTCGACAGCACGACGAACATCACCGCGCTGACGAGGCCGGAGTAGCCGCCCCACAACGCGCCGCGGGTCGTCAGGCCCTTCCAGTACATCGACAGGATCAGCACCGGGAAGTTGGCCGATGCCGCGACGCCGAACGCGAGCGCGACCATGAACGCGATGTTCATCTTCTCGAACGCGATGCCGAGCAGCACTGCGACGACGCCGAGGCCGATCGTCGCGAACTTCGACACTCTCAGCTCGGTGGTTTCGGACGCCTTGCCTTTCATGATCACGCGCGAGTAGATGTCGTGCGAAATCGCCGAGGCGCCGGCGAGCGCGAGGCCGGCAACGACCGCGAGGATCGTCGCGAACGCGACTGCCGACAGGAAGCCGAGCAGCAGGTTGCCGCCGACGGCGCTCGCGAGGTGCATCGCGATCATGTTGCCGCCACCGATGACCTTGCCGCCGAGCTCGCCGCCTTCGAAGAACGCCGGGTTCGTGCCGACGATCAGGATCGCGCACAGGCCCATGATCGCGATGACGTTGAAGAAGTACGCGACGATGCCCGAAGCGTAGAGCACCGACTTGCGCGCTTCCTTCGCGTCGGTGACGGTGAAGAAGCGCATCAGGATGTGCGGCAGGCCGGCCGTTCCGAACATCAGCCCGAGGCCGAGCGAGATCGCAGTCACCGGATCGGCGAGCAGGCTCCCCGGGGCGAGCAGCTTGTCGCCGAGCTTGTGCATTTCCATCGCGCGCGTCGTCAGCTCGTCGAAGCTGAAACCGAACTGGCTGAACGCGAGCAGCATCACCGTCGTGCCGCCGATCAGCAGCATGCAGGCCTTGATGATCTGCACCCAGGTCGTCGCGACCATGCCGCCGAACGTCACGTACACCATCATCAGCGCGCCGACGACGAACAGCGCATAGACGTAGTCGAGGCCGAACAGCAGCTTGATCAGCTGACCGGCGCCGACCATCTGCGCGACGAGATAGAAGCACACCACCGTCAGCGAACTGACCGCCGCCATCGTGCGCACCTTGCCCTGGTCGAGGCGGTACGCGGTAATGTCGGCGAACGTGAACTTGCCGAGGTTGCGCAGGCGTTCGGCCATCAGGAACAGGATGATCGGCCAGCCGACGAAGAACGCGATCATGTAGATGTACGCGTCGACGCCCTGCGTGTACATCATCGCGGTCAGGCCGAGCAGCGTCGCCGCCGACATGTAGTCGCCGGCGATCGCCAGCCCGTTCTGCCAGCCGGTGATGCCGCCGCCGGCGGTGTAGAAATCGGCCGTCGACTTGGTGCGGCTCGCCGCCCAGTAGGTGATGCCGAGCGTCATCAACACGAAGACGAAGAACATGCCGATCGCGGTGAGATTGACGCCCTGCTTCTCGGTGGCCTCGATCGCGTCACCGGCGAACGCCGAAGCAGCGAACCCCAGCGGCAGCAGGCCGCCGGCGAGACGCGACAGGAAGGATGATTTCCTCATTTTTCGTCCTTCCATGCGGCACGCACGATTTCATTGTTGATGTCGTCGAACTCGCCGTTCGCGCGGCGCACGTAGATGAAGGTCAGCACCCAGAAGAAGATGAACTGGAACAGGCCGGCAGCGACGCCGAAGGTCAGGTTGCTGGTACCGGACAGGCGCGAGCCGATCAGATCGGGCGCGAACGCCACGAGCAGCACGAAGCCGTAGAAGATCGTCAGCACGATCGCCGACAGGATCGTCGCAAAGCGGGTGCGCTTCGAAACGAGTTCCGTAAAACGCGGATTGCGCCTGATATGCGCATACATGGAACTGGACACTTTCACCTCTCCCAAAGTAAGAAAGCAACGAAAACCCGACTGCCTCCACCTTCACCTTCATTTTTCCACCCGACCGTCTGACGCAGTCGTGACTGGAGCGGATGATATATCATCTAAATCACTCCATACCGTGGGGTATGGAAGTTTTTTTGTAACGCATAAGAGAATTTTTGATTGCAAAAAATACAAGCGAAAACAGCATGTTGAATATTCCATACGGCAACGCGCAATGAAAGGCCGGATCGTTTTTTCGTCCGGCGACGGGGTCGCGACCCTCGTGTTGTCGAACCCCGGCAAGCTCAACGCGATCGACTCGGCGATGTGGATCGCGCTGCACGAATCGTTCGAACGGATCGCGGCCGACGACGGGCTGCGCTGCGTGATCCTGCGCGGCGACGGCGACAAGGCTTTCGCCGCGGGCGGCGACATCGAGGAATTCCTCACCGTGCGCGCGACGGTCGAGGACGCGCTGCACTACCACGACGGGCTCGTCGCGGCCGCGCTCGACGCGATCCGTGCGTGCCCGGTTCCAACCGTTGCGGCGATCCAGGGCGCGTGCGTCGGCGGCGGCCTCGAGATCGCCGGCTGCTGCGACTTGCGCATCGCCGGCGAATCGGCGCGCTTCGGCGCTCCGATCAACCGCCTCGGCTTCTCGATGTATCCGGGCGAGATGGCCGGGCTGCTCGAGCTCGTCGGCCCGGCGGTGCTGCTCGAGATCCTGCTCGAAGGCCGGATCCTGACGGCGCGTGAAGCGCTGCAGAAAGGCCTGCTGACGCGGATCGTCGACGACGAGAAAGTGATCGACGAAGCGCAGGCGAGCGCGGCCCGCATCGCCGCCGGCGCTCCGCTCGTCGCGCGCTGGCACAAGCAGTGGGTGCACCGGCTGATGCGGGACGAGCCGCTCGGCGCAGACGAGAAGCGCGCCGCCTTCGCGTTCCTCGACACTGCGGACTACCGCGAAGGGCTCGAAGCGTTCTTCGCCAAGCGCCCGCCGCGCTTCACCGGCCGCTGACGCCTTTCAGGCGCGCCCGGGCAATGGCGTCCGGAACGTCGCCGGCGTCACCTGCGGACCCACTCGGCGGGAAACAGCCGGCCGAGGTCGAGATGGCGCTCGATCGCGTCGGCAAGCCGGTCGAGGTCGGCTTCGCGCCGTGCGGCGAGATCGACGGTTTCGACTTCGCCCGCCCCCGCCCACGCGAGCAGCGCCGACAGCGCGGCGGGAGTGTCGAAGAGCCCATGGAGATACGTACCGAGGATCTGGCCGTCCGCCGACAGTGCGCCGTCGCCGCGTCCGTCGGCGAACTGCAGCGCCGGCCGGTCGAGCGCTGCCCCTCCGCTCACGCCCATGTGGATCTCGTAGCCTGCCGCAGCGGGCGAGCCGGGGAGGTTCAGCGTGCCGCACACGTTCTCGAGGCGCTTTTCGGCTGCAAGCGTCGTTTCCATGTCCAGCAGGCCGAGCCCGGCGGTGCTGCCGGCGCCGCCTTCGACGCCGAGCGGATCGTGCAGCCATCGACCGAGCATCTGGAAGCCGCCGCAGATGCCGGCGAGCTTGCCGCCGTAGCGCAGGTGCCGCAGGATCGCCGCGTCCCAGCCCTGCGCGCGCAGCCACGCGAGGTCCGCCTGCACGCTCTTCGAACCGGGCAGGACGATCAGGTCCGCCGCGGGCATCGCCTGGCCGGGGCCGACCCAGCGGAAATCGACCTGCGGGTGCAGGCGCAGCGCGTCGAAGTCGGTGTGGTTCGAGATGCGCGGATAGACCGGCGCGACCACGGTGAGGCGCGCTTCGCCCTTGTCCGCGCGGGCATCGGCGAGGCCGTCCTCGGCGTCGAGGAACAGCCCGTGCAGGTACGGCAGCACGCCGAGCACCGGCCGCCCGGTGCGCGCTTCGAGCCAGTCGAGCCCGGGCTGCAGCAGCCCGAGGTCGCCGCGAAAGCGGTTGATGACAAAACCCTTGACGCGCGCCTGCTCGGACGGCGACAGCAGTTCCAGCGTGCCGACCAGATGCGCGAATACTCCGCCGCGGTCGATGTCGGCGACGAGGATCACCGGCACGTCCGCGGCTTCCGCGAACCCCATGTTCGCGATGTCGCGGTCGCGCAGGTTGATTTCCGCGGGACTGCCTGCCCCTTCGACGAGCACGCACTCGTAGGCGGTGACGAGGCGATCCCACGACGCCATCACCGCCGCCATCGCCGTCGGCTTGTACGCATGGTAGTCGCGCGCCGACAGGCTCAGCGCGACGCGGCCGTGGATGACGACCTGCGCGCCGACGTCGGTAGAAGGCTTCAGCAGCACCGGATTGAAATCGCTATGCGGCTCAAGCCCTGCGGCCAGCGCCTGCAGCGCCTGAGCGCGGCCGATCTCGCCGCCGTCGACGGTCACGGCGGAATTCAACGCCATGTTTTGCGGCTTGAACGGCGCGATGCGCACGCCGCGGCGGAACAGCACCCGGGCGAGGCCGGCGACGAGCGTGCTTTTCCCGGCGTCCGACGTCGTCCCCTGAACCATCAGCGCAACGGCATGTGGCATCGCGTAAAATCCCGCTTCGTTGAAAGCGGCCGATTATCGCCGATTAGATAAGCTCCGCCGACGATTTCCAGGCCGATCGAGCCTGGCGCCGGCTTCACGGTACTTCCGATGACCCCGCTTCGCATCCCCGCAACACTCTGCCTTTGCCTCCTGCTCGCCGCTCCGCTGCGCGCCGAACTCGTCGTCGAGGACGACACCGGACGGCGCGTGCAGCTCGCGCAGCCGGCTCGGCGCATCGTCAGCCTCGCGCCGCACGTCACCGAGCTGTTGTTCGCGGCGGGCGCGGGGGGACGGATCGTCGGCGTCGTCGAGTACAGCGACTTCCCCGACGCGGCGAAGGCGCTGCCGCGCGTTGGCGGCTACAGCAACGTGGATATGGAGGCGGTCGCGGCGTTGCAGCCAGACCTCGTGATCGCGTGGCACAGCGGCAATCGCAACGCGCATCTCGCCAAGCTCGAGGCGCTCGGGATCCCGGTGTTCCTCAACGAACCGCGCAGTCTCGACGACGTCGCGCACAGCCTCGAGACGTTTGGCCGCCTCACCGGCAGCGACCAGGCCGGCCACGCCGCGGCCGAGGCGTTTCGCGCGCGCAGGACGGAGCTCGCTCGGCGTTACGGCCAGCGCCCAGCGGTGCCGCTGTTCTACCAGATCTGGGACGATCCGCTGATGACGATCAACGACGAACACCTGATTTCCGACGTCATACGTCTGTGCGGCGGCAGGAACGTGTTCGGCGCGCTGGCGCAGCTCGCGCCAGCGATCGGCGTCGAAAGCGTGCTCGCGGCCGATCCGGAAGTGATCGTCGCCAGCGGCATGGGCGAGGCGCGCCCGGAATGGCTCGATCGATGGAAACGCTGGCCGGGGCTGGCGGCGAGCCGCGCCGGGAACCTCTACTTCGTGCCGCCCGAACTCATCCAGCGCCACACGCCGCGGATTCTCGACGGCGCCGCGCAGCTGTGCGAATTTCTCGACGCCGCCCGCGCGAAACGCGACGAGCGCTGATCATCGCACCTCAACGCGGGCGCGACAGCTGGTAACAGCCCCGCCACGCGAGGCGCGAGTCCTCCCACCACGCGCGGTCGAAGACCCACGCCAGCGTCGGCAGCAGCGGCGCGAGGCAGGCGTCGGCGACCGACTTGCGCTCGCCGTGCGACACCGCGGCGCGCACGCGCAGCGCACGCAAGCGCTCGGCGACCGTCGGGTGAAAACTGGCGCCTGGAGCCTGCTCTTCGTCACCCGCCATCCAGCGCCTCAGATCAAGCAATCCCGGCATCGGCCGCCTGAAACCCGCCATCATCCCGAGCCCCATGTCCCGGTACGGGCGAATCGACGGTTCCGGCTGCAGCCGGCTCTGTGCCATGACTTTGCGCCAGTAATCCTCGCTGAGAAAACGCTCTTTCAGCGCGACTTCGACGAGCGCTTCGCCGACCAGCTGCGCGCCGACGACGCGCGCGGCGACCGCATCGGCTTCGAACTCTTCGAGGCGCGCGAGGCGCAGCGCCTCACGCAGATCGCCGGCGAACCCCCATTCGAATCCGCGCCCGAGCAGCGGAATGCCGTCGATGCAGCGGTCCAGCACGCGGAACCACCACGCGCGCAAGTGCCCCCACCAGGCGTCGAGCCGCTGCCGCTGGCACGCCAGATGGGCGAATTCGTGAGCGAGGATCGCGCAGAACTGGCGTCGCGACACGCTATGGGCAAGCGGCAGGCCAATGATCAGATGCGTCTCGATCGGGCCGACCCAGCCCCAGCGCGGCCGTTGCAGGATCGCAGCGTTCATGTCGCCACCGATCCACACCGCGTCGACGGGAATCCCGCCGAAGCGCTGGCTCATCTGGTCGATCATCGCATGGAGCGAGCGCGCCGCCTCGCGCGGCAGGCGAACGCCGGCAGGGCACGCAGCCGGCGAGAGCAGCCACCCGAGGCCGCGCCACGCGAGCGCGAACGCGACCATCGACACGGCGGCGGAAGTCGTTGCCACCGCGACTTTCCCTTCAACGAGAAAACTCCACGTCGCGAACGCGACGCGACCGGCGACGGCGCCGAACGCGAGAATCAGGCAGGCGGCCAGCGCCTTCAAGCCGAGTCGCCGCGCCAGACGCGACCGAAGGCGTGACAAACGCGGACAGGAAGCTTGCATTGACCGGCACCTGTAACCATGGACAGAACGAGGACTATAACTGCCAATCGGCTGCCGAAACATTGCACGTAAGGAGTAGCGTGGCGCATCGTCCACACTTTGCGCAAGAATTTCGCTGCGCTGCCGCAAAAGCCCGTACAATCCATCTCTTGCGTGCGCCCAGCCAATCGGCGACGCTCGTCCCCAACGACCTTTTCCGGTCTCATTTCCCCGCCCGCCTCGATTGGTGTCACTCAGCTTGAGCGACAGGCCGTCGCTGGAGCAATTTTCTCGATGACATCAGAAGCAAACTTTGCCGGTCTCGGACTGGCCGAACCGCTGCTGCGCGCAATTTCCGAATCCGGCTACACGACGCCGACGCCGATCCAGGCACAGGCGATCCCGCTGGTGCTCGCCGGCGGCGACCTGCTCGCCGCCGCCCAGACCGGCACCGGCAAGACTGCCGGCTTTACGCTGCCGGTGCTGCACCGTCTGTCCGCCACCCCCCCAGCGAACCCGAAGGCCGGCCGGCCGCGCTGCCTGATCCTGACTCCGACGCGCGAACTCGCGGCGCAGGTCGAGGAGTCCGTGCAGACCTACGGCAAGCATCTGCCGCTCACGTCGATGGTGATGTTCGGCGGCGTCGGCATCAACCCGCAGATCCAGGCGCTGAAGAAGCGCGTCGACATCCTCGTCGCGACCCCGGGCCGGCTGCTCGACCACGTCGGCCAGAAGACGCTCGACCTGTCGGGCGTCGAGATCCTGATCCTCGACGAAGCGGACCGCATGCTCGACATGGGCTTCATCCGCGACATCCGCAAGATCCTCGCGCTGCTGCCGAAGCAGCGCCAGAACCTGCTGTTTTCGGCGACTTTCTCGGACGAGATCCGCAGCCTCGCGAACGGCCTGCTGCACAATCCGGGCTGCGTCGAAGTCGCGCGACGCAACACCGCGTCCGAACTCGTGCAGCAGTCAGTCTATTCGGTCGCGCAGAAGCAGAAGCGCGACCTGCTCGTGCATCTGGTCAAGGAGAACGACTGGCATCAGGTGCTGGTGTTCACCCGCACCAAGCACGGCGCCAACAAGCTCGCCGAATACCTCGCCAAGCACGGCATCCCGTCGGCGGCGATCCACGGCAACAAGAGCCAGTCGGCGCGTACCCGCGCGCTGGCCGAATTCAAGGACGGCTCGCTGCCAGTGCTGGTCGCGACCGACATCGCCGCGCGCGGACTCGACATCGACCAGTTGCCGCATGTCGTGAACTTCGAACTGCCGAACGTTCCCGAAGACTACGTCCATCGCATCGGCCGCACCGGCCGCGCCGGCTCGAGCGGCGCCGCGGTGTCGTTCATCGACTCCGAAGAGCGCCAACACCTGACGGCGATCGAGCGGCTGATCAAGCGCACGATCGACCGCGAAGTGCTGCCGGCCTTCGCAATCGCGCCGGTCGACCCGAACGAGAGCGACGCGCGTCCCCCGCGGCAACCGCGTCAGCCGTCGCGACACAACAACGCGAACGCGCCGCGCCAAGCACGCACCGACCGCCCCGCCAGCCGGCAGACGGCCCACCCGGCTCCTTCCCGAGCCCCCGCCCGGTCACGCGACGCCGACAATTTCGGCAATCGCGCCCCGCGCAGCGAAGTCGAAGCCAGCCGCGGACGTCCCGACGCGGACGGCAACCGGGCACCGCGCAACGCCGGGCCGAACGGCACGCCACGCAGCGACAGCGCACGCCCGGCGCCGCGACCCGACAGCACCCGTCGCGCGCAGCCGCGTCCGGCACTCTTCAACGCCAAGACGGACGATCGCAACCGCTGACGCGCCGATCCGCGGCGCAGGGGTTTTCAACCTCGCCGCGTGCCGACGAGCTTTTGATAAAGACCACCGAAGCAGGTGGTCTTCGTCCATTCGAAGCCGGCCGAGCGCGCCGAGCGCGACTCGATCGCGGCGCCGAAAAGTGATTCCGCATAAGGCTCGAACCTGCGGAATACCAGCGACATCACCGGGCGCAACGGGTGCCAGCCACGCGGCCGATGGTAGTCGACGAACACGATCCTGCCGCCGGGCCGCACTGCCGCGAGCAGGTTGTCAACGATCCGACAGCGCTCGGCCTCCGGCACCTCGTGCAGCAGGAAGAAACAGCACACCCCATCGTAGCCGCCAGCAGCGACGCAGCCGGGCACGGAAAGATCCGCCTGCCATACCTTCGCCTGACGGAAACCCGCGAGCTTGCCGCGTGCGTTCGCGACCTGCAACGCGGCGACGTCGACGACATCGAGCGCACCGTGTGCCCCGATTCGCTGCGCGAGCAGCGCTGAAAATCCGCCATACACGCAGGCTGCCTGCAGCACGCGCTGCCCGGGCGCGAACTCGGCGACCGCGTCGCGCATCAGGCGATTCGCGTTCCCCCACAGAATCGCCGAGACGACGCCGGGCCGATCGAGCCAGCGCAGCGTGCGCGGGTCGAGATAAGCCCAGGAGTAGGCGCGGCGCAGATAGGAAGGTATCTCGGCGTCATGCGGCACGAGAGCCCCGTGGACGTGCAGTGCGGGGTCGGCGGGATTCGGTTCCATGGCCCCAAGCATAATCGAAGCCTACCTATTTACCGCTACCGACCACGCGCCGCAGCGGAATATTAACCCGACAGGCAAATACCGTTCGGGCTGAGCCTGTCGAAGCCCTGCCGATGCCCTTCGACGGGCTCAGGGCAAACGGTTGTATTTATTTGCCGCCTTAATAAATGCCCGGGCCTGCGTTGCGGCCGCAATCCGGGCCGAGCGCGCGCTGCTCGATACAGCCAAGCCGCTGCTGCCCGCGAAACGACCGGGCGGCCCTCGATAAAATGTCATTGACATCGTTTGCAGCGACTCGTAGATTGCATTTGCCATATGGCATGAACCCGCCTGGAGGTACTCACATGAACAAACTGCTCCGTTCGCTGCTCTTCGCCCTCGCCCTGTCGCCACTGGCGGCGCTGGCCGAGGCGCCGGTCGACGTCAACACCGCCGACGCCGCCGCTCTCGAGACGGTCAAGGGAATCGGGCCGGCGAAGGCCAAGGCGATCATCGAATACCGCAAGTCGAACGGGGCCTTCGCGAGCGTCGACGATCTGACGAAAGTGCCCGGAATCGGGGATAAATCGGTCGCCCAGCTGCGCGAGCAGCTCACCGTGGGCGGCGCGAAAAAGCAGGTCGCGAAGTCGAAATAACTTTTCCCGCATTCGGCCGAAGGCGTCCGGCGCCGCCGGCCGTTCGTTCAGCTGCGCAGCTGGCGCGGGTTGCCGAAACGCGCCGGGCTTACCACAGGGAGCGCGTGTCGAGCCACACCACTTGTGCACCACGGCGCCGGGCTTCACGGTAAAGGTGCGCCGTGCCGCCGGCCCCGTCCGCCCCGCCACCGTTCCACAGGCACAGGAAGCGCAGCCTCTCCGCCCCCCAATGGAGGGCGATGTCGAGCGACCACAGATTGCAGCGTTCACAGGGGCCGGCGTTTTCGGGAATCGCGAGGTGCGCAAGCGTGATCGGCCGTGCCGGCATGACGAGCGGCGGCGACGCGAGGCCGGCCTTCAATACCTGGAAGCGCTCCCGCCAGCGCTCGCCGTCGACCGACGGCAGGATCTTGCATTGGACGAACTGCGCCTCGTTGAGCGGCAGCAGCATCTGCACGTGCAGGCCGCGGGCGCGGCACGCTTCGAGAAACAGGATATCGCCGCCGCTCGCGCCCTGCGCCAGCGCCAGATCGCCGGGGCCGGCCTCCCATGCCTCGAGCGCCTGTGCGATACATCGTGCCGCGACGGCTTCCAGGCCCGCCGGGAAACGTGGCGTACGCCGGTCGGGCGTGTCGACGCGGTGGCCGCTGAACAGAAAAACCCGGCGCGGCACGAACGGCAACGCAAGGGGAGAACTGGCCGTCACTTCAATTTCCTCGGGCGTCGGTTTTCGAATCCCCGCGAAATCCGCAGATCACGGGGCGGGTACGGCAATCATGAGCAAGGGGGCCGATCGTCGCGCGGGCGGCGCGAAAAAAACTCCCGCCGGGTGCTGCAGCTTCCGTCGAAATCCGGGCAGCACCGGCCGAAAATGCAAGCCGGGTATCGGGAGCGAGCGCGCCAACAGAGCGGCGCCACTCTACCAGACCTCACGAACGAGCGCTGCGGGGGCACGACGGGCGTGCGCCTGTATAATGGCCGCCATTTTCAATCGAAATCGGCAGCATCGGGGATTTTATGGCGGGTCATTCCAAGTGGGCCAACATTCAGCACCGCAAGGGTCGTCAGGACGCCAAGCGGGGCAAGGTATTCACCAAGCTGATCAAGGAGATCACCGTCGCCGCGCGCATGGGCGGGGGCGATCCGAACTTCAATCCGCGCCTGCGCCTGGCCGTGGACAAGGCGAAAGCCGAGAACATGCCCAGCGAGAACATCGACCGCGCGATCAAGCGCGGCACCGGTGAGCTCGACGGCGTCAGCTACGAGGAAGCCCGCTACGAGGGCTATGGCATCGGCGGGGCGGCGGTGATGGTCGATTGCCTCACCGACAACAAGACGCGCACCGTTGCCGACGTGCGCCACGCATTCTCGAAATACGGCGGCAACATGGGCACCGACGGCTGCGTCGCGTTCCAGTTCAAGCACTGCGGCCAGCTGATGTTCGCACCGGGCACGAGCGAGGACGCGCTGATGGAAGCGGCGCTCGAAGTCGGCGCGGAAGACGTCGTCCCCAACGACGACGGTTCGATCGAAGTCATCACGGCGCCGTACGAGTACTCGAACGTCAAGGATGCGCTCGAGAAGGCCGGCTTCAGGGCCGAGTTCGGCGAAGTCACGATGAAGCCGCAGAACGAGACCGAACTCTCCGGCGACGACGCCGAGCGGATGCAGAAGCTGCTCGATGCGCTCGAATCGCTCGACGACGTCCAGGAAGTCTATACGTCGGCGGTGATGGACGAATAAGGCGCCGCGCCGCCTGCGACAAACCGCCCGCCAGGCGGTTTTTTTTCGTCAATGTTTGGCCTCAAACAAATTGATGAACGGTAAGATTGCGTGGTCCCGCCATTTCCCATCTCGCGCGAGCCGCCCGCTGACCGATGCCGACCCTGCCGCCTTCCCTCACCGCCGCCGCCCCGCTGCTGTTCGTGCTCCTGTGGAGCACCGGCTTCATCGGCGCGAAGTTCGGCCTGCCCTATGCCGAGCCGCTGACCTTTCTTTCGACCCGCTATGTGCTGGTGATCGCGCTGATGGCCGTGCTGGCGCTCGCCACCCGCGCGCGCTGGCCGAGCAACTGGCGCCAGGCGGCGCATATCGGCGTCGCCGGCCTGCTCGTGCATGCGACTTATCTCGGCGGCGTCTTCATGACGCTGCACCGCGGCCTGCCGACCGGCGTCGCGGCGCTCGTCGTCGGCATGCAGCCGCTGCTCACCGCGCTCGGCGCCGGCTGGCTGCTCGGCGAACGCGTCAGTGCGCGGCAATGGGCCGGGCTCGCGCTCGGCTTCATCGGCGTCACGCTGGTCGTCAGCAACAAGGTCGCGTTCGGCAACGGGTCGTCTGCCCAACTCGGCTGGATGCTCGCCCCGGCGCTGGCCGCGCTGGCCGGCATCACGGTCGGCACGCTGTACCAGAAGCGCTTCTGCCCGTCCTTCGACCTGCGCACCGGCTCGGTCATCCAGTTCGTGCCGTGCCTGCTCATCACGGCATACTTCGCGAGCCGCACCGAGACGATGCAGATCGACTGGAGCGGCGAGTTCGTGTTCGCGATCCTTTGGCTGGTGCTGGTGCTGTCGCTCGGCGCGATCAGCCTGCTGAACCTGCTGATCCGCAGCGGCAGCGCGGTCAACGTCGCGAGCCTGTTCTACCTCACGCCGCCGACGACCGCGCTGATGGCCTGGTTGCTGTTCGGCGAGACGCTGACCGGGTTCGCGCTCGCCGGGATGGTGATCGCCGTGTCGGGCGTGTGGCTCGCGCGCAAGGTCTGAACCCGATTCAGTTGCGCTCCGGGCCGCAGTCGCGGCTCGGTGCCGGTGGGGGCGCAACCTGCTCCGCAGTGGACAGCGCGGGGTTTCCGCCGCCGCCGACGAACAGGCTGGCGAGCCAACCGGCGAACAGCAGCAGCGCGAGCTTCACCATCAGCCAGCCGGCGCTTTCCTGCTGGTCGACGAGGTAGCTGTTGCACACGCGCACCGGCGCGGCAATGTACAGCCAGCCGAGCACCGCAAGCATGCTGATGAAGTTGGTCCAGACGAAGCCGCGGCCGATCGGCCCGAGCCGACGCCACGCCAGCGCGAGCGGCAGCCCGACGAGCAGGGGCAGGCTGATGAACTTCGCCGCTTCGACGAGCGGGCTCGCAAGCGCGTCGTCGAGCGCACGCGGCAGCATCCACCACGTCGACGCGAAGACCACCAGCACGACATACGGCACAGCACCGCCGCCCGCGTCGAGCAAGCGCTCCTGCCGCGCTACGGGCAGCAGGCGGCAGGCGACGAAGCCGATCGCGGCGAGAAGCGGAATCTGCACCAGCATGTGGCCGCTCATCGTCGCTTCGAGCGAGGTGCGCAGCGGCGGCGCCGCGAGCAGCAGATACAGCGCGCCGAGCACGCGAAAACCCACTTGCGGACGGGCGAGCGCGGCGATCACAGCGCCTCCGCGAGCTTCTCGGCAAACTGCAGCGGCGCTTCGAGATCGCTGATTTCGACGAGCCGCCCGTCGCGGCCGACGAGGTGGATCGCCGCGTTGTGCTCGAACCCGCCGAAACGGTCCGGGATCACGACGACGCCGAAAGCATCGAGAAGCGCCTGCAGCTGCGCCGCGTCCCGCACTCGCGCGATGCGCCAGTGCTCGCCATCGGCGCCGTGACTGCCGCCGTAGATCTTGAGACTCGCCGGATCGTCGCGCTCGGGGTCGAAGCTGATGCTCAGCAGCGCCACGTCGCGCCCGAGGGCGTCGGGCGGCACGCGGTCGCGGATCTGTTTGAACGCCATGCCGAGGCTGCGGCAGATCGTCGTGCAGCGCGTGTAGATGAACTCGACTGCGAGCAAGCGTCCGCGGTAATCGTCGAGCCGGAAAACACGGCCGTCCTGGTCTTCGAGGACGGCCGCAGGCAGCGGGCGTGGCGCGCGCAGGATGTCGGCCCGGCGGGCGGTTTCAGCGGTAAAAGCGCTGAAACCGTCGGTTCCCCACCAGAAAGCGCCGGTGCCGAGAACGGTCACCAGCACCGTCAGGACGACGCTGCGCGCGGCGTCACTCATCGACCCGGACTCATGCGGCGACGCTGCGCGCGACCGGAGCGCGCTGGTAGTCATGGCGCGCGAGCCCGATGCGAGCGAAGAAGCGCCCGATGAACACCAGCGCCGAGGCGATCACGAGCACCGCGAACACCGACGCGATGCGGTCGTACGGCACCCATTCGGGCAGGTGGGCAGCGTAGCGGCGCGCGACGCTTTCCTTGCCCGAATACAGGAAGCTCATCGTGAAGCCGAGCACCGACGACGTGAAGAGCCAGAACGCGATGCGGTCGATCAGGTGATCGTCGTGCTCGTGGCTCGGTTTGCCGAGGTAGTACATGAAGCCGAACACCATCGTCACCATGCCGAGCAGCAGGTAGGTATGGAAGTGGCCGGGCACCCACAGGGTGTTGTGCATCACGTAGTTGACGGTGATGGTGCCGTCGATGAACGCCGGCATCGCGCCCGCCGCCCAGCCGAACAGCGACAGGAACAGCAGCTTCGACCCCATGTCCCAGCGGATGCCCGAGCGATACACGATCATCAGCGCGCCGTAGCCGGTGACGACGAGGATCGGCACGGTGTTCAGGTAGCCGATAATGTGGCCCATGATGAGCATCCACTTCGGGAACGCAAAGTCCATCAGCAGGTGGTGCGGGAAGATGAACATCACCATCAGCGTCGACGCAGTCCACGACGCGAGGAACACCTTGTTCGACTTCCACGGGCGCTGCGTGTAGCGCGGCAGGATCTCGTAGACGCCGATCACCGCCATGTAGATCGTCGCGTTGATGAAGATGTGGCCGAAGAAGTAGATCATGCCTTTCGCGAGAAGCGGATCGATGTCGAACTCGGGCACGTAAAGGTTCACCAGCATCATCGCCAGGATGCTCGCACCGACGACCAGGCCGATGACGTTGACGACGGTGACCATTGCGCTCGCGACCACGGTCGGCGGCGGGGCCTTTCCGTCATCGTGGCCGAAGAGCTGCGGCCAGCCGAGCGCGCGCGAGAAGTTGCCGTAGCGCGCGACGAGCGCACGCGCGATGTCGAGGTGCAGCAGCAGGAAGCCGACGCCGATGACGAGCAGCCCGCCCATGAAAAGCGCCGCCGCACCGGGGCTCCACAAGCCCATCGACTTGCCGGGCAGCGGGTAGAGGAACGTCCACGCGCCGTGGAAATGCCCGAGCAGCACGCTGCCGAGGATCATCACGACGCCGACGAGGAACAAAACGAGGTTCGCGACGAAGATACGCGACGACAGGTCGACGTACTGGCGCAGGAAGTGCCACATGATCGACGCGCCGGCGATCGCCGCGATGCCGACCATGCCGGCGCCATGCAAGGTCATCAGTTCGTAAAAGCGGATCGCGCCGATCGAGATCCACTGCGCCTGCTCGAGCCGCATCAGCAGGCCGAAGACCATCATCAGCAGCAGCACGACGGCCGATGTCGCGAGGTAGGCCAGCACGCCGGCCTTCGCTCCCTGGTCGGGAATATGTTCGTAAGTGTAGGTCGCCACGTTCGTCTCCTCCGTTACTGAGCGCCGACCCGGATTTCGGTCAACATGTTGTGGTGCGCGAGGCCGCAGTACTCCATGCACAGGATCTTGTATGTCCCTTCCTCGCTGAAAGTGTGACGCAGCGTGTTGGTGTAGCCGGGCATCGCCTGCGTCTGCGCGACCAGGTGCAGGTTCGCGTCGTAAATGCCGAAGCCGTGATTGACATCGGCGCTGGTGACGCGGAACTCGACCGGCTGGCCGACGGCGACGTGATCCTGGCTGAGTTCCCAGCGCCACTGGTAGCCTGTCGCGTCGACGACCTGTACCGGGCCCGCCCCGGTGTTGGCCCGCGCCGCGTCGTACGGCAGTTCGAACAGCGTGTAGATCATCGCCGGGCCGAACACCAGCACCAGGCCCCAGAAAAGGCGCGAGCGCAGGCGATAGGCGCTCTTCTGCAGCGGCGAATAATCTTCCTGGCGCCGCCCGGAATTGATGGCGACAAAGGCAAAGCCGAACGCGACGAGTGCCATCAGCACGAGCGATATTTGCCAAGCGATTGGTTGCACGGTGGATTCTCCTGTCATGCGATCGTCTTCGGGACAAGCCGTCCCCCTAGCATTCTCTTAGCCAGCACTGTGCCACATCTAGCAAATCATTGATCACAATCATTTTTCGCGCAGCGCTTAGCTGCTGGAATGTTGTGGAGGAGAAACTGAACGTTCGCTCTGGACGTTCAGTCTGAACAAAAAGGAGGATTCAGATGCCGAGTCTGGCAACCCTGCGAGTATTTCTCGACAGCCTCGAAGAAGGCGTGCTGTTTCTCGATCGGGCGCGCCGCGTCCTCGAGATGAACAGCGCAGCCGCGCGGATGATCGGGCACGACGACCGGCGCCTCGTCGACGAACTGTGTCCGACGCTGTTCCGGGGCACCGAGTGTGCCCGGGCCTGTGAAGCGCGCGGAGAATGTTCGCTGACCCCGGCAAAGGGCGAGGACGACAAGGTCCAGGACATCATCGTGCGCTCGCCCAGCGGCGTCGACATTCCGCTGCGCATGTGGGCGATGCTGCTACCGCCGAACGATTCCGGGCTGTACTGCGCGATCGTGCTGCGCGACCGCTCGCGCGAAGTCGAACTCGAAGCCGAAGTGCGCGACCGCTGGCAGCTCGGCGGGCTGACCGGGCGCAGCCGCGCGATGCAGGACCTCTACCAGAAAGTGCTGCGCGTCGCGGCGAGTGAAGCCAACGTGCTGATCACCGGCGAAAGCGGCGTCGGCAAGGAACTGGTTGCGCGCGCGCTGCACGACAACTCGGCGCGCGCGAAAGGCCCTTACGTCGCCGTGCATTGCGCGTCGCTGCCGGAAAACCTGCAGGAATCAGAACTCTTCGGCCACGCCAAAGGCTCGTTTTCCGGCGCAACCGGAGCTCGCCTCGGCCGCTTCGAAGCCGCCAACGGCGGCACGTTGCTGCTCGACGAGATCGGCGAGATTTCTCCGGCAACACAGACCCGGTTGCTGCGCGTGCTGCAGGAGCGCGAAATCGTGCGCGTCGGCGAGAACCATCCGCGCAAAGTCGATGTGCGCGTCGTCGCCGCAACCCATCGCGACATCGCCGGGATGGTCGGCCGTGGGGAGTTCCGCGAAGATCTGTATTACCGCTTGCACGTGCTGCCGCTGCACGTGCCGGCGCTGCGCGAGCGCCGCGAGGACATCGCGCTGCTCGCGAGCCGCCTGCTCGGCGAACTCGGCGAACGCTACCGCCGGCCCGACCTGCGGCTGTCGCCGGAGGCGATCGTGGCGATGGAGTCTTACCACTGGCCGGGCAACGTGCGGCAGCTGTTCAACGCCCTCGAATATGCGGTCGTCAATTCCGACGGGGCGACGATCCTGCCGCAGCACCTGCTGCCCGAAGTCGTGGCCCCCGTCGAATCGACGCACGAGGTGCTGCTGCCACTGCCGCTGACGCGCTACTACGCGACGCAGGTGACGCCTGACGAGGAGCAGGCACAGATCCAGCGCATGCTCGAGCAGTGCGGCGGCAACCGGGCGGAAGCGGCGCGCCGACTCGGCATGTCGCGCACGACCTTGTGGAAGCGGCTCAACCGGAACTGAGCGGCCACGATTGGCGTCGCGTGCGGGCTCAGGGCTCCTTGAATGACGTTCGGCGACAAACGGCAGGCCGGGCGACTGCGAAAAAGCGCCTGCGCCCGCGCTTCCGGTCTGTTCACGCCTCCGCGACGATCTCCCAGACGTACATCAGGCTCGCTTCGGAGAACGTGCGCCCGGTTTCCTCGTCGCGCCACCACACCGATTCGCGGTGGCCCGGACCGAGAAAACGCCAACGCCGCAACTCGCCGCTGCACAGCTCGATCACATACACCCGATCCAATTGCGGAATCATCGTCGCTCGTCCCTCTTCCTGGGTGACCGCCGCCCGGTCGGCGAGTTCTTGACCCTGCACGTGTACGGCGCTGCACGCAGGACGAACGACGCGCTCCGCTGCCACGATTCGACCCCGCTGCCCGATGGCCCGTAGAATGCGCGGCATGAAAAGCGCTTCCACCGTCGTTGCCACCCGCATTCTCGGACTCGATCCGGGGCTGCGCATCACAGGCTTCGGCGTCATCGACAAGCTCGGCAATCAGCTGCGCTACGTCGCGAGCGGCTGCATCCGCACGCGCGATGGCGAATTGCCCGGACGGCTGAAGACGCTGCTCGAGGGCGTGCGCGAAGTCATCGCGGCCTACACGCCCGACCAGGTCGCGGTCGAGAAAGTGTTCGTCAACGTCAATCCGCAATCGACGTTGCTGCTCGGCCAGGCGCGCGGCGCGGTGATCTGCGGCGCCGTGTCGTGCGACCTGCCGGTGCATGAATACACGGCGCTGCAAGTCAAGCAGGCGGTCGTCGGCTACGGCAAGGCGGCCAAAGAGCAGGTCCAGCACATGGTGCAGCGGCTGCTGGTGCTCGATGGCTGCCCGAGCCCGGACGCGGCCGACGCGCTCGCGTGCGCGATCTGCCACGCGCATGGCGGGCAGGGCACGCCGGGCGCATTCGCCGGCCGGCGCCGCGCCGGGCGCATCCTCGTCGCGCCGGATCTCGGCTGACGCCGGCGGTTCGGCCATCGATCAGCGCCGCGGCCCATCGTGCCGCCGCAGGGGTTCAGGCTTTCGGCAGCCGCCCCATCAGGAAGAACTCGTCGTTCGGCCGCATGCTCGAGAGGTTCGCGAGCCGGTTGCTCATCGCGAAGAAAGCCGCAATGGCGCCGATGTCCCAGATCTCGTCGTCGCTGAAACCCTGTGTGCGCAGCGCGGCGAAATCGGGGTCATCGACTTCGGCCGAAGCGAGCGCGACCTTCATCGCGAAGTCGAGCATCGCGCGCTGGCGCGGCGTGATCTCGGCCTTGCGGTAGTTCGTCGCCACCTGATCGGCGACGCGCGGGTTCTTCGCGCGGATGCGCAGGATCGCGCCGTGCGCGACGACGCAGTACAGGCAGCCGTTCGCCCCTGAGGTCGCGACGACAATCATCTCGCGCTCGGCCTTCGTCAGCCCTTCGTTCTTCTCCATCAGGGCGTCGTGATACGCGAAGAAGGCGCGGAATTCGTCGGGCCGGTGTGCGAGTGCGAGGAAGACGTTCGGCACGAAACCGGCTTTCTCCTGCACTGCAAGGATCTTCCCGCGCACGTCGTCGGGCAGGTCCTTCAGTTCGGGCACCGGAAAGCGGCTGATGGGACGGTCGGTCATGGGCATTCCTTTTGACAGCAAGTTGAAAAAACGGCCCGGAGGCGATGGGCTCAAGGCGATGGGCTCAACGGTTGACGTCGACGATCAGCCGCCCGCGCACCTGGCCGGCGAGCAGCTCGCCGGAGAGGCGGATCACGTCGGCGAGGCCGACTTCGTGCGAGATCAGGTCGAGATGCGCGGGATCGAGATCGCGCGCGAGCCGCTGCCACGCTTCGAGGCGTTCCGGTCGCGGGCAATAGACGCTATCGACGCCGGCGAGCGTCACGCCTCGCAGGATGAACGGCGCGACCGTCGCCGGGAAGTCCATGCCCTGCGCGAGGCCGCACGCGGCAACGACGCCGCGGTACTTCATGCTCGCGCAGACGTTCGCGAGCGTGTGGCTGCCGACCGTGTCGACGGCACCGGCCCAGCGCTCCTTCGCCAGCGGCTTGCCGGGCACCGAGAACTGCACCCGGTCGATGATTTCGGCGGCGCCGAGCGCGTTCAGGTACTCGACTTCGTTCGGCCGCCCGGTCGAGGCGACGACGCGGTAGCCGAGCTTCGCGAGCAGCGACACCGCGACGCTGCCGACACCGCCGTTCGCACCGGTGACGAGCACGTCGCCCTGGTCCGGCGTCACGCCGTGCCGTTCGAGCGCCATCACGCACAGCATCGCCGTGTAGCCGGCGGTGCCGATCGCCATCGCCTGCTTCGGCGAGAACGCCGCCGGCAGCGGCACCAGCCAGTCGCCGGCAAGCCGCGCCTTCTCCGCGAGCCCGCCCCAGTGGCCTTCGCCGACGCCCCAGCCGTTGAGCACGACGAGATCGCCGGCCCGGTACTCCGGATGCGAGCTGTGCTCGACGCTGCCGGCGAGGTCGATGCCGGGGACCATCGGAAACTGGCGCACGACCGGCCCCTTGCCGGTGATCGCGAGCGCGTCCTTGTAGTTCAGCGTCGAATACGCGACCCGCACTGTCACGTCGCCGTCGGGCAGACGCGCGTCATCGACGTCGGTCAGCGTTGCCCGATAGCCGGCGTCGTCCTTCTCGATCAGTACCGCCTTGAACATGATGCCTCCTCTCGATGGAAATCCCGCCGGGAACCGAGTACCCCGAGCAGGACAAGAAAACCTGGGCCGCCAGGCGTTTTCCCGAGCGAGCAAAATTGCTGCCAGCCCCTGTCCGCTACCGCTTGGCTGCGCCCGCCGGTACGGCAATGCGGTCCCGCAGCAGGCGCGCGGCGACCAGCCCGTTGATCACGCCGAACAGCGTCGCCGCTGCGGCAAACACCGGCACGAGATAGAACACGCCGTCGTGCGGCACGAGCCACGCGCGCGCGAGCGCAAGCTGTCCGCCGATATGCGCGAACGCCGCGAACACGCTGAGGCTCACCAGGCCGAACCAGCGCCGCGGCAGGTGCTTCGCCACGCCCAGCGTCGCGAGGCTCGTCAGCGAGCCGGCGAGGCTGAGGAAGAATCCCGGCGCGAACAGCTGCCCGAGCAGCAGGCTGCTCGCGAACACGCGCAGCAGCCCGACCCACACCGCATCGCGCCAGCCCCAGCGCAGCAGCACGATCAGGATCACGATGTTTCCGAGCCCGGGCTTGACTCCCGGCAGCGGCAGCGGAATCGCGGCTTCGGCGATCGTCAGCACGATCGCCGCGGTCGCCAGCCGCGCCACCCGCCGGTCGTCGGCGGTCGGGTGGATCTCAATAGTTGAGGGAGTCATAGTCCGCTGCGCCGCCGGAAAGACTCAGGCTGACCTCGTTCGGCGCGCAGATCGCGACCGCTCCGGCGCGGCTCAGCCAGCCTTGGCGAACGCAATACTGGCGCGGCCCGGGATCGGAGAGGACGCGCGCGCGCCCCGGTTCGACTTCGATGCGCGTGATCCCGAGCGGCCCGGGGACATCGACACGCTGCGGCTGCGCGAGACTCAGTTCGGCGAACACTGCGCCGCCTGCGCGCACGATCGCCTTGTCCGGCGCGCCACCGCGCCACAGCAGCAGCGCCGACACGACGCATACCGCGAGGGCGCCTGCCAGCGTCGCGAAATCGCCCGGCCGCAGCAGCGCCAGCCAGTCGGCGAGGCGCGGATTCACTTGCCTGCCATGCCGGCGCCGTGGTCGACGATACGGCGCGCGGCGGAACGGTGACGCACGAGCACGCGCAGGGTGTCGCCGAAGTGACGGCCGAGCCATTCGGCGATATACACCGAGCGGTGCTGTCCGCCGGTGCAGCCGATCGCAACCGTGAGGTAGCTGCGGTTGTCGCGCGCGTAGCTCGGCAGCCAGGTCGCGACGAAGCGGCGGATGTCCTCGCACATGCGCCCGACCTCGGGAAAGCTGTCGAGAAACTCGACGACTGGCTGGTCCTTGCCGGTGAAAGGCCGCAGGTACAGGTCGTAATGCGGGTTCGGCAGACAACGCACGTCGAAGACGAGGTCCGCGTCGAGCGGAATGCCGTATTTGAAGCCGAACGACTGGAACATCAACGTCAGCCCTTCGGTCGCCTCGATCGCGAGAAAATCCTTGATCCAGGCGCGCAGCGTGTTCGCCTGCAGTTCGCTGGTATCGATGCGGTGGCCAAGTTCGGCGATGCTCGCGAGCGCGTCGCGCTCGTTCTGGATCGCTTCGGCGAGCGAGACGCCTTCGCTCCCCAGCGGATGGCGTCGGCGTGTTTCCGAAAAACGCGCGATCAGCGTGTCGTCGCGCGCATCGAGAAAGATCACGCGCAGATCCGACGCGACGCCACGCAGGTACTCGACCTGCTGCGGCAGCGCCAAAAGGCTCGCGCCCGAGCGCACGTCGACGGCGATCGCGACACGCTCGTGCCCGGTGTCGCTCAGCTCGGCGACGAGTTCGGGCAGCAGCGTCGCCGGCAGGTTGTCGACCGCGTAATAACCGACGTCTTCCAGCACTTTCAGCGCGATGCTCTTGCCGGAACCCGACAACCCGCTAATCAGGACGATCTGCATGACAGGACACTCCCCCTATCGCGGGGATTATGGCGAAAGTCGTAGGGGCAGGCCAGCGGCGAAAACCCGTGTCGATCCAGACGGCATTCAGGCTGCGACCAGCCGCCCTCCTTCGCAGCGCGCGACGCCGGCGCGCGACAGTTCCGCAACCAGCCAGTCGGCCAGCGCCGCCGGCGACTGGCCGAGGAAACGCGCGTTGACTTCGCGGTAGAGCGGCACACGCGCGAGATGTTCCGGCAATTCGTCGAGCGCGATCGAGCGCAAGTCGAGCAGCGAGAACGTCATGCACGCACGGATCGCGTTGCGCGCCATGCGCGCGCCGTCGTCCTCGAACGCCTTCAGCCGGGCAAACGCCCGCGCCAGCGCGTCGTCGAATTCGACGAACGGCGCGCCGTGCCCCGGAATGACGACATCGACCGGCAGGCGCGCGATCGCCTCGAGCGTGCGCCGCGTCGCGCCGATGCCGTCGCCGGTGCCGAGCACGTCCGCGAACAGGATGCCGAAGCCGTCGCGCCACAGCGCGTCGCCGGAAATCAGGATGCGCCGGTCGGGATTGTGGAACACCAGCGCGTCCATGTCGTGGCCCGGCGCTTCGAGGATCTGCCACGTCAGGCCGCCCATCCCGACGGTTTCGCCCGCGGCCAGCACCCCGTCGGCGTGGAAACGTTCGCCGGCCTGCTCGGCAGTGCTCAGCAGCAGCGCTGCCTCGTCCCACTCGGCCACTGCGCCCGCCATCCCGGCAGGCACCGTGATCGCACAGCCGAACGCCCGCTGCACTGCCGCGTTGCCGCCGATATGGTCGGAATGCGAGTGCGTGTTGATGAGCCGTCCGAGGCGGCGGCCGTCGAGCGTGCGGTGCAGCAGCGCGACCGTCTGCGCGGCGTGGCTGACGTAGCCGCTGTCGATCAGCGTCGCCTCGCCACCGTCGAACAGCACGACGTTGTTCGACGACAGCCAGCCGCGCTCGAGCACGGCGATCGTCGCCGGGAGCTTTGCCGCCGCGCTCATTGCGAGCCTTCGCCGACCTGTGCCGCGACGTTCGCCGGCAGCGGCACTTTCGCCGGCGTCTGCGCAGGCGTAGGTGCGACAGGCACGCCGTCGATCTCCTCGGGCGTGCGGCCGCAACCGAGGCACACTCCGCTATCCCAGTCGATCATGCACACGCCGACGCACAGGGCATCGCTCATCGTGCCTGCTCCGCACGAAGCGCGCTCGCCGCGACGGGGGCCTGCGCGCGGCGCCGATCCACCGCGTCGAGAATGCGGCGTTTCTCCACGTCGGCATGGCGGCTCCAGCGAGCGATTTCGTCGAGCGTGCGGAAGCAGCCTTCGCACAGGCCGGTGGCCGCATCCAGGCGGCAGACGTTGATGCAGGGGGACGGGATGTTCATGGTGTCGTCGGGGTCGGGCAAGTTGTGGTGGTGTTGTTGTGGTGTTGTTGCCATTGGTCCGCTGCGGACCGGTTCGGTTCGGTTCGCGTCAGTCGCCGCGTTGTCGCTGCCGTTCGCGGGGTTGCCGGACACTTACGGAACGCCCGGTCGTGGGCGCGGCCGGAACAGTCTGCGGATGAAGCGCCACAGCAGCACGATCAGCACGCCGGCGAGCAGGACGAACACGACGAGCGCGACGAGGAACCACAAAGGATGCTGCAGCAGCATCCACAGGCCGCCGGCGAACATCGCGTCCTCGCCGAGCGAAGTCGTGACGTTGCTGAGCGGCTCGGGCGACGTGTTGATCGCCGCGCGCGCGCCCGCTTTCGCGAAATGCGTGCCGGCAGCGAGAGTGCCCCCAGCGAGCCCGGCCGCGACCTGCATCGCGCCGCTCTGGTCGCCCATCACCGCCGCCGCGAGCGCTGCGCCGGCGGGAATGCGGATGAAAGTGTGCACCGCGTCCCACAACGAGTCGAGCCACGGCAGCTTGTCGGCAAAGAACTCCGCGACGAGCATGAAGCCGGACAGCCCGAGCACGACCGGGTGCGCGAGCACTTCGAGGCCGCCGGGCAACTGCACGCCGCCGAAGCGATCGAGCGCGCCGAGCGCGAAGACGAGCGCGTAGAGCCGTAGCCCGCTCGCCCAGCCGAGGCCGGCCGCGAGCGCGGCGAGCGACGCGACGTCGAGCGGAACGTCCCGCCAGTCGAGCAGCGGCGTGAGCCCCTGCAGCGCTTCGCTCCAGCTGGCAAAAGCATCCATCTCGCGCTCGGCGCGACAGCGTTCAGCCCTGCACCACCCACGCCGCGGGGCGCTTCGACAGGAAAGCGTCGAGCCCTTCCTGCGCTTCCGGCGTCGCACGCAGGCTGGAGATGCGGCGCGCGGTGTCCTCGATGACCGCGTCGCCGACCGGCCGGTTCGCGACGTTGCGGATCAGGTCCTTCGCCGCGGCCTGCGCTTTCGGCCCGCCCTGCAGCAGCGCCGCGGCGATCTGGGCGACTTTCGCGTCGAGCGCTGCGGCCGCGACGACTTCGTGCGCAAGGCCGATCTCGCCGGCGCGCGCGGCGGTGATCCGCTCGGCCGTCTGGAAATAGCGATACGCCTGGCGCTCGCCGATCGCCCGGATCACGTACGGGCTGATCGCCGCCGGGATGATGCCGAACTTGACTTCGGAAGTCGCAAACACTGCCTGCTCCGCGGCAACGCAGATGTCGCACGCACTCGCGAGCCCCATCCCGCCGCCGAGAGCTGCGCCCTGCACGCGCGCGATCGTCGGCTTTCCCATCGCGGAAATCGTCTGCAGCATGCCGGCGAGCCGGCGTGCGTCATCGAGGTTGTCTTCGACGCTGGCTGCGGCAGCCGCCTTCATCCAGTTCAGGTCCGCGCCCGCGGAGAAACTCTTGCCGCGTCCGGCGAGCACGACGACGCGCACCGTGTCGTCCGCGTCGAGTTCGCGACATGCCGCTGTCAGGTCCGCGATCAGCTGCGCGTTGAACGCGTTATGCACGTCAGGACGGTTCATCCAGATCGTCGCGACACCGCCTTCGGTGCGGATTTCGAGAGTTTCGTACATCCTGCTGTCTCCTGTTGCCCGGACCTCGCGGCCCGGCTCCCGGGGGCGCGGCAACGACCTCAGGCGGCGAGCGAACGCCCGATCACCAGCCGCTGGATGTCGCTTGCGCCTTCGTAGATCTGGCACACGCGCACGTCACGATAAATGCGCTCGACCGGGAAGTCGGTCACGTAACCATAGCCGCCGTGGACCTGGATCGCATCCGAGCACACCTTCTCGGCCATCTCCGACGCGAACAGCTTCGCCATCGACGCTTCCTTCAGGCACGGCCGGCCGGCGTCCTTCAGCGTCGCCGCGTGCCAGACGAGCTGGCGTGCGGCTTCCAGTTGCGTCGCCATGTCGGCGAGGCGGAAGTTCACCGCCTGGTGCTCGAAAATCGGCTTGCCGAAAGTCTCGCGCTCGTGCGCGTATTTCACTGCCGCGTCGAGCGCGGCGCGCGCCATGCCGAGGCACTGCGCGGCGATGCCGATGCGTCCCGCTTCGAGGTTCGACAGCGCGATCTTGTAGCCTTCGCCTTCGGCACCGAGCAGCGCGTCGGCCGGCACGCGGCAGTCCTCGAACAGGATCTGCGCGGTGTCGGACGCCTTCTGCCCCATCTTCTCCTCGATGCGCGCGACGATGTAACCCGGCACGTCGGTCGGCACGAGGAAGCACGAAATGCCTTTCTTGCCGGCCGTCTTGTCGGTCACCGCGAACACGATCGCGACGTCGGCTTCGCGACCGGTCGTGATGAACTGCTTGACGCCGTTGATGACCCACCCGTCGCCGTCCTTCACTGCCGTCGTCTTCAGCGCAGACGCGTCCGAGCCGACGTGCGGCTCGGTGAGGCAGAAGCAGCCGAGCTTCTCGCCTTTGGCGAGCGGCTTCAGCCAGCGCTCCTTCTGCGCGTCGTTGCCGTAGCGGTTCGGGATGCCGCACGCGAGCGAGTTCTGCACGCTAACGATCGTCGAGGTCGCGCCGTCGCCGGCGGCAATTTCTTCCAGCGCGAGCACGAGGCTGACGTAATCCATCCCCGCGCCGCCCCACTGCTCCGGCACGACCATGCCGAGCGCGCCGAGCTCGGCGAGTTCGCGCAAGGCTTCGCGCGGAAAAGTGTGGTTGCGGTCCCATTCGGCGGCGAACGGCGCGAGGCGCTCCTGCGCGAACGCGCGTAGCGAGTCGCGGACCATCTCCTGTTCTTGCGTGAGGATCATTTAGACGAGCTCCACCGCAACCGCCGTCGCTTCGCCGCCGCCGATGCACAAGCTCGCGACGCCGCGTTTCTTGCCGTACTGGCGCAGCGCGCCGAGCAGCGTGACGATGATCCGGGCGCCGGATGCGCCGATCGGGTGACCGAGCGCGCACGCGCCGCCATGCACGTTCACCCTGTCGTGCGGCAGGTCCAGTTCCTTCATCGCTGCCATCGTGACGACCGCGAACGCTTCGTTGATTTCCCACAGGTCGACGTCGCCGACGTTCCAGCCGGCCTTCGCCAGCACTTTCTGCATCGCGCCGACCGGGGCGGTCGTGAACCACGCCGGGTCCTGCGCGTGCGTCGCATGGCCTTGAACCGTCGCGAGGGGCGCGAGGCCCAGCTTGTCGGCGGTCGAGCGGCGCATCAGCACGAGCGCCGCGGCACCGTCGGAGATCGAGCTCGAATTCGCGGCCGTGACGGTGCCGTCTTTGGCGAACGCGGGCTTCAGGCCGGCGATCTTGTCGATCTGCGCCTTCGGCGGCTGCTCGTCGCGGTCGACGACGACGTCGCCCTTGCGCCCCGGGACCGTCACCGGCGCGACTTCCCACGCGAAGCTGCCGTCCTGGATCGCGTTCTGCGCGCGCGTCGTCGAGGCGATTGCGAACTCGTCCTGCGCGGCCCGGCTGAAGTCGAAGTGGCTCGCACAGTCTTCGGCAAAAGTGCCCATCAGGCGACCCTTGTTCTCTTTCGAGTAACTGTCCTCGAGGCCGTCGAGGAACATGTGGTCGAGCACCTGGCCGTGGCCGAGACGGTAGCCGCCGCGCGCCTTCGGCAGCAGATACGGCGCGTTCGACATCGACTCCATGCCGCCGGCGACCATCACGTCGTTCGTGCCGGCGACCAGCAGGTCGTGCGCGAGCATCACGGACTTCATGCCGGAGCCGCACACCTTGCTGACCGTCGTGCAGCCGGCTGACAGCGGAAGACCAGCGCCGAGCGCGGCCTGGCGCGCCGGGGCTTGCCCGACGCCCGCCGGCAGCACGCAGCCCATCAGCACTTCCTGCACCGCTTCGGGGTTTACACCGGCGCGCTCGACAGCCGCCCGGATCGCGACCGAGCCGAGTTGCGGGCCGCTCAGCGCGGACAAATCGCCCTGGAAGCCGCCCATCGGCGTGCGGGCGGCGGAAACGATGACAACCGGATCATTCATGCTTTCTCTCCTGTACGACTTGTAGGGATAGCGGGCTCTCAGGCCAGCGTTTCGAGCGCCGCGACATAGCGCGGCATCACGTCTTCGGGGCGCGTCACGTTGAGGCCCAGATCGCGCACCAGGCCGTTCTTCAGCCCGTAGATCCACCCATGCACCGCGAGCGGCTGGCCGCGTTGCCAGGCGTCCTGCACGACCACCGTCTGGGCCACATTGACGACCTGCTCGAGCACGTTCAGTTCGCACAGCCGGTCGTGCGCGAGTTCCGGCGGCAGCCCATCGACCGCCTGGCGGTGCTTGACGTGCACGTCCTGCACGTGGCGCAGCCACAGGTCGACGATGCCGACGCGCTCGCGTCCGAGCGCCGCCTTCACGCCGCCGCAGCCGTAGTGGCCGACAACCATGATGTGCCTGACTTTCAGCACGTCGACGGCGAACTGGATCACCGACAGGCAGTTGAGGTCGGTATGCACGACGACGTTCGCGACGTTGCGATGCACGAACACTTCGCCCGGCAGCAGGCCGATGATCTGGTTCGCCGGCACGCGGGAATCCGAGCAGCCGATCCACAGGTATTCGGGCGACTGCAGCTTCGACAGTTTCTCGAAGAAACCCGGGTCGATCTGCTGCATCTGGCGCGCCCAGGCGCGGTTGTAATCGAAGAGGTGGAACAGGTTTTCGTTCGCGACCTCCTCCTCGGACCAGTTCTCGAGGTCCAGCGCGAGGAAAAGCGTCCCTTCGACCGGCGTCGGGTAATAGGCCGGCGCCTCGGTGAAACCGAGTTCGCGATACAGCTTCACGGCGATACGCATCGTCGGCAGCGTGTCGAGCAGGATGCGGCGGTAACCGATTTCCTTCGCCGCCCGGATCGCCGCGAGGACCAGTTCGCGGCCGACGCCCAAGCCGCGCAGCGCCGGCTCGACGTACAGGCGTTTCATCTCGCAGATGCCGTCGGAGAACGGGCGGATGCCGACGCAGCCCGCGGGCTGTCCGTCCAGTTCGGCGTAGAAAAGCCTGCCCTGCGCCCCTCCGTACGCTCCCGGCAACGACGCCATCTCGTCGCCGAAACCCTGAAAACACAAGTCCACGCCGATCGAAGCGGCATAGTTGCGGAAGAACTGGCGGACGTGGTCGAGGCACACCCGGTCATCGGCATCCAACACGCGAAGTTCGACTGGCACAGAGAATTCCTTCAGTTTTGCCTGCAACACCGCGGCCGCGCCGCGGCAGCTGAAATCACTCGATCCCTTCCTTCCGGCCATGCATCGCCATGATCGTCTGCTGCATCACCGCGCACAACGTCCATTGCTCGCGCCTGATCGCGAACACTTCCGCGCGCGTGATCAGCAGCGTGCGGCCGGGCTTGACGACTTCGCCGCGCGCGACGAGCCGTTCGCCGTCGGCCGGCGCGAGCAGGTTCAGCTTGTATTCGACGGTCAACACGCTGGTGCCGGCCGGCGTCAGCGTGTTCGCCGCGTAGCCGGCCGCGGAGTCCGCGATCATCCCGACGACGCCGCCATGGATGAAGCCGTGCTGCTGCGTGATTTCCGGCTTGAACGGCAGGTGGATCTCGACGTGACCCGGCTCGACGACCGACAGTTCGGCGCCGATCAGCGCCATCGCCTGCTGCAGGCGGAAACTTTCACGGACACGATCTGCATACCCCGGGTCTTTGGGCTGGAAAATCGGCAGCTCGTATCTCATCGCGTCTCCCCGTCGGGCGTTTAATTTCCAGTTGTTATTACGTTTACGTCAACGTAAACTAATCGTGAAAAAAATCAAGTCCCGCTACGCATGCGTCGCACGATCTCGGCACGGGCAGCCGCGGCGCCGCCTGGGTCGTGGCCGAGCAAGTCGGAGCACTGTTTTTCGAGCATCGCGATCTCGCCGAGCACCGCCTCGATGTCCTCGCGCTGCTGTTCGAGCGCTTCGCGGCGGTCGGCGAGCACGACGAGGAAACGCACCAGCTGAGCGGCGGGATTGCGAACGCCGCCGTGCATCTCGAGCAATTCCTTGATTTCGGCGAGCGACAGGCCGAGGCGCTTGCCGCGCAGCGTGAGCTTGAGGCGAGTGCGGTCGGACTTGGAATAGATGCGCGTGCGCCCGGCTCGGGAAGGTTTCAGCAGCCCCTGGTCCTCGTAGAAGCGGATCGCCCGAGGCGTCACGTCGAAGTCGCGCGCGAGTTCGGTAATGGTGTAGGTTTGTTCGCTTGCCATTGATCGGTGCCCGAAGTAAAACGGCCTGGTCCATTGCGTCCAGCGCAAGCAGCCGCTCTGAGAGAGCAGAAAAGTTAATCAGAATTGAGGGGTTTGAGCAATCGGCGATTGCTTGCCCCGTCCAACGGAGAGAAATCGATGACCCGTCTTACCGAACTGCAGTATCCGTTCAGCGAGACCCCTGCCGGCGGCGAGACACTTCCCGTGGCGAAGGGGGTGAGCTGGGTGCGGATGCCGCTGCCATTCGCCCTCGACCACATCAACCTGTGGCTGCTCGACGACGGCGAAACGCTCGCCGCGATCGACTCCGGCTTCGGCCTCGATGAAGTGCGCGAGCACTGGAACACGATCATCGCGAACGACGGGCGTCCGGTCGGCCGCGTCGTCGTCACCCACCACCATCCCGACCATCTCGGCCTGGCGACCTGGCTCGCCGCGCGCGACGACGCGCCAGTCTGGATGACGCAGGGCGAGCTCCTGTACGGCCACGCGATATGGAACCAGCTGCCCGGATATTCGGTCACCGACATGGTCGCGCAATTCCGCAGCCATGGACTCGACGACGCGCGCCAGGCGGCACTCGTCGATCGCGGCAACGGTTATCGCCGTGGCGTGCCGACGCTCCCCACGGCCTACCACCGCCTGTTCGACGGCGATGTCGTGGCGATCGGCGCCCACGAGTGGCGCGTCATCGTAGGATATGGTCATGCGCCCGAGCACGCGAGCCTGTACTGCGCGCAGCTGGGGATACTCGTTTCGGGTGACATGCTGCTGCCGCGCATTTCGACGAACGTCAGCGTCTATGCGGCAACACCGAATGACGATCCGCTCGGCTGGTTCCTCGATTCGCTGAATCGCTTCAAGGACTTGCCCGACGATACGCTCGTGCTACCATCACATGGTCGACCATTCCGCGGCATCAGGGCAAGAATCGCACAGCTCGAAACGCACCACCGTGAACGCTGCGACGAACTGCTGGGCGCGATCGTAACGCCCGGCAGCGCTGCGGACGTCCTTTCGACACTGTTTCCCCGCGAACTGGACACGCACCAGGTCATGTTCGCGATGGGAGAAGCGATCGCACACCTCAACTACCTCGTCAAAAGAAACGAGGCTCGCAGGCTGACCAGCGACGACGGCACGATCCGATTCGAACGCATTGCATGAAAAAACAGGAGCAATAGAGAGATGGCTGCACCCACCCCCGAGAATGTATTTGCCGAGCTGCCGGATCCGAAGGAGGTCGCCAAGACCTACGCCGAAGTCGCGCAGCGCGCTTCGCACCTGATCAGCGAACACGTCCAGCGCCAGCTCAAGAAAGGCGTCTCCACGCCCAGCGACGAGCTGGGCATCGCGCAGGCGTTCATGGACATGATGGCCAAGCTGCTGGCCAATCCCTACAAGCTCGCCCAGTCGCAGATGAACCTGGTGTGGGACTACTTCTCGCTGTGGCAGCATTCGATGCTGCGCGTCATGGGCATGCACGGTGCCCCGATCGCGCAACCGGAGAAGACCGACAAGCGCTTCAAGGACGAGCAGTGGGAAGAGCATTTCCTGTTCGACTTCATCAAGCAGTCGTACCTGATCACCGCGCGCCACGTGCATGACACGGTGTGCTGCGTCGAAGGGCTCGACGAGCACTCGCAGAAAAAAGTGAACTTCTTCACGCGCCAGTACATCGACGCGCTGTCGCCGTCGAACTTCGCGCTGACGAATCCCGAAGTGTTCCGCGAGACCGTCAAGAACAACGGCCAGAACCTGATCAAGGGCCTGAACAACCTGCTGCGCGACATGGAAGACGGCGGCGGCCAGCTGCGCGTCAAGATGACCGACACGACCGCGTTCGAACTCGGCCGCAACGTCGCGACGACGCCGGGCAAAGTCGTGTTCCAGACCGACATGATGCAGCTGATCCAGTACACGCCGCGCACCGACAAAGCGCTCAAGCGCCCGCTGCTGATCGTGCCGCCGTGGATCAACAAGTTCTACATCCTCGACCTGCGCGAGAAGAATTCGTACATCAAGTGGTGCGTCGACCAGGGCCACACGGTGTTCGTCGTGTCGTGGGTGAACCCCGACGAGCGCCTGGCCGAGAAGACTTTCGAGTCCTACGTGCACGAAGGCATCGTCGCCGCGCTCGACGCGATCGAGAAGCAGACTGGCGAGAAGGAGGTGAACGTCTGCGGCTACTGCCTCGGCGGCACGCTGCTGGCGACGACGCTCGCGTACCTCGCCGGGAAGAAGGACAAGCGCATCGCGACGGCGACGTTCTTCACGACGATGATCGACTTCTCGGAGCCGGGCGAACTGGGCGTGTTCATCGACGAGGGCCAGGTATCGAGCCTCGAGAAGAAGATGTTCGAGCGCGGCTACCTCGAAGGTTCCGAGATGGCCGGCACGTTCAACATGATGCGTGCGAACGACCTGATCTGGTCCTTCGTCGTGAACAACTACCTCATGGGCAAGGACCCGTTCCCGTTCGACCTGCTGTACTGGAACTCCGACTCGACGCGCATGCCGGCGAAGATGCACAGCTACTACCTGCGCACGATGTACATGGAAAACCGGCTCGTCGAGCCGGGCGGCATCGTCATCGACGGCGTGCCGATCGATCTGTCGAAGATCAAGATCCCGTGCTACTTCATCTCGACGCTCGAAGACCACATCGCGCCGTGGAAAAGCACCTACACGGGCGCGCAGGCGCTCGGCGGCCCGGTGCGCTTCGTGCTCGGCGGCTCCGGCCACATCGCCGGCATCGTCAACCCGCCGGCGTCGAACAAGTACGGCTACTGGCTGAATCCGTCGGCAAAGCTGCCGAAGGACGCCGACGCGTGGTTCGAAGGCGCGCAGCACCAGCAGGGATCGTGGTGGACCGACTGGCAGGAATGGGTCGTGCCGCAGGATCCCGAGCAGGTCGACGCGCGTGACCCGGCGAAAGGCAAGCTCAAGCCGATCGAGGACGCTCCCGGCTCCTTCGTGAAGGTCCGCCTCGACGCAAACCAAGCGGCTTGACGCGAGTCGCCGGTCGCACATCGCGAGGGGGCTGCGGCCCCCTCGCTGCCGTCGACCACCACCCTCTGAAGACTCGATGCCCGACCTTCCCTCCCCGCGCGTCGTCCTCGACACGAACACCGTCATGGCGCTGTGGCTTTTCGAAGACCCGGCGCTGATGCGCCTGCGCGATGCGATCGAGAGCGGCCATCTCACCCTCGTCACGCGCGCCGACGCACTCGACGAACTGCGCCACGTTCTCGCGTACCGCCAGTTCGGCGTCGCTGCCGAACGCCAAGCGACGATCCTCGCCGGCTATGTGGCGCGCGTCACATTACTCCCCGACGGTGACGGCCCCGCCCTGGGCGACGCACCGGCGCAGGCGCTGCCCGCACTGCCGCTGTGCCGCGACCGCGACGACCAGAAGTTTCTCGAGATCGCGCGCGACGGCGAAGCGAGCCATCTCGTCAGCCGCGACAAGGCGTTGCTGAAGCTCAACCGCCACCGGCTGCTGCGGTCGCTGTTCGCGGTGCTGACGCCGGAAAACTTCGCACAGGCGTTCGCTTCGCGCTGACTCGGCTGCAGCGTCGACGCGGCCCGCGAACCCGCGAACTTTCCCTACCCCTACTCGACTGCGAGCCGCTCCCGCAGCCGCGCGAGATAGCGCAGCCCGGCCGCGGCGCGACTGCCGTACCACGACGTCATTTTGCCGTCGATCAGTGCAGCAGGCCGGCCCGACAGCCGCGCGACCTCGTCCAGATGCAACGTGCGGAAACGGTAGGGTTCGGACGACAGCAGCACCCGTTGCGCGGCCACGACCGCCGACGCCTGCCAGGCGATTTCAGGATAACGGCTCGATGTCTCGTCCGGCACGGTTTCCCAGCCGACCGCGCGCAGCGTCGCCGAAATATAGGTGTCGCGCGACACGCTCATCCACGGCTCGCGCCAGATCAGGTACAGCACCCGCTCCGGCGGCAGCGACGCGGCCACGGCGCGTGCGGCATCGAGCGCGGCGGCAAGATCCGCGGCCAGCCGGTCCGCTTCGGCGTCGCGATCGAAGATCCGGCCGAAGAGCCGGTACAACCCGAAATTGTCCTCGGGCGTGCACGGATGGGTGACGATGACATTCGGGATGAAAGCGGCGAGCCGCTCGACCGTCTCGCGCCGGTTCTCGTCGATATTCACGATCAGGTGCGTGGCTTCGAGGGCGCGCACGGCGTCGATCCTGACGTCTTTCGTGCCGCCGACTTTCGCCACCTTCCTGACGATGTCGCGTGGATGAATGCAGAAGCCGGTGCGTCCGACGAGCTGGTCGGCGAGACCGAGCTCGCATACCAGTTCGGTCAGCGACGGCACCAGCGACACGATGCGCACCGGCCCTTCGGCGCGGCGGTGCACGACGCCGGCGGCGTCTTCGAGGGCGGCAGATTCGGGCGGGATCGTGGATACTTGCATTTCGATAGGCGGTCGCCGGGAAAGACTGCGATTGTAGGCGATGCGGCAGTCCGGCCGCTGCCCGAGTCGCGCCCGCCGGCGTCCGGCCACCTGCGCGGGAGGTTCAACATGCTTGTCGGCGTACCGAGGGAAATCAAGGTCCATGAATACCGCGTCGGGCTCACGCCGGCGAGCGTCCGCGAGGTCGTCGCGCACGGCCACGAAGTGATCGTCGAGCGCGACGCGGGGCGCGGCATCGGCGCGGGAGACGACGACTACCGGCGCGCGGGGGCGCGCATCGAGGACGATGCGGCAGCGCTGTATGCCGCTGCCGAACTGATCGTCAAGGTCAAGGAGCCCCAGCCCGCCGAGCGCGTGCGCCTTGGCGCCGGCCAGGTGCTGTTCGCCTATCTCCACCTCGCGCCGGACCCGCAACAGGCAAACGACCTGCTCGCGAGCGGCGTTACCGCGATCGCGTACGAGACGGTCGGCGACGCCGACGGCGGGCTGCCGTTGCTCGCGCCGATGTCCGAAGTCGCCGGGCGGATGAGCGTGCAGGCGGGCGCGCATTGTCTCGAGAAAGCGGCCGGCGGGCGCGGGTTGCTGCTCGGCGGCGTGCCGGGTGTCGAGCCGGCGCGGGTGGTGATCCTCGGCGGCGGCGTCGTCGGCAGCAACGCCGCGCTGATCGCGCTGGGCATGGGTGCCGCGGTGACGATCGTCGACCGCTCGGTGGCAGTCCTGCGCCGCGTCGGCGAGCGCTTCGGCACGCAGCTGCACACGCTGCACGCGAGCACCGATGCGATCGAAGCCGCCGTGCTCGACGCCGATCTCGTGATCGGCGCGGTGCTGGTGCCCGGTGCCGCGGCGCCGAAGCTCGTCACGCGCGACATCGTGCGCAGGATGCGCTCGGGCACGGTGGTCGTCGATGTCGCGATCGACCAGGGCGGCTGTTTCGAGACTTCACGCCCGACGACTCATGCCGATCCGACTTTCGTCGTCGACGACGTCGTGCATTACTGCGTCGCGAACATGCCGGGCGCAGTCGCCCGGACTTCGACGCTCGCGCTGAACGCCGCGACGCTGCCCTACGTGCTCGCGCTCGCGGACAAGGGCTGGCGCGAGGCGCTGCGCGACGATCCGCATCTGGCGCAGGGGCTGAACATCTGCGCCGGTCGCGTCATGCATCCCGGCGTCGCGGCAGCCCTCGGCGTCGAACCCGGCAACGCGCGCGACATTGCGGCGGCGACCGCGGCGACGCCCTGAGAAACACGGATTCTTTTTCCGCACCGTGAAAATCTGCTCGTCGGCGATGGTGCCCTGCGCTAATCTACGCGCCTCGCGCCAGGCCCTCCGGGAGTATTCATGCAAGCACTCGAGGGTGTGAATACTTCACCCGCAGCAGCTGCCACGGCGCACGCCGCCGCTCCGCGCCGCGGCATTGCCGGGCTCGCGGTCGCGGCGATCGGCGTCGTCTATGGCGACATCGGCACAAGCCCTCTCTACACGCTGAAAGAAGTCTTCAACGGCCCGCATGCAGTGCCGGTGACGCCCCAGAACGTCTACGGCATCCTGTCGCTGGTGTTCTGGGCGCTGGTGCTCGTGGTGTCGGCGAAATACGTGTTGTTCATCACCCGCGCCGACAACCGCGGAGAAGGCGGCATCATGGCGCTGACCTCGCTCGTGCTGCGCGCGGTGCCGCCCGGTCGCAAGGTCTGGGTGCTGTCGGCGCTGGGGGTGTTCGGTGCCGCGCTGTTCTACGGCGACGGCATGATCACGCCGGCGATCTCGGTGCTGTCGGCAGTTGAAGGCCTCGAGGTCGCGACGCCGGCGTTCCGCCCGTACGTGCTGCCGATCGCGCTCGCCGTGCTATGCGGCCTGTTCGTCATTCAGCGCCACGGTACCGGCAGTGTCGGCAGGATCTTCGGGCCGGTGATGCTGGTGTGGTTCGTCCTGCTCGCGGTGCTGGGCATCCTGGGTATCACGCTGCATCCCGAGATCATCGGCGCGCTCGACCCGCGCTGGGCGCTGCGCTTCTTTGCCGACATGCCGCTGGTCGGCTGGCTGTCGCTCGGCGCGGTCGTGCTCGCGATCACCGGCGGCGAGGCGCTGTATGCGGACATGGGCCACTTCGGCCGCCGGCCGATCAAGTTCGCGTGGTTCCTCGTCGTGTTTCCGTCGCTGTACCTGAACTACCTCGGCCAGGGCGCGCTGATCCTCGATCACCCCGACAACGTGCGCAATCCGTTTTACCTGCTGGTGCCTGATGCGCTGGTGTACCCGATGGTCGCGATGGCGACGCTGGCGACGATCATCGCCAGCCAAGCGGTGATCTCCGGAGCCTACTCGCTGACCCGCCAGGCGATGCAGCTCGGTTACGCGCCACGCATGCGCACGATCTTCACGTCGGAACGCGAGATGGGCCAGATCTACGTGCCGAGCATCAACTGGATGCTGCTCGGCGCGGTGATCGCGCTGGTTGTCGGCTTCCGCTCGTCAAGCGCGCTGGCGTCGGCGTACGGCATCGCAGTCACGCTGACGATGATGATCGACACCCTGCTCGCGTTCGTGGTCGTCCGCGCGCTGTGGGGCTGGGGCAGGCTGCAGGCGGGACTCTTCCTCGGCGTGTTCCTCGCGGTCGACGTCGCGTTCTTCTCCGCGACCACCGTGAAGATCCTCGCCGGCGGCTGGTTCCCGCTGCTGATCGGGGCACTGATCTTCACGCTGCTGACAACCTGGAAGCGCGGCCGCGAACTGCTCAACAGCCGCATCCGCACCGACACGATGCCGCTCGACAGCTTCATCCGGTCGATGTTCAACAGCCCTTCGCCGCGCGTCGACGGCACCGCGGTATTCATGACGACCTGGCTCGAGGGCGTGCCGCGCGCACTGCTGCACAACCTCGTGCACAACAAGGTGCTGCACCGCCGGGTCGTGCTGCTGACGGTCGAAACCGCCGACGTGCCGCACGTTGCCGACAGCGAGCGCGTGGTCGTCGAGGAACTCGACTACGGCTTTTACCGCGTGCGCGTGAACTACGGCTTCAAGGACGACCCCGACCTGCCGGCGGCGCTCATGCAGTGCGCGGATTTCGGCTTGAAATTCGACATGATGGAGACGTCGTTCTTCCTCGGCCGCGAAACCCTCGTGTCGCGCGTCGGTTCCGGCATGCCGCGCTGGCGCGAGAAGCTCTTCATCGTCATGTTCCGCAACGCCGGCAGCGCCGCCGACTACTTCCACATCCCGCCCAACCGCGTCGTCGAGCTCGGCACGCAGGTCGAGCTGTAGACCCGCCGCGCCGGCCCGACGCTCTTCAGCTCATGTTGCGCAGCTCGCGCAGCAGCACCGACAGCATCGGCATGTCGGTCTGCGCGGCGGTCTTCACGTCCGCGAGGAGATGCCGGTAACGCTCGACGTTGCTGCGGTTGCGGGCTTCCCATGCGGCAATCACCACTTCGGGCTGTTCGACGCCCGGACAATGCCTGAGCGCTTCGGCAGCGAGGATGCGCGCCTGGTTCGACAGCTCGCTGCGCAGCGCGCTGCGTGCGAGCCCCTGCCAGCGCGATTCGGCCGGCAGCGCGGAGATCTGCAGCCCGAGCCAGTACAGGTCGAGCTGGTCGCCGAGGGCGTAATACACGCGCGCGACGGTCGCTTCCGGCCGTCCGGTTTCCGCCGCCACCTCGACGAGATCGAGCGCCGAATACAGTTCGTCGAGCGACGCGATGCGCTGCGCGAGCGGCGCGGGCACGCCTTTCTCGATGAAACCCGCGGCGACGGTGTCGAGGACTTCGCGGTACGCCGGCTGGACAAAGTCGCGCAGCCCGGCGGACAGCTCCGCGGCGCCTGCGGAGAAATAGTCGAGCGTCGCCTGCAGGTCGGCGATCCAGTCGCGGTGGCGCAGGAACCACACCGCGCCGCGCTCAATCAGCCGCACCGACTCGATGATCATCTCGGTCTGCACCACGTCGGCGACGACGTTGTCGAGCGACTCGATGTCGCGCCACGTCGGCACGAGGCCGTACACTTCGCGGCTCGCCATGTACGCCCGGACGACTTCCGCCGGCGTCGCGCCGAGTTCGCCGTGCAGCCGGCTGACGAAAGTCGGCCCGACGCGGTTGATCATGCTGTTGACGACGTGCGTCGCAATGATCTCGCGCCGCAGCGGATGGCGCTCGATCTGCGCCGCATAGCGTTCGCGCAGCGGCTGCGGAAAATAGTTCTTCAGCGCAGCCGAGATGTACGGATCTTCCGGCACGTCGGAGGCGATGACTTCGTCGAACAGCTCGATCTTGCTGTATGCGAGCAGCACCGCGAGTTCGGGCGTGACGAGGCCGACCTGCTTGAGCGCCCGTTCGGCGATCTCCTCGTCCATCGGCAGGAACTCGAGCTTGCGGTTCAGGCGCCCCGCATGGCCGAGCCGGCGGATGAATTCGGCCTGCTCGCCGAGCAGCGCGACGCCTCGTGAGCGCGTCACCGACAGCACCTGCGTCTGGCCGTAGTTGTCGCGCAGCACGAGGCCGGCGACTTCGTCGGTCATCTCGACGAGCAGTACGTTGCGCTGCTTGTCGGTCAGGTCGCCTTCATCGACGACGCTGTCGAGAAGGATCTTGATGTTCACCTCGTGATCCGAGCAGTCGACGCCGCCGGAGTTGTCGATCGCGTCGGTGTTGATCTTGCCGCCGCGCAGCGCGTATTCGATGCGCCCGAGCTGCGTGACGCCGAGGTTGCCGCCTTCGGCGACGACGCGGCAGCGCAGCGCCGCGCCATTGACGCGCACCGCGTCGTTCGCCCGGTCGCCGACCGCGGCGTCGGTCTCGCTCGTCGCCTTGACATACGTCCCGATGCCGCCGTTGTAGAGCAGATCGACCGGCGCGGTGAGGATCGCGCGGATCAGCTCGGCCGGCGACAGTATCTCGGCTTCGATGTCGAGCGCCTCGCGCACCTGCGGCGACAGGGGAATCGATTTCGCGTGACGCGACCACACGCCGCCGCCTGCCGAGATCAGCGTCTTGTCGTAGTCGTCCCACGACGAACGTGGCAGCGCGAACAGGCGCTCGCGTTCGGCGAACGAGGTTTCGGCGTCTGGAGTCGGGTCGATGAAGATGTGGCGGTGGTCGAATGCGGCGACGAGCCGGATCGTGCGCGAGCGCAGCATGCCGTTGCCGAACACGTCGCCGGACATGTCGCCGATGCCGACGACCGTGAACGATTGTTCCTGCGTGTTCAGCCCGAGTTCGCGGAAGTGGCGCTTGACCGACTCCCACGCGCCGCGCGCAGTGATGCCCATTTTCTTGTGGTCGTAGCCCGCCGAGCCGCCGGACGCGAACGCGTCGCCGAGCCAGAAGCCGTATTCGGCCGCCACCGCGTTCGCGTGATCGGAGAACGTCGCCGTTCCCTTGTCCGCTGCGACGACGAGGTAAGGGTCGTCCTCGTCGTGGCGCACTACATCGACGGGCGGCACGACCTGGCCCTGCACGAGGTTGTCGGTCACGTCGAGCAGGCCGCGCAGGTACGTGCGGTAGCACTCGACGCCTTCGGCCAGCAGCGCCTCGCGGCCGCCGGCCGGCGGGTTCTTGACGACGAAGCCGCCTTTCGAGCCGACCGGCACGATGACGGCGTTCTTGACGATCTGTGCCTTCACGAGACCGAGCACTTCGGTGCGGAAGTCCTCCATGCGGTCCGACCAGCGCAGGCCGCCGCGCGCGACGCGCCCGCCGCGCAGATGCACGCCTTCGAAGCGCGGCGAATAGACCGAAATCTCGAACATCGGCAGCGGCTGCGGCAGGTTCGGGATGCGGCGCGGATCGAGCTTCAGCGACAGATAAGTCTTCGGCCTGCCGTCGGCGGCGCGCTGGTAGTAGTTGGTGCGCAGCGTCGCCCGCACCATCGCGAGAAACTGCCGCAGAATGCGGTCCTCGTCGAGGTTGGCGACGTGGTTCAGCGCCTCCTCGATGTTCGCGACAAGCGCTGCCGCCTGCGCCTCGCGCTCGCCGCCATGCGCCGGGTCGAAGCGCAGCGCGAACAGGTCGATCAGTTGCCGCGCGAGCTTCGGGTGGGCCGCGAGCGTCTGCTCCATGTACGCCTGGCTGAACGTGAACGCGGCCTGGCGCATGTGCTTCGCGTAGGCGCGGAGCACGACGATCTCGCGCCACGTGAGCCCGGCGAGCAGCGTCAGGCGGTTGAAGTCGTCGCTCTCGATGTCGCCGCGCCACGCGTGCAGGAAAGCATCGTGGAACAGCGCCCGCAGCCGGTCCAGGTTGAGTTCCTCGGCGCCCGCGTACGACAGCCCGAAGTCGTGGATCCACACGCAGCGCCCGTCCTGGCGCTCGATCTCCGAGGGTTTCTCGTCGATGACGGCGACGCCCATGCGTTCGAGCATCGGCAGGCTCTGCGACAGCGGCACCGGCGCGCCGACACGGTAGATCTTGAAGTTCAGCCGCCCCGGCGGCGCTTCGAGCGGGATGTAGAGGCTCATCGCGAGGTCGCGGTCATCGGCAAGCGATTCCATCTGCTCGATGTCGAACACCGCGACGCGCGGCGCGTATTCCTCGCGGTACCCGGCCGGGAAACCGTCGGCGTAGCGGCGCAGCAGCGCCATGCCGCGCTCCTCGCCACAGTGTTCGAGGATCGCGCGCTGCAGCTCGTCCTCCCAGCGCCGCGTCGCACGCACCAGGCGCTGCTCGAGTTCGTGCACGTCGAACGGCGGAATCGTCGAGTCGCGCGTGCGCACGATGATCAGGACGCGCGCCAGCGCCGATTCGGAAAACTGCACGTCGAACTCGGCGCTGCTGCCGTTGAACGCTTCCATCAGCACCGCCTGCATGCGCAGCCGCTGGTCGGTGTTGTAGTGCTCGCGCGGCACGTAGATCAGGCACGAGACGAAGCGCGCGAACGGGTCGGTGCGGACGAAAAGGCGCGTGCGCTGGCGCTCGCCGAGCCGCAGGATGCCCATCGCCTGGTGGTACAGATCCTCAGTCGAGATCTGGAACAGCTCGTCGCGCGGGTAGCGCTCGAGGATCGTCAGCAACGCCTTCGCCGCATGGCTCTTCGGCAGCAGGCCGGCCTGCTCGACGACCGCGGCGACTTTGCGGCGCAGGAACGGAATCAGCTTCGGGCTGGTGCTGTAAGCGGTCGACGCGAGCAGCCCGATGACGCGGCGCTCGGCGCGCGCGCGGCCGTTCTCGTCGAACACTTTGACGCTGAACCGGTCGATGAACCCCGGCCGATGCACGGTCGAGCGCGTGTTCGACTTCGTCACGGTCAGCAGCACGGGCAGATTCGGCAGCGTCGCCTTGAGGTTCATCGGCAGCGCGGCGAACGAGCGCGACACGTTCTCTCCCGGATGCTGCCGCAGCAAGCCGAGCCCCGAGCCGGGCCGGATGTGCAGTTCGCTGTCGCCGTCGGCGGCGACCAGCTCGTAGTCGCGGCAGCCGAGCAGCACGATGTTCTCGTCCAACAGCCACTTCAGGAAAGCCACCGTCTCGGCGATCTCGTCCTGCGGGACCGGCGGCGGGTCCTGCTCGATGCCCTGGATGATCTCGACGACGCGTTGTTGCATCGCCGGCCAGTCGGTGACTGCCGCGCGCACGTCGGCGAGCACGCGCTCGAGCCCGGTGCGCAGCGCATCGACGTCGTCCGCTTCGGTGCGCCGGTCGACTTCGACGTGGATGATCGATTCGTAATGCCCGCGCGTGTCGCCGTCTTCGGCGATCCCGAGATACTGGCCCGCTTCGTCGCGCACGACACGCATCACCGGATGGATGATCAGGTGCAGCGTGAGCCCCTGCCGATTGACTTCCATCGTGATCGAATCGACGAGGAACGGCATGTCGTCATTGACGATTTCGACGACGGTGTGCGTGGATTCCCAGCCGTGCTCTTCGAGCTTCGGGTTGTACACGCGCAAGCGCGTGCCGCCGCGATGCTTGCGCACGAACTGCCAGTGGCTGACCACGGCGCCGTACAGGTCGTCGACCGAGCGGTCGGCGAGATCCTCCGGCGCGACCTGGCCGAACCATCGCCGCGCAAACGGCTCGATCAGCGCCGCCTGGTCGGTCGGCAACTTGTTCGCGATCTGTTCCAGAACCGCATCGAATCGCGCGGCGTCGACGTCCGCCTGAAGTGCCTGCATCGCTGCCTCCGTTTGTCGAAGACGGGCTGTGCAACGTGGCGTCATACGGGCGCCGACCCGCTTCCGTCGAAAACGATACCCGGATCAGGCGCGCGGCGAAAGAAGCTTTTACCCCGTAGGGTTATCCGGCCGCGCGGGTCGGCCGGAGCAGCGGGTCGACGGAGTTCAGCCCTTTTTCTGCTCGCTGCGCGAGCGCGCGATCAACTGGTCGACTTCCTTGAGCATCTGCTCGAATCCGCCCGCCGAGCTCGCGGAAACGGTGTAGCGGCCGTCGACGGCCATCATCGGCACGCCGCTGACCTTGTACGCCGCCGCGATCTGGTTCGAGCGCTGCACTTTCGACTGCACGCCGAACGACTTGTAGATGTCGCTGAAGCGCTTGCTGTCGAGCCCCGAACTCGCGACCCACTGCATCAGCACCTCATCACGGTACAGCGGCTGCCGCTGGTCGTGGATCGCGGCAAACACTGCCGGCCCTTTCTCTTCGGCCTGGCCCATCGCTTCGAGCGTGTAGTAGAGCCGCGCCAGCGCCGTCCATTCGGGACGGTTGAACGTGATCGGCACCTTGACGAAGTTCACGTCGCCCGGCAGCTTCTTCGCCCAACCGTTGAGCAGCGGTTCGAAGTCGTGGCAGTGCGGGCAGCCGTAGGAAAAGAACTCGATCACTTCGACCTTGCCTGCGACTTCGGTCGGCACCTTCGTGCCCAACGTCTGGAAAGCTTCCCGCTGGGCGAAGACGGAGGCGGAGGCGCCCAGCGTGGACAGCGCGCCGAGCGCGGCGAGTTGCTTGAGGGCGAGACGACGATTCATGCATTGCTCCCGGGTTGATGACAATGTCTCGGACGGCAGCCGCGCGCTGACGTTCCCGCGAACGTCCGTGCCAACGGCATGGAACCGCGAATCAGGGGCTGGCTTTCACGACGGTGCCGGTGAAGCCGGCGTCGGCGAGCCGCGTGCGCACCGGATTCATGTCTTCCGGCTTGGCGAACGGGCCGATGCGCACGCGGTGCATCGTTCGCCCGTCGGGCAGCTGCGCGCGCTGCGCGCTCGCCTCGATGCCGGCGAGCGCGAGCCGCGCCTTGAGGTTGTCCGCTTCGGCGGGATTCTCGAAAGCGCCGATCTGCAGATACAGCCGCTCGGCGACCGGGGGCGCGGGCGGCGGAGCGGGCGGGACTTCAGCGGGCGCGACGTTGCCCTGCGGCAGGATCTTGTAGAACTCGAAGTCGGGCTTGACGACCGGGCGGTCGCCCGGCTTGCCGGGCAACGACAACGGCGGCTGGTCGGGCCCCGACGGCACGCGGCTCGGCACGCTGCCGCTGCCTTGCGGCGTCTGGAACGGCGACGAGCGGGTGAACCACCACGCGGCTCCGGCCGCGAACAGCGCACCGAGGATCAGGCCGATGAAAATGCCGACGATCACGCCGCCGCCGCTTTTCGCGGGCGGGCGGCGGGTTGTCGGCCGGGACTTGGGGGCGCGGCTCACGAGGTTCTCCGACGTTGGGACGTTACATCGACTGCGGGGCGGACACGCCGAGCAGCGCCAGCGCGGTGGCCAGCACCTGCCGCACCGCTGCCGCCAGCGCGAGCCGCGCCAGACGCAGCGCGGGATCGTCGACGAGCATGCGCTCGGCGTTGTACCAGCTGTGGAACTCCGCGGCGAGGTCTTTCAGGTAGAACGCGAGCTGGTGCGGCGCGTAGTCCGCGGCGGCGTTCTGGATCAGCTCGGGGAAGCTCGCGAGGCGCGCGCACAGCGCGAGCTCGCGCTCGTTGCCGAGCAGATCGAGTTGCGCGCCACGCAGCTCGGCCGCGTCGCCGCCCCACTGCTCAAGCACCGAGCAGACGCGGGCGTGCGCGTACTGCACGTAATACACCGGGTTCTCGTTGCTCTGGCTTTTCGCCAGGTCGAGGTCGAAATCGAGGTGCTGGTCGCTTTTTCTCAGCACGTAGAAGAAGCGGCACGCGTCGTTGCCGACTTCGCGGCGCAGTTCGCGCAGCGTGACGAATTCGCCTGAGCGCGTCGACATCGACGCCTTCTGGCCGTTGCGATACAGCACCGCGAACTGCACCAGCGTCACCTCGAGCTTTTCCGGCGGCAGGCCGAGCGCGGCGATCGCTCCCTTGACGCGCGGAATGTAGCCGTGGTGATCGGCGCCCCAGATGTCGATGATGCGGTCGTAACCGCGCTCGTACTTGTTCAGGTGGTACGCGATATCGGACGCGAAATACGTGTACAGCCCGTTCTCGCGCTGCACGACGCGGTCCTTCTCGTCGCCGAACGCGGTCGAGCGGAACCACTTCGCGCCGTCTTGCAGATACACGTGGCCGCGCTTTTCGAGCTCCGCAACCGCGCGGTCCACGAGCCCGGTGTCGAACAGGCTTTTCTCCGAGAACCACTTGTCGAAATGCACGCCGAACTCTTCGAGGTCGTCGCGCCCGTCGCCGAGCTGCTCGTTGAGCGCAAAGCCATGCACGAAGTGGTAGTCCTCACCGAGCAGCCGCTTGGCGTTGGCGATCAACATGTCGAGGTGGTCCTCGCGCTGCGTCTTCGCCTCGTCGTCCTTGCGCTCGGCAATCGGCAGCCCCGGCGCGCCCTCGAGCACCTGTTCGGCGGTGAAGCCGGCGAAGCGGTCCTGGTGCCCTTCGCGCATCGCGCGCGCCATCCCGACGACGTAGTCGCCCTGGTAGGCGTTGGGCGGGAACGGGATGTCGACGCCATGCAGCGCGAGATAGCGCAGCCACGTCGACAGCGCGAGGATGTCCATCTGGCGGCCGGCGTCGTTGATGTAGTACTCGCGCGTCACGTCCGAACCGGCGAAATCGAGCACCGCGGCAAGCGACGCGCCGTAAGCCGCGCCGCGCCCGTGCCCGACGTGCAGCGGGCCGGTCGGGTTCGCCGAGACGAATTCGAGCTGCACACTGGTGCCGTTGCGCGCGCCGCGGCCGAACTCGGCCCCGCGCTCGAGCACCGCGCCGACCGCTGCGGTCTTTGCGCCGGCGGCGAGCGTGAAGTTGATGAAGCCGGCGCCGGCGACTTCGGTCGCCGCGACCAGCGTCGAGCGCGGCAGCTCGGCGAGCAGCAACTCCGCAAGCTCGCGCGGGCGGCGGCGCAGCGGTTTCGCGAGCTGCAGCGCGAGGTTCGTCGCGAAATCGCCGTGGCCGGCCTGTTTCGGCCGTTCGAGGTGGATCGGCGTATCGGCCAGTTCCGGCGCGATGCTCTTGAGCGCGGCGCGCAGCAAGGCGGTGAGTTGTACTTTCGAATCGGCGCTCATGGCACTCGGGAAATCGTAAAAGGGCTGAATTATAACGGATCGGCCCCGCCGGACCCGGTGCGCTTCACAGTTCACGCCCTGCTGCGCCTTTCGCCGCCCCGCCTTTCGGGCTAAAGTCCGCGGTTTCCCTCTTTCACCCCTCCCGTGCGCCTGTTCCGCCTCGCCAAGATCGTCACCGTGGGCCTGCGTTTCGGCCTCGACCAGATGGTGCTCGACGCCGATCCGAGCGGCCGGCTGTTGCGGCTGTGGCACGTCGTATTTTTCTGGCGCCACCCGTCGGCGCCACGCGGCGTGCGGCTGCGACAGGCGCTCGAATCGCTCGGCCCGATTTTCGTCAAGTTCGGCCAGATGCTGTCGACGCGCCGCGACCTCTTGCCGACCGACCTCGCCGACGAACTCGCGCTGCTGCAGGACCGCGTGCCGCCATTCCCGACCGAGCAGGCGCTGAAAGTCCTGGAGGACTTCTACGGGCGGCCGGTCGACGACGTCTTCGTCGATTTCGCGCGCACCCCGGTCGCCTCCGCTTCGGTCGCGCAAGTGCATTTCGCCCGCTTGCCCGACGGCACCGAAGTCGCGGTCAAGATCCTGCGTCCCGGCATCGAGCGCGTCATCGAGCACGACCTCGCGCTGCTCGAGACCGCGGCGATGCTGCTCGACAGGCTGTGGATCGAAGGCCGGCGGCTCAAGCCGCGCGAAGTCGTCGCCGAGTTCAGCAAATACCTGCACGACGAGCTCGACCTGATGCGCGAAGCGGCCAACTGTTCGCAGCTGCGGCGCAATTTCAAGGACTCCCTGCTCCTCGTCGTGCCGGAAGTCTATTGGGACTGGTGCGGCAAGTCGGTGATGGTCATGGAGCGCATGCACGGCGTGCCGATCTCGCAGCTCGCGACGCTGCGCGCGCAGGGCACGGACCTGTCGCGGCTGTCGCGCGCCGGCGTCGAGATCTTCTTCACTCAGGTGTTCCGCGACGGCTTCTTCCACGCCGACATGCATCCGGGCAACATCTTCGTGCATGCCGACGGACGCTACATCGCGCTCGATTTCGGCATCGTCGGCACGCTGACCGAAGTCGACAAGAACTACCTCGCGCAGAACTTCCTCGCATTCTTCAAGCGCGACTACAACCGCGTCGCGCGCGCGCACATCGAAGCCGGCTGGGTGCCTGCGCACACCCGCGTCGACGAGTTCGAAGGGGCGATCCGCGCAGTCTGCGAGCCGATCTTCGACCGTCCGCTGAAGGACATTTCATTCGGCAAGACCTTGCTGCGCCTGTTCCAGACCGCGCGCCGCTTCGAGATGGAAGTGCAGCCGCAGCTCGTGCTGCTGCAGAAGACGCTGCTGAACATCGAAGGCCTCGGCCGCCAGCTCGACCCGGACCTCGATCTGTGGAAGACCGCGAAGCCGTTCCTCGAGCGCTGGATGGACGAGCGCATGGGCTGGCGCGCGCTGCTGCACGGCGTGCGCAACGAGGCGCCAGCGTGGGCCGGGACGCTGCCGCAGCTGCCGCGCCTGATGCATCAGGCGCTGGTCGAGCCGACGCTGCACCACGCTGTCCAGCGCGAGCAGCTCGAGCGCCTCACCGCGGCGCAGCGCTTCCAGGGACGCCTGCTCGCGATCGTCGCGCTGCTGCTCGCGGCGCTCGTCACGATCGAGCTGTACCGCGGCTTCACCTGAACGCGCCGACGGGAGTCGCGGCGCGCTCGACACCGCGCCCCGCCCTGCAGCAGCTGAACGAATCCCTGCCGCCCACGTCGAACCGTCAGGCATTTCGACTTGTTCGCCCGCAGCTGCGGTATGGGAGGATGTCATGACGCATTCAGCCCCACTTCATATCTCGAACGATTCCGCGACGCATGCCAGCGTCAGCATCCTCGGCGTCGCGTCGGCACTCGGCGCGCCCGGAAGCGGCCCCGACGCAGGCCCCGCGGCGCTGCAGGCCTCCGGCCTCGTCGCGCGGCTGCGCGGCCTCGGCATCGCCGCGAAATGGGAGCAGACGCTGCTGCCGCACGATTCGGCGGCGCCGGGCGCGTCGATGGAGGAACGCCTGAAGAGCGTCGCCGACCTCGCGCGAAGCGTCGCCGACCAGCTCGCTGCGCTCGACCCGGCGCGCTTCCCGCTGATCCTCGGCGGCGACCACGCGATCGCGATCGGCACCTGGCCGGCGATCGCCAGCCGGGTCGCGGCGCGCGGCACGCTCGGCCTGATCTGGATCGACGCCCACCTCGACAGCCACACCAGCGCCAGCACCCAGTCCGGCAACATCCACGGCATGCCGCTCGCGGCAGTGCTCGGCGAAGGCCATGCGCTGCTGACCGGCATTCCGGGGCCGCGTCTCGACCCGCACAACGTCTGCATCATCGGCGCGCGCTCGTGGGAACCGGAAGAGTTCGAGCGCCTGCAGCGGCTCGGCGTGACGATCTTCGATATGCCGGCGATCCGCGAGCGGGGACTGTCGGCGGTGTTCTGCGACGCGCTCAGCGTCGTGCGGCGCAACACCGCTGCGTTCGGCGTCACGCTCGATCTCGACGCGCTCGATCCGGCGAGCTTTCCGGCGGTTACCTGCCGCGAAACCGGGGGCCTCGCGGCCGACGAGCTTTCCGACGCGCTGCTCGCGCTGCGCGCGTGCCCCGACTTCGCGGCACTCGAGATCGTCGAATACGTGCCCGGACTCGATCCGCTCGGTGCAGGCGCCGCCTGGATTGCCGAATTCGCCGGCGCCGCGCTCGGCCCGGGCACGGCGCTGCTGCGCGCGAAGGAACAGCATTTCGGCGCGCACAACTACGCCCCGCTGCCGGTGGTGTTTCACCGTGGTCAGGGCGTCTGGCTGTGGGATGTCGAGGGGCGGCGCTACCTTGACATGATGAGCGCGTATTCCGCAGTGAGCTTCGGTCACGGCCACCCGCGCCTGCTGCGCGCGCTCAACGACCAGGCGCAGCGCCTCGCGCTGACGTCGCGCGCGTATTCGAACGACCGCCTGCCGCTGCTGCTCGAGCGGCTGTGCACGCTGTTCGGCTACGAGCGGGCGCTGCCAGTCAACACCGGCCTCGAAGCGGTCGAAACCGCGCTCAAGACGGTGCGCAAATGGGCGTACAAGGTCAAGGGCGTCGCAACCGACCAGGCCGGGATCATCGCCTGCCAGGGCAACTTCCACGGCCGTTCGATTGCGATCGTCGGCATGTCGTCAGAAGCGCAGTACCGCGACGGCTTCGGGCCGTTCCCGCCCGGCTTCACGCTCATCCCGTACGCCGACGCCGACGCGCTCGAAGCGGCGATCACGCCGGACACGGCAGCTTTCCTCGTCGAGGCGGTCCAGGGCGAAGGCGGCATTATCGTGCCGCCCGACGGCTATCTGGCGCGATGCGCCGAGATCTGTCGCCGCAACAACGTGCTGCTGATCGTCGACGAAGTGCAGACCGGGCTCGGGCGCACCGGCCGGCTGCTCGCGTGCGAGCACGAAGGCGTGCATCCGGACGGGGTGATCCTCGGCAAGGCGCTCGGCGGCGGCCTGCTGCCGGTGTCGGCGTTCCTCGCCGACGCCGCAGTGATGGACGTGCTCCATCCCGGCGACCACGGCTCGACGTTCGGCGGCAATCCGCTCGGCGCGGCTGTCGCGCTCGAAGTCCTCGATCTGCTCGAGGAAACGCGGCCGTGGGAAAACGCCGCGCGTCTCGGCGAACATCTGATGCGCCGGCTTGCCGACGGTGCGCCGCCGTGCGTGAAGGCAGTGCGCGGCCGCGGCTTGCTGGTCGGCATCGAGCTCGACCCCCACATTCTCGACGCCGCGACCGGCGCCGAACTACTGCTCGCACGCGGCATCGCGACGAAGGACACGCACCACACGGTGCTGCGCTTCGCACCGCCGCTGGTGATCGACGACGCCGTGCTCGACGGCGGGATCGACGTGATCCTCGACACGCTCGCGACTGCGAACCACCGCCGCAAGCACGAGCCGTTGCACGGCTGAGCGCAGCGCGCTTACTGACTCCGGGACGAGACGACGAAGTCCGGCACAATCGTCGGCCTAATCGCCGGCACAATCGTCGCCCCGTTCGTCGGCCCGATCGGGCGCGAATCCGGATCGATTGGGGCGGCCCTCGCGACGAAATTCGTTGCTAAACTTCGGCCCGCTCAATCCACGTCCCCGGAAGAATCCGCCCATGCTGATCGGCTTCGTCATCGCTTACCTGCTGGTTTCGATCGGCGTCGGGCTATACGCGGCGACGCGCGTCAGGAACACCGCCGACTACGTCGCCGCCGGGCGCCACCTGCCGCTGTACATCGTCACTGCGACGGTGTTCGCGACGTGGTTCGGCTCGGAAACCGTGCTCGGCATCTCCGCGACGTTCATCGACGAAGGCCTGCGCGGGCTGTGGTCCGACCCGTTCGGCGCGTCGCTGTGCCTGATCCTCGTCGGCCTGTTCTTCGCGCGCCCGCTGTACCGCATGAACCTGCTGACGCTCGGCGATTACTACCGGCTACGCTACGGGCGCACCGTCGAAGTGCTGTGTTCGATCGCGATCGTCGTCTCCTACCTCGGCTGGGTCGCGGCGCAGATCACCGCGCTCGGCCTGGTGTTCAACATCCTCTCCGACGGCGCGATCTCGAACGAGGCCGGCATGATGATCGGCGCCGCAGTGGTGCTGGTGTATACGCTGTTCGGCGGCATGTGGTCGGTGGCGCTGACCGACTTCATGCAGATGATCGTCATCATCGCCGGGCTGTTCTACATCGCGTGGCTGGTCGGTGATATGGCGGGCGGAGTCGACCTCGTCGTCGCCCACGCGAGCGAGTCCGGCAAGCTGAACTTCCTGCCCGCGCTCGACCCGGCCGACATCATCGCCTTCCTCGCCGGCATCCTGACGATGGGGTTCGGCTCGATCCCGCAGCAGGACGTGTTCCAGCGGCTGAACTCGGCGCGCGACGAGAAGATCGCCGTGCGCGGCACGCTGCTCGGGGGCTCCGGCTACTTTCTCTTCGCGTTCGTGCCGCTGTTCATCGCGTACTCGGCGACGCTGATCGACCCCGAGCTCGTCGCGCAGTATCAGGACATCGACAGCCAGCAGATCCTGCCGCAGCTGATTCTCGCGCAGACACCGCTGTTCGCGCAGGTGATGTTCTTCGGCGCGCTGCTGTCGGCGATCATGAGCACTGCGTCGGGAACGCTGCTCGCGCCCTCCGTGACTTTTTCCGAGAACATCCTGCGCGGCACGTTCCGCCGCCTGGACGATCGCCAGTTCCTGCTGCTCACGCGCATCGTCGTCGTCGTGTTCGCGCTGCTGATCACGTGGTACGCGACGCACACCGAGGAGACGATCCACGGCATGGTCGAGAACGCGTACAAAGTGACGCTCGCGACCGCTTTCGTGCCGCTCGCGTTCGGTCTCTATTGGAAGCGCGCGAGCACGCAGGGCGCGCTGGGATCGATCCTGGCCGGCCTCGTCGTGTGGGTGACGCTCGAGATCGCCGCTCCCGACGCCGACGTTCCGCCGCACTTCGCCGGCATGCTCGCAGGCATCGTCGGCATGATCGCCGGCTCGCTGCTGCCGCAGACGCTGGTCACGCCCGTCCACGGCCACGTCGCCGCGCACCTGCAGACTCAGCAACAGCCGCACGCAGGGCGCTGACCGCCGCATCGTCCCCGGTTCAGTACTGGTCGAAGCAGCGCTGCAGCTCGCCGGCGTCGCGCGAACGCCCGAGGGCGAGCATCAGCAGGATGCGGGCCTTGTGCGGATTGAGCGAGTTCGCCGCGACAGTGCCGAGCACCGCGTCGTCGGTCGACGCGGTGACCACGCCTTGGCCGACGCGGCTCGAGCGCACGACCGCGACACCATGCCGTGCCGCCTCTTCGGCGCCGGCACGCGCTGCAGGCGACAGGCTACCGTTGCCGGAGCCGGCGATGACGATCCCGCGCGCGCCGGCGGAAATCGCGGCCCGATAGTGGTGCAGCCCCGCGCCCTGATGATCGTAGAGGATGTCGACATGCGGCAGCTCATCGATCGCGGCGAGCGAGAACTCGCTGTCGACGGTGTGCCGGCATAACGGCGCAGTGAAGAAATGCACCCTGCCCGCGGCGACTTCGCCGAGGTTGCCCTGTTCGAACGCGCGAAACGCGTCGGGCGCGGTCGTGGCCCCCTTGGTGACGAAACGCGCCGCGCCGATGCGGTCGTTCATCATCACCAGCACGCCCTTGCCGTGCGCTGTAGCGCAGGTGGCGACGAGAAAAGCGTTGTACAGATTCAGCGGCCCGTCGGCGCTCAGCGCGGTCGCCGGACGCATCGCGCCGGCAAGCACGACCGGCTTCGCGCTCTTCAGCACGAGATTGAGGAAGTACGCCGTCTCTTCGAGGGTGTCGGTGCCGTGCGTGATGACGATGCCGTCGACATCGGGCTGGCCGAGCAGCGCGTCGGCGCGGCGGGCGATCTTCAGCAGCAGTGCATTGTCGATGTCGCGGCTGTCGACATTGGCGAGCTGTTCGCCGCGCACTTCGGCGAGCGCGCGCAGTTGCGGCACCGCGGCGAGCAGTTCGTCGGTGGTCGCGCCGACGGTGTAGTCGTGGAGCTGGGTCGGCTCGCCGGCCACCGCCGCGATCGTGCCGCCAGTGCCTAGCAGCACGATGCGCGGCCGCGCCGGCTGTCCTTCGCCCGCCGCGGCGCGCGATCCTTGTTCCGCTACGCCAGCCGTGTTGCCGGGATTCATCGCACAGGCTCTCCGGGTTTCGATGCCGGCCATTGTTCCCTCCGGCTCCGGCGAGGTCAAATCACGCCCGAGCCGTACCGTACGCCGATCCCGGCGCTGTGGCGCGACGTCAGAAAGAAAGTTGCGCCAGCTGCGGCGTGCCTTTCGGGCGAGCGCACAAACCGCGGCTATTTATTGCAGACGGAGCAGGCCGAGCGTTCGCATCATCAGCCAGAATCCCTTGAAAATCATGGGTTTTCATGGGCAGTCTCGCGACCGACCGCTGCTTTGCGCTTCATATTTTCCGTTGCCTCCAACGGTGCTAGCATCGCTTCACGTTAAATTGTTTGATATCAAACATTGATGCCGGACCGGCGAGGATCGCACCTGCGCTCGCGGCGGTTCGCCCAAGGAGGCGACATGAAGACCCTGCTGACACTTTCGGTGAATGGCCGGCCGCGCGAGGACGCAGTGGCCGGGAATGCGTTGCTGATCGATTACCTGCGCGACACGCTCGGCCTGACGGGCACGAAGCAGGGCTGCGACGGCGGCGAGTGCGGCGCCTGCACGGTGCTCGTCGACGGCGAGCCGCGGCTCGCGTGCTGCACGCTGGCGCACAGCGTCGCCGAACGCTCGATCGAGACGATCGAAGGCCTCAGCCACGAAGGTAACCTGTCGCGCCTGCAACGCGCGTTCCACGAGCATCTCGGCAGCCAGTGCGGCTTCTGCACTCCGGGCATGGTGATGGCGGCCGAAGCGCTGCTGCGCCGCAATCCGCAGCCGTCGCGCGACGAGATCCGCGAAGCACTTGCCGGCAACCTGTGCCGCTGCACCGGCTACGTCAAGATCATCGAATCGGTCGAAGCGGCCGCCTGCGGCAGCGAGGTGCCGGCATGAACGCGCCCGACCGCGAACTGCGCAAGTTCGGCGCGGCCAACGCGGCGCCGCACGGCGTCGGCGCCCGCCTGCCGCTCATCGACGGCGTCGAGAAAGTCACCGGCACGGCGCGCTACACCGCCGACCTGCCGGCCCAGGGGGCGCTGGTCGGCAAGATCCTGCGCAGCCCGTACGCGCACGCCGAGCTGCTCGAAGTCGACGTCAGCGAAGCACTGAAGCTGCCCGGCGTGCGCGGCATCGTCACCGGCAACGACTGCGACACGCCTTACGGCGTGATCCCGATTGCGCAGAACGAATTCCCGCTCGCGCGCGGGCGCATCCGTTACATCGGCGAGCCGGTCGCGGCCGTCGCCGCGATCGACGAGGCGACGACCGACGCGGCGCTCGCGCTGATCCGGCTGAAAGTGCGCGAGCTGCCGGCGTATTTCGACGCGGCCGACGCGCGCAAGGCCGACGCCGTGCTGCTGCACGACAACAATAAAGGCAACATCGAGCGCGAAGTGCATAACGAGTTCGGCGACGCCGCCGCCGGTTTCGCAGCGGCCGACCTGATCCGCGAGGACACCTTCGAGTGCGCCGAAATCCATCACGCGATGATGGAGCCGAACGCCGCGCTCGCAGCATGGGACAACGAGCGCGGGCACCTCACGTTGTGGTCGGTGACGCAGGTGCCCTACTACGTGCACGAATCGCTCGCGCGCTGCATGAAGACCGACGCGGCCTATATCCGCGTCATCAAGCCGTTCGTCGGCGGCGGCTTCGGTCACCGCGTCGAGACGCTGAACTTCGAGATCATCGCCGGGCTGCTCGCCCGCGCGGCGCGCGGCACCGTGCGCCTGCTGCAGACGCGCGAGGAAGCTTTCCTCACGCACCGCGGCCGGCCGCAAACGCACGTGCGCATGAAGCTCGGATTGACCCGCGACGGTCGCATGACCGCATGCGAGGCGCACGTCGTGCAGCGCGGCGGTGCGTATGGCGGCTACGGGCTGGTGACGATCCTCTACGCGGGGGCGTTATTGAACGGCCTCTATGACCTGCCCGCGGTCAAGTACGACGGTTACCGCGTCTATACGAACACGCCGCCGTGCGGCGCGATGCGCGGCCACGGCACGGTCAACATCCGCTTCGCGTTCGAATCGCTGCTCGACATGATGGCGGCCGAGCTCGGCCTCGACGCTTTCGGGGTGCGCCGCCGCAACCTGCTGAAGGCGCCGACCGAGACGATCAACGGGCTGAAAGTGATGAGCTACGGGTTGCCCGAGTGCCTCGACTGGGTCGAGCAGGCGAGCGGCTGGCGCGAGCGCGTAGCGCGGCTCGAAGCCGACAGCGACGGCCCGATCAGGCGCGGCATCGGCATCGCGTGCTCGCACTTCGTCAGCGGCTCGGCGAAGCCCGTGCATTTCACCGGTCAGCCGCACGCGACGATCGCGCTGCGCGTCGATTTCGACGCCGGCATCACGATCCTGACCGGCGCCTCCGACATCGGCCAGGGCTCGTCGACGATCATCACCCAGGTCGTCGCCGAAATTCTCGGCGTCGAGTACCGCCGCCTGCGCCTCATCGCGACCGACTCCGCGCTGACGCCGAAGGACAACGGCTCGTATTCGTCACGCGTGACGTTCATGGTCGGCAACGCTGCGGCGGATGCCGCGCGCAACCTCAAGGCAGTGCTCGTCGCCGCTGCGGCGAAGCGGCTGCAGGTCGCCGAGGCGGACGTCGAGTGGCTCGGCGAGGCGGCCGCGGTCGCGAACGACCCGGCGCGTCAGATCCCATTCCACGACATCGTCGAGGAAGCCCTCGTCGACGTCGGCATGCTCACCGTCAAGGGCACGTTCACGTGCCCACCCGAGTTCCAGGGTGGCAAGCAGCGCGGCGGCGCGGTCGGCTCGACGATGGGCTTCTCTTACGCCGCACAGGCGGTCGAAGTCAGCGTCGACACCGAGCTCGGCAAGGTCACCGTCGAGAAAGTCTGGTCGGCGATCGACTGCGGCTTCGCGATCAACCCGATGTCGGTCGAAGGCCAGGTCCAGGGCGCGATCTGGATGGGCATGGGGCAGGCGATCTCGGAGGAAACCGTCTATGAGAACGGCCGCCACAAGGCGGTCAGCCTGCTCGACTACCGCGTGCCGACGATCATTGAGTCGCCCGACATCGCAGTGCATATCGTCGAGAGCCTGGACCCGAACGGTCCGTTCGGCGCGAAGGAAGCGAGCGAAGGACCACTCGCCGGCGTGATGTCCGCGATCGCCGCCGCGATCGAGGACGCCACCGGCACTCGCATCCGTGCGACACCCTTCACCCCGGACCGCGTGTTCGACGCGCTCAACCGCAAACCCCCCGCCGGCGCCCACGTGGCGGCCGCTGCAAAAGGAGCCGCATGATGGCCGCCCTGTCCGAATTCCGCGTGTTGCGTCCGGCGAGCGCCGTCGACGCGGTTCGCCTGCGCGGCGAACATCCCGCGAGCCGCTTCATCGCCGGTGGCACCGACCTCGTGCCGAACCTGCGGCGCGGCCTTGTCAGCACCGATATCGTCATCGACCTCGGCAACGTCGGGGAGATGCGCGAAGTGCAGCGCAGCGGCGATACGCTGCGCCTCGGCGCCGGCGTCACGCTCGCGACGCTCGCCGCCGACCCGACGGTACGGGCGAGCCTGCCGGCCCTTGCACAGGCAGCGCTCTGCGTCGCGGGACCGACGCACCGCACCGCGGCGACGCTCGGGGGCAACCTGTGCCTCGAAACGCGCTGCCAGTACTTCAACCAGAGCGAGAGCTGGCGCCAGGGCAACAACTACTGCATGAAACTCGCCGGCGACACCTGCCGCGTCGCGCCGAAGTCGAGCCGCTGCTACGCAGCCTTCAGCGGCGATGTCGCGCCGGCGCTGCTCGCGCTCGGCGCCGAAGTCGAACTCCTCGGCCCGCAGGGTATCCGGCGCCTGCCGCTCGCCGAGCTTTACGTCGACGACGGCATGCGCTGGCTCGCGCTGGGAGCCGACGAGCTGCTGTTCGCCGTCACCGTGCCGCTCGTCGCCGGCCGCGTCAGCGGCTACGAGAAGCTGCGCATGCGCGGGGCGATCGACTTCCCGCTCGCGGGCGTCGCGGCCGCGCTCACCCGCGACGGCGAGGCGATCGGCGAGCTGCGCATCGCCTGCACCGGCGTGTCGTCGCGGCCTGAATTCGTCGGCGGCCTCGACGCGCTCGCCGGGCAGCCGCTCGACGCGGCGGCGTTCGCCACCATCGAACGCCAGATCAAGCGCACGATCCAGCCGATGGAAACGACGACCGTCAGCGTCCCGTACCGCCGCCGCGCAACCCCGGTGCTCGCGAAGCGCCTCGTGGGCAGGCTGTGGGACGAGGCGAAGCGACGCTGACGATCTGCGAAGAAATCGTCACGACAAGGCGGAGGAGGCGCAGGCCGGAGCTGCCCACCGGGGAGCGTCGGGCATCCGCGTGGCCGGTGCCCGGTAGGCGCCCGCGCCTGCCGCGCTACTTGTACCAGGGCAGCGTGCGCCGCAACGACACGATCTCGCCTGCGGCTTCGGCACCGTAGCCCGGCACCGCCCGGGCCAGCTGCCGGAAATCCGCGCTGCGCAGCACGCCGATGACCGCCTGCATCGCTGGCAGGTCCAGCGCATCCTTGAGGCAAACGAGGAAATACTGTTCGTGCACGAGCGGGACGAAATCGAGGCCGAAGCGCACGGCCGCGGCGCGCAGCCCGAAGCCGCAGCTCGCGCTGCCAGCGGCGACGTTCGCCGCGACCGACAGATGGGTGGGCTCCGCGGTGTCATAGCCGGCGACTGCCGCAGGGGAGACGTTCGCGCGCGCGAGCAGCTCGTCGAACATCAGCCGCGTGCCGCAGCCCTGCAGGCGATTGACGAACACCACGCCGGATCTGGCGAGGTCGCTCAGCGAGACGAGCCCGAGCGGGTTGCCGGGGGCAACGATCAGCCCCTGCTCGCGGCGCGCGAAACGGATCAGCTTGTGCGCGCCGAGCCGCAGCTCGCGTCCGAGCGCGATGTGGATCCGCGCGCCGCGCCGGCACAGCCGATCGTCATCGAGCGGCAGGTGGATGCCTGCCACGGTGCAGGCCCCGGCATTGAGGCGTTCGAGCGCGCGCGTGCTGCCGACATATTCGGCATCGAGCAGCACGCGCGCGTCGCGCAGCAAGGAGTCCCGCAGCACGCCGAACAGCAGGTCGTGGCTCGCGCAGGCCGACAGCAGCGCCAGCCCCGGATCGACGGCCAGCAACAGTTCGCGGTCGAGCTGCCCGGCGAGGCTCTCCGCCTGCGGCAACAGGCGCGCGAGAATGCGCTTTTCCGCCCACAGCAGGCGTTCGCCGAACGCCGACAGCCGCGCCGCCCGGCCCTGGCCGCTGGCGAGCAGCGTCTGGCCGAAAACCGCCTCGTGCTTCTTCAGCTCGCCCCACAGATGGCGATACGACAGCCCGAGTTGCGTGGCGGCCTTGCCGATCGAACCCTGCACGCGGATTGCATCGAGCATCGCCAGCAGCGGATTGTGGAGCTGCAGTTGGGCTCCCGCTGCCTCGGCCACGCCGGCAATGAAACGGTATTCGAGTTTCACGCTCATCGGAAAAGCTTACCCGAAAACGCGGCTGCGCCTTTCCCGCCGCGCGCGCGGAAAGTTGATGCCCAGCGGGAGAACACCTTCCCCCTGGCAAAAAGCAACAGTCATTTTTGCCCGAGCCGCGAGGCCGTCACCGGACCGAAACGGGAAACCGCTGGCAGACCGTCGAAATGCAGCGCGAAGTCGCGCCGGCGATGCCGATGGACTTATGCATGGATTTGCCTAAGAGACGCTACGCGCCTTCGCACGACGCTGGCCTGCTCGCTGCAGCTTTGATACAACGCTTTGCAAAAGCGCGCTGTTTTGCGCGCGATTCCGGACTTTGATCGACATTTCTTTTCACACGGAGATTTTTCATGGCATATGTGCTTCGCGTCCTGCTGGCCGCTTTCGTCTGCATGTTCGGCCTCGCCGCGCACGCAGGCGACAAGTTCATCATCGTCTCGTCGACGACCTCGACCGAGCAGTCGGGCCTGTTCGGCCACATCCTGCCGGTGTTCGAGCAGCAGTCGGGCATCGAGGTGCGGGTCGTCGCGCTCGGCACCGGGCAGGCGCTCGATACGGCGCGGCGCGGCGACGCGGACGTGGTGTTCGTGCATGACCGCGCAGCCGAAGAAAAATTCGTCGCCGAAGGCTACGGCGTCGAGCGCCGCGACGTCATGTACAACGACTTCGTCCTCGTCGGGCCGAAAAGCGATCCGGCGCAAGTCGCCGGCGGGCGCGACATTGTCACGGCGCTGAAGAAAATCGCGGCCGCGCAGGCGCCGTTCGTGTCGCGCGGCGACAAGAGCGGCACGCACGCGGCCGAACTGCGGCTGTGGAAGCTCGCCGGCATCGACCTCGAGCAGGCGAAAGGGCCGTGGTACCGCGACTCGGGCTCGGGCATGGGGCCGGCGCTGAACATGGCGGCCTCGCTCGGTGCGTACCTCCTTGCCGACCGCGGCACGTGGCTGTCGTTCAAGAATCGCCAGGATCTCGCGATCGCAGTCGAAGGCGACAAGCGCCTCTTCAACCAGTACGGGGTGATGCTCGTCAATCCGGCCAAGCATCCGCACGTCAAGCGCGAGCTCGGGCAGCAGTTCATCGACTGGATCGTCTCGGCGGAGGGCCAGCAGGCGATCGCGGCATACAAGATCGACGGCGAGCAGCTGTTCTTCCCGAATGCGGCAAAGTAGGTTCCGATCGCGGCAACAGGGGCGAGGCCTGCACGGAGCCGACGGCCACGCCCTTGACCCCGGTCAACGCGGTGCGCAGCGAGTCGCACTATGGTTGCGAGGCTTTTTTCCCCAGCCCCCTCCATGACCTCCAATTCCAGAATAGAACTCGTCTGCCCGGCAGGAAGCCTGCCGGCGCTGAAGACGGCCGTCGACCACGGCGCCGATTGCGTCTATCTCGGCTTCAAGGATGCGACGAACGCGCGCAACTTCACGGGGCTCAATTTCGACGCCAACGCGATGCGCGAAGGCGTGCGCTACGCGCACGACCGCCGCCGCAAGGTGCTGCTCGCACTCAATACTTATCCGCAGGCGAGCAACTGGACAGCCTGGACCGCGGCGATCGACCGCGCCGCCGACCTCGGCATCGATGCGGTGATCCTCGCCGACCCGGGCCTGATGGCCTATGCGCAGAAGACGCACCCGCAGCTGCGCCTGCACCTGTCGGTGCAGGGTTCGGCGACGAGCTACGAGGCGATCAACTTCTACGCCGAACGCTTCGGCATCCAGCGCGCAGTGCTGCCGCGCGTGCTGTCGCTGCCGCAGGTCGAGCAAGTCATCGCGAACACCGGCGTCGAGATCGAAGTGTTCGGTTTCGGCGGCCTGTGCGTGATGGTCGAAGGGCGCTGTGCGCTGTCCGCGTACGCGACCGGCGAATCGCCGAACTGCAACGGCGCGTGCTCGCCGGGCAAGCACGTGCGCTGGGAACAGACGCCGAACGGGATGGAAACGCGGCTCAACGGCATCCTCATCGATCGCTTCGGCGACGGCGAACGCGCCGGCTACCCGACGCTGTGCAAAGGCCGCTTCGACGTCAATGGCGAGACCTACTACGCGATCGAGGAACCGACGAGCCTCAACACGCTGGAGTTGCTCCCCGACCTCGCCGGCGCCGGCATTCGCGCGATCAAGATCGAAGGCCGCCAGAGGAGCCCGGCCTACGTCGCGCAGGTCACGCGCGTGTGGCGCGAAGCGCTCGACCGCGTGATGCGCGATGCCGACTCCTTCAAGGTCCAGCCGACCTGGATCGCCGAGCTCGACAAAATCTCCGAAGGCCGCAGCCATACGCTCGGCGCGTATTACCGGCCATGGAAATGAACGCGATGAACCCGATGAAACTCGCTCTCGGCCCCCTCCTTTACTACTGGCCGCGCCAAGCGACGCTCGACTTCTATGCGCAGGTCGCCGACAGCCCGGCCGACGTCGTCTATGTCGGCGAAACGGTGTGCTCGCGCCGCCACGAGCTGCGCCTCGAGGACTGGTTCGAAGTCGCCGCGATGCTGCGCGCAGCCGGCAAGGAAGTCGTGCTGTCGTCGCAGTCGCTGATCGAATCCGAATCCGATCTCAAGGCGTTGCGCCGCATCGTCGCCCAGACCGATTTCCGCGTCGAGGCGAACGACATGTCGGCCGTGCACCTGCTGACCGGCGCCGGCCGACGCGACTGGATCGCTGGGCCGACGCTGAACATCTTCAATCCGCCAACGCTCGCGCTGCTGGCCGAGTCGGGCGCGACGCGCTGGGTCGCGCCGCCCGAGATGTCGGGCGCAGTGCTCACCGAGTTGCTCGCGTCGGGCGCGCCCGAAATCGAGACCGAAGTGCTCGCGTGGGGCCGGCTGCCGCTTGCGCATTCGGCGCGCTGCTTCACCGCGCGCCACTTCAACCTGCAGAAGGACACCTGCGAATTCCGCTGCCTCGGCATGAGCGACGGTCTGGTGCTGCGCACGCGCGAAGGCGAATCTTTCCTGACGCTCAACGGCGTGCAGACGCAATCGGCGCGCGTGCATAACCTCCTCGCCGACCTGACGTCGGTGCGGCAGTCGGCGCAGGTCGTGCGGGTGAGTCCACAGGGCGAGCATACGATCCGGGTGCTGGAACTGTTCCGCGAATCGGCCGACGGGCAGCTCGCCCCGCAGGAAGCTTTCCGTCGCAGCGCCGAATGGATGGTCGAGGCGCCGTGCAACGGTTTCTGGCACGGCCGTCCGGGTGTGGAACAATACGTTCCATCCTGAATCCGCCTTCCTGGAGCCCATCCCGATGACCACGCTTCGCATCCCGGCCTTCACGCTGCCCGCGCCGCTCGCGCGCCTTGCCGCCCGCCTGCCGCAGCGCCCGCCGACGTTCGCGCTGACTACCGCGCTGAACCTCGCGCTCGGGCGCATCCTGCCGCGCGAGAACCTCGAACCGCTGACCGGCCGGCACTTGCGCATCAAGGTCCGCGACGCCGGACTGACGCTCGACTTCACGCTCGACGCGCGCGGCTTTCGCCCGCTGTCCGGTCGCGGCACGCCCGATCTGACGCTGACCGCGAACGTCCGCGACTACCTTGCGCTCGCGCTGCGCGAGGAAGATGCCGATACGCTGTTCTTCGGCCGCCGGCTGCTGACCGAAGGCGACACCGACCTCGGCCTGCTGGTGAAGAACACGCTCGACGCGGTGGACTGGGACGCGCTGCAGAAGGAATATGCGCCCGCCAGCGTGCTGCGACGGCTCAATCCGCTCACCCGCCACCGCGCGGACAGCCGCCTGACGACCATCATCTGATCCCCTGCAGCGGGGGCGACGTCCCCGCCCCGGCGTCCGGGCTAGAATCGGCTTCCCAGATTCTTCGCCCGGACTTGCCGATGCCCCCCGCGCGCGCCGTCCCCACCCTGCCGCGCCACCTCGCTTTCGCGTACGGACTGCTGATCGTCTACGCCTGCCTGCACCCGCTCGCAGGGTGGAGACCGACGGGCCTGCCACTGCTGGACTTCCTGTTCGCGCCGTGGCCGAAATATTTCCGCTACGCCGATCTCGCGCTCAACCTGCTCGGTTTCGTTCCGTTCGGCTTCGTGCTCGCGCCGGCGCTCCCCGAGCGCCTCGGGCGCGCGGGCGCAGTCATCGTCGTGACGCTGATCGCCGGCGTGCTGAGCTTCTCGATGGAAGTCACGCAGAATTTCCTGCCGACTCGCGTGTCGTCGAACATCGACTTCGGGTTCAACGTGCTCGGCGGCCTGATCGGCGCGCTCGCCGGCGTGCGCTGGGGCCACGCGCTGTTCGACGAGCGCGGCTGGCTGCACCGCTGGCGCTCCGAACGCATCATTCCCGGCCACTCGGGCGACCTCGGCCTGATGCTGCTGGGCCTGTGGCTGCTCGCGCAGCTGATGCCCGACAGCCTGCTGTTCGGCAGCGGCGACCTGCGCCAGCTGCTCGGCCTGCCGACGCCGCTGCATTTCGATCCCGAACGCTTCATCCTGCTCGAATCGGTCGTCGTCGCCGTGAGCCTCGTCGCCGTCGGCCTTTTCTGCCGCTGCATGATGCAAGGCGCGAGCCCGCTGCCGGTTGCGCTGCTGTTGCTGCTCGGGCTCGCCGCGAAAACCGTCGCGACCGCGTCGTTCTTCGCTCCCGACGCGGCGCTGGTGTGGCTCACGCCCGGCACCACGCGCGGGCTGCTGTACGGCGTGCCGCTGCTCGCGGCGGCGCTGCTGCTGCCGCGCCTGCACCAGCACGCGCTCGCAGGCGTGACGATGCTCGCGGCGACGACGCTGACGAACCTGCTCCCCGACAACCCGTATTTGATGCTCGGGCTGGCGTCGCTGCAGCAGGGAAATTTCCTCAACTTCCACGGTCTGACCCGGCTCACGGCGAACGTGTGGCCGTTTCTCGCGCTGTCCTACCTGTCGGCGATCGGCCTGTGGCGCGGCGAACACCTCGCCGGACGCTGAACCGCGCGGGGATGATTGTCGCGCAGCTATAATCGGCCGAAGCCGGTCCGGCGTTGCGGCGCCGGCCACTTTCCCCGACCGGAGACCGTCGATGAGCTACTTCAAGCACCACGTTTTCTTCTGCTGCAACCAGCGCGAACCCGGCGACACCTGCTGCAACAACCACAACGCCACCGGGATGCAGACGTATGCGAAGGACCGCATCGCGGCGCTTGGCCTCAAGGGCCGCGGCAAGATCCGCATCAACAAGGCCGGCTGTCTCGACCGCTGCGACGAAGGCCCGGTGCTTGTCGTGTACCCCGACAACGTCTGGTACACGTACATCGACAAGGAAGACATCGACGAGATCATCGACGAGCATCTCGTCCATGGCCGCATCGTGACCCGCCTGCGCCTGCCGGACGCCGCATGAGCCGGGCGCATGCGAGCGAAAGCGTGCTGCTGCGCGGCCCGGACGGCGCGATCGAAGCGCTGATCGACGTCCCCGCGACGATCCGCGGCATCGCGCTGGTGTGCCATCCGCACCCGCTGTTCGGCGGCGCGAACACGAACAAGATCGCTCACACGCTGGCGCGCAGTCTGCGCGAGCTCGGCTACGCGACTGTCCGGCCGAACTTCCGCGGCGTCGGCAAGAGCGAAGGCGCGCACGATCATGGCGACGCCGAGACCGAGGACATGCTGTCGGTGATCGCGTGGGCACAATCGCGCTGGGGCAGCCTGCCGATCGCGCTGGGCGGATTCTCGTTCGGCGCCTTCGTCCAGACGCGGGTCGCGAAGCGGCTCGCCGACAGCATGACGCCGGCCGAGCGCATCGTGCTCGTCGGCACCGCGACTGGCGAAGCGGCCGGTGCGCGCAGCTACACGACCGAAACGGTGCCGAAAGACACGTTGGTGATCCACGGCGCCGAGGACGAGAACGTCGCGCTGGCGAACGTGCTCGACTGGGCGCGCCCGCAGGAACTTCCGATCGTCGTCGTCCCGGGCGCCGACCATTTCTTCCACGGCAAGCTGCATCTGATCCGCGACATCATCGCGCGCGCGTGGGCGCCGCGCTGAACGGTGGCCGCGCACCCGCCTTCAAGGAGATCGACCCCATGAAGCTTTTTGCCTCGCTCACGAGCCCATACGCGCGCAAGATCCGCATCATCCTCGCCGAAAAAGGGCTGCCGTTCGAGCTCGTCGTCGATTCGCCGTGGGAAGTGAATACTCGCATCCCTTCCGTCAACCCGCTCGGCAAGGTGCCGGCGCTGCTCACCGACGGCGGCGAAGTGTTCTTCGATTCCCCGGTCATCGCCGGCTACCTCGAAACCCTCAACGTCGCACCGCACCTGCTGCCGCGCGAACCGATCGACGCGGTGCGGGTGCGGCAGATCGAGGCGCTCGCCGACGGCATCACCGACGCGGCCGTCGCGATGGTGCTCGAATCACGCCGCCCCGAGGAGAAGCGCAGCGACGACGAGATCGCGCACCAGACGGGCAAGATCGGCCGGTCACTGGACGAGCTCGAGCGGCGCGCGAGCGGGCGTCACTGGCTGCACGGCGACAGCCTGACCCTCGGTGACATCGCGGTCGGCGCAGCGCTGGCCTACCTCGACCTGCGCCATCCGGACTACGACTGGCGCGCCGCACACCCCGCGCTCACGGCCCTGGCCGAACGCCTGTTCGACCGCGCGAGCTTCGCCGACACCAAACCCCCGGTGGGCTGAAGATGCAGTGCCTATTGCGAGGACGGACTTTTCCGGAGAGCCGGTGCAGGCGGATCGTCCCCTGACGCTCGCGAGCCGCTCGCCGGCCTCGCCGCTGTCGATCCGCGGCCTGCGCAAGCGCTATGGCGATACCGAGGTGGTCGCCGGCATCGACCTCGAGCTGCGGCGCGGCGAGTGTTTCACGCTGCTCGGCCCGAACGGCGCCGGCAAGACGACGACGCTGCGCTGCGCGCTCGGGCTCACCGCGCCGTCCGCCGGCGAGATCCGGCTCGCCGGCCTGCCGGTGCCGGCACGCGCGCGCGAAGCGCGCATGCGCGTCGGCATCGTGCCGCAGCAGGACAGCCTCGATCCCGATTTCACGTGCGCCGAGAACCTGATCGTCTACGGCCGCTATTTCGGCCTCGACGAAGCGGCGATCCGCGCGCGCATCCCGGAGCTGCTCGCGTTCGCCGGGCTCGAAGGCAAGCGCGATGCACGCATCCAGGCGCTTTCGGGCGGCATGAAGCGGCGCCTGACGCTCGCCCGCGCGCTCGTCAACCGCCCCGACCTGCTGATCCTCGACGAGCCGACCACCGGCCTCGACCCGCAGGCGCGGCACCTGATCTGGGAACGCCTGAAGCACCTGATCCGCGCCGGCACGACGATCCTGCTGACGACGCATTTCATGGACGAGGCCGAGCGCCTCGCGGACCGCCTCGCGATTCTCGACACCGGGCGCATGCTGACCGAAGGCAGTCCGCGCGACGTCATCGCCGCGCAGATCGAGCCGCAGGTCGTCGAAGTCTACGGCGACTGGAACGGCGGCGGTGGCGCGGGCGGCGCCGAAGCGTGGGCCGCCCGGCACGCCGCGGCGTTCGCACGACGCTTCGAAGTCAGCGGCGAGACCGCTTTCTGCTACGTCGAGGACGCGGCGCCGTTGCTCGCGCACCTGTCCGCGCAGACCGGCCTGCGTTACCTGCACCGCCCGGCGAACCTCGAAGACGTGTTCCTCAAGCTCACCGGTCGCGAGCTCAGGGACTGACCGGAGCGCATCGATGCCCACTTCAGCGAGTTCCTGGCGTGCACCGCAACTCTCGCGCCGCTTCATCCCGGTATGGCGGCGCAATTTTCTCGTCTGGCGCAAGCTCGCGCTGCCGTCGGTGCTCGGCAACCTCGCCGACCCGGTGATCTACCTGTTCGGCCTCGGCTTCGGCATCGGCATGCTGGTGCCGGAAGTCGGCGGCGTACGCTACATCAGCTTTCTGGCGGCCGGCATGGTGTGCTATTCGACGATGAACGCCGCGTCGTTCGAAGTGCTGTATTCGGGCTTTTCGCGCATGCACGTGCAGAAAACCTGGGAAGCGATCATGAACGCGCCGATCGATCTCGACGACGTCGTGTTCGCCGAGCTGGTGTGGGCGGCGTCGAAAGCGCTGCTGTCGGGTGCGGCGATCCTGCTCGTGATCTCGGCTTTCGGGTTCGTCGACACCCGTTACGTGCTGTGGCTGCTGCCGCTGATCTTCCTCGTCGGCCTCGCATTCGCCGCGCTCGGGCTGGTGATGACGGCGCTTGCGCCGAGCTACGACTTCTTCATGTATTACTTCACGCTGTTCATCACGCCGATGACGCTTGTGTCGGGCGTGTTCTTCCCGATCGAACAGCTCCCCCCCGCGCTGCGGGCCGCAGCGACGCTGCTGCCGCTGACGCACGCGATCGAACTCGCCCGGCCGCTACTGCTCGGACGGCTGCCGGAGAACGTCGCCCTGCATCTGGGGGTCATCGCCGGCTACGGCGCCGCAGCCTTCTGGCTGGCGCTCGCGCTGACGCGGCGGCGGCTTCTCAAGTAGCGGCCCGACGCAGCTCCTCGACCCCTGGCTCCGCCGCCCCCGATCAACGCATTCGTCATCGACCTGCCGCCCCCTCAGGACCGGTATTATGCTCATATGCATATTCCGGGGCAGGGCTGCGCAAACGGCGCCCCAATCCCTTTTCACGACCAGGAGACGCCATGAACAAGCTTGCATTGACTGCGATCTGCGCTGCCCTCGCCGCCGGGCCCTCGAACGCCGCCGATCCGGCGACGATCGACTGGTCGAAGGTACCCGCCGAAGAGATCACGCTGTTCTACCCGGGGCTGACGACCTACGAGTGGATGCAGACCGGGCACAAAGGCAAGACGGGAGTCAGGAAAGGCCAGAGCTGCCTCGACTGCCACGAGGACGAGGAAGAGCAGTTCGGCGACAAGCTGGTGAAGAGCGGCCCGCTCGAGCCGGCAGCGATCGAGGGCAAGAAGGGACACGTCGACCTGACCGTACAGGCCGCTTACGACACGCGAAACGCGTACCTGCGCCTGCAGTGGAAAACGCAAGCCGCGGGGCCCGGCGTCGAATACCCGTATTACCGTTTCGACGGCAAGGAGTGGAAGGCGTACGGCGGCCCGCGCCTCAAGCGGGAGGTCCGTGACGGCAAGCAACCGGCGATCTATGAAGACCGCGTGTCGATCATGATCGACGACGGCAAGGTGCCGCAGTTCGCCGAGCAGGGGTGCTGGCTGACGTGCCACGATGGCGAGCGCGACACCGCCGGGCAGGCGAGCAGCGAGGAAGTGGCCGCCAACCCTCTGCTGACGGCGATCGGGAAAACCGACGTGCGCAAATACCTGCCGGCAACGCGCACCGACCCGTTCGACTGGAAGACCGGCAAGCCCGTCGCCGAAATCGAGCGCCTCAAGGCCGCCGGCGGCTTCGTCGACCTGATCCAGTGGCGCGCGCACCGCAGCAATCCGGTCGGCATGGCCGACGACGGGTACGTCCTCGAATACCGCAATTTCGACGCCGGCAAGAATCCTTTCGCCTCGAACCTCGACAAGGAGACAAAGCAGCCGAAGTTCATGTTCGACGCGGCGAAAGCCGGAGACAAGGCGGTCACGGCCGAGCAGGTGTTCAAGAAGGAACACATCCTCGTCAAGGGCGCCAACGCCGTGCCGTTCGACGCCGGCGCCGGCTGGAAGGAAGGCGACATGCTGCCGCAGTACGTCCTCAGCGCGGCAGATGCGAGCGGTTCGGCCGCCGACAACAAGGCTTCGGGCCGCTGGCAGGACGGCATCTGGACCGTCGTCATCATCCGCCCGCTCGGCCTCGCGAACAGTGACGACAAGGCGCTGGCCGAAGGCGGCGTGTATAACGTCGGTTTCGCGGTCCATGACGACAACGTCACGAGCCGCGCGCATTACGTGTCGCTGCCGACGACGCTGGGGATCGGCGCCAAGGCGAAGATCGAGGCCGTCAAGCTGCCCTGACCTTCCGGGCTCCGGAGAGCCGCAACGGAGCCAATCACCGGTGCGACATCATGCCGAGCGCCGCGACCAACCGCGCGAGGCGCCGCTTGATGTCGTCACGCTCGCCGCCGACGCTGTCGGCCAGTTGCCCGCGCAGCGCGGCGATCTCGCGGCGCAGCATGATTTCGGCCGGCGCGAAGCCGGCGTTCTTCAGTATCCGGTTCGCCATGCGCTGTTCCGGCGACACCAGAGGTTCGTCGTCGAGGTGGAGGGGGCGCCCGGCGCCGGGCAGGTTATCGAATTCGCCGCGCCGGATGGCTTCGGTGATGCGCTGTTCGGCGAGGATGTCGAAAACGGATGGCGGCATTGGAAAGTGCGGCGCTCCATAGCCTCGGACCCGTGCAACGGGCGGCAGCGCCGCACGGTTTGAACGGCGGACCGCGCCGAAGTTCCGCGCCCCTTCGCAGCGCACTGTTGTGGCATATACGGCTTGCCAAGCGCGTGAACCCTGCGGAACATAGCGGCCACGGAGCGGCACGCGAGGCCGGCCGACCCAATCAGCAAGGAGTTCATCCGTGTTCGAATTCATGACCGACAGCGCATTCTGGGTGTCGGTGCTGCAGATTATCGCGATCGACATCCTGCTCGGCGGCGACAATGCGGTGGTCATCGCGCTGGCGTGCCGCAAGTTGCCCGAGCACCAGCGCAACCAAGGCATCGCGTGGGGCGTCGTCGGCGCGATCGGGCTGCGCATCGTGCTGATCTTCTTCGCGCTGCAGTTGCTCGAACTTCCGTTCCTGAAGATCGTCGGCGCGCTGCTGCTGCTGTGGATCGGCGTCAAGCTGATGCAGCCCGAGGAAGGCGACAGCCACGCCGGCGTCGAGGGCGCGCCGCACCTGCTCGGCGCGATCCGCACGATCGTCATCGCCGACGCCGTCATGAGCATCGACAACGTCATCGCGGTGGCCGGCGCGGCGAAAGGCGATCTCGGGCTGGTGGTGTTCGGCATCGTCGTCAGCATCCCGATCATCGTCTGGGGCAGCAAGTTCGTGCTCAAGCTGATGGACCGCTTCCCCGTCGTCATCACGCTCGGCGCGGCGCTGCTCGGCTGGATCGCCGGCGGCATGCTGGTCGGGGACGTGACGATCAGGCCGTGGGTGGAAGAGATGCCGTCGTGGCTGCACTATGGGACGTCGGCGTTTGCCGCGGGGTTCGTCGTCGTGCTCGGCAGCTGGCTCGCCCGGCGCGGCGCGGCGACGCCGCCGCTGGTCGAACTGGCCGTCGACGACCCGCACATCGGGCGCCCGGGCGACAAGTGAAGGAGAGATGGCGATGGCGACGATGAAAGTGCTCGTACCCGTGGATGGATCGGACAACGCAAACCGCGCCGTGGCGCACGTGCTGGCGCTGTATCGCAGCGATGCGCAGCTCGACATCCACCTCCTCAACGTGCAGATCCCGATCGACTCGGGCCACGCGCGGCTGTTCGTCAGCCCGGAGGAGCTTGAGGATTACCATCGCGACGAAGGGCTTGCGGCGCTCGCCCCCGCACGCCACATTCTCGACGAAGCGCACGTTCCCTACACTCACCACGTCGCGGTCGGCCATGTCGCGGACACGATCACCCGCTACGCGAAGGAACACGGCTTCGACAAGATCGTCATGGGCTCGCACGGGCGTACCGCGCTGCTGCAGATGGTGCTCGGCTCGGTCGCACAAGAGGTGCTGAAGCGCTCCGCGATCCCCGTGACGCTCGTCAAGCCGGCTGCCGAAGGTTGAAGGGGGGAGCGCGCGAATGAACGAAGTGCTTGTCGTCCTGACGAATCTTCCCGACGAGGCGAGCGCCCGCGCGCTCGCGTCGCATCTCGTCGAAAACCGGCTCGCCGCGTGCGTGAACATGCTCGCGCCCTGCCGCTCGGTTTATCGCTGGCACGACGCGATCGAAGAAGCGGTCGAAGTTCCGTTGCTCATCAAGACGAGCGCCGACCGCTACGCTGCGCTCGAAGCCGCGGTGCGCGCCGCGCATCCGTACGAACTTCCGGAGATCATCGCGGTCCCTGTTGTGCGGGGTCTGCCTGCTTATCTCGACTGGGTGGCCGCAGAGACGGCTCTGGCATCCACTGGGTGCAGACCGGCCCCGTGATCGCGCACTGCGTCATCTTCGGACGGCTTGATCCCGGTTCAGGCGCCGTTGCCGGCCATGCCCCAGAATCCGACTAATTCCGACACCTTTTCCGAACCGATGCGCCGTCTCCTGTTACTGCTGGCCGCCTTGGCCAGCCTGCTTGCCCTGCTGCCGCCGACATTCGCGCAAGGCAGTCCGATCGAACCCGAAAAAGCCTTCCGCTTCGCCGCTCGCGCGCTCGATCCCGCCACCGTCGAGATCACGTTCGACATCGCCGACGACTACTATCTTTACGGCGACAAGTTCAAGTTCACCGCCGACCCGCCGACCGTGCAGCTCGGCATTCCGGAACGCGCTCCGGGCAAGATCAGGCACGACGAATTCTTCGGCGACGTCGAAACTTACCGGGACGAGATCCGGATCCTGCTGCCGGTCACCGCAGTCGAAGGCGTCACCGCGTTCCGCCTGACCGCGACGAGCCAGGGCTGCTGGGACGGCGGCATCTGCTACCCGCCGACGCAGCAGAGCACCGACATCGACCTGACAGCGACGCCGGTCGCGGCTGGCGGCAGCCTCATCGACCGCTTCCTGTCGCCCGGCAACCTGGCGGGCACAGGCTCCGGCACGGCGCCGAGCGGCGACGAAAGCGGGCGCATTGCCGGCCTGCTGCGCGACGCGAGCGTACCGCTGATCCTGTTGAGCTTCTTCGGCTTCGGCCTGCTGCTCGCTTTCACGCCCTGCACTTTTCCGATGATCCCGATCATCTCGGGCGTCATCGTCGGCCAGGGCCACCACATCTCGCGCGGACGCGCTTTCGCGCTGTCGCTCGTGTACGTGCTCGGCATGGCGGCGGCCTATGCCGTGGCCGGGGTCGCAGCGGGCATCTCCGGCACGCTGCTATCGGCGGCGCTGCAGAACGCGTGGGTGCTCGGCGCCTTCGCGCTGGTGTTCGTGTTGTTGGCGCTGTCGATGTTCGGCTTCTACGAGTTGCAACTGCCGAGCGCGCTGCAAAGCCGCCTGAGCTCGACCGCGAATCACCAGAAAGGCGGCAGTCTCGGCGGCGTCGCGGTCATGGGCGTGCTGTCGGCGCTGATCGTCGGGCCGTGCGTCGCCGCACCGCTCGCCGGGGCACTGCTCTACATCGCGCAGACCGGCAACGCGACGCTCGGCGGAGTCGCGCTGTTCGTCATGGCACTCGGCATGGGCGCGCCGCTGATCGCAGTCGGTGTCGCCGCGCGCTCGGTGCTGCCGAAAGTCGGACCGTGGATGGAAGGCGTCAGGAAAGCGTTCGGCGTGATGCTGCTCGCTGTCGCGGTGTGGCTGCTGACGCCGGTCGTCCCGCCCCTCGTGACGATGCTCGCGTGGGCGGCGCTGCTGCTGTTCTCGGGCATCTTCCTGCACGCGATCGACCCGCTGCCGGTGCACGCGAAAGGCTGGGCGCGCTTCTGGAAAGGCACCGGCGTCGTCATGCTGATCGGCGGGGCGGCGATGTTCGTCGGTGCGTTGGCCGGCTCGCGCGACCCGCTGCAGCCGCTCGCGGTGCTGCGAGCCGAAGCGTCGGCGTCCGTCGCGACTGCGCCGCGTTTCGAGAAAGTCGCGTCCGTCGCCGAGCTCGACGCGCGCCTCGCGTCGGCCGATCGACCGGTGATGCTCGATTTCTACGCCGACTGGTGCGTGTCGTGCAAGGAGATGGAGCGCTTCACGTTCAGCGACCACGCGGTGCAGGCGCGCATGGACCGCATGCTGCTGCTGAAAGCCGACGTCACCGCGAACAGCGACGACGACAAGGCGCTGCTGAAGCGTTTCACGCTGTTCGGTCCGCCGGGAACGATCTTCTTCGATCGCGACGGCAAGGAGCGCGAAGGCCTGCGAGTCGTCGGATTCATGGCAGCAGAGCCGTTCGGCGAATTGCTCGACCGTGCGCTGCGCTGAACCCGGCGGGAGGAGGCTGCGGCGGGAAGCGATTGGCAATCCACCGTTTTTCGCCCACTTTCGCCTACAATCGCTGCTTCCCCACTTGCCCGTCCCTCCATCATGTTTTCCGGAATCGTGGCCGCCTGCGGCCGAATCGAACGTATCGAACCTCTCCAGGACGGCGTGCGCCTGACCGTGGATGCCGACGGGCTGGACCTCGCCGACGTGCAGATCGGCGACAGCATCGCGAACAGCGGCGTCTGCCTGACCGTCGTCGCGCTCGACGGCAGCCGCGTGCAGTTCGACGTGTCGCGTGAAACGCTGAACTGCACCGCCGGCCTCGACACCGCCGGCAACGAAGTCAATCTCGAGAAAGCGCTGTGCCTCGCCGACCGGCTCGGCGGCCATCTCGTCACCGGCCACGTCGACGGCGTCGGTGAAGTCGTGAGCTTCACGCCGGTCGGCGAGAGTCACGACCTCGTGATCCGTGCGCCTGCGGCGCTCGCCGGCTACATCGCGAAGAAAGGTTCGGTCACCGTCAACGGCGTGAGCCTGACGGTGAACCGCGTCGAAGCCCGCGAATTCTCGATCAACCTGATCCCGCACACCGTCGCCGTGACCAATCTCAAGCACCTCGCCGCAGGCAGCCGCGTCAATCTCGAGATCGACCTCATCGCCCGTTACGTCGAACGCATGCTGGCGTGGCGCGAGGAGTCCGCACAATGATCGACAACCCCCACGCTCGCCCGCAATCGGGCTCGCTGCCCCCCGAGGGGGAACGCGCCGGCTTGGGACGGCCCGGCGCCGGCACGAGCGCACTCGCCCCGATCACCGAGATCGTCGAGGACATCCGCGCCGGCCGCATGGTCGTGCTCGTCGACGAGGAAGACCGCGAGAACGAAGGCGACCTCGTGCTCGCCGCCGAACACGTGACGCCGGAAGCGATCAACTTCATGGCGAAATTCGGCCGCGGGCTGATCTGCCTGACGCTGACCGAAGCGCGCTGCCGCCAGCTCGACCTGCACCTGATGGTGCGCGACAACCGCTCGCCGCACGGCACCGCTTTCACGACCTCGATCGAGGCCGCCGAAGGCGTCACGACCGGCATTTCCGCCCAGGACCGCTCACGCACAGTGCAGGCGGCCGTCGCGCGGCATGCGAAGCCGGCCGACATCGTGCAGCCCGGCCACATCTTCCCGCTGATGGCACAGAAAGGCGGCGTGCTGATCCGCGCCGGCCACACCGAAGCGGGGTGCGATCTCGCGGCGCTGGCCGGACTCGAAGCGGCGTCGGTGATCTGCGAGATCCTCAAGGACGACGGCACGATGGCGCGGCTGCCGGATCTGGTCGAGTTCGCGAAAGAGCACGGCCTGAAGATCGGGGCGATCCGCGACCTCATCGAGTACCGTTCCGCGAACGAGCACCTGGTCGAACGCGTCGCCGAAAAGGACGTCGAGACGCCGTATGGCCGCTTCAGGCTCGCCGCGTTCGAAGACAAGACAACCGGCGAAGTGCATTTTGCGCTCTCTCACGGCGAAATCCGCCCCGAGCGCGAAACCCTGGTGCGCGTACACGAGCCGATCTCGGTCGTCGATTTCATCGATCCTGAGAGCGGCCGTCACACTTTTCCCGTCAACCAGGCGATGGCGCGCCTGGCCGAAGCCGAACAGGGCGTCATCGTGCTGCTCTATCGGCCGCAATCGGGCAGCGAGTTGCTCGCCGGCCTGCGTGGCGACCCCTCGCTCGCGGCGAAATGGGACGCGCGCCTGTTCGGCGTCGGCGCGCAGATCCTGCGCGACCTGAAGGTCGGCAAGATGCGGCTCCTCGCGAGCCCGCGCAAGATCCCGAGCATGGCCGGCTTCGGTCTCGAGATCACCGGCTTCGTCGAGCGCCCCTGAGGGTGTTACCCTGAACCTTCCGCGCCGGAGCCGTCGCGCATCGCGACCGTGCTGCCGGCTTTTTTGTCTTTGAAGAATCGAACATGGCCCGTTACGACAACATCCCCGAATTCGAAACCGACCTCGACGGCCGCGGCTTGCGCGTCGGCATCGTCATGAGCCGCTTCAACCAGGACGTCTGCGAAGGCCTGCTGTCCGCGTGCACCGCCGAGCTGCTGCGCCTGAACGTGTCGCCGGAGCTGATGCGCATCGCCACCGTTCCGGGGGCGCTGGAAATCCCCCTGACGCTGCAGGCGATGGCGCGCAGCGGGCGCTTCGATGCGCTGATCGCGCTCGGTGCGGTGATCCGCGGCGAGACTTACCACTTCGAGCTGGTGTCGAACGAAATGGGCAGCGGCATCAACCGGGTCGGGCTCGACACCGGCCTGCCGATCGCCAACGGCGTGCTGACGACTGAAGACGACGACCAGGCCCTCGCGCGGATGCAGGAAAAAGGCGCCGACTGCGCCCGCACCGCGATCGAGATGGCCAAGCTGCTGAAGCAGCTCCAATGAGCGGCAAGGCTGCCCGCCGCCGGGCGCGCGAATTCGCGCTGCAGGGGATTTACCAGTGGCTGCTTTCGGCCAACTCGATGCCGCTCATCGAGGAACATGTCAGCCAGGTCTCGGGTTTCGACAAGGCCGACCGCGAGCTTTTCATCAGCCTGCTGCGCGGCACGCTGAACAACGTCGACGACCTGCAGGCGGAGTTCGCGCCGTTCATCCATCGCGCCGTGCATGAACTGTCGCCGGTCGAGCGCGCCATCCTGCTGCTCGCGACGCACGAACTCAAGCACAATCTCGACACGCCCTATCGCGTCATCATCAACGAGGCGATCGAGCTGGCGAAAGGCTACGGCGGCACGGACGGCCACCGTTTCGTCAACGGCGTCCTCGACAAGCTCGCGGCGCAGCTGCGCGCCACCGAAGTCGGCGCCGGCCGCAGCTGAAGCGGGCGGCGCCGGATCCGGCAGCAGGGTTCGGTCCGCCCGGGACGCGCACCCGCTGCGACCACGGGACCCGACGGGGCGCAAAAAAACAAAAAAGCGCGGAACCGCAATGTTGCGGTTCCGCGCTTTTTTCATTTCGACCTACAAGGGGAGCGATCGCTCCGGTTGCACCCCGAGGTGCGCGAGCGGCTCACCCGCCACGCACCCTCGTCACAAGGACGGCCCTTGGGTGGCCGTCCCGATCGGTCGTTCAGCCGCGCGCAGCCGGACGCGGGCGGCGGGCGCCGTCCGGCCGGTCACCGCCGAAGCGGCTGCCTTCGCTGCGGCCGGCGCCACCGTCACGACCGTAGCCGGCGCGGCTTCCGGACGGCGACTCCGAGGACCAGCCTTTGCCGGCGCCCGGACGACTGTCACGGCTTTCACGACCGTACGACGACCCGCTCGGACGACCGCCGAAGCCCGGCTTGCCACCGGCCGGCGCGCGACGCGGCGACGACGGGCGTTGCGTCGGCTCGAGGCCTTCGATCACGTGCACCGCGAGCTGTTTGCCGGTGAAGCGCTCGATCGCGCGGATGATGCCCATTTCGCGCGGCCCCGAGAACGTGATCGCGATGCCGTCGCGCCCGGCTCGACCGGTGCGGCCGATGCGGTGCACGTAGTCTTCGACCTGACGGGGTGCGTCGAAGTTGATCACGTGGCTGATGCCGGCGACGTCGATGCCGCGCGCTGCGACGTCAGTCGCGACGAGCACGCCGATGCGGCCTTGGCGCAGCTTGTCCAGCGTGCGGTTGCGCGCCGTCTGATGCATGTCGCCATGCAGCGCAGCGGCCGAAAAGCCTTTTTCCTGCAGATTCAGCGACACTTCCTCGGCCCCGCGCTTGGTCGCCGTGAAGACGACCGCCTGTTGCAGGTCGTCGCCGCCGAGCAGCGATTCGAGCAGGCGGTTCTTGTGCACGATGTTGTCGGCCATCAGCAGACGCTGCTCGATGTTCGCGCGGTTCTCGACCGTCGCGGCGATCTCGATGCGCTGCGGATTGCGCGTCATCTTGCGCGCGAGGTTGCCGACCACGCCGTCGAGCGTTGCCGAGAACAGCAGCGTCTGGCGGCTCGCCGGGGTCGCGGCGACGATGGTTTCGATGTCCTCGACGAACCCCATGTCGAGCATGCGATCGGCTTCGTCGAGCACCAGCACTTCGATGTCCGACAGCTTGAGCTTGCGACGGTTGAGGTGATCGATGAGGCGGCCGGGCGTCGCGACCACGACGTCGACGGGGCGCGACAGCAGCTTCGCCTGGGCGAAGAACGGCGCACCGCCGACGAGGCACGCAGTGTTCAGGTAACGCAGGTTGCGAGCGTAAGTCTTGACCGCTTTTTCGACCTGCTGCGCCAGCTCGCGCGTCGGAGTCAGCACCAGCACGCGCGGACCGGCACCGGGGGCCGGCTTGCGGTCGATCAGGCGGTGCAGGCTCGGAAGCGTGAAAGCGGCGGTCTTGCCGCTGCCGGTATGCGAGGACACCATCAGGTCGGCCCCCGCGAGCGCGGCGGGAATGGCCTGCTCCTGGACCGAAGTCGGGACCGTGTAACCGGTAGTTGCGATGGCTTGAAGCAGGGCTTCGTGGAGGCCGAGTTCCTGGAACGTCATGGGTTCTTCCTTGTATGTCCGGCACAACGGATGGTCGTGCCGAATCGATGCCCGGGTGAACGGGCAAATGAAAAAGCATCGCACCGTCCCATAGGGGACGCGGTGGCGGCAAGCGCGCGATGGGCTTGGGCCGGCCGGATTCCGCCGGGAAAACAGGCGGAAATCGACCGCGCATCGGCACCAACCGGCATTCGCGATGCCATACGATCAGAAGAACGAATGGGTTTCGACGGGAGGGTCGGGGGCGATGGGGCTGTGGATACAGTCCCTCGGCTGGGTCCGCGGAATCCTGATCCCGCGAGATAGACCTGAAAAAAGACCGACTGCTGCATTGCACAACGACGCGAATGGTACCTGATTTTCCCTATCCGGGAAAGAGAAAAACGAAGGACCCGACGCCAGGAGGCGCCGGGTCCTGCTGCGGCATGAAAAAGCCGAGCGTCTTACTTGCTGTTGATTGCGGTCTTCAACGTAGCGCCGGCGGAGAACTTCGGCACGCGCGACGCGGCGATCTTGATCGAGGCGCCGGTCTGCGGGTTCCGCCCGGTGCGCTCCGCCCGTTCGGACACTTCGAAAGAGCCGAAGCCTGTGAAGGCAACTTTTTCGCCGGCAGCCATGCGCTCGACGATGATATCCAGCACGGTCGACAGGGCCCGGTCGGCCTGCGCACGGGAAACATCCAGACGGTCGGCCAAGGCCTCGACGAATTCACCTTTGTTCATGCTTATCCTCGATTGGTGTGTGTGTGGTACAGAATTGCAGCTTTACCGCGCGGATTCTAGCACCGTCGCGGTCACCGGGGATTTGCCCGGAACGTGGATACAACACGAAAAACAGCGATTTCATCGCCATAAAATCGTCATCCACCCAGCGTAGGATAGTCGATATAGCCCCGGTCGCCTCCCTGATAGAAGGTATCGGCATCCCACTCGTTCAGCGGCGCACCCGCACGGAAGCGTTCGACCAGATCCGGGTTCGAGATGTATGGGCGCCCGAACGCGACCGCATCGCAGATTCCCGCAGCCAGCGCAGCTTCGGCGCGTGCCTGGTCGAAGCCCCCGTTCGTCACGATTGCCATTGTCGCGATGTCGCGAAAATGGCGCGTCACGTCGTCGATCGCGCCGACCGCGCCGTCGAGCTGGTTCGGCAGATACGGCTCGGTCAGATGCAGATAGGCCAGCTCATGGGCATTGGCACGACGCACGACGTACTCGAACATCGGCAGCGTGTCCTCGTCGACGCGCATGCCATGGAAGCGGTTCATCATCGGATTGAGCCGGAAGCCGATGCGCGACGGCGACCACTCGGCGGCCACCGCGTCGAGCACTTCGAAGAAGAAGCGCGCACGGTTCGCGTGGCTGCCGCCGTATTCGTCGTCGCGCCGGTTGGCAAGCGGCGAAAAGAACTGGTGGATCAGATAGCCGTTCGACGAATGGATCTCGACGCCGTCGAAGCCCGCCAGCACCGCATTGCGGGCAGCACGGCCGAAGTCGGCGACGATCGCGGCGATCTCCTCGCGGCTCAGGGCGTGCGGCGTGGGCGTCGTCTTCAGCCCCTGGGCCGAGAACATTTTCCACTCCGCATTGACCGCGGAAGGGGCGACCGGAAGTTCACCGTCGTGGAATTCGGTCAGCGACAGGCGCCCGCAATGCCACAGCTGGCAGACGATGCGCCCGCCCGCGGCATGGACTGCGTCGGTCACGCCCCGCCAGCCGGTGACTTGGGCGTCGGACCAGATGCCGGGCGTATAGGGGTAGCCGCGCCCCTGTGCCGAGACGATCGTCGCCTCCGACACGATCAGGCCCGCGCTCGCGCGTTGTGCGTAATAGCGCGCCGTCGACTCGGTCGGGGCAAATTCAGGATTGTCGGCGCGGCAGCGCGTCAGCGGCGCCATCACGACACGGTTCGGCAATTCCAGCGCGCCGAGGCGAACGGGTTCAAGCAGACGGGAATTCACGGTGCCTCCTGGGTCGGGAATCGAAAATTCGAACCGCGGTCATTCTGCCAGCATTCGCGGGCGATGCGCCACTGCGCAGGCGCTGCCCCGGGCCTGTTTTCGACTCATGGCCAAGAGCATGACTGCCGGGTGCGACGGACGCCGGAGTGCCGCCGTCGCACCTCCCGCACTCAGGTCGACAGCATTTCCTGATGCTTGCCGCCGAGGCCGAGATAAGCCTCGATGACGCGCGGGTCGTCGGCAAGCTGGCGCGCCGGGCCTTCCATCGCGATCTCGCCGGTCTCGAGCACGTACGCGTAGTCGGCGACCTGCAGCGCGGCGCGCGCGTTCTGCTCGACGAGCAGGATCGACACGCCGCGGCGGCGCAGCTCGCCGATGATGCGGAAGATCTCGCGCACGATCAGCGGCGCGAGGCCCAGGCTCGGCTCGTCGAGCATCAGGAGCTTCGGCTTGGCCATCAGCGCGCGGCCGACCGCGAGCATCTGGCGCTCGCCGCCGGACAGCGTGCCCGCGAGCTGGCTGCGTCGCTCCCGCAGGCGCGGGAACAGCTGGTAGACCTCTTCCATCGTCTGCGCGTGGTCGCGGTGCCCCGAACGATGACGCTGGAACGCGCCGAGGACGAGGTTGTCCTCGACGGTCATTTCGCCGAACAGCTCGCGCTTTTCCGGCACCAGGTTCATGCCGCGCGCCACCATGCGCTCGACGACCGGCACGCCTTCGATCGTGCCGTCGAAGTCGACTTTGCCGCGCGACTCCAGCAATCCCATGATCGCCGACAGCATCGTCGTCTTGCCCGCACCGTTGGGACCGATGACGGTGACGATCTGGCCTTCGCCGACCTTGATGTTTGCGTTCGACAGCGCTTCGACCTTGCCGTACGACACGGTGAGGTCGCGCACTTCCAGCACGGTTTTCAGGATCAGGTTGCTGCCGTGGATGTTCGCGTTCATTCGACGCCTCCGAGATAGGCTTCGAGCACCGCCGGATTGCGCTGCACGTCTTCCGGCAGGCCCTCGGCGATTTTCTCGCCGAATTCCATGACGACGACGCGATCGACGAGGCCCATCACGAAGTCCATGTCGTGTTCGACAAGCAGGATGCCGATCCCTTCCCCACGCAGCTTCTTCAGCAACTCCGCGAGCGCCTGCTTCTCCTTGAAGCGCAGGCCCGCGGCCGGCTCGTCGAGCAGCAGCAGACAGGGGTCGGCGGCGAGCGCGCGGGCGATCTCGAGGATGCGCTGCTGGCCGAGCGCGAGGCTGCCGGCCGCATCGAACATGTGCTCGGCGAGTCCGACCCGCTCGATCTGGCGCGCCGCCTCGTTCAGCAGCCGCGCTTCCTCGTTGCGGTCGAGCCGCCACGCCGACGACAGCACGCCCTTGTCGCCGCGCAGGTGCGCGCCGATCGCGACGTTCTCCAGCACCGTCATCGTCGGCAGCAGCTTCACGTGCTGGAACGTGCGGCTCATGCCCATGCGCGCGATCTCGCGCGAGTCGCGCCCGGCCACCGCGCGACCGAGGAACAGCACTTCGCCCGAAGTCGGCGTATCGACGCCCGAGATCTGGTTGAACATCGTGCTCTTGCCCGCACCGTTCGGACCGATCAGCGCGAGGATCTCGCCGGCGCGCACTGACAGGCTCATGTTGTTGTTGGCGACCAGGCCGCCGAAGCGCCGCGTGACCTCCTTGGCCTCGAGGATCACTTCGCCCTTGGCCGGCAACGGCTTTCTCGGCAGCGCCTCGGCGGCGGCGTCGAGTTCGCGGCGTGTCGCGCGCACCGGCACGAGCCGGGCCAGCAGCGGCCACAGACCGTCGCGCGCCCGCTGCAGCACGATGACCATCATCAGGCCGAAGAAGATCACCTCGAAGTTGCCGCTCTGGCCGAAGATTCTCGGCAGCACGTCCTGCAGCCACTGCTTGGCGATCGTGATCACGCCGGCGCCGACGAGCGCGCCCCACACCTGGCCCGCCCCGCCGACCACCGCCATGAACAGGTACTCGATGCCGATGTGCAGGCCGAACGGCGTCGGGTTCACGAAGCGCTGCAGGTGGGCGTACAGCCAGCCGGACGCACAGGCGTGCAGCGCGGCGATGACGAAGATGATCATCCGCGAGCGCGCGGTGTTCACGCCCATCGCCTCGGCCATCACCATGCCGCCCTTGAGCGCCCGGATCGCCCGCCCTTCACGCGAGTCGAGCAGATTCTGCGTCGTGAGCATCGCCGCCAGCAGGAACAGCCAGATCAGGTAGAACAGCTCTTCGCCGCGGTCGAGTTCGAAGCCGAACACCGTGATCGGCGGCACGCCGGTAAGACCGGTGTGGCCACCCAGCGTGTCGAGCGTGCCGAACAGGAAGTAGAGGCTGATGCCCCAGGCGATCGTCCCGAGCGGCAGGTAGTGCCCGGACAGCCTGAGCGTCAGCGAGCCCAGCACCAGCGCGACGACCGCGGTGAAGACCAGGCCGACGACGAGCGCGAGCCACGGCGACCCGCCCGCCCACGCGAGCCAGCCCGGCAGTTCGGTCGCTGTCGTGAGCACCGCAGTGGTGTAGGCGCCGAGGCCGACGAAAGCGGCCTGGCCGAAGCTCGTCAGGCCGCCGACACCGGTCAGGAGCACGAGACCGAGCGCGACCAGCGCATACAGGCCGATGTAGTTCAAGAGCGTGACGTAGAACGAAGACAGCACCAGCGGGGCCACCGCGAGCACCGCGAGAAAGACGCCGAGAATCAGGCGCGGGGAGAACATCGGTTTCATTCCTCCTCCTCCACGTGGCGGCCTCTGAGCGAACGCCACAACAGAACCGGGATGATCAACGTGAACACGATCACTTCCTTGTGGGCACTTGCCCAGAACGAGCTGAACGCTTCGAGCAGGCCGACCAGCAGTGCGCCCGCAGCCGCCAGCGGATAACTTCCGAGCCCGCCGACGATTGCAGCGACGAAGCCTTTCAGGCCGATCAGGAAGCCGGTGTCGTAATAAATCGTCGTGATCGGCGCGATCAGCACGCCCGACAGAGCCCCGATCAGCGCGGCGAGGAAGAACGTGAGCCGCCCCGCGAGCGCCGGCGAAATGCCCATCAGCCGCGCGCCGACCCGGTTGATCGCGGTCGCCCGCAACGCCTTGCCGTAGAGCGTGCGCTCGAAGAACTGGTAGAGCGCGACGATCAGCACGAGCGACGAGACCACGACCCAGATCGTCTGGCCGGAAACCATGACCGGACCCATTTCGAAGCGCGCATCGGAGAACGGCGGCGTGCGCGAGCCTTCGGCGCCGAAGAACAGCAGCCCCAGGCCCACCATCGCAACGTGCACCGCGACCGACACGATCAGCAGGACCAGCACCGGTGCGGCGGCGATCGGCTGGTAGATGAGCCGGTACATCAGCGGCCCCATCGGCACGACGACGGCCAGCGCGAAAAGGATCTGCGCGATCATCGGGAAGTCCTTGACGGGCAGCGTGTACAGCAGCGCGACGAGGACCAGCGGATAAGCGACGTACCAGCCGACGAGCCGCACGAGCCGTCCGGGCTGGCCGGCGCGCAGCGCGAGCCGCACGTCGAGTGCCGCCGCGAGCAGCCCGGCGCCGAGCAGCAGCCATACCGTCGCGGGAATCGCGCCGGCCTGGATCATGACGAGCGTGAGCGCGCCATACGACACGAACTCACCCTGTGGAATGAAAATCACCCGAGTGACCGCAAACACCAGCACGAGCGCGAGCGCGAGCAGCGCATAAATCGCCCCGTTGGTGATGCCGTCCTGCCCGAGCAGCAGAGCTATCTGGAAATCCATGGACAAACCTCGTTACCGGACCAGAACCTGCCAAGGCGGGACCCGGTCTGTCTCCGATGCATCGAAAGCGGGTCCGGCGGCGCCCGACGACGCCGCCGAACCGGTCTGCTTCAGCGTGTTTCCGACCGATTACTGGACGAGCTTCCAAGCTCCGTTCTGGATCTGCACCATCACGCGCGAACGCTGGTCGAGACCCAGGTGGTCGGTCGGGCTCATCGTGAAGATGCCGTGCGCGGCGGGCACTTCCTTCACGTTCTCGAGTGCGTCACGCAGCGCGGTACGGAACTCCTTGGTGCCCGGCTTCGCCTTCTTCAGCGCTTCTGGCGCCGCCGCGGCGAGCAGCACGCCGGCATCCCAGGCGTGCGCACCGAACGTCGATACGCTGCCCTTGCCGTGTGCCGCCTCGTACTTCGTGATGTACTCGATCGCGCTCTTCTTCACCGGGTTGCTGTCGGCGAGCTGGCTCGCAACGAGCACCGGGCCGGCCGGCAGGAACGTGCCTTCGCAATCCTTGCCACAGACGCGCAGGAAGTCGTTGTTCGCGACGCCGTGGGTCTGGTAGATCTTGCCGGTGTAGCCGCGCTCCTTCAGCGCCTTCTGCGGCAACGCTGCCGGCGTGCCCGAACCGGCGATCAGGATCGCGTCGGGGCGCGCCGCCATCAGCTTCAGCACCTGGCCGGTCACCGAGGTGTCGTTGCGGTTGAAGCGTTCGTTGGCCACCATCTTGAGCTTGCGGGCATCCGCGACGCTCGAGAACTGCTCGTACCAGCCTTCGCCGTAGGCGTCCGCGAAACCGATGAAGGCGACGGTCTTCACGCCGCTGTTCGTCATGTGCTCGACGATCGCGGTCGACATCTGCGCGTCGTTCTGCGGCGTCTTGAACACCCAGCGCTTCTTTTCATCGACCGGTTCGACAATGCGCGCCGAAGCAGCCATCGAGATCATCGGCGTGCCGGATTCGGCGACGACGTCGATCATCGCCAGCGAGTTCGGCGAGACCGTCGAACCGAGCACGATATCGACCTTGTCTTCGGAAATCAGCTTGCGCGTGTTCTTCACCGCTGCGGTGGTGTCCGAAGCGTCGTCGAGCACGATGTAATTGACTTTCTCGCCGCCGATCGTTGTCGGCATCAGCGCGATGGTGTTCTTTTCCGGGATGCCGAGCGAGGCAGCCGGACCGGTGGCAGAAACGGTAACGCCGACATTGATGTCGGCGTGAGCAGCACCTGCCGCGAAAGCCATGCCGAGAACCGCGATTACTGAAGTGCGTAGCTTCATGTGTGTCTCCTCCTCTTCGGTTTATAAGCGGCCGACCCCGGACTGGGTTCCGGCCACGTGCAACACTTTTTGTTGCTCAGGCTGATTATTGTGTATCAAATCGGTGGTCGACGAGCAAAAATTCCTCATCTCGGCCGAATTGACCAGGTAGTCGGGGCCTCGCCCGGAAAACCGCCGCCGCACATCGTACATGCACCTTGGGCTGCGCTGCTCCCCGATGTCGGGTAGAGCAGCCCGAATGGGGGCGGCAGCGAGCCTGCGAGGCTCGCCGCTCATGCCGTGACCCTGCCGCTCTGTTCGACGAAACCTTTGACGCCGTTGAGGAAAATCCCGGTGACGACCGGAGCCATGTCGCGGAACGTGAGCCGCCCGTCGGTCCGCATCCAGGTGAAAGTCCAGTTGATCATGCCGAAGAGGATCATCGCGACCGGGCGTTCGAGCTTGCGCCCCTTCAGGCCCGGCTCGATCCGCACGATCGCGTCGGTGAACGCCGAAACCACCCTGCGCTGCTTCGCGGCGATCTTCGCCGCCTGCTCCTGCTGCAGGAATTTCACGTCCTGGACGATCACGATGTGCTGGTCGTGCGCGTGCTCGTATTCCTCCATGAAGCGGGTGACGAGCTCGGAGAAATGCGCGTCGTCGTCGAGGCCGCGTGCGACGACGCCGTCGATGATCGCCAGCAGGCGGTCGATGTAGCTGTCCGCGATGTCGAAGAGGATGTGTTCCTTGTCGCGGTAGTAGTGGTACAGCAGAGGCTTCGAGACGCCGCAGGCTTCCGCGAGCGCCGACATCGATGCGTTGTGGAAGCCTTTCTGCGCGAACAGCGCGGCAGCCGCGTCGAGGATCGTCGCGCGCTGCAGTTCGAATGTCGGTGCCTTGCCTCGAGCCATGCGCTGTTTTTCCGTTTGGTCCGTTTCCGGGTCGCCGGCGGGCGCTCAGCGCTCGTCGAACGTGATCACGACCCGCTCGGTCAGCGGATGCGCCTGGCAGGTAAGAATGTAGCCGGCATCGATGTCGGGCTGCTCGAGAGTGAAGTTTTTGTCCATGCGCACCTTGCCTTCGATGACTTTCGCCCGGCAGGTGCAGCACACGCCCCCCTTGCACGAATACGGCAGGTCCATGCCGGCGCGCAGCGCGACGTCGAGGATCGACGGATCCTCGGCGCGGAACTCCATCTCGCGCCTGAGACCGTCGGCGATCACAGTGACTTTCGCCTGCGCCGCGTCGCCCGGCTCGACATGATGTTCGGGCGCGGAAGCCGGCACGCCGAAGCGCTCGAGATGGATATGCTCATGCGCGACGCCGCCCTTGTGCAGCGCCGCCTCCACTTCGTCGATCATGCCGCCGGGGCCGCAGATGAACGCTTCGTCGATGGTATCGACCGGGATCAGCGTGTCGAGGAACGCGGCGACGCGCGCGGCATCGAGCCGGCCGTTGAACAGCGGCACTTCCTGCTCCTCGCGCGAGAACAGGTTGTACAGCGTGAAGCGCGACAGATAACGGTTCTTCAGGTCCTCGAGCGCCTCGGCGAACATCACGCTGCCCTGGCGGCGGTTGCCATACACCAGCGTGAAGCGGCTTTTCGGCTCTGCGCGCAGCGTCGTCTTGATCAGCGACAGGATCGGCGTGATGCCGCTGCCGGCGGCAAACGCGACGTAGTGCTTCGCGTGCGACGGGTCTAGCGGCGTGTGGAACCGGCCTTCGGGCGTCATCACGTCGAGCACGTCGCCGACCTTGATGCCGTTGTCGTTGACCCAGGTCGAGAACGCGCCGCCGGCGATCTTCTTGATCGCGACGCGCAATTCGTCGTCATCGACACCAGCGCAGATGGAATACGAGCGGCGCATCTCTTCCTCGCCGACCCGCACTTTCAGGTTCAGGTGCTGGCCCTGCACGAAGCGGTAGTCGTCGGCGAGCTCGGCCGGCACCTCGAAACGCAGGCTTACCGATTCGGGCGTCTCGCGCCGTACTTCGGTGACTTTCAAGGGATGGAATTTCGGCGTTCTGGGGGTCATCAATGAGTCTCCATGGCCGCTCTCGGGCGACTTAGATCGGTTTGAAATATTCGAACGGTTCGAGGCACGAGCGGCAGCGGTACAGCGCCTTGCACGCGGTCGAGCCGAATTCGGACAGGCGCACCGAATCGGTCGAGCCGCAGCGCGGACATGCGAGCTTCTTCGGCACGAAGCGGATCGGCTGCGGACCGACCGGCGCGTCACCGCCGGGCGGGGCGATGCCGTAGGCGCGCAGTTTTTCCTTCGCCGGCTCGGTGATCCAGTCGGTCGTCCAGGCCGGGGCAAGACGCGTCTCGACCGTCACGTCTCCGCCGCCGGCAGCGACCAGCGCATCGCGGATGCTCTGCGCGATGACTTCGGTCGCCGGGCAGCCCGAATAGGTCGGCGTGACGACGACGTGCAGGCCGGCGGCGGTCGCGACGACTTCGCGCACGATGCCCAGCTCGGTCACCGAGATCACCGGGATCTCGGGGTCCGGCACGGCTTCGAGCACCTCCCAGGCACGGGTTTCGGTCAGCATGGCGGTCGTCGCCCCGCTCACCACTGCGCGCCGGGGTAGGTGCGCTGCATGATCTGCATCTCGGCGAGCAGATGCCCCATGTGCTCGCTGTGGCGGCCGAACTTGCCGTACGAACGGAACGGCGTGCGCGCCGGCACCGTCAGCGTCGCTTCGGCCAGCACCGGCAGGACGAGCGCTTCCCACGCCGTTTCCAGTTCGCTCCACGCCGGGCCGACGCCGGCCGCCGCGACCGTGTCGTCGACCGGCGTCGCGGCGAAGAACTCGGCCGTGTAGGGCCACAGGTAGTCGAGCGCGCCTTGCGCCCGCGCGTGCGATTCGGCCGTGCCGTCGCCGAGGCGGATCACCCAGTCGCCGGCGTGCTGCGCGTGGTAGCGCGCTTCCTTGATGCTTTTCGCGGCGATCGCGGCCAGCTCGGCATCGCTCGACGTCATCAGCCGTTCCCACAGCAGCTTCTGGAAGCTGCTGTAGAGGAAGTTGCGCACCATCGTGCGGGCGAAGTCCTGGTTCGGCAGCTCGCACAGCGTCAGATTGCGGTAGTTCGGCTCGGTGCGCAGGAACGCGAGCTGATCCTCGTCGCGACCGCGCCCTTCGAGCCGGCCGGCGTGGGTGAGCAGCATGCGCGCCTGGCCGATCAGGTCGAGCGACATGTTCGCGAGCGCCATGTCCTCTTCGAGCACCGGCGCGTGGCCGCACCACTCGGACAGGCGCTGGCCGAGAATCAGCGCGTTGTCGCCGAGGCGCAGCACGTATTCGATATGTTCGGGGCTTGTCATCTGTTGGGTCATCGTCATCGCCCTCTTTACATATGGTTCACTTCGTCCGGCAGTTGGTAGAACGTCGGGTGCCGGTAGATCTTGTCTTCGGCCGGATCGAACAGCTCCGGCTTCGCGTCGGGGTCGGAAGCGACGATGTGGTCGGCCTGCACGACCCACAGGCTCACGCCTTCCTGGCGGCGCGTATAGACGTCGCGCGCGACCTGCAGCGCGAGCTTCGCATCCGGCGCATGCACGCTGCCGCAGTGTTTGTGGTCGAGTCCGTTACGGCTGCGGACGAAAACTTCCCACAGCGGCCATTCCTTGCGTTCCATGTCCATCTCCTCTGTTGAGAGCGGCTCAGCCCGCTCTTCGGTCGGTTATTAACCCGGCAATACCGTTCGGGCTGAGCTTGTCGAAGCCTTGGCAGCGCCCTTCGACAAGCTCAGGGCGAACGGTTGTATTTGATTGCCGCTTGAATAGTTATCGGGATTCACGCGGCCTGGCTGTCGCGGGCGTCGTGCTTGCGCGCATATTCGAGCGCCGCTTCGCGCACCCACGCGCCGTCGTCCCAGGCCTTGACGCGCGCGGCGAGCCGGTCGACGTTGCCCTGGCCGTGGCCGTTGACGACGTTCCAGAACTCGTCCCAGTCGATCGCGCCGAAGTCGTAATGGCCGCGCGCCTCGTTCCACTTCAGCTCGGGGTCCGGCATCGTCACGCCGAGCACCTTGGCCTGCTCGACGGTCGCGTCGACGAACTTCTGCCGCAGGTCGTCGTTCGAGATGCGCTTGATGCCCCAGCGCGCGCTCTGTGCGGAATGCGTCGAATCTTTGTCGTGCGGGCCGAACATCATGATCGACGGCCACCACCAGCGGTTCACCGCGTCCTGCACCATGTCGCGCTGTTCCTGAGTGCCTTTCATCATCGTCAGCAAGAGGTCGTAGCCCTGGCGCTGGTGGAAGGATTCTTCCTTGCAGATGCGCACCATCGCACGGGCATACGGGCCGTAGCTGCACTTGCACAACGGGATCTGGTTCATGATCGCCGCGCCGTCAACGAGCCAGCCGACGACGCCGATATCGGCCCAAGTCAGCGTCGGGTAATTGAAGATCGAGCTGTACTTCGCGCGGCCCGAGTGCAGCGCGTCGAGCAGCTCGTCGCGCGACACGCCGAGCGTCTCGGCCGCCGCGTACAGGTACAGCCCGTGGCCGCCTTCGTCCTGCACTTTCGCGAGCAGGATCGCCTTCCTCTTCAACGTCGGCGCGCGCGTGATCCAGTTGCCTTCGGGCAGCATGCCGACGATCTCGGAGTGCGCGTGCTGGCTGATCTGCCGCACCAGCGTCTTGCGATAGGACTCGGGCATCCAGTCCTTCGCCTCGATATAGCCGCCGGCGTCGATCTTCGCGTCGAACTCGGCTTGGTAGGCGGGGTTCTCGATCGTCCGCGGGCCTTTCGCTTCGGTGTTCTGCTGGGGAATATCCAGAGCTTGTGTGTACATCGAATGTGCTCCTTCTTCATGTCCGGCCGCGCAGGATTGCGCTGCCGGAAAATTCGGGTTCTCTGATGGGTATTGTTGCGCTCATTCCTTCGGGCGGCGGTCGATGACGCGCCTGGCTTTGCCGACCGTCACGCGCTCGATCGAGAACGGCTCGCCGACCTGCACTTTCGCCGAGACGCCGATAAGAGTCTTGATGCGATGCGCGAGCTCCTCGCCGACCGCTTCCTTCTGCCCGGGATGCCGGCCGACGACCGCGTCCGGGTCCAACTCGACCTTCACGGTCAGCGTGTCCATGTGGCCCTTCTTGTCGACCTCCAGCAGGTATTGCGGGGCGAGCTGAGGCATGTGGCAGATCAGCTCCTCGATCTGCGTCGGGAAGAGATTCACGCCACGGATGATCAGCATGTCGTCGGAACGCCCGGTGATCTTCGCCATGCGCCGCATGCTGCGCGAAGTCGGCGGCAGCAGCTGCGTCAGATCGCGCGTGCGGTAGCGGATCACCGGCATCGCCTCCTTCGTCAGCGTCGTGAACACGAGCTCGCCCTCGGCGCCGTCGGGCAGCACTTCGCCGGTGTGCGGATCGATGATTTCCGGGTAGAAGTGGTCTTCCCAGACGACCGGGCCGTCCTTGCTCTCGATGCACTCGCTGGCGACACCCGGGCCCATCACTTCGGACAAACCGTAGATGTCCACCGCGTCCAGCCCGGAATGCGCCTCCATCGCCTCGCGCATGCCCTGGGTCCAGGGCTCGGCGCCGAAAATGCCGATCTTCAGCGACGTCGACTTCGGGTCGATGCCCATGCGCTCCATCTCGTCGAGGATCGTCAGCATGTACGACGGCGTCACCATGATGATGTCGGGCTTGAAGTCCTGGATCACCTGGATTTGCTTCTCGGTCTGGCCGCCGGACATCGGCACCACCGCGCAGCCGAGCCGCTCCGCGCCGTAGTGCGCCCCGAGGCCGCCTGTGAAGAGGCCGTAGCCGTAGGACACGTGCACCATGTCGCCGGCCCGCCCGCCGGCGGCACGGATCGAGCGCGCGACGACATCGGCCCAGGTGTCGATGTCCTTCAGCGTATAGCCGACGACGGTGGGCTTGCCGGTCGTACCCGACGACGCATGGACCCGGGCGAGCTTGCCGCGCGGCACCGCGAACATCCCGAAAGGGTAGTTGTCGCGCAGGTCGGCTTTCGCGGTGAACGGAAACCGGGCGAGGTCCTCGAGCGTTTTCAGGTCGTCGGGATGGACGCCTTTCGCCTCGAAGCTCTTGCGGTAATGCGGCACGTTTTCATACGCGTGGCGCACGCTCCACTTCAGCCGCTCGAGCTGCAACGCGCGCAGTTCGTCCCGGCTGGCGGTCTCGATCGGCTCCAGATCACCGGGCGACGGCGTCTTCACTGGCATGGTTCTCTCCTCCAAAGGTTTTCGGCTGCGTGGATTTCATGATGAAGCGCGATTGTTGCCACCACCGGACGTCGCGCACCCCGATCCACATCAAGAGTCATTCACAAATCCACGACCGCCCGGCCTTTCAGACGGTACGACTTGCCGCGCATCATCGCCAGCAGCTCGCCTTTCTGGTTGACGACGCTGACGTCATAGACCCCGGTGCGACCGGCGACGAAAAGCTCTTTCGCTTCGGCGATGAGCACGTCGCCCGGGCGGCCCGGCGCCATGAAGTCGAGACTGATGCCGGACGCGACAGTCATTTCGTTGTAGCTGTTGCACGAATACGCGAACGCCGAATCGGCAAGCAGCGTGATGAAACCGCCATGGCAAATGCCGAAACCGTTCAGCATGTCCTTGCGCACCGTCATCGTCATCTTCGCGTAGCCCGGCCCGATCGCTTCGACGCCGATGCCGAAACCCTTCAGCGTCGGGTCCATCTCCGACATGCCGTCGCGCACCCGTTCGGCCAGCGCCTGCGGCTCGAGTCCGTTGGCAAGATCCCTGAATCCCGCCTCAGTCATGCACCAGCTCTCCCTTGAAGGCCTTGCGCTGCAGGAACGGCGACACGCGATAGCGTTCTTCGCCGTAATGCGCCGCGAGATTCGAGATCACTTCGGCGATGAACGCTGCGCCGAGCTGGTCGGCCCACGCGAGCGGCCCGCCTTTCGGGTAGTTCGTGCCGTGACACATCGCGGTATCGACGTCGGTGGCGCTGGCAACGCCATACAGCACCGCGTCGGCGGCTTCGTTCGCGAGCATCGCGACGACGCGCAGCGACAGCAGGCCGGCGACGTCGTCAATGACGCTCACGTTGACGCCGGCTTTCTGCAGCGTGCCGATGACCGCGCGGAACGCGCCGAGGCCGCACTGGTCGGCCCGTGCGACGGTGATGCGCCCGGTCGCGGCAAAGTCGAGACACAGGTCGAGCAGCACCAGGTTCGGGCACTCCTCCTCGACCGCACGGCGAGTCGCAGTGCGTCCGTCGGACAGCGCGACGCACGCCGCGCCGATCTTCATCCAGCCGCGTCCGCCCTTGCCCGCTTCGCGCCGCACTTCGACGCCGCCCGCTTCGAGCCGCGCGATCAGCGGCGCCGCCGCGCCGATGTCGCCGACCACGGCGATCTTCGCCTCGGCGTTGCGCACCGGTTCGCTGCGCGCCGGCGGCCTGACCGCGCCTTCCGCATAGTCGTAGAAGCCGCGCCCGCTCTTGCGCCCGAGCCGGCCGGCAAAAACCAGCTCCTGCTGGATCAGGCTCGGGGCGAAGCGGCGATCGTTGAAATACGCCTCGAACACCGAGCGGGTGACGGCGAAGTTCACGTCGTGCCCGATCAGGTCCATCAGTTCGAACGGCCCCATCGCGAACCCGCACCCTTCGCGCAGGATCGCGTCGAGCGTCTGCGGCTCCGCCGCTTTCTCGGCGAGCACGCGCAGCGCTTCGGCGTAGTACGGTCGGGCGACGCGGTTGACGATGAAGCCCGGCGTCGATTTCGCATGCACCGGAATCTTGCCCCACGCCCGCGCCGTCGCGTGCAGCGTGTCGGCGATCGCGCGCTCGGTCGCGAGGCCCGAGACGACTTCGACGAGCGCCATGCGCGGCGCCGGGTTGAAGAAATGCAGTCCGGCAAAGCGTCCCGGGCGCGCGAGCCCGGCGGCCATCGCGGTGATCGATAGCGACGACGTGTTGCTCGCGAGGATCGCGTCTTCGCCGAGCAGCGCTTCGAGGTCCCTGAACAACGACTGCTTGACGTCGAGGTCCTCGACGATCGCCTCGATCGCGAGCCCGGCGTCGCGCGCCTCGGCAAGCGCCGCGACCGGCAGCACACGCGCCCGGATCGCTTGCGCCTCGGCTTCGGGCAGCCGCCCCTTGGCGACGAGGTAGCGCAGGTCCTTGTCGATGCCGGCACACCCCGACTGAACCGCTTCCGGGCGGCCGTCGTACAGATACACCGTGTGGCCGGCGCGCGCGGCGACGTGGGCGATGCCGCTGCCCATCGCGCCGGCGCCGATCACGAGCACTTTCACGTTCCTGTTCAACGCCTTCATTTGACGTCCTTTGCGGCGAATGACGAGAGTTTCATGTCCTAGTCCCCTTTGAAGCGCGGCGCGCGCTTTTCGATGAACGCAGCGACGCCTTCGCGATAGTCGTTCGACTGGCCGCACACCGTCATCATGTTGCGCTCGAGGTCGAGCTGGGTTTCGAAGTCGTTCGTCGAGCTCGCCCAGATCGCTTTCTTCGTCTGCGCGTAGCCGAAAGTCGGACCCTGCGCGAGGTTCGCCGCGACCTGCTGCACGATCGGCATCAGCGCGTCGTCGTCGACGCATTTCCAGATCAGGCCCCACTGTTCGGCCTGTTCGGCGCCGAGCTTCTCGCCGAGCAGCGCGAGGCCGAGCGCGCGCGCCGGGCCGACGAGGCGCGGCAGAATCCAGCTGCCGCCGGTGTCCGGCACGACACCGAGCTTGCTGAACGACTGGATGAAGCTTGCCGAACGCGCGGCGAACACCAAGTCGCACGCCAGCGCGATGCTCGCCCCGGCGCCGGCCGCGACGCCATTGACTGCGGCGATGACCGGCAGATCGAGGTTCCGCAGCGTCATCGCGAGCGGCTTGTAGTTCTTCTCGACCGAGGCGCCGAGGTCGACCGGGGCTTCGCCCGGGGCGACGGCGCGGTCGGAGAGATCCTGCCCGGCGCAGAAACCGCGCCCGGCGCCGGTGATCACGAGGACGCGGACGATGCCCTTGTCGCGCCCCGCCTTCACCGCGGCAAGCGCTTCGCGCACTTCCTCGTGCATGCGGTTCGTGAAGCTGTTGAGCCGGTCGGGCCGGTTCAGCGTCAGCGTCGCGACCCCGCCGACGACTTCCATGCGGATCGTTTCTCCCTGCATGTCAAGCTCGTTGCTCATTCAGCTCTCCTGATTGTTTGCCCGAGTGCGGCGTGGCACTCTGTCGGCGTCCTGGTCGCGTCCTGCCAGTGTCGAATTGGGGTGCTGGCGTTGTTTGACCGACCGGTCAATCAATAGTAATCTTGACCCAGATCAAAAGACAACTGTTTTTTGCTTGACAAGTTTGCCGCGCTGCAACATCGGCGCACTACAGAACGCAGAGCCCTGCGCGACGGCATCCCATCCCGACGAGAGGAGAGTTCCATGACCCATCCGCTGTTCGAAAAACACCGCGCGACGCTCGACGCCGCCGTCCAGGCAATCCGCACGCGCGGCTTCTGGACGCCATATCCCGAGATGCCGAGCCCGAAGGCTTATGGCGAAACGGCCAATGAAGACGGCAAGCGCGCAGTCGAAGCCTGCTTCGGCCAGGATTTCCCGCTCGATCAGGCGGGCGAAACCGGCCGGCACGCGCCGGAACGCTCGCCTTACGGCCTCGATCTCGGCGTGCGCTATCCGGTGTGCTCGCCGTCGGCGCTCGTCGGGGCGGCGCAGGCCGCCCAGGACGGCTGGCAGCGGCTCGGGGCCGAAGGGCGCGTCGGCGTCTGCCTCGAGATCCTCGAGCGCCTGAACAAGCGCAGCTTCGAGATCGCGCACGCGGTGATGCTGACCAGCGGCCAGGGCTGGATGATGGCTTTCCAGGCGGGCGGCCCGCACGCGCAGGACCGCGGCCTCGAAGCGGTCGCCTATGCGTGGGACGAGATGAGCCGCATCCCTGCTGAAACGGTATGGGAGAAGCCGCAGGGCAAGAATCCCCCGCTGCGGATGAAAAAGCACTTCGAGATCGTCGGCCGCGGCGTCGCGCTGGTGATCGGCTGCGGCACTTTCCCGACGTGGAATACTTATCCCGGCTTCTTCGCCGCGCTGGCGACTGGCAACCCAGTGATCGTCAAGCCGCACGAGCACGCGATCCTGCCGGCGGCGATCACCGTGCGAATCGCCCGCGAAGTGCTTGCCGAGCAGGGCCTCGACCCGAACCTCGTCAGCCTCGCGGTCGTCACGAAGCGCGAAGACACGCAGGCGCTCGCGACCCACCCGGCAGTCAAGTCGATCGACTTCACCGGCGGCAACCTGTTCGGCGAGTGGCTGATCGACAACGCGCGGCAGGCGCAGGTGTATGCGGAACTGGCCGGCGTCAATAACGTCGTCGTCGAGTCGACCGATGCGTACAAGGCGATGCTGCGCAATCTCGCGTTCACGCTGTGCCTGTATTCCGCCCAGATGTGCACGACGACGCAGGCGATCCTCGTGCCGGCCGGCGGCATCGACACCGACCAGGGACACAAGAGCTTCGACGAGTTCGCCGCCGACCTCGCCGCGGCGATCGACAAGACGCTCGCGGACCCGGCGGTTGCGACCGCGGTGCTCGGGGCGATCCAGTCCGCGGACACGCTGCGCCGCATCGACGAAGCCGGCGAGTACGGCAAAGTGGTGCTCGCGTCGCGCAAACTCGAGCATCCCGAGTTCCCGAACGCGGAAGTGCGCACGCCGATGCTGCTGACCTGCGACGCGAGCGACGAGAAAAGCTACATGGTCGAGCGTTTCGGCCCGATCTCGTTCGTCGTCCGCGTCGCCGATGCCGACGCCGCGGTGGCGCTGTCCGAGCGCATCGTGCGCGAGCACGGCGCACTGACGGTCGGCGTGTACTCGACGAAGCCGCAGGTGCTCGACGCGATGACCGCAGCGACGATGCATGCCGGAGCGGCGCTGTCGATCAACCTGACCGGCGCCGTGTTCGTCAATCAGTCGGCAGCGTTCTCCGACTATCATGGAGTCGGCATGAACCCCGCAGCCAATGCGAGCTACGCCGACAGCGCCTTCGTCGCGAACCGCTTCCGCGTCGTGCAGCGGCGCTATCACGTCGAATGAGGTAACGCCTCTCGCCGTGCAAACGGGGCGCTGCGGCGCCCCGTTTGCATCGCCGGCCGTGCGCCGCCGCACACCGCGCTCCGAGCGCCATCCTCCGGCGGTCTTGTCCCCTTTGCGAATCCGGGAGATTCAAACGATGCCCTGCTACGAAATCGACGGCCTGCGTCCGGTCGTCCATCCGAGCGCCTTCGTCCACCCCGACGCGGTGCTGATCGGCGACGTCATCGTCGGCGCACGCTGCTACGTCGCGCCGCTCGCGAGCCTGCGTGGCGACTTCGGCCGGATCATCCTCGAACAGGGCTCGAACCTGCAGGACAACTGCGTGATGCACGGCTTTCCGAACCTCGACACGATCGTCGAGGAGGACGGCCACATCGGCCACGCCGCGGTGCTGCATGGCTGCCGTATCGGCCGCAATGCGCTCGTCGGCATGAACGCGGTCGTCATGGACAACGCGATCGTCGGCGACTCCGCAGTCGTCGCCGCCTGCGCCTTCGTCAAGGCCGACATGGTCGTCCCGCCGCGCATGCTCGCTGCGGGCATCCCGGCCAAAGTGGTCCGCGAACTCACCGTGCAGGAAATGGACTGGAAAGTCGACGGCACGCGCTGCTACCACGAGCTCACCGTGCGCAGCCTCGCGACGCTGAAACCGTGCGTGCCGTTGGCCGAACCCGAAGCGAACCGCCCGAAATTCGACCTGCCGCCGGGCATCGTGCCGCTCGTCGACCTGAAGCGGGGCAAGTGACAGACCATGCCCGACCACGGCAACCTGTTCGACTTGCCGCCGCCCGCACGCGGCACCGAAATTTTCGATACGCTGTTCGCCAATGCGCGAGTACGCATCGAGCGCATCGCGTCGAACGCGGCAGCGAGTGCGGAAAGCTACTGGTACGACCAGCCCGACGACGAGTGGGTGATGCTGGTGCGCGGCGAGGCGGTGCTCGAGTTCGCCGATGGCCGGCAGTTGTTGATGCACGCCGGCGATTGGGTGACGATTCCGGCACGTTGCCGTCACCGCGTCGCTTTGACCAGCTCTGACGCAGTGTGGGTCGCGGTGCATGCGGCGGGCGAACGCGGGAACGTTTGAAGAGGCGCTGCGCCGAGGCGGCATGCAAAAGCAAAACGGCGACGACCTTCCGGTCGTCGCCGTTTTGCCATTCACCGCCGCCCGTCACCGTGACGGCCGGGGGTTGTGGACCCCGCTCAGTGGCCCGAGGCGCCGGCAGCGCCGATACCCGTCTCGGAGCGCACTTTCTGCGCGAGGTAACCTGCGCGGTCTTCCTTCGCACGCGCACTGTTGTCGAGAATCGAGAACAGCCAGATGCCGATGAAGCCCGCAGCCATCGAGAACAGCGCCGGCGACGTGTAGGGGAACAGCGCCGAGCCTTTCGGATTGCCGAGCGTCGCTTCCCACACCGACGGCGACACGACCGTCAGACCGACCGCAGTGATGAGGCCGAGGAAGCCGCCGATCGTCGCACCGCGCGTCGTGCAGTCCTTCCACAGCACCGACATGAACAGCACCGGGAAGTTGGCCGATGCCGCGATCGCGAAGGCCAGCGACACCATGAACGCGATGTTCTGCTTCTCGAACGCGATGCCGAGCACGACGGCGATGATGCCGAGCGCAACGGTCGTCATCCGCGATACACGCAGTTCCGATGCAGAGTCCGCGTTGCCCTTCTTGAACACCGTCGCGTACAGGTCGTGCGACACCGCCGAGGCACCCGACAGCGTCAGGCCGGCGACCACCGCGAGGATCGTCGCGAACGCGACCGCCGAGATGAAGCCGAGGAAGACGTTGCCGCCGACCGCATTGGCGAGGTGGATAGCCGCCATGTTGCCGCCGCCGATCAAGACGCCGTTCGGATCAAGGAAGCTCGGGTTCGTCGACACCAGCACGATCGCGCCGAAGCCGATGATGAAGGTCAGCACGTAGAAGTAGCCGATCCAGGTCGTCGCCCAGAACACCGACTTGCGCGCCTGCTTGGCATCCGGCACGGTGAAGAAGCGCATCAGGATGTGCGGCAGGCCGGCGGTACCGAACATCAGCGCCATGCCGAACGAGATCGCGGAGATCGGGTCCTTGATGAACGAGCCGGGGCCCATGATCGCCTGGCCGATGATGCTCGCCTCCTCGGGAGTCTTGCCGGCCGACAGCGCGATCTGCTCCTTGACCTGCGTCGAAGCGGCGAACAGCGCTTCCGGCGAGAAGTCGTAGGCCAGCAGCACCATGAAGGCCATGAACGACGCGCCGGCGAGCAGCAGGACAGCTTTGATGATCTGCACCCACGTCGTCGCCGTCATCCCGCCGAACAGCACATACACCATCATCAGCGCACCGACGATGACGACCGCCATCCAGTACTCGAGGCCGAACAGCAGCTTGATCAGCTGGCCGGCGCCGACCATCTGCGCGATCAGGTAGAACGCGACGACGACCAGCGTCCCCGACGCGGCGAACGCGCGGATCGGCGTCTGCTTGAAGCGGTACGCGGCAACGTCGGCGAACGTGAATTTGCCTAGGTTGCGCAGGCGCTCAGCCATCAGGAAAGTGATCACCGGCCAGCCGACGAGAAAGCCGATCGAGTAGATCAGTCCGTCGTAGCCGTTGGCCATGACTGCCGCGGAGATCCCGAGGAACGACGCCGCCGACATGTAGTCACCAGCGATCGCCAGCCCGTTCTGGAAGCCGGTGATGCCCCCGCCCGCGGTGTAGAAGTCCGCTGCCGACTTGGTCTTCGCCGCCGCCCACTTGGTGATGAACAGCGTGAGGACGACGAAGCCGCCGAACATCGCGATCGCGGTCCAGTTGGTCGCCTGCTTCTCTGCCTGGCCGAGGTCGCCCCCGGCGGCGAGCGCCGCAGCAGACAGCAGCGCGAGGACGAGCCCCGCGCCCAGATGCGTGAAACGGCCGCTCATTTGGCACTCTCCTTGATGATTTCCTGGGTCAGCTTGTCGAACTCGGAGTTCGCGCGGCGCACGTAGATACCGGTGATGATGATCGTGAACACGATCACCCCAAACCCCACCGGAATGCCCACCGTCATGACGCCATCGCCGAGCCGCTGCGCGAACAGCTCCTTGTTGAACGCGATGACCGCGATGTAGCCGTAGTAGACGACCATCATGATCGCCGTCAGCAGCCAGCCGTATGACGTGCGCAACTTCACCAGGCGCTGGTACTTCGGATTGGCAATGACTCTTGCCACCATGTCGTTTTGCATGTCTCCCTCCACTCGTACGGTAGTCAGGCCGGATTTTCATCCGGACAGACGAAAAGTAGTCCTGGAGACTTACGTCCGGCTTACGCGCCTCGAAAACTTGCTCTTATCTGCGCATACAGGCGACTTTCGATTCGGCAGCGGAAGGCGAGGGCGGCGTCCGCCCGGCGTCGCCACTTGTGCGGCAATCAGCGGACGCGCGCGAGCTGGCGCGGATCACCCAGCGGCGATGTCGACGTATGATCGGGGACGACAAGCTGCATCGGGGCGCCGTCGGGCGTCGGAGGGAGTTCCCACAGTTCGCGGTAGGCCGCGCTGTAGTTCATCAGCTGCTCTTCCATGCGCGCGAGACGGTCGGCCGGGCGGGGGACGGTGACCGGGCCGATCGCCGAGTAGCCGAGCCCCGCGCGCTGCCCTTCGACTCGCAGTCCGACGAGGTCGAGCATCGTCGGCAGCATGTCGAAATGCGTGACCTCGTCGGTATTCTTCACGAGCTTCCGGTCGCCGCCGATCAGCAGATTGAAGATCGTGCGGTGCGGGTTGCTAACCAGCTTGTCGTACGACGTGTTGCCCATCGCGAGGTGGTCGCCCTGCACGACGATCGCGACGCGATCCATCCAGCCTTTCGCGGCGATATGGTCGATGAAGTCGGCGACCTGGCCCGCCGTGCATTCGACGATGCCATCGAAATCACTGCGCCCTTCGCGTGCGCAGCGCGACGACAGATGCCCGTAGGGGTGATGGGTGTCGATCGTCAGCACCGTCAGGTTGAACGGCCGTTTCGCTTTCATCAGGACGCCCAGTTCGTCGCGCGCGCGGCGGAACAGGTCGTCGTCGTGCAGTCCCCAGCCGCTCATCGTCTCCGGTTTTTCACCGAGGCCGACCCACTCTTCGCGGCCGAGCACTTTTGCGTAATGGTGGTCGCGGAAGAAGTTGCCGACCCCGCCGAACACGAGGCTCGAGCCGTTCAGGAACACGTTCGTGTAGCCTGCCCCGGCGAGGATGTCGCCGAGGCAGTGCGCCCGCGGCAGAAAGCGGTCGATCTGCTCGCCCTGCGTGTTGCCGCCGAACAGCGCCACCGACTTCAGCGGCAATCCGCACTGCGTCGCGACGATTCCCGCGATCGTGAAATGGGCGCCAGGCATCTGGCGATAATCGTCGAACGTGATCGCCCGCGACTTGTAGGCATTGAGGCGCTCGAGCAGGTCGCGCCCGAACAGCGCCGGATCGGAGTAGGTGTTCTCGAGGCTTTCGACGTAGATCAGGACGAGACTTTTCGGCTTCTCCTTGCGCAGCGTGACGTGGCGCGGGTCGACATACGATCCGGAAAAATAATCCTCGCCGAAATAGGTGCGAACGTAGCTCGCGAGCGAGAAGCTGTCGATGAAGAACGCCGCCCCGGCGCCGAACACGACCAGCGGCAGGGCATGCGGCAGCGCACGCCGGAACGTCCTCCTCAACAGCTCGCCGGCGCGCGCGCCCCCTCTGCGCGCCGTGCGCATCACCGGACCGATCACCCGCATCGGCACGGCTTCGGGATGGGCGCGGAGGTAGCGGACGTACGTGTCGAGGGTCCATAGCACAAGCGCGAGGGCGACTGGCAGCGCAACGCCGCGCCACAGGAAGCGCACGAGCAGTTCCGGGTCGCTCGACAGCAGTCCTTCGGTGCCGAGATTCAGATGATAGAGAACCTGATCGATGCTGACCGACCCGAACTCGTCGGTCAGCCAGTCGGGTACGGCGTAGAGGAGACAGCCTGCAAGGTAGGCGAGGGGCTTCAAGAGTGGGTGCAGACGCATGACCAGGCCCTCCGGAGGCCGGCTTCCGGGCGCAGGCAAGGTCCGGAAGGTGCGCAATATTACCGTAATGTTGCAGCGACCACGGAATCGACGGCCGAAGTGCCGGCTGGGAGGCCGCCATCGGCATGACGAGCGGCCCGCGCCGGTCACTCCGCCGTGCAGCGACGAACGCGGCACTGCTGTGGCAAAGTAGCGTCTTGTCGCCTACCAGGCTCCGCGCCTTCACTGCATGAGACCCGCCCGCGCGCTGATCGATCTCGACGCCCTGCGCCATAACTACCATCTCGCCCGCAGCCGGCACGGGGGCCGCGCGCTGGCCGTCGTCAAGGCGAACGCGTACGGCCATGGCGCGGCGCAGTGCGCACGGGCGCTCGCCGCGGACGCCGACGGTTTCGCTGTCGCGTTCCTCGAGGAGGCACTCGAACTGCGCGCCGCCGGCATCGACCAACCGATCCTGCTGCTCGAAGGCGTGTTCGCCCCAGCCGAGCTCGACGAAGTGGTCCGCCACGACCTGTGGATCGTCGTCCATCATGCCGAGCAGCTGCGCATCATCGACCATGCACGGCCGGCGCTGCCGCTCGAAGTCTGGCTCAAGATGAACAGCGGCATGAACCGCGCCGGCTTCCTGTCGCACGAGCTGCGCCCGGCGTGGCAGCGCCTCAAGGACAGCGGCAAGGTTGCCGGCATCACGCTGATGACGCACTTCGCGCGCGCCGACGAACCGCAAGTCATCGCGACGACCGAACAGCTCACGGCATTCGACACCGCGACGCGCGAGCTGCCCGGTCCGCGCAGCCTCGCGAACTCCGGAGCGATCCTCGGCTGGCCTGCGGCGCACCGCGACTGGGGGCGCCCGGGCATCCTGTTGTACGGCGCCGATCCGATGCCTGACGAGCCGAACGGCCTGCACCCGGTGATGACGCTCGAGAGCGCAGTGGTCGCGCTACGCGAGATCCCGGCGGGCGCGCCACTCGGCTACGGCGGGCGCTTCCATGCCGAGCGCGCGACCCGCGTCGGCCTCGTCGCGCTCGGCTACGCCGACGGCTATCCGCGCAGCGTGCCGAACGGCACTCCGGTCGCCGTCGACGGCGTGCGCACGCGCCTGATCGGGCGCGTATCGATGGACCTGCTGACGATCGACCTCACCGATCTCCCCGACGCCGGCCTCGGCAGCCGCGTCGAGCTGTGGGGCGCGAACATCCCGGTGAACCGCATCGCCCAAGCCGCGAAGACGATTTCCTACGAGCTGTTGTGCAACGTCAAGCGGGTACGTTTCGAATATTCCGGCTGAACGCACGGCCGCGAGCGGGAGCTGCATGGCGACTGGCACGAGACGAACGCTCGCCGCGCTGATCGCGGCGAAAAGCGCACTGCCCACATGCGCCTGCCACTTCAGGCGCCGAACCCGCGGCCGGCATCATGAACCGGGCGGAAACCAACCGATAACGATGCTGCCCAAGGGTTTCGCCACGCACCGACGACAGACGATTCTTGTTCTTGCTCAAGGCGGCAGCGCTTGCGCCTCCCTAGCATTTCCAACCAGCGGACACTTGCCGCACCCACCCCCACCCCGGAGGATGCTTTCATGAATGAACTGCCGATCATCGACCGTTCCGTATTCCCGTTCGACGCCCGCGGCGTCGCCAAGCGTTTTCGCCACGCCGCCATCTTCGGCGCCCTCGAGTCCCTCGAAGAAGGGGAAACGATGCGTTTCGTGAACGACCATGACCCGTTGCCGCTGCTCGGCCAGATCCAGCAGCGTTATGGCTCGCAGATCAAGATCAACTACGTCGCCCGCGAACCGGGCAATATCGTCATCGATTTCACCGTCCAGCTGAACGCGCAGGAACCCGCACCGGTCGAGCCGGCTCCGCGCAGCGCCGGCGGATGTGGCGGCGGTGGCGGCGGCTGCGGCTGCGCTGGGACCTGAGTTCGTCCCTGAGTTCGTCCCATTGCGGCGGACGCGCGGGGTGCCATGCGCTCCGTTGCGGCCGCCTCGCGGGCACTCGCCCGCCGTGACGTCCTCCCGGAAATGGCGCCGTTCGCCCGCCTCTTGCGGGCGACGGCGCTAGTTGCGGAGCCGGTCGATCACGATCTCGACGTTCGCCGCATCCGGCGCGACGTTGACCGGCTCCCCTTCGAGATCGCCTGCCTGGGCGGTCGCCTCCCCGTGCTTCGACAATCTCGCCCCGATGCTCAATTGCGCCGGAAGCGGTCCCTTCGACATGCGCGGTGCGTTTTCGAAGCTGAATGACGCGGGCAGGTCGCCCGCGCGCAGGCGCAGCGCCGCCACCGGCATCCCGCCTTCCAGCGGACGGGCGAAGACGAACACGGTGTCGTCCGCTTCGACCTGCGCGGCAAGCTCGGCGGAGATGCTGATCCGGCCGCTGACCTTGAGCGCCTCTTCAGCCCCTGCACCGCCCCTCCGCGGCCCCTTCCCGCCACTGCCGCCCGTCGGCGCCGCACCCGGGCCTGCCGCTTCCAGCAACGGCATGCCACCCTTCGCACGTGCCTCGTTGATGCTTGCGACGACTGCCCCGTAAACGCCTTCGCCGGGGTCCATGTTCGCGAGGATGCGTTCCCAGTGAGCGGATGCGGCGGCGAAGTCCTCGCGCTGGAACGCCGCCGTGCCGGCGAGCGCGAGGGCCTTGAGGTGAGCCGGGTCGAGTTCGAGCGCCCGACGGATCAGGCGGTCCGGTTCGCCGTCGAACTTGCCACCGGCCGCGCCGGCGAGCAAGTCGGCCCAGTCGGCGAGGATGTCCGCCTGGTCAGGGATTTTTGCGCCGAGCTTGCGCCAAGTCGCCGCAGCCCCCTCCAGATCGTTCGTCATCGAGTAGGAGCGGCCGAGCATCATCCACCCTTCGACATCGTTCGGCTCGCGTTCGAGGCGCTGCGCGAGCTGGGCGACGAGCGCCGACATCTGCTCGGGCGTGATCTGGTGTTCCTCCTGCGCAGCGATCTGCGCCGGATCGAGCCCGCGCGGTTCGCCGAGCGCGAGGTAGAACAGCACCGCGAGCGCCGGCAGCGCGACCACCACCGCGACGGCCCATTTGCGAGCCGGGCGGAGATCGGCGCCGCCTTCAGCCGCGCGCCCCTCTTCGAGCGCGCGCTGTTCGAGCTCTTCGCGCGAGCGTTGATAGTCCGCCTCGGCAATGTGGCCGGCCGCATGTTCGGCCTCGAGCTCTGCCAGTTGCTCGCGCAGCACGACGAGCACGGTTTCGGCCTGGCGCTGCCGGTGCGCCTGTTCGCGCGCGCGGCTCCCGCCCCCGAGCAGCGGCGGAACGACAAGCAGCAACGCGCCGGCCACCAGCACGGTGGCCAGAATCAGGAAGGGAATCACGAACGGGGCTCCTCGGAGGAAGGGGACGTGCCGGGGGACGTGCCGTCGAGCAGGGCGCGGGCGCGGGCACGCTCGTCACGCGTCAAGTGCGGGGCGCTGCGGACCTCCTCGGCGCGGCGGCGCAGGCGCCATCCCAGCCAGCCCGCGCCGGCGACGAGCAGCAGCGCCGGCCCCAGCCACAGCAGCAGCGTCGTGCCCTTGAACGGCGGGAGGTACAACACGAAATCGCCGTAGCGGGCGACGAGATAATCGACGACTGCCTCTTCGCTCTTGCCGGCAGCCAGTTGCTCGCGGACCTGGTTGCGCAGGTCCAGCGCGAGCGGCGCGTTCGACTCGGCGATCGACTGGTTCTGGCACACCAGGCAGCGCAGCTTGTGCGACAGATCCATGACACGCTCTTCGAGCTGCGGGTCGGTCACGAGCGGCGCGGCTTCGTCGGCGGCGAACGCCTGCGGCGCGGCGACGGCGAGGATCAGCGTGAACATCAGGGCCGACACGGCCGAAGGCAGCAGATGCCGGAAGGAGCTAGCTCGCACGCGCCAGCTCCGCGATCTTCGGCAGCAGCACGTCGCGCACCGCCTCACGGGTAACGGGCCCGATATGCTTGTAGCGGATCACGCCCTGCCGGTCGATGAGGAAAGTCTCGGGCACGCCATACACGCCGTAATCGATGCCGACACGCCCGTCGGCGTCGACGACCGATGTCGTGTAGGGGTCGCCGTGCGCTTCGAGCCAGGCGATCGCTTCGGGGCGCGTGTCCTTGTAATTGAGCCCGACGAGCGGCACGACCTTGTCGCGCGCGAGTTCCATCAGCACCGGATGCTCCTCGCGGCACGACACGCACCACGACGCCCAGACGTTCAGCAGCCACACTTCGCCGCGCATGTCGGCGGCGCCGAGCGCGGTGTCGGGGGCCGCCAGCGTCGCGAGGCGGAACTCCGGCGCCGGCTTGTCGACGAGCGGCGACGGCACTTCGCGCGGATTGAGCTGCAGCCCGTAGCCGAGAAAGCCCGCCAGCACGAGGAACAGCGCGAGGGGGACGAGAAACTTCGCTTTCATTGTCGATTACTCATGTCGTCCGGCGCGCCGCGCCGGCAGGGGCTTCACGCTCGGCGAGGCGACGGTAGCGACGATCCGAGGCCGCGAAAACGCCCCCGACCGCCATCAGCAAGCAGCCGAGCCATACCCAGCTGATGAAGGGTTTGTAGAACAGGCCGACAACCCAGCTGCCGTCATCGAGTCGGTCGCCGAGGTTGACGTAGACATCGCGAAACGGGCCGATGTCGATCGACGCCTCGGTCATCGGCATCTGCTGCGCGACGTAGAAGCGCTTTTCCGGGTGCAGCGTCGCGACCGGAATGCCGCTGCGCGTCACGTCGATCGTCGCCCGCGCGGCGTCGTAGTTCGGCCCCGGTGCGTCGGCGACACCGCGGAACGTGAACGTGTAGCCGGCGAGTTGTGCGGTCTGGCCGGGCTGCATCTTGACGTCGAGACGCTCGTTGAGACTGCCCGCCATCGTCGCGCCGATGATGAAGATGCCGATGCCGACGTGGGCGAGCCACATTCCCCACCACGCTGCTGGAATGCCGCGCAGCACTGCCGCGGCGCTTGCGCCGCGACGCTCGGCGAAGCGGCTCGCCAGCAGCCGGGCGCTGCCGAGCAGCACCCACGACGCCAGCACCAGACCGAGCACCGTGCGCACCGTGACGTGCCCGACCGCGAACGCGACGCCGAGCCCGATCGCGATGCTCGCAACCATCACCGGCAGCAGCGGCCGCAGCACGCGCCCCACGCCGTCCCCTTTCCAGCGGACGAACGGCCCGAGCACCATCAGCACCACGACCGGCGTCATCAGCGGCACGAACACCGCTTCGAAGTACGGCGGCCCAACCGAGATCTTGCCGAGGTTCAACGCGTCGAGGAACAGCGGGTACAGCGTGCCGAGCAGCACCGAACCGGTCGCCACCGCGAGCAGGACGTTGTTGCCGAGCAGCGTCGCGTCGCGCGACACGAGGCCGAAGCTGCCGCCGCCTGAGAGCTTGGGCGCGCGCCACGCGAACAGCGTCAGCGAAACGCCGATCACGACGACCAGCAGCGCGAGGATGAACAGGCCGCGGCGCGGGTCGGTCGCGAACGCGTGCACCGACGTGATGACGCCCGAGCGGACCAGGAAAGTGCCGAGCAGCGACAGCGAGAACGCACTGATCGCGAGCAGAATCGTCCAACTGCGGAACGCACCCCGTTTCTCCGTCACTGCGAGCGAATGGATCAGTGCGGTGCCGAGCAGCCACGGCATGAAGGACGCGTTTTCGACCGGATCCCAGAACCACCAACCGCCCCAGCCGAGCTCATAGTAGGCCCAGCCCGACCCGACCGCGATGCCGGCAGTGAGAAACACCCACGCGACCGTCGTCCACGGCCGCGACCAGCGCGCCCACGCGGCGTCCATGCGGCCGCTGAGCAGCGCGGCGATCGCGAACGCGAACGCGACCGAAAAGCCGACGTAGCCCATGTACAGCAGCGGCGGGTGGATGATCATGCCCGCGTCCTGGAGCAGCGGGTTGAGGTCGCGTCCCTGCGCGACCGCCGGCAGCAGGCGGTCGAAAGGGTTGGACGTGATCAGCGTGAACGACAGGAAGCCCGCGCTGATCCAGCCGAGCACGCCGAGGACGCGCGCCATGAACGCGTCCGGCAAATTGCGGCTGAACACCGTCACCGCGACCGTCCACAGCGACAGCGACAGCGCCCACAGCAGCAGCGATCCCTCGTGGTTGCCCCACACGCCGGTGATCTTGTAGATCAGCGGCGTGTCGGTATGCGAGTTGACTGCCGCAAGCTGCAGCGAGAAATCGCTCGTGAGGAACGCCCAGGTCAGGCAGCCGAAGGCGAACGCGATGGCGAGGAACTGCCCCTGTGCCGCCGGCCGCCCGACCGCCATCAGCGCGATGCGGTTGCGGTTGGCGCCGACCATCGGGACGATTGCCTGGACGAGCGCGAGCACCAGCGCGAGGATCAGCGAGAAATGGCCGAGTTCCGGAATCATTGGGCCACCGTCTGTGCCGCTTTCTTGGCCTGGTCGACGGCGTGCTGCGCCTCGGGCGGCATGTAGTTTTCGTCGTGCTTGGCGAGCACTTCGGACGCCTGGAACTGGCCGTCGGGACCGAGCGTGCCCTGCACCACGGCGCCCTTCCCTTCACTGAAGAGGTCGGGCAAGGAGCCTTTGTACGAGACCGGGATCACTTTCGCCGTGTCGGTGATCGCAAATTGCACGGTCACGCCATCGGCGGCACGGCGGATCGAGCCGGTTTCGACCATGCCGCCGATGCGAAACGCCCGACCGACGGGCGCTTTGCCTTCGGCGACCTCGGTCGGCGTGTGGAAGAACACCAGGTTCTGCTGGAACGCATTCAGCACGAGCGCCACCGCGCCGACCAGCAACGCGACAGCGCCGGCCACGAGCAGCAGACGTTTGCTACGGGGTTTCATTCAACGATCTCCTCAAAAGCTCGTCGCCCGCTGCCGCCGCCCGCCCTCGCGCGGCGCAGCCTCAGCAGACGCCGCAGGGCGTCCTTACGACGGTGCATGACCATGATCAGTTCCCCAGCCACCAGCAGCGCGGTGATGCCATAGCTGCCCCATACGAACGGCGCCGCGCCGCCCATCTGCCAGAACGCGCTCCATGACTCCCACTGCATCAGATCCTGCCCTCCAGCGCATCGAGTTCGGCCGCGACCCATTCGGCGTGGCGTTCACGCTCGAGAATCAGCGGGCGCACCCGCCACAAGGTCACCGCGATCGTGTAGGCCCATGACGCCAGCGCCATCACGAGCATGCCCGCGAGCATCGTCGCGGCCATCGAAGGTGCTTTCGTCAGGCTCACCGACGCCCCCTGGTGCAGCGTGTTCCACCACTTCACCGAGAAATAGATGATCGGCACATTGACGGCGCCGACCAGCGCGATGATCGCGCCGGCCTTGTCGGCGCGGCGCGGATCCTCGATCGCTTCGGTCAGCGCCATGAAGCCGAAGTACAGGAACAGCAGCAGCAGCTGCGACGTCAGCCGTGCATCCCACACCCAGTATGCGCCCCACGTCGGCTTGCCCCACAGCGCGCCGGTCACCAGCGCGACGACACAGAACATCGCGCCGGTCGGCGCCAGTGCGCGGGCCATCATGAACGACAGGCGGGTGTTCATGACCAGTCCGACCGCCGACCAGAACGCCATGATCAGATACACGAACATCGACATCCACGCCGCTGGGACGTGAATGAAGATCACGCGATACACCTCGCCCTGCTGCGCATCGGTCGGGGCGACGAAGAACGCGAGCCACAGCCCGATGATCGTGAGCACCGCGGCGGCGCCGGCGAACCACGGCGCCAGCGCGCCCGCGAGCGGGTAGAACAGCTGGGGGGCCGCGAAGCGAAACAGGCTCTTGCCGCGTTCAGGTCTTTTCATCTCTTTCATCATTCGACTGCGATTCTGAGCGCCGCCGCGCATGCGACCGGCGCCAGCGCCAGCGCCCCGAGCAGCCCGCCACCGAGGAGCAGGATATGGGCGTCCGCGCCGGTGCCGGAAAGGTGGGAATCCACCGCGCCGGCACCGAAAATGAGCACCGGAACGAACAGCGGCAGGACCAGCAGCGCGAGCAGCATGCCGCCGCCGCGCAGCCCGAGCGTCAAGGCCGCGCCGACCGCACCGAGCAGGGCCAGGATCGGGGTGCCGAGCGCCAACGATAGGACGAGGACTCCGAGCGCTCCTTGCTCCACGTCAAACAGCAGGGCCAGCGCAGGCGCGACGAGCACGAGCGGCATGCCGGTGGCGATCCAGTGCGCGACGATCTTGGCGACGACCCACAGCACGGTCGGCTCCGGCGACAACAGCAGCTGCTCGAGCGTGCCATCGGCGTGATCCTGGGCGAACAGGCGGTGCAGCGACAGCAGCGTCGCGAGCAGCGCCGCGACCCACAGCACGCCGGGCGCGATCGAACGCAGCTGGTTCGTTTCGGCGCCGACGCCGAACGGAAACAGGCACACCACGACGACGAAGAACGCGAGCGTGACCAGCACGTCGGCCCGGCCTCGCCACGCGAGCAGCAGGTCGCGGCGCAGCACTGCGGCAAACGGACCCAGCGTACGGCTCAAGCGGCCACCTCGGAGAGATCGAGCACCGTCGGCGGCACGGCAAACGGAGCATCCTGATGCGTCGTCAGGATCACGACGCCGCCCGCGGCGCAGTGATCCGACAGCGTCGTCGCGAGATCCGCGACCGCTGCGGCGTCGAGCGCGGTGAACGGTTCGTCGAGCACCCACAGGCTGCGGCGGATGCCGAGGAAAAGCCGCGCCAGCCCGACGCGCCGGCGCTGGCCCTGCGACAGCACGCGCGCCGGCAGGTCGAGCTGGTCGGCCAGGCCGATACGCACGAGCGCGTCGACGCAAACGTCCTCGTCGACGTCGTCGCCCGCCGCGGCACATGCGAAGCGCAGGTTCTCGAGCGGCGTGAGCAGATCGTTCAGCGCCGGCGCGTGGCCCAGATAGAGCAGCGTGCGATGAAAGGATTCGCGATCGCTGGCGATTGACCGGCCGTTCCAGCGGATCTCGCCCGCTTCGGGATGCGCGAGCCCGCACAGGATGCGCAGCAGGCTGGTTTTGCCGAAGCCGTTCGGGCCGGCGATCCGAAGCATTGCACCGGGCGCCACCTGCAGGGAGAGGCCACGGAACAACAGGCGGTCACCCTTCAGACAGGCGAGATCGGCGGCATAAAGCATGGGCGTGGATTTAACCACAGAGCGGAGCGCTCCGGGAGGCTGCTTGAAGGTCGAACAGCGCGGTTTCGCCACGCGAAGCGAAACCGCGCTTCAGGATCACCGCAACTCGCTCACTGCGGTTTCGTCGCGGCCGGCGGATGGAACACGTCGGGCGCGACCGCTTCGCGTCCGGCACCGATTTCCTGCTCGATCGGCGGCAGCGAATGGGCAATGCCCTTGTGGCAGTCGATGCACGTCTTGTCGTCGGCGAGCCCCGCCTGGTGCGCCGCATTCGAGCGTCGCCCCTGCACCGAATAGTCGAAATACTCGAAGTTGTGGCAGTTGCGGCATTCACGCGAGTCGTTGGCTTTCATGCGTTGCCATTCGTTCTGCGCCAGCTGCATGCGCTTGGCGTCGAACTTCTCGGGCGTGTCGATGCTGCCGAACAGGTGGTGCCACACTTCGTTCGATGCCTGAATCTTGCGGACGATCTTCGGGCCCCATTCCTTGGGCACGTGACAGTCCGGGCAGGTCGCGCGCACTCCGGTGCGGTTCTGGTAATGGATCGTATTGCGATACTCCTCGAATACGTTCTCCTTCATCTCGTGGCACGAGGTGCAGAAGGATTCTTGGTTGGTCATCTCCATCACGGTGTTGAAGCCGCCCCAGAAGACGATACCGGCGACGAAGGCGAGCCCCAGTCCGCCGAGCGCGATGCGCCGCAGGCGGACCCAGAAGCGGCCGCGATCCTTGTTGTTGTCCTGAGTCATGTCGGTTCCCTGTGCGTTCGGCGCCGAGGATCAGCGCAGGCCTTCGGCTCGCCTGAAAGTGTTGTCGATCAGCGGCTTCGCGTCGGTCTGGGGAATGTGGCACTGCATGCAGAAATAGCGCCGCGGCGAGATGTTCGAGAGTTCGCCGCCGTCGCGATCCTTGAAGTGCGTCAGGCTCACTTTCGTCGCCTTGAACTCCTGGTAGCGGCTCCAGGAATGGCAGTCCATGCACTTGTTGAAGTTCTTCGTGACCTCGTAGCCCTCGATCTTGTGCGGGATCAGCGGCGGCTGCTGCACGTAGTCGCGCGGGATCGGCGGGCCGTCGGGGGCAACGCGGAAACTCGCGGGAGCGGGGTCGTTGCCGACAATGCCGGCGCCCCGCAGCGACTGGACGCCCTGGCCGAACGCCGCCATGTTGCCGAAACTGCCGAGGCTCAGCGCGACGACGAGAGTCATCGCGAGCTTACGGGTCTGTTTTTTCATGACTCGCTCCTATCAAATCGGGTCGTAACTCGGAATACGTTCCTGCCGCACACGTCGATGCAGCGGCCGCAGTTGGTGCAATCGCGGTCGAGGATGACCGGGTGGTCCTGGCCAGCGGCCTTCAGCGCCGGGGGGATCACGTGGGGCTCGGGACACACGGCGAAGCAGTCCATGCAGTCGTCGCACGCCCGGCGCTTCGCGGCACTCACGCGCAGCACCGCGAAGCGGCCCGCCAAGCCGTAGAACGCCCCCATCGGACAGAGGTGGCCACACCAGCCGCGCGAAGCGATCAGCAGGTCGTAGAGGAAAATCCCGCCGACGATGCCCCACCCGAGGCCGAAGCCGAAGATCAGGCCGCGGTGCAGCATCGACACCGGGTTCACCCACTCCCAGGCGAGGCTGCCGGTCGCGAAAGCGGCCAGCAGCACGAAGCCGAGCAGCCAGTGCCGGGTGCTCGAGGCCGGCACCCTGCCGCTCTTGAGGTTCAGACGGCGACGCAGCCACGCCGCCGCATCGGTGACCGGATTGACGGGGCACACCCACGCACAGAACGTTCGTCCGCCGACCAGCAGGTAGAACGCCAGCACGATGCCGCCGCCGAGCACCGCGTCGCGATACGGCACCGCGCCGGCGGCGAACGACTGCGCGAGCAGGAACGGGTCGGTCAGCGGCAACACCCCGAGCGTCAGGCTCGACGACAGGTTGCCCTTGACGATCCACACGCCGAACCAGGGGCCGGCGAGGAACAGCGCGAGGATGCCGAACTGCGACAGGCGGCGCAGCAGCAGCCAGGCATGCGCCCGCAGCCAGCCTTTGCCCGCGAGGGCCTCGCGCCCCGGTCGCGCCGGCGCGCCGCGCGCGGATGCCGCGGCGAAAGCACCCTTGCCGCTCATCGTCGCGGCTCCGTCATGGCCTCGACTCCGGCTGCGGGGCAGGGGCGACGCGCGTATCGCCGTAGGCCTTGTCCTCGAGCCCGCGAACGGGCATTTCCAGCTGCTCGCCGATCAGCGAGCCGCCGGCCGCGTCCTTTTCCTCCCAGCCCTTGCGATAGTGCTCGGCGGCCGAACCGCGCGCGAGCTTCACCGGCAGCACCTTGATCGCCGCCTCGCCGGGCAGCACGCAGGACTGCTCGCATTTGCCGCAGCCGGTGCACGCGTCGGAATGGACGGTCGGCAGCAGCAGCGCGTGACGGTCGGATCGCGGGTTGTGCACGCGCTCGAGCGTGATCGCCTTGTCGATCACTGGGCATACCCGGTAGCAGACGTCGCAGCGCAGGCCGAGAAAATTGAGACAGGTCTCGTGGTCGATCAGCACGGCGAGCCCCATGCGCGCGTTGCCGATGTCGGTCAGGCTGCGGTCCAGCGCGCCGCTCGGACACGCAGCGACGCACGGGATGTCCTCGCACATCTCGCACGCAATCGCACGCGCGGTGAAATACGGCGTGCCGGTTGCGACAGCGTCGCCGAGTTCGGCGAGCTTCAGCGTGTCGTACGGGCAGCCCCGCACGCACAGGCCGCAGCGCACGCAGGCGGCGAGAAAATCCCGCTCGGCCATCGCCCCGGGCGGGCGTAGCGCGGCTGCCGGCAAAGCACTCGCCTGCTTCGCGTACAAGCCGACACCGAGCGACAGCAGGAATGCTCCGCCCGCGGCCCCCGCCGCCTCCTTGAGGAAGCGGCGGCGCGGAGCTTCCGCCTGCCCGGCGCGCCGGTGCTTTGAGTCGCCCATGATCGTTCGTTCGCCTCGTGCGGACGGTGTTCGTCAGGCTTTGGCCACCTTGACTGCGCACTTCTTGAAGTCGGTCTCTTTCGAGATCGGGCAGGTGGCGTCGAGCGTCAGCTTGTTAACGAGCCGGCCTTCGTCGAAGAACGGCACGAAAATAAGTCCCTGCGGCGGCTTGTTGCGGCCGCGCGTCTCCAGCCGGGCGGTGATTTCGCCGCGCCGCGACGCGACTTTCACCGTCATGCCGCGCTGCAGCCCGCGCTTCGTCGCGTCCTCCGGGTGCATGAGCACCTGCGCCTCGGGCACCGAGCGGTGGAGTTCGGGGACGCGGCGCGTCATCGAGCCGGTGTGCCAGTGCTCGAGCACACGCCCGGTGCACAGCCACAGGTCGTATTCGTTGTCCGGCATCTCGGGCGGATCCTGGTACGGCAGCGCGAAGATCACCGCGCGGCCGTCCTTGTGGCCGTAGAACTTCACGCTCTCGCCGGTCTTGACGTACGGGTCGTAGCCTTCGCGGAAGCGCCACAGGGTTTCCTTCCCCTCGACGACCGGCCAGCGCAGGCCGCGCGTCTTGTGATAAGTGGCGAAGTCGGCCAGGTCGTGGCCGTGGCCGCGGCCGAACGCGGCGTATTCCTCGAACAGCCCTTTCTGCAGATAGAAGCCGAGCTCCTTCGACTCGTCGTTCATGTAGCCGGGGATCGCGTGCGCGTTGTCCTTGTCGACGTCGGCGAGCGTGAACTTGTCGACGACGCCGTTCCTGAAAAGGATGTCGAACAGCGTCCTGCCCTTGTACTCCGGCTTCTTCGTGATCAGCTCGGCAGGCCACACTTCCTCGACCTTGAAGCGCTTCGAGAACTCGATGTACTGCCACAGGTCGGATTTCGCCTCCCCCGGCGGCGCGACCTGCTGGCGCCAGAACTGCGTTCGCCGCTCAGCATTGCCGTACGCGCCTTCCTTCTCGGTCCACATCGCCGACGGCAGGATCAGGTCTGCCGCCATCGCCGAGACGGTCGGATAGACGTCGGAGACGACGATGAACGTCTCGGGATTCCTCCAGCCGGGATAGATCTCTTCGTTGATGTTCGGGCCGGCCTGCATGTTGTTCGTCGTGCTGGTCCAGTAGCACTTCACTTTGCCATCTTTCAGCGCGCGGCTCTGGGCGACCGCGTGCAGGCCGATCTTGGCGGGCAGCGTGCCGTCCGGAAGTTGCCATATCTTCTCCGTGATCGCGCGGTGCATCGGGTTCGTCACGACCATGTCGGCCGGCAGGCGGTGTGCGAACGTGCCCACTTCACGCGCAGTGCCGCACGCCGACGGCTGGCCGGTCAGCGAGAACGGACCGTTGCCGGGCTCGCTGATCTTGCCCGTCAGCAGATGCACGTTGTAGATCATGTTGTTCACCCACGTGCCGCGCGTGTGCTGGTTGAACCCCATCGTCCAGAACGACACCACCTTCCGTTCCGGGTCGGCATACAGCTTCGCCATCCGCTCGAGCCGCTCGGCCGGCACGCCGGAGAGCTTCGCCACTTTCTCGAGGGTGTAGTCGGCGACGTAGTTCGCAAACTCCTCGAACGTGATGTCGGCAGCCGCGCCGCTGTTGCCTTTCGGCTTGCCGTCGGCGCCGGGGTAGCCATTGTTCGTCGCCTTCGCTTCGAGCGCATGGTTCGGGCGCAGGCCGAAGCCGATGTCGGGTTCGCCCTTCTTGAAGTTCACATGCGCATTGACGAACGCAGTGTTAACTTTCTTGTTCTGGATGATGTAGTGGCAGATGTAGTTGAGGATTGCCAGATCGGTCTGCGGCACGAAGATCATGCCGTTGTCGGCGAGCTCGAACGAGCGATGCTCGAACGTCGACAGCACATGCACTTCGCTGCCTTCCTTCGACAGCCGCCGGTCGGTGATGCGCGACCACAGGATCGGGTGCATCTCGGCCATGTTCGAGCCCCACAGCACGAAGGCATCGGCGTTCTCGATGTCGTCGTAGCAGCCCATCGGCTCGTCGATGCCGAAGGTGCGCATGAAGCCGGCGACCGCGGAAGCCATGCAGTGACGCGCGTTCGGGTCGAGGTTGTTGCTGCGCCAGCCGGCCTTGTGCAGTTTGGCGGCGGCATAGCCTTCCCAGATCGTCCATTGGCCCGAGCCGAACATCGCGATCGCGTCGGGGCCGCCCGCCTTCATCGCGGCCTTCCACTTTTCGGCCATCAGGTCAAACGCCTGATTCCACGACACCGGCGTGAACTCGCCGTTCTTGTCGTACTTGCCGTTGGTCATGCGCAGCAATGGCTTCGTCAGGCGGTCGCTGCCGTACATGATCTTCGACAGGAAGTAGCCCTTGATGCAGTTCAGGCCGCGATTGACCGGCGCATCGGGGTCTCCTTGCGTCGCCACGACGCGGCCGTTTTGCACGCCGACGAGCACCGAACAGCCGACGCCGCAGAAACGGCACGCCGCCTTGTCCCAGCGCACCCTGGTGCTGCTCGCGCTGTCCGGCTGCGCGGCGGCAACCACCGGGATACCGATGCCGGCGGTCGCCGCCGCGGCCGCAACCGCGTTGCTCTTGATGAATTCGCGTCTGTCCATCGTCATTTCACAGCCTCCTTGTCCTGAGCGCCGCCAGCCCCCGGCTGCCCGACCGCACGCTGCGGCCCGGGCACCGGTTCCGGAAGTTCGCCATCGAGTTGCAATCCTTCGTCCGTGTATTCGTAAGCCAGCGTCACGCCGAGCACGTGACGCGCAAGGCTGACGGCGAGCAGCGAGTCGGCCATCGCGTAGCCCTCGCCGTCCTCGACGGTGACGATGAGCCGTCCGGCTTCGGCGCTCGCGCCATGCAACTCGACGCCGGGAATCTCGTGCAGCGACGCGCTCAGCGTTTCGAGGTCGCCAGGACGCGCGCGTACCACCAGGCTTGCGATCCTCATCGGGCGACCTCCGCTTTCAGCGCCATCCCGATCGCGTTGACCGGGCACGGCGCATAGCACGCACCGCAGCCGTTGCAGCGCTCCGCATCCAGATGCGGCTGCGCAACGCTGCCCGGCCGGGGCCGGAAGCGGATCGCAGCGACGCTGCACGCATCCCCGCACACGCGGCATTCGACGCCCAGCGCGGCGAGGCACGGCGCGCCGATCGTCGCCCCGAGTTGCCACGCCGAAATGCTGTCCATGCGCAGCGCGCCCGCTTCGCAGGCCTCTGCGCAGTCGCCGCAGAAGCTGCATTCACCGCGACTGAAATCGATTTTCGGGAATCCGCCCGAGCCGACGACGAGGATGCCGTTCGGGCACGCGACGCTGCAGTCGTTACAGCGATTGCAGCGGTCTTCGAACGCGTCCCCGACCAGGGCCCAGGGCGGGCGCAGGTCGTTGCGAACGGAACGCAAGCTGCCAGTGAGGAAACGACGACGTGCGTTGAACATGACCCGGGAAATCCCCTACCTGTGCTGTGGTATTGGATTGGACATCCGCGGGCAGGGGGCGGGCTTTGATGTCAATCAAATTTCAGATAAATGACCTTGTAATTTCATGCACCCGCTGAAAAAGGCGGCGGAGGCCAGTTGTGCGGGGTCAGGCCGTGCGAACCGGTCGATCAGCCAGTGGGCTGATACGGATGCGTGATGCCCTCCCGAGAGGGGTATCGAACGAGGATCAGCGCTCGCCGCGCTGGTTCGCAACCGCCCATACGGCCGCCTCGACGCGCGAGCGGAAGTTGAGCTTGCGCAGCACGTGCTTGACGTGCACCTTGACGGTGCCTTCGGCGATGCCCAGCTCGCGGGCGATCAGCTTGTTCGACAGGCCGGTCGCGATGCGCTCGAGGATGCGCTGTTCCTGCTCGGTGAGGCCCGCATCGGTGACGCTGTCGGGACGCTTTTCCCGGCGCAGCGCCGCTGCCATCAGGTGGGTCAGCGCGTCGGACACGACGATCCGTCCCGCTGCCGCGGCCTGCAGCGCCTCAACCATCTGCTCCGGCTCCATGTCCTTGAGCAGGTAGCCGTCGGCGCCCGCGCGCAGCGCCGCGACGAGATCTTCGGCGGCATCCGAGACGGTGACCATCACGACGCGCGTGTCCAGATCGGCCTGGCGCACGAACTTCAGCACCTCGAGCCCGGACATGTCTTTCATGTTCAGATCGAGCAACAGCAGGTCGGGGCGCAGATGCAGGATGTGCGCGATGCCCTCCTTGCCGTCGGCCGCTTCGGCCGCCAGGCGAAAGCCGGACACGGTGCGCAGCAGCTGGATCAGTCCTTTGCGGAACAGCGGATGGTCGTCGATGATCACGACCGACTGGGGAATATCGTTCCTGTCGTTCATTGCGCCTCGGGAGTGGGTGCGGGTGACGAAGCCTCGCGCCGGGCGACCGGATCGAAGCACACGCTGACGCGCGTGCCGCCGTCCGGACGGGGCACGATCTCGAGCATGCCGCCGAGCCCCCGCGCCCGCTCGCCCATGATTGCCAGGCCGTAATGGTGCGGTTCGCTGGCAGCAGCTGGCAGGATACCCTTGCCGTCATCCTCGATGATCACCCGGACTCCGTCCGGATGGCCGAACAGCCCGACGCGGATCGAGCTCGCGCGGGCATGACGCGTCGCGTTCGACAGCGCTTCGCGGATGATGTGCAGCACGTGGATTTCCTGGTTCGGGTTCAGATGGCACACGCCAAGGCGGATCTCCAGCTCGATCGGCATGCCGCTGCGGCCGGCGTACTCCTCGACGGTGCTGCCGAGCAGACGGGCAAAATCCCCCTCCATCTGCAGGCGGAACGTCGACAGCAGCTCGCGCAGCTGCCGGTACGCGGCGTTGATGCCGCCTTTCATGTCGGCCAGGATGTCGGACGCGTCGTCGCGACGCTCGGGCCGCTGCAGCGCCGACGACAGCAGGCTCGCCTGGATCTTCATGTAGGACAGCGACTGCGCCAGCGAGTCGTGCAGTTCGCGCGCGATGATCGAGCGCTCCTCCTGCAGCGCGAGGAGCCGTTCGCGCTCGCTCTGGTACGAAATGCCCAGCGCAATCCCCATGTGGCGGGATACCGCCTCGACCAGCGTGTGCTGCCACGCGCGCAGCCGCTCGCCCGGCGGCAGCGCGAGCCGCATCATGCCGTAGAGGTGATCGGCATCGCGCAGCGGCACCAGGAACACATCGAAGTCGCCTTCGCGGCGATAGCTCCACGGCATCATCCGCCCGGGACAGTGGCTGCACTCCTCCTCGCTGCGCGAGCGCACCGGACAGTCGCCCATCGTTGTCGACAGGACTGTTGCGACGCCCCCGTGCTTGGGCTGCACGCAGACGAAACTGCCTTTGAGCCCGAGCACCTGCTCGAGATCCCGGAGCGTCTCGGCGTAGGTCTGCGGCGAGGCCGGGGCGTGATAAAGCCGCGCGATGACGTGATACAGCAGCTCCAGCGCGCGGTTGCTGCGCATCAGGTCCGCAGTCTTCTGTTCGACCCGCTGCTCGAGATCCCGATAGACGGTCGCCAGCTCGTCGGCCATCGCGTTGAACGCCGAACCCACGCGCCCGAGTTCGTCGCGCCCGGTGTAGCGGCTGCGGGCGCGAAAATCCCCGCCGGCGATGCGTGCGGCGCAATCACGCAGTTCGGTCAGCGGCATGAACACGCGCCGGCGGATGACGCAAAGCGCCGCGACCATGACGACCATCACCATTCCGAGCGCAATCACCAATGTCATACGCAGCTGCGCGATGCCCGTCTCGGTCTCCCGCTCGAGCACCGCCACCAGCGCGTCGATCTGCGCCGTGAAGGCGTCCACGTCGGCGAGCAGGTTCTCGTAGAACAACACGTCGGGACTTTCACTTGGGAGCTCCGGCGCCCCGAGCAGGCGCGGCTTGAGGTTCACATACCAGCGGGCATGGATGCCACGGTAGATCGACGCGAAGACGCTGCCGGGCTCGCGCTCGAGCACTTTCTCCAGCGTCGCATCGCCCAACCCCGCCTCGAACGCGCCAATCGCCGCTGTGACTTCGGCACGTCCGGTGCGCCCATCGAGGGCTGCGGCGAGCGCGACGCTGGCTGCACGATGAGCAAGACGGCGCAACCCGCCCGCCGCGTTGACCGCGCTACCGCTGTCCTGGACGGTTTCGACGATGACTACCGACGCGCCGATTCCGATGAGGCTGATGAACGCCACGGCGACGAAGGCCAGCACCAGCAGCAGCTGCGTCGCACGCCCCGCGAGCGAGGCGCGCACACGTTGCATGACCCTGCCGCCGTCAAGGACATCCGCATTGCCGGCGCTGTTCACACCCCTACCCCCTTTTCCCCCGAGTCATGGGGCATCGCTACCATTCTTCGGGTTAAACCATTCGTAACAACGACTTGCATTTATTCCATGTACCTCGAAAGAGGTATCTTCCGTTCGCCTGCCCGACCCATCGCGGGTCGATCGTCACCTGGAGCGTCTAGACTGCGGCCTGCATCCCCGAACACGAGCATCCCGAAGGAGCACGACAATATGGCGACCGCTATCCACCCCCCGGCGTTCCAGTCACTTTCCTGTCTTGAACCTTTCAGCAGCCTCGATGCGGCGACGCTGCAGCGCCTCTCGCGAGGAGTGCGGATCTGCCGGGCATCGCGCGGCGAAATGCTGATGCATCGCGGCGCGCGTCCGGCCGGCATGTACGCGGTCGTCGAAGGCGAAGTCAAATTATTCCTGATCTCCAGCGCGGGTGCCGAGAAGATCGTGCGCCTCGCAGGCCAGGGCGAATCGTTCTGCGAGGAGAACATCCTGTCCGACACGCCGCAGACGCTCGCCGCCCAGGCGACGCGCGACAGCGTGGTGCTGCATCTGCAGCGTCCCGCGCTGCAGAGGGCAATGGCCGCGCACCCGTCGCTGATGCAGGCGCTGATGGCGCGGCTGTCGCAACGGATGGGCGAGCTCGTCGAAGGGATGGAGCAATGCATCCAGCGCAGCTCGACCCAGCGCGTCGCGCATTACCTCGTGCAGCACGCCGACTGCAGCGCGCAGAACGTCGAAGTGCGCCTGTCGTGCGACAAGCAGACGATCGCCTCGCAACTCAACCTGACGCCGGAAACTTTCTCGCGCGTCCTCAACCGTCTCACCCGCGACGGCATCATCGTGCCGCGCGGCCGCCGTTCGATCACGCTCACCGACCTGCGCAGCCTGCAGTCGATCGCCGCCTGACTTCAGAGGCCGCCCGGCCTGGGGCGCCAGGCCTGACTCAGCCGGGATTTTCGATCGGTCGCACGGCAGCCAGATTCGCCTCGGCAGCGAACCAGCGTACCAGCATGCGGTAAGTATCGAGGTCGAAGCGGCGCGCGGGCGCGTTGTCGAGCAGCGCCGCGAGCGTCTCGGCGCTGTCCGCGCTGCCCAGATGACACCAGCGATCGACGAGATGGAAAGCTTCGCGCCCCGAATGCGCACAGCGCTCCTCGACGACGACCGCCCCGGCCCACGGCCACGCCCGCAGCGTCACCGACCCGAGCGCGCCCGCGAGGCGCGCATCGTGCGCGGCGATGCTTTCCTTGCCGGCACATACGCCGGCGCAACGCCTCGCCTCGTGCGCGCCGCAGGCGCCGCTGCCGCCTTCGAGACCGAGCCGGCGCGGACACAGCTGGTAGAGCTGGGCGAGTTCCCGCAACAGGCTGTCGGCCTCCTTGCGAGTGCGAAAAGTGCCGTGGACCGCTTCCCAGGCTGCCGGATCGGTCGCATGCAGCGGCACGCGCTCGAAGATCGGCGCGCGCTTGCGCTGCGGCACGAGACGCAGGCCGAACACCTCTTCGCCGCCCACTGCCGGCCGGGCATGAAGCGGCCGGCGCTCCCTGAGCAGGTCGGCTTCGCGCAGCGACGCGGCAAACTCGCCGGCAGTCTCCTCCCATTCCACGCGGCGCACCTGGCGCGCGAGTCCCGCCTCCCGGCCCTCGCGGCCGCCGGCCGAAAAATGCTCCATGACGCGCGCCCGCAGGCTCGCGCTGCGCCCGACGTACAGTAGGCGGTCGTTCTCGCCGAAGAACGAATACATGCCCGGCGCGTCCGGCACGCCCTCGAGCGCCCCTTCGGGCAGTCCGGGCGGCCGGGGTGGCAGCTTCATCGCCCGCTCGCATGCGCGCGCGAGCACGTCGGCGGAAAAGGATCCGGAGACCAGACGCGCAAACTGCCACAGCACGTCGGTGTCGCCCATTGCGCGATGGCGCGCGCCGCAGGTGAAACCGTGGCGCTCGATCAGCGCGTCCAGTCCATGACGGTGGTGTTCGGGGTACAGCGCGCGGGAAAGCTTGACGGTGCACAGCACCGACGCCTCGAACTGCTGGCCGAGGCGGGAGAACTCGTTGCGGATGAAGCCGTAATCGAAGCGCGCGTTGTGGGCGACGAACACCGCCCCGTCGAGATGCCCGCGCACGCTGTCGGCAAGCTCGGCGAACGTCGGAGCGGCCACGACCATCTCGTCGGTGATGCCGACCAGACGCTGGATCAGCGACGGGATCGGGCGCTCCGGGTTGACGAGGCTCTCCCAGCGTCCAACGATTTCCCCGCGCTCGATGCGCAGCACGGCAATCTCGGTGACGCGGTCGGACACGGGATTGGCCCCCGTCGTCTCGACGTCGATCAGGACCAGCGAATCAGGAAGCGACATGGGGGCATCGGTCGGACACGTTCGTGCATCCGACCCGCTCCTCGATGAGGAGTTGCGTGCCGCGGCGCGCGTCAGTGGTTGATATCGTAGTAATAAGCCTTGACCGGCACTTTCGACTGATCGAGGCGCGCCTGGGCGACGACGTCCTGCGGCTTGTCCCACCACAGGGCCCGGCCCTTGCGCTGCTCCTCGATTTCCTGCGGATGTTTCGCCAGCCACTCGCGCATGAATTTGGTGTGTTCGGATTCGTAGATCGCCATGCATTGCTCCCGGAAAGATCGGCAATTGTAGGCGAGCGTCCCGAATGCGCCAATCGCGATCGCTGTAGCCGGCGGCCCCATCGGACCGCCTCGGAGCGCGGTCAGCTGCGCACGTCGCCCTTGAGCCGCCCGATCCGCACGACTTCTGGCACCCGGCGCACGCCGCGCATGACTTTCGCCAGATGCATCCGGTCGCGGACCTGCAGCACGAGGTTGATCGCGGTGTAGATGCCCTGCTCGTTGTCCATGCTGACGTTCTGGATGTTGCAGTCCTCCTCCGAGATCGCGCTCGCGACCTTGGCGAGGACGCCGCGGGTGTTGCGCGTCAGCACGCGGATCGTGACGTCGAACAGGCGGTCTTCGCCCGCCTCCCACTCGACGTCGACCCAGCGACCGCGGTCGCCGCGCAGCTTCGCCACCACCGCGCAGTCGTGCAGATGGACTTCGAGGCCCTGGCCCTTGCGGATCATGCCGATGATCGGGTCTCCCGGGATCGGCTGGCAGCAGCGCGCGAGCTGCACCGCGATGCCTTCGCTGCCGCGGATCAGGATCGCGCCGGCGGGCTTGGGCTTGATGACGTTCGGGCGGCCCGATTCGAGGTCCTGCGCCTGCGCGACGCGGCGCGCGACGATGACCGGCAGGCGCCGGCCGAGTCCGATGTCGGCAAACACTTCCTTTTTGCTGCGCATGCTGCGGTCGCGCAGGAAGCGCTCCCACGCGAAAGTGCTGATCTGTCCCAGCGTCAGCCCGTGCGGACGCAGCGCCTGGTTCAGCAGCCGCTCGCCGAGCGCGACGGATTCTTCCTGTTGCGCGCCCTTGAGGAAATGGCGGATCTGCGCGCGCGCCTTGCCGGTGCGCACGTATGCGAGCCAGGCCGGGTTCGGGTTCGCGTGCGCCGCGGTGATGATCTCGATCTGATCGCCGTTGTGCAGTTCGGTACGCAGCGGCATCAGGTCGCCGTTGACGCGGCACGCGACGCAGCGGTTGCCGATGTCGGTATGCACCGCGTAGGCGAAATCGACCGGCGTCGAGCCTTTCGGCAGCGACAGGATCCTACCCTGCGGCGTGAACACATACACCTCGCCGGGGAAAAGATCGATCTTGACGTGCTCGAGGAACTCGGTCGCGCCGCCCGACGCCGACTGCAGTTCGAGCAGCGACTGCAGCCACGAATGGGTTTTCTGCTGCAGCTCGGTGAGCGTCTTCTCGTCTTCCTTGTACAGCCAGTGCGACGCGACGCCGGTTTCGGCGATGTGATGCATCTCGGCGGTGCGCACCTGCACTTCGACCGGCGTGCCGAACGGCCCGATCAGCGTCGTGTGCAGCGACTGGTAGCCGTTCGCCTTCGGGATCGCGAGATAGTCCTTGAACTTGCCCGGCACCGGCTTGTACATCGAATGCAGCGCGCCGATCGCGAGGTAGCAGCTCGGCACGTCGCGCACGATGACGCGAAAGCCGTAAATGTCGAGCACCTGCGAAAACGACAGGCGCTTTTCGGCCATCTTGCGGTAGATCCCGAACAGGTGCTTTTCGCGGCCCTGCACTTCGGCCGAGATGCCCCATTGCGGCAGGCGCTCCTCGATGCCCTGCAGCACCTTGCCGACGACTTCGCGGCGGTTGCCGCGCGCCGCCTTGATCGCGCGCGACAGCACGCGGTAGCGCAACGGGTACTTGTGCTCGAACGCGAGCTCCTGCAGCTCGCGGTAGAGATTGTTGAGGCCGAGCCGGTTCGCGATCGGGGCGTAGATTTCGAGCGTCTCGCTCGCGATGCGGCGCCGCTTCGCGGAGCGTATGCACTGCAGCGTGCGCATGTTGTGCAGGCGGTCGGCGAGCTTGATGAGGATCACCCGCAGGTCGCTCGCCATCGCCAGCAGCATTTTGCGGAAGTTTTCCGCCTGCGCTTCCTCGTGCGAACGGAACTCGATCTTGTCGAGCTTCGACAGGCCGTCGACGAGCTCGGCGGCGGTGCGGCCGAAGCGGTCGGCGATCTCCTGCTTCGAGATGTGCGTGTCCTCCATCACGTCGTGAAGGAGGGCGGCGATCAGCGCCTGGGCGTCGAGGTGCCAGTCGGAGACGATGTCGGCGACGGCGACGGGATGCGAAATGTACGGGTCGCCGCTGATGCGCAGCTGACCTTCGTGGGCGCTCGCCGAGAAATGGTAGGCAGCTTCGACTTTCTCGACATCCTCGGGACGCAGATAGGTCTCGAGCTTCTTCCTGAGCGCGGCGAAATCGGACGACACGGGGGAGCCGGACGGCGAACCGAAAGGGCCCGGAGCGGGAATCGCTGCAGCGTCCATCGGTTGTTCCCTCCCCCGCGAGGGTCAGGCCTGCCCGCGGTTGAGGACTTCCAGACCGACTTTCCCGGCCGCGATTTCGCGCAGCGCGATCACGGTCGGCTTGTCCTTGTCGCCCTTTTCGAGCTCGACCTGAGGCGTGGAGCCGATCGTGATCTGGCGCGCGCGATAGGTCGCGGCGAGCGTGAGCTGGAAGCGGTTGGGGATCTTTTTCAGACAATCTTCGATCGTGATGCGAGCCATGGTTCAGTCCTGTTCAAGAAAATCGAAATACTGCAGATGGCGCTCGTGCTGGTTTGCATAACGCAGGCGCGACGCGCGCACTACCGCGACGAGGTCGTCGAGCGCGCACTGCAAGTCGTTGTTGAGTATAACGTAGTCGAATTCCCCGACATGGCGCATCTCGCCGCGCGCGCCCAGCAGCCGTCGCATGATCACGTCGTCGCTGTCGGTGCCGCGTCCGCGCAGGCGCACTTCGAGTTCCTCGAGCGACGGGGGCAGGATGAACACGCCGACGGCGTCGGGAAAGCTCTTGCGCACCTGCTGCGCGCCCTGCCAGTCGATTTCGAGCAGGATGTCGCGCCCGGTCGCAATCTGCTGCTTCAACCAGACCTTCGAAGTGGCGTAGTAGTTTCCATGCACTTCGGCCCATTCGAGAAACTCGCCGCGGTCGCGCAGCGCGCGAAACGTCGCGACATCGACGAAGTGGTATTCGCGCCCGTCGCGCTCGCCGGGGCGCGGGTCGCGCGTCGTGTAGGAAACCGACAGGTTCACCTGCCGATCGCGTTCGAGCAGACCGCTGACGAGCGTGGTTTTGCCTGCACCCGACGGCGCAGTGATGATGATCAGGGTTCCGGGCATGTGTTCGTTCGTGCCGACCCGCAGGCGGCGCACTCTCCGTCGTTTCTGGCAGGATTCGCTTACCGGGATGAAAGTATCCGCGGGCCGATTGTGCCAGCCCGTGCCGCCGATCACCAAGGGTCCCCACGTCGAAACCGGCCGGCGCCGGGGGCAAAGACGTCGATCCCTCGCGCGCAGCGGGATTCGACGGAGCGCGAGTCAGGCGTTACCCTGTCCCACTTTGCTGGGCCGGAATCCTGACGATGAACTCTTTTTTCGCGTGTAATGTCGCCCACCGACCCCCATAGCCTCCTCGGCCTGTCCCCGGGCGCCGGGGAACGCGAGATCAAGCACGCTTTTCGCCGTCTCGCGATGCGCTGGCACCCCGACCGCAACGCCGATCCGGCCGCGATCGAGCATTTCAAGCGCCTGCGCGCGGCTTACGAGGATCTTCTCGCCGGATATTCGCGCTGCCCGGCGCCGGCCGCGGCACCCCACGATGCGCAGGCTGCCGATACGCGGCCCGAGCCGCCTCCCGAAGCCCCGCCGCGCGGAGCCGACCGTCGCGAGGATCTTGTGCTGAGCCTGGAGGAAGCGTTCGCCGGCGGCGAAAAAGCGTTCACGATCGCCGATGAAATCCCGTGCGACGCCTGCGGCGGCAGCGGCGAGGAAGTGCTGCGCCACACGCGGCTGTGCGCCACCTGCCACGGCTCCGGGCGGGTCCGCGACGGCCGAAGTCTTACCGCGTGCGCCGATTGCGGGGGCCGCGGCTATCTGAACAGGCAGGCCTGCGCGGCCTGTCACGGCAGCGGACAGGCGCGTGCAGCGCGCAAGCTGCGCGTCCGGATTCCGGCCGGCGTGCTCGACGGGGACGAACTGCGCGTCGCCGGAGCCGGCGAAGACTGCGATCGTGCGGGCGGCAAGCCGGGAGACCTGCTCCTGCGAGTCGTCCTGGCGCCGCACGCGCTATACCGGCTCGACGGTCGCGACCTGATGCTGACCCGGCCGGTCAGCGCATTCAGGATGCTGCTGGGAGGGGAACTGCCGATCCCGCTGCCGGACGGCGTCCGTAACCTGAAGCTCGAACCCGGACCAGCGACGACGCGCGAGTTGAGGGTCAAGGGCGCAGGCTTTCCCGGGCGCGGCGGAGCGCGCGCGGGCGCGCTGATCGTGCGTCTGGTGCCGGTGCTGCCCGAAGCGCCCGACGCGGAAATCCTCGCCCTGCTCGAACGCGCCGAAACCCGCCTGCAGAACACCCTGTCCCGCCACTTGCCGGATGTGGCAAGCTGGGAAGAGCGCTGGCTTCCGGACATCCCCGAAACGCGCTGACCTCCCCCGGCCGTCGCGCACGGTCCAATCGACAGAAAACCTCCATGATTCTCGATATCGATTTCGTTTCCGACTTCGTCTGCCCGTGGTGCTTCATCGGCAACGAGCGTCTGCGCCAAGCCATTGACGAAGTCCGCCACGACGTGGCCGACCTCGAAGAAATACGCGTGAACCGGCTGCCGTTCTTCCTCGACCCGGACACCCCGACGGCAGGAGTGCCTTATCGGCCGTTCCTCGACGCGAAGTTCGGCGGGCGGCGCAAGGCCGACGAAGTCCTCGCCCGGATCGCCGAAGCCGGCGCGCCCGATGGCGTGACTTTCGCCTTCGAGCGCATCGCGACCCGTCCGAACACGCTGAACGCGCATCGCCTGACGTACCGGGCGCAATCGCTCGGCCACACCCCGGACCATGTCAACGCGCTCGGCCACGCATTGTTCGCCGCCCATTTCCAGGAGGGCCGCGACCTCGGCGACAACGCCACGCTCGCGGATATCGCCGCAGCGGCCGGCGACGATCGAGAAACCGTCTTCGCCTATCTCGAAAGCGACGACGATGCGGCGGCGGTCAGGCGGATGGCGGGCCAGATCCAGCAGCAGGGCATCACCGCCGTTCCGTTCTTCATCTTCAACCGCAAGCTCGCGGTGTCGGGCGCCCAGTCGCAGGCCGCGCTCGGCGCCGCGATCCTGCAGTCGCTGCACGCCTCGTAAGGCGAACCGGACGCGGCTCGGGGCGGAAACCGGCACGACCGGAGGCCGTGTCTCCGGGGCACTCGGCCCCGCGGTCTATACTGTCGCTCATGGTCGATGTCACGCTCCTGCCGGCGCTGCCCGAAGAGGAACTCGAAGAACGCTTCATCCGCGCGTCCGGCCCCGGCGGGCAGAACGTCAACAAGGTATCGACGGCGGTGGAACTGCGCTTCGACGCCGCGCATTCGCCGTCGCTGCCCGACGAGGTCCGCGCCCGCCTGCTCAAACTGGCGGGGCGCCGCGCGACCTCCGAAGGCGTGATCGTGATCTGCGCCCAGCGCTTCCGCACGCAGGACCGCAACCGCGCCGACGCGCGCGGTCGGCTCGCGGAGTTGATCGCCCGCGCCCATGAAAAACCGCTCGCGCGGGTCGCGACGCGCCCGACCAAGGCAGCGAAGCTCCGGCGTCTCGAAGCGAAGCGGACGCAGGGCGAACGCAAGCGGCAACGGACGCGCCGCACCTCGATCGACGAATGACCGGGCAACCTCACTTTCCCGAACAGGACCGCAGCCGATGAAATCTTTCCGCCCCCGCCCCGCCTTGCGCGCCCGCCGCCTCGCCGCCCTCCTTGCCCTGCTCGCGGCCGTGCCGCTGCCGCTGCGCGCGGAATCGGTCGGCGAAGTATCGACGGTGTGGAAGCTGATCGGCCCGAACCACAAGGTCGTCGTCGAAGCGTACGACGACCCGCGCGTCGAGGGGGTGACGTGCTACGTGTCGCGCGCGAAGACCGGCGGGCTGTCGGGCGCGGTCGGTCTTGCGGAAGATCTCGCCGAAGCGTCGATCGCATGCCGCCAGGTCGGCCCGATCCGCACGCGCGAACCGCTGCCGCAGCAGGAGGAAGTATTCTCCGAGCGCCTGTCGGTGCTGTTCAAGCGCCTGCAAGTCGTGCGCATGGTCGATGTACGCCGTAACGTCCTGGTTTATCTGACCTACTCCGACAAGCTCATCGAAGGCAGCCCGAAGAACAGCGTCACCGCCGTGGCAGTCGACCGGGCGACGCCGATTCCGCTGCGTCGCTGACGCCGCCGCTCCCCCTCGCCGCAAGGCGTCCCCCGAAAGTTCTGCGCCTGAACGGTTCTGAAATCCGCCCGCAGGGGCGATAATGCGCGGCTCGGCCGGGCGTTGTCGCGCATCGGCCGGAAAATGCCAGCGGACGTTCCGGCGTCCACGGTGCCGAGGACCTCATTGATAGGCTTTGGCAGCGGGCCGGCGGTCTGTGTACCGCCATCTTCGACGGGCGTCGCGAACGCGCACGCCCGATTTAAGCTCCGGCGGCTTCCGCGCCGGAGCGGCTGAAAGGAATCGGGAGACGACAATGTCCGACATCCGTCGCGCCTTGCGCAGGCGCGCGCTCGCGTCGCTCGCGGGCTTCGCCGCGCTGGCGGCCGCGCCGAAAACGCTCGTCGGCGCAACCCGCGGCATGGGCGCGCTCGACCGCTTCGAAGCGGTGGACGCGCCAAGTGCAGTGCCCGCGGCTTTGCAGGCGGCGCTGGAACCGCTGCGCAACCGGGCGGTACTCGTCAATTTCTGGGCGACCTGGTGCGAACCCTGCCGCGCCGAAATGCCCGCATTGGCAGGGCTCGACGCTGTCGAAGCGAACCTTGCGCTGCTCACCGTCGCGGTCGCCGACCGCGAGGACGACGTGCGCCGTTTCTTCGCCGCGCGCCGCCTTGACCCGCTCGTCGTCGCCGACCCCGACCAGGTCATCGCCCGCGCCTGGGACGTTCGCTTCCTCCCGACGACGTTTCTCCTCGACGCATCGCACCGGCCCCGCCACCGCGTACGCGGCGAACTCGACTGGAATGACCGCGCCGTGCGCGAGCGGGTCATGACGCTCGTCGCGCCCCCGAACGACCCCGCACCGCACTGATCAGGACGATTGCCATGAACCGCAGGAACTTCCTCAGAACCTCCACCCTCACCGCGAGCTTCGCGCTCCCGGCCTGGAGCCGCGCCGCCGGCTCGGCGACGACATAGCCTTTCGCGCCGCACCCGACCAACGGCTGGCGCGTTTTCGAACTGACAAGCCGTATCGAGCCCGCGACGAGCGGCGACTCGACGCGCGTTTGGGTGCCATTGCCGTCGATCGACAACCCTGAATGGATGCGCCCGATGGGCAACCTGTGGCAGGGCAATGCCGACACGATGCGCGTCGTCACCGAAGCGGACTACGGCGCCGCGATGCTGCAGGCCGAATGGGCAGCCGGCACCGCGAGTCCGCTGCTCGAAGTCGTCAGCCGCTTCGCGACCCGCGACCGGGCCGTCGACTTCACCCGCCCGGGCGTCGCACGCGAGTTGCCGGCGGCCGAACGCGCGCTGTATACCCGCGCCACTGCGCTGATTCCGACCGACGGCCTGATGCGCGACACGGCAGAGTCGATCGTGCGCGGCGCGACCGGCGACGAAGCGCGTGCACGGGCAATTTACGACTGGATCGTCGACAACACCTTCCGCAATCCGAAGACCCGCGGCTGCGGCGTCGGTGACATCCGCACGATGCTCGAAACGGGCGATCTTTCCGGCAAGTGCGCGGACCTGAACGCCCTCTATGTCGGGCTCGCGCGCGCCGCCGGCTTGCCGGCGCGCGACGTGTATGGCGTGCGCGTCGCCGACTCGCGTTTTGGCTACAAAAGCCTCGGCAAAAGCGGCGACGTCTCGAAAGCCCAGCATTGCCGTGCCGAAGTCTGGCTCGAGCGGTTCGGCTGGGTACCGGTCGATCCGGCGGACGTGCGCAAGGTCGTGCTCGAGGAACCGCCGGTCGGCCTCGCGCTCGACGACCCGAAAGTCGCCGCCGCGCGCCGGGTGCTCTTCGGCGCCTGGGAAATGAACTGGCTCGGCTACAACTTCGCCCACGACGTGCGCCTGCCGGGCAGCAGCGGGCCGCAGGCGCCCTACCTGATGTACCCGCAGGGCGAAAGCGGCGAAACGCGCTTCGACAGCCTCGACCCGGCAACTTTCCGCTATTCGCTGACCGCGCGGGAAGTCACTGCCGCCTGAGGGCGGTCGCTGCAGCGCGCCGGCCCGCGCCAACCGCGGCCCGCGCGCTGCTACCATTGCCGTCATGAAACCGAATCCCGAATCCCGATGCGAGCAGCTCGATGTGCGCGGGCTGCGCTACAACGTCCGGCACTGGGGCGCCGCGGCTGCGCCGCCGGTGTTCTTCCTGCACGGCTGGATGGACAACTCGGCGACATTCCAGTTTGTCGTCGCCGCGCTCGCGCAGGACTGGCACGTCATCGCGCCCGACTGGCGAGGCTACGGCGCGAGCGAGTGGCTGCGCCGGCCGTACTGGTTTCCCGATTACTACGCCGATCTCGACGCCCTGCTCGGGCATTATTCGCCTGACCGCCCGGTGCGCCTCGTCGGCCACAGCATGGGCGGCAACATCGCCGGCGTGTACGCGGGCGCGCGGCCGCAACGCGTGTCGCAGGTGGCGATGCTCGACGTTCTCGGCCTCAAGGACGGCAGCGCCGACGAAGCGCCGACGCGTCTCGCCCAGTGGCTCGACGCCGTGCTGGCCGACCCGCAGTTACGACGCTACGCGGATCACGATGCTCTGGCGCGCCGCCTGCAGCAGGCCAACCCGCGGCTGACGGAAGAGCGTGCCGCGTTCCTCGCGCGAAACGTCAGCCGCGTCCTGCCTGACGGGGAGGTCGAAATGGCCTGCGACCCCTGGCACAAGACCGCCGCGCCTGCACCGTACCGCCTCGACGACACGCTGGCCTCTTGGCGCGCGATCACGGCGCCGGTGCTGCTGCTGATCTCGGACGAGGGCTATGTCCTCGATCGGTTCCCGGCGACTTCGGACGACTACCGGCAGCGGCTCGCGTGTTTCGCCGACGTGCGGGTCACCACCGTGACCGACGCCGGGCACAATCTCCAGCACGACCAGCCGGAGCAGGTCGCTGCGGCGCTCGAAAACTTCCTGCTGCGCGACTGAGCCGGGCCGTCAGCGGGCATCGCCGGGGCGCTTGGCCGCCGCGCCGCGCAGCCAGGCGGCGAAGCGCCGCGGGAACTCCGGCGCCCGGACGCAGAGAAAAAGCCCCGCCGCCGCGTTGAGCAGCGCCCCGACGAGGATCAGCTGCGGCACCGACAGGCCGGCCGCGAGCAGCCCCGCGCCCATGCCGGCGGCGGCGACCATGAACAGCGCATTGAGGATGTTGAGGCCGGCGATGACGCGCGAGCGGTGAGCGGCCGCGGAGCGGGCCTGGACGAGCGTGTAGAGCGGGACGATGAAAAAACCGCCGAACACTGCGATCAACAGCAGATCGACGAGCACCCGCCACGTCGCGGCATCGGCGAGCACCGCGGCCAACGGCAGCGGCGCGCTGCCCGCCGCAAGTACCGGGCTTGCCCACCACAGGTCGAACGCGAACAGGCTCAGCCCGATCGAGCCGAACGGCACGAGGCCGGGTTCGAGGTGCTTGCCGGAGAGCCGCTCGCACATCAGCGAACCGATGCCGATGCCGATTGAGAACACTGCGAGCAGCAGCGTCACCGCGTGTTCGTCACCCCCGAGGACGTCTTTCGCGTAGCCGGGGAACTGCGACAGCAGCAGCGCGCCGTAGAACCAGAACCACGAGATCGCGAGCACCGCCGGGAACACGGTGCGGTCCTCGCGAGTGAAACGGAGGTTGCGCCAGGTTTCGGTCAGCGGGTTCCAGTTGATGCGCAGCCCCGGATCGGCCGCCGGCGCGACCGGAATCGCCCGGCTTGCCGCGTAGCCGAGCCCTGCGACCGACAGCGCCGCGACCGACACCCATAGCGGGCCACCCGGGAGGCTGATCGTCACTCCGCCGGCGATTGTCCCGACGAGGATCGCGACGAACGTGCCCGACTCGACGAGCGCATTGCCGCCGACCAGTTCGTCCTCGCGCAGGTGCACCGGCAGGATCGCGTATTTCACCGGCCCGAACAGGGCCGACTGCGCGCCCATCAGAAACAGCGCGCCGAGCATCAACGGCAGCGATTCGAGCGCGAACGCCAGCGCCGCGAGCGCCATGACGAGGATTTCGAGCAGCTTCGTCCAGCGGATGAGCCGACTTTTCTCGAACTTGTCGGCGCATTGGCCCGCTGTTGCCGAGAACAGAAAGAACGGCAGGATGAAAATCCCGGCAGCAAGGTTCACCAGCACGCCCGGCGCGATCGTCGTGAAGCGCGCGGCTTCGAAGGTCATCAGCACGACCAGGGCGTTCTTGTACAGGTTGTCGTTGTACGCGCCGAGAAACTGCGTGATGAAAAACGGCAGGAAGCGCCGCTCGCTCATCAGTCTGAATTGGGAACTCATGCCACCCTGCACCATCGTGGATCCGGAGTGGGCGGATTCTGCCATCGGCGACGTTCGGCGCGGCAACTTTCGGGGGCACAAGCGGCTGCCGGGAAAGGCTTTGCGAGCGGCAAAATTACCGGCCAGACAGTATGACATTGCCACTGCCCATACCGGCAATCCCCTATAAACCCCCGGGATGAGCGTGACAATCCATTTCAGCCCTTGACCGCGCGTCGGTTTTTCACCAGACTGCGCATGCGCATCTGCAATCGCGTGGTTTTTCGTGCTCGACGGCCTTTGGGTACTCAGTTCGTCTTTCCCCGATCTCGATTGCCGCACTTCCGGGCAAACGCCCTTCATTAACTTTGATTTGGGATTTTTCGAAATGGCAACTGGTACTGTTAAGTGGTTCAATGACTCCAAGGGCTTCGGGTTCATCACGCCGGACAACGGCGGTGAAGATCTGTTCGCACACTTCTCCGCGATCCAGGGTTCGGGCTTCAAGAGCCTGACCGAAGGTCAGAAAGTTCAGTACGACGAGACGTCGGGCCCGAAGGGCAAGCAGGCAGGCAACATCCGCCCGCTCTGATCCTCGAGTCGATCTCTCGCGCAGCCGTCCGCTAAACCGCACGGCCCGCGCAGCGAGTCAAAGCCCGGCATTGCCGGGCTTTTTGCTTTTGCGGGTCCGGAGTTCCGCTGTTCACCCGTAGCGGCGTGCCGCCTCGACCGCGAGCCCGCTGCCGATGCTGCCGTAAAGGTCCCCTTCGACACTGCGCGCGGCGGGCAGCTCGGCCGCGATGCGTGCGCGCAACTGCGGGACGCCGCTCGCGCCGCCCGTGAAATAGATCGTATCGACACGCTCGCGCGCGACCCCCGCATCGGTCAGCAGGCCCGCCACCGCCGCTGCGACTCGCTCGACGAGCGCCGTCGTCGCCCGGGCGAAAGCTTCGCGGCCGATCTCGTGCACGAGTCCGGGTTCAAGCCGGTCGAGCTGCAGCGCAGTGACCGGCGCCTGCGACAGCTCGATCTTCGCCTGCTCGACCTGCAGCGCGAGCCAGTGCCCTTCGCGCCGGCTGACGAGCCGTGACAGGCGGTCGAGCTCCGTACGCGCGACCGCATCGCGATAGATGTGCTGCAGGTCGGCCCACGCCTGCCGTGTGTAGGCGAAATTGATCGTGTGCCACGTCGCGAGCTGGAAGAACAGGCTCGACGGCACTTCGGCGCCGTTCTTCATCCGGCCGCGATAGCCGAGCAGCGGCATCACGCATTCGAGGCTCAGCGCGCGGTCGAAATCGGTGCCGCCGACGTGTACGCCGGCGTTGCCGAGCAAGTCCTCGCGGCGCTCGTCGCGCCCGGCGCGCGCTGGCGACAGTCGTACGAGCGAGAAGTCCGCGGTGCCCCCGCCAATGTCGGCGATCAACACCAGCTCCTCGCGTTCGAGGCCGGTCTCGTAATGCAGCGCCGCGCCGATCGGCTCGAACTGGAAGCTGACGTCGCGAAAACCCGCCTGCCGTGCGATCGCCTCGAGCGTGTCCTGCGCCTTGCGGTCGGCGCGCTCGTCGTCATCGACGAAATGCACCGGCCGGCCGAACACGGCCTGCGTGAAGCTTCGTCCCGCCGCCGCTTCGGCGCGTGCCTTCAGTTCGCCGAGGAAGCTCGCGAGGAGATCGCGGAACGGCAATGCGCGCCCATGCACTTCGGTCTGGCCGTCCATCAGGCTGCTGCCCAGGAGGCTCTTCAGCGAGCGCATCAGGCGGCCTTCGTAGCCTTCGAGGTATTCGGCGAGCGCGGCGCGGCCGTAGTACGTCGTCTCCTCGTCGGCATTGAAGAACACCGCGGACGGCAGCGTGGGCTTGCCGTCCTCGAGTTCGAGCAGTGCCGGGACGCCGGGCCGCAGCCAGCCGACCGTGGAGTTGGAGGTGCCGAAATCGACGCCGCAGGCCCGTGCGGAGGTTTTGCCCATAAGCGGATGCAGCCGGTCGGAAAAGGGCCGCAATGCTACGCCACCGCGAAGCTCCGCGCGAGCTTCGTGGCGCCCCGCGGCCGTCAGCGGAACACGATTGTCTTGTTGCGATGCACCAACACGCGGCCTTCGAGGTGGTAGCGCAGGCCGCGCGCGAGGACCATCTTTTCGATGTCCTTGCCGTAGCGGACCATGTCCTCGACCGAATCGGAATGGTCGATGCGGATCACGTCCTGGTCGATGATCGGCCCCTGGTCGAGGTCCGCAGTCACGTAGTGGCAGGTCGCGCCGATCAGCTTGACGCCTTTCGCCCACGCCTGGTGATACGGTTTCGCGCCGACGAAGCTCGGCAGGAAACTGTGGTGGATGTTGATGATGCGCCCCGCGTACGCCGCGCACAGCTGCGGCGACAGCACCTGCATGTAGCGCGCGAGCACCATCGTCTCGCCGCGCACTTCCTCGAAAATGCGCCCCACTTCGGCGTAGGCCTGCGCCTTGTTGTCGGCGTTCACCGGCACGTGGTGGAACGGGATGCCGTGCCACTCGACGAGGCCGCGGAACGTGTCGTGATTCGAGATCACGCACGGGATCTCGATGTCCAGTTCCTTCGACTGCCAGCGCGCGAGCAGATCGTAAAGGCAGTGCTCCTGCTTCGACACCAGCACGACGACGCGTTTTTTGACCGCCGAATCGGTGATCGTCCAGTCCATCTCGAGCTCGTCGGCGAGCGGACGAAAACGCTCGCGGAACTCGGCGAGGTGAAACGGCAGCGACGAAGCCCTGATCTCGATGCGCATGAAATAGCGCCCGAGCGCCTCGCCGTCGGCAGGAGGCTCGGCGTGCAGCGAAGTCTCGAGAATCCAGCCGCGATGCTCGGCGATGAAGCCCGACACCCGCGCGACGATGCCGACGCGGTCGGGGCAGGACGCGGACAGCGTGAAATGGCGGTCGCGGTGCATGACGAGGCCTCGGTCAGGCGACGCGGGCGAAAGCCTTGTCGATCTCGCGGCGCAGCTCGGCGTAGTTGCGCGTCACCGGAAACTGCGGGAATTCGCGGATGACGTTCTCCGGCGGATGGAACAGGATGCCGCCGTGCGCTTCACCCAACATCGCGGTGTCGTTGTACGAATCGCCGGCAGCGACCACCGTCAGGTTCAGCTCCTTGAAGCGCTTGACCGCTTCGCGCTTCTGGTCCGGCATGCGCAGGTGGTAGTTAACGAGCACGCCGTTCGCATCGGCTTCGAGGCGATGGCACAGCAGCGTCGGCCAGCCGAGCTGCTTCATCAGCGGCTTCGCGAACTCCTGGAACGTGTCGGACAGGATCACGACCTGGTAGCGTTCGCGCAGCGCGTCGAGGAATTCGCGCGCGCCGGCCATCGGTCCCATGCTGGAGATGACTTCCTGGATGTCCGGCAGGCCGAGCCTGCGCTCGGCGAGAATGTTCAGCCGGTACTTCATCAGCGTGTCGTAGTCCGGCTCGTCGCGAGTCGTGCGACGCAGTTCGGGAATGCCGGTACGCTCGGCGAATTCGATCCAGATTTCGGGAACCAGCACACCTTCGAGGTCGAGACAGACGATCTGCACGGCGATATCCTGTAGCGGCAAGGGGAAAGCCGCGATTCTAGCAGCGGCGCGGCCGGCCTGCCGGCGAATCCGGTTGCGGACGTCAGCCCGCGAGCAGGTTGCGCACCGCAAGGCCCTGGGCGGCGAAGTGCGTCAGCAGCGCGTGCTGGTGCTCCGCATCGCGCGTCTCGATCTGCAGGATCACTTCGGTCATGCCGACTGCGACGTGGAGTTCGCCGCGGCGGTGCTCGACATGGCGCACGTTCATGCCGAGCCCGGCGACCGCCGCCAGCAGCGCGAGCAACTGGCCCGGCGCATCGGAAATCATCACCGCGACGCTCATCAGCCGCCCGCTGGACGCGAGGCCGTAGTCGATCGAACGGCCGACGAGTGTCATATCGACGTTGCCGCCCGAAATCACGACCACTGCGCGGTCGTCGGGCGCGAGGTGGACCTTGCGCTGCAAAAGCGCCGCGAGCCCGACCACGCCCGCGCCTTCGCCGATCGTGCGCGTGCGCTCGAGCAGCGTGACGATCGCCTCGGCGATCGCGTTGTCGTCGACGGTGACGATGTCGTCGACGTGGCGCGCGATCACCTGCCGCGTCAGCATCCCGGGGCGCTTCACCTTGATGCCGTCGGCAATCGTGTGGGCGCCCGCGGGCACCGCTTCGAGCGTGCCGTCGCGCAGGAAATGGCGCCACGGCGCGACCGCGTCGGTCTGCACGCCGATGACGCGGATCGCCGGATTCTGCAGCTTCAGCGCCAGCGCGACGCCGGAGATCAGCCCGCCGCCGCCGAGCGGCACGATCGCGACCGTCATGTCCGGCGCGTCTTCGAGCATCTCCAGGCCGCAGCTCGCCTGGCCGGCGATCACGTCCCAGTCGTCGTACGGAGGGATCAGCGCCAGCCCTTCGCCGTCGGCGAGCCGGCGCGCCTCGTCGCTGGCGGCTTCGAGCGTGTCGCCAACGAGGCGCACGTCGGCGCCAAGCTTGCGGCACGCCTGGATCTTCGTCAGCGGCGCGTTCGCCGGCATCACGACGACCGCACCGAGGCCGACCCGCGCAGCCGCGCGCGCAACGCCCTGCGCGTGGTTGCCGGCCGATGCCGCGACGACGCCGGCCGGCTGGGCACCGCCTTCCAGCAGGCGGCCGATCTTGTGCGTCGCGCCGCGCAGCTTGAACGAGCCGGTGCGCTGCATGTTTTCGAGCTTCAGTTGCAGCGGCATGCCGAGCTCGTCGGACAGCGCGTCGTTCTGCCACTGGCCGGTACGAACGACCGCGTCGCGGATGCGTTCGCGTGCGGCGACGAGATCGGGCAGTGCGAGCGGCACCGGGATGGACGCCATGTCGATTCTCCACGACGGGCCCGGAACGGGCGTTCGAATCGCTACTGTATGCGCAAAGCGGCGGTGCGGGCAGACGCCGGGCGCCTTGCCAACGCCCCGACGTCCCGCTCAGAGTCGGCGAATAGCAATTCAGGCAGCGGATGGCACGAACACTCGGCAGCGGAGGATGTTCGACATGACCCGACACTTGGCCTTTCGGCCTCCATCACCCCGGAAGCTGCTTTCGATTTTTATTTCAAAGTTCAACGACTTATCGATCAAGAGACAAGCGACTCGGAACTGGCGTAACCCTTGCTATGGAAAGGACGAGCGCAACCGATGCATGCTCGAAAGGCCCTCCGGCTTCTTCATCCACTTTTTCAGGAGAACTGCAATGGCGACGGTGACGATAAAGGACCTTCCTGCGGCCGAGGAAATCTCGGCAGACGCCGCGAGGAACATAGTGGGCGGCAGGATCAAGCAACGCGAAGGGGGAGCGGAAGTCCCTCCTCTTGATGACCCAAGCGGTGGAATGGGATACACCGGCATTCTCATCCACTACACGTTGACAGTCATTGAATAGTACGAGAGCGAGCCCTGGCAGGTCGTTGGACGGGGACGCCTGCCAGCGGCCTTGCCTCCCATCGGCACCCTTCGACTCGAGTTACCACGTCCGGCGGACCGCCCGACCGCCCCGACCGCCTCCTGAAGTTTGTCGCCACGTGGCACAAATTGTCGGTCGGCACTCACGGCGGCCGAAACGCGGCGCCTGCCCGATCCTGCCAGTATCGACTCCGCCAGTAAGGACAGCCGTCGCCCTGAACTTGTCGAAGGGCGATATGTGAGCTTGGACAGGCCTATCCGGGGAAACAGGGGACAGACCAGGTTTTTCGTTTTATTCTCCCGTATCCCCTCGCTTCACTGGATTGAGCACCGTGATGAATAATGCATACCTTTCGCCGACCGCACTGATCGACAGCGACCACCCCGAAGTCCTCGCCTTCGCCCGCGCGCACTGCCGCGGCAACGACGTCCGCGAGCGCGCAGTGTCGCTGTACTATGCGGTGCGCGACGGCTTCCGTTACGACCCCTATCGCATCGACCTGTCGGAAACCGGGATGAAGGCGAGCAGCGTCATCGCCAGCGGCGCCGGCTGGTGCGTGCCGAAAGCGACGCTGCTGGCCGCGGTGTGCCGCGCTTCGGGAATTCCGGCGCGGCCGGGTTACGCCGACGTGCGCAACCACCTCAGCACCGAACGCATGCGCGAGACTTTCGGAGAGGACCTGTACCGGTGGCACGGCTACACTGAAATCCTCATCGACGGGTCGTGGTACAAGGCCACACCGGCATTCAACCTCGCGCTGTGCGAGCGATTCGGGTTGCTACCGCTGGAATTCGACGGCCGAAGCGACTCGATTTATCACCCGTTCGACCGCAGCGGCAATCAGCACATGGAGTACGTGCACCAGCGCGGCCACTACGCCGACGTGCCGCTGTCGCTGATCGCCGACGATTTCCGCACGCATTACCCGGTATGGCTCGAGCAGGCCGAGCAATTGAGGGCTGCGGATTTTCTCGCGGATGTGGAAAGGGAAAACCAGCCCGCGTAGGGCGGGAACAGGGGCGCCATTTGCGCTGTCGGGCTGGGAAGGCGAACTGCGGGAAAGCTATCAGGACTCGTCGCGCGACCTTGAACCGCCCGCCGGCGAGGCGGCGGGGCGCCGCGCGCGACGATTTCTTCGCCCCCTCTCAGTCGGCCTGCATCGCTTCGAGCTGCTCCGAGATTTCGAGCCAGCGCAGTTCGGCGTCGTCGACCCAGCCGGCGAGTTCCGCCTGGCGCTTCAGCAGCGTCTGCAGCTGGCCGGCTTCGGCGCCGCTGTAGAGCGCCGGGTCGGCGAGGCGCGCGTCGAGGAGCTTCTTCTCGCCGTGCCAACCGGCGAGCTTCTTTTCGAGTTGCTCGAGTTCCTTGACGAGCGGGCGCCGCGCGGCGAGGCGCGCCTGGCGCTCGGCTGCGGACTGTTCCCGGTCTGCCTTGCGCGCCGCCTTGTCGGCGCTGCGGTCCGGGCATTTCGCCGCTTCGCTCGCCTGCGCGCGGCGCTCGGCAAGCCAGTCGCGGTAGTCGTCGAGGTCGCCGTCGAACGGCTGGATGCGACCATCGTCGACGAGCAGGAAGCGGTCGCAGGTCGCGCGCAGCAGCGCCCGGTCGTGCGACACCAGCACCATGCCCCCTTCGTAGTCCTGCAGCGCGAGCGTCAGCGCGTGGCGCATTTCGAGGTCGAGGTGGTTCGTCGGCTCGTCGAGCAGCATCAGGTTCGGCCGCTGCCAGATCATCAGCGCCAGCGCGAGGCGCGACTTCTCGCCGCCGGAGAAGCTGCCGCACGGCGTCGTCGCCGGCGTCGAAGTGCCACCAACGCCGTCCCCGCGGAAGTCGAAGCCGCCGAGGTAGTCGCGCAGCTCCTGTTCGCGCGCGCGCGGGTCGAGGCGCGTCAGATGCTGCAGCGGCGACTCGTCCGGGCGCAGCGTTTCGAGCTGGTGCTGCGCGAAGTAGCCGATCGCGAGGCCCTTGCCTTCGCTGCGGCTGCCGGCGGCGAGCGGCAGCTGGCCGGCGAGCAGCTTGATCAGCGTCGATTTGCCGGCGCCGTTGCGCCCCAGCAGGCCGACACGCTCGCCCGGGCGCAGCGTCAGGCGGATGCCGCCGAGCACGGTGCGCTCGCCATAGCGCACCACGCCGTCCTCGACCTGCAAGAGCGGATCGGGCGCCGGCGGGCCATCGCGGAAGCTGAAGCTGAACGGCGTGTCGATATGCGCGGCGGCGATGCGCTCCATGCGTTCGAGCGCCTTGATGCGGCTCTGCGCCTGGCGTGCCTTCGTCGCTTTCGCGCGAAAGCGGCGGATGTAGTCCTCGATGTGCGCGATCTCGCGCTGCTGCTTGTCGAACAGCGACTGCTGCTGCGACAGGCGCTCGGCGCGCTGGCGCTCGAAGTCGGAGTAGCCGCCGGAATACAGCGTCAGGCGCTGCGACTCGATGTGCGCGATGTGCGTGACGCACGCGTCGAGGAACTCGCGGTCGTGCGAGATCAGCACCAGCGTGCCGCGGTAGTCGCGCAGCCACTGCTCGAGCCACAGCACCGCGTCGAGATCGAGGTGGTTCGTCGGCTCGTCGAGCAGCAGCAGGTCGGAGCGGCACATCAGCGCCTGCGCGAGGTTCAGCCGCATGCGCCAGCCGCCGGATAAGTCCGCCACCGGGCGGTCGGCCTCCCCCGGCAGGAAGCCGAGGCCGTCGAGCAGCGCCGCGGCGCGGGCGGGCGCCGCGTAGCCGCCGATCTCGTGCAGGCGAGCGTGGAGTTCACCAATATGAGCGCCAATATGGGCTTCGCGATGAGCACTCTCATGCGCGCCGTCGTGCGCAGCTTCGGCCGCGGCGAGGTGCGCCTCGATGGTGCGCAGCTCGACGTCGCCGTCGAGCACGTACTCGATCGCGGCTTTCGCCAGCGCCGGGGTTTCCTGCGCGACGTGCGCGATCTGCCAGCCGGCGGGGATGTCGAGGTCGCCCTGGTCCTGGTGCAATTCGCCGCGCAACAGCGCGAACAGGCTCGATTTGCCGGTGCCGTTCGCGCCGGTCAGACCGACCCGCCAGCCGGGGTGGATCTGCAAGGAGGCGGCATCGACGAGGATTTTGGCGCCTCGGGCGAGGCGGAGGTTGCGGAACTGGATCACGTCAGCGCATCTTCGGGCAAAGGCGTTATTCTACGCATCCCCACAATGGACCGCTGCCGAATGCCGATGATCCCTCGCCTGCTGGCGCTGCTGTTCGCCGTCGCGGCTGCGGCCGCGGGCGCCGCCGAAGCCGACCTCGAGCACGCCGAGCGCCTGCGCGACGAGGCCCGTGCGCTGCGCGCAGAGGCCGATGACGCGCTGCGTCGCGCCGAACCGGCGTGCTACGAACGTTTCCTCGTCAACCGCTGTATCGCCCAGGCGAAGGAACAGCGCCTCGACAAGATCCGCAAGGCGCGCGCGATCGAAGCCGAGGCGAACCGGCTCGAACTCGCCGAAAAACAGCGCCAGGCCGCGCTGCGGGGCACCGTGCCGCCAGCGCCGTCGTCCGACGCACAGGCGCCGCTACCGGTCGCGCCGCCCCCTGCCGCGCCGTCCGCCGACCCACAGATCGCGCCCGATCCTGCCGCCGAAGCCACGCGACGGGAACGCGACGCGCAGGCTGCACGCAGTGCCGATGCCGCTCGGGAGCGGCAACGCGAGCAGGACGCGGAAAAAGCGCGCGAACGCGCCAAAGACGAAGCGGAAGCCGCGAAACGGGCCGAAGACGCCGCGCGCGACCGCGCGCGCTACGACGAGCGGATCCGCAAGCACGAGCAGGAAAAAGAAAAGGAAAAGGCCGGCAACTGACAGCCGCCTGGCGAACTCCGGCAGCTTGCCTTCGGTTACCCGTCGCCGGCTCCCCCGCTCGCGCAGGAGATAACCTTTTCCGTCAGCCGGGCCGCCGGTTCGCCCAGTCGAGCGCGTCTTCGAGCCGGTCGTTGCCCCAGAAAAGCTCGTCGCCGACGCGGAACGTCGGTGCACCGAACAGACCGAGCGCAGTCGCCTCCTCGGTCTGGTGCCGCAGCGCGAGCTTGTTGTCGGTGGCGACAGCCGCTGCGAGCAGTTCGCCGGCGGGCAGACCCAGGTCGCGCAGGACCGCCTCCACGACTTCCTCGTCGCCGATTTCGCGATCCTCGGCAAAGTTCGCGCGCATGATCTCGCGCGAAAACGGGGCGATCCAGCCCTCTTCGACTCCTAGCAGCGCGACGCGCGCCGCGAGCAGGCCGTTGCGGGGAAAGCGGCTCGGCACGCGGAACGGCAGGTCGTATTTTTCTGCGAGCCGGGCGAGGTCGCGCCACATGTAGCGGCCTTTCGGCGGGTAGATGTTGAAGGGCGAGTCGTTCCAGCCGAGGGAGAGGAACACCGGCCCGAGCAGGAAAGGCCGCCACGCGACATCGACGCCGGCAGCGCCCGCGAGCGCTTCGACGCGCATTACCGAAAGATACGAATAGGAACTCGCGAACTCGTACCAGAACTCGACGCGGGGTCGCTGCATGGGAAGGCCCTCCGTTCCTGTAGATGATGGACTTTAGCGCACCCGCACGGGCGCCGCTTCGGGAGACGGGCGGTTCGCGATCCAGATGCCGGTGCCGACGAGCGCGAGCGCGGCGAACACCGCCGGCGTCAGCGCCTCGCCGAGCAGGATGCCGCCGGCGAGCACGCCCATCACCGGCGTCAGGAACGAGAACGACGACAGCCGCGTCGCCGGATACTGGCTGATCAGCCAGAACCACGCGACATAGCTCGCAGCGGCGACGATGACGGTCTGGAATGCGAGGCTTGCCCACACCACTGTCGTGGGCGCAAACACGCCCGGCTCGCCGAACGCGAGCGACAGCAGCGGCAGCACCAGCGCCGAGATGCCAAGTTGATACAGCAGCGTCTTTTCGGCCGGCACGCGGATCAGCGGACTGACCTTGACGGTCAGCGTGGTCGCGGCCCACATGCTCGCGGCGAGCAGCATCATCAGATCGCCGATCCAGGCGCGACCGGATCCGAGCAGCAGGCTCTCGCCGAACAGCGTCAGCACGCCGAGGAACGCCAGCGCCATGCCGGCCCACTGCGCGCGACGCATCCGCTCGTGCGGCAGCAGCCACACTGCGCCGAGCGCGACGAAGAACGGCGCCGTGTACAGAAAAATCACACCGCGCGAAGCGGTCGTGAATTCGAGCGCCCAGAAGATCAGTGCGAACTCGCCGGCGAACAGCAGACCGGCGACGAGGCCCGGCGCAAGCGTGCCGTCCGCCGACCACAGCTTCACGCCGCGCGCGCTCGCCCACCCCCACACCAGCGCCGTCGCGCCGAGCGAGCGCAGCCCCGCCTGCCATACCGGCGAAATGCCGGCATTGGCAAGCTTGATCGCGACCTGCTGCAATCCCCACACGGTGCACAGCAGCACCATCAGTCCCATGGCAAAGCGATCGAGATGCGGACGAGGAGGCATGATCAACCTATTCGACGACAGTGACTCCGGGCGTGCCGGAGGGGAACTGGAGACGGGCGCGCAGCGCGCGGGTGACTTCGATGCGGCCGTCGGCGGTGACGCGCAGCGCGTGATCGATGTCGTAGCGGCGCGTGTATTCGCGCCAGTCGTCGCCGGCGATGAAAGCGGGCTTGCTCGCCGCGTCCGACAGCGTGCCCGCGTCCTCGCGCGGCGTGACCAGCACCGTCAGCGACTGGCTGCCGGTCGCGGGCATGCCCGTGCGCGGATCGAGCAGATGCGAATAACGGCGCCCCTCGAGTTCGAAATAGCGCTGGTAGTCGCCCGACGTCCCGATCGCTTCGCCGTCGTACAGCGGCAGCGTCGCGAGCGGTTGGGGCTCACGCGGATGCTGCAGCCCGAGGCGCCACGGCGTGTCGCCTTTCTTGCCGAGCGCCATGACGTTGCCGCCGATATTGACGAGCGCGTTGTCGATGCCCTTGTCGCGCAGGATCGCGACGGCGCGGTCGAGCGCGTAGCCTTTCGCGTAACCGCCCAGATCGAGCTGCACAACCGGATTGCGGCTCTCGACGCGGTTGCCGGTGATAACGAGGTCCGACATGCGCGGTCGCGCTTCGATCACCGTGCGCAGCGCGGCCGGATCGGGCAGGCGCGGCGCGAATTCGTCGGCGTGGAAGCCCCACAGGCCGATCAGCGCGCCCATCGCCGGGTTGAACAGCCCGTCGCCCGCCGCGGACAGCCGCTGCGCGTCGGTCAGCATCGCCGCGAGCTCCTCGGACACCACGGCCGCCTCGCTGCGCGCAATGGCCTCGTTCAGCGCCGTCAGCTCCGAAGGCTGCCACGCGTGGTAGGCGCGGTGCAGGCGGTCGAACTCGTGCAGCACCGCGCCCATCGCCTCGGCCGCGACTTCGTGCGGTTCGCCATACACGGTGAGATCGACGCGCGTGCCGAACACATAGGCTTCCTGGTGGAAAAGCTGCGGCTGCGTGCACGCCCCGAGGAGCGCGACGCACCACAGCGCGACCCACGCCGCGCCGAGGCGGCCAAGCCTGTGCCACCCGCGCATCAGGCGCAGGCCTGTTCGAGCTTGTCGACGAACAGCCCGGCGACCGAAAATCCGGTCTGCGCGGCGATCTCGACGAAGCACGTCGGGCTCGTGACGTTGATCTCGGTCAGGTGGCCGCCGATGACGTCGAGGCCGACGACCATCAGGCCGCGCTGCCACAGGACCGGCGCGAGGAATTCCGCGATCTCGCGCTCGCGCCCGGTCAGCGGCATCGCGACGCCGCGCCCGCCCGCAGCGAGGTTGCCGCGCGTCTCGCCAGGTTTCGGGATGCGCGCGAGCGCGTACGGCACGACTTCGCCGCCGATGATCAGCACGCGCTTGTCGCCGTCGGCGATCGCGGGCAGATAGCGCTGCGCCATGATCGTGCGCGTGCCTTCGTGCGTCAGAGTCTCGACGATGACGTTGCGGTTCGGATCGGATGCAGTCACGCGGAAGATCTGGCTGCCGCCCATGCCGTCGAGCGGCTTGAGGATCACGTCGCCGAGCTCGTCGATGAACGCGTCGATGTCGGCAGCGTCGCGCGCGACGAGTGTCGTCGCGGTGAACTGCGCGAATTCGGTGATCGCGATCTTCTCCGAATGGTCGCGGATCGCGCGCGGATCGTTGAACACGCGCGCCCCGCCGGCGACAGCGCGTTCGAGCAGCCACGACGCGGTGATGTATTCGAAGTCGAACGGCGGGTCCTGGCGCATCACGACGGCGTCGAACGCGGCGAGCGGCAGCGACGCCTCGTCGCCCGCTTCGTACCAGCCGCGCTCGTCGGCCCGGGTGTGGATCGCGTGGCTGCGCGCGGCGACCACGCCCTCGCGCCACGTCAGCGCCTCACGCTGGATCGCGGACACGCGGTGGCCGCGCGCCGCGGCTTCGCGCATCATCGCGATGCTCGAATCCTTGTAGGCCTTGAGGCCGTGCAGCGGGTCGAGGATGAAGGCAAGATTCAGCGGGCGCGACGGCTGCACTTTCGGCTCAGGCGCCGGGCGCTCGCCCGGGATTCGATCAGAATGGTTCATTCACGCCGCCAGTTCGGCTTCGGCCGGCATCGTTTCCTCGATCTCGATCGAAGCGGCGAGCAGCGCGAGCCGGGCGACGACGCCGTACGCGTAGAAGCGGTTCGGCGCCGCATCCGGCCCTTGGCGGCAGTCCGGCAGCGAGCAGCAGGTCTCGAACGCCAGCGGCTTGAAGTGCATGCCCGGCGCGTTGAGGTTCTCGTCGCGCGCGCGCTCGGTGTGCACGCGGTAGAAGCCGCCCACGACGTAGTGGTCCATCATGTAGACGACCGGCTCGGCGACCGCGTCGTCGACGGTCTCGAAAGTATGCACGCCTTCCTGGATGATGACCTCGTGCACCTCGAGGCCTTCCTTGACGACGCTCATCTTGTTGCGCTGGCGGCGGTTCAGGCCGCGCACTTCGGACGCGTCCCGCACCGTCATGACGCCCATGCCGTACGTGCCGGCGTCGGCCTTGACGACGACGAACGGCGTCTCGGTGACTTCGTATTCACGGTATTTCTCGCGGATGCGGGTGAGCAGCGCGTCGACCTCGTCGGCGAGGCGTTCCTCGCCGGTGCGTTCGTGGAAGTCGATCTGGCTGCACACGCCGAACTCGGGGTTGATGCGCCATGGGTCAATGCCGATGACCGAAGCGAAATCGCGCGCGACGCGGTCATAGACGGCCGCGTGGATCGACTTGCGGCGCACGTGCCAGCCCGCATGCAGCGGCGGAATCAGCCACTGATCGTCGAGTCCCTTGAGGATTGGCGGCACGCCGCCCGACAGGTCGTTGTTCAACAGCACCGCGCACGGCTCGAAATCGGCGAGACCGAGGCGCGCACCGTGCCGTTCCAGCGGTTCGAGCGTCAGCGTGCTGCCGTTCGCCAGCTCGAGCGTCGTCGGCGCAGTGATTTCGGGCAGCAGCGAGCCGAGGCGCACGTCTAGCCCGGTGAGCTGCAGCACCGACACCAGCTTGGCGACGTTCTGCAGGTAGAACTGGTTGCGCGTGTGGTTTTCCGGGATCAGCAGCAATTGCCGCGCATCGGGGCAGATGCGCTCGATCGCCGCCTGCGCCGCCTGCACGCACAGGGGCATGAAAGCGTCGTTGAGGTTGTTGAAGCCGCCGGGGAACAGGTTCAGGTCCACCGGTGCGAGCTTGAAACCGGAGTTGCGCAGGTCCGTTGAGCCGTAGAACGGCGGCAGGTGATCCTGCCACTGCACGCGCATCCAGCGCTCGATTTCCGTCGCGTGGTCGAGGAAACGCTTTTCCAGTTCCAAAAGCGGGCCGGTCAGCGCGGTAGTCAGATGAGGAACCATGAGCTTTTCTCGGGAAAGTGCGCGGGCGGACGTGCCGCGGCAAGTGAATTGCAACCAATATTACACCAGCCGGCGTGGCACGCTCCCACGCCACTCAGACCGCGACGAAGGCCCGGAAGTGCTCCGGCAGCGGCGCATTTTCGAGGCTGCGCTGCGAAAAGAGGAAGCGGCCGTCGCAGACGAAACCCAGATCGGCCCAGTCCACATCGTTCAGCGCAGCGCGGAAAGCGGCGATATCGATGTCCGCGCGGCGCGGAAAAACCGCCAGCACGGCGCCATCGTAATGGCAGCAATCGTGCAGGAAAAACGGCCGTGGCGTGCGCGTGCGGCCATTGACGTACACGCGCGGCTGCGCCGACTGATGGTAACCGCGCCCCCAGTGCCACCAGTTCGACTCGTCGAAAGGCTGGACGCGGCGCGCGATCAGCCGCGCCTTGTGCGCGAGCAGCGCCGGCGGCGGCGGATCGCCCGGCGCGATCCACAGCATGCGGCGCGTCTCGCCGGTCCTGCCCGTCGCCGAGCAGACGAAATCCCGGTTCGCGCCTGCCGCACCGGCGTATAGGTCGTCCGCGCCCGAAACCGCACCGACCTTGACGAACGCGACGTCCGACAGCCGCAGCGGATAGTCGCCGCGCGCGAACATCAGGTGCCCGGCACATTCGACGAGGTGGCGCGCCTGCCAGCGCGGCGCGGCGAGTGCGGCGGCAAGCCGGTCGGCGACGCCGATCTGCGCGTAGCGCATGTCGCGCGCGAAGCGGTCCTTCTCGAAGCGCCAGATCAGGCAGTTCGGCACCGCGTCGTCGAACACCCGCGCGTCGCCGAGTTCGATCGCGTCGGTGATCGTGCCGGCGGCGAACAGCAGCCGGTTGAGCTTGACCGCCGACGTCCCCTTGAGGAAGTCGCGCGGCGTGATGAAGATCAGCTCGCCGCCCGGCGCAAGATGACGCACGCACTTCTCGATGAAGAACAGGTACAGGTTCGAGCGCCCGTCGAAATGTTCCGTGTGCAGCAGTCGTCGCGTCGCCGGCGGAATGTCCTGGAAGCGTACGTAAGGCGGATTGCCGATGATCGTGTCGAAGCGCTCGGCGACCGGATAGGCAAAAAAATCCACGTTCAGCGCGCCCGGCGGGCAATGCGCGCAGTCGAACTCGATGCCCACCGCGCCGGGCAAGTGGCGCAGGAACGCGCCGTCGCCGCACGCCGGCTCGAGCACGCGGCCGCGATTGCGCCGCAGCGCGAGCATCGCCTGCACGACCGGCTCAGGCGTGAACACCTGGCCGAGCGCCGCCACGTCACGCAGTCCGAGTTCGAGCTGCACATTCATGTGCGGCAGTCCGCAGCGCCGGCACGGGAGGACTGCACGGGTTTCATCGGGATCCTCAGGCTCGTATCAAGAAAGGGCAAAGCCTGTGAAGATAAACTGCCGCGCAGGTCGGCGCAACGCGCGGCGTCCGCGAGGGAACCTGTCTTCGCCGCCCCACCTCTGACTTTCGATACCGGAGCCATCCATGGGACTGACCGCCGCAGACATCGAAGACCTGCGTCGCGCACGCGCGCTGCTCGAGAATCCCGGGCTGGCCGCGCGCATCAGCGACGTCGTCGGCTCGCCGATCGAGCGCGGTTTCGGGATGCTGCCGAAGAGCTGGAACGCGGCGGTGATGAACGCGACGCGCAAGGCGATCGAGACCGCGCTCGACGTCGCGCTGCGCACGCTCGATCGCGAACGCACCGAGACGCGGTCGACGACCTCGAACCGCTGGCACAAGCTCGCAGTCGGGACGACGGGCGCGGCGGGCGGCGCGCTCGGCCTCGCGGCGCTGGCGATCGAGCTACCGCTGTCGACGACGATCATGCTGCGCTCCATCGCCGAGATCGCGCGCAGCGAAGGCGAAGACCTCGGGTCGGCCGAAGCGCGCCTGCAGTGCGTCCAGGTGCTCGCGCTGGGAGGGAAATCCGGTCATGACGACGCGGCGGAGACGGGATACTTCGCGGCGCGCGCGGCAATGGCGAAAGCGGTCTCCGAAGCGGCGCGATACGCCGCACAGCAGGGCGCGATCTCCCGCGGCGCGCCGGCGATCGTGCAGCTCATCACCCAGATCGCGTCGCGCTTTTCGATCACCGTGTCGCAGAAAGTCGCGGCACAGGCCGTGCCGGTCGTCGGCGCGCTCGGCGGAGCGGTGATCAACACCTTGTTCATCGACCACTTCCAGGACATGGCCCGCGGCCACTTCACGGTGCGCCGCCTCGAACGGGTGCATGGTGCCGACGAAGTCAGGCTCGTCTATAAGGAACGATGAAGCTCGCCGCGGGCGGCGCCCGCCCCCGCCGGCGCCATTCCCCGGCAACACACGAGGAGGCAGCGATGGTCGTTCGTATCGTGCGGCTCGGCACGCCCCGGGCCGCAGATGAAGGGGTGCGCATCGGGACCGTACGCCGCCCTCCGCGCGGCGTGCCGAAAACCGAGTTCGCGTCGCGCGACTGGTACGACGTCTGGTATCCGAACCTCGCGCCGAGCGTGGCGACGATGAAAATGGCGCAACATGCCGCCACGCCCGCCGACTGGCACGCTTTCGCGAAGCACTACCGCGCCGAAATGGCGACGCCCGAGAACAGCCGCTCGCTCGACGTGCTTGCGGCGCTGTCGCACAGTGCGAACTTTTCCCTCGGCTGCTATTGCGCCGACGAATCGCACTGCCATCGCTCCATTCTTCGCGCGCTGCTGGTCGAAAAAGGCGCGCGGGTCGATCCTGCCGGCTCCTGAATCCTGCGCCTGCACAGCGGGGGCGCGGAGATCCCTGACGAAAGGGCAGACTGAGGAATTCTGCGCGCGAGTACCGATCGAAGCATCAGTGGACCGGGAAAGTGCCGGCAGCCCGCCCTCGCCCTCAGCCCCGTGACAGCAGCACACGAATTCTCCGGCCGCGTTGTTCCGGCCGCATCCATTGGATGAATCTACCGGTTGTTAGGCCTATCGAATACCCATTAAGCTGTATCCTTCACATGGCTTCCCGCAGGAGGGCCGCGTTGGCCCACGACAAACCCGTGACTGCACTGGGAGCGTCGGAAACCGGCGCGCGGACCGCAGGCATGCAGACGGAACATCGTCGCCTCCCGTTTCTGTGCAGCAAGCCTTGTTCTGGAGCGATGGCAATGGATGCACGATCGAGTTCCCAATGGAAGAAGCCCCACCAGCTTCCGCGCCTGATTCTTCTCGCGCTGGCAGGTGTTTTTCTCGGCATCGCTGTCAACCCGGCGCTCGCGCTGTTGCCGGTCGCGCTCCACTTCCTCTTCAGGAGCTTCGGCGCACGATACGGCTCCGCGGCCGAGGGTTCTTCGCCGCTGGTTGCCGACGATTGTCCAGCGCATGTCCCAGGCATTCTCGTCGAGACCGAACCCGCACGCACCGCGGAGGTCGCCCGGGCAATCGCGGCAGTGCCCGAGCTCGATATCTGCACGATCAACCCGGCGGGCAAGCTCGCCGTGATCAGCGACTGCACGCGTTTTTCCGACACTCTGGAACTGGTCGGCTGGATACGGGAAATCCCCGGCGTCGTGAGCGTGACGCCGGTGTACCACCGCGAACACGGCGCCGCAGCGAACGACCCGTCGCGGCGGCGCGAAGAACACCGCGCTCCTTAGCCCGCTCGCCCGAGCCAGCCGCCGAATTGCATCCGCCACTGCGTCACTCGACACACGCGTCGAAGAAGCGCCAGAAAAGCTTCAATGCGTCAGGTCCGCGCGGATCTGAAAAAGCCTGCTTCGCTGCCCCGCCGCTCCACGCATGGCCGAGCCCGGCGACGCGGATCATCCGCACGTACGCGCGGCGGTCACGCTTCCAATCGGTCACGGCATACGGATAGCGCGCACCGCGCCGCGCGGCCCGGGATATTCCCGCCGACGCGACGACCGGCGCCATCAGTCCGAGCCAAAGCGCGACCGATTCTTCGGCGTTCGCCCATGCGACGCTGCGGTCGGCTTCGCCGTGGATCACGATCAGCGGCGGCAGCCGGCGCCCGCCGAGCCGCTGGCGCAGCCCGGCGAGTTCGGGCGAGCGCCGGCCGCGCATCGCGTGCCCGGCCTGCAGCGCCGACGATGCGCTGTGCGGCACGGCGCCCGAGTGCGTGCCGACGGCGGCGAACAGCCCCGGATAGCGCAGCGCGAGCGTCAGCGCCATCGCGCCTCCTGCCGACAGGCCGAGTGCGAACACTCGGTCGGTCCGCAACCGATGGGCGTCGCAGACGTGATCGACGATGGCTTTCAGGATCGCGGCTTCGGTCGCGACGACCGGCTCGCGCCCGAACCAGTTCCAGCAGCGGTTCGGGTTCGCCTCGGAGGCCTGTTCCGGCAACAGCACGGCATAGCCTCCAGCGCGGGCATTCGCCGCGGCGCGCGTCGTCGCCGCGAAACTCGCCGAATCCTGGCCACAGCCGTGCAACAGCACGACCAGCGGCAGCGGCCGGCGGACACCCGGCGGCAGGTACAGGCGGTAGCGGCGCATCGCCATCGGCCCGAGGCCCCAGCGGCCGACTTCCCAACGCCCGCCGCCGCGCGTCGCGGGAGGGGGCGTCGGTGTCGCGACGCCGGTCAAGAGCTGCGTCGCGGCTTTGCGCAGCGCCGGTCCGGCGCGCTTCGCCGTCGCCTTGCCGGCCGCCCGGTTGATCTTTCCCGACGCGCGGGCGGTCGTCCGGGCGAGATCGAACCACACGCCGACCCAGGCGGATTTTCGTGCTCTCATCCGCGATTTCTCCCTGTGATGGCGACACCGGCGAATTGCGTTGCACCCTGCCGGGATGCCCAACGATAACCACGATCGCCGCGAATGCCCGCAAGCCTTTGTTTCATCCCCGCTGCGCGCCGAAGGCTGCGGTGCCTCCGCGCCGCTCGCGCTTGCCCCGGCCCTCACAGGCCGGATGCCGACCGGTGGTCTAAGCTTCGGGAAAGTTTTCCGGCGTTGAAGGCGCATCATCGTGCGGAATCGCGCTGCCCGCCGTCCACGGAGGGAAAAGAATGAAAACGACAGCTTTCGCGCTCGCGTTCGCAGCGATCGCAACCCCGCCGGCCACTGCGGCGACGCCGGCTGCGCCTGACGCAACCGTCAGGATCACTCCGCTCGGAAGCCACGACGGGGAATTCTGCGCGTTCGACCGCGCGATGGTGTTCGAGGACCCTGACGGCACTCGTATTCTCTATGACGCCGGACGCACGGTGCGCGGCGCGGACGACCCGCGGCTCGGCCAGATCGACGCGGTGCTGCTGACGCACGTGCATGGTGATCATCTCGGCGACGCGCACACGCCGGCGGCGAACGCGGGGGAATGCGGCAAACCGGATGCTTCGGTGAAGGTGACGCCGAATTCCAACACCGTGAACATCGCCGTCGGCAAGAAAGCGAAACTGATCGTCGGCGGCGAGATGCACGGCTTTCTCGCCGCCCGTGTCAAGGCGGCGGGCGGCGACCCGAAACAGGTCCAGCTGCTGCGCTTCGGCGGCAGCGCAAAAGTCGGCGGCGTCACCATCGCCAGCGTGCCCGCGGTCCACAGCAACGGCCTCGACCCGGCGTTTCTCGACGACGGCCACGCCGAAGCGCTGAAAGCCGCCGGACTGACCGCTTACGTCGGCCCGCCCGGCGGCTACGTGCTGAAGTTCTCGAACGGCCTCGTCGCGTACCTGTCCGGCGACACCGGCGTGACCGCCGAGCAGGATCTCGTCGTGCGGCGCTTCTACGATGCGAAGCTCGCAGTGATCAACATCGGCGGCACTTTCACGGCGGGCCCGGCCGAAGCGGCTCACGTCATCAACGAAATGGTCAAGCCGAACGCGGTGATCGCGTCGCATGCGAACGAGGCGGCGACGCGCGATGGCCAGTTGCTGCCCGAGACGCGCACCGCGCAGTTCGGCAAGGCCCTGACGGCGCCGATGCGCGTGCCGCTGAGCGGCCGGACGATGACGTTCGACGCCGACGCGAAATGCCTCTCCGGCTGCTGAACGTCAATCGGCGGAGTCCGCGAGCCTCGCCAGATAAGCCCGGATGCGCTTCGCGTTGGCGCCGACGTCGCTGACGCCGACGCGTGACGCCGAGCGGACGTCGATGCGGCTGCCGCCCTCTATCGATGCGACGCGCACGACGACATCGTCCCTGAAGCCGAACCACAGTGTCGTCGCCGTCGCTTCGATCCGTCCCGCGGCAGCATCCTGCGCGACGATCTCCCAACCCATCGCGCGCGCCGCCCGCAACGCGTGCGCGAAAGCGTCCGCGGGCGGCAGCGGCAGCACCAGCGGGCGGATGTCCGGATAGGCGCGGCGCTGCGCTTCGGCAACCGCCGGGCCGCCATGCTCGGGCGGATTCGACGCGTCGCCCCGCTGCGCCAGTACCGCGACGAAAGCCGGCGGATTGTCGAGGTCGGTGCTGATGTCGTGAATCCGCGGCACTTGGCCGGCCGCCTGCATCCAGTACACCGGCACGGCCGCGACGGCGAGGCCGAGCGCGAGCGCCGCGGCGAAGCTGCGCCCGTGTCCGGCGCGCAGCTTCGGCACGATCAGGCCGACGAGCGCAACCGCGGCCGCCCCCACGCCGAAATACGCGGCCCATTTCAGCAGCATGAATCCGGTCGGAAACGGCCACAACCCGAAGCGCGTGCCCGAGCCGGATAGGAACAGCATCACGGCGGCGAGGATCGCGACGCCAAGCGTGAGGCGGGACAGCATCATGTCGAAGTCTCCTCGGTCAGATTCCCGCACCCGCGAGTGCTCCGCGGCCAATATCCTGCCCGCGCGAACGTCCGGCCGCCGGATTCGGACAGCAACTATAGGACACCGTCTCTGCTCCGGCTGCCGTTTTTGTCAGGATCAGTGATCGCAGGGAGCCCGGAATCGGGAAAAAAAGCGACGTCCCGAACGCGCGCCTTGCGTTACACCCATTGACTTTTGTCCTTGGTTTTATGTATCGTTTGCGCCGCTGATTGTTTGATGTCAATCTTTTTGCTGCGCTGCCGTGCGCAGGACGACGACCGCGGGAAAAGACCCGGTTTCGATCCGTCACAGCGGCAACGACATCATCTCGACGAAGGAGGCTCGGTCAACATGAATGCGCGGGAACATGACGGCATCGCCCGCAGCGGCGCGCCGCTGCTCGAAGGCACTGCGCGCGTCGTCGGGATCACCGGCGCCGTCGCGTGGCTCGAGCCGGAGCCGAGCTCCGGGTGCGGCAGCTGCGCGGCCGCGCGGAGCTGCGGTTCGGCGACATTCGCCCTCGCCAGCGGCGCCGGCACTTTCTCGCGCCGGATGGCGGCGCGCCGTTTTCCGGTCGACACGGGCGCCGACGGGCCGGGCCTCGAAGTCGGCGACCGCGTCGTCGTCGGCGTCGGCGAGGACGCGCTCGCGACGGCTGCGTTGACCGCCTATGCGCTGCCGCTCGCGATCATGCTGGGCGCCGGCGCGACCGCCGAGTTTGCAGGCGGCAGCGACGTGCTCACTTTCGGCGCGATGGCAAGCGGCCTCCTGCTCGGCCTCGCGATCGCCCGCCGCCTCGCGTCGCGACTCGCCACAAGCGGCAGCACGGTGCCGCGCTTCCTGCGCCACGCGGGCCCCGACTTTTCCCGCAATCCGGCCTGAGCGGGAGCACGCGATGCACGAATATGCGCTCCTGCTGCTGTCGACCGCTCTCGTCAACAACGTCGTGCTGGTCAAATTCCTCGGCCTGTGTCCGGCGATGGGCGTGTCGAAAAGCATGGATGCGGCCCTCGGCATGGGGCTGGCGACGACTTTCGTCATCACGCTCGCGGCAGCCGCGAGCTGGATGCTCGAGCACTGGCTGCTGGCGCCGTTCGACCTCGGCTTCCTGCGCATCCTGAGTTTCATCCTGGTCATCGCGGCGGCCGTGCAATTCACCGAAATGGCGATCCGCAAGACGAGCCCGGCGCTGTACCAGAGCCTCGGCATTTACTTGCCGCTGATCACGACGAACTGCGCAGTGCTGGGTGTCGCGCTGCTCAACGTGCAGCAGGGCTACGGCTTCTTCAAGAGCGTGCTGTTCGGCTTCGGCTCGGCGCTCGGCTTCACGCTCGTGCTGCTGATCTTCGCCGGCCTGCGCGAACGCCTCGCGCTCGCGTCCGTCCCGGCCGCTTTCGCCGGCGCACCGGCCGCATTCATCACGATCAGCCTGCTCAGCCTCGCCTTCATGGGGCTGTCCGGGCTGGTCGCCGCTTAAGGAGGGGAAACAGGTGCTTTTCGCCGTCGTCAGTCTGACTCTTCTCGGCGCCGCGCTCGGCGTCATGCTCGGTCTCGCCAGCCGCTTTTTCGCCGTCGAGGCGAATCCGGTCGTCACCGAACTCGAAGCGATGATGCCGGGCTCGAACTGCGGCCAGTGCGGTTTCCCCGGTTGCGCCGGGGCGGCAGCGGCAATCGCTGCGGGCACTGCGTCCCCGGCCTGCTGCCCGCCAGGCGGGCGGGCGCTTGCCGAAACGATCGCCGCGCGGCTCGGCATCGCCGTCGACCTCGCCGGCCTGCGTGACGAAGGCCCGAAAGTCGCCGGCATCAGGGAAGATATCTGCATCGGCTGCACGCGCTGCATCAAGGTCTGCCCGACTGACGCGATCCTCGGCGGACCCAAGCAGATCCACAATGTGCTGCGCGATGCCTGCACCGGTTGCGGCAGTTGCATCGAGCGCTGCCCGACCGAGGCGATGGCGATGCAGCCGTTGCCGGTCACGCTGCAGCAGTGGGTCTGGCCGAAGCCTGCGGCTTGCGCCTGAGGAAACGAAATGGGCTTCATCGACCGCTTCCTGCGCACGCGCAAATTCAGCCGCGGCATCCACCCCGAAGACCACAAGCGGCCGGCGGCGGACGCGCTGGTGCGCAAAATGCCGCTGCCCGAGCGGCTCTACGTGCCGCTCTTGCAGCACGTCGGCGCGCCCGCGCACGCTGCCGTCGCCGTCGGCGACACCGTTCAGAAGGGACAGCGGATCGCCGCGCCGCAGGGCGCGATCTCCGCTGCGATCCATGCGCCCACCTCCGGGCGAATCGTCGCGATCGGCGACATCGTCGCGCCGCACCCGTCGGGGCTGCCGGTCGCGGCGATCACGATCGACAGCGACGGCCGGGACGAGTGGACGACGCTGACGGCGTGCGCCGACCCGTTCGCGCTCGAGCCGGCCGAGATCGGCCGGCGCGTTTCGGCAGCCGGCGTCGTCGGTCTTGGCGGCGCGGCGTTTCCGTCGGCGGTCAAGCTCAGCGGCGGGCGCGACGCGAACGTCGACCTGCTGATCATCAACGGCGGCGAGTGCGAGCCATTCCTGTCGTGCGACGACCGGCTGATGCGCGACCGCGCGGAAGAAGCCGTCGATGGCATCGCGATCATGTTGCACGCGGCCGGCGCGCGCGAAGCGCGCATCGGCATCGAGGACAACAAGCCCGAAGCGATCGCCGCGATGCGCGCCGCCGCGGCCGGACACCCTAAAATCCGGGTCGAACCGGTCCCGACGCGCTACCCGATGGGGTCGGAGAAACACCTCGTCCTCGCGCTCACCGGGCTCGAAGTGCCGGCGCAGGGCCGCCCGGCGGACGTCGGCGTCGTCGTGCACAACGTCGCCACCGCGGTCGCCGTGCGCGACGCAGTGCGTTTCGGCCGGCCGCTGGTGTCGCGGCTCGTGACCGTCAATGGCGCGTGCGTGCGCGAGCCCGGCAACGTCGAAGTGCTGATCGGGACGCTCGCCGACGAAGTCCTCGAGTTCTGCGGCGGCCTGCGCGCGGATCGCGGGGCACCGGCGCGCCTGTTAATGGGCGGTCCGATGACGGGGATGCAAGTGCCTTCGCTGCGCGTGCCGGTCATCAAGGGCACGGGAGGCATCCTCGTCCTCGATGCCGACGAAGTCGGCTTGCGTACGCCCGGCCCGTGCATCCGCTGCAGCACCTGCGTGCGCGCGTGCCCGGTCGGCCTGTTGCCGCTCGAGATCGCGCGCCGCATCCGGGCGGGCGATCTCGACGCTGCGGTGAAGTTCGGCCTCAAGGACTGCATCGCATGCGGTTGCTGCGCGTACGACTGCCCGTCGCACATCCCGCTGGTGCAGTATTTCCATCACGCCAAAGGCGAGCTCGCCGCGCGGGACCGCAACAAGCTCCGCAACGAAGCGACGAAGACGCTCGCGCAGGCAAGGGCCGAGCGGCTCGAACGCGAGACGCGCGAGAAGGCCGAGACCGCCGCGCGGCGCAAAGCGGGGCCCGACCCGCAACCGGCGCCGGCGCCCCGGCCTGCCGGCGCCGCCGCACCACCGGCAGGAGAATCCGCATGAGCACGCTACCTCCCGCTTCGCCGCACGCGCATGGCGGAGCGTCGATCGCGCGGACGATGCGCCACGTGCAGCTTGCGCTGCTGCCGGCGACGCTGTTCGGCTTCTGGCTTTTCGGCTGGCCGGCCGTGCATCTTTTCGTCATCACGGTCGGCGCGTGCGTGCTGACCGAGCTCGTCTGCCAGCGCCTGATGCGCGTCGAGAGCAGCCTCGGCGACGGCTCCGCCGTCCTTACCGGCTGGCTCCTCGCGCTGTCGCTGCCGCCGTGGGCACCAGCGTGGATCGGCGCGCTCGGCGGCTTCATCGCGATCGCGATCGGCAAGCAGCTGTTCGGCGGCCTCGGCCAGAATCTTTTCAACCCGGCAATGGTCGCGCGCGTCGCGCTGCTGGTGTCGTTCCCCGTCGTGATGACCCAGTGGGTCGCGCCGCTGCCGATGACGGCGGACGGCGCCCCCGGCTTCGGCGAAGGGCTGCAGATCACGCTCGCGTCGCCGCCCGCTCCGGACGCGATTGCGTCGGCGTCGCTGCTCGGCCACGCGAAGACGGAACTCTCTCGCGGCGTCGACGTGCTGCACGCGATCGGCGCGGCGACCGATCCGCTATTCTCGTGGGTCGGTTCGCGCGCCGGCAGCCTCGGCGAAACGGGCGCGATCTTCCTTCTCGCCGGCGGTCTGTACTTGCTCGCAACCGGCGTCATCCGCTGGCATATTCCGCTCGCCGTGCTGGCCGGACTCGCGATCCCTGCGGCAATCGGCCACGCGCTCGATCCGGCGCATTACCTGCCGGCCTCCGCCCATCTGCTGTCGGGCGCGGCGATCCTCGGCGCGTTTTTCATCTCCACCGACTACGTGACGTCGCCGAACACCGCTTTCGGGCAGCTCGTCTTCGGCTTCGGCATCGGGCTCCTGACGTGGATCATCCGCAGCTGGGGGGGCTATCCGGAAGGCATGGCGTTCGCCGTGCTGCTGCTGAACGCGCTGACGCCGGTAATCGACCGCTACTGCCGGCCGCGCATCCTCGGCAGGACTTACCGCGGCGCCCCGATCGATGCGGCCGCGCAGCGAGGTGTGAAGTGAGCGGGACGGAACGCGCTCCGGCGTTCGACGCGCTCCGCGAGACGCTGCCCTACCAGCCCGTGCTGCTCGGCGCGATCGCGCTGCTCGCCGGCACTGCGCTCGCGTGGGCGTTCGACGCGACGAAAGTGCCGATCGCCGCCGCGGAAGAAAAAGACATGCGCCTGACGCTCGCTCAGGTGCTGCCGCGCGGTTTCGCCGACAACGACCTACTGCGCGACGTCGTCGAGCTCGACGGCCCGAAAGGCAAGGTCACGGTGCATCTCGCGAAGCATGCGGGCATGCCGGTCGGCGCGGTATTCAAGACTGCCGAGCGCGGCTACGCTGGCGACGTGACGGTGCTGATGGCCGTCGACGCGCGCGGCACGGTGCTCGGCGTGCGTGTCCTCAAGCACACCGAGACGCCCGGCCTCGGCGACAAGATCGAGACCGCGAAGTCGCGCTGGATCGACGGCTTCGCGGGCAAGTCGCTCGCCGACCCGGCACCCGCAAAGTGGGGCGTGAACAAGGACGGCGGCGTCTTCGACGCGTTCGCCGGCGCGACGATCACGCCGCGTGCGGTCGTCAAAGCGGTCAAGGGCGGGCTCGACTTCTTCGCCGCTCATCGCAGCGACATTCTCGGAGACAAACCATGAACATCGGAGGCATCGTCAGGGACGGCCTGTGGGAGAACAACGTCGTCTTCTCGCAGATGCTCGCGCTGTGCCCGACGATGGCGGTCACGACGACCGGCACAAACGCGCTGGCGATGGGGCTGGCGACGACGGCGGTGCTCGTCGTGTCGAACGCCCTCGTGTCGATGATCCGCAACGTCGTCAGCTCGCAGGTGCGCATCCCCGTCTTCGTCGTGCTGATCGCGACGCTCGTGACGATCGTCGATATGGCGATGAACGCGTGGGCGCACGAACTGCACAAGATCCTGGGCCTTTTCATCGCGCTGATCGTCGTCAACTGCGCGATCCTCGGACGCGCCGAAGCGTTCGCGAGCAAGAACGGCGTCGCCGCCTCGGCGCTCGACGGGCTGGCGACCGGGCTCGGCTTCACGCTCGCGCTGACCGTGATCGGACTGATCCGAGAACTCCTCGGCTCCGGCACGCTGTTCGCGCAGGCGAGCCTGCTGCTCGGGCCGGGCTTCGCGTTTCTCGAGATGCGAGTTCCGGAATACGACGGCGCGCTGCTGATGATCCTGCCCCCCGGGGGCTTCGCGGTGCTCGGGCTGCTCCTCGCGGCCAGGCGCTTATTCGAAACACGGCGCGAAACCCGGCGGCAGGCAGTGCCGCAGGTGCCCGCCTCCGCGCCGGCCGCTTGAGGGAGAAATGGAAATGCCCATGAAAATCGGAGTCGCCTATTCGGAGCCGTCGCACCAGGTGTGGCTGAACCTCGAAGTCCCGGACGGAACCACCGTCGGCGCGGCAATCGAGCGCTCGGGCATCCTCGCGCAGTTCCCGCATATCGACCTGACGGTGCAGAAAGTCGGCGTTTTCGCCAAAGTCGTGAAACTCGACACTCCGCTCAGGCACGGCGACCGGGTCGAGATCTACCGCCCGATCACGTGCGACCCGAAGGCGGTGCGTAAGAAAGCCGATGCCGACGACACGTCCGCGAAACCCGAAGCGATCCCGGCCTGACCGCCGGGGAAAAGCCCGGAATACCCGATCCCATTCCCCATTTCCCCTATTTTCTTTGTGTATTCAATAAGTTTTTGCGTTTGACGTCCATCAATTTGCCGGAAAACTTCCGTCTCTAAACTTTGCACCACCTCACAGGGGGTATCCAACTAACAAAAAATAGGCATTTCGATGAACAAAACGTTTTTGGCCGGCGCTCTTGCAATTTTATTCGCGGGGAGCGGCGGCGCTGCGCAGGCGGCCGATGTGACTTTCGCTGTCGGCCAGACCGGTGACTCGACGGCGGTTTATCGGGTCAGCACCCAGCTCGACTTCGGCACCCGCTGGCTGCAGAGCAGCACGGGGCATCTCGGCGGTTACTGGGATGCCGGCTACACGTACTGGGAAGGCGACGAGACTGCCAGCAACCACAGCCTGTCCTTCAGCCCGGTGTTCGTCTACGAATTCACCGGCAAGACGTTCCGGCCTTATGTCGCGATCGGCATCGGGATCGCGGCATTCAGCAGCACCGAGGTGGAAGGCAACGACCTCGGCTCATCCTTCCAGTTCGAGGACCGCGTTGGCTTCGGCGTCCGCTTCGCCGATCAGGAACTCGGCGTGCGGGTGATCCACTATTCCAATGCCGGGCTCAAGCAGCCGAACGGTGGCGTCGAGACTTACACGCTGCATTACCGTTTGCGCTTTTGAAAAGGGCAAAGCGTCACGGCCGCCAGGACTAGAATGGCTGCCATGCTTGAACGGACAGGAAATCCGGTTTGTCGCGCCTGCGCTGGCTGATCATCGAAGTCGGCCGGCGTCTTTGGGTGCGGGCGACGCTCTTCGCCGTGGCCGGGATACTCACTGCCGCCGCCGGAATCGTCCTCGCGCCACTCATTCCTGCCGATTGGTCGGTCAAAATCGGGGCTTCGAGTATCGGCAACGTGCTGGAGATACTCGCATCGAGCATGCTGGCCGTGACGACGTTTTCACTGGTGACGATGGTGTCCGCTTATGCCACCGCTTCAAGCGCGACGACGCCCCGGGTTGCCGATCTGCTGATACAGGACAGCAGCGCCCAGAATGCGCTGGGCACTTTCGTCGGCAGTTTCCTGTTCAGCCTGGTCGGCATCATTGCGCTTAATGCTGGCGTATATGGAGACAGTGGCCGGGTGGTGCTGTTCGTCGGCACGATCGGGATCATCGGCGTCATCGTGCTCACCCTGCTAGCCTGGATCGACTTGCTGGCACGTTTCGGCCGTGTCGGCGATGCCATCGAACGCGTCGAGGCCGCCGCCGGCGATGCGATACGCGCGCGCTGGAAGCATCCATCCCTCGGCGGGCGGATGCGGATCGGACCGCCGCCGGCCGTCGCTTCCGTCACCAGTACCCGGATCGGCTACCTGCAGCACATCGACGTGGACACGCTCGAGCGGCTGGCTTGCCAGGCAGGCGGCGAAATCCATGTCGACGCAATCCCCGGGGACTTCGTCGATACGGTCGTGCCGCTTGCCTGGTTCGATTTCGTGGCCGATGACAAAGTCCTGCAAGCCGCGCGCGAGGCTTTCAATGTCGGCGAGCGACGCTCCTTCGATCAGGATCCTCGCTTCGGCGTCGTCGTGTTGTCGGAGATCGCATCGAAAGCGCTATCGCCGGCCATCAACGATCCCGGCACCGCAATCGCGACACTCGCCGCACTGGCCCGCGTGCTCGCCCTGCTGGCCGACCCTCGGGACGAAGACAGCGAAATCTTGCATCCCCACGTTTTCATCCCGCCGCTCGCGATCGAAGATCTTTTCAACGATGCGTTCTCGCCCATTTCCGAGGCCGGAGCCGGCACGCTGGCAGTGGGCATCCGGCTGCAAAAAACCTTGCGGTCGCTGTCCCGCCTGGCCCACCCGGCCTTTCCGGCTGCGGCGCGACAGCAGTCGCAACTGGCACTCGGGCGTGCCCGACACGCCCTGCCACTGGAAGAAGACGTAGCGAAGATCGAACAGCTCGCAGCCGCCCTCGGGTGATCCCTGGAACTCCACCCCACGACCCCATCCCCTCGACGGGCGCGTGAGGAACGCCGTTTGCACAGCAACGGCGGTCGTCGGCGACGCCGCCCGACCTCCCGATTCCCGTCCACCCGCTCCCCGCACCATGTCCGACGATCCGCTCCCCGAAATCCCGCCACCCTCACACAACGCCCCCCGCTGCAGCCCGGGGTCGCCACGCGCGAAAGGTAGCCGATGAAAGCGCGGCGCGACGCCGCCCGCACGCGCGAGAAACTGCGCGCGCTCGCGTGGCTGCTCGACAGTTCGATCCGGCTGCCCGGCGGCTTCAGGATCGGCATCGAGGCATTGATCGGCCTCGTGCCGTTTCTCGGCGATGCGGTGGGGGTGGTGCTGTCGGGCTACATCGTTCGCGAGGCTGCGCGGCTCGGCGTCCCGCGCAGCGTGCTGCTGCGCATGATCGGGAACGTCGCCGTAGAAGGGCTCGTCGGCCTCGTGCCAATCCTCGGCGACGTGTTCGACGCGGCGTGGAAAGCGAACCAGCGCAACGTGCAGCTGCTCGAGCAGCACCTCGACGACCCGACCGCAAGCACGCGCAGCAGCCGCCGCCTCGTCGCGCTGGTCATCGTCGCGCTCCTCGTCGTGATGCTGATCTTCGCGACGATCTCCGCGTTTTTCGTCAAGGCGATCCTCGCCGCCGTCGGCGGCGGCGGATGAGACAGTACGCGAGGGGAATTCGCCGGAGCGGCAGCCGCCCGCTGGTTGCCGCCGCGCTTTGCCGAAGGCGTGTCTTGACCGTGACGCCCCACCGGAACCGACGCGTACCCCCGACCCACTTCAAACCAGCCACGCGAGCGCAAAGATTCCGAGCATTGCAAACGTGAGGCCGAGCTTGGCGACGATCGCGATCACGAAGCCGAGGCCGGCGGCCAAGCCTGCCCGCGCGGCTTGGCCGTGACTGCGGCGCGCGATCAGTTCTCCGGCGGTTGCGCCGATGATCGGGCCGACGACGACGCCGATGAAGCCGCCCAGGATGCCGAGCACGGCGCCGACGAGCGCGCCAGTGACCGCGAGCCCGCTCGCGCCGACGCGTTTGACGCCTAATGCCGACGCGAGATAGTCGACGAGCCAGGCCAGCGCCGCGAGCGTCCCGAGCACGCCGACCGTGACCCCGCCGACGCGCACGTAACCGTCCAGCCACGCGAGCAGCCACAGGCCCGCAAAGACGAGCGGCGTTCCCGGCAACAGCGGCAGGATCACGCCGGCGATCCCGGCGACGATCGCGACAACCGCGACGATCAGCAGCAGCAGTTCCATGACGTCTGGCGTCGGGAAAGAGCAGGAGACCACGGGGTCGAGATCATAGGGTCAGCTCTTGCAATGCAAGCTCGCGTCTTGGCGCATTGCCAGGCACTCAGGAGTGTTCGTTGCCCGCCTCCGGGAACTGTCCGGCGAACCGGTGGATCCATTCGAACGCCGCTTCCTCGGCGCTCAACTCGCGCCCCTCGATGCGTTGCACGCTGCGTCGGTATTCCTCGATGTGGCAGACCTGCTCGACCATGCGGGTGCGATAGGCTTCGTCGGCATCGAGAAACTGCACGCCGAGCTCGAAGCTGTCTCCGGTGCGCCGGCACCAGGCGACACGGCCGCAGGTTGCGAACGTCGGTTCGATAAGCGGAATGCGCACCTCGACGAGGCTGCCCGGCGCGATCTCGGAGTCCGAATCGAACTCGAGTCCACCGAGGCTCACGTTCCCGGCGGGACGAAGCTCGCTGCCCGCGTGCTCGCCGGCACGGACTTCGATCGGAATGCTGACCGGATGTCGTATGAAATGCCTCATGGCCGTCCTCGGGCGCGCTCCGTCCATCGTAAGGTGACGTCATCGACCGCCGCGGCCACGTTCAGCGCTCCCGCTGACCGAGGTCCGCGCCTTGGCGCAGCAGTTCGTTCTGCACTGCGGAGACGGACAGCGCGCGCGGGGCCTGGTCGTGGCGCGCGGCCAAGGCGGCACACACTCCCGCCGCCTGGCCGGTGGCCACCGAGATCGGCATCACGCGGAACGACGAATGGGCCTCGTGGGTGCCGGAAATGCCGCGACCGGCGACGAGCAGATCGTCGACCCCTTGCGGGATCAGGCAGCGCAGCGGAATGTCGTAGGCTTCCCCGGGCGGGATGCGCTTGAGCACCGTGCCCTTGCCCTCCGGGTTGTGGATGTCCACCGGGTAGGTGCCGCGCGCGATGACGTCGTCGAACTTGCGCGCGTGCAGGAGATCGTCCGCGGTGAGACAGTATGCGCCCAGCACGCGCCGGGTCTCGCGCACACCGATGGTGACGCCGCTCTGCAGCGCGTAGGCCTTCTCGAACCCAGGCACGTAGCGCTGCAGAAAGTGCACCACCTGGCGCATCTGGCGGCGGCTTTCAATCTCGGCGTAGGTGAGGTCCCACACGTCGGTGCCCAGCACCCGCGTCACCCGCGTGCTGTTCACGCTCACTTCGCCCTCGTGGGGCGTGGCGAAGAACAGGATGTCCTCGCGCGTGAGCTCCAGCTCGCCCGCTTCCGTGGCCTTGCGCACCAGGTCCCACAGGCCATGGACCCCACGCCACTGGTCGGGGTGCTGCTCGGCGTAGGCGGCGAAAGCGGCGCGGGCGAACTCTCCCATGCGGAACATCAGGGTCATCGGTTGCACCAGGCCGTCCGGATCACGTCCGATTTCGTAGCGTGCGCCCGCCTGCGCCGCTACGTCGGAGTCTCCCGAACAGTCGACGACCACCCGCGCCTTGACCACCACCGGTCCGGATTTGGTCTCGAACACCACTCCGTCGCGTACGCTCTCGCCGACGAGGCCGCTTGCCAAGGCGTGGAACAGCAGCTCGACGCCTGCCTCGTCGAGCATTTCCATCGCCACCAGCTTGAACGATTCCGGATCGAAAGGCACCACGTAGCCGGTCTCCAGGGTCGGTGCCAGCGCCCCGCCCGCCGCCACCAGGCGCTGAGTTAGCTCCTTCAGCGCGCCGGCGATGACCGGATGACCGGGACCGTGGTCGTCCGGCAGCAGATTCGTCACCCCCTGGAGCCTGAAGGTGGGCCGCTGCGTGTGGAAGGACATCAGCGGCATGACGAGTGCCGCCGTGGCGTTGCCGCCGAGAAAGCCGTAGCGCTCGACGAGCACGGTGCGCGCACCCGCCCGTGCCGCTCCGAGCGCCGCGCCGATGCCTGCCGGGCCGCCGCCCACCACCAGCACATCGGTCTCGGCCGCGAGCACGGCCGAGCGCGGCGGCAGCGTGATCGAACGAATGGACGAGGGTTTGCTCAGCGCCGGCACGGGTCAACCTCCTTTCAGGCTGCGCATCGAAGCGCCGGCATGGAGCAGCGCCACCAGCAGGCGATTGTTCTCGCGCGCCCGCTCCTGCAGTGCCGGCAGCCGCTGCTGGAGGTGGCGGCGCAACACGTCGCGCTGGTCCCAGGAACGGTCCACGTTGGCCAGCAGGCGCCCGGTATTCACGTCGTTCATCGGCGGCATCTCGAGCTCGAGATCCTGCAGCAGCCCCGTCACCTTGGACGCGTAAGGCAGCGCCACGAAGGGCACGCCCTGGATCGCGGCGAAGATCAGGAAATGCAGCCGCATGCCGATCGCCAGCTCGAAGTGTCCCATGAGCGTGAGGAGCTGGCCGGGCGTGTATTCGCCCTTCAACAGCGTCCCGCGCTGCACGAGCTGCATGCGCGAGAGCACCGCGTAGCTGTGCTGCATGTCGACGTGCTGGCGCTCGAGCGGCACGAACACGATGTCCGCATCGAGACGATCGGCGATGAAATCGGCCGCGTTGGCGAACAGGCTGTGGCAATGGTCGATGTCGATATCCGGGGCCGCCGGGCCGGGCTCGCGTACCGAGGCACCGATCAGGCGCCGGCCGTGATCGATCCCTTCGCGCCGCAGCGCGTCCTTCGGCAAGGGCTCCGGTTCGAGCAGCAGGGCCGGATCGGCGGTTACCCGCACCTCCCGGTCCACCCCGATTTCTTCCAGCAGACGCCGCCCCTGGCGGTCGCGCACCGTGATGACGGCGGCCCGGTTGAGAGCCTCGCGCACCAGATCCCGGTTCGCCGTGCGCACCAACGGGCCCGCGCTGATGGCATAGACCATCACCGGCACCCCCGCTTCATGGGCGAGCATGACCTCGCGCAGGTAAATTTCAGTCTCGTCGTCGTAGAGGATGCCGCCGCCGCCCAGCACGAACACGTCCAGGCCTTCCACCACCGCGCGGGCTTCGTTGCGGGTGAGCTGACGCACCGGGTGGACGTGGTCGACCTTGTGGCGACGACGTGTGTCCTCCACGTTGCGCGAGAACACCGTAATCTCCACCGGCAGCGAGGCTCGCAGCTCGGACACCATGGCGCCGAGAATGGCCTCGTCACCGAGGTTCAGGCCGCCATAGGAGCCCGAAATACCGACGCGAAAGACGCGTCCGGCATCCGCTGCCGCACCTGCAGGCGGCTCGGGAGCGGGCTTCGGGCGAGCGCTGCGTGCTCCGGATTCACGGTCTTCCATGGGTTTAGTCGCCTGGGGCAGTGACTGATCGACCGCCAGCGGGAAGCAGAGTTCAGCTGCCGATTGGTTGATCCAGCCATGGCTCGTAACCCTAACGGGATAAAGCCGCCACCTCGGCCCGCGCCCTATACAGCTTTTGGTAGCTATCGATCAGGCGCTGATGCCTGTCGAGCCCTTCCAGCTTCATGCTCGTCGGCGTCAAGCCGAAGAAGCGCACGCTGCCGTCCACCGACCCCATCACCGCATCCATCCGCGGGTTGCCAAACATCCGGCGGAAATTGACGATGTAATCGTCCAGTTCCAGGTCGTCGTCCAGCAGCACCTCCAGCACCACGTTCAAGGCCTGATAGAACAATCCGCGCTCGACCGTGTTCTCGTTATATTGCAGGAAGGTTTCCACCAGTTCGTGTGCCGCTTCAAACTGCCGCAAAGCAAGGTTGATCAGCAGCTTCAACTCGAGAATCGTTAACTGACCCCAGGCCGTATTCTCGTCAAATTCGATGCCGATCAACGTGATGATGCCGGTGTAATCATCAAGCTCGCTGTCTTCCAGGCGTTCGAGCAGTGCTTCCAGGCTGGCATCATCGAGGCGATGCAAGTTCAAAATATCGGCTCGGAACGACAACGCTTTGTTGGTGTTGTCCCAGATCAAATCCTCTGCCGGATAAATTTCCGAATAACCCGGCACCAGGATGCGACAGGCTGTTGCGCCGAGCTGATCATAGACCGCCATGTACGCTTCCTTGCCCATGTCGCCGAGAATGCCGAACAACGCTGCAGCTTCGTCGGCATTCGAGTTTTCACCTTGACCGGAAAAGTCCCACTCGACAAAGTCATAATCCGCTTTGGCGCTGAAAAAACGCCACGACACCACGCCGCTGGAATCGATAAAGTGTTCAACGAAGTTATTCGGCTCGGTGACAGCGTTGCTTTCAAAGGTGGGCCGGGGCAGATCGTTCAGGCCTTCAAAACTGCGCCCCTGCAGCAACTCGGTCAGACTGCGCTCCAGCGCCACTTCCAGGCTTGGGTGCGCCCCGAACGACGCAAACACACCACCGGTACGCGGGTTCATCAAGGTGACGCACATCACCGGGAATTTCCCGCCCAGCGACGCATCCTTCACCAGCACCGGAAAGCCCTGATTTTCCAGTTCCGCAATGCCGGCCTGAATGCCGGGGTATTTCGCCAGCACTTCGTGCGGCACATCCGGCAAGGCAATTTCACCTTCCAGAATTTCCCGTTTGACCGCCCGCTCGAAGATTTCCGACAGGCATTGCACCTGCGCTTCCGCCAGCGTATTGCCGGCACTCATGCCATTGCTGAGGAACAGGTTGTCGATCAGGTTGGTCGGGAAATACACCACTTCGCCGTCCGACTGGCGCACATAGGGCAGCGCGCAGATGCCGCGCTCGATATTGCCGGAATTGGTGTCGTAGAGATGCGAGCCCCGCAACTCGCCATCGGCGTTGTAAATTTCCAGGCAGTATTCGTCGAGAATCCCGGTGGGCAGCGCATCTTTCCGACCCGGCTTGAACCAGCGCTCGTTCGGGTAATGCACGAACGCCGCGTTGGCAATGTCTTCGCCCCAGAACTGGTCGTTGTAGAAGTGATTGCAATTCGCCCGCTCGATGAACTCGCCCAGCGCCGACGCCAGCGCGCTTTCCTTGGTCGCGCCCTTGCCGTTGGTAAAGCACATCGGCGAGTGCGCATCGCGGATATGCAGCGACCACACGTTGGGCACCAGATTGCGCCACGAAGCGATTTCAATTTTCATGCCCAGGCCTGCCAAGACCTCGGACATGTTGGCGATGGTCTGCTCCAGCGGCAGATCCTTGCCGGCGATATAGGTACTGACTTCCGAAGCCGGATTCAGTGTCAGCAGGGCCTGAGCATCGGCATCCAGATTCTCTACTTCCTCGATCACAAATTCAGGCCCGGTTTGCACCACCTTTTTCACGGTACACCGGTCCATGGAGCGCAAAATGCCCTGCCGATCTTTGGCGGAAATATCCGCCGGCAACTCGACCTGAATCTTTAAAATCTGTTGATAGCGGTTTTCCGGATCGACAATATTGTTCTGTGACAGGCGGATGTTATCGGTCGGAATATTGCGAGTTTCGCAGTACAGCTTCACGAAGTAAGCCGCACACAAAGCCGACGAAGCCAGAAAGTAATCGAATGGACCAGGCGCCGAGCCGTCGCCCTTATAGCGGACAGGCTGGTCGGCGATTACCGTGAAGTCATCGAACTTGGCTTCAAGACGAAGTTTGTCGAGAAAGTTGACCTTAATTTCCATGTGGGAATCCCAAAATAGCGTTCAAAACGAATTGACCGCTATTATAGGATTTCTCAGTGGAAAAACGCGGTAAGCGTGCCGGTGGTCGCGATGCGAGACTTCTCGATCAGGTGCGGCTCGGGAACGAAAGGCGCGCCAAGCATCAGCACAGCGACGACGATCAGGATCGGAAACGGAAATTCGCGGATGAAGCGCATGGGGGATTCAACCAGAGGGTGAACGGGGCGGAACCCGGCAGAACCCCTGCATCGGGATGCTCAGCGCGTCGTTGAACTTGCTCGAAAGATTCTGCACGCCGATCCACGCGGTGATGGCGACGATCGCGTCATCCTTGAAGAAGCGCTTGAGCTCCGTCAGCGCGCGCGCAGTGCCGGCACCATCGTTCAGCGTTACCGCCTCGGCGTAAGCCAGCGCCGCCCGTTCTTCCTCGCTGAAAACCTCGGGGTGCTCCAGCCAGCGGTCGATGAAGTCGATCTTTTCGTGCGCCCCATGCGCGGCGAGGAAATTGTGGGCATTGAAGTCCACGCAGAAGTCGCAATGATTGATCTGCGAGATGCGCACGCTCATCAACGTCCGCAACAGGGGGCCGGGCGAAGCCAGCCGTTTGAAGCGTCCGATCAAAAGGAGGAAAACGAACATGATCGCGGGCTGCCGCCCCCACGCCCACATAGGGGACAGCACCTGCCCGTATTTACGTTTCTGGTATGCAAAAACCAGGCGCACATACCAGGGAAAGTCACGTTCTGAAAGTTCGTCGAGTCGGGTGGCCATGGGCGGAACGGAAAACAGGGGCAGAGTAGAAGTCTACAGGGAGGGCATGCTCGCCGTAATCTAACATTCGGGAACAATATTGCGTTACGGGAGCGCAGCGGGCGGGCGACAGGGCGGCAAGCAAAGAAGGCCAGCTACGAACAACGATTCCAAGCCCGTATTCCCCAAGTCGACATCCTTGGTGTCGTCAATCGAGTGATCGGGGCATCACAGGAAAACCTTTTACTCGATTCGGAGGGACGCCCACCAGGACCTGCGGCTTTGGCGTAAGCAGCCCCAGCTTGGGCAGCTCGCTTTGAGCAGCTGGCACCTTTGGCTTTCACACGTCCCGTTACAAAATGCGCGAGACCGGCGCCCCATCGCTTGAGGCGAGTCAAGCAAGAAATTCACGGCGCGGCCAAAATGCCCCCTCCCCGCCCGGGAGGCGTGTTCCGTCCGAAGGGTTCTAAACCGGATGCCCCATCAAGTGTTTGAGGCAATTAAATCGGTCCCTGCGGCCGCGCCCCTCCCGCGCCGGTCGGTACGCACCTTCCTGATCTGGCTGGTCCTCGCCTGCCTGCTGCCGGGCGTCATCGGCGCGACCGTTCTTGTCGTCTACCAATACCAGGAAGGACGCGCCCAGCAGGAAAAGGATATGGTCCGGACCCTGCGGGCGCTCGTTCAACGCGTCGATAGCCACCTCCTCCACGTCCAGGCCGTCGCGCAGACGCTCTCCACGTCGGAAACGCTCAAGCGAAACGATCTGGCCCGCTTCCATGAGCGGGCGCGGGAAGTCGTGAACGTCGCAGGTCTGGGGACTCACGTCATTTTGAGGGACGTCGCCGGGCGGCAGCTCGTGAACACCACGGTGGAATTCGGGGCGCCCTTGCCCGAGGGCGGCGCCGAGGACCAGGTACGGGACATCTTCACAACCGGAAAGCCGACTGTTTCCGACGTCTACGTCGGCCCCGTCCTGAAGCGCCCGGTCGTGACCGTGAGCGTCCCCGTGAGGGTCGGCGGCGAGATCGCTTATGCGCTGTCCGTCGGCATCGCATCGGAGACCTTCACTACCATCCTGACCGCTCAGCGCCTGCCCGAAGACTGGGTCGCGGTCATTTTCGACGGCTTGGGGACGATCGTCGTGCGCACGGCTGAGAAAGAGCGCTTTGTCGGCTCGAAAGTCGTCGACCAGTTGTTTCAGGCGATGCAGAAGTCCCCCGATGGTGCGGTCGAACTGACGACACTGGAGGGCATTGAAGTCGTGTCCTTCTATTGCCGCTCTCGGGTGACGAACTGGGGAATTGCTGTCGGGATTCCCCGCCAGGCGATTCAACGGCCGTTTGTGCAGACCCTCGCGTTGCTGACGGTAGGGGTCGCGGCGCTCTTCGGCATCGGACTCGCGCTGGCCCGCGTCATGGCCGCTAGGATCGCGCATTCGGTGCAGGCTCTGACCGCTCCGGCGATCGCGCTGGGCAGCGGCGCACCGACCGCGGTGCCGCAGGTGCACATCAAGGAAGCCGCTGAAGTGGCTGCAGCGATCGAGCGCGCCGGCGAGCTGCTGAAAGAGCGAGCCCGGACGCTACACGCCCAGCAAGAGGAGTTGAGGAAGTTCAAGTTCTTTAGCGACCACTCAACCGACGTGCACCTGCTTGTGGACGAGGCGGGCGGCCTCCGATATGCCAACAAGCGGGCGTGCGAACGGCTCGGGTACGACGAAGCGCAGCTCCTCGAGCTCAACATCGCCGACATCGCGATTCACGCGAACGCATACTTTGCGGAAATTTTCGCCCGCGGGAAGCAAGGCGCGATTGCGCCCTTCGAAGACGCGCAGCGGCGCAGGGACGGGAGCACCTTTCCCGTCGAAATCACTGCGACCGTTCTGGAGTTCGACGACGGATGGCTGATGCTGGCGACTTGCCGCGACATCACCGAGCGCAAGCTCGCGGAGCAGCGCGTGTGCGAGGCGGCACTGCTCGACTCCCTGACGGGACTGCCCAATCGCGCGCTCGTGGCGAACTATTGCGCCCATCTGCTGGCCGCGGCTCGACGCGGCCACGGCCAAGGGGCGCTGCTGTTCATCGATCTCGACCGCTTCAAGCCGGTCAATGACCGCTACGGCCACGAGATCGGCGACCGCGTGCTGCAGGAGGTCAGCAAGCGGCTCGTCGCCTGCACGCGGCAGGAAGATCTGGTCGGCCGCCTCGGGGGCGACGAGTTCGTCATCGTGTTGCCCTACCTCGACGCCGATACCCGGCGCGCCGAAGTGGTCGCGCGGCACGTGATCGACGAGATCACTCGGCCGTTCCGCATCGATGCGCTGGAGGTCGGGATATCGCCTTCGATCGGCATCAGCTATTTTCCGGAGCACACGACCGAGCTCGACGCGCTGATTCACGCGGCCGATCTGGCCATGTACCAGGCGAAGCAGTCCGGCCGGGCCAATTATCACGTCTACACGCGAGAGCTCGACGAGCGATCCGGTCTGGCGACTGGGGACCAAACGAGGCTGAAGCGGGGACCGCTGGACGAACGGCCGGTCGTCGACGCCCAAGGGGGCAAGGCAATCGCGTTTGAAGCGCTGGCGCGGTTGCGGGAGCAACGAGCGCGCGCGACCCGGCCCCCGGAGCATCCTTCCGGAGATTGAACCGGCAAGGCTTAAAGTGCCCGCCGGTGAGCCGGCCGTTTCGACTGAACCGGGCCGCCCATCCGGCAGTGATAAGAGCGTTCAGCTCGGGCCCGCCGACGCTCTGAGAGTCGCCCGATACCCTATGCGTCAGGCCGGAATGGACTTTGGCGTCCAGATGGAGCTTCGTGTTGAAATCCCACTGATCGCCCTTCTCGGCGCTGAGCGGTGTCGAACGGCAGGTCTTCGGTTCTTCGAACTGGCGGTAGCGACCCTGAACGGCCATTCGGGCACGTACAAAGCAGCCGCTCAGGGGGCGTCACAAAACGCTTGTGCCCCCATCGGTCAACGTCGCTTCCTTCCCTGCAACTGGTAACCACTGCAGGCCGTCCAGGATGATGAGCCAGACGTGTGGAAAGTCAGAACCTAGCAGCGTGTCGGACTTTGAGCGGGATAGGCGATAATCATAGCCAGGCGAACTGACGGGATTTGCGGAAATGGCTTTCCACCCGATAGACCGGGACACTGACTTTCTGCTGCCGCCCTCGGTGCAGGAGTGGTTGCCGGAAGCGCATCTGGCGCGGTACGTGGTGGACGTCGTCGAGCAGCTGGATCTGTCGGCGATCGAGCGGGCATACGCGGGACGAGGCAGCGACGCCTATCATCCGGCAACGCTGCTCGCGCTGCTGATCTACGGCTACGCTACCGGGACCTTCTCGAGCCGCAAGATCGAGCGGGCGACGTATGACTCGCTCGCCTTCCGGTTCATCGCCTGCAATCGGCATCCGGATCACGACACGCTGGCCAATTTCAGGAAGCGCTTCGGCGGGGAGTTCGAAGCGGCCTTTGTCCAGGTGCTGCAGGTGGCGCGCGAGAACCAGCTCTCGCGCTTTGGCACGGTGAGTCTGGACGGGACCAAGATCCACGCCAACGCGAGCCGGCACAGTGCGCTCTCCTATGGGCACGCACGGACGATCGAGGCGCAGCTCAAGGCCGAGGTGCAGGAGCTCATGAAGCTGGCCGAGGCGGCCGATCAATCCTCGCTGCCGGACGGGGTGAAGCTGCCCGAGGAAATCCGCCGCCGGGAAGACCGGCTGGCGGCGATCGCGGAAGCGAAAGCGAAGATCGAAGCGCGTGCCGCGGAGCGCTTCGCACGCGAACAGGCCGAGCACCAGGCGAAGCTCGCCGCCCGCGCAAAGAAGGAAGCCGAAACGGGCAAGAAGTCCAAGGGCAAAGGGCCGAAACCGCCGCAAGCCGGGCCCCGCGCCGACGACCAGATCAATCTGACCGACGAAGAGTCCCGGATCATGCCGGTCGCGGGTGGCGGATTCGAGCAGAGCTACAACGCGCAGGCGGTGGTCGATACCGAATCGATGCTCATCCTCGCCACTCACGTGACCCAGGCGACCAACGACAAGGAACAGATCGAGCCGATGCTGGCGAAGGTCCAGGCCAATCCCGAGGGGTTGAATCAGCCGGCGATTTGGCTCGCCGACACCGGTTACTACAGCGAGAAGAACGTCACGGCGTGCGTCACCGCGAAGATCGAACCGCTGATCGCGGTCAAGCGCGACGCGCATCATCCGGATTGGCGGGAACGTTTCAGCGAACCCGAACCGCTGGCCGCGGGGGCCTCGGCGGTCGAGACGATGAAGCACCGGTTGAAGACACGTGCCGGACGCGCGGCTTATGCCCTGCGCAAACAAACCGTCGAGCCGGTGTTCGGCATCATCAAGTCGGTGATGGGCTTCCGGCAGTTTCTGCTGCGCGGCCTCGACAACGTGACGAACGAATGGAGCCTCGTTTGCCTCGCGTGGAATCTGAAGCGCATGGCCGTATTGCGTCCACAGTAAGGAAACGGCGGGGAATCGTGCGCATTCTCGCAAAAATGACGGTGAAAACGGCCTTCACGCCCGATTCACGTTTCGCATCGCGAACACTACGCCACCGTGGGTGGCGTAGTCCGACGGACTGCTAGCGATTCCGCCTGATCCCGAACATTACCATTAGCGCCAGTCCGACGAGCCATAGCGTGGCCGGAATCGGAATCGAGGCCAGGATGATGAACTCCTGGGCTCCACCTTCGCCTACGGCTTCCGCCCAGAAGGCGACGTCGCGGCCGTCCAACGCCTCGCCTTGCAGGCCAAGGGCGATGATGGTTTCGAAATTCGGAAAGGCGAAATCGGCCGCTTCGGCCACCTCGATCAGGCTGCCATTGAGGTACATGTAGATCCCCGGTCCATCCGCTGTCTCGGCGGCGAAGACGACATTTCCGCGGTCAACCGAGATGTCGGTATCGCGAAAGGCCGAGAACGTCGTGTCCTTGCCGGGCACCAGCGTGTTGGTGTCGGCTATGCGGGTGACCAAGCCGGAGAAGCGATCGGCGAGATAGATGCCGCTGTGCTCGCCGCTCGATGCCTGCCCGAAGAACGCCACTGACGCACCGCCGAAGGCAGGAGTGGTCCCGAAGCTATGCCCGCCGAAACTGACATCGGTGCCAGGTATCTTCGTGTCGTCCGTCACGAGGGCGAACAGGCTGGATGCCTGTCCGTCGAGGTTAGCCAGGTAGATGCCGTCGAAGCCTTCGCCGGAGGGTGGTACTGGGATGCTGCCCCGCCCGGAGAACACAACGTCGCTGCCGACCATCACGGGAAGCAGAGAGAGGGAGGTGAAATGGCCGGCGCCAACGGAGGTCCCCGGCGAAGGCGGCACCGGAGTCGACGTATCCGCCACGCGCTGCAGCGTCCCGCCGAAATTGGCGTAAATGCCCGTGGCCGCCGAGCCCGATTCTCCGAACCCGTTGAAGGCCACGTTGCCCCCGCTGATCGACGCCCGCAGACCAGGGAAGCCCTGAAAGTTGCCTTCGCCGGGCGTGGGACTGCCGTCGATACTCGTCGTGGCGACGGTTCGCGGCCCCTGGCCGCCAACAAACACGCCCTGTATCACCGGATTGTCGTCGGGCGGCAAGGTCTGTGCGTTGGCCATGAAGGCCACTTGGCCGTTGTCGAGAGAGACTCTGCCGAGGAAGCGCGTGTTGCCGAACTCGTCCGGGAAGAAGGCCTGGTAGTTCAGCGGAAAGCGATCGGGGGGTGTCGTGGAGAAGTTCTCGGCCACTAACCGGGTGCCCGCAAGTGGATCGAAGGTTTCGACGCGAGTCGTGGTCAGTTCGCGGTCGGGCGATCGCATATAAGCGATTTGGTCCGAATCGAGCGCGGGCAGGCTGAGACGCGCATCCGTGGCAATGATTGAGTACTCCCAACCCTTGACGAGAGCCGCCCAGGGCTATGCAGAATGCGGCGGCGAGCGCCGCCTGCGCCTTGCCTCTGGAGCGGGACGGTCGCAAGAAGACCAGCGCGAGCAGCACGAGCCCCGAAAGCGACAGCAGTAGGGTGCCCGGTTCCGCGACCTGGAAGAAGTTTCCGAAACTGACTATCTGCGCCAACGGTTCGCTAATCAGGCCGGTATCCTCCGTGATGAACAGGGTGAGGTAGTTGCTAATAACCTCTGCGGGCTCGAACGGCGGGTAATACCCGACGGACACGAGGCCGCCCAAATTAGAGCAGTCGGCCATTATGTCGTAAGGGCAGTCGACCCGAATGCGGGCTTCCGGCGCGGCGACCACGTCCAGCAGGAAATTCGCAATGTCGCCGGCGCCGTGCATCCACCCAGTGGATATGCCCACCGACAGTGAGCGGACCCGCTCGAGCGAGATGCTGTAATCCAGGATGAAATTGGCTGTTACCCCCTTTTCGTCGACCGTGAAGGGGGGATCGAACACCAGCTCGAACCCGACACCGTTTATGGCCATCGGGTAGATGACGGCGCCTTCGGTCGGTCCCTCGAACAAGGCCCAGTCAGTGAATTCGACGCCGTTCACCTCGAACGAGGCGCGCTTGTCAACCAGCTCGCTCAACGTGCAGCTTCGGTTCTTATCCAGACATCCGTTGGTCTCGATCACGGCGGTGGCCGGTGCCGAGAACATGGCAATGACAGCGGCGACGAAGCTTGCTGCAAGTTTGCCGATCGTGGATCTCATCGCCAATCCCTCGTGTGAGCAAGGTTCAGTAAGAACCATGTGGAAGGCATGGAAACGGTTTGTGCGTGGGGGCGAATGGATCATGATCGGACGCGCGAGAACGTCATTGACCCACCGACCTACCAAAATTTACTGCCAGCAATATCCACGCCAAAACTGCTGCACACAGGAAAAACAGGCGGATATGGTCTGCGCCGCTCCTTGATCGCTGACATGTGTAAATCTGGCCGACACCTGCGTATTCGAGAGCGACCTCGATGACGTGGGTCACGCAGTGACAGCAAGGAACATTGGCTTAACTACTGTAAGGTGCCCGGCGCCGCTTCTAATTCCGGCGCGGGCGCCTCCTCAACGGCTGCTTGCCGGTAAGTGAAATGTTAGGGCGACTGTCTGGGACTAGCCGAATCGGCTCTGCCAACATCAGTCCCGCTACCGGGCGGCGGGTGGGCGCGCTCACGGCGTGCGCAGCCGCGCGGCCGGAAATTCCTCCTCCCACAGGCGCGTGCCCGCGGCATTCCACGTGGCGACGCGGAGCAACCGCGCGCCGGCCGGCCCGGAGAATTCCAGCGTGCAGAAGTTGCGCTGCGTGACCAGCGTCCCGGGCACTTCGCGCACCGGGAATGGGCGGGGATGCACGCGCGCGGTCAGCGGCGAGCAGGTCAGCTCGGTCAGCGGGTAGGTGCCGGGGCGCTCGCGCTCGGTCAGGTGGGTGTAATGGATGTCGCCGGAGAGAAAGAACACGCCGTCGATGCGCTCTGTAGCGAGCCAGTCGAGGAACGCCTGGCGCTCGCGCGGGAAGTTGTGCCAGCCCTCACCGCCGCGGCTCTCCGGCGACGGGCGGTCGCTGAGCATGCGGCTGCCGTTGGCGACCAGCTTGAAGCTCGCGCGCGAGTCGCGCAGCGCACCCTTGAGCCACTCGAGCTGCGCCGCGCCCAGCATCGTCCGCGCCGGGTCCGCACCGGCATCGTCGTCGCGGTGGTAACGGTCGTCGAGCAGGAACAGCTCGACGTCGCCGAGCGGCACCCGGGCGAAGACCCCGGGCGCGCCCGGCAGTCCGTAGCTGGGGTTCACCCAGTAGTCCTGGAACAGCTCCAGCCCCGTCGCCTTGAACGCGAAGTCGCGGTTCGAGTTGTTCGGGCCGTAGTCGTGGTCGTCCCAGATTGCGACGTGCTGGCCGGTGCGCAGCAGCCGCTGCAGCGACGCGAAGCCGCGCGTGGCCGCCCAGCGCCGGTGCATCCGCGCGGCGGCCTCGTCCGCGGGCGCGAAGTCGTCGTCGCGGTAGTAGATGCTGTCCCCGAGCCACAGCATCACGTCGGGCCGCCGTGCGACGATGGTATCGAAGATCTCGAAGCCGGCGCCGAAGGAGTCCGGCGTGACCTCGTAAGGGGGGTCGGGGACGTAGTTGCACGAGCCGGTGGCGATGACCAGTTCGCGCGGCGCGGCCGGATCCGCGGGCGCGGTGGTGAACGCGGGCACCTCGCCGAGCTCGACCGGCGTCCCGTCGAGCAGCACGCGGTAGGCGTAACGGGTGGCGGCCTGCAGACCGTCGAGGTCCACGCGCGCGGTGTGGCCGCGCTCCGGGCTGACGGCGACTGGCGCGCTGCGCCGCGCCGCGTCGGGCTGCCCGTGCGGCCAGTACTCGAGTTGCACTTGGGCGGGGCCGTCGGTCATCAGCCACACCCCTACCCGCCCGGCCGTCGCCGGCCCGGCCATCGGGCCGCCGGCCAATGTGGCCGCGCTGGCGCCGGCCGCGTGCAGCGCCAGCAGCAGCCAGGGCAGCGCCAGGCGGCGCAGGGCGCGCCATGCGAGGCCGGGGCGCAACGGGGGGACGGACCTGGCGGCATGCATCGGGCTACGGTGCGAGACCACTCCCTGCCCAATCGAGCGAATAGACCTCCCACGCCCCACCCAGGCGTGGAACGTCGAATGAGCCCAGTCTGCCACCCGCGGGACATCCACGTATTTGACGAGATTGAAATGCAGTAGTCGAGGTGCGCACGATAGTCCTGCTCGTCATGAATCAGGTGTTCCCAATAGCGCCGCTGCCGTATCTCCCGCTGTCCACGCGCCCAGGGAACCACGGAGCGCCTCTCCGCGGCAGCCAAGACCTTTGAAGCCTGCCTTGATCAATCGCCAGCGGGAGGCGAAATCCGTATCCGATGACGGCAATTCCCGCCCGCAGTGCAGGTGTTACGCCAGCACGACCCAACCGTGGAAGGCGAACCGATGCCGGCGGAGAACGTCCCGAACAACGTTGGGCAACAGGATCAGCAAATCATTGTCCACGCGCTGCAGGGCATCGACCGTGAAGAACCTGGTGCCGCCGACATGCCAGGCGCGTCGATAGTCGGGCATGCCGCATGTTGCGCGGAACGCTATGGCGGTGCAATGCGCTTCGGTTACTGCGCCCTACGGAATTACCATCGCGAGGCGATTGAACGAGCGACCAAGGAAGACACTCAACTACCAGACACCAGCTGAACGTTTTCACCGAGCTGTTGCATTCACCGGTTGAATCCGCACCTGGGAGCCGCCAATCGGAGAGGCAGGAACTGCAGACTAGTGCGTACATTTATGACAGGTCTCGCCGCGCTCGCTCCTGTTCGCGTAATCCCCGCTCCAGCTCGCGTAGCAGCACCCAATTTTTCGGCCCTTACCAGCTTTGGGTGCACGTTTGGGTACACGCCTAGACCGCGATTCAGTGATATGACGTGAGGCGCTGAGATACAACAAAGCCCGCTAACTGCGCGGGCCTTATCGGTTTTTGCGGCCGGATGAAGCTATGCGACCCGCTACTCGATGTTCTGCACCTGCTCCCGCATCTGCTCGATCAGCACTTTCATCTCCATCGCGATGCCGGTGACCTCGGTGGCGGCGGATTTCGATGCCAGCGTGTTGGCTTCGCGGTTCAGCTCCTGCATCAGGAAATCGAGCCGTTTTCCGGCTGCGCCGCCGGCGCCGAGGATGCGTTCGACTTCGTCGAGATGGGTGGCGAGGCGGGACAGCTCCTCGGCGACGTCGATGCGGTGGGCGAACAGCGCGACTTCCTGGCGAATCCGGTCCTCGTCCAGCGAAGCGACAGCGTCGCGCAGCCGCGTCGCGAGCCGCTCCTGGTATTCGGTGACGATCACCGGCACGCGAGGCTCGGCTTGGGCGACCAGTTCGCGCAGGCGGACGAGCCGCTCGCGGATCATCGCGGCGAGCTTGTCGCCTTCGCGCCGGCGCGTCGCGGCGAGCTCGTCGAGCGCGGCCTGCGCGAGTTCGAGCAGCGCCGGCTGCAGCTGCTCGAAGCTCACGCCGTCGTCGGCGAGCATGCCGGGCCAGCGCAGCACTTCATTGACCGACAGGCACCCGGCCTGCGGCAGGCGTTCGCGCACGAGCTGCTCGGCGTCGCGCAGCTGATCGAGCAGCGCGGTGTTCAGCGCGAGGCTGCGCGGCGCGGCGCCGTTCGTCTGCAAATTGAGGCGGCATTCGACCTTGCCGCGCGTGAGTTTCGCCGTGATCCGCTCGCGCAGTGCCGGCTCGGCCTGGCGCAGTTCGTCGCCGATGCGAAAGAACAGGTCGAGGTAGCGGGAATTGACGCTGCGCAGTTCGATATGCAGGCTCACCGGCCCGAGGTCCCGCGTCTGCGCCGCGAAACCGGTCATGCTGTGGATCATGAAGTGTCTCCGGGAACCTGCCGCGATCCTTTACACTGCAGGTCCAATCAAGAAAATCCTGCGGAAAGCCGGCTCCGGCTCTCCCCCTGTCGATGCCGCCTCAAGCCAACTGCCCTCTGCCCTCCGGCTTTCAGCTGGACCAGTATCAAATAGAGCGGCAGCTTTCCGTTGGCGGTTTTTCGATTGTCTATCTCGCGCGTGATCGTCATGGCACTGCGGTCGCGATCAAGGAATACCTGCCGAACTCTCTCGCGCTGCGCAAGGACGGCGAACTCGAACCGCAGGTCACGGAAGAGAACCGGCCGGCCTTCCGCTACGGCATGAAATGCTTCTTCGAGGAAGGGCGTTCGCTCGCGAAGCTGATCCATCCGAACGTCGTCCGGGTGCTCAATTTCTTTCGCGCCAACGGCACAGTGTACATGGTGATGCAGTTCGAGCGCGGTCGCACGCTGCACGACTATATCCATAAACACCGCGACGGGGTGCGCGAGGCTTTCATCCGGGCCGTTTTCGCGCGCATGCTCAACGGCCTGCGCGAAGTCCACTCGCACAAGCTGCTGCACCTCGACATCAAGCCGTCCAACATCTATCTGCGCAACGACGGCACGCCGGTGCTGCTCGACTTCGGCGCCGCGCGCCAGACCCTGCTGACCGGCCAGGCGATGCTCAAACCGATGTACACCCCCGGCTTCGCGTCGCCCGAGCAGTTCGCGAACCGCAACGCGCTGGGGCCGTGGAGCGACATCTACAGTGTCGGCGCGAGCCTGTACGCGTGCATCGCCGGGACAGCCCCGCCGCGTTCGGACGAGCGCAGCCGGCGCGACACTTTCGTTCCCGTGACCAGGGCGTACGCCACACGTTATTCAGCGCAGTTGCTGCAGACGATCGACTGGTGCCTGAAGCTCGATCCGCTCGAGCGGCCGCAAAGCGTCTATTCGCTGCAGAAGACGCTGATGCGCAGTGGCGACGACGCGGTTCCGGCCGGCCTGTTCGGCGACCTCGGTGCGCGCATCAAATCGTTTATCGGCCGCACTTGAGAGGCGCGCGATGAAATTCACGATCTACCAGGAAAGCCGCATCGGCCGGCGCAAAAGCAACCAGGACCGTCTCGCATACTGTTACTCGCGCGACGCGCTGCTGATGGTGATCGCCGACGGCATGGGCGGGCACCGGCATGGCGAGATCGCCGCGCACTTGGCTGTGCAATCCATCACTGAAGCGTTCCGGCGCGAAGCGGCGCCGACGCTTGGCCAGCCGGCGCGTTTCCTGTCGCATGTGCTGATGAACGCGCACACCGCGATTGTCGATCACGCGTTCGACAAAGACCTCGACGACACGCCGCGCACGACGATCGTCGCCTGCGTGGTCCAAGATGGCCTCGCGCACTGGGCGCATGCCGGCGACTCGCGCCTCTACCTGCTGCGGGACGGTCGTGTCGCCGCACGTACGCGCGACCATTCGCGCGTGCAGCTGATGATCGACCAGGGCCTGCTCGATGATGAAGCGGCCGCGCACCATCCCGAGCGCAATCGCATCTACAGCTGCCTCGGCGGCACGCGGACGCCGCAGCTCGAACTGTCGGTGCCGACGCCATTGCGCGACGGCGACATCCTCGCGCTATGCACTGACGGCGTGTGGGGTCCAGTGCGCGACCAGGGCGTCGTCGACGGGCTTGCTGGAACCAATGTCATGCACGCCGTGCCGAAGCTGCTGGACCGCGCCGAGCAGCTCGCCGGCCCGGGCTGCGACAACCTGTCGATGGTCGCGATGTGCTGGCACGACGAGAGCGGCTCCGCGCACGACGACATGGAATCGACGCAGACGCTGGCACTCGACCGGGTCACCACGCAGCTCAACGTCTTCGGCCGCGCGCGCGTGCCGGCCGCCGCCGGCGACATCAGCGATGACGAGATCGAGAAAGCGATCGCCGAAATCAACCAGGCCATTCACAAGTACAGCCGATAGGAATCCTTCATGCGTCCCAGCCAACGCCGCCCCGACCAGCTGCGCCCGGTCACGATCACCCGCAACTTCACCTGCCACGCCGAAGGCTCGGTGCTCGTCGAATTCGGCGCCACGCGCGTGCTGTGCACCGCCAGCGTCGAGGACACCGTGCCGCCGTTCCTGCGCGGGCGCGGCCAAGGCTGGCTGACCGCCGAATACGGCATGCTGCCGCGCGCGACCCACACGCGCAGCGCGCGCGAGGCGGCCAAGGGCAAGCAGAGCGGACGCACGCAGGAAATCCAGCGCCTGATCGGCCGCAGCCTGCGCGCGGTCGTCGACCTCAGCGCGCTCGGCGAACGCCAGATCGTCATCGACTGCGACGTGCTGCAGGCTGACGGCGGCACCCGCACCGCCGCGATCACCGGCGCCTGCGTCGCGGTCCACGACGCGTTCGGCAAACTCGTCGCCGAGGGCAAGCTGCCGCACAACCCGCTGCGCGAGTTCGTCGCGGCGGTGTCGGTCGGCGTGTTCCAGGGCGTGCCGGTGCTCGATCTCGACTATGCCGAGGATTCGGGCTGCGATACCGACATGAACGTCGTCATGACGGGTTCGGGAGGTTTCGTCGAAGTGCAGGGCACTGCCGAAGGCGCGACGTTCTCGCGCGCCGAGCTCAACGCGCTGCTGGAGCTTGCCGAGTCCGGTATCCGCCGGCTCGTCGACGCGCAGAAAGCGGCGATCGACCGGAACTGAAATCATGACCGCCCGACTCGTTCTCGCCAGCAACAACGCCAAGAAAGCCGCCGAGATGACGACGCTGCTCGCGCCGCTCGGCATCGAGGTGCTGCCGCAGTCGGCGTTCGACATTCCGGAAGCCGACGAGCCGCACCCGACGTTCGTCGAAAACGCGCTCGCGAAGGCGCGCCAGGCCGCGGCGTTGAGCGGGCTGCCGGCGCTCGCCGACGACTCCGGGCTGTGCGTTGCGGCGCTCGGCGGGTTGCCGGGCGTGCAGTCGGCGCGCTTTGCCGGCGAACCGAAGTCCGACGTGCGCAACAATGCGCTGCTCGTCGAGCGGCTCGCGGGCAGCCCCGACCGGCGCGCATTCTTCTACTCTGTTGTGGTACTGGTGCGCCATGCCGACGATCCGCGCCCGCTGATCGCCGACGGCGAGTGGCACGGCACGATCCTTTACGCGCCGCGCGGCGCCAACGGCTTCGGCTACGATCCGCTGTTCTTCGTCCCCGAGCTCGGCCAGACTGCTGCCGAGCTCGATGCGCAGCTGAAGAACACGCTCAGCCACCGTGGCGCGGCGATGCGCCACCTGCTGGCCCGCCTCTCCACCGAACCGCTGTGACCCGCCATCGCATCATCTCCCTCGCGCCCGCCCCGGCTGCGCCCGGACCGCTGCCGGAGCAACCGCAACTGACGGCGTCGCCGCCGCTCGCGCTGTACGTGCATTACCCTTGGTGCGTGAAGAAGTGCCCATACTGCGACTTCAACTCGCACGCGTCGCGCGGCGGCACGATCGAGATCCCAGAGCAGGCCTACATCGACGCGCTGCTCGCCGACATCGAGACCGCGTTGCCGCAGGTGTGGGGGCGGCGCGTGCTGTCGGTGTTCATCGGCGGCGGCACGCCGAGCCTGATGTCGGCGGCGGCGCTCGACCGCCTGCTGACCGGCGTGCGCATGCTGCTGCAGCTCGACCCGCTGGCCGAAATCACGCTCGAAGCCAATCCCGGCACCGTCGAGGCGGGCCGCTTCCGTGATTACCGCGCTGCCGGCGTGAACCGCCTGTCGCTCGGCATTCAGAGCTTCGACGACGCGCAGCTCGTACGCCTCGGGCGCATCCATGATGGGCGGGAAGCGCGCATCGCGATCGACACCGCGCTGGCGAACTTCGACCGCGTGAACCTCGACCTGATGTACGCGCTGCCGGAGCAGGCGCTTGAGCAGGCGCTCGCCGACCTCGACACCGCGCTCGCGACCGGCGCGACCCATCTGTCGTGCTACCAGCTGACGCTCGAGCCGAACACGCCTTTCCACCACGCTCCACCGCCGCTGCCCGATACCGACACCGCGGCCGACATGCAGGATGCGATCGAAGCGCGGCTTGCCGGCGTGGGATTCCGCCACTACGAGACCTCGGCGTTCGCCCGGCCCGGTGAGGAATGCCGCCACAACCTGAACTACTGGACGTTCGGCGACTATCTCGGCGTCGGCGCAGGCGCGCACGGCAAGCTGTCGAGCTTCGAGGGGATCGTGCGCGAGATGCGCCACAAGCACCCCGGGCGCTACCTCGACGCGGCGAAGAGCCGCGATTTCGTGCAGGAACGCCGCTCGGTCGGCGTCGCCGAGTTGCCGTTCGAATTCATGATGAATGCGCTGCGCCTGACCGGGGGCGTCCCGCCCCGGCTGTTTGTCGAGCGCACCGGTCTGCCGCTCGCGGTGATCGAAGACGAGCTGAAGACGGCGCGCGAGCAAGGCTTGGTCGAGGTCACGCCGGACGTCATCCGCCCGACCGAACGCGGCCGGCATTTCCTCAACGATCTGCTGACGCTGTTCCTGCGCGACTGAGCGGGTCTGGCGGGGCGAGGTGCCCCGCGCGCGTCAGGCGGGCCGGCACTCCGTCGCGAGCGGCCGGTCCTCGCGGGAATCGAGCAGCATGCTCTTCCACGGCAGGTCGATCCACACCAGTCCCGCGTCGCGCGCCTCGAAGCGCGGCAGGCCGGACGACGACACGTCGCGCTGCAGGTCGAACGAGCGGCCGGCCCAGCCCAATTCAAGATGATTGGCGTCGCGCAGGTCGCGGCTGACGCGCACCTTCACGCCGAGTTCGCAATCGTAGTCGCCGCTCGCGAGCTCGAAATACAGCTGCTGATCCGGCCCGACGCGCGTTGCCGGGGAGAGATCCGCTTCGCGCGGCGTGTCGCGTGTACCGGCGCACGCGGCGAGCAGCAGCGGCAACAGCACGACAACCAGAGCGCAGCGCGGCGACAGCACGGCAGCGCGGGGCAAATCGGGATTCGGCATGGGACGGTCCTCGGCTAGAGCGCTTCGCAAAGACAATGCGTGTAGAGGTGGCGCGGATCATTCCAGCGTAGCAGCTCATTGGCATCCTGCTGCAAACCGTTGATGACGACGGCGAAGGGCGACGCGGAAAGGCCGGAAAGACCGGAAAGACCGGCGACGGGCGCGAACGTGGCGACGAAGCGCTGCAGGAGGCGCTGGCCGGGGCCGACGTCCGCTCTCGGCCAGACCGTCTCGTAGCGCTTCAGGCCGGCGCGAGCCGCGGCCGCCGCAACCGCCGCCTCCAGGCCGCCGAGCTGGTCGACGAGGCCGAGCTTGGTCGCCGCCTCGCCGGTCCAGACGCGTCCGCGCGCGACAGTGTCGACTTCGGGAGCGCTCATGTCACGCGCCTTGGCGACGGTTTGGAGGAAGCGCCGGTAACCGTGTTCGATGCCGAGCTGGATCGTTTTCGCCGCCGCCGGCTCGAGCGGGCGGCGCGGATCGAAGGCGCCGGCGAGCGGACTGGTCGCGACGCCGTCGGTATTCACGCCGAGCTTGTCGAGCGATCCGGCGAGCTCCGGGAACAGCGCGAAAATCCCGATCGACCCGGTCAGCGAAGCGGGGCTCGCAAAAATCTCTTCGGCCCCGGTCGCGATCCAGTAGCCCCCGGACGCGGCGACCGAACTCATCGACGCGACGACCGGTTTGCCCGCCTCGCGCGTCAGTTCCAACTCGCGCCGGATCACTTCCGACGCCCACGCGCTGCCGCCGGGGCTGTCGACGCGCAGCACCAGCGCCTTCACCCGATCGTCCTCGCGCGCCGTGCGGATCAGGTGCGCGAGGCTGTCACCGCCGACCGCCGACTGCGTGTCGCTGCCGTCGATGATCGCTCCCTGCGCGACCAGCACCGCGACTTGATCGTCCTGCTCGGGCCGCGTGGCGCGCACCACGGCGAGATAGTCGTCGGCCTCGACGCGGCGGAAATCCTTGCCGTCCTCGCTGACACCGACGCGCGCCTTGAGCAGCTCGCGCCACTCGTCGCGCGTGCTCGCGCGATCGATCAGGCCGGCATCGCGCGCCGCGCTCACCGCATCACCACCGGTCGCCGCGAGCGCGTCGGGGTAAGCGTTGACGTAAGCGTCGAGCTTCTCGGGGATGAGGCGGCGGCTCGCGATGAGGTCCTCGCGCACGTTGGTCCACAGCCCTTCGAGCAGATCGCGCGACGCTTCGCGGTCGGCCTCCGACATGTCGTTGCGCGTGAAAGGCTCGCTGAACGCCTTGTATTCGCCGACGCGAAACACGTGCATCTTGACGCCGAGCTTGTCGAGCGCTGCGGCGAAATAGCTGATGTAGCGCGCGAGCCCTTGCAGCAGCACGAAGCCGTCGGGCCCGACATGGACTTCGTCGGCGACGCTGGCGAGGTAGTACTGCCCCTGCGTGAAGCGCTCGCCGCGGGCGAACACCGGCTTTCCGCTCTGCCGGAAGGCCACGATCGCGGCGCGCAGTTCGGCGAGTTTCGACAGGCCGGTCGGGCCGAGACGGTCGGTTTCGATGACGAGCGCCTTGATCCGCGTGTCGTCGCGCGCCGCCTCCACTGCTTCGAGCAGATCGTGCAGCGCCGTTTGGGAAGGCGCGACGCCGCCATTGCGCAGCAAATCGAGCGGAGTCTCGAACGTTGTCTGCTCGACGAGCGGACCGGCCGGGCGCAGCACCAGCGCGGCGCCGTCCGGCACCGCCGGCAGCGCCCGCCACAGCAGCACCACGACAAAGGCGAGCAACAACAGGAAGACCGCGTTGAGGACCACGCGCCGCAGCACGTCGATCGTGCGCCAGAATCCCGCGAGAATCGCGCCGAGAAAGGCAAAGAGGCGTTTCACCATCGTTCAGATCTCCCTTCGACGCGTGCTTCGTTCAACCGCGCCGCCTGAACACCAAGTCCCAGACGCCGTGCCCGAGCTTCAGACCGCGGTTTTCGAATTTCGTCAGGGGGCGGTAAGCGGGACGCGGGGCGTAGCTGTCGGCAGTATTCTCCAGCGCTGGCTCGGCGGCGAGCACCTCGAGCATCCACTGGGCGTACTCCTCCCAGTCGGTCGCGCAGTGCAGGTAAGCGCCGGGCGCGAGCCGGGACGCGATCAGCGCGACGAAGTCGGGCTGAATGATGCGCCGCTTGTGATGACGCTTCTTGTGCCACGGGTCGGGAAAGAACACATGGACGCCGGCCAATGCCCGCTCGGGGATCATGTCGCGCAGCACTTCGACCGCGTCGTGCTGGACGATGCGCAAGTTGTCCAGTTCGCCTTCAGCGATCAGCTTGCACAGGCTGCCGACTCCCGGCCCGTGCACTTCGATCGCGAGGAAATCCTTGTCGGGCAGCGCAGCGGCGATTTTCGCGGTCGTCTCGCCCATGCCGAAACCGATCTCGACGATTTTCGGCGCCGCGCGTCCGAACGCCGCGTCGAGATCGAGCGGCGCGACGCGGTAGGGAATGCCGACTTTCGGCAGCGTCTCGTCGAGGTGGCGCTGCTGCGCGACCGACATGCGTCCCTGGCGCAGCACGAAACTGCGGATCGAGCGGCTCGAAAAACGCGCTTCCGGATCACCCGGCACGTGGGCTTCTACGGGCAGGAGCGCTTCGTCCGGAGTTGCGGACGGATGTCCGGTTTCCGGCGGGTTCTGGGGGGGAAAAGTCATCGTCGAGGATCGTAACGTCGTGCGAGTCCGTACCGGCGCGCGTGCCGGCACGGCGAAAAGGGTCGACGCGCGCGGTCCAGCTTGCAGGCGGCGCGGGCGACGTTCGTTCAGGAGCCGATCAGGCCGCTCGTCGGCGAGCTCGGATCGGCCGAATAATGCTTGCGCGGCATGCGTCCGGCAAGAAATGCCTCGCGCCCGGCCTCGACCGCTTTTTTCATCGCCGACGCCATCAGCACGGGGTCCTTCGCGTGCGCGATCGCAGTGTTCATCAGCACGCCGTCGCAGCCGAGCTCCATCGCGATCGCCGCGTCGGACGCAGTGCCGACGCCAGCATCGACGAGCACCGGCACTTTCGCCTGGTCGATGATCAGCCGCAGGTTCCACGGATTGAGGATGCCCATCCCGGAGCCGATCAAGGACGCCAGCGGCATCACCGCGACGCAGCCGATCTCTTCGAGCATCTTCGCCTGGATCGGGTCGTCGGCACAGTACACCATCACCTCGAAGCCGTCCTTGACGAGGATTTCGGCCGCCTTCAGCGTCTCGGGCATGTTCGGGAACAGGCTCACCGGATCGCCGAGCACTTCGAGCTTCACCAGCGCGTGACCATCGAGCAGCTCGCGCGCGAGCCGCAGCGTGCGCACCGCGTCGTCCGCCGTGTAGCAGCCGGCCGTATTCGGCAGGATCGTGAAGCGCTCGGGCGGCAGCACGTCGAGCAGGTTCGGCTCACCGGCGTTCTGGCCGATGTTCGTGCGGCGGATCGCGACGGTGACGATCTCGGCGCCGCTCGCGTCGATCGCGGCGCGCGTCTCGGCGAAATCCTTGTATTTTCCGGTGCCCACCAGCAAACGGGAGCGGTAGGACTTGCCTGCGATCATCAGGGAGTCGTTCATGTTCGGCCTGTAGGAATCGGGTTGATGAAGGCGCGGGTCAGCGAGCACCACGCCGGGCGGCGAAGGCTTCAGCCGCCGCCGACCGCGACGACGATCTCGAGCCGGTCGCCGTCGGTGAGCAGCGTGTGCGCGTGCTGCCCTTTCGGCACGATCTCGCCGTTGCGTTCGACTGCGAGACGCTTGCCGGCAAGCTGCCTGCCTTCGAGCAGCGCGAGCACCGTCGGCGCCTCGTCGAGGCGCTCGGGTTTGCCATTGATGATGAGCTCAATCATGTTGAAGCTGTCGATGGTGCAATGAACCGAAATCTTACCACGCCCCCCGCGGACGCTTGCCCGGTCACCGGTTTCCGCGCAGCCCCGGCGCCAGGCACATGCCTCACTGACATGCATCACTCACGCATTGCGCGCCGCCGCGCCCGCCATTAGAATGGCAGCCCTGTTCAGTGCAAATCTGGCTGAATCGCGGGCGTCGTATAATGGTAATACCCTAGCTTCCCAAGCTAGAGCCGTGGGTTCGATTCCCATCGCCCGCTCCACCCCTCGTTCAACTGCTTGAAATACAAGGCAGTCTCCGAGCGAGCGGACGTGCCCTCCGCAAGACTACTACAGAGGTAGCGTCATGCCGGGGGTTCCCTGTCTGTATCGCCGCTCCAGCGGCATCTACGTCGTCCGTCTCGTCGTGCCCGCTCGCCTGCGCGGGTTAGTCGGTCGCGGTGAGATCCACGTTTCGACGGGCCTTCGCGACTGGAACGCAGCTAAACTCTCGGCCCTGAAAATCCAACTCGGATGGCGAGAGCGGTTCATGACGCTGGACATCGAAAAGCTTGTCACCGCAAACCCCTTGCTCGCGGGGGGCGGTCTCATTTCGATCCCCGAGGCGGCCGCCATCATCGGTCTCTCGGTCGGTAGCTTGCTTACCGAACTTCTCAACCGGGGGGTCGAAGTGTTCACCTGGGCACAGGGTTGGCGCGGATTTCATGTACTGGACCTCGACGCCATCGATCGTGACTCGGATCGCACTTACATCATCAACGATGTCGAAACAAAAGGAACGAGCCGGGTACTTTCCGCCCCCGTCCGCGCGCACAGCTCTGCCGCGACCCTTGCTGCCCTGCTGAGCACTGGCATCAGCGTGGAAGAGGTGCTCCGGCTGAAAGGACGAGAAGCGTTCTGGCTAGATTCCCCGACGCCCGTGCCGCTAGCCGCATGGATGGCGCCAAAAAGGGCCGTAGAGGCGGTCCGGCATCGCCTGGCCGCTGCGGTACCTATCGCGGTCGTTTCGCCCGTTGCAGTTGCTCCTGGCCCCGCTCTTGCGCCACCGGCCGCTGAAGACCCGCCAACGGTGCGGCAAAGCGCCAAGCGATTTTCCGAGCTGTTCACGATGTATCGCAAGCATCGGGCGTGGGGCGAGGATCAGGCGCGACGGATGGCACATGAGGCGGGCTTGTTCGCAGAGCTAATGGACGACCCTCTTGTAGCCAGGATCGACGTGGAGATGGTGCAAGAGTACGCGGCACGACTCGCGCGCTTGCCCACCGACATCTACCGCACGCGTCGTCGTTATAAGATTCAACCGCTTCCCGAGCTGATGGAGATCGCGGACCGCGAGTCGCTGCCTCTCAAGAACATGAAGACTATCCAGGGACACGTCGGTAGGCTCGCCGAAGTGCTCAACTTCGGCGTCTCTCCCGCCGGCTTGTTGAGGGTAAATCCAGCGGCAGGCTTCAAACGCGGGTGGGGTGCTACGAAGCGCGCCCGCAGCCAGGACGACAGGGATGCGTTCGCGCCGGACGAGCTGGCCGAGATCTTCACGCGCCCTTGGTTCGCAACGGGCAGCGGTGCGTTCACGGAAAAGGGCTCGACCGGCTGGCGGCCATCCTACTATTGGCTGCCGCTGCTGGCTTTGGTGACCGGCGGGCGGCTCAATGAACTGGCACAGCTGCACTTGGACGACATCCGGCAGTCCGACGATGAATCCTCCGTTTGGTACATCGACTTCAATCTGGATCAGTCGGACAAGCTCGACGCAGATAGCTCAGGACCGAATAAGTCACTGAAGACGGTCAACGCCATTCGCGTGGTGCCGCTGCATCGCGCCGTAATCGACGCCGGCCTGCCCCAGTACGTCTCAGCTTTGCATGAGGCGGGGCACACAAGATTGTTTCCTGAGCTTACGCGGGACCGGGTGAAGGGCTACGGCAAACCGGCCGGCTCGTGGTTCAACGAGCGGCTACTCGGGAGGCAACTCAGGATGCCGCGTGACGGGCGGAAAACCTTTCATTCGTTCCGCCACAACTTCGCCACCGCCATCGAGCGATTGGACGTGCCGGAGCGGGTCATGGCGCAGCTCCTGGGGCATGAGCGCGGCGCGACGCAGGGGGGCACGAGATATGCCAAGGACCGGAAAGCGAACGAGCTGAAGCCGATCATAGAGCGGCTGAGCTTCCCTTGTTTAGCCGGTATTCGAGGGTTCGACGTGCAGGCTGCGTTGAGGGCGCTGGAATGTTCCAAACAGCTGAAAGCGAGGGTGGCGCGGCGCAAGAGCGGGGAGCAGGTCAGCGCCGGAGCCGATTCTTGAATTTCCGCCGTACTGCGCGACACTGGGAACTTTGAGGAGAGGGGATCGCGAAATGCTGACAGCCGATCAAGCAAGATCGTTGGCGAAAACCAGCAGGTCGGACAAGTGGAGGCCGTTGTTCCTTCAGATCGAAGCTGCTGCGCGCATGGGGTGGCACTCGCTCGACTGTCAAGACATGCTCTTACCGGGGGGCTACTCGGTGTCAGAGCTACGGACACTGCTTGTTGCGCTTGGGTATCAGTGGAAGGAAGATGACCGCGGCTACTTCTCAATCACCTGGATGAATAAGTAGGCGCGTCGCGACGAGGCTGCGCGTCGGGGGTGGAAGCGACGCGGGCAGCGAAGGGTGTGCGGTGCCGTTAGATCGAGCCTTTGACACTGTGTCTTCTTGCCGCAAGTTCTTCAAGCGAAAGCGCTGGCCTGGTTCGATGGAGCATTGCGTGACAGTTCGGGCAGACGGGTCGAAGATCGTTTTCCGGGTCGAGCACGTACTCGTTTCCGATCTCGGCGAGCGGGCGTAGATGATGGACGTGGATGTACCCGTCCCCGATATCGCCGTACTCCTTTGCAAAGTCGAACGAGCATACCGAGCATCGAGTGCCCCAACGTGTGAGGCATCGCGCTCGCGCGGACGGATCGCGTTCATAGATGTTGACCGTCACAGTGCGCTTGGCTCCCTCGATCACGGTTGTCGCATCCTCGACCTCGTCGGGAAGAAATTCCGGATGCGGACCATCATCAAGGCGGAACGACCATCGGATCTCGACAGGAACTACATCCTTTACGGACAGCGGCCGTGCCTTTCCTGCATAGGTGAACGGGGCGCGGTTGTCGTCTCGAAAGAAGACATGAACGGTGCCGCCGGCCAGCAACGCCTTGATAGACGGCTGATCCTTCGCCGATCCCGTCCGGCCATGCCAGACAAGATCCGGGCCGTCAAAGTGGTTCGCATAATCGTGGCCAGTGCGCCCGGCTACGCCAACACCGCAGAAGATGTAGTGATCGTCATTGTGACGAGTGAGGCCCGTATACCAGGCCCCTCCGCCAGGGTCGGCCAAGCCGAGCAGATGTAAGACTTGTGCTCTTGTGTACGTGGCGCCGGCGTTCAACATGCGATGCGGTCGGTTAGTGGTCTCGTTGCGTATAGCATAAGACCGTACGGCGGGTGCATGCAATCACGAACATTTCCCCCAGCATCCGGCCTTGATTCTTGAATTTGCGGTCTCCTTGTTGTAACGCACTCCCGCCACGACCGCCGATTTTCTAAGGGTATGACTGCCAGTCGTTTCCGCCATCGTTACGCCAAGACGTCGTCTTCACTGACGGCAGAGGGTTCCCCGCTGGAGGTTGGCGCCTTGCGGATACGCTCCAACTCCGCCGCCGTGATCTCTTCTATCACGAGTTCCGGGAGCGCTCGCGACTCGACACCCCCTCTGTCCGGCCTCAGTGAGTGGCGAACCATGTCGGACGTGTTCTTGATCGCTGTGCTGTACGCCGCTGCGGCACGCATGACCAACGCAGCCTCCTGAAGTGAGGCGGCCTTCAACTGCTCTGCAGCATTGAGGATAATCGTCCGAACGTGGCGGGCGTGCGCAAGATCGTCCGCGATCATCTTGGCGGCTTCGGCCCGGATCGTGTCGTCTGCCATGATGTGCTGGAGTATTTCCGCCCGGGCGGCCTCAATCGCTTCTTTCTTCAGCACGCCTTTTTGTGCGCCGTGCTTGGCGAAGTGGCGCTCTAGTGTGCGCGTTGGGATTCCGAGTCGCTGACTGATGGCAAGCACGGTGTAGCCGGCCTCACGGAGCGCCAAGGCATCAGCAATCTGTTCGAGCGAAAGTGATTTTCTTGCCATCGTATTTTTCGGCATCAGGCCAGCGGACGCACCAATGGCCTCATTCTTTTTATATGACCCTGGGGGCTGTGAGACGCAAAGCTCCCCCTAACCCCACCGTAACGGATCGGGCTAGGTGGCGCGCGTCTCACGATACCCCCGGTCGCCCTGGGTTCACGTTTCGTCCTCAACCGTAGCCGCAGCTATGTGTTGCGCGATCGACTAGGTTGAGGTCCGGCGCTCGTCGTATCACGCTCACTGGCACGGCCTGCGGCGACCTTTTGGGCCAACTCCACCGTTGGGATCTGCCAGTTCCTTTCTATCCCGTGCGGCACTCGCTGCCGCTCACTCGTGCCCGAAACGTCTGGATGCCGATAAAAGCACGAAGAAACGAATCAATTGGCCTGCAACCTCCTACGCGCTAGCATGCGTTCGCGAGCTGCTCGCCGCACGCATTACGTGGCTAGTAGAACGCGCGTGCCTCACGCCCTCATCCAGCTTTTTCGCCCGCCAGCTCCGTCTATCAGCCGGGTCAAGGTCTAGCAACTTGAACCGCAGGGGCACGCGTCCGATGGCTTTAGGGTTGGCCGCGCGGACCGCGTTGACGAAGGTCACGATGTCCTCCGCTGCGTAGCCCGGTCGCCACGCGCGCCCGTCGTTTATCTGACAGACGGGAAGGAGAATGGCTCCATAGACGTCCGTGACGCCCCGTCGCATATCCGTGAGGCAGTCGTCCCAGGCTCTGAGCGGCCCAAGCGCTATCCGCAGTGCAAATGCGACTTCATTTGACGGGTAAATCTTAGTCGGCATCGCCTTCCGCCTCGCGCCGGCGAGGAGCCGGAAGCTCCATGCCAAGTTCTCGCTGGAAGTGCATGATGATCTCATCGTCGGTCGCACCCTGGGCACGCATTTCGTCTGCGCGCGCAAAGACGGCTGCGAACCGATCGAGCGACATTGTCAATACTTCCTTGAGCGTAGCGGCCACGCCCTTGCCCTGCGCTTCAGCCAATTCTTCAATGACGGCGAGGTGAGTTTTCTCAACCCGTACGAGAAATTCGCGGGCGCCGGCCTTGCGTTTGAGGCTCCGGCTTCGCCGCTGCCGCTCAGTGGCTGTCATTGGGCGATCGCCCACCTGCCGGCCGCGCTGAAGCGGGGGCAGGTCAGACGAGAGGTTGTCTGTTGTCATTTTCATGCGGCTGACTTTACCATAACGAGTGACTATGCGCAAGAGACAGGTATCGTGTTATGCTGACTACACATTGAACGTGCGCTCTTGCATGTAGTCGTCGGAGAAGGAAGCATGGCAAACGGTAAATACGTCGCATATTTCCGCGTAAGCACTCAGAGGCAGGGGCAGAGCGGTCTTGGCCTTGAGGCGCAGAGAGCTGCCGTCGCTGCATACCTCAACGGCGGAGCGTGGGAGTTAGTCGGCGAATTTCAGGAGGTGGAAACCGGCAAGGGAGCCAATGCGCTTGCCAGGCGCCCGCAGTTGCGGGCTGCCCTCGAAACCTGCCGGAAGCATGGAGCAACCCTCATCATCGCGAAGCTCGACCGCTTGGCCCGGAACGTCCATTTCGTTTCGGGCCTGCTCGAAACCGGTGTGGACTTCGTGGCCGCTGACATGCCTCAGGCGAACAAGGTGATGATTCAGATGCACGCAGTCATGAGCGAGTGGGAGCGCGATCAGATCAGTGCACGCACGAAGGCGGCGCTGGCGGCAGCGAAGGCTCGTGGTGTCAGGCTCGGCACCACTGGCCCAGCCAATCTCAAGCGGAATATCGAGGAACGTAGGAGCGCCGCTGACGCATTTGCCGCAAAGTTGGCCGGTGTCCTGCGAGGATTCAGGGCCGCCGGGATGTCACAGCGGATGATGGTTGATCAGCTAAACAGACTGGGTATACGGACCGCGAGAAGTGGAGAGTGGTCTCTGGTGCAACTCCAACGGGTGTTGAAGCGGTTACCATCCACGCCGGCTCCCGACAACTATGGGCTCTGGTAGTCTGACTCAATGGGCTGCGGCTGGCGAGTTACTGCATGGCTGCGTCGTCATCAAGGCTTCTAGCGGTCCTTCCTGCTAACCGCTCCGCAACGGTTCGGTCGATACCCGCCGAAAACTCCATCATTGCCGCTCTTTCTTCAGCGAATTCCCACTGCCCTTCGAGCCGCCCGGTGGCGGATACGCTTTTGGTGCCGTTGATGTCGGTCCGGAGTATGAAAATCCGCAGTCCTGCTTGCTCCGCCGTTTCGATCATGTTGGCGGTACCTCGGCTCGACCCATCCCACACCGCGATCAGCCCTTCTGCGTTCTCTGCCATCTCCCGGTTTCGTACAGGACCTGCGCGCTTGCCATACTTTTTCCAGTCGGCTGGGTAGTTCTTGACCTCTAGCCCCTGCTGTTTGCCCCACTCCGCACCGTGCTCGTCCGCACCCTTCGCCCCCCCACAGACGATGCACGTTGCGAACCCGGTCCACGAACACCTTTCGAGCGCGGCAAGAACGTCGCGCTGACTGGCGTTTCGTGAACCGGCGATGATCACTCTCATTACGGGATCAACGACTGCAGCATCGTCTTCGCGGCTTCGTTGTTTACGCCGAGCAACGGCAGAGGGGGGTGAGCCATGTAGCTGGCCTTTTTCACGTGCGAGAAGGGGTCCGAGTTGATGTCAATGCGGTAGCTTGCGAGCCGATTGCCAAACTTTCCGAGAGCCACTCCAGTCACGGAGGCCGCCCCTGCCTTGCGGAGGAGCGCGGCAGCGACTCCAAACGAAACGCCGTAGGTAGTACAGTCGTCCAGCAGTATCACATCCCGTCCTACCAGACGGCCCTTCTTGTAATGCGGATTGATGTGGAGCGTCTCCACTTGGCCGGACGGGTCCATTCGGTTGCCCCCCGCTCCGGATGACCTCTTAGCGGAAGGGGTGTGCCGGATGAAGAGCGGCTGTCCTCGTTCGGCGAATCGAACGCGAGAAGTGACAGTGCGGAGACGATGCACGAAGTCACTCAGCACATCAGAGTCGTTGTTCTTGCTGCTTGACGAAGGATAGATCCCCCAGAGCGACTCGCGACTGACGCCGAGACCCTCGGTGAGAAGCGATCGTGCCGTGACCGTGAGGAGCGCTGTAAGGCGTGCGCCCCCGTTCTTTACAGTCGTTTTCAACTTCCCCGCGAAGATCTGCTGAGCGTCCGGCTGCCAGTACATCGAGGACAGATCTGCCAACGCCCTTACCGAATAGCCGCCGGCCCCCCCATTTCCGGAGAACCACCACGCTCCTGACCACTTGTCCGTCAGGTCAAGAACCTCGAGAAGTTCTTTGCCGTCCTGCACCTGCACCCCGAGGCCCTTCACCTGCTTGTCGTTCACCCAACCAGCGGCGAGCATGAGCGCGCCGCCGTTCTTGGCCATCATGATGTCCTCAGCTTTGCCGAGGAGTACCACTGCGTCGTGCGGACGGACGCCAAATTGCTCAACATTTACCGTGACGACTTGGCCATTCTGTCGTCCCGGCGCTTGCAGAAACTGAACGTTGGACCCGCCAAAGGCACCCTGAAACCACTTCGGCTCGGCGTGGTTTGACACGATTGCGACGGGGTGACCTTTAGTAGTTGCGGCGATCAGGGCAGCTACCACGTCCAGTTTGGGTGCGCCCAGAGGGGCGACGGCATGGGGGCTAGTGAGTACGATCAGCATGGCATTTTCCGGAGCGACATGATGACCGATTGTATTTACGACAACGAGCTGAGTATACCGAGAACCAGGTAGGGCCGCCGCCGCTCCTGTCGTGGATCAAGGTGACGCATTCCGCCCGAGTTGGTAAAGTGCACCAAAAGCGTAGTGCGACCGAGCGATTCGCCCGCTCGGATTGGCTTAATGATCAAATACTTGCGGATGGACATACGGTCGGGTTCGATTCCCATCGCCCGCTCCAAATCGAATACAGGCAGGTCGTCGATCTGCCAGCAAAAAGCCACCCTGCAGAGGTTGGCTTTTTTGTTGTCTGGGTCACCGGTAGACCAAGTCGGATCAAGCTCTGCCATCGAGTGGGCCACCATCGCTCGCCCGGCTGCGTGAAGCGAACCTGATCCAACAAGCGACGTCCGACGTTTTTCCTCACTCAGGATATTGACGCCATGCTCTGGTTACAGTCTTTGTGGTTCGCAGCGGGGTTGGTGGCTTTGATAGCAGGCGCCAACTCTCTCGTTCGCGGTGCATCGAAGCTGGCGTTGTCGGTGGGTTTGTCACCACTGGTGGTCGGGTTGACCATCGTCGCTTTTGGAACAAGCGCCCCCGAAATGGCCGTATCCACAGGCGCGGTGCTCGATGGGCAGGGCGATATCGCGGTAGGAAACGTGGTGGGAAGCAATATTTTCAACGTGCTGTTCATCTTGGGAGCCAGCGCGCTGATCGTACCCTTGGTGGTGCACATTCAGCTGATTCGGCAAGAGATTCCGATCATGCTGGGAGCGTCGTTGCTGCTGCTGGCTCTGGCGCTCGACGGCAGCATCAAACCGTGGGAGGGCGCGCTCTTGCTGGTCCTGATGCTCGCTTACACGGCGTTTCTGGTGATTCAGTCGCGCAAAGAGAGCGCGCAGCAGGCGGCCGAATTCAATGAAAAAATCCAACCCGCCCAACAAGGCGGCTGGGATGCGTCTTGGGCGGTCCAGGTCGGCTTGATCCTCGCGGGACTGGCACTGCTGGTCCTCGGATCGGACTGGCTGGTGAATTCGTCTGTCGCGTTTGCCAGGGCGTTCGGGGTCAGCGATCTTGTCATCGGCCTCACCATCGTCGCGGCGGGCACTTCGATGCCGGAAGTGGCCACCTCACTGACCGCGGCACTCAAGGGCGAGCGCGACATTGCGGTCGGCAATGTGGTCGGGAGCAACACGTTCAACATTCTGGGCTGCGTGGGGCTGAGCGGCGTGGTGGCTGGCAGCCGCGGCCTGGCACTGGCCCCCTCTTTGCTCAATTTTGACATCTGGGTGATGCTGGCTGTTGCTCTGGCCTGCTTGCCCGTATTTCTCACCGGGCGTGAGATTGCGCGCTGGGAAGGGGCCGTGTTCCTAGGCTACTACCTGGCCTACGTCACTTACCTGATCCTTGCCGCTCAGCAGCACGACGCCTTGCAAGCGTTTTCTGCGACGATGCTCGGGTTTGTCGTTCCGCTGACCATTGTCACTTTGGTGGTGGTCTGGCTACGCCAACCAACGGCAAAAACGCGTTGAGTGTTGATTTACGCCGGTGGCCGGTGCATCGCAACGAACGCTGACCGACGAACGCGGTGACCGACGAACGCGGTGACATCCGGCCGCGCCGCTTCAATCGGTTGCGAGCCGCCGGTACGCGCCGCTGTGGAAAATCAGCGGCGGATGGTCCTCGCGGTCGAAGCGGACGACTTCCGACAGGAACAGGAGGTGGTCGCCGCCTTCGTGGCGCACGGTGTTGCGGCACTCGAAGCGGGCGCAGCAGCCGCGCAGCAGCGGCACGCCGTACAGGCCCTCGTCGATGTCCAGGCCGGTGAACTTTTCGTCGGAGCGCGTCGCGAAGAGCTGCGACAGGTGCTGCTGGTCTTCCGACAGCACGTTGACCGCGTAGTATTCGCAGGCTTCGAACACCGGCAGACTCTGGAGGTGGCGCGCCAGGCTCCAGACGATCAGCGGCGGGTCGAGCGAGACGGAGTTGAACGAATTGACCGTCAGGCCGATCGCCTCGCCGTTCGCCGCCCGGGTCGTGACCACGGCGATGCCGGTCGCGAACATGCCGAGCGTGTCGCGGAACGCGCGGGTGAATTCCTGGTGTGTGACGGGCGGCTGGGACATGGGCGGGGCCGGGCGGCGGATCGCAGGATCTCGACTGCCGCCCCTGAAAGTGAATGGAGCCGATGATTATCGCTGCGCAGGCAGCATCGGGCAACGCAGGCGAAGGGAACGAGCGGGCAATGGATACAGACACGACTTTCGCCACACGGCTCATCGACTGGCATCGCTGCCACGGCCGGCACGACCTGCCGTGGCAGCACACGTCCGACGGCGCTCCCGATCCGTATCGCATCTGGCTGTCGGAAATCATGCTGCAGCAGACGCAGGTCGACACCGTGATCCCGTACTACGCGCGCTTTCTGGCGCGCTTCCCGGACCTCGCGGCGCTTGCCGCGGCGCCGGTCGACGAGGTGCTCGCGCTGTGGAGCGGGCTCGGCTACTACGCCCGTGCGCGCAACCTGCACAAGGCCGCGCAGGCGGTGGCTGACTTTCACGGCGGCAACTTCCCGTCATGCGCCGAATCGATCGCCCGGCTACCCGGCATCGGCCGCTCGACGGCGGCGGCGATCGCGGCGTTCGCGTTCGGCAAGCGCGCGGCGATCCTCGACGGCAACGTCAAGCGGGTGCTGTGCCGCGCGTTCGGCGTCGCCGGCTTTCCCGGCGAGCGGGCGGTCGAGGCGCGGCTGTGGACGCTGGCCGAATCGCTGCTGCCGCAGACCGACGTCGCCACCTACATCCAGGCGCAGATGGACCTGGGCGCGACGATATGCAGGCGTAGCCGGCCGGCGTGCGCACGCTGCCCGCTCGCCGACTCGTGTGTCGCCCACCGCGAGGACCGCATCGCCGAGCTGCCTGCGGCGCGCCCGCGCAAAGCGGTGCCGCAGCGCCGCGTGCGCGTCGCGGTGATTCATGCGGCAGGTCGCGTGCTGCTCGAGCAGCGCCCCCCTGCCGGCATCTGGGGCGGGCTGCTCGCGCTGCCGGAAATTCCCGACAGCGAGCCGGACGCCGGGCGCTGGCTGCAAACGCGCTTCGGCCTCGCGCCGCGCGCGAGCCTCCCGCTCGCGCCGCTAAACCACGCGTTCACGCATTTCCGGCTCGAGATTACGCCGATCCGCTTCGACGTCGAGGACACAGGGCGCAGCGTCGCCGAAGCCGGGCATCGCTGGCTCGCGCTCGCCGACCTGGATGCGGCCGGGCTGCCGGCGCCGGTCCGGCGCATTCTCGACGCGCTTGCCAGAGGGGCGTGAGCCGGTTGCGTCGGGCGGAAAACGGAGTTTCGGCGCAGCCGAAAGCCGAAAGCGCCGCCCGTTCCAAGTGACGGCTGCGCGACCGGCAGCGCTCACTTCAGATAGTCGGTCAGGATCACCCAGCGGCCCTCGCGGATCTGCGCGATGCGCCCGTGACGGTTGCCGAGGTGATTGTCGGGACCGAACCGATATTCCGGGCTGCCGAAGAAGTCGCGCGGCGTGTGCAACGATTCCATCGCGGCGACGAAGCGCTCGACGCTGAGCTCCGGCCCGGCCCGCTCCGCGGCCTTGACGAAGAGGTCGGCAGCGCCGTAACCCATCACGCTCCAGACGTTCGGCGCAGCGCCGAAGCGTTTCCGGTAGCGTTCGATCCAGTCGGCGAGCGGGCGGCTCGCGCCTTCGGCGTAAGGGTGCGGCAGCACGCTAACGCCGTACAACCCTTCCACGGTCTTGCCGCCGAGCTCGTGCGTCTGCGCCGAATAGCCGGACGCGGTGACGAGCATGTCGACGCTCCAGCCGATCTTGCGCGCTTCGGCGACTGCGGCGACGGTCTCGCGCACGACTGTCGCGAGGACGACGAAGTCGCAGCCGGTGCCCCGCAGCCGCGCGATCTGGCTCGACAGGTCGGTCGCGCCACGCTTGTAGCTGGTCTTCGCGGCGAGCGGCTGGTTCAGCGCCGCCAACGCCCGCTCGACGCCCTTGATGACTTCCAGGCCGTAGTCGTCGTCCTGGTACAGCATACAGACCTGCCGGTAGCGACGGGTCTGCACCATGAAGCGCGTGGCCGCGTCCATGTAGTCCTGGTACGGCGCGAACATCTGGAATTTCAGCGGATGGCGCGGCGCGTATGTCGATTCGTGCGGCGAGAACGGGAACAGGTGGGGCCGCCCGGCGCCGACGACGATCGGCATCGTCGCCATCACGACCGGCGTGCCGAGGTTCGCGAGGAATGCGAACACGTGGTCGCGCTGGATCAGCTTGCGGGCCGCAAGCACGGCCTTCTTCGGGTCGTAGCCGGAATCCTCGACGACGAGCCGCAATTTGCGGCCATGCACGCCGCCGGCCGCATTCGCGTCCTCGAAGCGCATCAGCATGCCGTCGCGCACCGGCACGCCGAGCAGCGCGATCGGGCCGGACAGGTCCTGGATGCTGCCGACGACGATCTCGTCGCGGCTCACGCCCGGCGCTTCGGCCGCCGCGGTGCAGGAAACGGCCAGCGCAACGACGCCCAAGAAGCGGCGGATGAACGTCATGGCAGCGCAGCGATCGCCATCAGCATGACTCGGTGCAGTGCGCCGCCGCGGCCACGCTTGGCAGCGGCGCCATGATCGCCTCGAACGCGTCGGCCGCCAGCGGTTTGCCGATCAGGTAGCCTTGCAGGTAGTCACAGCCCAGCGCCCGCAGGAATTCGCGCTGTTCGGCCGATTCGACGCCTTCGGCGGTGACGCGCAACCCGAGGCTGTGCGCCATGTTGATGATCGCTTCGACGAGGCTCGCGTCGTTGCCGTCGTCCGGGCAGTCGCGCACGAAGCTGCGGTCGATCTTGACGATATCGACCGGGAAGCGCTTGAGGTAGGACAGCGACGAGAAACCGGTGCCGAAATCGTCGAGCGCGAAGCAGATGCCCTGCTCCTTGATGTCGCACATGCGGGCCTCGACGTTTTCGTCGTTGCCGCTCATTAGCACCGATTCGGTGATCTCGAAGACCAGCGAGCCGCGGGCCGTGCCGCCTTCCGCGAGCAGCGTGCGCACGAGCTCCGGCAGGCCGGCTTCACGGAACTGCACGCCCGATACGTTCAGCGTGAGGCGCAGCAGCGGATAGCCGCGCGCGAGCCAGTCGCGCCGCTGGCGCACGACTTCGCTTAGCACCCATTCCCCGATCGGGACGATCAGCCCGCATTCTTCCGCGACCGGGATGAATTCGAGCGGCGAGATCATGCCGCGCTCGGGATGCCTCCAGCGGATCAGCGCTTCGGCTCCGACGAGCGCGCCACTCGCGCACTCGACGATCGGCTGGTAATGAAGCTCGAACGCGCGCTGTTCGACGGCAATGCGCAGGTCCGCTTCGAGGTGCACGCGCGCGAGCGCATCGGCCTGCATGTGGGGGGCATAGGGCTGGGCGCGGTTCTTGCCCGCCTGCTTGGCCTTGTACATCGCGATGTCGGCGTTGCGCAGCAGCGTCTGCACGTCGTCGCCGTCATCGGGAAACACCGTGATGCCGACGCTGCCGGAAATATGGTGACGCGCACCACGCGGCGCGAAAGGCTCGCGCAGCACGGCGACGAGCTTGTCGGCGATCGCGGCGAGGTCCGCACGGTCGGCAAGGTCGTGCACGACGACCGTAAACTCGTCGCCGCCCAGGCGCGCGACCGTGTCCTCGTCGCGCACGCAGCTGTTGAGGCGGCGCGCGACATCCACCAGCAGCTCGTCGCCGGCGTCGTGGCCGAGCGAATCGTTGATCCACTTGAAGCCGTCGAGGTCGAGGAACAGCAGCCCGACCTTGCACGCATGACGACGCGCATGGGCGAGCGCGCAACCGAGGCGGTCCTGCAGCAGGCTGCGGTTGGCCAACCCCGTGAGCGAGTCGAAGTTGGCCTGACGCCACATCGCGACTTCCTGCTGCTTGCGCTCGGTGATATCGCTGAACAGCGTTACGTACTCGGCGATCTTGCCGTCGGTGTCGCGCACGGCGGTGATGGTGACCCACTGCGGATACCTGTCGCCGTCCCTGCGCCGGCTCCACACTTCACCGGCCCAGCTGCCGCTCTCGACGATCGACGCCCACATCGCGTCGAAGAACGTCGCCTCGTGGCATTCGGGCTTGAACATCGACGACTTGCGGCCGATCACTTCGGCGGCGAGGTAGCCGGTGATGGTGCAGAACGCGGGATTGATGGACGTGATCACGCCGTGCGCATCGGTCGTCATGATGCCCTGGCTGCACGCCTTGAACACGACCATCGCCTGGCGCATGCGCTCCTCGAAGCGCTTGCGTTCGGTGACATCCTGGACGATCGAGTAGAGCAGCTTCCTGCCGGCGATCTCGATCGGACTGCTCGCCACTTCGACGTCGCGCATGTCGCCGCCGGCGAGCCGGTGGCGGAAACGGAACGCGTCAGTCTTGCGCGCCTGCACGGTCTCGAACCGGATCTGCTCGTAACCCGGCACATTGATGTCGTCGATCTTCATGCGCGTCAGCGAAGCCCGGTCGTAACCGTAGTATTCGCAGGCCTTCGCGTTCGCATCGACGATACGACCGTCGATGGGATCGCTGACGAGCATCACGACGCGGCTGTTCGCAAACAGCTCGCGGTAGCGCAACTCGCTTTCGATCAGCGCCTGTTCCATGCGCACGCGCTCGGTGAGGTCGCGCACGAGCACGATGAATCCCTCCGGCGCGAGGCCGGTGCCGGCGAGGCGACTGACCGATGCGCTGAAATGGTGCCTGCCGCGCGGCAGGTCGAGCGTGTATTCGACCTGCTTCATTCCTCCGGTCGCGGCAATTTCCTCCAGCGCCGCGTCGAATTTCGCGACCACTGCCGGCGGCAGCGTTCGCGCATACGGACGGCCGAGAAAGCACTCCGGCGGCATCAGCAGCAGTCCGGGATCGGGCGCGTGGAATTCAGCGATGCGCCGGTTTCGGTCGATGACGAACATCAGGTCGGGCAACGACGCAATCAGCGCGGCAAGCTTCATTTCGCGATCGCGCAGCTCGCGCTCGGCCCGCTTCTGCAGCGTGATGTCTTCCTTGACCGCGACAAAACCCGAAATCGTCCCGTCGACCTCCCGGATCGGCGCGATCGAGGCGCGCTCCCAGTAGTGCGCCCCGTCCTTGCGCACGTTCTCGAATTCCCCGCGCCACACGTGCCCGTGAGTGATCGTCGCCCACATTGCTGCGTATTCATCCGCCGAACGATTGCCAGACTTGAGGATGCGCGGGTTCTTTCCCAGCGCTTCCTGTGCGGTGTAGCCGGTGCTGCGTTCGAACTGCGGATTGACGTACTCGATGGTTCCGCTGCGGTCGGTGATGACGATCGAGGCCGGACTCCATTCGACTGCCGTCGACAGCTTGCGCAGCTGCTGTTCGCCGACGTGCGCCACCGACTGGGCGCGGTCCAGCTCCGCCTCGCGCGCCTGCACTTCGCCGCTGCGCGCCGCCCCCAGTCGCTGAAGCTCGGCGCGGTGCGCGCGCAGCTGCGCCCTCTGGCTTGCCAGCCCGGCGAACAGCAGACTGAACAGCAGCGCCACGCCGACGTTCAGCGACAGCACCCGGTTGTCGCCTTCGACGCTCGGCAGCCCGATGCCGCCCCCGGGCCCGAAGCCCAGCACGAGCAGGCAGGAGACCGTCGCCGCGACAAGGAAAACGACGATGCCGACGACGAGCGGACGGCGCTGCCGAACGGACTCCGACCAGTTCGCCATGATCACTCCGGCCCCGTTCGAGGGGGCGCATCGGACACCAAGAGTTCCTTCACATCCCCGCTCCCTGACAGGCAGAGCACCACTTTAGTGCGACGCTGTGAAATTTCTGTGCCAACCACTTCACCATCACCCCCAATTCACCCTGAGCTGCGCGATCCCCGGCCTGCCAGGCCTTGGGGCCGCAGCACGACCACCGCGACGACGACCGCCCCGAACAGCAGCGTCTCGAGACCGACTGCAGCGGCGAGATCGGGCGGCAACACTTCGCTCGCGAGCGAAATGGCCTGCGGAATCGCGATCACGACCAGCGCGCCCCACAACGCGCCGGCAAGACGGCGCGCGCCGCCGATGAAAACCAGCATCAGCAGTTCGAACGACAGCGTCAGCCCGAACTGTTCCGGGCTGACGAAGCCGATCCAGTGCGCATACAGGGCGCCGCCGAGCCCCGCCAGCCCGCCGCCAAGCACGAAAGCCAGCATTTTCGCACGACCGATGTCGATGCCGCTTGCCGCTGCGGCGTCCTCGTCCTCGCGCACCGCACGCCAAGCCCGCCCGAGCCGCGACGCCACCCAGCGCCGGCACGCGAACCCCGCGAGCGCGAGTGCGACGAGGCTCAGCGCCGCCTGCGCCGCCGCAGTGTCCGCGGACCAGCTGCCCAGCGCCAGGGCCGGCACCGCGAGCCCGGCGGCGCCGCCCGTCAGCGACTCCCAGCGCACCAGCGCTTCCTCGACGATCAGCGCGAACGCGAGCGTGCTCATCGCGAAATACAGGCCGCCGAGGCGGCGTGCCGGCAGGCTCGCGAGCCAACCGCCCGTGGCGCCGAGCGCGATCGCGAGCGGCAGCGACACCGGCGCCGGCACGCCGCGCAGCGCCAGCAGCGTCTCGGCATACGCGCCGAGTCCGAGCAACGCGCCCTGGCCGAGCGGGATCTGGCCGCACTGGCCGACGACGAGGACCACGCCGAGCCCTGCGATCGCGTATGTGAACACGAACGCCGCCTGCGCCAGCATGTACTCCAGCCCCAGCGAACGCAGCGCGAGCGCGCCGAGCACCACAAGCCCGATGACGCCCGCCGTCCACCGCACGACCCCGCTCGCCGGCATCACCGCGCCTTTCATCGCTGCCGCAAGCCGCCGGCGAGGCCGTGCGGAAACAGCAGCAGCGCGAGCATCAGCAGCACATACGGCACGACGTCCTTCACCCCTTCGGGCAACGCGAACCCAGCGAGCGCCTCGACGACACCGATGAACACTCCGCCGGCCAGCGCGCCGGGCAGGCTCGTCATGCCGCCGAGCACGGCGGCGGGAAACGCCTTCAGCGCGACGAGCCCCATGTTCGGATGCACGAACGTGACCGGTGCGAGGAGCAGCCCGGCCGCCGCGGCGAGGCCGGCGCCGAGCGCCCACGCGAGCGTATGCATGCCAGCGACCGATACCCCCATCAGCGCGGCCGCGGCAGGGTTTTCGGAGCAGGCGCGCAGCGCCATGCCGGCGCGCGTGCGACGAAAAAACAGCGTCAGCGCCAGCGCGAGCACGCCCGTCGCGACGATCACGACAATGTGCTCGGCAGCGATCGCCAGGCCGCCGACGCGCCACCTCTCACCGGCGAACGGCAGCGCCAGGCGATGCATCGAATGCGTCGCCGCCGGCACGGAGCCCACGGCGCCGCGCAACATCATGCCGAGACCGAAAGTCAGTAGCAGCGCAGTCAGGTGCGCCTGGCCGAGCGCCCGGCGCAGCACCGTGCGCTCGAGCACTGCGCCGAACGCCGACATCCCGGCGATGCCGCCGGCCGCGGCCCATCCAAGCGGCCAGCCCGCCGCCAGGTGCAGCGCAAGCACCGCGAACGCGCCCGCCATCAGCAGCTCGCCCTGCATGAAACTGACCGTGCCGGTCGCTTTGTAGATCAGCACGAAGGACAGCGCGACGAGCCCATACACGCAGCCGGTCGCGATGCCGCTGCTGAGTACCTGGACGAGCGCTAGACCGGACATTTCATCGCATCGGGCTGAACGAAGGCTGCGCCGGACAGGGCGCGCGGCGACTCTATCACGGCGCGGCGATGCTATTCTCGCGCCCCATGATTCCAATCGACATTCTCGTCTACGGCATCGGCCTCGCCGGCGTCGCCGCGCAGGCGGCCGCCGGGGTGCTCGAAGCCGGACGCAAGCCTTTCGACCTTTTCGGCGTCGTCATCGTCGCGCTCGCGGCAGCGCTTGGCGGCGGCTCGTTGCGCGATCTGCTGCTCGACCGCACGGTGTTCTGGATCGCCGATCAGAGCTACCTGATCACCGCCTTGACGGCCGGGTTCGCGACTTTCGCGCTGGTGCGCTTCGTGCGCCTGCCAGGCAAACTCTTCCTGCTGCCGGACGCCGTCGGCCTCGCGCTGTTCACCGTCAGCGGCACGCAGGCGGCCCTTGCGCTCGGCACACCGTGGCTCGTCGCGAGCCTGATGGGCGTCGTCACCGGCGTATTCGGCGGCATCGTGCGCGACGTGCTGTGCAACGAGGTGCCGCTGGTGTTCAGCGGCGAACTGTATGCGACCGCATCCTGGGCCGGCGCGCTGCTGCTGATCGCGATGAAAGCCTCCGGCGCAACGCCCGGCATGTCGGCGCTCGCCGCCGGCGTCCTGGTGCTCGTGGTCCGCCTCGGCGCGATGCGCTTCGGCTGGCGCTTGCCGGTGTTCAGCGCGCGCCTGTAGCGCTGTTCGCGGCAACGGGGCCGCCACCCAAGCGCAGGCGCGCGTTCTCGCTGACGAACCCGCCGACCGTCAGCCGGCCGACTCGCAGATCCGCCTCGACCGGCCAGTTGCGCCACGCCGTCAGGTCTGCCGGTGCGGGTTTTGCGGCAGGTGGCGGCAGATAGCGATCGAGATCCAGCCGGTCGAGCGACAGCGCGACACCGAGCGGCGGCACTGCCTCCGGTTCGAAGCGCCAGCGGCCGTCGAAACGGCTGTCGTCGAAACTGCCGGCGACGGTGCCGCGGACGGATGGCCCTGCCGGGTCGAAGCGCAGGTCGCCCGAAAACGACACGTTCAGCGGCGCCGGCTCGCCTGCCGGGTGGGGCAGCTCGAGCGTGCCGCCCTCGAAGTTCGCGCCGATCGCCGTGCCGCCGGTCCCGGAGGCGGCGGTGCCGCCGACCGGAACCGTCTCGAGCGCTGCGAGACTGCCCTGCACCGCCAGCGCGCTCTCGCCCTCCGCGAGTTCGAGCGCGAGCCGACTGTCGCCGAGCCGCACGGTGCCGTCGCGTTCCCGGCGCAGCCGCGCGACGTGCGCTTCACCGCGATCGATGCGCCACTGCGCCGCAATGCCTTGGACGTTGAACGCCAGGTTTTCGGCTATCGCGGTGCCTTCGTCGAATCGATAGTTTCCGCTCGACGCGATTCGCAGATCCGCAGGGAACGCGGCATCGACCGTCACGCGACCGTTCAGCTCGAACGTGCCCGACATGCCGGGCCCGAACGGGCCGGACGTGAGGCGCAGCTCCGACAGTTCGGCGAGCGGCTCGCCGTGGGCGCCGACGAGGCGAAGCGCCGTGTTCGCGACGACGACCCTGCCGATCGCGATGGCGCCGTCGTTGCTCGGCACCGCCGGGTCGGGGCGTAGCAAGCCGGCGAAGTTCCAGTCTCCTTCGTCGCCGCGCCGCAAAGCGATGTCGCCCCCTTCGAGCGTCAGCGCCGACAGCGCGACGCGACCGTGCAGCAGCTGCGCTGGATCGAGCTCGACCGCCAAAGAACGGATTTCGAGCATGTCGGCTTCGCCGTCGCCGCCAATCCGTATGCCGTTGACGACCAGCGTCGGGGCCGGCCGCAGCCGCACGCGAACAGGGCCGTCGACGCGCACTGCCGGCACGATGCGGTTCTGCAGGCGGCGTTCGAACTCGGCCCGCAGCCATTCCCCGCCGAAATGCACGGCGGCGGCGATGACGATCACGGTCAGCGCGAGGAACAGCGCGATGAAAACCGCCACGCGGCGCGCGCGAAGCGCCCCGGTCATGTCACGGACGCACCGTCGCGCTGCGAACGCGGCTCGCGCGCCGGCGCTGTGCAGCGCCACCGGCAGGCGCTAAGATGGCCCTGGCATCGGTTTCGCGGCGCCCTCCCGGGGCCGACAACGACAGGAGAGTATCCGAAATGAGCTTTATGCGTGAGTTCAAAGAGTTCGCGATGCGCGGCAACGTCATCGACCTGGCAGTCGGTGTCATCATCGGCGCGGCGTTCGGCAAGATTGTCGATTCCCTCGTCAAGGACATCGTGATGCCGGTGGTCGGACGGCTGCTCGGCGGCGTCGATTTCCGGCACTTGTACATCAATCTCGGCGACCAGACTTACGAGACGATGGAAGCCGCCGAGAAAGCCGGGGCGCCCCTGGTGAAATACGGGCAGTTCATCAACACGACGATCGACTTCCTCATCATCGCGCTCGCGATCTTCCTCGCGATCAAGGCGATCAACCGCCTCAAGCGCTCGGAACCGCCGCCCCCGCCCGAGCCGGTCGAGCTCGAAGAGGTGAAGCTGCTGCGCGAAATCCGCGACGCGCTCAAGCGCGGCTGAACGGGCGAAGCCGTCGGCGCACCGGCGGGAACGGCTCCGCTCGCACGGCTTCAGGCGTGGTCGCCGACGTACGGGTTGCTGCGGCGTTCCTCGCCGAACGTCGAAGTCGGCCCGTGCCCGGGGACGAACGTGATGTCGTCGCCGAGCGGAAAGAGCTTCTGCCGGATCGAGCGGATCAGCGTCGCGTGGTCACCCTCGGGGAAATCCGTGCGGCCGATCGAGCCGGCGAACAGCACGTCGCCGACGATCGCGAGCCGCGCATCGGCATGGAAGAACGCGACGTGGCCGGGGGTGTGGCCCGGCACATGGATGACGCGCAGCGTCTCGTCGCCGACTGTCACCGTGTCGCCGTCGTGCAGCCAGCGGTCGGGCTCGAAGCTCTCGGCGCCGGGAAAGCCGAACGTCTTGGCCTGTTGCGGAATGCCGGCAATCCAGAAAAGATCCGCTTTCTCCGGCCCTTCGACCGGCACGCCGAGTTCGCGCGCGAGCTGCGCGGTGCCGCCGGCGTGGTCGATGTGGCCGTGCGTGATCAGGATCTTCTCGATCGTGACGCCCAGCTCCTTCGCTTTCGCGAGGATGCGCTCGAGGTCGCCGCCGGGGTCGACGACCGCGGCCTTGCGCGTCTTGTCGCACCACACGATGCTGCAGTTCTGTTCGAAAGGGGTCACGGGGACGATGCGCAGGTCGATCATGGCAGGCGAGGATCCGGGTTGAGCAGCGCAACAGTTTAGCCGGTAAATTTCACTTCGCTAGCGCAGCAGCGCGACGCCCTTGACCTGCGCATACACGTCGCGGCCCGGCACGATGCCGAGCTGCGCCGCCGAACGGCGCGTGATGCGCGCGAGCAGCGCCGTGCCGGCCACGTCGAGACATACCAGCGTGCGTCCCGGATCGGCCTCGTCGAGCGACACGACGCGCGCCGGCAGCACGTTGAGGATGCTCGAATCGTGGCGCTCGGACAGCGCGAGGCTGACGTCGCGGGCGAGCACGCGCGCCCTGACGCGGGACGCGACCGGCGCACCGAGGCCGGGGACCCACAGCGGCAGCCCGGCGAATTCGAGCCGCGTCAGCGCGTACGCATCGTCATGCGCGGCGACGCGGGCGTCGATGACAACGAATGCATCTTCGTCGTGCGCGAACGGCAGGTCGAGGCGCGCCATCACTTCGCCGATCGGCCCGGCGGCGAGCGCACGCCCGTCAGCGAGCAGCACGACGTGGTCGGCCAGCCGCGCGACTTCCTCGGGCGCGTGGCTGACGTAGATCACCGGGATGTCGAGCTCGGCGTGCAGGCGTTCGAGATACGGCAGGATTTCCTGCTTGCGCTTGACGTCGAGCGCCGCGAGCGGCTCGTCCATCAGCAGCAGCCGCGGGCTCGTCGCGAGCGCGCGCGCGATCGCGACGCGCTGGCGCTCGCCGCCGGACAGGCGCCCGGGCAGGCGCGCGAGCAGCGGCTCGATGCCGAGCAGCGCGATCGCCTGGTCGAGCGGGATGCGCCGCGACGCCGCGGGCACGCGCTTCAGGCCGAATTCGAGGTTGCGCCGCACCGTCAGATGCGCGAACAGGCTCGCTTCCTGGAACACGTAGCCGAGCGGGCGGCGGTGCGTCGGCACGAAAAGGCGCTGCGACTCGTCCTGCCACAGCTCGCCGCGCACCGCGAGATACCCGTCCGCGGCGCGCTCGAGCCCGGCGAGGCAGCGCAGCAGCGTCGTCTTGCCCGATCCGGAATGACCGAACAATGCGATCACGCCGCGCCCCGGCAACGCGAGGTCGACGTCGAGGCGGAAACCCGGCCAGCCGAGGCCGAAGCGCGCGCGGATCGCTGCGCCGTCGCCGACGATCGCGCCAGTTCGCGCGGCGCCGGGGCCGAACGGCGCCGCGCCGCTCACCGCACCACTTCCTTTTTCCGCCCGTACAGCGCGAGCAGCACGACGAAACTGAACACGAGCATGCCTGCCGACAGCCAGTGCGCCTCGGCGTACTCGAGCGCCTCGACGTGGTCGTAGATCTGGACCGAGACGACGCGCGTCTTCTCCGGGATGTTGCCGCCGATCATCAGCACGACGCCGAACTCGCCGACCGTGTGCGCGAAGCCGAGGATCGTCGCGGTGACGAAGCCGGGCCGCGCGAGCGGCAGCACGACGCTGAAGAACGTGTCGATCGCGCCGGCGCGCAAAGTCGCCGCGACTTCGAGCGGGCGCTCGCCGATCGCCTCGAACGCGTTCTGCAGCGGCTGCACGACGAACGGCAGCGAGTAGAACACCGAGCCGACGACGAGCCCGGCGAACGTGAACGGCAGCAGGCCGAGCCCGAGCGCCTGCGTGAGCTGGCCGACCGGACCGTGCGGCCCGAGCGCGACCAGCAGATAGAAACCGATCACCGTCGGCGGCAGCACGAGCGGCAGCGCGACGACCGCGCCGACGACGCCTTTCCAGCGCGAACCGGTGCGCGCGAGCCACCATGCGATCGGCGTGCCGACGACGAGCAGCACTGCGGTCGTCACTGCGGCGAGTTCCAGCGTCAGGCGGATCGCGGCGAGGCCGGCGGCGTCGATCGCCATTCAGCGGTCGTATCCGTACGCGCGCACGATCGCCGCGGCCTCGTCGCCTGCGAGATAGTCGCGCAGCGCATGCGCCGCCGCGTTGTCCCGCGCGCGGGCGAGGATCACGCCGTCCTGGCGGATCGGCGAGTGGAACTGCGGCGGCACGACCCACGCCGAGCCGCGACCGATCGTGCCGTCGGCCGCCACCTGCGACAGCGCGACGAAACCCAGTTCGGCATTGCCGCTCGCGACGAACTGGTAAGTCTGCGCGATGTTCTCGCCGGTCACGAGCTTTTCGCGCAGCACGTCGGCGAGCCCGAGCCGCTTCAGCACTTCGAGCGCGGCCGCGCCATAAGGCGCCGTTTTCGGGCTCGCGATGGCGAGATGGCGGAAGCTGCCGCGCTTGAGCACATCGCCGTGCGCATCGACGAAACCGGGCTGCGCCGACCACAGCACGAGCCGGCCGATGCCGTACGTGAAACAGCTTCCGCGCACCGCGAGCCCTTCCTCTTCGAGCTTCGCCGGCGCCTTCGCGTCCGCGGCGAGGAAGACGTCGAACGGCGCGCCGTTCCTGATCTGCGCGTAGAACTTGCCGGTCGCGCCGAACGCGAGCAGCGCCCTGTGGCCGGTGTCGCGCTCGAATGCTGCGGCGATCTGCTGCATCGGCGCGGCGAAGTTCGACGCCACCGCAACGCGCACTTCCCCGGCCTGGGCCGACAGCACGAACGCGAGCAGCGCGAGCACGAGCAGCACGTACACGACAGGTCGGCGCAGCGTCGCGATCATCGCGGGCCTCCCCGCGGCACTCGGTGTGCGTCGGCGGCTTCGACCATGCGGTCGATCAGGCCGCTTTCGCGCACCGTCGGCGTGCGGCACGCGGCGAGCAGCACCGCTTCCGGCCCCGCGAGCACGACTTCGCGCGCAGCGCGGGTGACGCCGGTGTAGAGCAGTTCGCGCGTCATCACTTTCATCGGCGTCGCCGGCAACAGCAGCATCACTTTCGCGAACTCCGAGCCCTGCGCCTTATGCACCGTCATCGCGAACGCGGTGTCGTGGGCGGGCAGGCGCAGCGGCGCGAGTTCGCGCCAGCCGCCGGCGGGGTCAGGGAACACGACGCGCAGCTCGCCGTGCGCATCCGCCAGGCAGATGCCGACGTCGCCGTTGTAGAGCCGCAGCAGGTAATCGTTCTTCAGCACGATCACCGGCCGCCCCGCATACCACGGCGACGCGGTGAGTCCGGGCGCGTCGGCAAGTGCAGCTCGCGCGTGGCGGGACAGCCGTTCGTTCGTCGCGTCGATGCCGCGCGGCCCGCCATGCACCGCGCACAGCACGCGAAAACGGTCGAACGCGACGAACACCGGCGCCGGATCGCCGTCGTACGTGCGCAGCGCGTCGAAATAACCGGCATAACCCTGCTCCAGCCGTGCCAGCACCGCAGCGGACGGCGCATCGCCGTCGTCCGCGAGCCATTCGACTGACGAGTCCGCGCCTTCGCGCAACCATGCGAGCACTTCGTCGCCGGCACCGGCGTTGATGCCGGCGGCGAGCCGGCCGATGCCGGAGTCGGCGGCAAAGCGGTGGCTTTCGGCGAACCATACGACGCTGCCGGCAAGCGGCGTTGCGCGGCGCGGCGGCGGCGGCGCGATACGCCCAGCCGGCGTGCCGGTCAGCGCCGCAAGCCGCGCGACGCACGAAGCATCGAGCGACGCGTCGGCGCACAGCTCGGCGAACACCGCGCCGGCTTCGACCGCGGCCAGCTGGTCCTTGTCGCCGAGCAGGATCAGCCGCGCGTGCGGCGGCAATGCGTCGATGAGCCGCGCCGCGAGCGCCAGATCGAGCATCGATGCCTCATCGACGACCAGCACGTCGAGCGCGAGCGGATTGCCGGCGTGATGGCGAAAGCGGCCGGGCTGCGGCGTCACGCCGAGCAGGCGGTGCAGCGTGTGCGAAGCTAGCGGCAGGCGCCCGCGCACGTCTTCCGGCAGCGACCCGCTGCGCGCGCGCAGCGCGTCGAGCATGCGCGCGGCGGCCTTGCCGGTCGGCGCAGCGAGCGCGACCCGCAGTTGCGGGTCGGCGCTCAGCAGGCACGCCAGCAGCGCCGCGACCGTCGTCGTCTTGCCGGTGCCGGGCCCGCCGCTGATGACGGTCAGGCGCCGTTCGAGCGCGAGCGCGACGGCGAGCTTCTGCCAGTCGGCACGCCCGTCGAGCCGCGCCGCGTTGGCGGAGAAGAGTTCGCCGAGGCGCTCGACAGTGGCCGGCGGCGGCGCCGGCAGCGGGCATGCGGCGCGCGCGACGACCGCAGTCGCGAGCCGCCGTTCCCAGTCATAATGGCGGCGCAGGTACAGCCGGTCGGCTGCGTCGAGCAGCAGCGGCCGCGGCTCGTGCACCGCGGCGCGGCCGACGACGCCGCTCGCGAGCAGCACGTCGCGAAGCCCGGCAACCGTCTCGTCCTCGGCGACGAGTTCCGCGAGCGGCACGCACACGTGCCCCGCGGCGACGGCAAGGCTCGCGCGCATCGCAGCCGTGCGCAGCCGCGGCAGGCACGCGTCCGGCGCGCCGGCAGCGCGCGCCCAGCTCACGGCATGCGCGGCAAACCCGTGCGCGAGCTCGGCTTCGGCAGTCAGATCGGGGCGCAGGTCGTGAGGGTTCATCGCACGGATTCCGGGGCGGGGAGGCCGCCGATCAGGCGGTCGAGGCTCGCGAGGGTCGCGGCGTCCGGACGGTGGAAATATACGCCGGCCGGATCTTCGCCGAACCGCCAGCCGGGGCGCACGCCGCGCACGAAAAGATACAGCGCGCCGCCGAAATGGCGCTCGACGTCGTAACCCGGCAGCGTGCGCCCGAGATGGCGGTGCAGCGCGACAGCGTAAAGCAGGTGCTGGAGATGGTAGCCGTGCGTGCGCATCGCCTCTTCGAGGCGCGCCGGCGCATAGTCTTCGGGCGTGAAGCCGAGGTGGTTCGATTTCCAGTCGAGCACGTAGAAGCGCCCGTCATGTTCGAAGACGAGATCGATGAAGCCTTTCAGGTAGCCGGCGAGCGCGCCGAACGCGAGCCGCGGGACATGATAGCCCGCGCGTGCGAGCCAGTCGTTCAGCGCTTCGGCGGACAGCCGCGGCGCAGGCAGATGGAAACCGAGTTCGACGAGCTTGCGGCTGCGCGGAACGCCGCCGAGCACGATGCCGCCCGGCAGCGGCGTCGCGAGCACGTCATCGACGAGGCGCTCGAGCATGCGCGCGAGCGGCACGCCGGCGCCGCGCTGCGGATGCCCGGCGAGCGCCGCCACGATCGCCGGCGCACGGCTCGCCGGCGCGCAGAAATCGAGCCGTTCGAACACAGCGTGGATGCAGTCGCCGGCCGCCGGACCGCGCGGGAAGAACAGGATGTCGTCGTCGCCGAGCGGGGCCAGAGCGCGTTTCCCGTCGCCGTCGGCGCGCAGCGGGCCGCGATCGACCCACGCGTCGTGGTCCTGCGCCGCGGCCTCATGGCCTGCGCCGTGGCTCATCGCGCTGAAACTGCCGATTCGCCACGCCGACGGCAGGCGGGCCGGCGGCGGCAGCACATGCAGCGCGTCCGCAGCAGGTTCGAGATTCGCGAGCCGCGCGCCGCCACCGGCCGGCAGGTTGACGATCGCCAGATCCGGTTCGGCGCGCTCGAGCAGCCGCGCCCACGCCGTTTCGATGTCGTCCGTCGTCAGCTTGTGCCGGAGCCATTCCGCGTGGCTTGTGCCTTCGCCGGCGACGAGCCAGTTCAGCAGGCTGCGCGTGCTCTCGGTCGGCGACGCCCCCTTGCCGTTCTTCTTCAGGTAACAGCCGGCGACGAGATAGCAGCGGTAAACCGCGCGCGTCATCGCGACATAGACGAGGCGCAGGAACTCGGCGTCGCGCTCGCGGCGCATCAGCGCCTTGACCTCGTCGTCGTCGCGCGCCGCGGGACGAAAGTCGAGCAGCAGCGCACCATCGGCGTCGTGATAGACGCAGCCTTCGCCGTCGTCGCCGCGACCGGGAAAGCCGTCCCACAGGAAAGGGCAGAACACGACGCCGTATTCGAGCCCTTTCGAGCGATGGATCGTCACGATCTGCACGAGGTTGCGGTCGGATTCGAGCCGCACCTGCGTCGCCTCGCTCACGCCCGCTTCGCGCCGGCGGCTCGCGAACCAGCGCAGCAGCGCGTCCGGCGACGGCTGTTCGGTGGCCGCCGCCTGCAGGCATTCGGCCAGATGCAGCAAGTTCGTCAGCCGCCGCTCGCCATCGTCGCGCGCGAGCAGGCGCACGTTGACGCCCTCCTGCACGATCCAGCGCCGCAGCATCACGCCGAGGCCGCGCGCGCGCCACACTTCGCGCAGTTCGGCGAAGCGGGCGATCACGCGCAGCAGCTCGGCTTCGTCAGCAGCGAGCGCGTCGAGCGCGGCAGCGTCGAAGCCCATCAGCGCGGTCGCGAGCGCGGCCGACAGCAGCGGCAGGTGCGCCGGCTCGGCGATCGCGAGCAGCACGCGTTCGAGCTCCTCGGCGTCCGGGCTGTGGAAAACGCTCTGCTGCGACAGCTCGACGCTGCCGACGCCAAGCGCGGCGAGCGCTTCGCGCATCCGCGCGCCTTGGCTGTGGCTCTTGACCAGCACCGCGATGTCGCCCGGAGCGAGCGCGCGCCCGTCGATCGTGATATGCCCTGCGGCGCCTTCGCCGACGAGCCGGGCGATCTCCGCCGCAGTTGCCGCCGCCGCGCGCGCGACGACCGCGGCGCGCAGCGGCAGCTCGCCGTCGTCGTCCGGCGCGATCCACCACACGCGCAGCGACGCCGGATCCGCCGCCGCCGACAGGTCGACGAAGCGCCGGCGCGGTTTCGCGCCTTCGCTGACCGTCTCGTACGCCAGCCCGTCGAGTACGAACGCTGCGGGGTTCGCCGTGAACAGCGCGTTGCACGCGCCGATCAGGCCGCCGAGCGAACGCTGGTTGTGGCTCAGCGTGTAGCGCGTGTCGGCAGCGCTGCGGGCGCTCAGATAAGTGTGCAGGTCGGCGTTGCGGAAGCTGTAGATCGCCTGCTTCGGATCGCCGACGAGGAAGAGCCCGCCGTGCCGTCCGCCGGTGGCGTAGATGCTGCGGAAGATCTCGAACTGCAGCGCATCGGTGTCCTGGAATTCGTCGATCAGCGCGACCGGGTAGCGCTGGTGCAGCGCCGCCGCGAGCCACGGGTTGTCGGCGCCGGCGAGCGCTTCATGAACGTTGAACAGGATGTCGTCGAACGCGATGCGGCGCCGCTCGCGCTTGGTTTCACGCAAGCGCACCGAGCCCGTTTCGAGAAAGCGCCGCAGCAGCGCGAGGCGCGCGGCGTCGAGCGCGGCGATGACCTCGTCACGCAGCGCGAGCACGCGCGCCGCGGCGTCGAAGAAAGGGTGCTGCGGCGCGCTGCAGTGCTTTTTCACGCATTCATTGAGACGCATCGCCGAAAACAGCGCGAACTTGCCCCCCTGCACGTCGAGCGGCGCGAGCGGGTCGCCGCCGGCGAGCCAGCTCGTCCAGCTCTTCGCCGCCAGCGCGACGCCGTCGGCCTTGTAGCTCGTCGCGTTCAGCCCGGGCAGGCCCGCGAGCAGCGCGTCACGGGCTTCGCGCCCGTTGCCGTTCCACAGCGCGCACGCGTCGGCGAACGCCGCATGGAAGGCGGCCAGATCGGGTTTTGCCTCGCCCGCTGCGTCGGGCCAGCGTTTTTGCGCGAGCGGGCGGGCGAGATAGCGACCGAGCAGCGCGGCCCAGCGCTCCGGGCTGTCGCCGCGCGCGATCAGCAGTTCGCCGAGCTCGGCCGGGCAGTCGTCGCTGGCGATTTCGCGGCGCCAAAAGTCGCGCGCCGCTTCGAGGCGCAGCTCGAGGTCGTCTTCGGCGAGCTCGAGCGCGAACGGCAGCGCGGCGGCGAACGGCGTGTCGGCCAGCGCGCGCTGGCAGTAGCCGTGGATCGTGAAGATCGCCGCTTCGTCGAACGTCTGCAGCGCCAGCTCGAGCCGCTCGCGGATCTGCGCGCGCGCGATCGCCCGCGCTTCGAGCGCGGCGACGAGCTGCGCGACGAACGGGTCGCCGTCGGCAGCGGTGCCGTCGAGATACGCGAGCGTGCCGACGATGCGCTCGCGCACGCGGCTTTTCAGTTCGGCGGTCGCGGCGCGCGTGAATGTCACGACGAGGATCGCGTCGACCGGCAGCTCGCGCTCGACGAGCAGGCGCAGGAACAGGCCGCAGATGTTCCACGTCTTGCCGGTGCCGGCCGACGCTTCGATCAGGCGGATGCCGTCGAGCGGGCAGCCGAAGACGTCGAGCTCGTCGGCGGCGCAAGAGCCGGGCGCGGGCGTCATCATGTCACAGCCTCGGGTCGTCGAGATGCGCGACGAGCGGCTGCAGCACCGTCGCGGCGTGGTCGTAGAACGCGTCATCGAGCGGATCGGGCAGCCCGCGGAACGCGAGACGGATCGCGGCGTCGCGGCATTCGCCGAACCCGGGCCGACCGCCACCGCGCCATTTCTGCTCCGCCTTGTAGCGGCTGCGGTCGTTGACGATCCATGCCCAGGCCGATTTCGGGAAGAACGGCAGCGGCCGCATCAGGCCTTCGCGGTACAGCGCGACGAGCGCGGCGAGCTGTCCGCGTGCGTCGTCGCAGTGCCGCAGGCGATAGACGCCGTCGCGCGAATGCCATTCGGTGCAAAGCTCGCGAGCGCCGGGCGCGGCCGCGCACAGCGCGAGATGCGCGATCCAGCCGGCGACATAGTCGTTCGCGCGCGCCTCGTCGTAGCGGTGGCGCACGAGCCCGGCCGGGCGCAGATCGCCGAACGAGGCGTCGAGCGTCCAGCGTTCATCGCCGAGGTCGAAGTCGAAGTGCGCCTGCAGCGGCGGCAGCGGGTCGGGCGCGAGCGCCGCGCGCAGGCCGTCGGCATACGTCTGGAGGACGTCGAACTCCCGGTCGAGCAGGCGTTCGCCGAGCGGCCCGGCAGGGAATTCGCCCCCCGCGCTCGCGAGATTGCGCACCGCGTCTGGATCGCGCCCCGCGAGCAGCGCCGGCAGCAGCCGCTCGGCAAGCGCCTGGCGCTCCGGCCATGCCGGCAGGAACGCTTCGTCGTCGATGAGCTCCTCGTCGCCTTCGGGCACCGTCACGCCGAGCCGTTCGCGCAGCAGGAAGCGGGCGGGATTGCGGAAGAAGCGGATCAGCCGGTCGAGCCCGACCGTTCGCCATTCGTCGGACGGCGGCGGCAGCGGTGCGGCGAAAAACGGCGCTTCGCCGGCACGATCGGATTCGCAGCCATCTTCCTCGTCACGCTCGTCGTCACGAGAGACGGCGCGCGCAGCGGGCAGCGCGCGCGCCGCTGCCTGCAGGCGCGCGCGCAGCGCATCGCAGTATTCGGCATTGAAGCTCGCGAGCCGCGGGTCGCGCTCTGGATCGGCGATGAAATAGGTTCGCGAGAACGCCTGCAGCGGATGAACGACCGTCAGCCGGCGCCGCGCCGCGGCGAGCGACGCCGCGTCGAGCGGATCGGCAGCGCACGCGCGCGCAGCGTAGTCGAGCAGCTCGTCCACCAGCACCGACGGCGGCTTTTCGCTGTTGTCGCGCACGCTGCGGCCCGCGTACGACAGATGCACGCAGTCGCGCGCGGCAAGCAGCAGGTCGAGGAACAGGTTGCGCTCGTCGTTGCGGCGCTGGCGGTCTCCGCGCGCGCCGTGCCGGGCCATCAGGTCGAACTCGACGGCCCGCTCGGCGCCGGGGAACGCGCCGTCGTCGAGGCCGATCGCGCACACGACGCGGTACGGCAGGCTGCGCAGGCTCGTCATCGCCGAGAACGTCACCGCGCCGCCGGGAACGCCGCCACGCGCCGGATCGTCGAGCAGCCCGGCGAGCGCGTCATGCACGAGGGCGAGCGGCACCGGGGTGCGCAGCCCGCCAGCCGTCATGTTCACGTGCAGTTCGGCGCTGGCCGCGAGCACTGCGCGCCGGTCGTCGGCCCACTCGGCATCGGGCGGGACCAGGCGGTCGAGCAGTTCGACGAGCAGCGCGCGCCAGCCATCGGCGTCGAGAGGGCGGCGCGTGGCCGCTTCGAGCCACTGCAGCGTCTCGACGTAGCGCCACAAGCGCCCCAATGCGAACGCGTCGCCGCCTTCGGGATTGCCGGCGCCGAGGCGCCCGCCGAACAGCAGTGGCCCACTGCCATCGCCGTCCTCGCCGGGGCTTGCGCTTCCATCGCCGAGCGCATACGCGAGAAACAGCCGGTGCAGGCCTTCGGCGAGGCTGTGACGGTCGACGCTTGGCAGGTCGAGCCGGCGGCGATGCGCGCCGTCGAGCCCCCAGCGCACGCCGGCTGTGCGCAGCCATTCGTGCACCTGCTCCAGGTCCGCGCCGTCGAGGCCGAAACGGCGCGCGACCGGCGGCTGCTGCAGCAGGTCGAACACGCGGCTCGCCGGGAAGCGGCTCGCCGCGAGCGCGAGCGCGGCGTCGAGCACGCGCGCGACCGGGTTGAGGCGCGTCTGGCCGAGACCGGTGATCGTCCAAGGAATGCGGCGCGACGCCGGCGCGGTGCCGAATACCGCTTCGATCAGCGGTGCCGCGGCGTCGAGATCGGGCGTGACGACGAGAATCTCGTCGGGCTGCGGCGCGTCCGGAGCGGCGAACAACGCGAGCAGCCGGTCGTGCAGCACTTCGAGTTCGCGCGTAATTGAATGGCACACGTGCACCTCGACGCTGCGGTCGTCGTCGGCGAGCGCGATACTGCCCGGCGCGAGGTCGACGAGGTCGAGCACCGCGTCGTGCAGCTGCGCGAGCAGGCTCGCGCTGCCGGCCGGGACGAACAGGCTGTCCTCGATTTCCGGCGCGCCGTCGCCTTCGAACAAGAGGTCGATGTGCGCCTGCGTCTGCCGTCCCCACGCGGCGAGCAGCCGGTTGCCGGATTCGAAATAAAGATCCTGTTGTTGACCTGCGAGCCAGGCGAGGCGTCGCGGCTCGACGATCTCGAACCAGTATTCGCGGCACGGATTGAGCACGTACAGGCGCACGTCGACCCGCTGCGACAGTTCGCGCAGCACGTCGCGGTACAGCGGCGGCATCGCCGGCAGGCAGAACACATGCACCGACTCCGGCAGGATGCCGGGCAATGCATCGCCGGTTGCAGCGATCACGCGGAAAAAAGTTTCCGCCGGATGCTCGCAGCGCGTCCCCAGTTCCGCCGTCAGCCGGCGCCACAGCCCGGCTTGCCAGGCTTCATCGGCGCGCGCGTCGTCCGGCAGGCCGACGACCGTCCTCCCCGCAGACCATTCGGCGAGCCAGCGCGGGCGGTACGTGAGGTAGTGATCGAAGACGCGCGCGACACGTTCGGCAAGCTCGAAGCGCATTGTCGTGTCGGCCGTTCCGAGGTAACGCGCGAGGCGCGGGTGCGCGGCGGTCCAGGCCGCATCCTGGAACTGCTCGAAAATCCGCCACCTGAGAAGCGCCGGCGCGAACGGGGACTGTTCCCCGACGGGGACGACCTTGTCGATCTGGCTCCACAGCCATTGCGCGAGGTACGCGAAGCGCAGGTTCGCCGCGACGCCTTCGCGCCGCGCGACCGCGAGCTCGACGCTGCGGCGCAGCGCCGAGCTCGGCACGACGATCTCGCGCGCGCCGAACGGGCCCGGCTGCTCGACCGCGAGGTGTGCGAGCAGCGTTTCGAGGAGCACTTCGTAGCGGTTCGAGAAGGCAAGCGAGAGCATCGGCACGGGGCGTGGCGGATCAGGGCGTCATGTTACCCGCTCCGCGCAGCCGCGGCGTCGCGCCGGTGCCCGCCAAGCCCTCCGCCGAGCGGGCACGCAAGCAGGCGACCCGAGCCTCGGTCGTCGGGTTGCGCGACCTCCGCCCGTTCGGAAGCCGGGCTCAATCCGCCGGCAGGCCTGCCCGGCGCAGCCGCGCGCGCAGCTGTTCGACTTCGTCGACGAGGTCGGCGACGATTGCGGCGAGTTCGGGGTCGGCATCGAAGGCACGTTCGAGCTCGCGTACGCGCCGCACGCGTGCGCGAGTTCGTCGAGCGTCAGCACTGCCCCGTCGAGCAGCAGGCCGATGGGGGGACGCTCTGCCGGCGCCGCGCTCAGCCTCCGAGACCCTGGCGCGGATTGAACGCGAGCTCGCGCGCCATCCGCTCGTAGAGCTGCCGCGCCGCGTCGGTGTCGGCCGGGGGCAGCACGATGTCGAGGACGAGGTACAGGTCACCGGACTCGGTCCCCGGAATGCCGCGCCCTTTCAGCCGCAGCTTGCGACCGTTCTGCGACCCGGGCGGAATCCGCACCGAAACCCTGCCGGCTGGCGTCGGCACGTCCACCGACGCGCCGAGCGCCGCCTCCCACGGCGCGACCGGCACCGTCTCGAAGACGTCGCGGCCGTCGACGCGGTAACGCGGGTGCGGGCGAAAATGGACTTCGAGGAACAGATCGCCCGCCGGACCGCCCCCGGCGCCCGGCCGTCCCTGTCCGGCGAGCCGGATCTGCTGGCCGTCGCGCACGCCTTTCGGAATGCGCACCTGCAGCGTGCGTTCTCGCGTCGTGACATGCCCCTGCGGGTCGAGTTCGGGCGCCCGCAGGCGGATCTCGCGCGTCGCGCCGTGGAACGCGTCGTCGAGGTCGATGACGACTTTCGCATGATGGTCCTCGCCGCGTGCGTGGAAGCCGCGCGAGTGGAACTGCGCGCCGCGGCCGCCGTGCCCCATCTGGCCGAACAGGCTCGAGAAGAAATCGCTGAAGTCGCCCGCGTCGCCTCCCCGCCCGCCACGCGTGAACTCGAAGCCGGCATCCCAGTCCGGCGGCGGCCGGAAATCCTGGCCGGCTCGGAAGCCGCGGCCGAGCTGGTCGTACGCCGCCCGCTTTTCCGGGTCGGACAGCACCGCGTTCGCCTCGTTGACTTCCTTCATGCGCTGCTCGGCGTCTGCCGCCTTGTTGACGTCCGGGTGGTACTTGCGTGCGAGCTTGCGATACGCGCGCTTGATCTCGTCGGCGGACGCGCTGCGATCGACGCCGAGCACCTGGTAGTAGTCCCTGAATTCCATGCGTTCCGCTCTCCGGATCATTTTCTGCGTGGCAATCGCCCCGCATATTGACTACAAGATAGGGGTACCGGCACGGCTTGAAAAGGCTCTTGAACTCCGTCGCTCCGAACACATATGGGGAGTACAGGGCGACGGAGGCGCCGCCCGGTTGCGGCGGATCGCAGAATCCGCGCCGAGTTGAACCTGGATGGATCAAGGAGGTTGCCATGTATGAATCGCTTCTGAACTTCCCGGGCGGGCTGTTCGCCGATTTCGAGCGCCTGCAGCGCGAATTGCAGCAGTCATTCGGTGCAGTCGGCCAGCCGAGCAGCATCCGAGCGGTTGCGAGCGGCACATTTCCTTCGATCAACGTCGGCAGCACGCCGGCGTCGGTCGAGATTTACGCGTTCGCGCCCGGCCTCGACCCGTCGAAGCTCGACGTGCAGATCGACCGCGGCGTGCTGACGCTGTCGGGCGAGCGCCCGAGCGCGCTGCCTTCGGGCGACGAGGGCCAGGCGGTCTATGCGTCCGAGCGCTTCTCCGGACGCTTCCGGCGCACCGTGAGCCTGCCCGAGGACATCGACCCGGACCGCGTCACCGCGAACTATCGCGACGGCGTGCTGCACATCTCGGTTTCGCGACGCGAATCGGCGCAGCCGAAGCGCGTCGAGATCAAGTAAACGATCGAACGGACGGAGGACATTGAGATGAACGACAAGCAGGAAGTCACGAAAACCGAACGCCAGAGCGACACGCCCGCGCTGCTGCCACGCGTCGACGTCTTCGAGGACGGCACCGGCATCACGCTGCTCGCCGACCTGCCCGGGGTCGCGAAGGACAAGCTGACGCTGCGCGTCGAAGGCGACACGCTGCAGCTCGAAGGCGAGATTTCGCCCGAGACGCCCGCGAACATGGAGGCGGTCTATGCCGAGCTGCGCCTGCCGCGCTACCGCCGCGCCTTCACGATGAGTTCGGAGCTCGACACGGACAAGGTCAACGCGCAGTTCAAGGATGGGGTGCTGACGCTGCGCATCCCGAAGCACGCGCACGCGCAGCCGCGCAAGATCGAGGTCAAGATCGCCTGAGCGCGGGCCGCGAGGATCGACAGGAGGTGTCACGATGAACAGGATGGCCGAGTTCAAGCACGGTCTCGAGGAGGCATGGCAGTCGGTCGCCGACGGATGGCGGCAGCTGCGCGATCGCGCAGCCGGCGCGCTGACGCATTTCGGCCCCGGAAAACCCGCATCCGCGGCCGACGCGCGTGCCCCAGAATCCGCCCCGGAATCTGCGCAATTCCCGGCCGCGACGTGGGCGCTGCTCGCCGGTGACGTTTTCGAGGACGACGACAAGCTCGTCGTGCGCGTCGAAGCGCCCGGCCTCGAGAAGGACGACTTCGACCTCGAAGTGCGCAGCGACGTGCTCGTCGTTCGGGGCGAAAAGCGCTACGAGCGCGAGGCGACCGAAGGCCGCTACCGCGTGCGCCAGTGCGCATACGGCAGCTTCCACCGCGCGATCCCGCTGCCGTCGCCGGTCGAGACCGATGGCGCGAAAGCCACGTACCGCAACGGGGTGCTCAGGATCGAGCTGCCGAAGGCCGCGCGCGCGAAAACGCGGCGCATCGAGATCGGGAGCGGCTGACGCGCACGGGGGCGGCGGGCGGGAGTACGATGTCCGCTGCCGGACACGCGACGGATCGAGCGCATGGCGCGCATTTACCCGGAAGGCTGGCGGCAGATGCCGGCGAGCGGCAGGCTCGCGCGCGAACTCGACACGCTCGCAACGCTCGCCGCCGGCCTGCCGGACGACTACGCGGTCTATCACGGCGTGCACTGGACGCGCGTCGAGCGCGAACATGCGCTGTTCGGCGAAATCGACTTCGTCGTCGTCGGACCGACCGGCCGGCTGCTGCTGATCGAGCAGAAATCCGGCTTCCTCGACGAGACGCCGCAAGGCCTCGTCAGAACTTACGCGAAGGAAAAGAGCCACGTCGGCGTCGGCATGGCGCGCAGCGCCGGACGACTGCGCGAACGGCTCGCCGCTTTCCTCGACGGCCACCGGGCGGACGTCGACACGCTGCTGTTTTGCCCCGACTACACCGTCCGCCAGCCCGGCAGCGCCGGCGTCGATCCGGCGCGGATCGTCGACGCCGGGCGCCGCGAACATCTCGCCTCGATCGTGCGGAGCCTGTTGCGCGAAGGGCCGCGCGACCGCGTCGTGCTCGACAACATCCACCGTTTCCTCGCGGACCAGCTCGAACTCGTGCCGGACGTCAACGCGTTCGTCGGCCGAGCCGAAGCGCTGTACACGCGCCTCGCCGGCGGCCTCGCCGAATGGGCACGGCGCATCGACATGGAACCGTTCCGGCTGCGCGTAACCGGTACCGCCGGCAGCGGCAAGACACAGCTCGCGATGGCGGTGTTCCGCTACGCGCTCGAAGCCGGGCGCCGACCGCTGTACGTCTGCTACAACCGTCCGCTCGCCGACCACATCGCGCTGATCGCGCCGTCCGGCGGTGTCGTCGCGACTTACCATCAGCTGTGCGACCGCGTGCTGCGCGCGCACGGGAAAGTGCCGGACTTCTCGCAGCCGGATGCGTTCGAGCGCCTCGAACAGGCGTTCCGCGAACTCGAGCCCGGGGAGGACTGGCGTTTCGACGAGTTGATCGTCGACGAAGGCCAGGACTTCCGCGATGCGTGGCGCGACGCGCTGCTGCGCCTGCTGCGCCCCGGAGGGCGCGCGTGGTGGCTCGAGGATCCGCTGCAGAACCTCTACGGCCGGACCGAAGTCGCGCTGCCCGGATGGGTGCGCATCACGAGCGAGCGCAATTACCGCAGCCCGTCCGACATCATCGACATGCTGAACCGCGCGCTGCCGCTGCCGCGCGCGCTCGAAGCCGCGAGCCCGCTCAGCGGCTCGGGAGTCGAGATCCTGACGTGGAAAGATGAAACCGCGCTTGTCGAGCAGACCAAGCGCGCGATGACACGTGCGCTCGGCCTCGGCTTTCGCCGCAACATGATCGCGACGATCACGTTCCGCGGCCGCGAGCACTCGCTGTTCACGCCATACGAGCGGCTCGGCGCACACCGGCTGAAAGCTTTCACCGGCAGCTACGACCTGCTCGGCAACCCGATCTACTCGGACGGCGACTTCCTGATCGACTCGGTGTACCGCTTCAAGGGCCAAGCAGCGCCGTGCGTGATCTTCACCGAGATCGACTTCGACGCGCTCGACGAGCTGACGGTGCGCAAGCTCTTCGTCGGCGCGACGCGAGCGAGCATGAAGCTGATCCTGGTCGCGTCGGAAAGGGCGGCGCAGCTGCTTGCGCAGCCGCCGGACGGGCGTTAAGGCGCGACCGCCGGCGCGAACACGTCCGCGACGCGAGCGCCTTCAGCCTTTCGAGAACTTCCCAAGCAGCTGCTGCAGCTTCTCGGCCTTGCGGCGTTCGGCTTCCTCGGCGTCGCGCTTCGCCTTTTCGGCTTCGAGCGCGTCTTTCTTGCGCTTCGCGGACTCGGCGAAGCGTTCCTTGAGCGTCTGCTTCGCGTGCGCGCGCTGCTCTTCGGTGACTTCGCCTTCCGGCTTGCCGTCGAGGTCGAAGCGCGCCGTCGCCTTTTCCATGACTTTCAGGTAGCGCGTCGAAGCGGTGTGCAGGCGCATCGCGCTGCGGATCACCTTGCGGTCGAGGTCGGGGAAGCGGGCGGCGATGGCCTTGTCGATGCGCAGCGCGAGCGGCTTGACGTCGCGGAAAGTCGGCGAGGCTTCCTGCAGCTTCAGCAACAGGCCGCGCGCGTCGAGGTGCGGGCGCTTCGCCGCGGGCGGCGCTTCTGCGGTCGCTTCAGCTGTAGTCGCTTCGGCGGTCTGCGCTTCGGCGGTCTGGGCTGCGACTTCAGGGGCTTGCTCGTCGAGCTGCGCTTCGGAACGGGTTTCGGTAGTCATTGCGGGGACGGAAATGCTTCGGCTGCGGACGGGAGCGCGCATGATCGCACGAAATACCGGAGGATAGCCGCCGCCGCGCCGCGGCCATCCTCGTGCATCACGCTTGCGCCCGGCTTGCGGCGCTCAACTTCACCGCGCAGTACTTGAACTCCGGGATCTTGCCGAACGGGTCGAGCGCCGGCTGCGTCAGCAGGTTCGCCGCCGCTTCGACGTAGCAGAACGGCATGAACACCGAGCCGCGCTGCACCGCTTCGTCGGCGCGCGCTTCGAGCACGATCGCGCCGCGCCGCGTCTCGACGCGGACGCGCGCGCCGGACTCGAGCGCCTGCGCGGCGAGGTCGTCCGGATGCACCGAGCACCACGGCAGCGGCTCGAGCGCGTCGAGGACATCGGCGCGGCGCGTCATCGAACCGGTATGCCAGTGCTCGAGCACGCGCCCGGTCGTCAGCACCATCGGGTAATCGGCGTCGGGCAGTTCGGCCGCCGGCAGCGGGCCGACCGCGACGAAGCGCGCGTGACCGCTCGAAGTGGGGAAATCGGTCTCGAACAGCACCGGCTGCGACGGCTCGTCCACAGCGAACTTCGGCGCGACGACCGCCCCTTCGGCTTCGAGCGCAGCCCACGTGATGCCGGCGTAGCTCGGCAATGCGCGGCGCAGTTCGTCGAAGATCTCGTGCGGGCCGTCGTAGTCCCACGCGAGGCCGAGGCGCTGCGCGACCTGCTGGATGATCCACCAATCGGGGCGCGCGTCGCCGGGCAGCGGCAGCACCGGGCGCGTGAGCTGCACGAGGCGGTCGGTGTTCGTGAAGCTGCCGGTCTTTTCCATCAGGCTCGACGCCGGCAGGATCACGTCGGCGAGCATCGCCGTCTCGGTGAGGAACAGGTCCTGCACGACGAGGTGCTCGAGCCCGGCGAGCGCGGCGCGCGCGTGCGCGAGGTCGGGGTCGGACATCGCCGGGTTCTCGCCTTCGATATACATGCCTCGGATATCGCCCGCGAGCGCGGCGTCCATGATCTCGACGACGGTGAGGCCCGGCACGTCGGACAAAGGCGTCTCCCACAGCGCCTCGAACTGCGCGCGGATCGCCGGATCGGCGACGTGCTGATAGTCCGGGAACATCATCGGGATCAGGCCGGCGTCGGAGGCACCCTGCACGTTGTTCTGGCCGCGCAGCGGATGCAGCCCGGTGCCGCGCCGCCCGATCTGGCCGGTCATCAGCGCGAGCGCGATCAGGCAGCGCGAATTGTCGGTGCCGTGGATATGCTGCGAGATGCCCATGCCCCAGAAGATCATGCTGTTCGGGCCGCGCGCGTAGAGGCGCGCGACTTCGCGCACGGTCTCGGCGGCAATGCCGGTGATCGCTTCGACGCGCTCGGGCGGGTATGCGAGTGCCGCGGCGCGGAACGCGTCGAAGCCGCTCGTGCGCGCCGCGATGAACGCTTCATCGGTGAGCCCTTCTTCGATGATCACGCACGCGAGCGACAGGAGCAGCGTCACGTCGGCGTCCGGGCGGAACTGCAGGTAACGATACGCGTGGCGCGCGAGCGGGGTTTCGCGCGGGTCCATCAGGACGAGTTTCGCGCCCCGCTCGACCGCGTTCTTCATGAACGACGCCGCGACCGGGTGGTTCGACGCCGGGTTCGCGCCGATGACGACGATGACGTCGGCGAATTCGACATCGCGCACTGGGTTCGACACTGCGCCCGAGCCGATGCCTTCGAGCAGCGCGGCGACCGACGACGCGTGGCACAGCCGCGTGCAGTGGTCGACGTTGTGCGTGCCGAAGCCCACGCGCACGAGCTTCTGGAACAGATACGCTTCCTCGTTGCTGCCTTTCGCCGAGCCGAAGCCGGCAAGCGCGTGCGGGCCGTGGGCAGCCTTGATGCGCGCGAGCCCGGCGGCAGCGACGTCGAGCGCTTCGTCCCACGTCGCTTCGCGGAACGCGCCGAGCGGGTTCGCGGGGTCGAGATCGACCGATTTCGGCATGCCGGCTTTGCGGATCAGCGGTGTCGTCAAGCGGTGCGCGTGGCGTGGGTAGCCGAAGCCGTAGCGCCCTTTCACGCACAGCCGCGCGGCGTTCGCCGGGCCGTCACGGCCTTCGACGTGAATGATTTTCGCCGTCGGGCCGTCGCCGGCGACGTGATAGGTCATCTGGCAGCCGACGCCGCAGTACGGGCACAGGGAATCGATCGCGCGCATCGCGGGCTCTGCCGCGGGCGCGGCCGGCTCGACGGCCGGCGCAACCGCTTCCGGCTTCGTTGCGAACGGACCGGCCGGCCCGGTCATGGCCGTGCCGGCGGTCTGCTCCGGGAAATCCGCCAGCGCCGCCGGCAGCAACGCGCCGGTCGGACAGGCCTGCACGCATTCGCCGCACCCGACGCACGAGGACGTGCCCATCGGGTCGTCGAAGTCGAACACGATCGCGGTATCCGCGCCGCGCCGGGCCAGCCCGATGACGTCATTGACCTGCACTTCGCGGCATGCGCGCACGCAGCGCGTGCACTGGATGCACGCGGCGAGGTCGACCGCGATGCCGGGGTGGCTGCGGTCGGGCACGGGCTGTGCGCGTGGCGCGAAGCGCGAACCGATCACACTCAGCTCACTGCACCAGTGCGCGAGCTCGGAGTCGGGCTTCTCGGCCGCGGCGGGCACGTCGGCGCGCAAGAGTTCCAGCACCAGGCGCTGCGACGCGCGGGCGCGGTCGCTCGTCGCTTTCACCTTCATGCCGGGTTTCGGGGCGCGGCAACAGGACGGCGCGAGCACGCGCTCGCCGTCGATCTCGACGACGCACGCCCGGCAGTTGCCGTCGGCGCGCATGCCGTCGGTGTAGCACAGGTGCGGGATGTCGACGCCGGCGCGGCGCGCCGCGAGCAGGATCGTCTCGCCGGGTTGCGCATCGATTTCGCGCCCGTCGAGTTCGAAGCGGACGGGGTTCGTCCGAGCGTTCATGCCGCGCCCTCCTCTTTCTTCGTGGCGCCCACTTCGTGCGGGAAGAAGCGCAGCACCGATTGCATCGGGTTCAGCGCGGCCTGGCCGAGGCCGCAGATCGAAGCGTCCATCATCACTGTTCCGAGTTCGGTCAGCAGCGCCGCGTCCCACGCCGGCTGTTTCATCAGTTCGGCCGCTTTCGCAGTGCCGACACGGCACGGCGTGCATTGGCCGCAGGATTCGTGCGCGAAGAATTCCATCGCGTTTTCGGCGAGCACGCGCGCGCGGTCATGCTGCGAGAACACGACGATCGCCGCCGAGCCGATGAAGCAGCCGTATTCGCCAAGCGTGTCGAAGTCGAGCGGCACATCGGCGAGGCGCGCCGGCAGCATGCCGCCGGACGCGCCGCCGGGGAAATAGCCGTACAGCTCGTGGCCTGGCAGCATGCCGCCGCAGTGCTCCTCGACCAGTTCACGCAGCGTGATGCCGGCGTCGGTGACGACGACGCCGGGTTTCGCGACGCGGCCGCTGACGGAGAAGCTGCGCAGCCCCTTGCGACCGTTGCGGCCGCGGCTCGCGAACGGGTCGGGTCCGCCCGTGACTGCGGGCGCGACGATATCGCGCACCCACCACAACGTCTCGAGGTTGTGTTCGAGCGTCGGGCGGCCGAACAGGCCCACTTCGGCAACGTACGGCGGGCGCAGCCGCGGCATGCCGCGCTTGCCTTCGATCGACTCGATCATCGCCGACTCTTCGCCGCAGACATACGCGCCGGCGCCGCGGCGGATCTCGATCGGCGGCAGATCGGGCCACGCGGCGCGCACGCAGTCGAGTTCCTCCGCGAGCAGACGGCGCAGCGCCGGGTATTCGTCGCGGATGTAGATCCAGATGCCGTCGATGCCGACGACGTGCGCAGCGATCAGCATGCCTTCGATGAAGCGGTGCGGATCGGTCTCGAGGTAATGGCGGTCCTTGAACGTGCCCGGTTCGCCTTCGTCGATGTTGACTGCCATCAGGCGCGGCGCAGGCTGCGCGGCCACCGTGCGCCACTTGCGCGCGGCCGGGAAGCCCGCGCCGCCGAGACCGCGCAGGCCGGCGGCGTCGAGCGCGGCAACGACCGCATCACCTGCGATTTCACCGCTGCGCACCGCGTCCCACAGGCGGTAGCCGTCAGCCGCGCGGTACGCATCGAAGCGGACCGCGTCGGGCAGCGGCTCGTCACGTTCGCCGCCCGCGACCACTGCGGCGACGCGGTCGGCATCGGCGTGCAGCACCGGGCGCTGTCCGACGACTGCGACCGGCGCACTGTCGCAGCGCCCGACACACGGCACGCGCTGCACGCGCACGTCCGCGCCGAGCCGGCTCCCGAGCGATGCGGCAAGTTCGGCGCCGCCGGCCATCGCGCAGCCGAGCGATTCGCACACACGCACCGTCAACGCCGGCGGCGCGGCTTCACCTGCGCGGACGATGTCGAAATGATGGTAGAAGCTCGCGACTTCATAGACTTCGGCGCGGGCGAGCTTCATCGCGTCGGCGAGCGCGGCGAGGTGGTCGACGTGGAGCGCGCCGTGCTCGTCCTGCAGGCGGTGCAGGTATTCGATCAGGCGGTCGGCGCGCGGCGTCTCGCCGGCGAGTGCGGCCGATGCGGCGAGCCGAGCCGACGCCGGCAGCGGCTCGCGCCGTCGCGGCCGGTCCGCCGATCGTTCGCGGGATCCCTTGGCCGGGCGTGCGCCCGCGCTGCGCTGCTTCTCATCGATCATGCTCGTGCTCACGATTGCGCCTCATCCGGTCCTTGATCCGTTCGAAACCGTCGCCGGCTTTCAGTCCTCGGCGACGGTAAAGTTGCTTTTCGGCGTGCCGCAGTCCGGGCACACCCAGTCGGCGGGCACGTCTTCCCACTTCGTGCCGGCGGGGATGCCTTCGTCGGGCAGGCCGTCGGCTTCGTTGTACGGGAAATAGCACGCGGTGCATTGATACGTGGCCATGATGTCGGTCCTTGTCTCTGTGGGTCGGGTTCGGGGTTGGGTGCGGGGGCGGATCTGTTTGTGATGTTGCTGTTTTGTCTGGCTTGCGTTCGGGCTCAGGACTGCGCGAGGAAGCGGCTGAAGCGCTCGCGCCATTCGCCTTCGATCGGCGTTGCGCGCGGCGCTCCACCGAGGTCGGCCCAGACGACGGTCTGCTTCGCGCGAAAGCGCACTTCATCGCCCATCGCGGCAGTCGTCGTGATGTCCATCGACGTGTTGCCGATGCGGTTCACGACCAGCGTGAACGTCAGATCGTCGCCGTGCATGCTCGGCGCGATGAAATCGACTTCGAGGTGGCGCATCGGCACACCGCGCCGGATTTCGGCGTGGAGCTTGTAGAAGTCGATGCCGATGCCTTCATCGAACCAGTCCTCCACAACTTCGTTGCACAATACCAGGCACTGCGGATAGAAGACGATTCCGGCCGGGTCGCAGTGGTGAAAGCGGATGGATTTCTTGCATACAAATTCCATATTCAGTCCTCGAGGATGCGGGAAACGAATTCGCCGACCGCGTCGATCACGGCGGCCGGCTGGTCCTTGTGCGGCGAATGGCGGCAATCGGCGAGCTTGACGAGTTCCACGTCGGGCGCCTGCGCGGCGATGCGCTCGATCTGCGCCATCGTGCCGTATTCGTCGTCCTCGCCCTGGATCGCGAGCACCGGGCAGAGGATGCGCGGGACGTATTCCTCGATGTTCCACGCGCGAAAATCCGGGTGCAGCCAGATGTCGTTCCAGCCCCGGAAAGCGGCGTCGACATCGGCGTGGTGCTTGGCCAAGCGCGTGCGCAGGTCGGTCGTCTGCCACGCGACTTTCGCCTGCGCGATGCTCGACACCGAGATGTCCTCGACGATCACGTGCGGCGCCATGACGATGACGGCGGTCAGCGGCGTCGCGGTGCCGCCGGCGCAGATCAGCGCGATCGACGCGCCGTCGGAATGGCCGAACAGGATCGGGTGCTCTAACCCCAGCGCGGCGAGCAGCGCCGGCAATACGTGCAAGCCTTCGTCGTGCATGTAGCGCGTGTCGCGCGGCAGCCGGGCGGGGCCGGATCGGCCGTAACCGGCGCGCGAATAGACCACCGCTTCGCAGCCGGTCGCATCCGCGACTTTCTGCGGGAAATCGCGCCACATCGCGACCGAACCGAGGCCTTCGTGCAGGAACACGATCGCCGGGGCGCCGCCGCGCGGATGCGCCGATGGCAGGCGGACGTACTCGAGGCGCGTATCGCCGACTTGTACCTGTTTCACTTCAAACTCCCGATGTTTCCTGAACGGATGATTATTGCCCGCCGCGCTTCGCAGCACGCGGCACGCGTCGGACCGCCTCCGGCGCGTCGCCGCACGCCGGAACAAGCGGATCGACAGGGATGAAAACGGGCCGCGCTTCTTACATCGAGCAGCCGCGCGCGGGATCGGCGAGCGCTTTCTGGGCGACGCCGACGAGCTTGTTCTCGCGCCCTTCGACTTCGCGCAGATAGACGTCCTGCACCGGGTTGTGCGCTTTCGACATCGTGAACGCGCCGCGCGGGCTGTCGATCTTCGCCGACTCCATCGCCTTGATCATCGCCGCCTGGTCGAGCTTGTCGCCCTTGACCGCTTCGAGGCCTGCGCCCAGGAGCTGCGCTGCGTCATAGCCGTGCACCGCATAGACGTCCGGTTTCAGGTCGTAGGCCGCTTGGTACGCGGTGCGGAAGCTCTTGTCCTTCTCGTTCGTCAGGCCGTCGGCGTAGTGCAGCGTCGTCAGCACGCCTTCGCCCGCGCCGTTCATCGCGTCGAGCGTGCCTTCGGTGAGGTAGCCCGTGCCGTACAGCGGGATTTTCGCCTTCAGCCCGGCGGCGTCGTAGTCCTTGACGAACTTCGCCGCGCCGCTGCCGACGAAGGATGCGAACACTGCATCCGGCTTGAGATTCGCGATCTCGTCGAGCAGGTGCCGGAAGTCGACGCTCGGGAACGGCACGAAAAGCTCTTTCGCGACCTTGCCGCCGGCCTGCTCGAACGCTTCCTTGAAGCCGGCGGCCGACTGATCGCCAAAGGAATACTTCCACGACACCGTGACGACGTTCTTGTGGCCGCGCTCGGCAGCAAGCTTGCCCATTGCGTATGCCGGCTGCCACGTCGACATCGAGGTGCGGAACACGGTCGGCGCGCACAGCGAGCCGGTCAGCTCGTCGTTGCCGGCGGTCGGGATGATCAGCAAAGTGTCGGTGTCGCGCGCAACTTTCGCCATCGCCAGCGCGGCCCCCGAATGCACCGTGCCGACGAGCACGTCGACCCGGTCGCGCTTGATCAGCTTGCTCGCGTTCTCCGTCGCCGTCGCCGGGTCCGACTTGTCGTCGGCGAAGAAGTATTCGACTTCGCGCCCGCCGAGCTTGCCGTCGTGCTCGGCGACATGCTGCTTGAAGCCGTTCGTGATGGCGTTGCCGATCGCCGCGTAAGTGCCGGTGTACGGCAGCAGCAGCCCGACTTTGACCTTGTCGGCGCCGTGCGCGAGCGCCGGCAGCAATGCCGCGCCGGCAATGCTGACTGCGGCGACGGCGCCGGCAAGGCTGCGCCACTGTCGTTGCGAATGCTTCACTGATCGTTCCTCCTGTCATCGGGATAATGGGGCCATGCTGCCCCATTATCCTTTACGACCCGGACAACGCGCCATCAACGCGCCGCGCCCAGCGCGCGCAGCTTGAAGCGCTGGATCTTGCCGGTGGCGGTCTTCGGCAGCTCGTCGACGAACTCCATCCAGCGCGGATACTTGTACGGCGCCAGATGCGCCTTGACGTGCTGCTTGATCGATTCGGCGAGCGCCGGCGTGCCGCGCACACCCGGCTTGAGGACGATGAAGGCTTTCGGCTTGATCAGCTGGTCGTCGTCTTCGTGCCCGACGACCGCCGCTTCGAGTACCGCCTCGTGTTCGATCAGGCACGATTCGACTTCGATCGGCGACACGTAGATGCCGCTCACCTTGAGCATGTCGTCGTTGCGCCCGGCATAGACGTAGTAGCCGTCGGCGGTGCGCGAATACTTGTCGCCGCTGCGCGTCCACGGCCCCTGGAACGTGTCGCGGCTCTTCGCGCGGTTGTTCCAGTACATCGCGGCGCTGGTCGGTCCGGAAATCTGCAGTTCGCCCGGTTCGTTCGCGCCGTCGATGACGAAGCCGGCATCGTCGATGAGGCGCAGCTCGTAGCCCGGCACGGCCTTGCCGGTCGTGCCGTAGCGGACTTCGCCCGGGCGGTTCGACAGGAAGATATGCAGCATTTCGGTCGAGCCGATGCCGTCGAGGATCTCGACGCCGAAACGCTCGGTCCAGCGCCGGCCGATGTCTTCGGGCAGCGCTTCGCCGGCCGACGTGCAGACACGGATCGCGAGCTCGCCCCCTTTCGGGCAATCCGGGCTCGCGAGCATCGACGCGTACAGTGTCGGCACGCCGTAGAAAATCGTCGGACGGTGCTCGCGCAGCCGCCGGAAAGCGGCTTCGGGCGTCGGGCGCTCGGCCATCAGCACTCCGGTCGCGCCGGCCGCGAGCGGGAAAGTCAGGCCGTTGCCGAGACCGTAGGCGAAGAACAGCTTCGCCGCCGAGAACACGACGTCGTCCTCGCGGATGCCGAGGATCGGCTTCGCGTACAGCTCGTAAGTCTGGATCAGGCTCGAATGCACATGCACCGTGCCTTTCGGCGCGCCGGTCGAGCCCGACGAGTAGAGCCAGAAACACGCTTCGTCGCTGGTCGTCGGCGCAGTGCGGAACTGGTCGGAAGCGCCGTCCATCAGCGCGGCGAGCGAATCCGCGGCTTGCGAAGCTTCCGCGCCGGCGATGACGAGGCGCTCGAGGGTCGGCACGCGGTCGAGCAGCGGCGCGAACGTCTCGGCGAGCGGCGCGGAGACGACGGCGATGCGCGCGCGGCAGTCGCCGAGCATGTATTCGTAATCCGACTGCGTCAGCAGCGTGTTGACCGCGACCGGTACGACGCCGGCCTTGATCGCGCCAAGGAACACGGTCGGGAAGTCGATCGTGTCATGGACGCACACGAGGATGCGCTGCTCGCGCATGATGCCGAGCGCGCCGAGCGCGTTGGCGAAGCGGTTCACCCGCGCCGCGAGTTCGTCATAGGTATAGCTGCCGGCGTCGTCGATGAACGCGACCTTGCCGCCGCGCCCGGCGGCCAGGTTGCGCCCGATCAGGTCGTCGGCCGCGTTGTAGTCGCGGGGCAGGGTGATTTTCGGCGAACCCGCGGCGGGCTGCGCCGCGCTGAGCGTGTGCATTCTGTCTTTCCTCCGTTTGCCCGGCTCGTGCCGGGTCGTGTCGTCCGTCACCGGTCCTGACGCCGGTGCTTTCGCTGGTTCGAAGCCCTCGCCGGCCGCGATTCCCGGAACGTGGATGCGGGGCGGCTGCCGCTCGGATGTGCGGATTCAGGCTGCAGTGCGCGTGAACTCGATCGCGCCCTGCGGCAGCAGGTACAGCACGTACGCGCGGCCGCCGCTGACGGTCGGACGATGCACGCTGCCCGGCCCATAGACGAACCAGCCGGCGCCGTGGCCGTCGAATTTCGCGTCGCCTTCGAGCGGCATGATCATGTCGATCTCGCCGTTCGGGTGTGCGTGCTGCGGCCCGACGACGTTCGACATCTCGACGACGTCGACGCTGAAGCCGTGGATTTCCGGGCACGGCTTGACGACGCGACCGAACTTGATGCCGCCGTGCTCGCGCTCGCACATCCAGCCGGCGGCGACGGCGTCGCGGCACGCCGCGGCAATCGCGTCGAACTCCGGGCTGCCGGGCGGAAAGCGTTCGTTGAGGAATGCTTCGAGCTGCTTGTCGAGCGGCCGGCCCTGGATCTGTTCGGTCACGTTCGCAATCAGCGCCCGGAAGTTTTCAGCGGTCATCGTCGGGGTCTCCTGTCGGGATTGGGTGCAAATCTTATTATTTATAGCTGGTTTCAGCTGCCGAGCAGCGCGGCGTCGGCGGCGTCGCGCGACAGCGCTTCGAGTAGCGCCGGGCCGCCCTGGACGACGCAGCGCCGGTGGTACGTCGCCAGTGCGCGCAGGCCGCCGAGCTCCTCGCCGCCGCCGGCACGCCCCGGCCCGCCATGCAGGCAGGTCGGCATGACGTTGCCGTGGCCGGTGTGGTTCGTGCCAACGGCCGCATCGACGACCATCACGCGCCCATGCAGCTCGGCGATGCCGGGGACGAGCTCGGCGAGGAACGCCGCGTCGCCCGAATACACCGACGCGACGAGCGAGCCGCGGCCGCGGCGCGCAAGCGCGATCGCCTCTGCCGTGTCGGCGTACGGCACGATCGTCGCGACCGGCCCGAACACTTCGACGTCATGGACGTGGCGGGCGTCGAGTCCCTTGTCGCAGTACAGCAGCGTCGGCTGCACGAACGCCGAGACGGCCGGATCGGCATCGACCGGAGCGAAATCCGCGTCGCCGCCGAACACCGTCTCGCATTCCTCGCGCAGCTTTGCCAGTCCTTCGAGCGCCGCGGCCTGCTGCGCGCGGCTGACGAGCGGCCCGACGCGCACGCCTTCGCTCTTCGGATTGCCGACGCGGTACGAGGCGAGCTTCGCGGCAACCGCGTCGGCGAGCGGCCGGCTTGCCGCCGCGGGCGCGAAGACGCGACGGATCGCGGTGCATTTCTGCCCGGTCTTGATCGTCATCTCGCGCACGATCTCCTTCACCGCGAGATCGAACTCGGGCGTTCCGGGCTGCGCATCGGGCCCCAGGATCGCGCAATTGATGCTGTCGGCTTCGATGTTGATGCGCACCGAGCGGGCGACGACGTTCGGATGCGTGCGCATGCGCGCCGCGGTGTCGGCCGAGCCGGTGAAGGAAACCACGTCGCATTCGCCGACGTGATCGAGCAGGTCGCGCGCCGAGCCGCACACGATCGACAGCGCGCCGACAGGCAGGATGCCGGCCTTGACGACGTCCTCGACCATGCGCTGCGTCAGCCACGCGGTCGGCGTCGCCGGCTTGACGAGCACCGGCACGCCGGCGAGCAGCGCCGGAGCGGCTTTTTCCCACAATCCCCACGCCGGGAAGTTGAACGCGTTGATGAACACCGCGACGCCGGAGAGCGGCATCAGGAAATGCTGGCCCTGGAACGCGTCGGTCTTCGCCAGCGCGACGCGCGCGCCTTCTTTCAGGTGACGCGCCGGGCCGAGCGCCTTGCCGGCGCGCACGTAGCTTTTCAGCGTGAAGATCGCGCCATCGACGTCGAACGCGGCGTCCGCTTCCGTCGAGCCGGAATTGCGCAGCGCAATGTCGAAATATTCTGCACGGTTCGCGCTCAGCACTTCGACGATCGCGCCGAGCAGCGCGGCACGCTGTTCGTAGCCGAGCGCGCGCAGCGCCGGCCCGCCGGTGTTGCGCGCGAATTCCAGGGCCCGTCCGGTATCGATGCCTTCGGACGAGACCCGCACCAGTTCCTCGCCGGTGACCGGATCCTGCAGCGCGATGCCGTCGCCGGCGCCTTCGAGCCATTGCCCGTATACGTAATTAGCCAGTTTCACGTTGTCTCCTCGTCCTCTTGTTTCTGCATCGCCCCCGCACACTCAAGGTCGATGACGGGTTGGGGCGGTCGCGCATCGGGCGCGACTCGTGGAAATAGAATACACCCGCCTTATCCTTCGTCAAGAACTTTACTGCACTATTTCGCTCGGCGATTGCCTGCACGCTGCACTTTTTCTCGTCAAAGCAGCAGCACGCCCTAACTTGCATGGCACTTTTCTGCAGTCTACTTCCTCTACACTCAAAACAAAATGCACTTTACCTCTTGACGTCGCTTAAAGCCTGCACTATTGTTCAACCCAACAGCACCGGCAACTGCATGACAGGAACCAAGATGAGCTTCAAGACCGAATCCGACGCGAACCCTGTGGAGCACCGTGACGACACTGTCGCTGGCGCCTCCACGCTGCTGCCGACCCTCGGGCGGCGGGTGCGCGAGATCCGGGACCGGCGCGGCATGACTCGCAAGCTCGTGGCCCGCGAGGCGGGCGTCTCCGAACGCCACCTCGCGCACCTCGAAGGCGGCGAAGGAAACGTGTCGATCTTGCTGCTCGACAACATCGCTCGTGCGCTGGATGTGTCGCTGACCGACCTGCTCGCGCCGGAGACCGAAGACACGGTCGAACGCCGCCTGATCCGCCGCTTTCTCGAGCGCCTGCCGCAGCACCGCCTCGAAGAAGTGGTGTTCCGGCTGATGCGCGACTTCGGCCACGACGAAGCGGTGCGCAGGAAGCGCATCGCGCTGATCGGCCTGCGCGGCGCCGGCAAGTCGACGCTCGGCGGACGGCTGGCGCGCGAGGAAGGCATGCCGTTCATCGAGCTCGACCGCGAGATCGAGAAGGAAACCGGCATCCCGGGGCGCGAGATTTTCGCGCTGTACGGCCAGTCGGGGTATCGCCGCATCGAGAAGCGCACGCTCGAACGCGTCATCCGCGAGCATCCGCGGGCGGTGATCTCGATCGGCGGCGGCGTCGTGTCGCAGCCCGAGACTTTCGAGCTGCTGCTGTCGAACTGCCTGACGATCTGGGTCAAGGCACAACCGGAAGAACACATGGCGCGCGTCATGGCCCAGGGCGACCTGCGGCCGATGGCGGGCAACGACGAGGCGATGGATGACCTCAAGCGCATCCTCGACGCCCGCGAGCCGCTGTATGCGAAAGCGGATACCGTCCTCGACACGACGGGCGAGACGGTCGATCAGAGTTTCATGAAGTTGCGCCAGCTCGTAATGAGCTGACCCCCCACGAGAGAAGAGGAGACAGAGATGGAAGCAGTCGCGAAGAACCAGGAAACCGCCGTCGAGCGCGTCGATTACCGTACCGAGCCGTCGAAGTACCGCCACTGGTCGCTCGCGACCGACGGCGCGATCGCGACGCTGACGCTGAACATCGACGAGGACGCGGGCATCCGGCCGGGCTACAAGCTGAAGCTCAACTCGTACGACCTCGGTGTCGACATCGAGCTGCACGACGCGCTGCAGCGCGTGCGCTTCGAGCACCCGGAAGTGCGCACCGTCGTCGTCACGTCGGGCAAGCCGAAGATCTTCTGCTCCGGCGCGAACATCTACATGCTCGGCCTGTCGTCCCACGCATGGAAAGTGAATTTCTGCAAATTCACGAACGAGACGAGAAACGGCATCGAGGATTCCAGCCAGTATTCGGGCCTCAAGTTCCTTGCCGCGTGCAACGGCACGACCGCCGGCGGCGGCTACGAGCTGGCGCTCGCCTGCGACGAGATCGTGCTCGTCGATGACCGCAACTCGTCGGTGTCGCTGCCCGAAGTGCCGCTCCTGGGCGTGCTGCCCGGCACCGGCGGCCTGACGCGCGTCACCGACAAGCGCCGTGTGCGCCGCGATCACGCCGACATCTTCTGCACGATCTCGGAAGGCGTGCGCGGCAACCGCGCGAAGGAATGGCGCCTCGTCGATGACGTCGTCAAGCAGCAGCAGTTCGCCGAGCACATCAAGGCGCGCGCCGAAGCGCTCGCCGCGCAGTCCGACCGTCCCGCAAACGCGAAAGGCGTGCAGCTCACGCGCCTCGAGCGTAGCGACGACGAAAACGGCTACCACTACGAGTTCGTCGACGCCGCGATCGACGCGGCCGCCCGCACCGTGACGCTGACCGTGCGCGCCCCGTCGGCCGTGACCGCGAAGACCGCCGCCGAAATCGAAGCCGAAGGCATCAACTGGTGGCCGCTCAAGATGGCGCGCGAACTCGACGACGCGATCCTGAACCTGCGCACGAACCACCTCGACATCGGCCTGTGGCAGCTGCGCACGACGGGCGACGCCCAGATCGTGCTCGACATCGACGCGACGATCATCGAGAACCAGGACAACTGGTTCGTCCGCGAAACGCTCGGCATGCTGCGCCGCACGCTGTCGCGGATCGACGTGTCGTCGCGCAGCCTGTACGCGCTGATCGAGCCGGGATCGTGCTTCGCCGGCACGCTGCTCGAGATCGCGCTCGCCGCCGACCGCAGCTACATGCTCGACGCGGCCGAAGCCGAAAACCGCATCGGTCTGTCGGCGATGAACTTCGGCCCGCTGCCGATGGCCAACGGCCTGTCGCGCATCGACGCGCGCTTCTATCAGGAAGAAGCGCCAGTCGCCGCCGCGAAAGCGAAGGAAGGCAGTCTGCTGACGCCGGCCGAAGCGCTCGAACTCGGCCTCGTGACCGCGATCCCCGACGACCTCGACTGGGCCGACGAGATCCGCATCGCGATCGAGGAACGCGCCGCGCTGTCGCCGGACGCGCTGACCGGCCTGGAAGCGAACCTGCGCTTCGGCCCGGTCGAGACGATGAACACGCGGATTTTCGGCCGCCTGTCGGCATGGCAGAACTGGATCTTCAACCGCCCGAACGCAGTCGGCCCGACCGGCGCGCTGAAGCTCTTCGGTTCCGGCAAGAAGGCGCAGTTCGACTGGAACCGCGTGTAAACCCAACGCAGCCCATACTTACAAAACACCCCGAGGAGCACAGAGATGATCAACTACAGCGAACGGATCCCGAACAACGTCAACCTGTCGGAAAACAAGACGCTTCAGCGCGCGCTCGAGCAGTGGCAGCCGTCGTTCCTGAACTGGTGGGACGACATGGGCCCGGAGAACTCGACGAACTACGAGGTCTACCTGCGCACCGCCGTCAGCGTCGATCCGAAAGGCTGGGCTGATTTCGGCCACGTCAAGATGCACGACTACCGCTGGGGGATTTTCCTCGCGCCGCAGGACGGCCAGAAGAAGATCACTTTCGGCGAGCACAAGGGCCAGGACGTGTGGCAGGAAGTGCCGGGCGAATACCGCTCGACGCTGCGCCGCATCATCGTCACGCAAGGCGACACCGAGCCGGCATCCGTCGAGCAGCAGCGCCACCTCGGCCTCACCGCGCCCTCGCTGTACGACCTGCGCAACCTGTTCCAGGTGAACGTCGAGGAAGGCCGCCACCTGTGGGCGATGGTCTACCTGCTGCACGCGCACTTCGGCCGCGACGGCCGCGAGGAAGGCGAAGCGCTGCTCGAACGCCGTTCGGGCGACGCCGACAACCCGCGCATCCTCACTGCGTTCAACGAGAAGACTCCGGACTGGCTGTCGTTCTTCATGTTCACATTCATCACCGACCGTGACGGCAAGTTCCAGCTCGCCTCCTTGGCCGAATCGGCGTTCGACCCGCTCGCCCGCACCTGCAAGTTCATGCTGACCGAGGAAGCGCACCACCTCTTCGTCGGCGAATCGGGTGTCGCCCGCGTGATCCAGCGCACCTGCGAGATGATGAAGGAGCTCGGCACCGACGATCCTGCGAAGCTGCGCGCCGCCGGCGTCATCGACCTGCCGACGCTGCAGAAATACCTGAACTTCCACTACAGCGTCACAAGCGACCTGTACGGGGCCGAGATCTCGTCGAACGCCGCGACCTACTACACGAACGGCCTCAAAGGCCGCTTCGAGGAAGAGAAGATCGGCGACGACCACCAGCTGCAGAACTCGGAATACGAAGTCATGGACGTCGCCGGCGACCAGATCGTGACGCAGCGCGTGCCGGCACTGTCGGCGCTGAACGAGCGCCTGCGCGACGACTGGATTGCGGACGTGCAGGCCGGCATCGACCGCTGGAACCGTATCCCGGCGAAATTCGGCTTCAACTTCCGCTTCACGCTGCCGCACAAGGGCTTCAACCGCCGCATCGGCATGTTCGCCGGCTCGCATGTCAGCCCGGATGGTCGCCTGCTGTCCGAAGCCGAATGGACGCACCAGCACAGCAACTGGCTGCCGACCGAGAGCGACCGCCTGTACGTGCATTCGCTGATGGGCCAGTGCGTCGAGCGCGGCAAGTTCGCGAACTGGATCGCAGCGCCGGGTCGCGGCATCAACAACCAGCCGATCGACTTCGAGTACGTGCGTTTCAACTAAGCCATCGCAAAAACGGGGGACGGGCGCAGGCCCGCCCCCGCCCCAGTGGAGAGAGACAGCCATGAACGCGCCCGTAGAGCACGCAATCGCCAAGCAGCATCTGATCGACCCGGAAATCTGCATTCGCTGCAACACCTGCGAGGAGACCTGCCCGGTCGATGCGATCACGCACGACAACCTGAACTACGTCGTCAATTTCGATATCTGCAACGGTTGCCTCGCGTGCGTGCCGCCGTGCCCGACCGGCGCGATCGATTCATGGCGCAACGTCGAGCGCGTCAAGCCGTACAGCCTCGAAGAACAGTTCAAGTGGGACGTGCTGCCCGACACCACCGAGCTCGACAACGTCGATGCGCCGTTCGCGGTCGCGCGCCCGGAGGACGACCTGCCGGCCGAAGTGCAGCACATCACCGAAGTCGCCACTGCCGGCCAGGGTGGCCCGGCGCTCGCGCCGTGGTCCGCGTCGCATCCGTACGTGAACCTGTACGCACCGACGCGTCCGATCACCGCGACTGTCACCGGCAATTACCGGCTTACCGACGCGGACGCTTCGAGCGACATCCATCACGTCGTACTCGATTTCGGCTCGACGCCGTTCCCGGTGCTCGAAGGCCAGTCGATCGGCATCATCCCGCCGGGCACCGATGAGAAAGGCCGCCCGCACCTGCTGCGCATGTACTCGGTCGCGAGCCCGCGCAACGGCGAGCGTCCGCACTACAACAACCTCGCGCTGACGGTCAAACGCGTCACCGAGGACCATGAAGGCAAGCCTGCGCGCGGCATCGCGTCGAACTACATCTGCGACCTGAAAAAAGGCGACAAGGTGCAGGTCACCGGGCCTTACGGCTCGACTTACCTGATGCCGAACCATCCCGGCTCGTCGATCATGATGATCTGTACCGGCACCGGCTCGGCGCCGATGCGCGCGATGACCGAGCGCCGTCGTCGTCGCCTCGCGCAGAACGAAGGCGGCGAGCTGGTGCTGTTCTTCGGCGCACGCGCGCCGGCCGAGCTGCCGTACTTCGGCCCGCTGCAGAAGCTGCCGAAAGACTTCATCGACATCAACTTCGCGTTCTCGCGCGTGCCCGGCGAGCCGAAGAAATACGTGCAGGATTCGATCCGCGAACGCGCCGACAAGGTGTTCCGGATGCTCAACGACGACAACTGCTACATTTACATCTGCGGCCTGAAAGGCATGGAATCGGGCGTACTCGAAGCATTCCGCGACATCTGTCGCGCGAACGGCGCGGACTGGGAGGCGCTGCAGCCGAAGCTGCTGGCCAACGCGCGTTTCCACGTCGAAACCTACTGACCCTCACCGCAGAAGGAAAAGGAAAAGCCCTCATGACCCGCCCCGTCTTCATCTGCGACGCGATTCGCACCCCGTTCGGCCGCTATGGCGGCACGCTGTCCAGCGTGCGCGCCGATGACCTCGCCGCGCTGCCGATCAAGGCGCTCGTCGAGCGCAACCCCGGCGTCGACTGGCAGGCTGTCGACGACGTGCTCTACGGCTGCGCGAACCAGGCCGGTGAAGACAACCGCAACGTCGCGCGCATGGCCGCCCTGCTCGCCGGCCTGCCGGTCGAAGTGCCCGGCAGCACGATCAACCGCCTGTGCGGCTCCAGCCTCGACGCGATCGGCATGGCCGCGCGCGCGATCGGTGCAGGCGAGACCGAGCTGATGATCGCCGGCGGCGTCGAGAGCATGAGCCGCGCGCCGTTCGTGCTCGGCAAGGCTGACAGCGCATTCTCGCGCAGCGCGAAAATCGAGGACACGACGATCGGCTGGCGCTTCGTGAACCCGCTGATGAAAGCGCAATACGGCATCGACTCGATGCCCGAGACCGCCGAGAACGTCGCCACCGACTTCGGCGTCAGCCGCGCCGACCAGGACGCGTTCGCGCTGCGCAGCCAGCAGCGCTGGGCTGCCGCTGCGGAGCGCGGCTTTTTCGAGCGCGAGATCGTGAAAGTCGAAGTACCGCGCAAGAAAGGCGAGCCGCTCGTGCTCGCCGCCGACGAGCATGCGCGTCCGGACACGACGCTGGCGACGCTCGCGAAGCTCAAGGGCGTCGTGCGCCCTGACGGCAGCGTCACCGCCGGCAACGCGTCCGGCGTCAATGACGGCGCATGCGCGCTGCTGCTGGCTTCGGAAGAAGCGGTCAAGCGCCACGGCCTCACGCCGCGCGCCCGCGTCCTCGGCAGCGCCGCGGCGGGCGTCGCGCCGCGCATCATGGGCATCGGCCCGGCACCGGCCACGCTCAAGCTGCTCGCACGGCTCGGCATGTCGGTGCGCGACTTCGACACGATCGAGCTCAACGAAGCGTTCGCCGCGCAGGGGCTCGCCGTGCTGCGCCAGCTGGGCCTGCCGGACGACGGCGCGCACGTGAACCCGAACGGCGGCGCGATCGCGATCGGCCATCCGCTCGGCGCATCCGGCGCACGGCTCGTGACGACGGCGCTGAACCAGCTCGAAGCCACAGGGGGGCGGTTCGGCCTGGCGACGATGTGCATCGGCGTCGGCCAGGGGATCGCGCTCGCAATCGAGCGGGTGTAATCCGTCCCGCACGGGAAAAGAGGTCCAGCGTGAAACCGGAAGCCATCCAGATCATCAGGGACGAGCATCTCGCGATCAGCGCAGTGCTGTATTCGCTGCGCTACCTCGTCAAGGAGATGCGCCGCGGAGCGGTGCCGAATTTCCCGGTGTTGCGCGCGATCCTCGACTACATCGTGTCCTATCCGGATCGCTGGCACCATCCGAAAGAAGACAAGTATCTGTTCGCCGCAGTGCGACGCCGCACGCGCGAAGCCGACGGGTTGATCGCGCGCCTCGAACGCGAGCATGCGCTCGGCTATCCGATGGTCGACGAGCTGAAAAAGCAGCTCGTCGCTTTCCAGGGTGGCGACGGCGACGCGCGCGACGCGTTCTTCGCTGCTGCCGACCGCTACGCGGAACTCGAATGGGAGCACCTGCGCACCGAGGAAGACGTCTTTCTGCCGATCGCCGAACGGGTGCTCGATGCCGAGCAGTGGGCCCAGATCGCGGTCGCGTTCCGCGAGAACGACAACCCGCTGTTCGGCATCAAGCCGCGCGAAGAAGCCGAAGCGTTATACCAGCGCATCCTGAAACTGGCGCCCGCGCCGATCGGATTCGGCAGCAGCGCATGAGTCGGTGCTGCGTAACAAATGTTGCAATGCACAAAACATCTTGACCTGTCGGGGCCGACGACTACAATGGAATTGTGCACTGCAGCAGGATAATCTTCCCCGACCTCGGGCCTGCCTGCGATTGCCGAATGTTTCGACCCCTCCAGGAGCGTGCCATGACCAATACCCCCAACCCGTTCAGCGACCTCGCCAAGCCCGCGCTCGACACGTACCTGAAGTCCGCGACCACGGCTTTCGAGTCCGTCGAGCGTCTGATTGCCCTGAACCTGAACACGGCGCGTTCGGCGCTGGAAGACGGCAGCGGATTCGTCCGCGCGCTGCTTGCGGCGAAGAATCCGACGGAAATCCTCGATCTGCAGTCGTCGTTCGCCCAGCCGCTCGCGCAGAAATCGCTTGCGTACTACCGCAGCGGCTACGAGATCGTCGCGCAGAGCCTCGAAGAGTGCCTCAAGCCTTACGAAGCGCAGTTCGCCGAGGCGAACAAGCTCGCGATCATTGCAATCGAGAAAGCGGCCCGGTCCGTGCCGGGGGGTGGCGAGGTCGCAGTTGCCGCGATGCGCTCGGCAATTGCAACGGCGAACTCGACCTATGAGAGCGTGACGAAGGCAACTCGACAGGCTGTCGAAATCACCGAAGCCAACGTCGCTGCGACAGCCGACGCGACGATCAAGGCGATCGAAGCGAACGCTGCCGCGACGCACAAGAAGAACGACTGATTTTTCGCGACGGCGGCCTCGCGACCGTCGTCCTAAGTTGGGTCCTCAATTGCATCAGACTTTCCGGCGCCTTCGGGCGCCGGAGTTTTTCCCGGCCGGACGATCCTTGCCCGGAACCTCCCCGATTTCGCCTGCGTCAAAACTCGTTGAGTTCCTTTCCCGTTGTTGCCTCGTCAGGAGCGCGACCGTGAACCAGCAGACCGTCTCGGCGCACTCCGCGCCCCCCAGCACCGCCCACGTCAAGCCTCGTCCGTATCCCGCCCCCGAACGCGTCCCGGGTGCTTCCACCCGGAGACATCTGTGTTGAGCGACGCTGCGAGAGCCGCGGACAAATGTTTCACGCTATCTCCCTGCTGATCATGCTGTCGCTTCCGGTGATCCTGAATCCCGCCTCGGCGCAGATGTCGCCGATCGGGGCGGCTGCGGCCAGCGCGCCGGCCGCAACCTACCGGCTCGCCGTACGCCTCGACCCCGGCCGGCGCGAGCTGTCCGGCGAAGCCGAAATCACGATCGACAGCGAAGCCGCGTTCGAGCTCCTGCTGAGTGCCCGCTTCGAAGCGGGCCCGCTGCGCATCGACGGGGAGCCTGTCGAGCTCTGGCCCCACCGTCAAGGCGCGCTGCAGCGGTGGTCGGTTCCCGCGGGAGTAGCCGGACGCACCCTCGCACTGTCTTGGCACGGCACGCTCGCAGCTCTTGCGCCCGGCGTCGAACATCGCGACACCCTCGGCATGCAGGAACCGGTTGCGGATCCTCACGGCAGCTTCCTCCCATCGTCCAGCGCGTGGTATCCGCTGGCCGCACGCCAAGGTCGCGCGCTGCTGCACGCGTTCACGCTGAGCATTGACCTTCCCGAAGGGCAACACGGCCTCGTCGCGGGCCACCTGCAGTCCGAGGCCGCACGCGGCGGGCGGCTCGTCACCCGGTTCGAGTTCCCGCACCCGGCCGAAGGCATCGACCTGATCGCCGGTCCGTACCGCATCACCGAGCGGCACGTGCGCTCGAGCGACGGCCGGCCGATCGTGCTGCGCACTTATTTCCACGGCGAACTCGCGCCGCTCGCCGCCGGCTATCTCGACGCGGTCCGCGACTATCTCGCGCTGTACGAAAGCTGGATTGGCCCCTATCCGTTCACGAGCTTCGCCGTCGTCTCGAGTCCGACCCCGACCGGCTTCGGCATGCCGACGCTGACTTATCTCGGCATCGAGGTGCTGAAGCTACCGTTCATCAAAGCCACCTCGCTCGGCCACGAGGTACTGCACAACTGGTGGGGCAACGGCGTCTATCCCGACTACGCGAGCGGCAACTGGAGCGAAGGGCTGACGACGTTCATGGCCGACTACCATTACGCCGAGCGCGCTGGCGCAGACAAGGCGCGCGCGATGCGCCAGGGCTGGTTGAGGGAGCTGTCGGGCATTCCGCCCGGTGCCGACCGGCCTCTGGCAGCTTTCACGTCGCGCACGCACGGCGTCGACCAGGCGATCGGCTACGGCAAGGCGGCGATGATGTTCGTGATGCTGCGCGACCGCATCGGCGAGCCGGCGTTCGATCGCGCGATCCGGCGTTTCTGGCAGACGCAGCGCTTCCGCGTCGCCGACTGGGACGACCTGCGCACGGCGTTCGAAGCGGAGTCGCGCCAGCGGCTCGAACACTTCTTCGCGCAGTGGCTCGAGCGTGCCGGCCTCGCCGAAGTCGCGCTCGTCGAAGGGCGAGCCGCCGAGGACCACGTGGCCGTGACACTGACGCAGCGCGCGCCGCCGTACGTCATCGAAGTGCCGCTGCGCATCGGCACGACCGATGGCGACGAAACCCGGCGCGTGCGGCTCGAGCGCCTCGAACAGCGCTTCGAACTCGAACTCGGCGCGGAGGAAGCAGCGACCCGCATCACCCTCGATCCCGAGAACCGGCTGCTGCGGCGGCTTCATCGCCAGGAAGCGCCGCCGATTCTGCGTGAGCTCCAGTTCGATGAACGGACCGCGCTCGTCACGCTCGGCGACGCGACTTTCACGACCTCCGCACGGTCGCTGGCGATGCGCCTGCTCGATCATCGGTTCGGGCCGCAGGCTGCGGAGCTCCCGCCCGACGACCGCCCGCTGCTCGTGATCGGAGAGCACGGTCACGTCCTGCGCTGGCTCGAGAGTCACGCACTCCCGCCCCCGCCGCCCGAGGTCGCCGGAAAAGGCACGCTGCGAATGTGGACGCTGCGCCTCGATTCGGGGGTTGCGCTGGCCATCGTCGCTGCCGCCGATGCGGGTGCCGTCACCGCTGCAAGCCGCCCGTTGCCGCACTACGGACAGCAAAGCTGGCTGGTCTTCGACGGCGCGAAAGCCGTCGCGCGCGGAGTGTGGGCGGCGGAGCCGGTTTCCGTCCCGGTGAGTCACCGTTAGGGTCCGGCACCGGGACGGCGGCGCGTCAGCGCCGGCGTTGTCTGCCCGAGCCCGAGGCCGGCTCCCCACGCTGGGGGCGCAGAGCAGCTCCGGGGTGGCCGTGGCGGACTACTTCGTGCAGCTGATCTTCAGCGAAGAGAACTCATCGAAAAAACCCATCTTCTTGCTGACGTCCTGCACTTTCTGTCCGGGCTTGAAGGTCGACACCAGGTCCGCGAAATTTTCGTTGTCGTAGACCTGCACCGTCGCCTTCGGTCCGGTCTCGACGCTGCTGATCTTGTCTTTCCAGTCGATGCCGAACGGCCCCGTCATATCCGGCATGTCGACCGGTCCGACGAGCGTCAGCGTGTCGCCACGGTAGTTCTGATCGTCATGGAACTTGGCCCAGCAGCCCTCTTTCATCGCCGGATCCCGGTCGGCCACGGCGATCGGGACGAGCATGTAGACGACTGGATGCCCTTCCGAGCCTCGTTGCCCCGACTGGGCCGATTGTCCTGATTGTCCTGATTGTGCCGGTGCGGTTTGACTTGGTTGCCGCTCGTTTCGGGCCTCGCCCTGGCTCGTCCGCTCAGTGGGCGGCTGTGTCGCCTGGCTGTACTGCAAACTGCCTTCGGCGAAAGCCGAACCGGCAGCGACCGCAAGCGATAGCGCGAGGATGTTCGTCGAGACTGCGAGTGCTCTTTTTTTCATGTCCATCTCCTTTTTATCAACGAGAGAGCAGCCGACCGACCGACGGGCACGGGCTGTACCTTGCGGTCCGTCGCCGTCCGACCGTCCGCGGCCCAGCCATTCGCGTGCCCGGTGCCCTCTCCCTCTACTCTTCGGGCGTGACTGCACGCGCCAGGGTGAACATGATGTAATCGACCGCCGCGCGCACCTCATCGTCGCTCCACGAACCGGGACTACCGCCTTTCGGCGGGCAAAATCCGCTGTTGCCGTGGTAGCCGTCGATCGCGTGCCGGTACAACGTTTCCTTGCCCTTGTCGATCCGCTCGCGCCATTCATCGCTGTTCGTCAGGACCGGTGCCTGGGCCGCACCGCTGTCGTGGCAACCCATGCAGCCTTCCCGGTACACCTCGTAGCCCTTCGCCAGATGCGGGTCGGTCGGCTTTTCTCCGGTCGGATACGAACGCGGCACGGGCTGGGGTTGCTCCGGTCCTGCGGGGTTCGGCGGCCGGGAGCTCCTTTCCGGGAGCGGCATGACAGGGTCCGGGTCCCGGTCTTCCGCACACGCGGAGAGTGTGATCGCGACGACAAAAGCAAGTGAAAGGCTCGTACGCATTGGAGCGGTTCCTCGAGTCGTGAAAAACGGTGGCGCGACAAGCGAAGCAAACTGCGACCCTGCAGGGATGCGCTCGAAACTGAAACCGGGAGAGACCAACGGCAGAAATTACAGGACGCCGGGAAAGGTTCTGCTCGCCCCGGCAACGACGGCGAATGCCTCGTTCGCCGAAGAATGGCGCCACACGCCGACCCGGCTGCCCCCTAGAATGCCGGTTTGCCCGTTTCCCTCCGATGCCCGCCACGACACCCCCGCTCCGTTTTCCGGAACTCCTCGCCCCCGCCGGTTCGCTGCAGATGATGCGCACCGCGTTCGCGTTCGGCGCCGATGCCGTTTATGCCGGCCAGCCGCGCTACTCGCTGCGCGTGCGCAACAACAGCTTCGGCAAGCTCGAGGCGCTCGCGCAAGGCATCGACGAGGCGCACGCCGCGGGCAAGGCGTTCTACCTCGTCAACAACATCTACCCGCACAACACGAAAGTCCGCAGCTTTCTCGCCGACCTCGAACCGGTCGTCGCGCTCGGTCCCGACGCGCTGATCATGGCCGATCCGGGCCTGATGATGATGGTGCGCGAGCGCTGGCCGGACGTCGCCATTCATCTATCGGTGCAGGCGAACACGACGAACTACGCGGCAGTGCGCTTCTGGGCGTCGCTCGGCGTCAAGCGGATCATCCTGTCGCGCGAACTGTCGCTCGACGAAGTTTCCGAGATCCGCGACGCCTGCCCGGATGTCGAGCTCGAGCTGTTCGTGCATGGCGCGCTGTGCGTCGCCTATTCGGGCCGCTGCCTGCTGTCGGGCTACTTCAACCACCGCGACCCGAACCAAGGCAGTTGCACGAACTCGTGCCGCTGGGACTACAAAGTCCATGATGCGGCCGAGGACGACAGCGGCGACGTGCGCCGCGTGCCGCAAGACGCGGGGCTCGGCGGCGGCGCGCGGCACACGGCGAGCGAGCGCGTGTGGCTGATCGAGGAAGGCACCCGGCCCGGCGAGCTGATGCCGGTCGAGGAGGACGAGCACGGCACCTACATCCTGAATTCGAAAGACCTGCGCGCGGTCGAGCACGTCGCGCGGCTGGTCGCGATCGGCGTCGATTCGCTGAAGATCGAAGGCCGCACGAAAAGCCCGTACTACGTCGCGCGCGCGAGCCAGGCCTACCGTCACGCGATCGACGACGCGGTCGCCGGCCGGCCGTTCGACGTGCACCTGCTCGGCGAGCTCGAAGGGCTGGCGAACCGCGGCTACACCGACGGGTTCTACGAGCGCCATCACACGCCCGACCACCAGAACTACCTGCGCGGTCACTCCGAATCCGGGCGCAGCCTGCTGGTCGGCGAAGTGCTCGACTTCGATGCGGCGCGCGGCCTGGCGGAAGTCGAGGTGAAAAACGCTTTCGGCATCGGCGACCGGCTCGAATTCGTGCATCCGCGCGGCAACGACACCGTGTGCCTCGAACGTCTCGAAGATGCCGCCGGCGCACCCATCGGGCGCGTTCACGGCGCCGGGCGGCGCGTATGGCTGCCGCTGCCCGCAGCTGCCCGCGGCGCGGCGCCGTGCTTCATCGCCCGCTTCCTGTAGCGACTCGCCCGGTTAAGGCTGGTCTGGCTTGCCCGCCCGCCGGCCGGGCTTCGCCTGGTTCCATGCGAGCATGCCGGCGAAAAGCATCAGCCCCCCCGCAAGCGCGAGCGCGAGCGCCGGGAACGTGAAAAGGAACACTGCCCACCGCAGCTCGCGGAACACCATCGCATCATCCGGGTCGGAAGGATTCACCCACACCGTGATCCTCGGCGAAGCCTGCAGGCCGGCCACGATCGACTGGCTCGAGTCGCGCGCATACTGCCCGTCGTGCGGATCGTAGCGCATGCCGTCGTGGTCGGCGTCTCCGACCCGATAGCGATAGCGGATCTGCACCGAATCGAGCGGCGGATGCAGGCTCGACGGCGGCGCATGCAGGCTCACGGATTCGATCGCGGCCTCGACCGGCTGCCAGTGGCGACTGCGCAGCGACTCCATGAAGGGCAGGACGCCATACGACACGACCCCGAGCAACCCCGCCATCAGCAGCCCGACGCCGAGCAGGGGCAGCCCGATGCCCAGGGCTACCGCGCGAAACGCGGCAAGCGGAGAGGACGGCAGCAGGCGGATCGGAGACATGTCTCAAGTTTGCCGCCGATAAGGCAGCGACACCAGAGCCGGACGCAAAAAAATGGGATCGAATCCCACACTGCAACAGCAGCTCCGGCGCGCCGCACCCTTCTGCGCTATAATGCAAAGCTTTGTTTTATCTGAAAATCAGGATTCCGCCGTGCTCGTCGCCGCCAACATCACCATGCAGTTCGGGGCCAAGCCCCTGTTCGAGAATGTCTCCGTCAAATTCGGCGAAGGCAACCGCTACGGCCTGATCGGCGCCAACGGCGCGGGCAAGTCGACGTTCATGAAAATCCTGTGCGGCGAACTCGAGTCGTCCGCCGGCAACGTGTCGAAGGACCCGCATGAGCGCATGGCCTACCTCAGGCAGGACCAGTTCGGCTTCGAGGACGTGCGCGTGCTCGACGTCGTGCTGATGGGCCATGAGCAGATGTGGGCGTGCATGGTCGAGAAGGACGCAATCTATGCGAACCCCGAGGCGACCGAAGAAGACTACATGCACGCCGCCGAGCTCGAAGGCAAGTTCGCCGAGTACGACGGCTACACTGCCGAGGCGCGCGCCGGCGAGCTGCTGCTGGGCGTGGGCATCGGCACGGAACTGCACAACGGCCCGATGAAGAACGTCGCCCCGGGCTGGAAGCTGCGCGTGCTGCTGTGCCAGGCGCTGTTCGCGAACCCCGACATCCTGCTGCTCGACGAGCCGACGAACAACCTCGACATCAACACCATCCGCTGGCTCGAGGACGTGCTGAACCAGCGCGACAGCACGATGGTGATCATCTCTCACGACCGCCACTTCCTGAACCAGGTGTGCACGCACATGGCGGACCTCGACTACGGCACGATCACCGTGTACGCCGGCAACTACGACGACTACATGGAAGCGGCGACGCTCGCGCGCCAGCGCCAGCAGTCCGCGAACGCCCGCGCGAAGGAAAAGATCCAGGATCTGCAGGAATTCGTGCGCCGCTTCTCGGCCAACAAATCGAAAGCCAAGCAGGCGACGAGCCGCCTGAAGCTGATCGACAAGTTGAAGCCCGAGGACGTCAAGCCGTCCAGCCGCCAGTACCCGTGGATCCGCTTCGACTACGATGACAAGGACAAGCTGCACCGCCTCGCCTGCGAAGTGCAGAACCTGTCGTTCGCGTACGACGGCATGGCCAAGCCGCTGATCGACAAGTTCTCGATTGCGATCGAGGCGGGCGAGAAAGTCGCGATCATCGGCGAGAACGGCGTCGGCAAGACGACGCTGATGAAGCTGCTCGTCGGCCCCCAGTCGGGAGGCCTCGCCCCGCAGAAAGGCGCCGTCAAATGGGCCGAGAAGGCAAAGCCCGGTTACTACGCGCAGGACCATGCGTCCGAATTCGCCGGCACCGAGAGCTTGACCGAATGGATCGCGGACTACGCGCGCGTCACCGTCGACTCGCAAGGCGGCGATCTCGAGACGCTGATCCGCGGCACGCTCGGCCGGCTGCTGTTTTCCGGGGACGACGTGAGAAAGCCGGTCAACGTCATTTCCGGCGGCGAACAGGGCCGCATGCTGTTCGGCAAACTGATGCTGTCGCGGCCGAACGTGCTGCTGATGGACGAGCCGACGAACCACCTCGACATGGAATCGATCGAGTCGCTGAACACCGGCCTCGAAAAGTTCTCCGGTACGCTGATCTTCATCTCGCACGATCGCGAGTTCGTGTCCTCGCTCGCAAGCCGCATCATCGACATGCGCCTCGACGGCACGATCACCGACTATCGCGGCACGTACGAGGAATACCTCGCGAGCCAGGGGCTCGAGTGAGCTGAGTCTCGACGGCCCGCCCGGCGAAAGCCGCCCGCGAGGGCGGCTTTTTTGTGCCCCGGCACCGCGGCGCACCGCCGGGGCCGGAAGCTCCACTACGGCATTCGCGGCAGCTGCCCCTTCGTCGGCTACAATCGCCGAAACACTTCCTTTGTCCACCATGATCGGCATCTTCCTCATTACGCACGGCACGCTCGGCGAATCGCTGATCCAGTGCGCGAGCCACGTGCTCAACAAACGCCCCGCGCAAACCGTGCAGCTCGGCGTCTCCGCCCAGGACGATCCACTCGACATGCTGCCGCTCGCGCGCCAGATGCTCGCGTGGACCGACAGCGGCCACGGTGTGCTGGTGCTGACCGACGTCTTCGGCGCGACGCCGTCGAACATCGCGACGAAGCTCGCGGTGCCGCGGAGCATCGAAGTCATCGCCGGGGTCAACGTGCCGATGCTGCTGCGCGTGCTGACTTACCGCGAACGGGACATGAACACGCTCGTGCAGCGCGCCGTCGCGGGCGGCTGCGACGGCGTTGTGCACATCCAGTGACCAGGCGAACCCGCGATGCCGAGAGCTGAAACCGAAATCATTAACAAGCTGGGCCTGCACGCGCGCGCGTCGGCGAAACTCACGCAGACAGCGAGCAGCTACGGCGCCGACATCTGGCTCGAGCGCAACGGCCGCCGCGTCAATGCCAAAAGCATTATGGGGGTGATGATGCTGGCCGCCGCGCAGGGCTCGCGGATCACGATCGATACGGCGGGACGGGATGCCGACGCCGCCCTCGAGGCAATCCTGGAGTTGATCGCGGACCGATTCGGCGAGGGAGAGTAAGCAATGCCCTTCACGATCCACGGCCTGCCGGTTTCACAGGGCATCGCGATCGGTCACGTCCATCTCGTCTCGCACGCGATGCTCGAGGTCAATCACTACCACGTCTCGAGCAAATACCTGCCCGAGGAAATGGACCGCCTCGACGAAGCGGTGGCGACGGTGCAGGGCGAGCTGATCGGCCTCAAGGCCGCCGCGACGACGGGCCAGTCGCACAGCGAGGTCGGCGCCTTCGTCGACCTGCAGCTGATGATGCTGTCCGATCCGATGCTCGTCGACGCCGCGCGCGAGCTGATCGAAGCGCGTCGCTGTAACGCCGAGTGGGCGCTCGTTCAGCAGATGGAACACGTCGTCGAGCAGTTCGAGCAGATCGAGGATCCGTACCTGCGCGAACGCAAGGCCGACGTCGTGCAGGTCGTCGAGCGCCTCGTCAAGGTGCTGCTCGGCCATCCGGGTCATCTGCCGGCGAAACGCCGCGACGGGCTCGGCACGATCGTCGTCGCGCACGACCTGTCGCCGGCCGACACGATCGGTTTTCGCGACCACAACATCGGCGGCTTCGTCACCGACGTCGGCGGCCCGACCAGCCACACCGCGATCGTCGCGCGCAGCCTGCGCATTCCGGCGGTCGTCGGGCTGCACCACATCCGCCAGCTCGTCGAGGAGGACGAGCTCCTGATCATCGACGGCACGCGCGGCGTCGTCATCGTCGGACCCGACGAGCATATCGTCGAGGAATACCGGCTGCGCCGCACCGAGCTCGAAGTCGAGCGCTCGAAGCTCAACCGGCTCAAGGACACGCGCGCGACGACGCTCGACGGCGAGAACGTCAACCTGCTGGCGAACATCGAGGGGCCGAAGGACCTCAACCAGGTCAAGGCCGTCAATGCCGACGGCGTCGGCCTGTACCGCACCGAGTTCCTGTTCATCGGCCGCGACGCGCTGCCCGACGAGGAGGAACAGTACGAAGCCTATCGCGCCGTAGTGAAATCCATGCCCGGCAAGCCGGTGACGATCCGCACCTTCGACGTCGGCGCGGACAAGGCGCTCAACGGCGTCGGCACGCGCTTCGAACCGAACCCGGCGCTCGGCCTGCGCGCGATCCGCTACTCGCTCGCCGAGCCGCAGATGTTCAAGACGCAGCTGCGCGCGCTGCTGCGCGCGTCGGCGCACGGGCAGCTGCAGATCATGATCCCGATGCTCGCGCACGCGCACGAAATCGACCAGACGCTGACGCTGATCGAAAAGGCCAAGGTCGAACTGCGCGCCGAACGGGTCAAGTTCGACGAACGGCTCGCCGTTGGCGGCATGATCGAAGTGCCGGCGGCTGCGCTCGCCCTCGGCATGTTCATCCGGCGCCTGTCGTTCCTGTCGATCGGCACGAACGACCTGATCCAGTACACGCTGGCGATCGACCGCTCGGACGAAGCCGTCGTGCATCTGTACGACCCGCTCCACCCGGCAGTGCTGAAGTTGATCAGCGGCACGATCCAGGCCGGCGCGCGCTTCGGCCTGCCGGTGTCGGTGTGCGGCGAGATGGCCGGCGACCCTGCGTATACGCTGCTGCTGCTCGGCATGGGGCTGCGCAATTTCTCGATGCATCCCGGCAACATCCTCGAGATCAAGCAGCAGGTGCTGCGCGCGGACGTCGGCGAACTCGCGCCGCGGGTGCAGCGCATCCTTAAGATGGACGAGCAGTCGAAAATACGCGAGGCGGTGCTGCGACTGGCCGGCTGAGCCGGCGCACCCACGCAGCGATACGGGGAACGGAGAGCGGATTTGGGATTGCGGGGGAAATCGGGCCTGTGGCTCGCGGCGCTGTTGGCGCTGCTGGGGCTGTTCGCGCTGCTGGCCGGACGGGCCGGCCTCGACGCCTTCCGCGATCATTTCGGCGCCGGCTTCGCGCGCAACCACGCGCTGCTGCAGGCGCAAAAGCTCGTCACGCTGATCACGCGCGAGCTGAGCCTGTCGCAGCGGCTCGCCGAACTCGAAAGCGTGCAACGCTTCCTGCGCGGTACGGACAACTCCGGGCAAGCGGGCATCGATGCCGAACGGTTCCGGCGCGCGTTCACCGACGCTTCGGTGTTTCTCATCGCCAACGACAGCGGGCACTACTACTTCAGCGACGGCACCGCACCCGATGCGTGGGTGAAGCCGAGCTACACGCTGCAGCGCGGCGACCCCAAGGACGGGTGGTATTTCGCCACGGTTCGCGACGCCCGCCCATATGCGCTGAACGTCAACGTCGACGAAAAGCTCAAGGTCACGAAAGTCTGGTTCAATGTGCTGGTGCGCGAAGCCGAAGGCGGGCGGGTGCTCGGCCTGGCCGGCTCGGGGCTCGACCTGACACGCTTTCTCGCCACTTTCGTCGGCACCGTCGATTCGGGCGTCACGAACTTCATCATCAATGGCGAAGGCGCGATTCTCGCCCACCCCGACCAGTCCCTGATCGAGTACGCGGCGCTGACCAAAGCCGCCCCTCGGCGCACGCTGCACGGGCTCGTCGAGGACGGGGCGGATCGCGAAGCGCTCGACGGCATGCTCGCGGGCCTGCGCGACGCACCGGGCAGTGGCGGCGCCCTGCGCGTCGATCTGCAGGGCCAGCCGCGCGTCCTCGGTGGGGCCTACGTGCCGGCGCTCGACTGGTACGTGATCACCGCCGTGGACCTGGGCGCCGCGCAGGTCATCGACGAAACCGTGCTGTGGCCGCTTGCGCTCGGCGCGATCGCGCTGCTGCTGCTGTTCGCGGTCGCCGTCAGCATGGGCGTCGACCGACTGATCCTGCGGCCGCTGGTGCAGCTGACCGACTCCGCGCAGCGCATCGCCATCGGCGATTATCGCCAGCGCCTGCACACGCGCCGCAGCGACGAGCTCGGCTCGCTGACGCGCGCCTTCGACGGCATGGCGCGCCAGATCGACGCCCACACCAGCGAACTCGAAAGCCGCGTCACCGAGCGCACCCGCGATCTCGCCCAGGCGCGCGACCGCATTGCGGCAACGCACCGGCAGATCCAGGACAGCATCCGCTACGGCGCCCTGATCCAGCACGCGATGCTGCCACACCGCGAGCTGCTGCACGCGTTGCCCGACGACCACTTCGTGCTGTGGCAGCCGCGCGACACCGTCGGCGGAGATTTCTACCTGTTCCGCGAGGCGCCGGGACAGTTCCTCGTCGGCATCGTCGATTGCGCGGGGCACGGCGTGCCGGGCGCGTTCATGACGATGATCGCGCATGCCGGCTTCGACCTGGCCGTCCAGGAACTCGGACTGGCGGATCCCGCAGCGCTGCTGACGCGCATGGACAGCGCGACGCGTACGCTGCTGCCGGGCGATGCGGCGAGCCGCCATCTCGCGACCAGCATGGACGTGGGCCTGTGCCACGTCGACGTCGCGACCGGCTGCGTGACCTTCGCCGGCGCGCACGTCGATCTCTACCGCTGCGAGGGCACGCAGTGCGAGCAGCTTCGCGGCAGCCGGCGCAGCATCGGCGAGCGGCAGCGCGCAATTTACGAGAATGTCATCATCGCCGAAGGCTCTGGCTGCACGTATTATCTGACTACCGACGGGTTCCTCGACCAAGCCGGAGGCGAACGCGGCTACGGCTTCGGCACGCGCCGCTTCGCAGTCGCGCTGGGCGAGACCGCGGCGCAGCCGATGACGAGCCAGGAACAAGCGCTGCGGCGACACTTGGCCGACCATCAGGGAAGCTGGGCGCAGCGCGATGACATCACGGTGATCGGTTTTCGTATTCCAGGTCGGGCGGCGACGCCCGGCCCTGTTTCCGGGGAGTAAGGATGGAAGAGGTGGATGTGTTGTCCTTGCGCGAAGCGTTCTCGCGCCAGGGAATCATGCTGGGCTTCAACGGGCCGTTCTCGGCCACGCTGATGGAGGAGATCGGCAAGGCCCTGCGCAAGCACATGGAGGGGCTGTCCGAATCCCCGTCGGCGATCACCGACGTTTTTTCGGCCTATATCGAGCTGAGCCAGAACATCCGCCACTACGCCGCGTCGAGCGGCGTGAGCGGCGCCGCAGCCGAAGCGACGATCATCGTTTCGCGCGACGAGGCGGGGCATTACGTCGTCAGTGCCGGCAATGTCGTGCTCCATGACGACGGCGAGGCGCTGGTCGCGCGCATCGGCGAACTCGCCGCCCTCGACAGGGCCGCGCTGAAAGCCGCGTTCAAGACCCAGATGCGCCAGCCCCGCGACCCGCAGGCGAAGACCGGCGCCGGACTCGGGCTGATCGACCTGGCACGCCGCGCGAGCCAGCCGCTCGCGTGCAGCGTGAAAACCCTTGACCCCCAGCACGCCTTCTTCAGCCTGCGCGTGGTGATTTGAACTGAGGTCCGAAGTGAACGATTTCGAGATTCCTGCCACCGAATCGACTCCCCTCATCCGCACCGACCGGACAGCCGGGCGGCTGGAAATGAGCGGCGACTCCTATCCGGAAAATTCCTTCGAGCTGTTCCAGCCGGTCATCGACTGGCTCGCCGGCTTTCTCGACCAGGTTCTGCAGCCGCTGACGCTCGAGCTGAAACTGATGTATCTCAACACGAGCAGCGTGCGGGCGATGATGGACATCTTCGACGCGCTGCAGGACGCGCACGAGCGCGGGCAGGCGGTCACGGTGAATTGGCGCTATGACCGTGACAACGAGCGCGTCGCCGATCTGGCTGCCGAGTTCAAGGAAGACTACACGTTCCCGTTCGAGATCATTCCGGGTTCGTGACAATGAACTCAGGATTTCCCCTGCCGCCCGGGGAGCGCCCGCTGACCGAACGCATCGATGCGCTGCTGAGCGATGCCGAACACCGGGACAATCCGTTGCGCGCGCCGCTCGCCGAGCTCTACGACGCCTTTTCCGACCACCTCTGCCAACTCGAGCGCATCACCCGCATCAGCGACCACTACCAGGCCGCCGAGCGCGACCGCGGTGCCGGCCATGCCGTCAATTACCGCCGTCAGCTGCGCAGGCTCGAAAAGATCGTGCGCATCAGCGACCAATACCAGGGCATGCTGCGCGAACTCAACCAGCGCCTCGAATGGCTGTCCCACCGCGACGCACTCACGGGGCTGCCGAACCGACGCCATGCGCTGAAGCGGTTGCGCGAGGAGCATCTGCGTGCCCAGCGGGGTGGCCGCTCGTTCGTCATCATGATCATCGACATCGACCACTTCAAGGACATCAACGACACCTGGGGACACGAGTTCGGCGACCACGCGCTGACGGCCGTCGCCGCACGCCTCGCGGCGTCGGTGCGCGAATACGATGTGTGCGCGCGCTGGGGCGGGGAAGAGTTCCTCGTGATGCTGTCGGACACCGAACCCTGCACCGCAGGTGACAACGCCGAACGGCTGCGCGCCTGCGTCGGGAGCGATCCGTTCATCATCGGCGAGCGGCAACTGCGCATCACCGTCTCGCTCGGCGTCGGCAGCTGCCGCCCGGGCGAGGAGCTGGCGGAATTGATGAAACGGGTCGACGACGCGCTGTACCTCGCCAAGCACGAGGGGCGGGATCGCATCGCGTTCGCCCGGTGAGGCGGTCGTCCGGCGAATTTGACAATTGCGCACGGCCACGCTAATTTTTCGCCTCCACGCGCCGATTTGAACCACAGCTTGCGGGCGCTCAATAAATCCGGCTAAAGCGAGGGCGACCCAGTCCGCGTTTCCCAGCCGGCTGGGTTTTTTTGTCTACAGCGAACAACATGATCCAACCCCAATCCGTCGGCGCCGTCGTCCCGCAGCGGGCGCATTTCGCCGAGCCGCTGCCGCTGCGCAGCGGCGACGCCCTGCCCGAGTACGAACTCCTGTACGAGACCTATGGCGAGCTCAACGCCGCGCGCAGCAACGCCGTGCTGGTATGCCACGCGCTGTCCGGCTCTCACCATGTCGCCGGCCACTATGCGGACGACCCCGGCAACATCGGCTGGTGGGACAACCTCGTCGGGCCCGGCAAGCCGCTCGATACGCGCAAGTTCTTCGTCATCGGCGTCAATAACCTGGGCGGCTGCCACGGCACGACCGGCCCCGCCTCGATCAATCCGGCGAGCGGCAAACCATGGGGCGCGGATTTCCCGTTCGTCACTGTCGAGGACTGGGTCGGCGCCCAGGCGCGGCTCGCCGACCGGCTCGGCATCGAACGTTTCGCCGCGGTCGTCGGCGGCAGCCTGGGCGGCATGCAGGCGCTGTCGTGGACGCTGCAGTATCCGGAGCGCATCGGGCACGCGGTGCTCGTCGCGTCGGCGCCGCGGCTCACGGCGCAGAACATCGCGTTCAACGAAGTCGCGCGCCAGGCGATCCTGACCGACCCGGACTTCCACGGCGGGCACTACTACGAGCATGGCGTCGTCCCGGCCCGCGGGCTGAAGCTCGCGCGCATGCTCGGCCACATCACTTACCTGTCCGACGATGCGATGGCCGACAAATTCGGCCGTACGCTGCGCCACGGCAAGGCGGTGTATAGCTATGACGTCGAGTTCGAGATCGAATCCTACCTGCGCTACCAGGGCGACAAGTTCGCCGGTTTTTTCGACGCCAATACCTATCTGCTGACGACCAAGGCGCTCGACTACTTCGATCCCGCGTTCGAGCACGGCGGCCTGCTGCGGGCGGCGCTGGCGCGCGCGAGCGCCGACTTCCTCGTCGTGTCCTTTTCGACCGACTGGCGCTTCTCGCCGGCGAGAAGCCGCGAGATCGTCTACAGCCTGCTGCACAACCGCCGCAACGTCAGCTACGCGGAGATCGAGAGCGACGCCGGGCACGACTCGTTCCTGCTCGACGACGCGCATTACCACGGGCTGCTTGCGGCCTATTTCGACCGCATCAAGGTTTGACGATGGCCTACCGCTACGACTACGAAGTGATCACGAAGTGGATTTCGCCGGGCGAGCGGGTGCTCGATCTGGGCTGCGGCGACGGCAGCCTGCTCAGGCATCTCGCCGAAGTCCGCCAGGTCCAGGGGTACGGTGTCGAGAACGACGCGGACAAGCTGCTGGCCTGCGTCCGCAATGGCATCAATGTGATCCAGATGGACATGGAAAAAGGCCTCGCCGGCCTCGAGGACGGTTTCTTCGACCACGTCATCATGAGCCTGTCGCTGCAGGCGATGCACAACACCCAAGGCATCCTCGCCGAGATGCTGCGCGTCGGGCGCGAAGCGGTCGTCAGCTTTCCGAACTTCGGCTACTGGCGCCACCGCCAGAGCATCCTCAACGGCCACATGCCGGTATCGGAAAGCCTGCCGCACCAGTGGTTCAACACGCCGAACGTGCGCTTCTTCACGATCGCGGACTTCGACGCGCTGTGCGCGATGAACGGCATCGTCGTGCGCGAGCGACTGGCTTTCGACGAGAGCACGCTGATCGAGGAAGAACCCAACTTTCTCGCCAGCGTCGCCGTGTATCGGCTCGGCCGCCCCGACTGACCCGGCCCGCAACGGGCCGCCGTACTGCGCGGCCGCTACGGCGGACTACGAGAGCTCAACCGACGACGAAGTTCGCGACATCCACTTTCAGCACCGGGCGCCCGAGCGCGACCGCGGTGACTGCCGCGAAGCGCCGCGCCCACTCGCCGGCCTGCCTGAATCGCTCCTCACCGCCGTATTTCGCGACGTTGAGGATCATGTCGAGCGCAAGAATCTTCCCCATCGGGTTCGACGGCGTGCATTCGAGCGTCTCGAACTCGTGCGACAGCCAGGCACGCGCCTGATCCTTCGTCAGGCCCGCCGTGTCGGCTTCGTGCACCGTGAATTCGTATTCGCGTCCCGCGCCGAACGATACAAGGACGTGCTGGCTCATGTTCGTCTCCCTTCCCAGTGGTTATTAATTGGATTGCCACGAACGCCCATTCTCGGGTGCCGTGGCGGCGCCGACAAGCCCATACGCGGGCGTATCGTTGCAGTGCAAGATTGTAAGCCTGGAAACTGGCTGTCAGAATCGCCCCAGACTGGGCTGGTCCTGCGCGGATGGGCTCCGGATGGCAACACTCCCAACCGCTCATAACCTGCTGGCATGTTTTCGCACAAGACGGTTCTCCTTTCGCTCGCATTTTCCGTCGTCCTCGCTGCACCAGCCGGTCTCGCGCTCGCCTCGGGCGCAGCTGCCGGGGCGAGCGATGCCCTGGAGGCTCCCGCGCCGGCGACTGCCGGTTTCGGCGCCGGAATGCTGACGCTGGCGGTGCTGCTCGCCGGTGGACGGCCGATCTATCGCCGTTACCGTCGCCGCCGCCAGGCGCTCGCTGCCGGGCAGCTTTCCAGCGCGGCCGGGGCGGGCACCTTCATGACAAGCGATGCCGGCATCGCCGCACACCATTCCGGCGAAAATGAACTGGTGCAGCGGGCGGCGATGCTGCAGACGATCCTCGACAACATTCCGTGCGCCGTGTCGCTCGTCGACCACGAGCTGCAGCTCGTCGCGTGCAACGAGGAATTCAAGCGTTTGCTCGATTTCCCGCCGGACCTGTTCGCCGGGAGCCTGCCGTCGCTCGAGACGCTGTTCCGCTATAACGCCGCGCGCGGCGAGTACGGCCCTGGCGACCCGGAACAGATCGTCGCGGATCTTCTCGCCCGCGCGCTTCAGCCGGCGCCACACAGCTTCGAGCGCCGTCGGCGCGACGGCACGGTGCTGCTCGTCCAGGGTCAGCCGCTGCCGCAGGGCGGCTTCGTCACGACCTATGCCGACATCACCGCCCGCAAGCGGGACGAGGAGCGCCTCCAGCTCGCGGACAAGGTGTTCGAGAACAGCCCCGACGCGATCGTCATCACCGACCTCGGCCATCGCATCGTTTCGGTCAACCCTGCCTACACCCAGATCACCGGGATCGCAGCAGCGGCCGCACAAGGCACCTGCTTTCGCCCCGGCAGCGACCATGGCGAGGAGGGCGAGGGCGCAGGCGGGCCCGATTCCCGCACCGTATGGGCGATCGTCAGCGCGCACGGTTCGTGGTCCGGAGAAACGACAGGCCTGCGCGGCGACGGGCAGCGCTATCCGCGCACGTTGATGATCAACGGCGTGCGCGATCCCAAGACGCGGGAGATCACGCATTTCATCGCGATTTTTTCGGACATCACCGCCCGCAAGCGCGCCGAGGCGGATATCCAGCATCTGGCCTACCACGACACGCTGACCGGCCTCGCCAACCGCTTCTCGCTGACCGCCCGACTGCAGCTGTCGGTCGCCGAGGCGCGGCGCAACGGGCAGCGGCTGGCGGTGATGTTCCTCGATCTGGATCGTTTCAAGCACATCAACGACTCCCTCGGCCATCCGGTCGGGGACGAACTGCTGAAGCAGGTCGCGCGGCGCCTGCGCGAGGCGGTGCGCGAAACGGATACCGTCGCGCGTCTCGGCGGCGACGAATTCGTCGTCGTGCTGCAAGGCATCGGCGGCGCCCACGACGTCACGCACGTCGCGGCGAAGCTGCTCGCGCAGCTCTCCGCGCCGTATTGCGTCGAAGCGACCGAGCTTCACACGACGCCGTCGATCGGCATCAGCCTGTTTCCCGACGACAGCGCAGACCCGGCGGCGCTGATGCGCAACGCCGACACCGCGATGTATCACGCCAAAGCCGCGGGACGCGCGAAGTTCCAGTTCTACACCGACGAGATGAACCGCGCCGCGACCGCGCGGCTGGATCTCGAGCGCAAGCTGCGCGGCGCTGTCGCACGCGGCGAATTCGAGCTGTGGTACCAGCCCCAGTTCGACTCGCGCCACGGGCACCTCACCGGGCTGGAAGCGCTGGTGCGGTGGCGTCACCCGCAGGACGGGCTGATCGCGCCGCTGCGCTTCATCCCGCTGGCCGAGGAAACCGGCGTCATCGTCGAGATCGGCACGTGGGTTCTTCGCGAGGCCTGCCGGCAGGCGCGGCAGTGGCTCGACGCCGGGCTGCCGGAGGTGCGCATCTCGGTCAACCTGTCGGTGCGCCAGCTGCGCGAAAAATGCCTCGTCGACACGGTGTCGACAACGCTCGCCGCGAACGGCCTGCGCCCCGGACTGCTGGAACTCGAAATCACCGAAAGCGCCGTCATGGACAACCCGGGCGAAGCGGTCGCGCTGCTGCAGGCGCTGAAGGATCTCGGCGTGCGCATCGCGATCGACGATTTCGGCACCGGGCACTCGTCGCTGTCCTATCTCAAGCTGTTCCCGCTCGACCACCTGAAAATCGACCGCTCCTTCGTGTCCGACATCGAGCACGACGCGAACGACGCGATGATCGTCGCCGCGGCCGTGTCGCTCGCGCACAACCTCGGGCTTTCGGTGATCGCCGAAGGGGTCGAATCCGCGGTCCAAGTCGCGCGCCTGCGCGAACTCGGCTGCGACGAGTTGCAGGGTTTCCATTTCAGCCGCCCGGTGACTGCGGACGTCGTGGAAAACTCGCTGCGCAGCGTGTGGCGGACGGCCTGACGGTCTCGGTCGTCACCTTCCTCGACGGCAACGCGGATCACCGGGCGCAATCTGGGATAATGCCCGCCACCCCTCGCCGAGTGTCCCCTCGTGTCCGAATTGCGCCGCCCCGCCTGGCTCGAAGTCCTGTTGAACCGCCGCATGCTGATCTGCATTTTCACCGGCTTCGCGTCGGGGCTGCCGCTGTATCTGCTGCTGAACCTCGTGCCGGCCTGGCTGAAGACCGAAGGCCTGTCGCTGAAAGCGATCGGCGCGTTCGCGCTGATCCAGTTCCCCTACACCTGGAAGTTCCTGTGGGCACCGCTGCTCGACCGCTTCGGCATCCTGCCGTGGCTGGGCCGACGGCGCGGCTGGATGCTGGTGTCGCAGCTCGGGCTGGTCGCCGCGATCGCGTGGCTCGGGCAGCTGTCGCCCGTCACCGACCTCGGTCTCGTCGTCGGGCTGACCGCGGCGATCGCGCTGCTGTCGGCGACGCAGGACATCGCGCTCGACGCGTTCCGGCGCGAAATCCTCCCCGAGATCGAGCTCGGCCTCGGCAACGCGATCCACGTGAACGCGTACCGCGTCGCCGGGCTCGTGCCCGGCTCGCTGTCGCTGATCCTTGCCGACCACCTCGCGTGGGGTCCGGTGTTCGTGATCACTGCGCTTTTCATGCTGCCGGGCGTCGCGATGACGATCTTCTCGAACGAGCCGCGCGAAGCCGTGGGCACGCCGCGCACGCTGCGCGCGGCGGTCGTCGAGCCGTTCCGCGAGTTCTTCGGCCGCCACGGCCTGCGTTCGGCGCTGCTCGTGCTCGCGTTCCTGTTCCTCTACAAGCTCGGCGACTCGCTGTGCACTGCGCTCGCGACGCCGTTCTATCTCGACATGGGCTACAGCAAGACCGACATCGGCATCGTCGCGAAGAATGCCGGCCTGTGGCCGTCGGTGATCGGCGGCATCCTCGGCGGGCTGTGGATGCTGCGGCTCGGCATCAACCGCGCGCTGTGGCTGTTCGGCCTCGTGCAGGTCGTCACGATCCTCGGCTTCGTTTGGCTCGCGTGGCTCGGGCCGATGCCGTCGGATGCGGGCCGCCTCGCAGTGCTCGCGATCGTCATCGGCGGCGAAGCGATCGGCGTCGGCCTCGGCACGACCGCGTTCGTCGCGTACATGGCGCGCACGACGCATCCCGCCTACACTGCGACGCAGCTTGCGCTGTTCACGAGCCTGATGGCGATGCCGCGCACGTTCATCAACGCATCGGCCGGCTGGCTCGTCGAGCGCATGGGCTGGTACGATTTTTTCTGGACATGCTTCTTCCTCGCCATTCCGGGCATGTTGCTGCTGTTGAAGATTGCGCCGTGGAACGGCGAAGCGAAAGCGGTCGCCGCGATGCCGGGCCGCGCCTGACAGACCACACGCCATGACGACCGACCCTTCCGTCCGCGCCCTGATCGCCGCTGCCCGCGCCTTGGCCCGGGAAGTCGACGGCATGCGCTTCGCGCCCCCCGTCAGCCACGTCTACAACCCGCTCGACTACGCGTGGACGATCCACGAGAATTACCTGCGCCGCTACGGCGCCGGGCCCAAGCGGGTGCTGTTCATCGGCATGAATCCGGGCCCGTTCGGCATGACCCAGACCGGCGTGCCGTTCGGCGAAGTTGCGGCGGTGCGCGACTGGCTCGGGCTGGCCGGCCCGGTCAGCAAACCGGCGGTGGAAAACCCGAAGCGTCCGATCGTAGGCTTCGCGTGCCCGCGCTCGGAAGTCAGCGGCCGCCGCCTGTGGGGACTGTTCCGCGAACGCTTCGGCACGCCGGAAGTGTTCTTCGCGAGCCACTTCGTCGCCAACTATTGTCCGCTGGCGTTTTTCGCCGAAGGTCGCAACCTCACGCCGGACAAGCTTCCCCCCGCCGAATCCGGGCCACTGCTGACGGCCTGCGACGACCACTTGCGCCGCGTCGTCGATACCCTGGAACCCGAATGGGTGGTCGGCGTCGGCGCCTGGGCGGAAAACCGTGCCGCGGAGGTGCTCGCCGGGCGTGCGCTGCGGGTTGCGCGCATCCTCCACCCGAGCCCGGCCAATCCGGCCGCGAACCGCGGCTGGGCCGAAGCGGCGACCCGCCAGCTCGAAGCACTCGACATCTGGACTCCCTAATCATCACTGCCGAGAAGAAACGATGCACGAAATCGATCAGCTGTTCACCAACAACCGCAACTGGTCCGAGCGCATTCGTGGCGAGGATCCCGCCTATTTCCGCCGCCTCGCAAACCAGCAGTCGCCGCAATACCTGTGGATCGGCTGCTCCGACAGCCGGGTGCCGGCCAACCAGATCATCGGCCTCGCACCGGGCGAGGTCTTCGTCCACCGCAACGTCGCAAACGTCATCGTCCATACCGATCTCAACGCGCTGTCGGTGATCCAGTACGCCGTCGACGTCCTGCAGGTCAAGCACGTCCTCGTCGTCGGCCACTATGGCTGCGGCGGCGTGGGTGCGGCGCTCAACAACAGCCGGCTCGGCCTGATCGACAACTGGCTGCGCCATGTGCAGGACGTGCGCGACCTGCACGAGACGATGCTGACGGCGATCGAGGATCCGCTGCAGCGCATCAACCAGCTGTGCGAGCTCAACGTGATGCAGCAGGTCGTCAATATCAGCCAGACTTCGGTGCTGCGCGAAGCGTGGGAACGCGGCCAACCGGTGATGCTCCACGGCTGGTGCTACGGCCTGTGCGACGGACTGGTGCGCGACCTCGGCGTCAGCGCGGCGTCGCGCGGCGAAGCGCTGGAGCGCTATCGCGACGCGGTGAGCGCACTGCCCACGAATCTGCGCTGAGGGCCGGACGGCGGCTCTCAAGAAAACGCAGGGCCCCCCAGGTTTTCTTGTCCCCCTCGGGGGGCGGAAACGGCAAAGCCGTTTCCTGGGGGCTCTCAAACTTCCAGCGGATCGACATCGAGCTGCCAGCGCAAGTCGCGCGGCAGCCGCTGGGCGCGCAGCACGGCGATCCAGCGCCCGACGAATTCCTGCAGCAGCGCCCGTTCCCCGGCCTCGACGAGCAGCTGCGCGCGCTCGCGGCGCGCGAGGCGGGTCATGCGCATCGGCACCACGTCGAACACCTGCAGCCCTTCGGGCGCACTGTCCTGGGCGAGGCGGCGGGCATGGGCGAGGAACTTCATCGCGTCGTCGAGCGCCGGCGCGTCGGCGCGCAGCATCGCCTGATGGGTGAAGGGCGGGAACCCCGCCTGGCGGCGCTCGTCGAGCGCACGCGCGGCAAAGGCGTCGAAGTCGTGGCGCACCAGACAGCGGTACAGCGGATGTTCCGGGTATTCGGTCTGAATCAGCACTTCGCCAGGCAGGTGCGCCCGGCCGGCACGCCCGCCGACCTGCATCAGCTGCTGGAACAGGCGTTCCGGCGCGCGGAAGTCGGCCGCGTGCAGCGAGGCGTCGGCGCCGACCACGCCGACCAGCGTGAGCTGCGCAAAATCATGTCCTTTCGCCATCATCTGCGTGCCGACGAGGATGTCGGCCTCGCCGGCGGCGATCGTCGCGAGCATCGCCTCCCACTGCTTTCGCGTGCGCGCCGAGTCCCGATCGACGCGCAGTACGCGGGCGTCGGGAAAAAGCTCGACCAGCCGCGCCTCGATGCGCTGAGTGCCGCGGCCGAACGGCTGGATGTCCTGGTTGCCGCACACCGGACAGACGCGCGGGATCACGCTGTCGCAGCCGCAGTGGTGGCAGCGCAGCCGCCGGTCGGCGAGATGCACAACGAGGTTCGCCGAGCAGTGCGGGCACGGGCTGACCCAGCTGCAGGACGGGCACGACAGCACCGGCGCGTAGCCGCGGCGGTTGATGAACACGAGGCTCTGCTCGCCGCGCGCGAGGCGCTCGCCGATCGCCGCCTGCAGCGCCGGACTGAGGCCCTCGTCGAGGCGCACGCGCCGCGTGTCGATGCGCCGTACGGCCGGCAGCGTGCTCGCCACCGCGCGCGCGGACAGGCGCAGGCTGCGGTAGCGCCCGGCACGCGCGTGCTGCCAGCTTTCGAGCGACGGCGTCGCCGAGCCGAGCACGATCGGCACGTCGCGTTGCCGCGCGCGCCACACGGCGACGTCGCGGGCCGAATAGCGCACGCCTTCCTGCTGCTTGTACGACGCATCGTGCTCCTCGTCGACGAGGATCAGCCCCAGCCGCGGCAGCGCGGCGAACACTGCCAGGCGCGTGCCGAGCACGATGTCGGCATGGCCCTCGAGCGCCTGCACGAAGCCGCGTGAGCGCGCCCCCGGGGCGAGCCCCGAATGCAGGCTGATCACGGTTGCCGACGGGAAGCGGCCGGCGACGCGCGCTTCGAGTTGCGGCGTCAACGCGATCTCCGGCACCAGCATCAGCACCTGGCGGCCGGCTTCGAGCGTGCGCGCGGCCAGCCGCAGATAGACTTCGGTCTTGCCGCTGCCCGTGACGCCCTGCAGTAGCCACGGCACGAAGCCCGGCCCGGCGGCAAGCACGGCGTCGAGCGCCGCGCCCTGCTCGGCCGTCAGCTGCGGCAGTTCGCCCGCGGCGTCGGCGGGATTGGCGCGCCGCACGCCGACGATCCAGCCACGGCGCAGCGCGTCGGCGAGCGCGTCCCCGGACGGCAGCGCGCGGGCCACACTGTGCCGCACGACACCGAGCGCGACCAGATCGCGCAGCAGCGCAAGCGCCCGGCTCGGCCGCCGCGGCGCCGAAAGAGCGGCGCGGCCTGCGTCGCTGACGTCGAGCAGCGGATCCGCTTCGCGGTCGCTCACGGCGTCCGCGCGGCGCAGGCCCGGCGGCAGCGCCAGCGCGATCACTTCCCCCGGGGGCGCGTGGTAATAGCGCGCGACGAACGCGACCAGTTCGAGCCAGTCGCGTGGCAGGGGCGCGACTTCGCGCTGGACGTGGCGTACCGCTTTCAGCCGCGCCGCATCGATCGCGGAATCGTCGGCAATCGCGACAATGACGCCACTCTTCTCGCCGCGGCCGAACGGCACACGGACGCAACGCCCGACATCCCCTTCGGTCGCATCTTCAGACGTGTAATCAAAGAGCTGCGGCAGAGGAACCGGCAGGGAAACGCGAACGATCCGCATGTCTGATTCATACCTTCGTGGGTCTTTCTCGTGCAGTCGAAAACGTGCCGAAGCAGTCGTGTGGCGGGTGAAAAAATTGCAGCCGCCTTCTACCGGATAACCCTTAATCGGCTTGTCCACATATTCTGTGGATAACTTTGTGAACAGCTTGGGTGAAACGTCCTGAATCCGGTACGCAGCAAGCCATTCAGTCACTTTGCCCTAACAGTAAGCAAATTTTTTCTTCATGTTTTTCAGTGACTTATTCTTGCAGCGCAATATCGCGGACGCTTGTCGTGCAGCTTTGCGCGGGAACGGCGGAGTGTGCATAAGTCAAGCTGTTTCTAAATATTTTCTTCTTGACAGCAGCGGCTCGACGCCCGACAGCCTGGCCGATTCCGTCGTCATGAAGACTCGTCGCTCCCCCGCGCCGAACCGCCCGGAGCAGCGCACCAGGCGGGCGTGCGGAGGGTGCGATTCCGATGGCGCTCAGCGTCCGCCGCGCAATTTGCGGCTGTGCTGATGCACGGTGTCGACGAGCACCGATACCGCCTCGGGAGGCGTGAACTGCGAGATGCCGTGGCCGAGGTTGAACACATGCCCGGGATGCGGGCCGAACGCATCGAGCACCCGCTTCGCTTCGGTCGCGATCACTTCGGGTGGCGCAAACAGGATCGCCGGATCGAGATTCCCCTGCAGCGCGACCTTGTCTCCGACGAGCGCGCGCGCGCGCCCGATATCCATCGTCCAGTCGAGTCCGACGGCATCGCAGCCGATCGCGGCGATGCTCTCGAGCCACAAGCCGCCGCCTTTGGTGAACACGATGCTCGGCACGCGCTCGCCGTCGCGTTCGCGGATCAGGCCGGCGACGACGCGCTCAAGGTACGGCAGCGAGAATTCGCGATAAGCGGCTTCCGACAGCACGCCGCCCCACGAATCGAACACCATGACCGCCTGCGCCCCCGATTCGATCTGCGCATTGAGGTAGGCGACGACCGAGTCGGCGGTGACGCGCAGCACGTGATGCAGCAGGTCGGGCCGCGTGTAGGCCATGGTCTTGATGCGGCGATAGTCGTCGGACGAGCCGCCTTCGACCATGTAGCAGGCGAGCGTCCACGGGCTGCCCGAGAAACCGATCAGCGGCACGCTGCCACCGAGCGCGCGGCGGATCTCGGCGACCGCATCCATGACGTATTGCAGTTCGGCATGCGGGTCGGGGGCGACGAGGTTGCGGATTTCCCATTCGTCGCGCAGCGGGCGCTCGAAGCGCGGGCCTTCGCCTTCGGCGAAGTACAGCCCCAGTCCCATCGCATCCGGTACCGTGAGGATGTCCGAGAACAGGATCGCGGCGTCGAGGTCGTAGCGTGCCAGCGGCTGCAGCGTGACTTCGCACGCGAGCGCCGGACTCTTGCACAGGTTCAGGAAGCTGCCGGCGCGGCGCCGCGTCTCGCAGTATTCCGGCAGGTAACGTCCGGCCTGGCGCATCATCCAGAGCGGCGTGTGGTCGGTGGGCTGGCGCAACAGCGCGCGCAGGAAAGTGTCGTTCTGGAGACGGCTCACGGTTATGTCCTTTTGTCTGCCGGTTCGAGGCAAAGCGCGATTATCCGCGTTTTGCGCCGTCATGCCGACCCCGGCCTGCAATGGCGCGCGGCAAAGCCGCGTCAGCGCCGCCAAAAAACGGGCGTCAGCACGACGAGCAGCGTGAAAATTTCGAGCCGCCCGAGGATCATCGTGAACGCCAGTGTTGCGGTCTGAAAATCGTTGAGGCCGGCGTAATTGGACGCCGGGCCGATCGCGCCGAGGGCGGGGCCGGTGTTGTTGAGGCACGCGACGACGCCGGAAAAGGCGGTGATGATGTCGAGGCCGGTGGCCGCGAGCACCAGCGTCAACGCGACGATGCTCACCATGTACATGAAGCTGAAGCCCAGCACCGCGTGCAGGATGTCCTCCGACACCGGCTGGCTGCCGAGGCGCACCGGATGCACCGCATTCGGGTGCAGCGAGCGCACGATCTCGCGGTACACCTGCTTGTACAGGATGATCGCCCGCATCATCTTGATCCCGCCGCCGGCCGAACCGGAACAGGCGATGAAGCTGCCGAGGAACAGGATCCACATCTGCGCGAACATCGGCCACAGCGTGTAGTCGTAAGTCGCGAGCCCGAGCGACGTGGACATCGACACGACATGAAACGCGACGTAGCGCAGCGTATTGAGGAAGCCGGCGTGCGCCTCGACGCTCATCAGGTAGGCAGTCAGCACCGCGACGCTCGCGAGCAGCACGCCGAAATAGAACGGCAATTCGGGATCGGACAGGTACGGGCGCGGGCTGCGGCGCACCAGCGCGAGGTAGTGCGTCGCATAATTGAGTCCCGCAAGCAGCGCGAACGCGATCGCGACCATCTCGACGGGCACGCTGTTGAAATGGCCGAGCGAGGCGTCCTTGCTCGAGAAGCCCCCCAGGCCCGTCACCGTGAACGCGTGGATCAGCGCTTGCCAGCCGTCCAGGCCGGCGAGCCACAGGCTCAGCCCGCACGCCGCAGTGAGCAGGATGTACGCGGTCCACAGACCTTTTGCCGTCTCCGTGATGCGCGGCGTGAGGCTCGACTCCTTCATCGGCGTCGGCACTTCGGCGCGGAACAGTTGCCGGCCGCCGATACCCAGCAGCGGCAGGATCGCGACCACCAGCACGATGACGCCCATGCCGCCGATCCAGTGCATGAAGGTGCGCCACAGGTTGATCGAGATCGGCATCTGGTCGAGACCGCTGAGGACTGTCGCGCCGGTCGCGGTCAGGCCGGACACGGCCTCGAAGTAGGCGTCGAGGACGGACAGGCCGGGCAAATAGCCGAACAGCGGAATCGCGCCGAAGACCGGCGTCACGACCCACGTCAGTGCGACGAGCAGGAAGCCGTCGCTCGGCTTCAGGTCGCGCTTGACGCGGCGCGTCAGCGCCCACAGCACCAACCCGGCCGCGCAGGTCGCAAGCACTGCGTCATCGAATGCCCGGGTCGCGCCGTCGTCGAGGAAAAACGACACCGCGAGCGGAAAGCCCATCAGCACCCCGAACATCGTCACGATCAGGCCGAGGGCGCTGAGGACCGGAAAATAGCTGCGCATGGTTTCTACAGGAACGTGAAGCCGACCTGGAAAAGCTTCTCGACCTGGCGCACGAGCTTCTTGTGCGTGCAGAAAACGATCACGTGGTCGCCGCTTGCGATCACCGTGTCGTGGTGCGGAATGACGACCCCGCGCCGCATCACCTTGCCGTCGGGACGCAGTTCCTCTCGCACGATCGCGCCGATCGTCGCGCCCTTCGGCAGCGCGATGTCCTCGATCGCGCGGCCGACGACGTTCGAGTCCTTCGCGTTGCCGTGCGCGATGATTTCCAGCGCTTCGGCCGCGCCGCGACGCAGGCTGTGCACGGCGACCACGTCGCCGCGCCGCACGTGCGCGAGCAGCGAGCCGATCGAAGTCTGTGCCGGCGAGATCGCGATGTCGATCGGCCCGCCCTGCACCAAGTCGGCATAGCTGCGGCGGTTGATCAGCGCCAGCGTGCGGCGCGCGCCCATCCGCTTCGCGAGCGACGTCGACATGATGTTGTCTTCGTCGTCGTTGGTCAGTGCGAGGAACAGGTCGATCTCGTCGATGCCTTCGTTCTCGAGCAGTTTCTCGTCGGTGGTGTCGCCGCGCAGCACCAGCGCCCGCCTCAGCTGCGTCGCGATCGCCTCGGCGCGGTGCTTGTCGACTTCGATCACCTTGACGTTGTAGTCCCCCTCGATCGAACGCGCGAGCCGCAGGCCGATGTTGCCGCCGCCGGCGATCATGACGCGCCGCGTCACCCGGTCCGAGCGGCGCATCTCGCGCATGACCTGCCGGATATGCACTGTCGCAGCGAGGCAGAACACTTCGTCGCCGGGCAGGATCGTCGTATCGCCTTCGGGAATCAGCGGTTCGCCAAGGCGGTAGATCGCGGCGATCCGCACTTCGACATTCGGCATGTGATAGCGCAGCGCCTTCAGCGGATGGCCCACCAGCGGCCCGCCTTCGAACGCGGTGACGCAGATCAGGCTGAGCACGCCGTCGGCGAATTCCAGCACCTGCAGCGCCTCCGGGAACGCGATCAGGCGCTTGATGTAGTCGGTGACGATCTGCTCCGGGCAGATCGAGAAATCGACCGCGAAGTTGTCGCTGTTGAGCAGCTCCGGATGCTCGACGAAATCGGTGGAGCGCAGTCGGGCAATGCGCGTCGGCAGGTTGAACACGGTCTTCGCGACGCGGCACGCACAGAGGTTCGTCTGGTCCGACTGGGTCACCGCGATCAGCAGGTCCGCGTCATCGGCACCGGCGTCGCGCAGCACTTGAGGCGAGGCTCCGTTGCCGAGCACGGTGCGCAGTTCCAGGCGGTCGCGCAGGATTTCGAGATGCTCGGCGTTGGTATCGACGAGCGTGATGTCGTTGGCCTCGGAAACGAGATTTTCCGCGACCGAGGCACCCACCTGTCCGGCGCCGAGGATGATGATCTTCACCGTCCGGATCTCCTGCTGCGCCTTGCGGCTACGCGCCCGTCAGCGGCAGGGAAGCCGCATTTCACCCCGCCGGTCGGGTTCAATTTTCCTCGCTCCGGCGTCCGGCCTGCAGGCCGAGCTGTTTGAGCTTGCGGTACAGATGGGTGCGTTCGAGCCCGCTTTTCTCTGCCAGCCGCGTCATGTTGCTGCCTTCGAGGCGCAGATGATGCTCGAAGTACAGTCGTTCGAACGCTTCGCGCGCCTCGCGCAGCGGCTGGTCGAGGGACACGCCGACGTGACCTTCGGTGGACGGGATCAGCAGCCGCCGCACGTCGGCGATGCCGATCTCCTCGTCGAGCGTGCCGAGCGCGAGCGACTTCACCGCGGCGCGCAATTCGTTGTATCCGCCGCTCCAGGGCTGCGCGCGTAACGTGTTCAGCGCACCGGTCGAAAACTGCCGGCGCGGCACCTCGCCCGCTTCGACCAGATGCAGCAGCAGCTGCGCCGCGAGTTCGGGCAGGTCGTCACGCACATCGGCGATCGACGGCGGCGCGAGGCTGACTTCGAACAGTCGCGCGACGAGCGACTCCTCCCACCCTTCGCGGACCAGCGCGTCGAGCGTGTGGTCGGTCGCGACGACGAGGCGCAGGTCGTAGCGCTCGAGGCGCTCGAGCGCGAACGCCAGGTTCTTCTGCTGCGTACGCGCCAGCCGCGACAGTTCGGGCACGAACAGGACGCCGCCTTGGCAGGCCTGCAGCTGGTTGACGTCGAGCGGCGGCGACACCGAGGACAGATCCAGCCACGGCGCCCCTTTCGCCTGGAAGCTGCGCCCCGCGAGCTCCGCGAGACTGCCGGCGCCGATACGCAACAGCAGCACGCGGGAGGTCACCGCGACCTGCTGGATCAGCCGCTGCAGCTCGCGCAGCGGCACCGAACGGGTAAACGCGGCGAGCGTCAGCGGCGACGGCGCGCCCGGTGCGGCCGGGCGCTGCAGCCCGCGCTTCACCGCGGCGAGCAGCTTTTGCAGGCCGATCGGTTTTTCGAGGTAGTCGATCGCGCCGATGCGCGTCGCCTCGACCGCGGTGTCGATCGTGCCGTGGCCGGACATCATCACCACCGGCATCGTCAGCTGCCCGTTGGCGGACCACTCCTTCAGCAGCGTGATTCCGTCGGTGTCGGGCATCCAGATGTCGAGCAGCACGAGGTCTGGGCGCGCGGCGTTGCGCGCGGTGCGGGCCGCGGCAGCGTTCTCCGCGAGCACGATGTCGTGCCCTTCGTCGCTGAGTATTTCGAAGAGCAGCTCGCGGATGCCGACTTCGTCGTCAACTATGAGTATGTTCGCCATGGGTCACTTGTCGCTGGTCGGGGGTGCGAGCCGCAAGCGGATGCGGACTTCGGCGCCCCCGGAGTCTCTATTCATCAGGCGGATTTCTCCACCATGTTCGTCGATGATCTTCTTCACCATCGCGAGGCCGAGGCCCGTCCCGCGGCTCTTTGTCGTGAAGTACGGCTCGAACGCGTGGGCCAGCACGGTCGCCGGGAAGCCTGGCCCGTTGTCCCGTATCAGCAGTCCGGCGTGGTCCCCTTCCCCGTGCGTGACGAGCGTCACGACGCCGTCGTCCTGTTCGGCCAGCGCATCCTCGGCATTCTGGAGCAGATTGTGGATGACCTGCCGCAACTGCGTCGCGTCGCCCGCCACGGCAGGCAGGCCGCGCTCGAGTTCGGCGCGCACCTGCACCGGCGAGCTCTCGTACAGGTTGAGGATCTCAGCGATCAGCGCATTGAGGTCGACGCTGCCGATGACCGGGCCCGGCAGTCTCGCATAATCACGGAACCCATTGACGAGATTCTTCATCGACTCGACCTGGTTGATGATCGTGCGCGTCGCCCGCTCGAGGATCTCCCGCCCTTCCGCATCGATTCGGTCGGCGAGCTTGTAGGCAAGGCGTTCGGCCGACAGCTGGATCGGCGTCAGCGGATTCTTGATTTCATGCGCGAGCCGGCGCGCGACTTCCGCCCAGGCGGCAGTCCGTTGCGCAGCGACCAGCCGGGAAATGTCGTCGAAGACGACGACGAGGCCGCCCCCGGAAGCGGTCGGCAGCCGCGCGCCGTGGATCAACAGCGTCTGCGTGCTGCCGTCGGCGCCGGGGAACTCCACCTGCTCGTGCCAGTCGCCATCATGCTCGTCGAAACCTTTCAGCAGCGCGTCGCGGAAGCTCTGGTGGCGCGGCCACTGCGCCAGCGGCACCTCCTCAAAACCGCTCAGTTCATCCTCGAGGATCGCCATTGCCCCGGCGTTCGCGGCGCGCAATGTGCCGTCTCCGGCGAACGCGAGCACGCCGGTCGACAGGTTCGCGAGCACGCTTTCGAGATAGGCGCGCGCCGACTCGACTGCCGCGCGGTTGCGATCGGCGGAATCGCGCGCCTCGACGAGCTGGCGCGTCATGCGATTGAACGACTGCGTCAGCACGCCGAGCTCGTCGTGCGCCGGCAGCGCCTGGCGCGGGCTGAAGTCGCCCTGCGCCACGGCCTGCGTGCCTTCGGCGAGGATCAGCAGCGGCGCGACGAGGCGGCGTGACAGGATGAACGCGACCGCGACCGCGGCAAGCAGCGCGAGCAGCAGCGTCAGCGTCAGCGTCAGCGTGTAGATGCGGTTCAGTCCGGTGCGGCCGAGCGTGAGCTGCTGGTATTCGCGATACGCTTCCTGGACCGCTTCGGCGTGGCGCGCAAACGTTTCCGGGACCGGCTGGCTCAGTTGCAGATACTGCGCCTCCGCACTGAGGATGCGCGACGGGATCGGCACCACGACGCGGATCCTCAGCCCGTCGCCGGGACGGGTATCGACGATGTGATAACGCTGCGTCTGGCGCGCCTGGCGCAGCTGCGTGACGGTCGGGAGATCAGGCAGGAAGCCGCCGAATTCGCCGGACACGGTCACCAGCACCTGGCCATTGGAGCCGATCACCGAAGCGCTGCTGACGCCGGCGCGTTCGCGCAGGCGATTCAGCAAGGTCGGTGAAACGGGCGTCGCCCCTTCGAGCTCCAGCGCCATGTCCTGGGCCTTGTCGCCGACCTGCGACGCCAGGTAGTCGAGCGCGTTCTGCCCGAGCGCGATGCCCCCTTCGAGCGCGGAATCGACGCGCACGTCGAACCACGACTCGATGCTGCGGACGACGAACTGCAGCGATACCGCATAGACGATGATGCCGGGGACCAGCGCCATCAGGGCGAACATCAGCATCAGCCGGTACTTGATCCGCGAGCCGAACTGGCGATCGCGGTACTCGCGCCACAGCGCACGCAGCTGGAAACCGACCAGTCCGCCGAGGGCGACGGCGACCGCGCCGTTGATCGCGAGCAGATACGGATAGCTCTTGGCGAACAGATCGGTGTTCGAACTCGCCGACGCCAGTAAAAACAGCGAGATGCCGGCGACCGCCGCCACGACGATCAGCAGGACCCGTTTCATCGTGGGGCGCCGGCGAGGAACGTCCACCGCATCCAGTCGGTCCCGAGATTCCAGTCCCGGCTGCCGAGCGCGGTGACCTGGAACGGCTTCGGCAGCAGGCTGGTGTCGAGGAAAAAGCGCAACGCGGCCCGATACGATTCGCCCGTATCGAGCTCGTCGACGGGGATGATCTGCCAGTTGCGGATCCGCAGCATCGTCCGCACCGCTGAATCGAGCGTGTCGAAACTCTGGTGGAAGTTGCCGACCGACAGGCGGAAGCTGCGCGTGATCGCGTGGTACGAAAGGCGGAAGTTCAGCGAGCGTTCGACGACAGTGTCGTCGAACCAGTACCAGCGCGGCTGCTCGACGATGAATTCGGCAGTGAAATACAGCGACACGCCATGGGTCACCGCATCGGCCAGCCGCTGGTTCAGGTCGAGGTCGATGTCGGCGTTGACGACGTAGCCCTCTTCGCTCGCGACGATCTCGGCGTAGCCGATATCCCCTTCCGCGACGGCCGGCAGCGACAGCAAGCCCAGGACCAGCGCGAGCAGCGCGGCCCGCAGCAGCTTAGCGACGCTTGCCAAGGAGCGCGTAGAAAAAACCGTCATGGTCCGTAGCAGGCAGCAACTGACGCTCGAGCCTGCCGTCGATCTCGAGCCGCTCGAGATCGGGATGACGGCCACTCAGCCGCGCGACCTGGGCTGCATTTTCTTCGTTGAAAACGGAGCAGGTGACGTAAAGCATCCTGCCGCCGGGCGCCAGCGTCGGCCACAGCGCGTCGACGATGTCGGCTTGCTGCGCGGCGAAACGGCGTACGTCCTCGCGTCGCCGCAGCCACTTGATGTCCGGATGCCGGCGCGCGACCCCCGACGCCGAACAAGGAACATCGGCAAGGATGCGGTCGAACGGCCGGCCATCCCACCACGCGTCGAGGGCGCGGCAATCGGCCCTCAGCACCTGCGCGTGCAGGCCGAGCCGCTCGAGATTGTCGTGGATGCGCTGGACGCGTTTCGGATCGAGCTCCAGCGCGACGAGCTCGACCGGCATCGTCTCGAGGATATGCGCAGCCTTGCCGCCCGGCGCCGCGCACGCGTCGAGCACCCGCTGGCCCGGCGCGAGATCCAGCCACCGCGCTGCCCACTGCGCCCCCGCATCCTGCACCGAAACGCGCCCGGTCACGAAGCCTGGCAGGCTCGCGACCGGCACCGGCTTGTCGAGCACGAGCGCATCGTTCGCGAGCCGTCGGCAGCCGATTCCTGCGTCGCGCAGTTCCGCTTCGACTGCCTCGACACCCGCTCGGGTGCGATTGACGCGCAGCGCCATCGGAGGCCGTTGGTTCCCCGCTTCGAGCGCGGCCTCCCAGTCATCGGGCCACGCAGCACGCACCTGCGCCACCCACCACGCCGGATGGCGATAGCGCGCCGCCTCGTCCGCCTCGACGAGCGCCGCCAGCTCGTGCTCGTCGCGCAGCCGCTTGCGCAGCACGCCGTTGACGACGCCTTTGAGCCCCAGCGCGAGAACTGCAGCCGCATCGACCGCTTGGTCCACGACCGTGTGCGCCTGATCCGGACGGTGCTCGAGGCGGTGCAGCGCAACCAGCAACAGTGCATGCAGCGCGACCGGCAAAGGTTTGTGCAGCAGGTGGCGCAGGACGACGTCGCCGCGCCCGTAGTCGCGCAGCGTTCCCCACGCCAGATCGCGAACCGCACCGCGCGTCGCATCCGCCCACCCGGGATTGGCGCGCAGCAGCCGCTCGTAAGCCTCGGTCAAATTGGCGCCTCCGAGGACCGCTTCGACGAGAGACGCCGCCTGCAGCAGCGCATAGCCGAGACCGTCGTTCGGAAGCACGGGGCGGCCTTTGGCCGGTCGGGAGGAAATGGTCACGGGAATCGGAGCTTTGCTGAATGGCACCCTGCCCCGCAGGCTACGCGAGGCGAAGTGCACAGGTAATTTGGCAACGTCTGTTGATGCAGTGCGTGGCGCCATTGTAATACTGCAGCGCGATAATTCCGCGTCCGGCAAGGCGTTTATCGGGGCGTCTTCGAATGATGGCAGTCCTTCGGTCTCGATCGCATCCGGCCGAGCAATATGCTCCGGCAATGGCAAACCCGTCATTCGAGCCGAACGTCGAAGCGCAGGTGCGTGTTCCACGTGAAACCTTCACGTGACATCACCCCCTGATGAGGTCGAAAAGCATCTTCCCGATCAGCGCCGTCACGACGCCGAGAAACATTTTCCGCACGAATCCCGCGCCGTGACGCAGCGCGAGCCGCGAACCGACGAGCGCGCCGACGAGGTTCGAGCAGGCCATCACACCGGCGGCCTGCCACAAAATCGCGACGTGCGAAGTGAAAAACGCGATCGCCGCGAGGTTCGTCGCGACATTCACGATCTTGGCCGTCACTGACGCGCGCAGAAAATCCATCGCCAGGAAACGGACAAACAGGAAAATCAGGAAGCTTCCGGTCCCCGGCCCGAAGAAACCGTCGTAGAACCCGACGCTCGCACCGACCAGCAGCGCCAGCGCGGTCGCATGCTGCGGCTCGGCCGTTGCATCTGCCGTGCCGAAGTCCTTTCGCATGAACGTGTAGATTGCGACCAGTATCAGCAGCAGCAGGATCACCGGCTTGAGAAGCGCCGGCGACAGGTGCGCGACGGCACGCGCTCCGAACCACGCTCCGGCGAGCGCGGCGGCCGCCGCCGGCAGCGCGACCCGCCACGGAATCGCCACCCGCCGCGCGTACTGTATCGCCGCACTGCTCGTGCCGACGATGCTCGCGAGCTTGTTGGTGCCGAACAGCGTCGCGGGGAGACTCGCGGGAAAAGCCGTGAACAGCGCCGGGATCTGGACCAACCCGCCGCCGCCGACCACCGCATCGACGAAGCCGGCAAGAAAGGCGGCAAGCCCGAGGAAGAACAGGACGGTTTCGGCCTCGCCCATCAGTGCACGCCTGTTTCACGTGAAACAGCACGTCGCAGAGCCACGGCTGCGATGCCGAATCGATCGGCCGCTCGGCACCCACCCCGCACGCCGATCACGTCGCTAAAGAAGCGACCGGATCGGCAGCGTGCCTTGCGCCGCACCGCTTATCGCCTTTCCGATCAGAATGGCCACGCTTTTGGAAAACCATGCAGAACGAGTCAGAACAGCGGGAACGAAAGGGCGAATTCTAACAGCCCCCTATCTCCCCACCTATTGGCTAAGGTTCGGCTGGAGGGGTTGGCTTCCATTCCTCCTCGTCGGCCCCGCGACGCTCGACGATCGCTGTCTCCTTGCGCAGAACGACTTCCTCCTTCCGTTCTATCTCGCGGCGGTGTCGAACGATGCGCACTTCTTCCTTGAGCAGGAGGCGGTGCTCGACCACCGCCACCGTCTCGTACACCGGAACGATCAGGACGCCGCCTTCTTCACGCGGCTCCGCCCGTTGGTCGACGAAGCGGTTTACCGGGACGCGTTCGACGCTCAGTTCCTCGATGACGTCGGTTACCGGGACGTACTGAGTTTCCTCGTGCAGCGCGACGCGCACTCGCACGCTGTCGCCGGTGTTCTCGGTGACCCGTTCGATCGAAACCTCTTCCTCGACGACCGGAATCACCCGCGTCGACTCGTTCTCTTCGTTGCCCGAGGGCGAATGAGCGCTCTGCTCGGAGGGGCGGGGTTTTTTTGACGGAGGCATGGTCTGGAAAAGCGCAAGGGGATCCGTATGCACGTTCCAAAAGACGAGCAATCGCCGGTCCCGCCGATTCTCCGGGCGAGCGATCGCCGGTTCCACCAATTCTCCACCCGTCGCCGCTCATTTTCCCCGGGGACGGTGTAATTCCCGCTTCGCGTGTGTAAGTCCGCGAACGGTGCGAAGCGCCGCAAAGGCGTCGCGACAGTCCGGCAAACCGCCAGCTAAGGGCATGCGGATTGCTGAAACCGCTGGCCTTTCTTCAACTCAATCGAGGAGCAAGACATGACGCAAACTGTCGTGGGTGTTTTCGATACTGCAGACGCTGCCCTTTCTGCCGAACAAGCCCTTCTGAGCCGGGGGTTCGACCGGTCGGCGCTGCATCGTACGGCCGCTGATACCGCCTACTCGACAACCGAGGAGCGCGACGAGGGATTCTTCAGCGGCATCGGCCGTTTTTTCAGCAATCTCTTCGGCACCGACGACTCGGATGAAGTCGGCGCCTATTCGGAGGCGGTCCGGCGCGGTGCGACCGTGCTTACTGTCGATCTGCCCGATGATGCGGATACCGACTTGGTGCGCGATGCGCTCGAGGAAGCCGGCGCAATCGACATCGACGAGCGCACTGAATACTGGCGCCAGCAGGGCTGGACCGGTTATCGCGCCGATTCCCCGCCGCTGACCGCGGAAGAAATCGCGAACGAGCGCAAGGCGGTGCTGCCGGTCGTCGAGGAGCAACTGGACGTCGGCAAGCGGCAGATGAAAAAAGGCACCGTGCGCGTGGTCTCGCGGACCGTCGAGACGCCGGTCCGCGAAAACGTCCAGCTGCGGGAAGAGCACGCGACGATCGAGCGTCGCCCGGTCGACCGGCCCGCGACCGGCGAAGACCTGAAGGCGTTCGCCGAGAAAACCGTCGAGGTGCAGGAAACCGCCGAGAAAGCCGTCGTCAGCAAGACGGCTCGCGTCGTCGAAGAAGTCAGAGTGGGCAAAGAGGCCACCGAGCACACCGAGACGATTGAAGACATGGTACGGCGCACCGAAGTGCAAACCCAACGCGACGGAGGGGAAACCGGCGCGACAGGCACGATGCTGCGCACTTTCGAAGAATACGAGCCGGATTACCGGCAGGACTTCCAGACCCGCTATGCCACGCAAGGCGGGCGGTACGAGGAATACGCTCCCGCATACCGTTACGGCTACACGCTCGCAAGCGACGCGCGGTATCGCGGACGGATGTGGCCCGACATCGAGGCGGACGCACAACGCGACTGGGACCGAGACCACCCCGGCGGTACCTGGGAGCGCATGAAGCTGGCGGTGCGCCACGGATGGGAACGTGTGACGGGACAGCGATGAAAAGCTGCCGGAGGGCTCGGGCTCGATGCTCTCCGGCAGTTAAAAGATGGCGATCTGCAGAAGGCTTTTCGACCTCTTCCACGTTCGGAAGCGTCGCTACCGATGCAGAAGCGAGCAAATCATCCGGCCGCCTTTTAGTGCATGACATTCACGCTTTTCATCTCTTCGCATGGGCACAGTATTGGGCACAAACAGTGCGGAACGGAGCAGAACGCAATGGAACGGTGCCGGATTCTACAGTGCAGTGCGCGAACTCTGCACTTCCCTGCCGGCACCGACAGACTCGCCACGCTGGCAGGTTTGATTCATGCATCGGCCTTGGTGATGCGTCACCTCCAGCGCAGCGGTCTCCTTCGCCTCCCTATCGTTCTCATCGGGTGGCTCAGGGGGTAGCAGCACAAACTCCTTCAGCGCGACCTCTTCCGCTTCGTGCTGCTGGAAGCCTTGCTGCATCAGCTCCAGCACCATCTCGAACGCCTGCTTCCCCGCAATCTGCAGGGAGATCTCCCACTGTCCCTCTTCCTTCAATTCAGCGACCTTGTTCGGCAGCCACTCTGTCCAATGTTTGCGGGCCATGGATGCATACCGCTGTACGCTCCTCATTCCCTCCTGTCTCCTCAACATCGACTGCAGCGGGTACGGACAAACAACGTCCCGAACACCGTCTCAAACGGCCGCCACCAGAATCCCTTCCCCAATCGGTTCAGACGCCCCCGCATCCCGAGCGTGATGCACGAGCACATCATCGACCTTCGACGGCTCAGCCTTAACCACGTCCCAGCACCACGTTCCGAACCCGCCTCGCGTGTTGACCGCCCGCACCCAGGCATCGAGCGCCATGCGCTTGACCCGATTCTGGTCCGAATCCTCGCCCTTGATCTCCAGCACCAGTCGCTTGCCGTTGGCGAGCTCGATCAGGAAGTCGGGCACGAAGCGCCGTCGACTGCCGCGCCACAGGTAGTAGATCTGGAAGCCTAGGTGGTCGTTCTTCGCGTAGGCCGCAACGTCGGCCCGCTGCTCGAACACATTGACCGTGTAGGCTTCCCAAGTGCTGTCTGCAACCGCGTGACTGATCTGCGACTTGGTCGTCTCGATGCAAGGCTTGGTCGTGTACCAAGTGCGCATGTTGCGCGTCGAGCCGATCGGAAACTCGCTATCGAACACGGGTTCCAGCCGCTCGGCGTTTTCCTGCCGGAAATGATCGACCACATGCTGGACGATGGTGTCGATCGAGAGCGCGAACAGGATGCGCTTGCGTAGCGGCTCCTGATGGAACAGGGAGGGGATGTCGAGCCGGTCAGACTGGAAGAATTCCTCAACCAGTCGCACCAGTTGCTGAACGAGGTATTCCCGGCTGCCGGTGAAGCCGTGCTGCATCTCCGCAAATGCCTTGCGCGCCGCCACGAACAGCACACGCTGCAGTCGGAACTCTTCGGGCAGCTTCGCCAGGTCGATGGACACCGCCTTGCTGAGGTCGGTCGCGCCGCCCAGGGCGGGTGCCATGTCGGCGCTGACGTGAATCTTGGCCGGGTCGAGTTTGAGCGCCGGCATCCTCGACCAATCGACGCGCAGGGTTGAGTGCACGACCACATCGACCCGCAGCACGTTGGGCCAACTGATCTCCAGCTCGGCGCGCTCCTGGATCGCCTCGAGCTGCGTGCTGTTTCGCGGAGGCGGTGGCGCATCGCCCCCAGCACCCACATCCTCGAACACCGACAGCGGAACACCGAACACGTTGACGTACTCGGCTTTGAACAGCATCCGCTCCTTGCCATCCGGGCACACTACCGGCTCGGTGTCGTAAGACACCCGCCGCAGGCCGCGGCCGATCACCTGCTCGCACAAAAGCTGGCTGGTGAAGGCGCGCAGTCCCATGATGTGGGTCACGTTCTTGGCGTCCCAGCCCTCGGAGAGCATCGCTACCGAGATCACGTTCTGCAGTTCCTGGCCGGCGCTGCCGCGCTTGCCGACGTTGTCGATGATCGCGCGCAGCAGTTCCTCTTTCTTCAGTGCCAGGAGTTCGGCTTTGCGCGTCGGCAGGATGTTGGCTGCCTCGACGATCTCGCGCAGCACCGCCTCATACGCCTTGTCAGTGCCGGAGGTTTCGCCCACCTCCGCCTTGTCGAGCACCTTCGAATCGACGCGCAGGGTGCGACTCGGCGCGTGGAGTTCAGGCCAGTACGCATCACCCGACCGGAAGTAGTATTCGATCCGCGCCGCGGTTTCGGTGCGGTTGCACACCGTCAGCATCACCGGCGGCGAGGTGTGGTTGTTCGCCTGCCAAGCTTTCAAAGTCTCGCGCCAGTCGGCCCCCAGCAGGGTATAGGCTTCCTGGACGATCTGCGGCAGCGCCTCGTGCGGCTCGGCCCCCCGGTGATTCAGATCCTCTGCTACCTCAGGCTCGCGGTACAGGTGATAGAGCTTGCTGCGGTAGGTCTGCGCATTCGGCAGCGCGTTGTCGCGGATCACCACGCGCGGCGTCTTCACCAGCCCGGCCTCGATCGCATCGTAGAGCCCGAAGTCCGAAATCACCCAGTCGAACAATGCTGCCTCGGTGCTGGTCTTGCCAGTGGGCGCAAACGGCGTCGCCGACAGGTCAAAACAACGGCTGATGCGGCGCATCTTGTGAATGCGGTCCAGACCCTCGACCCAGCGCGTGGCTTCTTCGAGGTCGATGCCGAGCGCCTCCGCCTCCTTCTTGCTGACCTTGCTCTCGGCGGGCTTGCGGTAGGCGTGGTGGGCCTCGTCGTTAATGACGATGATGTCCTTGTAGCCGGCGAGTTTCCCGAGCACCCGGCGTACATAGGCTTCGTCACTCTCCGCGCCTTTCTTCACCACGGAGCGATCCTGCTCCTTCAGCGGCATCAGGCTGTGCCAGTTCTCGATCAGGATCTCAACCTGATTCAGTTTCTGGCGTAGGGCTTCATTCGGACACAGCGCGAAGGAGTCGTAGTAGTTCTCCGGATGCCCCGGGAGCAGGACCTGCAGCCGCTCCTTGACCGTCAGACCCGGCGCAACGATGAACACCGCCCGCGAAAAGTCCTTGGTGCGCTTCGGATAGGTCAGGGCGTTGAGCACCTGCCAAGTGATGATCATCGCCATCACCGTGGTCTTACCGCTGCCCGTGGCCATCTTGTTGCAGATCCGCTCCCACGCGCCGCCGTCGCCTGGGATCGCAATGCCCTGCTTGTAGTCGGTCGGTGCCTCGGCGTGCCAGATCAACGTCTTAATCGCTTCGAGCTGGCAGAAGTAGAACGCGTACTGCCGGCTGATCTCCTCGTCCTGCCAGTGCGCGAGCAATTGGCGCGTCACCGACGTCACCCCCGGGTAGCCGGCCGCCCGCCACGCATCGACGCGCTCTCGGATGCGGTTGACGAGCTCGAGCTCGACGCTCCGGATCGTGTTGTTACGGGTGTCGAAGATCTCGTAGCCGGCCGGACGGCGGCCGTCGATCAGTTCGAGGCTGCTGTCGCTCCTGCGTCGCCAGTGGTGGGTCGGAGCCTCGAACGGCGAGTTGATGATGAGTGTTCTCGTCGCGCTCACAGGCAAACACCTGTAGGCGAGGGGGGAAGAGCGTCGATCAGGTCCACGAGATTCAATCTTGGATGGTTCTTGAGCACAAACATCGGTTCCCCGGACCGGCCTGTCTGGGCCGTGGGCAAGACTGGCGCGCTGCGCCGGGACGTGCCGCCCTTGCGTACCTGTTGCCGCGGTTTCAGGCTGACAATGCTGCAAAAACGGTAGTGACCCCGCCAATGGTCGTACATCCGGAGCAGGCTAAGAGTCCAACACAGCCAATGATGCCCTGACTCGATCTGCTTCAACGCCTTGCCCTTGTCAGACTCCCTGGTCTTCATCTCTATTGCGACCACCAAGCATTGATCTCCAACATCAGCCACTATTATGGCGTCGCAGGTCGAGCGCACACCCTCAAGCGGGGTGTTGGGCTTCATGAAAGGAAAGCAATCGAGCGCCTTATGGTCGAGGGAAAAGGCGAACGAGCGCCCCCCTCCTACTCGCAGAAGATTGTTCTCGGAGTCCGGCTCGACGACCAACCAGTCACCCCCCATGCGCTCTAATCTCCAATCTGACGCAATGAGCTCCTCGAAGGTCTGCACCAAACTCATTCGCCTGCTCCTTCTCCCTGCCCAGCAATCTCTATGTCACGGTAGGCGTAATAGATCTCGTCGCTGGTTTCGTTGAGGGAGTGAATCTCCGTATCAAAGGTCATAGCAATAATGCCTTCGTCAGACGTGACCTCCATCGGCCGCAATTCGCGCTGATCGACGAGATACGCACAAACCTTCCCTGGCGTCAGCACCTCGTCAGGTAGGAAACTCCCCAATTTCATCAGACGCTCATGTTCAGGATGGGGGCGTCCAAGCATGATCATTGAATTTATCTCGCGCACGAAATAGTCGCTATGCGTGCTTGCGACAACATGTAGGCCTGCGTTTACAAGTCGTGCGATCAGTCGGGCAATCTGACGCTGGTTGGTGGGGTGGAGGTTGAGTTCGGGCTCATCGATCATCAGGACATCGCCAGGTTGGGCTTGGTGTTCAAGATAGAACCACAGCCCGAACAGGCTCTTAACCGTTGAAGAGGTCAGATGCAGATCCAGCGTCGGCATATCGCCACCCTTGGCGCGCTGCTTTTTGTAGGGCGTGAAGCTGATATTTCCTTCCGCGTCGACTTCGTACCGCCCGCCCGCCAACTTGCGCATTCCGACGAACGTGACCGCCTGCACCGACGAACGTGACCGGTGGGGTCTGCGCGCGAAGCGTGGTGTTCAGATTCTAACCGCGTCGGTCACGATGATGCTCGATTCGAGGGCTGATGCAGGCTTATCCACAGGCGCCCGCCAGCGCGCCTCATACGCTGGCGGGCGGGCGCCTGTGGGTAAGGCGTCTCGCGCGCACGGCCTCATGCCTTTTCCTTTCTTCTCATCGACTCGCCCTTGAGGGCGAGCTTGTGCGCGGCGTGCACGACGCGATCGAGAATGGCATCGGCGAAGGTCGGGTCGCCCAAGTAGGTGTGCCAGTGCTCGATCGGCAGCTGGCTGGTGATCACGGTCGAACGCGTGCCGACCCGGTCGTCGAGCAGCTCCAGCAGGTCGCTTCGCTCCTGAGCCGACGGCGCGGCCAGGCCCCAATCGTCGATGACGATGAGATCCATGCGCGCGAGCTGCATGAGGCGTCGGCTGAAGCTGCCGTCGGCATGCGCGATGCGCAGCTCCTCGAAGAGCCGCGGCAGACGCACGTAGTAGGCCGCGAGGCCCTGCCGGCACGCCGCGTTGGCGAGCGCGCAGGCGAGCCACGTCTTGCCGCTGCCGGTGGGGCCCGTGATGAGGCAGTTCTGGTGGTGACGAATCCATTGACCGGTGCCGAGCGCGGCGATCTGGCTGCGCTCGAGGCCGCGCCCGGCGCGGTAGTCGACGTCCTCCAGGCACGCGGCAGCGGCTTTGATGCGGGCGGCCTTGAGCAGCCGCTCGATGCGTTTGCCGTCGCGCAGCAGAATCTCGCGATCGATGAGCTGGGCGAAACGCTCCTCGAAGCTGAGCGCGGTGATGGCGGGCTGGGTGAGCTGCTCCTCGAAGGCGCGGGCCATGCCTTCCAGGCGCAGGGTGCGCAGTTGTTGCAGGCTGTGTTGCATCAGCATCGATGTTCTCCGGTGGGTGGAATCAGTGGTAGTAGCGCGCACCGCGCAGGTTCTCGTGAGCGGCCGGTAGCGCAAGCTCGCTTTGCTGCGCAGTGGATGCGGGCAGCGGCGCGCGGTCGAGCCCGCTCTTGAGGATCGAGGCGACGTTGCGGTAACGCATCGCCCCGAGGGTGACGGCGCGGGTCGCCGCGGCTTCGAGGCGTTCGTTGCCGTATTGACGACCGAGGCGCATCAGCCCGAGGCATGCCCGGTAGCCCTGCTCGGGGTGCGGCATGCGTTCGAGTTGGTGGCTGACCACCTGCTCGGTGTGAGGTCCGACCGTGGCGCCCCAGCCGATGAGTTTGCCCGGGGACCACTGGCGGTGCGCCTGATGCGATGCGGGCATGTGTTCGGTGAGCGTGGTGAAAGCCCCGTGCCGGTGGCTTCTCGCATGCACCGCAACGCGACGGCCTGCGGCAAAGCATTCGATGCTGCTCGCGGTGAGGCGCAACTCCACCGGTTGGCCGGCGAGCGCATACGGCACGCTGTAGTAATGCCCGTCGAACTCGACGTGGTAGTCGATGTTGGGCTTGGCCCGTTTCCACTGGGCGAACTGGAACGCGGTGGCGGGCAACGGGCGCAGCGCCGGCCGATCGAGCGTCTCGAACGCTTCGTGGCGCGAGCCTGGCAGGCGCCGGAAGGCACGCGTGTTCAGCGGCTCGAGTAACGCGGCGATCGCCTCGTTCAACTCCCCCAGCGAGAAAAAGCGCCGGTGACGCAGCCGCGCCAGAATCCAGCGCTGCACGATCTGCACGCCGACTTCGACCTTGGCTTTGTCCTGCGGCTTGTAAGGGCGCGCGGGCAGGATCGCCACGCCGTAGTGCGCGGCGAACTCGGCGGTGGTGCGCTGCAGTTGCGGCTCATACCGGTCGGCTTGACCGATGAGCGAGCGCGTATTGTCGGGCACGACGAGCTCGGGCACGCCGCCGATGAAGGCCAGCGCCCGGGCGAGCGAGCCCAGCCAGTCGGCCTGCGACTGCGTCGCCGTGGCGCAGGCGAACGTATAGCTCGAGGCGCCGAGCACCGCGACGAAGATCTGCGCGCGCGAAATCTCGCCCGTGTCGGCGTCGACGATCGGCACCGTGTGGCCCGCGTAATCGATGAAGAGTTTCTCGCCGGCGCGGTGCACTTGGCGCATCGAGCGCTTGAGCGTGCGGGCGAACGCGCGGTACAGGTCGCAAAAGCGCGAGTACTGATAGCTCGGCCCGTCGGCCGTCTGCACGTACTCTTCCCACAGCAACGCCAGCGTGACGTTCTTTCGCTTGAGCCCCTGATGCACCGCCGCCAGATCCGGCGGCACGTAGCCCGCCGTCGCCCCGCGCGGGCGCATCGTCCCTCCGAGCCACCCGCGCAGCTGCGCCTCGTCGGCCGCGGACAATTCGGCCCATGGCCGGCCGCACTCCTCGGCCGCCTTCACATACTTGGCGACCACCCCCTTTGAAATCGACAGCGCGCGGGCAATGCGCTCGTGCGACAGCGCGCAGTCGTATTTGAGCCGTAACAGCTCCCTGATCTTGTGCATGGCAATCCGCTCCGCCGGCATCCCGTCTCCGCGCAAAGCACGCGAGGGTAGCCGGCCTGACAAACGACGTTGCCACGCTTGGCCTCACAAACCCGTTCCGATTTGATCGTGACCATTGATTCCGACATCGTGACCGCCCATTCCGACAACTGGCCGAAATCGGTCACGATCAAATCGGAATCCGCGGTCACGACCCGCGGAATCACCGGTCACACTATTTCGGATTCACCGGTCACGTTGGGTCGGAATCCGCAGCCAACTGGCGCTTGAGGTCTTCCGCCAACACGTGGAACGGGCCATTTTTGCCTTTCCGACGCACGGGAAGCTCATTGAGCCAATCGATGTAGTGGGCGATGGGCTCCGCATAGCGAGAGCGCAGTACATCCCGCAGCAGGTTCGCTAGGTCGATTTTCTCCTTGGCTGCATGATGCAGCAGGGCGGTGCGCTGATTGCGCAACTCCCTGAAGAAGAGGTGCAGGCCGTTACGTTCCGCCGGCATCAGGAATGCCTGACGGCGTTCGGTCCTTCCAACCAGATGAGAGATCAGCAGATCTACGAGCAGGCGCGGTAACTCGGGAAAGCCTGTTTTCAGCAGCGTGATCTTCACCATCGGATCACCATGAGGTTTGCCAACTCGCAGATATTCCTTACCTTCGCTACCTAACGTCAGCCTGTATTCAAGGCTCCGAGCTATGGCCGATTGGATCAGGGTATCTTGCTCACATACCCAGTTGAACTGGCTGCGCTCGAAAAGCTCAGCCTCAGCACGAAAGATCTCCGGCAGCCTGCGCTTCATCCCCCGGTGGCATTCGTCGAGGAGCTTGCCGATGTACGAGCTGAGCCATGCGCTTAGATCCAACGTGGCTGTACCCTCGCGTTCCAACTGTTCGCAAACCCCGTCCAGCCCGAGTGCTGCTGCGCGCGCTTGGCCTGAAGGTGCTGTGGGCTGGTTGAGGAAGCCATAGAGCGCATACATCGCCCATGTCTTGCCGGTATTGTTCAGGCCACACAGCAGCGTCAGCGGCTTGAGGGAAAAGCGCCCTCGCTCGATACAACCTAGGTGTTTGATGTCAAATTGCAGTGCAGTGTAGGGCATGGGCTTATTCACGAAAGAGGGGACAGGTTCATCACCTTCAGCGACTCAATACCCCGGTCGTCGACGATCTTGACAGCGATCTTGCGGTTATCGCCAGCTTCGAACGGCAGGCTGACCGTGCCGTGGAACTTTGGCAGGCGCGATTCATCTAGCTCGGCACGGATGTTTTTCTTCAGCTTCTCCCAGCCCTCGCCCTTGCCGGCCATCGGGAAGAACACCTGACGCGGGAAGAGGCTGCGCTCGTCATAGTCGGTGTCGAGCGCCCACATGGCTATGTTTCGCTTTCCGCCGGACACGAGCTCGCCCTTCACCGTGTCGAAGTAGTCGAAGCCGTGCACCTCGACCTCGTAGCGCCCGTCCTTGAGTGTGCGCACCTCGACCTCGGGCTGACCCATCAGCCAGAAGCTCTGGTTGCTGGCGCGTGCCTTCTTCAGGTCTTCGGTCAGCAGATCAGTGTTCATCTGCGCCTTGAGCGCGGTGATGCCCTTGAGCGCGTCGATGTCCTTGGCGGCCTCCGGGTCGAAGGTGAAGGCGCAGAACACGATCATCTTCGGCAACGGGAACAGGTTGCCGGCCTCGTTGAGCGCATTGGCGACCTGCCGTTGTTCCAGCGCGGCGTGCTCCGGACCGAAGCTCACGACGACACGCTCGCCGCTGTCCAGGTGGCCCACGGCGTGCAAGTTCGCCATGTCGCCGTCGAAAGGCAGTGCCTCCAGGTCGGCAAACTTCAGCATCTGGCCGCCCTTGCCGCGGATGCCGGTCTTCAGCAGTTCGTCGCGCCACTGGTGCTGGCGACCGGACTCACCGGTCCGCGCGATGCTGGCGTCAGCTTCATCCGGGCCACTCGCCTCGTCCAGTGACTTCACCGTCGGGAAGGGCACGGCCTCGACCGTGAAGGGGCCAGTAATGCGTAGCCTGTTCTTGGCGATGGCAGGCTGGTCGTATAGCACTTCCTGATCAGCATGCGCGGCGATCGAATCGTCCATCTGGCGCTGCATGGCCTGACGGACGGCGTGGAAGGCATCGAATGCCTCAAGCAGCGGCGCCGCCAGCACCAGCGGCGGATCGAAGGGGACTTCCCATTCCAGCCAGCCGGCATCGGCTTCGCTGAAGTCGAAACGGGTGCCCTTGCGTCCGCCCTCCCTAACAATGAACTCGAAGGTCGGTGCATGTTTGCGGAAGGCTACGTTCAGGGCTGCCAGCGCGCTGTCGATCGCCGGGTGCATCCGCTCGAAGATGCTGTCGATGTCCCGGTTGTTGGCAATCGACTTCAGCGTGACATGCGGGACGGTCTTGTAGATAAAACCGCCCTTCAGGCCCTCATGGGGGTACTTCAGCTCGAAGTAATCAAAGCTGGAAGTCATCAGGCGCTGCTTGGCCAGAGTGACCGCTACGCGCGAGGTGTCGCAGGTGATCCAACGGCGACCCCATTTTTCGGCGACGAAGGCCGTGGTGCCGCTACCGCAGGTTGGATCGAACACGAGGTCGCCGGGGTCAGTGGTCATCAGCAGGCAACGCTCGACTATGCGGGAGTTCGTCTGAACCACGTACACCTTCTTATCTGAGAATCCAGACGTTACTGTGTCCGTCCAGAGATTCGAGTACGGAAAAACGGGGAAGTCGTCAATGAATCTGACATAACATAACGTGTTGCCGACGAGTGACAATCTGCCGGCTTGTGCAAGAGCCACCATGCCGGACTCACCAGTCTTCCAATAGCCATTGGTTGGCCGAATCGCTCGTCCTTGAGAGCCTGTCAGAAATTTTGTGTGTGAGGCATAACATGTCAGCAAGGAGCATGTATGCCAAGCAAGACGAGCAAGAAGCAACCGGCGGCGCTGCCCAACATTCCGAAAGAACTGATTGACCAGTTCGTCGGCGGTCCAATGAGCGCCGAGGCGGTCAACGCGGCCGCGATGGCGTTCAAGAAGGCGCTGATCGAACGGGCACTCGGCGCCGAACTCAGTCATCACCTCGGCTACCTGCCGGGCGCTGACAAGCCGGTCGAGAGCAGCAATCACCGCAACGGCGCGAGCGGCAAGACGGTGCTTACCGAAGACGGGCCGCTGCGGATCGAAGTGCCGCGTGACCGCGCCGGCAGTTTCGAGCCGGTGCTCATCCCGAAGCACGAGCGGCGTTTTACCGGCTTCGACGACAAGATCGTCGCCATGTATGCGCGCGGAATGACGATCCGCGAGATCCAGGGATTTCTGGGCGAGCAATACGGCACCGACGTGTCGCCCGAGTTCATCAGCTCGGTCACCGATGCCGTGATGGGTGAAGTCACTGCCTGGCAATCCCGCCCGTTGGAGCCGATGTACCCGGTGGTGTTTTTCGATGCCCTTCGGGTCAAGATCCGCGAGGACGCCGTGGTCCGCAACAAGGCGATCTACCTGGCGCTCGGGGTGCTGCCCGACGGCACACGCGACATCCTGGGGCTGTGGATCGAGAACACCGAGGGCGCAAAATTCTGGATGAAGGTCTTCAATGACCTCAAGACGCGCGGCGTGACCGACATCCTGATTGCGGTCACCGACGGCCTGAAGGGCATGCCCGAAGCGCTGGAGGCGGTGTTTCCGGCGACCACGCTGCAAACCTGCATCGTGCATCTGATCCGCAACAGCCTCGACTACGCGAGTTGGAAAGATCGCAAGGCGCTGGCGGCGGCAATCCGGCCGATCTACACCGCCCCGAGTGCCGAAGCGGCGCTGGCCGAACTCGACGCATTCGCCCAAGGCCCGTGGGGCGAGAAGTTTCCCCCCGTGGCCGCCGCCTGGCGCCGGGCGTGGGATCGGGTGATCCCGTTCTTTGCCTTTCCGTCCCCGATCCGCCGGGTGATTTACACCACCAATGCCATCGAGAGCATCAACGCGCGGCTGCGCAAGATCATCAAGACGCGGGGGCACTTCCCGAGCGACGAGGCGGCAACCAAGCTGATCTGGCTCGCCCTGCGCAACATCACCGCCGACTGGGGACGGGCAGCCAAAGACTGGAAAGAGGCGATGAACCAGTTCGCCATCCTTTACGCCGAGCGCTTTGAAGCAGGCCGGGGCTAAAATGACTACCGACTGTTCCAACGGGGCCGCCTGCAGGCGGCCCCGTTGGAACAGTCTCTTCACGCCTCACACACAGAAATCCTGACACCCCCGTCCTTGAATGTGAACAGGGAAATCACCCGGAGGTCGTTGGCTGGTCATGTTGTCGAGTCGAAAGACTCGGGTGCCCTTTGGTGCTTCGCTAAGCGCCGCGACTGGGTCTGCAACCCGAGTCTTTCGGCCATCGGGGCATAACAATGAGGTGTATTGTCCAGCTCCCGACCCGCCGACCTCTTTCACTTGATACAACTCGCGGTACTTGACCTTCGTTGAATCTTTCGCGTACCAAACTACATAGTCCGAGACTCCCGCAAGCAGCTCGCTTGTTGCGCTACTTGTCTTCGCGACGGTCACGACGGCCACAAAATTTTCGGGGCCGAGTAGCTCGTCAAGAATCTCCCGCACGTGATGCAGGTTCTCATCCGAAATCTGCACGAACACGCTGCCCGACTCATGCAGCAGTTCGCGCGCCAGCAGCAGCCGGTCGCGCAGGTAGGTGAGATAGGAGTGGATGCCCAACTCCCAGGTATCCCGGAACGCCTTGATCATCTCGGGTTCCTGTGTGAGGTCAGCATCATTGCGGTCCTTCACGTCGCGCTTACCGACGAAGGGCTGGAAGTTGCTGCCGTACTTGATGCCGTAGGGCGGATCGATGTAGATCATCTGCACCCGGCCGGCCATGCTCTCCTTCTGCAGCAGGCTGTTCATCACAAGTAGGCTGTCGCCGGCAACCAGCCGGTTGGCCCAACCGCGTTCATGGCGGTAGAAATCGATCGCATCGCGCAGCGGCAGGTTCTCGAAGGGCGCATCGAACAGGCCGGGCTGAATGGCGTGCGCAGCCCCCTTAGCCTTGCCTTCGCCCTTCATCGCCTTGCGAACCGCAGACAGGATGCTGGCCGGATCGATGCGCTCATGCACGTGCAGGCTGACGGTGTCGATCTCGAAACTGGTGCGCTCGGCCTTGCCTGCCCAGTTCAGGTAGGGCGACTGCAGGCGCTTAAGCTCTTCCAGAGCTTCGCGCATCCGGTGGGTGTCGCCCGACGCGAGCGCGTCGTCGATCAGCTTCTCGATGTTGGCGCGGCCGGGGTCGAACTGTAGTGCCGGGTCGAGGTGCGGATCGTAGGCCCAGCGCGTCTTGCCCGCCTCCGGGTCCGTGGCCGGCGTCACCATGCCGACCTCCGGATTATTCTTGCGCCTATCGGCGTGGCGATAGGAAATGATCTGCGCCGCCTCTCCGGCTGCACTGCGCGCACTTGGCGCTGCCGGCCGCTTCGCAGCAGCGGGGACCTTCGGCGCGGTTTCTGTGCTCAACTCGGGCGGCTGCTGCGCTTGCAGGGCAAAACCATCAGCATCGTCGGCGAGATCACCGGGTGCGCCTGACGCGGCCTTGTCCTCCACCTTCGCGCGCCGTACTGAGCCGCCCCGCCCTTGCCCCTTCAACAGCACGCCCTCGGCGACGAGAACACTATGGGCCGGCCAGTAGTCGTCGTCGTTAATCGACAGCCCCTCGGACTGCAGCAGGGTCCCGATCTCGCGGCGAAGGGCGGCATTGCCGATCGTGGAACCATCGGACGGGACGACGGAAAGCATCGCGCGCATGACGCGATCTTGCAGGCTGGACACGGAAAGCACTCCCTGATCTTCTTGTTCGCAGGCCACCAGCGGCGGTTTGCGGTCGATTATGGCTTGTGAGTGCTGCATTTGTCATGCAGGGGCTGCCCTCCAACCGTCGGCAGTCCAGTCATGCCCTGGCGCTTATTTAGCTGAAGTTCTCTGAAGTCGTTGCGTATCCGCGCTCGTGCTTCTGCGGTCGGCTTCGGCGGATACCGACCGCCGATTCTGGGGGTAACCGCAGTGGTAACCGAACTGGTGGAAACCACGCCGGCGGATCGGGGGCCCTCGCGCATCCTTTCACGCTGCACCGCAGGGCGCGTCGCAAACGCCACCCCAGGAACGACAAACCCGGCACAGTGCCGGGTCTGCAAACTGATGCGGGTTACGGATCAGATTATCTTCAGCGCCTCTGCTTGCTCGCGCAGCGCCTTGCGTAGCTCGCGCAGCATTGCCCTAGTGCCGCCCTTGCCGGCGTTGCGCGCCACGGTCGCCTTGCCTGTTTCCGAGCGCGGCCCCGTCGAGCTTTCCCACGGCTTCCAGCGTTGTATCGCCTCCGCTTGTCGCGCCCGCCGCTCCGGGGTCCAGCCACTTGCCATCATCCGCCTCCAATAGTTTGTTCTGCTCGTTTTCGATTTCCCCCGTGCGCGAAGGCGCCGCCACCCCGTTATTGACCTGCTGCGGCCCTGTCGTCACGTTCGCTTGTTTGGCATAGATCACAGGCGGGTTCTTGATCGCAGACAGGGTTTCGAGCGTGCCGCGACATTGCGCCTGCGCACGCAGCGCCAGCCGCATGAAGCCCTCAAGGTGTGCCATTGTTGATTGCTCCATCGCCCGCTCGGCCAGCCGCGTGAACAAGGTCTGCAACGCTGTCGCTTGGGACGACAACATCGCTTCGGCGTGCGTCATGTCGCCACGGTTGAAGGCTTCGCTCTGGTCCTTGAGCATCCGTATCATGGCCGGGGTGTCGAGCTGCGCAGTCAGCCCCGTTTTCTCGCACGCCGAGACGATACGGAACGCGGCTACCTCTGGCGCAGTGATCGCCCGCGCATAGTTGCGATGCGTCTCATCCGGGTCTTGTGAGGCTGCGCAGGGAATCGCCTTGCTCGGCTTCAGGATCGTGGGTGCTTTCTTCTTGGTCATCGTCCGCCCTCGTGCGGGGTGTAGCTGGCACAGCCCGCGCCCTGATCGTCAGGGAGCTTGCGCAGCGGGTGATTCGCGCCGTAGGCAGGCAGCAGATCGTCACGCCCACCGCCGCAGTAGCCAAGAGCTAGGCCTGGCCTCTTGCAGCGTAGGCAGGTCGAGCAGCCGCGCCCTGCCGATTCCCCGCGTACCTCGTTGCGTACTGGCGTGCGTACCTCGGCCAGCGGCTCAGCCGCCACCGCTCCCCGGTGCGCAGCCAGCACCTCCTCGTGACTGACCGCCGGCGCGAACCACGCTTCCAGCGGATCGCGGTCGGCATAGTGCAGCAGCCAGCCGGTTGCCCGGATCGGGGACGCGGTGACGGCCGCTGGCGTTTCGCTGGAACTGCAGTGGCCTTTGTCGTTTTCTGCCGTTCCAGCCGTTCCAGCCGTGCCGCCCAATGTTTGCAAGGGATTCGGCGGAACGTCTGGCGGAACGCCTGCCGTTCCAGCCGTTCCGGCCTCCCGTTCCCGTCTGGCGAGCAGGTCATCCAGCGCCATTGCTCACCCCATGCAGCGCATTCGACCGGACTGGGTAGACGCGCACCTTGCGCCCGCCAATGTTCTCCGTTTTCGAGCGTTCGCCGGTTGCGCTCGCTTTGGAGATTACTCCGCACGCCTCCAGCACATCGAGCGCCTGCTTGTAGTCGAAACCCTTCAGCGCCTCGCGCAGTCCGTCCGAATTGAAGAGATACAGCCGCCCGCCCGCATCGTCAGGCTTCCACCAGCCCGCACGGTCGCGGACCATCACGCCTTCCGCCGTCCAGTCGGAAAAGCGGCTATCCCCATGCCGTTCGAGGAAGCCGGCGAGCCGGTCGAGGATTTGCCGCCGCTCGTCATTGCCGCGCCCGCGCATCGCTCGCCACGCATCGAAACCGATCACCGCCGCATCCAGCGCCGCGCCTTCCGGCCAGCCGGTGATGCCGTACTCGGTCGCCAGTTCGCCCGCCAGCGCGAGCAGCGCGAAGCGGCTCGCTGCGCGCTTGTCCTGCCCTTCGGCGTCGGGCGGGTTGAAGGGAGATAGCCTCTTGATGCGCTCCAGCAGTTCGGCCATGTCGCGCTCGTCATGCGTCAGCCGTTCGAGGAACGCGCGCCCGGCCCGGCCATGCTGTTGACTCGCAGCCCGCTTGATCGCATCCGACAGCGCGGTGCCAGACGGGAAGCCGTGCAGTTCGTCGAAGCAGCCGAAACGCCGCACCGCCGGGATGTCGAGCAGCCGCACCGCCTGCCCGGCCTTAGCGCGGTGCCCGCCTTCCATCATCGTTGTGCCGATGGTGCGCTCACCGGTCGAAACGATGAACGCGGCCCATCGCGTCACTGATCGCGCCGCGCCTGTTCGGCTTGCGCGCTGCTTGCCGCGCCCGTTGCCCAACGAATAGACGATTGCGCCGACTTCGCGCGGATCGCACTCGGAGATTTCATCCAGCGCCAGCAGACAGTCATTGAACAGCGCCGCCGCGCCTTCCATGCCGTTCGCCGTCGCGCGCCAGCTTCGCCGGTAGCCCGGCCCGCCCCATACCGAACAGGCAGCTTCCAAAATCGTCGTCTTGCCGGTCGAGGAAATGCCCACAAAATGCAGGCCGCCGCCCTCGGTATTGGTGCGCTTGAGCAATGGTCCCGCGAATGCCGCCGACAGCGCCAGCAGGAACAGCGGATTACCCACCGCCCGCGCCGCGATCTCGTCGCGCCATCGCTCGAGCGTTCCCGCCTGCCCATGCTCGTCGTGCGAGCGTTCGCCACTCTGGAAGATCACGTCATCAGCGCGCGGTCCGATCACGGCGTCCGGCAGCACGAACACGCTCCCGCACCATCCGACTTGCAGCGCACAGCGAATGCGCTTATTCGGCGTGCGCTCTTGCAAGTAGCGTGTGAGCGTCTGGCGGGCGGACGGATCAAGCTCCAGCCCCATCGCCAACAGTTCGCCGCGCAGGTCGGAACCATCGCCCTTAAGCAGTTCCATCGGCATCGCCCAGGGGCGCCACCGGCTCGCCGTGTTCTTGAAGCGCAGCAGCCGCCCGAAGTTGTTGCCGGTGCCGTCGAAGGTCTGCGCCTCGATGTGCAGCGGCCCGCACACCCAGGTATCGACCGGAACCGGATCACCGCCGCCCTTTGGTGCGCTCAGGGTGTGATGCCACACGCCCGGCCGAAGCTTGCGTCCGGTGTCGAGCACCGTGAAGTCGTCATACACCTTGAAGCAGGGGCGTTCATCCTCCGGCACGGACGGAACCGCCTTGTGATCGGTGCCGTCGCCCGCGCCAGCGGTCGCCGCTTCGATCAGATCGGCCAGTGCCGGAACGGCTGTAACGTCTACCGTTCCGTGTGCCGTTCCGCTCAAACCCGCGCCGTTACTCGGCGGAACGGCTGAAACGGCTGGAACGTCGGCAAACGGATGAAGCGGGTCAGCATCAGCCGCCGCGCCGCCCAGCCCGGAATCATTTTTCAGCGAGCTATTGAATTCATGTGCGTTACGTTCTCCCGTTCCGGCCAGTAGTGGCGCGGGATTCGGCACGCTCGCCGGAACGGCTGCCACGTCTGCCCCGAAAAGATCGGCGGTCATGGTGTCGAACTGGTCACTCATGGCGGCCCCCTTTGCGACGGATCGCCGCCAAGTCGTTGAAGTCGGAACCGGCTGCGCCCTCGGGAAACTGGGGCACGATTAGTCGCGCCCCGATCGCCTTTGCCGCAGCGGTCGCATGGGTCACGCCTGGATTGCCCTCGGTCTGGCGGTCGTTGTCCGCGCAGATCACCAGATCAGCTCCAGCCCAGGCGGTGCGCGCCGCCTTCGCCACCGGCAGCAGGTTGCCCGCATTCATCGCGCACAGCACCGGATGCCCGGACTCCTGGTGGAGCGTTGCACCGGTCGCCCATCCTTCGCAGATCAGGATCGTTGCCGGGTTGCCGAAGTCGCCAATCGGGGAGAACAGGCCACCGGCCCGGCCCGGCTTGAATCGCTTACCGCCGTCCGCCTGGATGCGCTGCACGTTCCACAGCAGGCCGAAGGCATCGAACAGCGGAACGATCAGCAGCCCGCCACGCTGGCGCAGGGCGTGCGGCTTCACGCCCTTCCCGGTCAGGTACGGATGCGCCGGGTCAGCCGGTGCCGCAGCAGTCCATTCGGTCCGCGCCTTGATGGCCCACGCCTCGTGTTCGGCCCGGCGCTCGGCTTGCGCCTTGATCTTCGCCGCCTCGATCAGCTTGGCGAACGCCTCGCGCTCGGTGTCGCTCATGCGCTTGCCGTCCGCCACCCACGTCGAGCGCAGCCCGGTTTTCCAGTTGCCGCACATGCCGGCAGCCCGGCCGTCGAGGTGCAGGACGTAGTAGCCGTTCAAGGTGCCGCGCTTGTCGCCTTCCCTGTAGAAGCGATGCAGTTGCCCGTCCGCCTCGATCACGTCAGGCGGGAACTCGCCCGCATAGAGCATGGCGGTGCGGAACTGGTCGATGGTGTCGTGAATGAGCATGGTCACGCCCTAGTCCAGTCGATATCACCCGCGCCCGGCAGATCGTCAAACGGATCGCCGCCGCCTTGGTGCCCGCGATGCGCTGGCGCAGGCTTCGGCTTCTTCGGTCGCGGAGTTGTCGCCGCGATCTCATCGGCCACCATGTCGAGACTCGGGCGGACCGTGCCGTCGTTGCCCTCGAACGTTCCCACCTTCAGCGTGCCCGCCGCCGCCACGGATGCGCCGGCACGCAGTTGCAGCAGCCGGGTCACGGCCTCGGCTTCAAAGGCGATCAGGGCGCAGGACACGCGGCCTTCGTCGCCCATCGGCACAGAGAGCCGCGCCAGCGCATAGGGTTTGCCATTCTTGCTCATGCGTTGCTGCGGATCGGCACGCAGCTCGCCAGCCACTAGCGCCCGGATCACCGCAGCACCCCGGCGACGGTCGCCATTGCCAGCAGGCCGAGCAGATCGGCTGCAATGCCGCCCTGGTTCGGGATCAGCACATAACGCGCTTGGCGATGTGGATCGCGCCCGGCTTCGGACGGCTCAAGCGTCCATGCGGTGTCAATCTTCGCGCCCTGATTGCGCAGCTCGGTCACACGCTGCGACGGGTTCATCACTTCGAGGAACAGCCGCGCCTCAGTCGTCATGACGTGCTCGGCCTTGCGCATCGCGGCCAGCAGTCGCGCCCGTTGCGCTTCGGTGCTGTTGCCCGGAAAATCGGCGTGAATCTGCTGAAGCAAGCTCTTGCGGGTCGCGCCGTCGCCATGGTTGCGGCCCGTTTTCTTGTAGTGCATGACGCGCCCCCTTACCGGATCACGCCAACTTCATCGGTGCGCTTGCCGCCGCACCGGGCTTGCTCGGCCTCGTTGGCCTGTGGGCGGCTCTTCTCGATCTGTGCCGCCAGCCAGCCGTCAATCTCGGCCTCGATCCAGCCGACGGCGCGAGCGCCGACAGCAATGGGCTTCGGAAAGGTGGGATCGAAGCCGCCCGGCCTCTTGGGGTTCGGGCGCATCTTGGCGTAGATCGTGGATCGGGAAAGCCCGGTGCGAGTTTCGACCTGGTTGCGCCTCAGGATGGTGGGCGCGGACTGTTTGATAGCGGCCATTTTCTTCCTCGTGGTAGTGAAGGAAGCCGATGTGTTCTGCATCGGCAGGGCTCGCATTCAAACGGCGTCGGCAAACTGACAGCCAGCGCGAAGTTCTGACAGAAAAACGGCTGTCATCTCCCGTTACGGGACTGACAGCCGCGCCGTTGCAGCGGATTGAGGCGTCAGAAGATCATCAGGATTTCAGGCCGAAATGCTCCGCAATGACGTGGTGCGCAACGTGGGCAACGCGGGAACCGTTGCCCTTGTCACGCTGCTGCTTCTCTTGCCAATCAAGCACCGACTTCAGATTCGGCTCTTGCTGCTTTGTCGCTCGCCATGCGGGGTATTGCCCAACGGCTTCAATGATGCGCTGAATCGTCGGGCTGTTGATCGCGCTCGCCTCTGCCGCCGCTGCGGTCGCCTCGATCTTCCTCCGCAGCTCCGCACGCTCATGCTCAAGCTCTGCAATCCGCGCTCGCGCCACGTCTAGTTCGGCCCTCAGGTCGGCGGCGAGAGCAGACGCGCCGGATTCGCAGCCTTCAGGAAGCGGGACCGGCCACGCGATCCCACTGGCCTTGCACCACGTCCGAATATCAGCGTGGGACAGCGGCTGCTCGCCACGGTCCATGTGCCATGTCCCGCTTTGGATTTGCTGGCTGTCGGCAGCATCGACCAAGGCAGCCCACCATTCCCCATACTGCGTACCCTTGTTGTACTCGAACAGCAGACTGGAAGCGTCTGTCAGGGTAATCCACTGCCGGGGAATGTACGTGACGAAGGATCGGTCTGCCTTCGGACTGGTGCTTGCAGTCATCCCGGCTTCACTGCCTGCACCCGGTGGCAGCCAGCTGCGCAGCCGCTCAGGCACAGCGATTCCCGCAGCCGCCAGTGCTGGCGCTATCTCCTCGCAAAGAAAGCCCACTTCACCCGCATTCAGGTCATGCTGCGCAGCATCCCGAAGGTATGAATGCGGACGGCCATGTACGGCGCAATCCATTTCATAGGCGAGCGCATCATTGCCGCCTTCAGTGATATCGCCGTAGCCGTGCATGCGTAGGCGCGTACTGACTCCCGAAAGCGCCTCAGCATGGCATAGCCCGATAGCGGCCTCTTGTTCAGTCACCTTTTCCGCCTTGGCGACCTCCACCAGCAGATCGGCAAATGAAATGAAGAGTGCATCACGCGCCTGGAGCCTTTCCCGGATTCCCACAACATCCCCTTTCATGCTTTCCCTTGAAATAGGCGCCGCGCCAGCCGGGCAAGGGAACCCGGTTTTCCTCCCGTCGGAGTAGGCGCGGCAAAACTCAGGTCTTCTCAGATCACGCAGCCCGGTACGCCTTCCCGAAGCGCCCGATGATGACCTTCCGGCCTTCTTCGATCTGCGCATCAACGAAGTCGGCCCACCACTGAAGCATCTCGCGCCTGTGCCCGATGTACTCGGCCCGGTTGTACACCCCCCGGATGCCTTTGGTTTCGTGCGCAAGGCACTTCTCGATCCAGTCGGAGTTGAACCCGGCCTCGTGCAGCAGCGTGGATGCCGTGCGCCGGAAGTCATGCAGCACGAAGTCCCGCACATCGAGCTCGAGCGTGCGAACGGCGACATTCAGTGTACTGTGAGCAATCGGCTTCTTCAGTGTGTTGCGGCTTGGGAAGATGAACTCGGAACCGCTGGAGAGCCCCTTCAGTTCATCGAACATCGCTAGTGCCTGCCGGGAAAGCGGGACGATGTGCGCCCGGTCTTTCTTCATCCGCTCGCCAGGGATCGACCAGACCGCCTCATCGAAGTCGACTTCATCCCACCGCGCCTCGATCAGCTCAGACTTGCGCACCATGCATAGGATCAACAGGTGCAGCGCCAGCTTGTTGGCACGCTTCATCGACGACTGATAGATCGACCGCAGCAGCCTGCCCACCTCATCCGACGACAGCGCAACCTCCCGACTCTTGGCGGTGGCGATGTACTTGGCCTCCACTGCCGCAGCCGGGTTGAACTTCGTCAGGCCGCGAGCAATAGCATAAGCGAACAGGCGCTTGAGCACGTTGCGCGTTGCCAGCGCCATCTGATCGGCTCCTCGCGCCTTGATCTTGTCCGTGATCGCCAGCACGTCATCTGCGGTCACGTCGGCAACCTGTTTCTCACCCATTCCGGGAATCACGTCCTTGTCGAGAATGCGTCGGATGTTGCGCGGGTTGCTGTTGCTCGGCCCGGCCACCTCACTGAACCACCGCTCGGCAAACGCCTTCACTGTGCTGGCCGCTCGGGCTTCGGCCTCCTTCGCCTCGATCTTCTTGCGAACGTGCATGCACCAGTCGTCGATAAACTTCTGCGCCCGCTCCTTCACTGCCACGGCCACGTCATCCGGAATCGCGTCACCCCGCTTGAGCGCCATCGGAGACACGCCTCGCCCCACCAGCGCCCCGCAGTCCTCGCGCCAGTGACGAGCGTCGGCTAGGGAGTAGGCCGGGTAGTCGCCAAGCGTCACCTTTTCCTGCTTGCCATACAGGCGGTAGCGCAGCCGCCACGGCATCGCGCCGCCCGGCATTACCTCAACGAACAGCCCGCCACCGTCGGATACCTGGAACAACTTGTCGGTCGGTTTCAGGCTTCTCAGCTTCGCATCGGTCAGTGCCATGTCTCACCTCGTTCTGTCCTTGTGCCCATAAAATACGAGATTTGGATAATTTGTGCCCACCGGAAAAGGATCGCCAACATGCCTGAATCCCTTAACTGACGTAGCCTTCGGCTCATCCTGTGCCCGGCGTGCCCATCCTGACGGGCTTGTTTCCCGCACTTTAGGTCTAGTTAATGGGTAGCTGTGCCCATTTTCAAAACACGTGTGCCCATCGTTCGGGCACTGATCTGGGCACATTCTAGGCGGTAGTTCGCGGAACTCGCAAGACGGCGCAGGAACAAAAAACCCGCATTTACGCGGGCTTTATGGATGATTGCATGACACTTCGGAAGGTCGCGGAAGCCTCGCTATTTTCCGATGCAAAACCGCGAAAAAATCACCCCCAGCAGATCGTCGGACGAAAACTCTCCGGTTATCTCGCCGATAGAGACCTGGGCCAGGCGGAGTTCCTCGGCGAACAACTCGAGTGCGCCGCACTGGGTGCGCGCAGCGACCACATGCGTCAGCGCCTCGCGCAACGCGACCAGATGGCGTTCACGCGCAAGCACGACGTCGTCGCCATGCGCGTGCCAGCCCGCCACTCTGAGCAGCTCGCGGCGCAGCAGATCGACGCCGAGTGCGAGTTGGGCGGAGAGATGGATCGCAACGCCGTCGTCGTGCTGCAGCCGCGCCGGTTCGAGCCCGCACAGATCGATCTTGTTGAAGATCGTGATCCGCTCGACGCCTTCCGGCAGCGCCGCATCGATCGCATCGTCGCCCGGTTGCGGGCCGACTCGCGCATCGACGATGCGCAGGATCACGTCCGCGCGGGCGATCTCACGCCAAGTCCGCTCCACCCCCAGGCGTTCGACCGGATCGGCCGTTTCCCGCAGCCCAGCGGTGTCGATGACATGGATCGGAATGCCTTCGATCGCGATCGTCTCGCGCACGGCGTCGCGCGTCGTGCCGGCGATGTCGGTGACGATCGCGCGCTCCTCGCCAGCGAGGCAGTTCAGCAAGCTGGACTTGCCGACGTTCGGCTGACCGACCAGGACGACATTCATCCCGCTGCGCAGCAGCGCTCCCTGGCGCGCACGCTCGAGCACCCCTTCGAGCTTCACGCGGATCGTGTCGAGACGCTCCAGCGCGCGGGCGTTTTCGAGGAACTCGACGTCTTCGTCGGGAAAATCCAGCGTCGCTTCGACGAGCATCCGCAGGTCGATCAGGGCGTCGGTGAGGCGGTGCATTTCGTCGGAGAACACACCCGACAGCGAACGCACCGCGGAGCGTGCCGCCGCCACCGTCGACGCCTCGATCAGGTCCGCGACCGCTTCGGCCTGGGCGAGGTCCATCTTCCCGTTGAGGAACGCGCGTCGCGAAAATTCGCCGGGCTCGGCGAGCCGGGCGCCGAGTTCGAGACAGCGCGCAAGCACGAGCTGCAGCACGACCGGCCCGCCGTGCCCCTGCAGTTCGATGACGTCCTCGCCGGTGAACGAATGGGGCGCCGGGAAATAGAGCAGGATGCCTTCGTCGATCGGCTTGCCGACTGCGTCGACAAAATGCGTGAACGCCGCGTGCCGGGGTTTCGGCTCCCTCCCCGTCAGCGCACGGGCGAACGGCGCGAGCGCCGCACCGGAGACGCGAACGACGCCGATGCCGCCGCGGCCGGCCGCGGTCGCGGCCGCCGCGATGGTGTCAGGCAGGCTTGGCGCCGGACTTTTCACCTTCGATCATCCGCGTGATCTGCCATTGCTGTGCGATCGACAGAATGTTGTTCACGACCCAGTACAGCACCAGGCCTGACGGGAACCACAGGAACATGAAGGTGAAGATGACCGGCATCGCCATCATGACCTTTGCCTGAATCGGGTCCGGCGGCGTCGGGTTGAGCTTCATCTGGATCAGCATCGACACGCCCATGATCACCGGCAGGATGAAGTACGGATCTTTCGCCGACAGGTCCTGGATCCAGCCGAGCCACGACGCCTGCCGCATCTCGACGCTGCCGAGCAGCACCCAGTACAGCGAGATGAACACCGGAATCTGCACCAGGATCGGCAGGCAGCCGCCGAGCGGATTGATCTTCTCCTTGCGGTACATCTCCATCATTTCCTGCTGCATCTTCGCCTTGTCGTTGCCGTACAGCTCCTTCAGGCGTTGCATGCGCGGGCCGAGCACCCGCATCTTCGCCATCGATTTGTAGCTCGCGGCGGACAGCGGAAAGAAAATCAGCTTGATCAGGATCGTCACGATGATGATCGCCCAGCCCCAGTTGCCGACCAGGCTGTGGATCCACGACAGTACCCAGAACAGCGGCGCGGCGATCACCGTCAGCCAGCCGTAATCGACGACCAGGTCGAGACCCGGCGCGATGTCTTCGAGCTTGTCCTGTTCCTGCGGGCCGGCGTAGAGGCTCGCCTCGACGCGTCCGCTCTGCCCCGGCTCGATCGCCGCCACCGGCACGATCACCCCGGCCGAATACAGGTCGTTGCCGACTTTCTGCGCGAAGAACTCCCGTTCCGTCCCGCCTTGCGGCAGCCACGCGCTGACGAAGTAATGCTGGACCATCGCGATCCAGCCGTCACTCGCCTGCTTGACGAACTTCGCGTTGCCTTCGGCGATTTCCTCGAACTGGACTTTCTGGAACTTCTCGGCCTCGGTGTAGAACGCCGGACCAGTGAACGTCGTGACGCCGAACGCCTCGACCGACTCGGCGGGCTTGCCGTCACGCGTGAGCTGGTAATACGCGTGCGGCGAAAGCGCGCGCTCGCTGCTGTTCTCGATCTCGTAGGCGACGTCGACGAGATAGTTGCCGCGATGGAACGTCATCACTTTCGTGACCTTGACGCCATCCTGCTCCGGCGCGTCGAGCCGCACGACGAGACGGTCCTCCCCTTCCTTCATGACCTGTTCGCCCTGCGGCAGGTTGAACGTCGTCTTGTGGGTCGGCAGGTTCTCGCCGATCAGCCCGGACTGCGCCGCATACAGATGGATCGCGCCGTCGTCGAACAGCACGAAGTTCTTCGTCTTGTCGGCTGTCGCTTTGTGCTGGGTCAGTTCGAGCCGGACGATGTCGCCGCCTTGCGCCGAAACTTCCGCGACCATCAGGTCGGTGCGCACCACCATGCGGGGCGCCGTCGAAGCGGTCGCCACGCCAGGCGCGCCCGGCACCGCAGTGGCCGCCCCGGGCGTCACACCGGTCGTCGGCGTCGGCACGCCGGCCCCTTCGATATCCGTAGTGGCAGTGACGGCGACCGGCGCGGGCTGGCTTTGCTTCAGCCAGGCATTCCACAGCATCACGAGGGAAAGGGAGAAGACGAGGAAGAGTACGAGGCGGCGCTGATCCATCGGATTATTGTTCGATCTGAAATTGTTCAGGGGACGGGATCATACCCGCCGGGATGGAATGGGTGGCAACGGCCCACCCGCTTGAGCGCAAGCCAGCCGCCGCGCATCGCGCCGTGGCGCTCGACAGCTTCCTGCGCGTACTCGGAGCAGCACGGATGAAAGCGGCAGTTACGGCCCAGCATGGGGCTGATCCCGTACCGGTACACACGCAGCAGAGCGAGCACCAGCGCTTTCATCACTCGCGAAACCGGCCGAGCAGATTCACGACATCGTCGTTGAGCATCGCGCGCGTCGCCATCTTGACCGGCGCCTGCAGCCGCACGATGAGGTCATGGTGCGCAAGCGCGGGCCGCGCCTTGCGGAACTGTTCGCGCACGATGCGTTTCAGCAGGTTGCGCACGTTGGCCCGCTTCGCGAGCTTCTTCGCGATGACGACTCCGAGGCGCGCCGTCCCGAGTTCGTTGGGGCGATAATGGGCGATGAAAAACCGCCCCTTGAACGCCCGCCGAAAAGCAAAAACGGATGAGTACTCATCCGTTTTTCGTAACCTGTAGGCGTCGAGGAATCGCTGGTCAACGCCCGGCCGGCTGCTCACCTCAAACGGCGAGACGGTGGCGGCCCTTTGCACGACGGGCGCGGATCACTGCGCGACCGCCACGGGTCTTCATGCGGACCAGGAATCCATGGGTGCGCTTGCGACGGACGACGGAAGGCTGATAGGTGCGTTTCATTTCGGTCTGCCAGTATTTGGGTCAAACGCGAGATTTAATTGGATAATGCACTGTTTGTCAAGCACAATTTTTGCCCAGACCTGTGGATAACTTTTGCGCCGGGGGGTAGAATCCGCGTTTCCGCTTTCGGTCGATCACAGAGCAGGAGCGGCATCCCTGCACCGCGCTCTGCATCACTTCCGCGAAAGCGTCCCTATAACCCACATCAAGCTGCCGCCGTCTTTTCGCCGCCTTGGTGAACAGTGGAGAGGGTACGCTTTGAAAACCGTGCCGCAAGCCCAAACCGTCGAACCCGTGAGCCAAGATCTCTGGTCCTTCTGCCTGTCGCGCCTGGAACACGAACTGCCGCAGCAGCAGTTCAACACCTGGATCAAGACGCTGCACGCCGATGAGGAACAGGCGGGCGACGGCGCTGCGTTGCGGCTGGTCGCGCCGAGCCGCTTCGTGCTGCAGTGGGTGCGGGAGCGCTACCTGCGCCGGATCGGCGAACTCGGCGCCGAATTCCACGGCGCCCCGATCGAAGTCGAACTCGTGCTGCCGGCTGCCGGCGCGCCGCGCCCGGCGGCGCGCCCCGTCGTCGGCAGCGCGCCCGCCACTGCCCCGGCCCCCTCTCAGGCGCCTGCAGCCGCGGCTGCCGCCCCGGCCGTCATCACGCGCCCGGCCGAGCCCGAATCCGCCGTCGCCACCGCGTCGGAACTCGCCTACGAGAAGACGCGCCTAAACGCCGACTTCACGTTCGACACGCTGGTCACCGGCCGCGCCAACGACCTCGCGCGGGCCGCCGCGATGCAGGTCGCGCAGAACCCCGGCACGTCGTACAACCCGCTGTTCGTCTACGGCGGCGTCGGCCTCGGCAAGACCCACCTCGTGCACGCAATCGGCAACGCGGTCTACCGTCACAATCCGCGCGCGGTGATCCGCTACGTGCATGTCGAGGACTACTACGCCGACGTCGTGCGCGCGTATCAGCAGAAAAGCTTCGACGCGTTCAAGCGCTACTACCGCTCGCTCGACCTCTTGCTGATCGACGACATCCAGTTCTTCAACAACAAGAACCGCACGCAGGAAGAGTTCTTCCACGCGTTCAACGCGCTGACCGAGGCACGCAAGCAGATCGTCATCACCTGTGACACCTACCCCAAGGACATCCAGGGCCTCGAGGACCGGCTGATCTCGCGCTTCGACTGGGGTCTCACCGTGCAGATCGAGCCGCCTGAGCTCGAGATGCGCGTCGCGATCCTGCAGAAAAAAGCCGAGGCGCTGCGCGTCGATCTGCACGACGACGTCGCGTTTTTGATCGCGAAGAACCTGCGCTCGAACGTGCGCGAGCTCGAAGGCGCGCTGAACAAGGTCGTCGCGTTCGCGCGCTTCCACGGCCGCGGCATCTCGCTCGAAGTCGCGAAGGACGCGCTGAAGGATCTCCTGAACGCGCACAACCGCCAGCTGACGATCGAGCACATCCAGAAGACGGTCGCCGACTACTATAAGATCAAGGTCGCCGACATGCACTCGAAAAAGCGCACGCGGGTCATCGCCCGTCCGCGCCAGGTTGCGATGTGGCTCGCGAAAGACCTCACGCCGATGTCGCTGCCGGCGATCGGCGAGGCGTTCGGCGGGCGCGACCACACGACGGTGATGCACGCGTGCCGGACGATCGCCGAGCTGCGCCTCGGCGATCACCAGTTGAACCACGACGTCCACGTGCTCACCCAGGTCCTCAGGGGATGAGCAACGCAGCCCCAGCTCTTTTGATTGCGCCTCGCGCCAAGCCCGGAACAACCTAATCCAAACCGGAAAGACTCTGACGCCATGCTTCTGCTCACCACCACCCGCGACGCGCTCCTCGCCCCGCTGCAGTCGGTCGCCGGCATCGTCGAAAAGCGCCACACCCTGCCGATCCTGTCGAACGTGCTGATCGAGAAACACGGCGACCAGCTGACGCTGCTCGCGACCGACATCGAGATCCAGATCCGCACGACCACGGCCGGCCACATCGGCGGCGAAGACGCATCGATCACCGTCGCCGCGAGGAAGCTGCAGGATATCCTGCGCGCAGTACCCGAAGGCGACGTGACAGTCACGCTCGACGACAAGCGCCTCACCGTCAAAGCCGGCCGCAGCCGCTTCGCGCTGCAGACGCTGCCCGCTGCGGATTACCCGCGCATGAACCTGCCCGACGGCGACGCGACGCGCTTCTCGGTGAGCCAGAAGAGCTTCAAGCGCCAGCTCGCCCAGGTCGCCTACGCGATGGCGCAGCAGGACATCCGTTATTACCTCAACGGCCTGCTACTGATCGCGAGCGGCAGCGAACTGCGCATGGTCGCGACCGACGGCCACCGCCTCGCGTTCGCGTCGAACCCGCTGGCGGGCGACGTCCCGCACACCGAAGTGATTCTGCCACGCAAGACGGTCATGGAACTCGCGCGCCAGCTCGCCGATAGCGAGGACCCGCTCGAAGTGATTCTCGCCGGCAACCAGGTCGTGTTCCGCTTCGGCCCGATCGAACTGGTGTCGAAGCTGATCGACGGCAAGTTCCCCGACTACGAGCGCGTGATCCCGCAGAACCACCCGAAGCTGCTGACTTTCGACCGCGTGCCGCTCCTGGCGACGCTGTCGCGCGTCGCGATCCTGACCAACGAGAAGTTCCGCGGCGTGCGCCTCGTGCTCGGCGACGACAGCCTGAAGATCGTCAGCACGAACGCCGAACAGGAAGAAGCGCTCGAAGAGCTCGAAGTCGATTACCACGGCGACCCGCTCGACATCGGCTTCAACGTCACCTATCTGCTCGACGTGCTGAACAACGTCACCAGCGACAAGATCGAGTGGCGCTTCAACGACGGCAACTCGAGCGCGCTCGTGACGCTGCCGGGCAACGCCACGTTCAAGTATGTCGTCATGCCGATGCGGATCTGACCGAATTGGCGCACCGCCCGCAGACTTTTTCGCCCCCATGCGTCCGGGGGCGCGTTCTTTGATGAATCACTGAGATGACCATGGCCGAACTGCAAGTCCTACCGCACACTCCCGAACCCGGCGCCTACGACGAATCCAGCATCCAGCAGCTCGAAGGGCTGGAAGCGGTGCGCAAGCGCCCCGGCATGTACATCGGCGACACCTCCGACGGCACCGGCCTGCATCACATGGTGTTCGAAGTCGTCGACAACGCGATCGACGAGGCGCTGGCGGGCCATTGCGACGACATCGTCATCACGATCCACTCCGACAACTCCATTTCCGTCACCGACAACGGCCGCGGCATCCCGGTCGGCGTGAAAATGGACGACAAGCACGAGCCGAAGCGCTCGGCGGCCGAGATCGTCATGTGCGTGCTGCACGCGGGCGGTAAGTTCAACCAGAACAGCTACAAGGTGTCCGGCGGCCTGCACGGCGTCGGCGTGTCGTGCGTGAACGCGCTGTCGAAGTGGCTGCGCCTGACGGTGCGCCGCGACGGGCGCAAGCACCAGATCGAGTTCCACCGCGGCGTCGCACAGGACCGCCTGATCGAGATCGTCGACGGCGTCGAGATCAGCCCAATGCGCGTCACCGGCGAGACGACGAAGCGCGGCACCGAAGTGCATTTCCTCGCCGACGACGAAATCTTCGGCGACATCGAGTTCCACTACGACATCCTCGCCAAGCGCCTGCGCGAGCTGTCGTTCCTCAACAACGGCGTCAAGATCCGCCTCGTCGACCAGCGCACCGGCAAGGAAGAGGACTTCGCCTTCGCCGGCGGCGTCAAAGGCTTCGTCGAATACATCAACCGCACGAAGACCGTGCTACATCCGACGGTGTTCTACGCCGCGGGCACGACGCGCATCCCGACCGGCCACGGCCACGACGCCGAGCTCGGCGTCGAAGTCGCGATGCAGTGGAACGACAGCTACGCCGAACAGGTGCTGTGCTACACCAACAACATTCCGCAGGCCGACGGCGGCACGCATCTCACCGGTCTGCGCGCGGCGATGACGCGTGTCATCAACAAGTACATCGAAGAACACGAGATCGCGAAGAAGGCGAAAGTCGATATCACCGGCGACGACATGCGCGAAGGCCTCGCGTGCGTGCTGTCGGTGAAAATGCCCGACCCGAAGTTCGCCAGCCAGACGAAGATGAAGCTGGTCTCGTCTGAAGCGCGCCCGGCGGTCGAGGAAGTCGTCGCCAACAAGCTCACCGACTTCCTGCAGGAAAACCCGCTCGACGCGAAGACGATCTGCGCGAAGATCGTCGAAGCCGCGCGCGCGCGCGACGCCGCGCGCAAGGCGCGCGAAATGACGCGCCGCAAAGGCCTGCTCGACGGCGTGGGGCTGCCCGGCAAGCTCGCGGACTGCCAGGAAAAAGACCCCGCGCTGTGCGAAATCTACCTCGTCGAAGGCGACTCCGCCGGCGGCTCCGCGAAGCAGGGGCGCGACCGCAAGTTCCAGGCGATCCTGCCGTTGAAAGGCAAGATCCTCAACGTCGAGAAAGCGCGCTTCGACAAGCTGCTGCAGAGCCAGGAGATCGCGACGATGATCACCGCGCTCGGCACCGGCATCGGCAAGGACGACTACAAGCCCGAGAAGCTGCGCTACCACCGCATCATCATCATGACCGACGCGGACGTCGACGGCGCGCACATCCGCACCCTGCTCCTGACCTTCTTCTACCGCCAGATGCCCGAACTGGTCGAGCGCGGCCACATCTACATCGCGCAGCCGCCGCTGTACAAGATCAAGCACGGCAAGAACGAGATGTACATCAAGGACGAGAACGCGCTCAACCAGCACCTTCTGAAGCTCGCGCTCGACGGCGCAGTGCTGCTGCCGCGCGAAGGCGCGCAGCCGATCGCCGACGAAGCCCTCGGCGGCCTCGCGCGCAGCTACCTGCTCGCCGAAGCCGTCATCAACCGCCTCGCCGGCTACGTCGACCCCGCGGTGCTGCACGCGATGCTCGCGCAGAATCTCGCCGTCAGCCTCGACGACGAAGCCGCCGCGCGCGAATCCGCTGCCCGCATCCAGCCGCACGTGCCGGCCAGCGTGACGATCCGGCCCGAATACCACGACGAAGCCGAAAGCTGGCGCCTCGCGATCGAGCGCATGCATCACGGCAACCTGCGCCTCGCGTGGATCGACGAGGAATTCCTCGTCACCGGCGACTATCGCAGCATCCGCACCGCCGCCGAAGCGATCTCCGACCTCATCGGCCCCGGCGCCGAAATCCGCCGCGGCGAAAAGAGCCACCCGATCACGCGTTTCTCCGAAGCGATCCGCTGGCTCCTCGGTGAAGTCGAGCGCGGCCTGACGAAGCAGCGCTACAAGGGCCTCGGCGAAATGAACCCCGAGCAGCTGTGGGAAACGACGATGGACCCTGCCGTGCGCCGCCTGCTGAAAGTCCAGATCGACGACGTAATCGCCGCCGACGAGATCTTCACGACGCTGATGGGCGACAACGTCGAGCCGAGAAGGGCGTTCATCGAGGGGAATGCGTTGTATGCGAGGAATATCGACGTCTGAAGTTCAGTTCAACCAAGCAAGGGGCTGCGCGTTCTGAGGCCAGCCCAAGACGGAGCTTTCCTGCTTTAGCGCCTTCATGGTCCAAAACGCGCGTTCTCGGAAATACGCCTGTCGGACCGCTAATTTGAGCCGCCCAGCAGGGCACTTCGGCGCCGCGGCTTGTCGACCGCCTCAGGCGGCTTGTAGAAGTGATGCGCGCCGATAGTCGCCGTCCTCGTGTAAATCGTCGACCAGCGAGGCGTCACGCGCTTGTGATGGAAGTAGGTCGCGCCGTGGGTGCGGTCGAGGAGCTGACCGTTCAGCGCCTTGCGGGCGACCTCCTTGGCCACGGCGTAGGGCTTCGGTTCCGCCACGTCGTCGGGGCGGCCGTCACACCACCACGAGAACTGGCACGCGCCGCTTTCCTGACCCTGTTTGACGACGCCGCAAACCGTGTCGGGAAATTCATGCTGTCCGAGCCGATTCATCACCACGTTGGCCACGGCCTGCATCGCCGCCACGTCTTCACCCTTGGTTTCCCAGTAGATGCTTCTCGCCAGGCACGTCAAGGGGTCGTCCATCGCTTCCTTGCCCTTCGGATCGACCGCCTGCGCTTCGCCGGGCGTGATCGCTTCGCGCGGCCCGGGCCGCACGCCTGCGCCGTCGCTCGACGCCTTCTCCTCCAGCGTCTCGGCCTTGCTCTTCGCCACTTCGGCGCCTGCGTCGAGCCTCACGGCCGGTTTCGCCCGCTCGCCTTCGCCCGCCGCGTGAGCGGACCCAACGAGCACACATAGCGCGAACACGCTCAATCCCCCGAGCCGACCAAGCGCACCAACTCCGCGGGTCGGGCAAAATGCAGCGCAAGGCTTCGACGTCATGGAAACCTCCAATCACAAGGAGCCGCACGCCCATCGCGGCGAGTCAGTGCTTGGCGACGCTCGCAAACAACAGTGCGTCGGCGGCCGTTTCGGCGGACGCCTGCCCGCCCAGCAGAAGCGCGCCGCGCCACAACAGGCTGCGGACGAGCTCGCCCGCTGCCGCGAACGCTGCGCTCGCGTGCTGGGTGAAGCCTCGAGCACCGATTCGACGGTTGCATTTTCCGCGACGATGCGCTGCAAGTCGGCAGGTCCGGCGGGTACGGCAAGACCGAGTTCGCACAGCAATGCTCGCCGTCCGGACGCAAAAGCCGGAAACGGTGTTCCTGCACCAGCAGCACCGTCCCTGTCATCCTTTCATCGGCTTCGTTCATCGCGTTTCCTCAAAGGCGGAATTTGCAGATCCCGAGCCGCGGCCCGGCTCGGTCTGCGGAGCGCGCGTTCAAGCGCCGTGCCCGGGGTTTTCTCGCCGCGAGCCCCGAAGGGCAAGGGAAGCGGCCGCCACGGCCGTCCCTGCAGGCGCGATTCTTCATGGTGGAGAAAGGCTTACAAACTGCATCGCCCCCCGAGCTTGGACGGGCCGCCCTCATCCCGAAACGCCTCGACGAGGAGGAAGCACAGGCGCGGCCCGAAGCGGGCGGTCTTGATGAACCTGCGTCGGCTTTACCAGCCCCACCTCCCCTGTCAGATCAAGGAACCGAGACCCAGCCTTCAAGCGCCTGGTTGGCCGCCTCGTCCAGGGTCTTCGGACCGAACGGATCGCCGTAGTTGCGATCCTGTTGATCCTCCAACATCTGACCGAGCGTGCCGAGTCGGTTGGAATAGTCCCATATGCCGCCGCGCACGCCGCTCATGGCCTTGGCGTCGAGGGTCTCGGTGACGGGCAAATCGTGGATAGTGAGGTGGGCCATGGCGGTTCTCCTGAAAAGTGCGTCGCGTTTCGGTAGGTTGTGAGCCCGATGCTGCGCTCGCCACTCCTATTGCACAAAGCGGGCCAGGGCGTCGCCGCAAGCACCGGGAGATCCAGGCAAGGCATTGAAAAAACGAGGATTTGAAGCCGCATCGATCGCGGTTGAAGGCGGTGACAGTACCGCTGTCGGAGGCCAAACGGTGAGGTAACGGCGAACAGTTCGAGGAGCGGTGTCCGGTCTGTGCAATCACAGTCGAAAAAAAGCGGCCCTATATCCCCCAATGCCTGGATCGGCTCATCGCTACCACTCCAGGCACGCGCGTTTCACTTCCGACCGTCGCAACAACGCAAGGCCCGCTTCCGCTTCTCCACTGACGGGCTACTCTTTAACGGCGTCCATTTCGAGTCGGGACTGGCCGCGGCAGCCGGCGGAGGAGGAAACGATGCAGCGAATGAACCTGGCGATGTACCTGGCCCGACTCGGCGCCGCCCTGTTCATCGCCATCGCGGTGCTGCCCCTGCTGGCGCTCGCGGCGGAAGGCGGATCAGGGTATGCGGCGTCGATCGGCGTGCCGCAAATCGACGCCGCGCAGGCTGTCGGTTCGTCGGCGGGAAACGCCGGTTCCCGCGGCGTCGTTTCCGTGTCGCATCCACTCGCCGCCGCCGCCGGCGCGCAGATTCTCGAAGCGGGCGGCAACGCGATCGACGCGGCGGCCGCGATCCAGTTCGCGCTGAATGTCGTCGAACCGCAATTTTCCGGAATCGGCGGTGGCGGTTTCATGATGGTGCATCTCGCCGCGGAGAACCGCACGTTCATCGTCGACTCGCGCGAGAAAGCTCCTGCAGGGGCAAGCGCCGACATGTTCCTTGGACAGACTTTCCTGGCCGCGTCCACGAGCGGGCATTCGATCGGCGTTCCCGGCACGTTGAAAGGGATCGATTACGCACTGCGCCAGTGGGGGAGCATGCCGCTCGCCGCCACGCTCGCGCCGGCGATCCGGCTCGCGGAAGAGGGTTTCCGCATCAACCGGTTCCTCGCGGCCGACACGTACAACGTGCGCACGACGCTGCAGCCGGAGACGCGCGCGATTTTCCGCCTGCCGGACGGCAGCCCGCTGCCCGAAGGACATCTGCTCGTCCAACCGGCGCTGGCGCAGACGTTCCGCCTGATCGCCCGCGACGGCATCGATCCGTTCTACACGGGGGACATCGCCCGCGCCATCCTCGACGTGCAGCTGCGTTCGCAGATCGGCCCTGCCGGCGCAGGGCGCATGACGGCCAGCGATCTCGCGGGTTATGACATCGCCGTGCGGCAGCCGGTCGAAGGCGACTACCGCGGGTACACGATCAAGTCGATGCCCCCGCCCTCGTCCGGCGGCCTGGCGCTGCTCATGATGCTCGAGCTCCTCGAGCCGTTCCCGATCGGCAGCGGCGACGGCTGGCGCTTTGGCGGACGCGACGCGTTGCATGTGATGATCGAGGCGATGCGGCTGACTTTTGCCGACCGGTCGGTATGGATGGGCGATCCGGACTTCGTTCCGGTGCCGGTGAAAGGACTGCTGTCCGAATGCTTTCTCGCGACGCGGCGCGCCTTCATCGACTCCGGCTCACGCATGGCCGCCCCGCTCCCCGGTGACCCCCGCGCGTGCGATTCGCCGGCCGCCCCTTCTCCCAGCCGGCTGCCGCAGGTGCCGGTGGAGGAAGAGAAAGGCATGCACACGACCCACTTCTCGGTCCTCGACGCGGCCGGCAACTTCGTCAGCTACACGAGCACGACCGAGTACACGTGGGGAACCGGCATCCTCGTTCCGGGCTACGGTTTTCTGCTCAACAACCAGTTGACCGACTTCAACTTCACGCCGCAATTCAGCGCCTCGATCGGCCATCCGGGCGCGAACGACGCGGGACCGTTCAAGCGGCCGCTGTCGTCGATGGCGCCGACGATTCTCTTCAAGGACGGCAAGCCACTCGTTGCCTACGGCGCGTCAGGAGGTCCGACGATCATCAACACGGTGCTGAACATCACGCTGAACCTTGTCGATCACCGCATGGACATCCAGCAGGCGATCGACGCGTCCCGGCTGTCCGTCACGTCCGCAGCCGGAGCGGTGCGCTGCGAGGCCGGATTGCCGCCGGATTCGTTGCGGCAGCTCGTCGAGCTCGGTCATGACCTGCCCGACGGGGCGGGCGTCCCTTTCTGTAATGAATCGATCGGGTCCGTACAGGCGGTCGTCGTCGACGTACAGAATGGCAGGCGATACGGCGGCGCGGACCAAAGAAGCGAAGGCACGGTCATCAGCTTGCCAAGATAATGGCGCCGATCGCATCCAGGGAGTTTCGCGGCCTTTTCGGGGTGGGCAGCGTCGGGGCGGAGGGGGAATCGCAGGACCGGAACTTGGCCTTCGCCGGTCCGAACGCCCGCCTTCTGCGTGCGTCCTTTCACGCCTGTCGCGACAAATGCCGCCGAAACCACGTCGCCGCGTGCTGCGCGACCGCCTCGAGCGTGCCGGGCTCCTCGAAAAGGTGGGTTGCGCCGGGGACGATCGTCAGCGCCTTCGTGCAGAAGAGCTTGGCGTACGCTTCCTGGTTCATGCGGATGACCGGCTCGTCCCATCCCCCTACGAGGAGCAGCGTCGCGGCGCGCACCGCTGCGAGCGCGTCGCCCGCGAGATCCGGCCGGCCGCCGCGCGACACCACTGCTTTCACTTCGTCGCCGAGCACCGCCGCCGCGACCAGCGCCGCAGCGCCCCCGGTGCTCGCGCCGAAATAGCCGAACGGAAGATCGCCCGCGTCGGCCTGTCGCCGCAGCCAGCGCGTCGCTTCCCCGAGACGGCTGGCGAGCAGCCCGATGTCGAAGCGCAGTTCGGCCGTCCGTGCGTCCACGGCCTCTTCGTCGAGGTTCAGGAGGTCGAACAACAGCGTGCCGATCCCGGCATCACAGAGGAAGCGCGCGACGAAGTGGTTGCGCGGGCTGTGGCGGCTGCTCCCGCTGCCGTGGGCGAAAAGGACAATGCCCACGGCGCCGTCCGGAATCGTCAGCTCACCCGCCAGTCGCACCGCAGCGACCGGAATCTCGACCGCCCGTCCCGCTCCCGATGATTTTTCCGCCTGACTTGTCATGGCCGTCTCCCAGGTGACTCGCTCCTCTTCATCGGCAGAGGAAGCGAGGCAACCGTTGTGCCCGAAGAGAGCCGGCCGCATCCAGGTTGCGGTGCAGCATTCGAGCCGCCTTCTTACACTGCCCGCCGCTCGTATCGCCATACATTCCCCTGATCGAGCCAACAGAAATTTTATGTTGCGTCGCACAATCCTCTCGGCTATTCTTCGCCTGTCTCCTCCACCCTCCTCCTTTGGTGTGGATTTCAGCCCGGGCTCGCAAGCGCTCGGGCTTTCTTTTTTGCGCCTGCAAAGGCCCTTGCCACCGCCGACGCTTCGGCCGGGCAGCGGGTGTCCGAAAATCCGCCGCCCCTAGGAAAACAGCCGTGCTTGCGTTACGGTGCGGGCAGTTATTCGAAACGGGAGATGACATGTTTCTATTCGACTGGTTGTTCGGCGCGAAAAAGGAAGTCGCCTCGACTGCGAAAACTCCGGACGCGACCGCGCCCGGGACTGCCGCGCCGAGCGCCGCCGCGATGGCTCCCGGCACGCAGATCCGGCACGACCCGCAGCTGATCACCACGCTGAAGAAAGATCACCAGCAGCTGCTCGGGATCTTTACCGCAATCGTCGCGGCACGCAACGCGGGGAACCTTTCGCTCGCGCAGACGCAACTGGACCGGTTGCGCATCGGGCTGATGGATCACCTGCTCAAGGAAAACGTCCGGCTGTACGTCTACCTGGAACATTTCCTGAAGACTGATGCGGTCAGCCACGACTTGATGCATGGTTTTCGTCACGAGATGGACGACATCGGCCGCGCCGTCGTTGGCTTTCTCGACCGATACCGGCAGATAGGGAGCCATCCGGAACTGGCGGCGCAGTTCGGCTCGGACCTCGACGCGATCGGCGAGGCGCTCGCCGCCCGGATTCGCCGCGAAGAAGAAATCCTTTACCCGATGTATCTGCCGCCGAACTGACGGCCCATCGCTGCATGTGTTGCAGCAGGAGACCTGCCTCAGAGTTGCGGGAAGGCCGCACGCTGCGCTGCCGGGGACCGACCCGCACCGCTTAGGGGCTTGGGACATCGAAGAATTGGTGCCTTGAGCGAGACTCGAACTCGCACGTCTTTCGACACTACCCCCTCAAGATAGCGTGTCTACCAATTTCACCACCAAGGCATCGGTACGTCCTGAAAGTGCGAGCCGCCGAGGCGGAGCCAGGAACGCGAAAGGGGCGCGGATTATAGCCGCGCGGACCCCGGTCGCGTCAACCGGGTGCCGCGCTTTTTCCGCCGCAGATGCCGGGAACGCCGCGCAGGCGCCTCGAGCGTGGCGGCGGGAAGCGTCTACACGAGCGTCACGGCCGTGCCGCTGACCGCGACCATCAGCATGCCGTTCTTTTCGCCCAGCACCTCGTAGTCGATATCGACGCCGACGACGGCATTCGCGCCGAGCCGGCTGGCCGCTTCGGCAAGATCCGCGAAAGCGGTTTCGCGGGCCGAGCGCAAGGTTTTTTCGTACGAGCCCGAACGCCCGCCGACGATGTCGCGCACGGCGGCGAACATGTCCTTGAAGACGTTCGCGCCGATGATCGCCTCGCCGGCGACGACACCGTGATAGCTGCGGATCGTCCTGCCTTCGATGGTCGGAGTCGTGGTCATCAACATGGCTTGCCTCTGTCGTGGTTGCAAAGCGGATGCGGGGATCGTGCCGGCCTACGCAGCCCGTTTTTGCCGCGCGCTCGCCGACGTGTCGCGCGATCGTCGTGCCTCGTCGAGCAGGTAGCGCTGGTAGTCGTCCAGGTCGCCGTCGAACGGCTCGACGCCGCCGCGCGCGACCAGCCAGAATTCGTCGCACACTGCGCGCAGCAGCGCGCGGTCGTGGCTGACCAGCATGACCGTGCCTTCGAACTCGTTGAGCGCGACGCTGAGCGCTTCGCGCGTCGCCAGGTCGAGGTGGTTGGTCGGCTCGTCGAGCAGCAGCAGGTTGGGGCGCTGCCAGACGATCATGCACAGCACGAGTCGCGCCTTTTCGCCGCCGCTCATCGTGCCGACCGCCTGCTTGACCATGTCCCCGCTGAAGTTGAACGTACCGAGGAAGTTGCGCAAGTCCTGTTCGCGCGCGGCGATCCAGCCGCTGCGCCCGCTGGCGAGGGTTTCCTTCGCCAGCCGTATCATGTGCTCGAGCGGCGTGTCCTGCGGGCGCAGCACGTCGAGTTCCTGCTGCGCGAAATAGCCGATGTTCAGGCCCTTGCCTTCGGTGATCTCGCCGCCGAGGACGTCGAGCGTGCGGGCGACCGTCTTGACCAGCGTCGACTTGCCCTGGCCGTTCGCGCCGAGGATGCCGATGCGCTGGCCGGCGTGCACCGAGCGGTTGATGTGGCGCACGATGACGGCAGGCGCGGTTCCGGCAGCCGCATCCTGCGGCGGCGGATAGCCGAAGCTCGCGTCCTGCATCGACAGCATCGGGTTCGGCAGGTTGGCCGGTTCCTGGAATTCGAAGTTGAACTCCGCATCGGCAAGGACCGGCGCGATGCGCTCCATCCGCTCCAGCGCCTTGACGCGGCTTTGCGCCTGCTTCGCCTTGCTCGCCTTGGCCTTGAAGCGGTCGATGAACTTCTGCAGGTGAGCGATCCTGTCCTGCTGCCGGGCCAGTGCCGACTGCTGCAATGCCAGCTGCTCGGCGCGCATGTCCTCGAAAGCGCTGTAGTTGCCGCCGTAGCGCACCAGCCGGGCGTTGTCGATGTGCAGCGTGACCTGCGTCACCGCATCGAGGAATTCCCGGTCGTGGCTGATCACGACCAGCGTGCCGGCGTAGCGCTTGAGCCACGCTTCGAGCCACACCAGCGCGTCCAGGTCGAGGTGGTTCGTCGGCTCGTCGAGCAGCAGCAGATCGGACGGGCACATCAGCGCGCGCGCGAGCTGCAGGCGCATGCGCCAACCTCCGGAAAAGCTGTTGACCGGGTTCGCGAGCTCGGCGCTGCGAAACCCCAGCCCGAGAATCAGCGCCTGCGCCCGCGCTTCGGCGTCGTGCGCGCCGGCGTCATGGAGCGCCATGTAGGCGTGCGCCATGCGCATGCCGTCGTCGCTGGCCTCGGCGGCGTGCACCTCGGCGCGGGCGGCCAGCAGGACCGTGTCGCCGTCGATGACGAAGTCGGTCGCGCTCTGCGCGGTTTCCGGCATGTCCTGCGCGACCTGTGCCATGCGCCACTGCGACGGGATCGAATAATCGCCGGCGTCCTCGTGCAGCACGCCGGTGAGCAGGCCGAACAGACTGGATTTGCCGGCGCCGTTGCGGCCGACGAGGCCGACGTTTTCACCGGGATTGAGCGTGACCGAAGCGGTGTCGAGCAACACCTTGGCACCGCGGCGCAGCGTGACGTTCTTGAGCGTGATCATGGGCGGGCTTTCGTTGGACGTGGCGCATGATAACCACCGCAGCGCAGCATTTCGCTGTCGCGGCCCGCCTTCGCCGAAATATCGTCGCGGATCCTTATCAAGGCGGCAATCAAATACAACCGTTCGCCCTGAGCTTGTCGAAGGGCGCTGCCAAGGCTTCGACAAGCTCAGCCCGAACGGTATTTGGCTGCCGGGTTAATCTCCACCGGGTTCCCGGCCGAGGCGCCGCCGCACCATCGCCGCAGGCTCACCAGCTGCGTACGCGGCCCGTGTCGAGGTGCACGAACTGGTCGTGCGGATAGTAGCCGACGCCGCCGATCCCGAGAGACAGCGCCGCGTCGCGCAGGTCGGCAAGCGGCGTGTCGGCGATGCGCACGTCGATCGCTTTGCCGTCCATGTGCAGGCTGCGCTTGGCGACGCCGCCGCCGCGCGTGTTGCGCAGCGTCGAATTGGTGGTCGGGCAGCGGTAGCCCGAAATCACCTGGAACGACTCGCGCGAGCCCAGCGTGAGCTTCAGCCGGTAGAGGAGATCGAAGAGCTGGGGGTCCATGTGGCCGACTTCGCCGGAATAATGATCGCGCATGAAACGGTTGAGCTTCGTCAGCGCCTCCGGCACGTATCGCTCGCCGACGGCATACACGACGGAGACGCGCTCGCCGGTGTGGGTGTGGTCGAACGCGAGGCTGCGCGCGTCGCGCACCGAAGCGCTCGCCGGCCGCGCGAAAGGCAGCGCCGCGCCGGCGACGGCCAGCTTGGCGGTTTGACGGAGAAAATGGCGTCGGGAATGCACGGTCTGCTTCATCTGCAAAGTTCCAGGGTCAGGGTCAGTGTCAGGATCGGGTGTCGCACCCTCACTGCTGCGCAAGAGACGACGGGCCGCTGCGGGCGGGCTGCCGCAACGCGGCATCGAGCAATTTGTCGTGGCCGTAGATGTCCCGGAAAAAATAGACCAGACCGTCGCTTTTGACCAGGACCGTGCTGTAGGCAATCACCACCGGCAAAGGTTCGCGCAGCCGCAGCGTCTTCGACACGCCTTGGGTCATCGCCGTGCGGATGCGCTCTTCGCTCCAGTCCGGGTCATCCTGCAGCACGAATCTCGCCAGCGCCACCGGTTCCTCGACGCGCACGCAGCCGTGGCTGAAATCGCGCCGATCCTTGCCGAAAAGGCGGGGTGTCGAAGTGTGGTGCAGGAAGATGTTGTTGTTGTTCGGGAAAATGAACTTGATGTCACCGAGCGCGTTCGCCGGTCCGGGCCGCTGGCGGATGCGCATCTCGCCGCGCAGCACTGCGTCCAGGTATTCCGGTGCGAACGTCGTGATCACCTGCCCGTCGCCGGCGACGAATTCGAAGCCCTGCTGATCGAGATAGGCCGCGTCCTGGCGCAGCCTGGGAATCGTCTCCGCCCGTGCGATCGAAGGCGGGACGTTCCAGTAGGGACTGAACTCGATGAAGCGCATGTCCTCGTCGAAAATCGGCGTGCGCGTGTCGAGTGCGCTGCCGACGATGACTTTCATGGCCGCCTTGACTTCGACTCGCCCATCGCGCGCCTCGTAGGCCCGCAGCACGAATTCCGGGACATTGACGACGATCATGCGCGGCCCCTGCAGCAGCGGCGTCCAGCGCAGGCGCTCCAGCGTCAGCTCGATCTGCCGCACCCGGGCAGCCGGCGACACGTCGAGCTGTTCGAGCGTCGCCTTGCCGACGACACCGTCCTCGGCAAGTCCGTGGCGCCGCTGGAAAGCCTTGACGCCTTCGACGACCGCGCCCTCGTAGTACAGCGGCACCGGCGTGGCGGGCGGCAGGTCACCGAGCGCGACCAGGCGCTGCACGAGAACCGCCATTCCCGCATACGCTTGCCCCGGCTCCAGCTTGCGCTGCAGCGGACGCGGCAGCGCGGCGAGCCACGGCGCGATCCCGGACGGATCGCGCGCCAGGTTGCGGTAGCGCCGCAGCGCTTCGCGCACGTTCGCGTAAAGCGGCAGCACCGGCGCGGCAGCACGCACCGCATCCGGCAGGCGGCGCTCGATCACGGCTGCGTACAGGTAGACGAGGGGATCGAAACCGTCCCCGGCCGTCGCGACGAAATTCGCATGAACCTGGCGCGGGTCGACGCGACCGAAACGCAAGTCCGTCAGGTACCGCTGCATCGCCGCCGTCAGCGCGATATCGAGCTGCGCGACGTCCTCGTCTGCCCACGCCCACCCATCGGCCGCATCGGCAACCGCGCGCTGCAGCCCTTCAGCATCGTAATCGCGCGCGTCGAGCCCGTCTTCGGCAGCCGCCGCGAGGATCTCGACGGCCTGCCACGCCTGCGCATTCGGTCGTCCGCCGTCGAACCACAGCGGCTCGGCCGCGGCTGCGCCCGCGCCCAGCACTGCGACGCAGAAAACCACCACGCGCCCGCATCCTGCCACGCGGTTCTCAAGAAAACGCCGGGCCGCCCCAACGTTTCCTGCCCCCCGCGAGGGGAGGAAACGGCAAAGTCGTTTCGTGGGGGCACTCAGAAAAACAGAAAAAAGTCCGAATATTCCGGATTGGCTCACCCTCGATCATCTCCTTCTGGCGCGACATGAACCCGGTTCGCGTCGCTTTCCAGCCAGTCTATCGTGCTTCCTCCAGTCGTCTACGAGCGCATTTCGCCGCCCGGGTTCGCGCGAGCGCAGCCGTCACTTGCGCCGCCGGCGCCTGACGACATCCATGACTTTCTCGATGTGCCGCTGCGCCTGCTTGTTCGCGCGCTCCGACTTGACGTCGAGCGCTTTCTGCACGAGCCCATGGAACGCGACGAGGTCGAGCAGCGGATAGTCGTCGAGCACGCCCTGGTCCTGGAAGAACTCGGCGATCCAGCGCGGATCGAGTTCGACCCTGCCCGTCTCGTGCAGGTATTCGGTGGCCGCCATCTCGACGTATTCGGAAAGTTTCCGCATTCCTCGCTCCAGTCCGGCGCTGCCCGACGCAGGCGCGCACGCCGTTTGACCGCGCTGCAGGCGACTTGTCGCATCGCTTCCGCGCTCGCGATGCTCGCGCGCCCCGGCCAGGGGGACGCAAATTCCGCCGTCGTGCGTTCCGTCACGCGGCGCCCGACGATTATTGCGCGTGGTCAAGACACTCCCGAAATAGCTGACTAGACTGCTCGCCTCTTGCCTCACCCCGCCTACTGCGTCATCCCTTTTCGACCGCGGAAGAACCCATGTTTTTTGCGACCTACAAGAAGGCCTCCCATCCGGCCGAACCCCGGCGGGCAGCACTCGCCGAAGAGAACGCCCGCCTGCAGGCGCGCCTCGCGGCGACCGAAGCGGCCGCGCACGGATGATGGAGAATACCGCCCGCGAGCTGGGGCTGGACGCCGCCGAGATCGCCGAGCGCAAGCGTTTCCTCGATTTCGGCGAAGCGGACGTCGTGCGCCTGCGCGCGATGGACGCAGGCGTCGCCGAAGCGCGAAGCGGATTTGCCGACGCGTTCTACGACTACCTGCGCAGTTATGCGCCGCTCTCCGCGCTGCTCCACGACGAGGACGCGGTGAGCCGGCTCAAGGCCGCGCACGACCGCTATTTCGCCGAGCTGACCGAAGGCGAATACGGCTTCGACTACGTTCAGCGGCGCCTCAAGGTCGGGCTCGTGCACGCGCAGATCGGCCTCGAACCGAAATGGTACGTCGGGGCTTTCCGCAAATACCTCGCCGACATGCTGCCGGCACTGTGGGACCAGGCGGGCGGCGAGCGCGACCGGTTTCTCGCCGCCTGCGATTCGCTGCTCAAGGTCGTCGTGTTCGACCTGTGCCTGACGCTCGACACCTATATCCATGCCGACAAGCGCAGCATCGCGCTGCGCGACCGCGCGATCGAGTCCAGCGTCAACGGCGTGTTCATCGCCGACGCCAGCTGCGCCGACTACCCGCTGATCTACGTTAACCCGGCATTCGAGCGCATCCTCGGCTTCGCTCCCGGCAGCGCCTTGGGCAGGGCCTGCATCTGCCGCGACGGCGTGCCCGGTGAAGTGTGCAATGGGTACACCGACATCTGCCAGGCGATCAGCCGCGGCACCGAAGGCTACACGGTGCTGAGCCTCGAACGGGAGAACGGCGCGCAGCAATCGGTCGAGCTGTTTCTCGCGCCGGTCGAGAACGAATCGGGCGACCTCACGCATTTCATCGGGGTGCTGAACGACGTCACCGCCCGCACCCGCGCCGAAAAACGCCTGATTCATCAGGCGAGCCACGACGCCCTCACCGGGCTGCCCAACCGCAACCTGCTCAACGACCGCATCAGCCACGCGATCACGCGTAGCCGGGGACGGCTGACGGCGGTGATGTTCCTCGACCTCGACCGCTTCAAGTTGGTGAACGACAGCTATGGCCATGCCGTCGGCGACAGCCTGATCCGCGAAGTCGCGAGCCGTGTGTCGGCGTGCCTGCGCGCCGGCGACACGGTCGCGCGGCTCGGGGGCGACGAGTTCGTGGTGCTCCTCGAAGACCTTGCGAGCGTCGAGGACGCGGCGCGCCTCGCCGGGAAGCTGCGTGACCGGCTGTCCGAAAGCGTGCGCATCGGCACCGTCGAACTGCCGCTGTCGGCGAGCATCGGCGTCGCGCTGGCGCCGCGCGACGGGCGCGACCCGGAGACCCTGCTCAAGAATGCGGACATCGCGATGTACCGCGCGAAGGAGCGCGGCCGTAACAACTACTGCTTCTACGGACCGGAAATGGACCACCATGCCCGGCGTCGGTTGACGATCGAAAGCGAGCTGCGCCACGCGCTCGCCAACGGCGAACTGGAAGTCCATTACCAGCCGCAGGTGCACCTCGCGACGGGCGCGCTGACCGGCGCCGAAGCGCTGGTGCGCTGGCGTCATCCGCAACGCGGCCTGCTGCTGCCGGGCGAATTCATCGCCGTCGCGGAGGATACCGGCCTGATCGTGCCGCTTGGCGAGCAGGTGCTGCACGCCGCGTGCCGGCAGAGCAGGCGCTGGCGCGAAGCCGGGCGGCCGGACCTGAAAGTCGCGGTGAATCTGTCGGGACTCCAGTTCCGTCGGCGCGACCTGGTCGAGCAGGTGTGCACCATCCTCGCCGAAACCGGCGCGAGCGCCGCGCAGCTCGAACTGGAGATCACCGAGAGCGTCGCGATGGCCGACGCGGACGGCAGCGCTGCGACCCTCGCCAGCCTGCGCCGCCAAGGCATCTCGCTGGCGATCGACGATTTCGGCACGGGTTATTCGTCGCTGTCCTATCTCAAGCGCTTCCCGATCGACACGCTGAAAATCGACCGTTCATTCATTCAAGGTATTCCTGCGGACGGCGACGACACCGCAATCGTCCAGGCCATCATCGCGATGGCCCGCAGCCTGCGCCTGTCGCTGCTTGCCGAGGGCGTCGAAACCCGGGCGCAGCACGAGTTCCTCCTCGCCCACGGCTGCAGCTCGGGGCAGGGTTTCCTGTTCGGACGGCCGATGCCGGCGGAAGTTTTTTACCACCTGATCCCGTGCGCTGTCGCCGCCGGATGACGCGCGCCCGCTGAGCGAGCCGCAGCGCAGATCGGAAGCCCTGTCCTGCCGCGCCTGCCGGCGCGCGGACGATCGCCGTCACCCCGCGGGCCCGGTTCGGAGATAATCGCAAAAACGACGCTTGTCCCCGTACCGCCACGGGCCTCACTGGAGAACATCATGGCATCACCGCACGAAACCGCCAGCATGGCGCTGTTCTGCGACTTCGAGAACGTCGCGCTCGGGGTGCGCGACGCCAATTACGAGAAGTTCGACATCAAGCGCGTGCTCGAGCGGCTGCTGCTCAAAGGCAGCATCGTCGTCAAGAAAGCGTATTGCGACTGGGACCGCTACAAGGGCTTCAAGGCGACGATGCACGAGGCGAACTTCGAGCTGATCGAGATCCCGCACGTGCGCCAGTCGGGCAAGAACTCGGCCGACATCCGGCTCGTCGTCGACGCGCTCGACCTGTGCTACACGAAATCCCACGTCAACACCTTCGTCATCATCAGCGGCGACTCCGACTTCTCGCCGCTGGTGTCGAAGCTGCGCGAGAACGCGAAACAGGTGATCGGCGTCGGCGTCAAGCAATCGACGTCGGACCTCCTGATCGCGAACTGCGACGAATTCATCTTCTACGACGACCTGGTGCGCGAGAGCCAGCGCGCGGCGGCCAAGCGCGACACGCGTGAAGCACAGCCCGCGGCGAAGCGCTCGCCCGACGAGGAAAAAGGCCGCAAGGACGAGCAGGAAGCGCGCAAGACGCAGGCGATCGAACTGGCGGTGGATACTTTCGACGCGCTGGTCGCCGAACGCGGCGACAGCGGCAAGATCTGGGCGTCGATGCTCAAGGAAGCGATCAAGCGGCGCAAACCGGGTTTCAACGAGTCGTACTACGGCTTCCGCGCGTTCGGCAACCTGCTCGAAGAAGCGCAGGCGCGCGGCCTGCTCGAATTCGGCCGCGACGAGAAGTCCGGCGCCTACGTCTATCGCAGCAACGGAGGCGCCGCAGCGCACGACGCAGGAGCGGAGCCGGCGCCGGTCGTCGTCGAGATCGTCACCGAAGCGCGCGCGCCGGCGAGCGGCCGGCACGAGTCGCGACGCGGGCGGGGAAGCCGCAAGCCGGCCGACACCCCCTCGCTCGAAGCGCCCGCTTCGCCCGAAGTTGTCGCCGAACCTGCCATCGCCGAGCCTGTCACCGCCGAACCCGTCGTCACGGCGGCGCCCGCCGCCGAGGAGCCGGCCGTCCAGCACGAACCGCGGCGTCGGAGTCGGGGCGGGCGCAAACAGGCCGTAAAGCCGACGGCGCCAGCTTTGGCGCAGGAGACTGCAGAGCCGGAAACCCCTGCCGCACCGGTGCAGCCACAGCCATTCGCCGTGCCGCCGCCGCTCAACGTGACTGAAGAAGCTGCGACGATCCCGGCGCAGGAACCGACCGAAGCGGCAGTCGCGGAAGGAACTTCGCTGCCGGTGGAAGCGCATCGCGAGCCGGAAGCACGACGCAAGGGACGCGGCCCGCGCAAGCCCGCGGCAAAGAAGGCCGAAGCGCTCGTGCCGCCGGCCGCCGAAGCCGCTGCGGAAGCTCGCGCGCCGACCGAAAGTCCGGTTCCCGCGGAACCGCCTGCTCCCGCAGTGACGACCGAGACGGTCGCCAAGGCGGCGCGCAAGCCCGCATCGCGCAGCCGCCGTCCACGCAAACAGGAAGTCGCCGACGCCGAATAAGCACCGCCCGGTGCGCGTCAGCGGCCGGGCGGGCGGGGGGCCGGTGAACATCCTGCCAACTCGCATGCCGCATGACGATTGCGGCGCGTCGGGCCATTGCTGGCAGGGGCCGGGCCTGCGAGCGCCCGGTCGTCGATTACATCGCGCGTCCCGGCTCCGGCGCCGCTTTGCCGCCGGCCGGATGGGCGAGGAAAAAGCGCAGCATTTCCTTCGCTGCGTCCGGGCCCTGCGGGTCGGTGTAGGAGCCGCGCGAGCTGCCGCCGGACCACGCGTGGCCGGCGCCATGCACCGTCCACTGCTCGACGTGGGGCGAGCCGTTCGGGTGGTGATAGGTCGTCCGGGTGTAGGCACGCCCGTTCGGCACCTGGCCCCGTTCGATGCTCGCACGCGGCTTCGCCCCTGCACCGGCTGAACCGGTGCGCACGCCTGTAGGCGCAAACTGCACGATCACCTGCTCGCCGTTGCGCGGATGAACGGTCGTGTCGCGGTCGCCGTGGAAGACGATGACCGGCACGGGGTGAGGCGTTTCCCGGCTCGTCCCGGCGCTCGCCGCCCGGACACCGGCCGCGCGTGCGCTTCCCTGCTGCATCGCCGCGAGCGCCGACGGCAGATCGTGCGCGGCCGCATGCGGCAGGCCCGAATGGATGCCGGCAGCGGCGTAGAGATCCGGGTAGGTCGTCGCCATCGTCGTCGCCATTGCGCCGCCTGCCGACAGGCCCGCGATGTAGATGCGGTGCCGATCGACGTGGTAGCTTGCGGCGATTTCGCGCGTCATCCCGGCGATCAGCGACGGCTCGCCCTGCCCCGCGCGCTGGTCCGAAGGCTTGAACCAGTTCCAGCATTTCGACCCGTTCGCGCCCGCCGACTGCGCCGGATAGAGCACGAGGCAAGGCTCCTGCTCGGCCAGCTCGTTCATGCGTGTGCCGGCGGCGAAGTCGTCCGGGTTCTGCGTGCAGCCATGCAGCATGACGACCAGCGGCACCGGCTCGCCGCCATAGTTGCTCGGCACGTACAGCTTGTAGCTGCGCGTGCCGGCGTCGTTCGTGTAGGAGCCGCTGATGAAGCGCGCACCGTCCGGCAGCGCTTCGGGCGCCGCGCCCGGGACGATCGGCTCGAATGCCGGGACTGCGCCACGAAACTTGAACAATTTGTCGCGCAGCGCCGCCCCCAGGCGTGAAGTCAGGGGCGAGACAACCGCTTCTGCCGCCGGCTCGGCGGCTTTGGCGGTCGTGTCGGCATGATCCCGGTGCGTGGGCTGCGGCTCGGCGTCGGCGACGAACGGGCCGATGTCGATGACGCGGCAGCTGCCTTCGAGCGGGGGCTCCCCTGCCCGGTCCGTAGCGGGCGTAGCGGTGGCGGCCGCCCGCACGGTGGCAGGCGACGGCGCGAATCGCCCGCCGAGAGCGCGCTGGATCAGCGCGGTCGCTTCGAGCAGCTGACCGGCGCGCGTCAGCCGCGTGGCTTCGAGCAGGTCGGGATTGAGCAGATTGGGGTTGAGTCTGGCATTCATGGCTTGAATCTCCTTGCGGACCGCGAAAGCGGTCACCTGATTCGGTCTGCCAGCGCGGCCTTGACCGCTGCGCTGGCATGCAGCGCGCCGAGCACGACGATCGATTCGATCGTCGCGAGCGCGAGTTCGGGCGGCACGTCGGCGGCGATGCTCGCCAGCCCCAGCACCTGGATGTCGAGCTGCTCGCCGGCTGCCTGCACCGCTTCGAGATCGCGGCGCGTGTAGTGCTGCAGGCCGAGGACGAAGGCCTTGCGGGCGACGGTGCTGCGGATCACTTCGTTGTGCGTGACGAGCTGGTTGCGGATCGCCGTGCGGATGAAGTCGGTGCGGTTCGAATAAAAGCCCTCCTGTACCAACAGATCGATCTGCCCGAGGTCGATGACGCCGAGATTGATCGTGATCTTCTCGGTCGTCTCTCCCGCTTTCGGGCGCAGCTCATGTACGCTCATTACCATCTCCTCTCCATCCATATGGATGGTATTGTGGCCTTCAAGGAAGGGAAGTCAAGGGATTTTTCGAACTGCACGCGGCGGCCATCGACCGGAGCGTGCCGGGGCTGCAGGAGTTGCGGGGAGTGCGGGAGGGGCGAAGGGCGGGCGAAGCGCCGGCGGAGAGCGCGGGCTACGCCGGCACTGCCGTTCCCCGGGAGGGCACCGCCCGCCCGGGGAACGGCAGTGTGTGTGTCGCGGCGGTTAGCCTTGCCGGCTTTCGCTCATGCGTCCGCAGTAGGCCTGGAGTTCGTCGGGCAGCCCCTGCGGACAGACGCCGCATTCGCGGTTGCCGGGCACCGCGTAGTCGATGAACTTCGGGTAGGGCAGTTTCAGTTCGGCCATGATGTCGCGGAACTCGTCGAGCGTGCGCTCGCCGCCGAGGCGCGGATTGCGGGTGCGTTCCTGCGCGATCGACGACACCCGGCGGCCCTGGTAGTCGTGCGCCGGATAGACGAGGTGCTCGTCGGGCAGCGTGAAAAGTTTCTCGCGCACGCTGCGGTACAGCGCCGCCGCGTCGCCGCTCTGGAAATCGGTGCGGCCGCAGCCGTCGATCAGCAGCGCATCGCCGGTAAACACCCGGTCGCCACACACGTAGGCGAAATGCCCGTCAGTGTGGCCGGGAGTGTGCAGCGGCTGCAGCGTAATGCTGCCGACCGCGACCGGCCGGCCTTCTTCGACCGGCACTTCGACGCACGGCAGCCGGTCGATCGCCGGCGCGGCGATGCGGCTGCCGACACGCTCTTTCAGGTGGCGCGCCGCAGTGATGTGGTCCGCATGGATGTGCGTGTCGAGCGTGAGTTCGAGCCGTAGCCGCAGTTCGGCGATCAGCGCGAGGTCGCGCTCGATCGCGTTGACGACCGGGTCGATCAGCACGGCCGCGCCGGTGTCCTCGCAGCCGAGCAGGTATGTGTAGGTGCTCGACAGCGGTTCGAAGAGCTGCCGGAAGATCATCGCCGTCCTCCCTGCCGATCGAAGCGTCCCCGTCCGCCGCTTCAGCGTGCGAGCCGTGCCCCTGTCATTCTGGTACACCCCGCAAGCAAGTCAATGCGAAGCCGTCTCGCTGCGCCTCCGAGTCCGACCCGCCATGTGACCGCCTACCCGCCTCTCTTCGACGCGCCGAGGCTCTCGAGCAACCCGTCGAGCTGGTCGAGGCTGCCGAAACGGATCGTCACTTCGCCGGCGCCTTTCTTGTTCGCCTTGATCCTGACGGTCGCCCCGAGCACGTCCGCGATGTCCTCTTCGATCCGCAGCAGGTCGCGATCGGGTTCGCGCTCGGCCTTCTTCTGGCGCGGATTCAGCGTCTGCTGCACGAGGCGCTCGGTGTCGCGCACCGACAGCCCGCGCGCCGCGACGTGGTTCGCGAGCTGGATCTGGCCGGCGCCGTCGAGCGGCAGCATCGCGCGCGCATGGCCCATGTCGATGTCGCCTGCCATCAGCAGCTCCTGCACCGGGCGGGCGAGATTGAGCAGACGCAATAGGTTTGACGCCGCCGGTCGCGAACGCCCGACCGCATCGGCAGCCTGCTGGTGCGTCATGCCGAACTCGTCGATGAGGCGCTGGATGCCGCCCGCTTCCTCGAGCGGGTTGAGGTCCTCGCGCTGGATGTTCTCGATCAGCGACATCGCCAGCGCCGCTTCGTCCGGGATCTCGCGCACCAGGCACGGCACATCGGCGAGCTCGGCGATCTGCGCTGCGCGCCAGCGCCGCTCGCCGGCGATGATCTCGTACGCCGAGCCATTGACCGGCCGCACGAGGATCGGCTGCATCACGCCTTGCGCCTTGATCGACGCCGCGAGCTCCTCGAGCGAACCCGGGTCCATGCGCGTGCGCGGCTGGTACTTGCCGGGCCGCAGGTCGCCGACCGCGAGCGCCTGCAGTTCGCCGCGCTCGGCGTCGTCATCCTGGTTCCCGGCAAGCAGCGCGTCGAGGCCGCGGCCGAGGCCTTTGAGTCTGGATCGGGTCATCTTCAAACGTCTTTAATGGGCAGGTTGCCGAGTTTTTCCAGCAACGGAATCATTGCGGGAATCTCGCGGGTTGCAGTGTTCCACACCAAGTCCAAGTCGACCTCGAAATAATCGTGAATGAGCTTGTCGCGAAACGCCGCCATGTAACGCCAGGGAAGCGCAGGGTGTGCGGCCCGAAAAGGCCGGCAGCTTCTTCGTCGCCTCGCCGATCACCTCGAAGCATTGGATCACGGCGCGCTGCCGCATGCGATTGGCGAGAAAGTCCCCTCGCTCGATCGCCGCGTATTCGGCGATCTCCCTCGCGGCCTGCACGAGATCGGCAATCAGCAGCGGAACCGCGCGCTTTTCCTTTCGGCTCACAGCGGCCTCGCCTCGCGCATCACTTCGGTCCGGATCAACGGGTGCAGGCCGTCCGGCGTTGCCACTTCGACCTTCAGCGCGAGCAGCGATTCGAGTTCCTCCTGAAGCGCAAAAGCGTCGAACAAACTCGCGTCGGGACCGAATTCGACGAGCAGATCGAGATCGCTGTCGTCGCCGCGGCTCACCGATCCGAACACGTGCACGTTGTGCGCACGATGACGAGTCGCGAGCGCGAGGATCTCAGCACGGTGGCGGCGCAAAGCTTCGCTCGGCTTCATGGTCGCTCACGGCGTTCTGACACGTTCGATCATCTCGGCGGCGAAAGCCATGTAGGCCTGCGTCCCTTTGGCTGCCTTGTCGAACACCACGCCCGGCATGCCGTGGCTGGGCGCTTCGGCTAGGCGCACGTTGCGCGGCACGATCGCGCGGAACACCTTGTCGCCGAAATGGCTTTCGAGTTGCGCGGAGACCTGCTGCTGCAGCGTCATCCGTGCATCGAACATGACGCGCAAGAGGCCGGTGATGCCCAGCTCGCGGTTCAGGTTCGAATGCACTTTCTTGATCGTGTTGACGAGGTCGGACAGGCCTTCGAGCGCGAAATACTCGCACTGCATCGGGATGATGACGCCGTGGGCCGCGCACAGCCCGTTCAAGGTCAGCATCGACAGCGACGGCGGGCAGTCGATCAGGACGAGGTCGTAATCGGCGCCGGAGGCCCTGAGCGCGTCGCGCAGGCGGTTCTCGCGCCGTTCGAGGCCGACGAGTTCGACTTCGGCGCCGGCGAGGTCGCGGTTCGCCGGCAACACGTCGTAGCCGCCCGAAGGCGACGTGACACACGCTTCGTCGAGCGTCGCGAGGCCGACGAGCACGTGGTACACCGACTTCGTCACCGCCCGCTTGTCGACGCCGCTGCCCATCGTCGCGTTGCCCTGCGGATCGAGGTCGATGAGCAGCGTGCGCTGGCCGGCCTGTGCGAGCGCGGCGGCGAGGTTGACGCAAGTCGTCGTCTTGCCGACGCCGCCTTTCTGGTTTGCAACGCAGAAGATTCGGGCCATTCAGTTCCTTTCGAGGATGATCAGGTGTCGTTCGGCGCCGAGCCTCGGCACCGTCAGCGGGTGCCCCTCGACGACGCGGAAACCCGCCGGCAGGCGCGCGATTTCCTCGCGAGGATACACGCCCTTCATCGCAAGGAAACGTCCGCCGGGGCGCAAGAGATGCGCGGTCAGGCCGACGAAATCCGACAGTTCGGAGAAAGCGCGCGAGATCACGGCGTCGAATTTTGCCTCCGGCCGGACGTTTTCGACGCGCTCGTTCACGACCGTGAAGTTCGCGAGCCCGAGTTCGATCTTCGCCTGCTGCTGGAAGCTCGCTTTCTTGTTGACGGTCTCGATCGACGTCACCGCGAGGGCGGGATGGCAATCCGGTGCGGCGAGCGCGAGCGGAATTCCCGGCAGGCCGCCACCCGAACCGACATCGGCGAGCGTCGCGATGCCGGCGAGATGCGGCAGCACCGCGAGCGAATCGAGCAGGTGGTGCGTGACGACCTGGCCGGCGTCGCGGATCGACGTGAGGTTGTACACCCGGTTCCATTTCTGCAGCAGCGCGGCGAACGCGGCGAGCCGTGCCTGCGTCTCCGGCGAAAGATGCAGGCCCAGCTCCGCGAGGCCCTGCTCGAGGGTTGCAGCGCTCATACCCGACGCATCCGTGGCGCGGCCTCGCCCTCGCCGTCGGGCGCCGGCAGTCCGGTGTCGTCCACGCCCGCTGCCGCAGCCAGGTCGCGGCGCTTGAGCCACACCATCAGCAGCGAAATCGCCGCCGGCGTGACGCCCTGGATGCGTCCGGCCTGGCCGAGCGTCCCGGGCTTGTGCAGGTTCAGCTTCTGCTGCACTTCCTTCGACAGGCCGCGCACCCGGCTGTAGTCGAGATCGGCCGGCAGCAGCGTCGATTCGGCCTGCAGCTGCTTCGCGACTTCGCCTTGCTGGCGGTCGATGTAGCCCTGGTATTTCGCCGCGATCTCGATCTGCTCGATGACTTGCGGGTCGGTCTCGGGGTTTTCCGGCGCTCCGGGAAGGCTCATCAGCTCCGCGTAGCGCGTGTTCGGCCGGCGCAACAGCTCGAAGAAACGGTATTCGCGCTCGAGCGCCTTGCCGACGACGCGCTCGGCATCCGCCGCCGGCACGCGCGCCGGATGCGCCCAGGTCGCTTTCAATCTCGCGGTCTCGCGCTCGATCGCGTCGCGCTTCTCGCAGAACGCAGCCCAGCGCACGTCATCGACGAGGCCCAGCTCGCGGCCCTTTTCGGTCAGGCGCAGGTCGGCGTTGTCCTCGCGCAGCGAGAGGCGATATTCGGCGCGCGACGTGAACATGCGGTACGGCTCCGAGACGCCGCGCGTGATGAGGTCATCGACGAGCACGCCCAGATACGCTTCGTCGCGGCGCGGACACCACGGTTCGCGGCCGGCCACCTGCAGCGCGGCGTTCGCGCCGGCCAAAAGGCCCTGCGCGGCCGCTTCCTCGTAGCCGGTCGTGCCGTTGATCTGGCCGGCGAAGAAGAGGCCGTGGAAGCTCTTCGTCTCGAGGCTGCTCTTGAGGTTTCTCGGGTCGAAGTAATCGTATTCGATCGCGTAGCCGGGGCGCAGGATGAACGCGTTCTCGAGCCCGCGGATCGAGCGCACGAGCGCGAGCTGCACGTCGAACGGCAGCGACGTCGAGATGCCGTTCGGATAGATCTCGTGGGTCGTCAGCCCTTCCGGCTCGAGGAAGATGTTGTGGCTCGTCTTGTCGGCGAAGCGGTGGATCTTGTCCTCGATCGACGGGCAGTAGCGCGGCCCGACCCCTTCGATGACGCCGGAGTACATCGGCGAGCGGTCGAGATTCGCGCGGATGATGTCGTGCGTGCCCTCGTTGGTGTGCGTGATCCAGCACGGCAGCTGCTGCGGATGCTGGTCCGCACGGCCGAGGAAGCTGAACACCGGCACCGGGTCGTCGCCGGGCTGCTCCTGCATCACCGAGAAGTCGATCGAGCGGGCGTCCAGGCGCGGCGGCGTGCCGGTCTTGAGCCGCCCCTGCGGCAGCGCGAGTTCCTTCAACCTCGCCCCGAGCGAGATCGCCGGCGGATCGCCGGCACGGCCTGCCGAATAATTGTCGAGGCCGACGTGGATCAGACCGTTGAGGAACGTCCCCGCGGTCAGCACGACGGCCGGCGCTTCGAACGCGAGGCCGATCTGCGTGACGACGCCGGTGACGCGGTCGCCCGACACCGTAAGGTCGTCGACCGCCTGCTGGAACAACCACAGGTTCGGCTGGTTCTCGAGCCGGTGGCGGATCGCCGCCTTGTACAGCACGCGGTCGGCCTGCGCGCGCGTTGCGCGCACCGCCGGGCCTTTGGACGCGTTGAGGATGCGGAACTGGATGCCGCCTTCATCGGTTGCCGCGGCCATCGCGCCGCCTAGGGCATCGACTTCCTTGACGAGATGGCCCTTGCCGATGCCGCCGATCGACGGATTGCAGCTCATCTGCCCGAGCGTCTCGATGTTGTGCGTCAGGAGCAGCGTCTTCGCGCCGATGCGCGCCGCGGCGAGCGCAGCTTCGGTGCCGGCATGGCCGCCGCCAACCACGATGACGTCGAAACGGGAGGGATAGAGCATGAGTGCGCGCCGAAAAGGCCGATCGAGCGGGAAGGGCGAGGATTTTACGCTGTTGCGGCGCGAAAGCACAGTGTTTCCCACTCCTGTTCCACGGAAAAACGTCGTCCAAACAGTCTGTTACCGTCTGCCGTGAGCCGCCGCCCGCATCGCCTGGGCGGGGCGAACGCTGCCGCTACCGCTTTGCGCGGCATAATCCGGCCGACGGTTTCATCCACTCGCAACGGAGCCGGACGGCATGGCGACAGGCGACGACAGCAGCACCAGCGCGGCGGCGCGACGCCGCCTTCCTCCCGGCATCTGGGCACTGGGCTTCGTGTCGATGCTGATGGACGTGTCGTCGGAGATGATCCACGCGCTGCTGCCGATCTACCTCGTCACCACTCTCGGCGCCTCGACGCTCGCGGTCGGCTTCATCGAAGGGATCGCTGAAGCGACCGCGTCGATCACGAAAGTGTTCTCCGGCGCGCTGTCCGACTGGCTCGGCCGCCGCAAGCTGCTCGCCGCGATCGGCTACGGGCTCGCGGCGTTCACGAAACCGGTGTTCCCGCTCGCCGAGACGCTCGGCTGGGTCGTCGCCGCACGCTTCGTCGATCGCATCGGCAAAGGCATCCGCGGTGCGCCGCGCGACGCGCTGATCGCCGACCTCGCGCCGCCGCAGCTGCGCGGGGCCGCGTTCGGGTTGCGGCAATCGCTCGACACCGTCGGCGCCTTCGTCGGCCCGCTGCTCGCAGTCGGGCTGATGTGGCTGACGTCCGAGAACATCCCGCTGGTATTCTGGGCCGCGGTCGTGCCGGCTTTCGGCGCGTTCGCGCTGATCGTGTTCGCGGTGCACGACGCGCCGCGACCCGCCGGAGTCGATATCGTGCGCCAGCCGCTGTCGGTCGCCGAGCTGCGGCGCCTGCCGGCCGAATACTGGTGGACCGTCGCGCTGTCGGCGGTGTTCACGCTCGCGCGCTTCAGCGAGGCCTTCCTCGTGCTACGCGCGCAGGAAATCGGCGTCGCGGCGACGCTCGTGCCGTTCGTGCTCGTGCTGATGAATGTCGTCTACGCGCTGTCGTCGTACCCGGCCGGCGTGCTTGCCGATCGCTTCGACCGCCCGCGGCTGCTCGCGCTCGGCTTCGCGCTGCTGGTCGCCGCCGACCTCGCGCTCGGTCTCGTCGACGGCCTCGCCGGGCTTGCACTCGGGCTCGTGCTGTGGGGACTGCACATGGGGATGACGCAAGGCCTGCTTGCGGCGCTGGTCGCGGACGCGGCCCCGGCTGCGCTGCGCGGCACCGCATTCGGCCTGTTCAACCTCGTCGGGGGGCTCGCGCTGCTCGCCGCGAGCGTTATCGCCGGCGCGCTGTGGGACGCCTATGGTTCCGCGACGACTTTTATCGCCGGCGCCGCGTTCGCGGCCGTCGCGCTCGTCGGGCTGCTGCCGCTGCGCGGGCGCCGGCAGGCGTCCTGATGTTTACTTCAGCGCGGCGAGCGCTGCAGCGTAATCGGGCTCGTCCTTGATCTCGCCGACGAGTTGCGAATGCAGCACGCGGTTGTTCTCGTCGAGCACGACGACGGCGCGCGCGGCAAGCCCTTTCAGCGGCCCCGACGCGATCTCGACGCCGTAATCGTTCAGAAACTCGCGCCCGCGCAGCGTCGACAGCGTGACGACGTTGTCGAGGCCTTCGGCGACGCAGAAGCGCTTCGCTGCGAACGGCAGATCGCCCGAGATGATCAGCACGACCGTGTTGTCGAGCTTGCCCGCTTCGGCATTGAACTTGCGGGTGGACGTCGCGCAGGTCGGCGTGTCGAGGCTCGGCACGATGTTCAGCACCTTGCGCTTGCCGGCGTAGTTGTCGAGCGTGACCTCGGCGAGGTCGGCGCCGACCAGCGACAGCGGCGGCGCGGTGTCGCCCGGCTGCGGGAACTTGCCGGCGACTTCGATCGGATTGCCACCCAGGGTAACTTTGCTCATCGATCTCTCCTCTGTTCGGATTGGGGCCTGCGGTCACGGAGCATGACATGGTGACAAAGTCATGGCGGACCTAGTCTAGCCGCGAATGCTGCGGATGGGAAAGACGGGAATTCAGGTATCGCGCGCGAGCCGGGGAGCGTCGGCGCGCAACGTCGTGATTCAGGAATGGCGCGGCTTGCCGGCCTTCACGTCCTCGTACCACAGCGCGTGGTGCTCCTTCGCCCAGGTTTCGTCGACGTAACCCGTCCTCATCGCCCCATATGCGCCTTCGAGGCCGATCGTGCCGAGGTAGATGTGGGCGAACGACATCGCGATCAGCAGGATCGACGCCGTTGCGTGGATGACGTTCGCCCATTGCATCGTCACGCGGAGCTGGCCGAAGTTCGGGAAGTCCAGCACCAGCCCCGAGCCGGCAACGATCAGGCCGAGAAACGCGACGCCGCCCCAGAACCAGGCTTTCTCGCCGAAATTGAAGCGCCCAGATGGCACGTGTTCGCCGCTGATGAAGCCGCCTCCCTTGCGGATCCAGACGCGGTCGCTCGCCTCCCAGAGGTTGTCGCGCGCGAACGCGAGGATCATCAGCACGGTGAACACGAGGAACACCGGCCCTATGTAGTTGTGGATGTTCTTGCCGACGACGAGCAGCACGCCGAGCGCGTCATGTCCGAGCAGCGGGGCGACGAAATGCTTGGCGAACAGGATCGCGAGCCCGGTGACGGCGAGCAGCACGAAAGTGATCGCGGTGCCCCAATGGACGACCCGCTCGAACACGCTGAAGCGCTGGATGCGGCGCCCGGTCGGCGCGGCGTGCAGCCTGATGATGCCTTTCACAGCGTAGAACACTGCGAGCGCGAGCAGCACGACCAGCAGCAGGGCGCTGCCGTACTGCTTGATCGGGCCGTTGCGCAGCTGACGCCAGGTGTTGCCTTCGCTCTGGATCAGCACGCCGGTCTCCGGGCCGCGCACGGTCGTGAAGAACGCTTCGCCGGAGCGCGCCTGCCGCCACATCGGCGCATCGTTCAGCGGTCCGGCCCGCTCGCGCTCGCGCTGCCGCGTCTGTTCGCGCTGCCCGACCTGTTCGCGCTGCCGGACTTGTTCACTTTCCCGGATCTCTTCGCCCGGCTGGAACTCTCCGCGCTGCCGGGTCTGTTCACGCAGCTGGCGCTGCACCGGTTCGTCGCCCGGCTCGGCCTGCGCCAGCACCGGGGGCGCCGCCAGGGCCAGCAGCCACAGCGCGAGCGCGAGCAGCAGGCCCCGGCCGTCGCGCCGCATGAAGCTCATGCTCATCGCGCTCTCCTCACTCGACCCGCTGGTATTCGTTCTGGCTGCGGACGCGCTCGTGCAGCGCGCGCTCCCAGGCCGCCTTGTCGCCATTGAACGTGCCGCCTTCCCACGGCCGCGAATCGGCCTTGCCCTGGTATTTGCCCTGCTCGTACTGCACGACCTGCGGCTCTTCGCTGCAGCCGGCCAGCAGCAGGAGCGCCGCGACGGCTGCCGGGAGACGGAGCGGAAAACGCGGCTTCATTTCGCCTCCTCCTTGTCCTTGCCATACGCCGTCATCCAGCCCCACGCCTCGAACCCTTTGCCGCGCCGCAGCGCGCGTTCGCGGAAGATGTCGGACAGTTCGGCCGCATCGCCGGCGAGCAGCGCTTTCGTCGAGCACATCTCGGCGCACAGCGGCAATTTGCCCTGGGCGAGCCGGTTGCGGCCGTACTTCTCGAACTCGGCTTCGGAGTGGTTTTCTTCCGGACCGCCGGCGCAGAACGTGCATTTGTCCATCTTGCCGCGCGCGCCGAACGCTGCCGGGCCGTTCGGGAACTGCGGCGCGCCGAACGGACAGGCGTAGAAGCAATAGCCGCAGCCGATGCAGCCGTCCTTGTCGTGCAGCACGACACCTTCCGCAGTGTGATAGATGACGTTCGTCGGACACACCGCGATGCACGGCGCGTCCGAGCAGTGCATGCACGCGACCGACATCGAGCGCTCGCCGGGCACGCCGTCGTTGATCGTCACGACGCGCCGGCGATTGACGCCCCACGGCACCTCGTGCTCGTTCTTGCAGGCGGTGACGCAGCCGTTGCATTCGATGCAGCGCTCGGCGTCACACAGGAATTTCATGCGTGCCATCTTCTTCCCCTCCCCATCAGGCTTTGGCTACGCGGCACAGCGTCGTCTTGGTTTCCTGCATCATCGTCACGGAGTCGTAACCGTACGTCGTCGCGGTGTTGACCGCTTCGCCGCGCACGATCGGCGCCGCGCCTTCCGGGTAATACTCGAGCATGTCCCTGCCCTGCCACCACCCGGAGAAGTGGAACGGCAGGAACACCGTGCCGGGCGCGACGCGCTGCGTGACCTGCGCGCGCACTTTCAGCTTCGCCTTCGTCGGCGACTCGACCCAGATGTAGTCGCCGTTGCGGAAACCCGCGTCGTTCGCGTCCTTCGGGTTCACCTCGGCGAACATCTCCTGCTGCAGCTCGGCGAGCCACGGGTTCGAGCGCGTCTCCTCGCCGCCGCCTTCGTATTCGACGAGGCGACCGGACGTCATGATTAGCGGGTACTCCTTCGAGATGTCGCGGACCTTGTCCTGCAGCGTCTTGTACAGCGTCGGCAGGCGCCAGAACTTCATCTTGTCCTCGTGCGTCGGGTACTTGTCGACGAGGTCGGGGCGCGGCGAGTAGATCGGCTCGCGGTGCAGCGGCACCGGGTCGGGGAAGTTCCACACCAGCGCGCGCGCCTTCGCGTTGCCGAACGGATGCATGCCATGGTTCTGCATCGCGACGCGCATGATGCCCCCCGACAGGTCCGTCTTCCAGTTCCTGCCTTCGGCTGCGGCTTTCTCGGCGTCGCTGAGCTCGTCCCACCAGCCGAGCTTCTTCAGGAGCACGTCGTCAAACTCCGGATAACCCATCTGCAGTTCGGCGCCTTTCGACGCCGAGCCGTCCTCGGCGAGCAGCGACACGCCATCCTTCTCGACGCCGAAATTCGCGCGGAAGTTGCCGCCGCCTTCCATGACGTGCTTCGACGTGTCGTAGAGGTTCGGCGTGCCGGGGTGCTTGAGCTCGGGGTTGCCGTAGCACGGCCAGGGCAGGCCGAAATAGTCGCCGTCGCACGGTCCGCCATTCGCGCGCAAGGTCTTCACGTCGAACGTGTGCATGTTCTGCATGTGCAGCTTCAGGCGCTCCGGCGACTGACCGGTGTAGCCGATCGTCCAGGTGCCGCGGTTGATCTCGCGCAGGATGTCTTCGGGCTCCGGTTCGTCCCAGCCCTGCTTGTCCTTGACGAGCTTGATGTTCTTCACGAGCTCGTCGGCAAAGCCGAACTTCTTCGCGAACGCGTACATGATCGTCTGGTCGGGCTTCGACTCGAACAGCGGCTCGATGACTTTCTCGCGCCACTGCAGCGAGCGATTCGATGCCGTCGCGGTACCGGAGGTCTCGAACTGCGTCGCCGCGGGCAGCAGATAGACACCGTCCTTCCTGACCATCGCGGCCATCGACGCGGTCGCCGACGGATACGGGTCGATGACGACGAGCGTGTCGAGTTTCTTCATCGCCTCGACCATCTCGGCGCCGCGCGTCTGCGAGTTCGGCGCATGCCCCCAGTAGACGACCGCGCGCAGGTTGCCGCCGGGCTGATCGATGTCGGCCGGGTTCTCGAGCACGCCGTCGATCCAGCGCGACACGGTGATGCCGGACTTCGTCATCAGCTCTTCGGACGCGTAGCGGCCCTTGACCCACTCGTAATCGACGCCCCAGACGCGACACCAGTGCTGCCACGAACCGGCGGCGAGCCCGTAGTAGCCGGGCAGCGAATCCGGGTTCGGGCCGACGTCGGTCGCGCCCTGCACGTTGTCGTGACCGCGGAAAATGTTCGTGCCGCCGCCCGAGACGCCGACGTTGCCGAGCACGAGCTGCAGGATGCACATCGCGCGGACATTGCCGTTGCCGACCGTATGTTGCGTCTGGCCCATGCACCACACGACTGTCGAGGGTTTGTTCTTCGCCAGCGTCTCGGCGATCGTGTAGACCTGCTCTTCCGCAATGCCGGTGACTTCCTGCACCTTGTCCGGCGTCCATTTCATGACTTCCTCGCGCACCTTGTCGAGGCCGTAGACGCGCTGGCGGATGTATTCCCGGTCTTCCCAGCCGTTCTCGAAAATGTGGTACAGCATCCCCCAGATGAACGGGATGTCGGTCCCCGAGCGGATACGCGCGTAATAGTCCGCTTTCGCCGCGGTGCGCGTGAAGCGCGGATCGACGACGATCATCTTCGCGCCGGTCTCCTTCGCGTGCAGGATGTGCAGCAGCGACACCGGATGCGCTTCGGCCGCGTTCGAGCCGATGAACAGCATCGCTCGCGCGTTCTGCATGTCATTGTAGGAGTTCGTCATCGCGCCGTAGCCCCAGGTGTTGGCGACGCCGGCGACGGTGGTCGAGTGGCAGATGCGCGCCTGGTGATCCATGTTGTTCGTGCCGAAGAAGGACACGAACTTGCGCATCAGGTAGGCCTGCTCGTTGCTGTGCTTGCTCGATCCGATCCAGTACACCGCGTCCGGACCGGATTCCTCGCGGATTTTCAGCAGCCGGTCACCGACCTCGTTTATCGCCTGCTCCCAGCTGATCTTCTGGTATTTGCCGTCGACGAGCTTCATCGGGTATTTCAGCCGGTGCTCGCCGTGGCCGTGCTCGCGCACCGACGCGCCTTTCGCGCAGTGCGCGCCGAGGTTCAGCGGCGAGTCGAACACCGGCTCCTGGCGCACCCACACGCCGTTCCTGACGACGGCGTCGATCGCGCAACCGACCGAGCAGTGCGTGCAGACGGTGCGGCGCACGACTTCCTCGCCTTCCCCGCCGCCGGTCGCCGGCGCTGCCGCCGGACTCGCGGCGTCCGCGCTGCCGATCAGGTTGTACGGCAGCTGCGTCGCGAGCACGCCTGCTCCGGCGCCGAGCCCGGACCGCCTGAGGAACGCGCGCCGGTCCATCGTCTCCCCGAGATGCCGGGCAACCGGGCTCGCTAACTGACGGAAAGCGTTACCGGGCGCCGCATTCTTCTTGATGAGCATCGCGTGTTCTCCCTAGATCCGCGCGCTGCGGTAGTAACGGCGCATGTGTTCGCTGACGCCGGCGTCGCGCGCCGATGGTGCCGCCGCATCGACGACTGCCGCCGCTTCGGGCACCGTCTTGCCTGCGGCCGCGGCGACAGCGGCCGCTGCGGCGGCACCTCCCGTGCCGAGCGTCAGCAGGAATTGGCGACGCTGCAGTGCGGATTTCCGGTCATGCATGTTGCTTTCCATGTCTTTTTCTCCCAAAACTGGTCGCCCGGTGATCCGTGGCTCGCGATCCCGAGCCTGCGAACGCGGACCCAAGCGGCCTAATCCATTGCGAAAGCTTCGCGCTCGACGTCGAAGAACGCCCGCGCCAGCGCGCCGACCCGGGCATAGAAAGACGCTCGCGGCGACGCAGCCAGCGCATCGGCCAGGCGGGCGTACCACGGCTGCAGATGGCGCACGAAAAACGCCCGTTGGCGCGCGAGGCCGGCGGCATCGGCGCCGGTGATGACGAGATGGCACATCACTTCGGCGAGCGCAGCGACATGGTCCTCGGTCTCCGTGACGCCGCCGCGGCGGGCGAGGCCGAGTTCGGCGAGGTCGTCACGCAGATCCGCGAGCGGCTCTTCCATCAGGAAGCCGGCGAGATAGAACGAGCCGTACAGCATCACTTCCGGCCGGCCGATGCCCTGGAACAGTGCTTCGTATTCGTCGTGCACGCTTTGGGCGTCGGTACGCCGTGCGGCGTTTGCAAGTTCCGCCCATGCGACCCCAAACGGCGAATCGCCAACACCAAAGACGTCGCTGGCCACGACGAGCGCGGCGAGCAGCGGCGCATCGGGAGCGGCGAAAAACAGGCGGGCCAGCAGCGCATAGTGTTCGGCGCGGGCGGCGTCCTCGGCGCTCTCGGGCGGCGAAGCGGAAGGGGCGGACCCGGGCGCGCGAAGGATGGCGGCTTGCGGTGCGTTCATTCGGTCATGTTCCAGGCCTTGAGGCCGTTTTCGCTATGCATCAGATCGACGACGCGGCAGTCGCCGCACATGTGCAGGCGCTGGCGCTCGGCCTCGCCGGCGAACATCGCGTGGCTCGCGAGGCGCGTGAACATCGCGTCGATGAGCGGCTTTGCGCCCATCGGCTGCGCACAGCGGATGCAATGGAAGATCTCGGCTTCCTTCAGCGGCACGGTGCGCCGTGCCGACTCATCGAGACGCAGGCGCGGCATCAGCGTGACGGCATTTTCCGGGCAGGACGCGGCGCACAGGCCGCACTGCACGCAGCTTTTCTCGATGAAGCCCAGCCGCATCGCGTCGCTTGCCGCGCTCAGCGCGCCGCTTGGGCACGCGCCGACGCAGGACATGCACAGCGTGCAAGCGTCGCTGACCGAAACCGAGCCGAACGGCGCCCCGGCGGCGAGCGGGATTTCCGCGACCGGCTGCGGCGCGACGCCGAGCAAATGCCGGATCGCGAGCTCCAGCGCGTCGCGCTTGCGGCCCGGCAGGTGGAACGCCGCAGGCCGGCTCACATCTCTTGCGGGCGCCCAGTCCCACAGCGCCGCCTCGAGCTCCGGCCAGTCGTCGGCCTCGACGACGCGGAAATGCTCGCCGGCGTAGCCGAGCCCGGCGAGGATCGCCGCGCCCTGGACAGCCGGAACGCGCAGCACGCCCGGATCATGCGTGCCGGCCGCGAGCACCGCGACCTGGCACGCCCCGAGCGCGATGCTGCCGAGCAGCAGCTCGAGGCCGACCGAGTCCGCGCTCCAGGTCTCGAGCGGGATCACGCGCGCCGGCAGGCCTTTGCCGCGACGCGCGAGCCGGTCGATCAGCGCCCGCCCGGCACCGGCCGAATGGAACAGCAGACACGGCGCTTCGCCGCCGGCATCGCGATACGCTCGGAGCACGGTCCTGACGCGCATTCCGAGCTCTTCGACACGCGGATATTGCGACGCCAGCGCGCCGCTCGGGCAGACCGTCGAGCAGCTGCCGCAGCCTTGGCACAGATAAGGGTCAACGCGCACGGTGTCGCCCGCGGACGAGATCGCTTCGGCCGCACAGGCTTCGACGCAGTTCGAACAGCCGTGCTTTCTCGAGCGTCCGTGCGCGCACAACCGCGTATCGAACGCGACATAACGCGGCTTTTCGAACTCGCCGACGAGCTCCGCGAGCGCCTGCGCCGCAAGAGCCTGCTCGAGCGGATCACGTCCGGGCGCGGTGTAGCCCTGCGGCAGCTCGACGCGTCGAATCAGCGGCGCGGAGGAGAGATCGAGCACGAGGTCGAAGCGACTTTCGCGCGTCGTGTCGCGGCGCGCGAAGTCGATCGCGCCGACTGTGCCGCACGCTGCGACGCAGCTGCGGTGCGACCGGCAGCGCGACGTATCGACCTGGTAGTCCCAGCCGATCGCCCCTTCGGGACAGGCCCGGATGCAGGCGTTGCAGCGCACGCACAAGTCGAGATCGACCGGGTTGTCCTGCGTCCAGGCGACGTCGAAAGCGCCCAGATGCCCGACGATGCGCACGTCGCTCCCCGACCAGACGGGATAGCGGCGCTCGGTCGGCAGTTCCGCGTCCGGCGTTGCGCCGGTCATCAGCACCGCGGCTTCGAAACGGGTCTGCAGGCGTTCGGCCCAGCCGAGCGCCGCGCCCGCTTCGCCGATGATCAGCAGCGCGTTGCCGGCCGCGAGCGTGACGCCCGGGACCGGATCGGCATGGGGCAGCAGCGCCGCGGCGAGCAACGCGGCGATCTTCGGCGTCGCCGCCGGCGCTTCGACCGACCAGCCGGCGTTCTCGCGCAGGTTCAGAAAATCGATGCGCGACGGGGAGTCCGCGGCAAGCTGCGCGAACAGCGCGGCTTCCTGCGTGCAGCCGACCAGGACATCGCCGTCCGCAAGCGCCGCTTCGACCACGGCGATCTCGCGGCGGCACAGTTCATGGTGAATCCGGAGCGGCTTGTCGGCGCCGATCGCGCTGGCGAGCGCGTCCGCGTCGAGCGTCGAGCTGCGATTGCAATCGCAAAGTTTTATCTGCCTGCGGCCTGTCGGCATCGTTGAGATCTTCCGATGGGGTATTCGTTATAAGCACGGGCGATACCACTGATCACGAAAGAATACGAACCGCCACGGAGCGATTTTCCGCGGCGGAAGACTCGAACCGGACGCTCGGGCGACAATTTGTCCTTCGCGCCCCAAAGTGTCGCACCCGGTATCGCTCGTGCGCCGGCCGGTTCAGCGATCGGGGCGGGCGTTGCCGGTATCGTCGTCCGCCGTTGCCGTGGTGCAGCTCGCAGCCGGAGGCCCGTCGGCCGGCAGCGGATCGTCGGCAGAAGCAGCCGGGGCGGGGTCTGCTCCGGTTCCGAGCTCGGCATCGGCCGCAACGCCCCCGATCTCGGGGACGGACTCGGCTGCAGATGCGCCGGCCGCGACCGGGTCCATCGGCTCCGCGCGCCCGCCGTCCTCTTCCGCCTCGTCGCCGAAAAAAGTCCGGAACTGCCGCAGTCGTTTCATCACGTCCGGCGGAATCGGGTCGGCAACCGAATAGTCGGCGATATACGTGTCGAGGCCGTCCATGCGATTGAAGTGAGGATCGCTGAAGAGCTTGCGCAGTGCCGCGCGGCGCAGCGGCTCGCCGACTTCCTTCTTCAGGAAGCCGGTGAAGTCGGCGTCGAGGTCGAGCGTGTCGATCGGCGGCAGCGACGGGACGGCGGCCGGATCGACTGGCGCGTCTGCGCCGCGCGCTGCTCCCGCATCGAGCTCGCCGGCTTCGGCATGAGGACTGCCTGGGGCTGGCGTTGAGGCTTCCTCGCCCGGTGCGGTCTGATCGAGTGCGCCTGCGGCCGACGCCGTCCCCCCCTCTCCGCGGCGCTTGAGCCGCGACCAGCGTTCGAGAAAGCGCGCCGGCGTCGTCATGGTTTTTCGCGATCCTGCGCGAGCGGATCGTTGCGCCGGATCTTCTTGCGCGGCGCAGGCTCGTAGTGGCGGTTCACGAACGCCCCGACCCAGTCGGCAATCTCGCGCGACATCGGCACGCCATCGACCTGCTCGCCGGAGTCGAGCAGCCGCGCCGCTTCGCCGTAGCTCGCGGTGACCGTTGCCGGCCGCGCGACGCCGCCTTCCATGCGCCACATCACGAACACTTTCGGCACCGGAGAGCTGAGATTGAGGAAATAGTTGGCGGCTTCGTCGCGGAACAGTTCGAGCGCGAAGCCGCCGACGCGGAACTGGTCGCGGTCGGTTTCGGCGACAATCTGCCGCATCGCCGGCTGCGCATCGTCGAAAGCGGGCACGACGCCGACGGCTTCCCAGGCTTCGTCGGCCCAGCGGTTGTCGAGGCGGCGGCGCTCGATGATCACGGCGATCGGAAAGCGATCCATGGCCTTGCTCCGGCGTGGCGGGATGTCGCACAGCATACGTGAGTCACGGCGCACGGAAAATCGGCAGGGGCAATCGTGCTTCGCGCTTGCGGCGGGAGGCCGCGTTGAGACTAGAATGGGACCTTCCCGTGCGACCTTGCGCCTTCGATGAGCAGCTCTTCCGCCAAAGCCACGCGCCGTCCCATCCTCAGCCATGCCAGCCGGCCGCTGACGGTCACGATCCCGGCGCACAACGAGGCCGGCGACGTCGTGCCGACGCCGATCGCCGGCGAATACCCGTTGACGCTGTATGTCGACCGCCGCGAGATCGTCACGCTGATGACGCTCGGCGCCGCGCCCGAAGCGCTCGCGATCGGCTGGCTGCGCAACCAGCGGCTCGTCGACAGCCTCGATGACATCGCATCGGTGCAGGTCGACTGGGAAACCGACGCGGTCGCGGTGACGACGCGCTCCGGAATCAAGGATGCCGACGAGCGCCTCGGCAGCCGCACGGTGACGACCGGGTGCGGGCAGGGCACGGTATTCGGCGGGCTGATGGATGAAATCGACACGATCCGCCTGCCGGCCGAGCGCCGCCTGTCGCAGGCGACGCTGTATGCGCTGATGGAAGCGGTGCGCCACCACGAGTCGGTCTACAAGCAGGCGGGCGCGGTGCACGGCTGCGCGCTCGCCGCGGGCGAAGGCGACGGCTGCGGGATCCTGATGTTCGTCGAGGACGTCGGCCGTCACAACGCGGTCGATGCGATCGCCGGCCGAATGTGGCTCGAAGGGCTCGACGGCAGCGACAAGATCTTCTATACCACCGGCCGGCTGACGTCGGAGATGGTCATCAAGACTGCGCAGATGGGCATCCCGTTTCTCGTCTCGCGCTCGGGCCTCACCCAGATGGGCTGGGAGATCGCGCAGCGCATTGGCCTGACGATGATCGGGCGCGCGCAGGGGCGGCACTACCTGCTGTTCACCGGCGAAGAGCGCTTCACGCGATGAACGCGCCGCGCGACAAAATCACCGGCGTCGTGCTCGCCGGCGGCCAAGGCCGGCGCATGGGCGGCGTCGACAAGGGACTCGTCGCGCTGCGCGGCCGGCCGATGGTCGACTGGGTGCTCGAACGGCTGCGTCCGCAGGTCGACGAGCTGATCATCAACGCGAACCAGAACGCCGAGCGCTACGCGGCCTTCGGTCACCCGGTGTTTGGCGACGACATCGGCGGCTTCGTCGGCCCGCTCGCCGGCCTGCACGCGGGCCTCGCGCGCGCGCAACATCCGCTCGTCGCCACCGCCCCGTGCGATTCGCCGTTCCTGTCGGCCGACCTCGTCGCGCGGCTGTATGCCGGGCTCGCCGACGCCGATGCCGAGCTCGCCGTCGCGCGCACCTTCGACCAGCCGCACCCGGTGTTCTGCCTGTGCCGGCGCAACCTGCTGCCGCACCTGGAAGCCTACCTCGCCGGCGGCGGCCGCAAGGTCGACGCGTGGTATGCGACGCTGAAAGTGGTCGAAGTGCGCTTCGACGACGAGGCAGACGCGTTCCGCAACATCAACACGCGGGGCGAACTGCAAAGCTTCGACCGATGAGCGCGACCGACAGCGGCGCGGCTCTCGAAAGCCCGTGCCTGACGGCGAAGCAGGCTGCGGCCTACCTGCACCTGAACGAGAAGAAACTCTACGAGCTCGCCAACAGCGGCGAGATTCCGGCAGCGCGCATCGGCGGCAAATGGCTGTTCCCGCGCCAGCTCCTCGACGACTGGCTGCTCGAACAGGCACACGGAGGCCTGTTCACCGACCGCCTGCTGATCGCCGGCAGCGGCGACCCGCTGCTTGCCGCAGCGGTCGATGCCCTCGCCCCGGATCTCGGCGCGCAGGCGCTGGTCGCTTACAGTGCGACCGGGGCAGTGCCCGGCATCGAGCAGCTCGTGCGGCGCCGCGTCGAGCTGAGCCTGCTGCACTGGGGCGACGCGCAGCACAGTGTGGCGCAGCATGCGACGCTGCTGCGCGGCTATCCCGGCCACGCGCGCTGGACGCTCGTGCGCGTCGCGTTGCGCGAACAGGGCGTGCTGTTGCGCCCGCGCTTCGCGGGCCAGCCGCTCGAAAAGCTCGCGGGGCAGGAAATGCGCTGGGCGATGCGCCGGGCAGGATCGGGCTCGCAGCATTTCCTCGCCTCGGCGCTGACGGACTGCGGCATTCGCGTTGAAGACTGCAGCGCGGTCACAATTGCGCGCAGCGAACGGGACGCAGTGGCGCTGCTCGCGCGCGACGACGCCGATTGCGCTCCCGGCAGCCGCGCCGCCGCGACGGAAGCCGGGCTCGCGTTCCTCGCGCTCGGCTGGGCAGCGCTCGACGTCGCGTTACCCAGGGAAGTGTTTTTCCGCCACCTGTTCCAGCAGCTGCTCGCGAGGCTCGGCGCGCCGGACCTGCGCCATCTCGCCGCGCGGCTCGGCGGCTACGACCTCACGTCCCTGGGGCACGTGCTGCCGCTGTAAAGGCGTTTGTGAAGGCGTAAGCGACGATGAAATCGGCAACGGCCTGCGGATCGTTGAGGTCGAGGCGCGGCAGGGCCGTGTCGAGGTCGGCATCGGTGGCGATCGCGACGATGTGCGGATCGTGCGGAAACAGCAGCGGTTCGCCGACTTCGACGCGATAGACCTCGATCTTCGGAATGACGGCGTGCTTGAATCCCTCGACGAGCACGAGGTCACAGTCGGACAGCTTGCCGAGCAGCGCGTCGAGCGGCAGCTCCGGCTCGTCGCGCAGCTCGCGCATCAGCGACCAGCGCCGCGCGGAACTCACGAGCACTTCGCGGCAGCCGGCACGGCGGTGGCGCCACGAGTCCTTGCCCACGTGGTCGATGTCGAAACGGTGATGCGCGTGCTTGATCAGCGACACCGCGAGCCCGCGCGCATCGAGCACGGCGATGACGCGCTCGATCAGCGACGTCTTGCCGCTGCCGGACCAGCCGGCGAATCCGATCACTTTCATGCGCGCGGTCCTTTCAGGTCAGTGATTCGTCCCACTCGGCACACTTGCGCTCCAGCGTCTTGCGCGAGACGCCGAGCCGGCGTGCCGCTTCGGACTTGTTCCCGCCGCACGCTTCGAGCATGCGCAGGATATGGCGCTTCTCGACTTCGCCGAGCGACAGGTCGCCGCCGACCGGCAGCGCATCGCCGCGCAGGTTCGGCGCCTCCGGCGGAAATGTGCCGAGGATCAGCGAACGTTCGACGAAGTTGCGCAATTCGCGCACGTTGCCCGGCCAACGGTAGTGTGCCAGCCGCGCGAGCAGCGCCTCCGGAACCGCGAGCGCCGGGACCGCGAGCTGCACCGTCAGCAGGTTCATGAAGTGATGCAGCAGGTCCGGGATGTCCTCGGCGCGTTCGCGCAGCGGCGGGATCAGGATGTCGACGACCGCGAGACGGAAATACAGGTCCTCGCGGAAGCGGCCGGCCGCGACCTCGGTGGCGAGATCGCGGTTGGACGCGGCGATGATGCGCACATCGACCGGCACCTCCCGCTCCGAGCCGACCGGCCGCAGGCGGCGCTCCTCGAGCACGCGCAGCAGCCGCGTCTGCAGCGCCAGCGGCAGCTCGCCGATCTCGTCGAGGAACAGCGTGCCGCCGTGGGCATAATGGAACAGGCCGTTGCGGCTCTCGGTGGCGCCGGTAAACGCTCCCCGGATGTGCCCGAAGAGCTCGCTCTCGATCAGCTCCGCGGCGATCGCGGCGCAATTCACCGGCACGAACGGCCGTCGCGCCCGCGGGCTCATCTCGTGCAGCGCGCGCGCCGCCACTTCCTTGCCGGTGCCCGATTCACCGAGCAGCAGCACCGTGCTCGCTGTCTGCGCGACGCGGTGCAGCACTTCACGCAACTGCTGCATCGCGTCCGAACGACCCACCAGGCCGTTGCTGACCTCGCCGCCCAAGCCGGCAAGCTCGCGCCGCAGCACAAAGTTTTCGCGGGCGAGGTGAGCGCGCTGGAAGCAGTTCCTGACCGAATTGAGGATCTGCTCGACGCGGAACGGCTTGAGGAGGAAATCCGAGGCGCCGCCGCGCAGCGCGGCGATCGCAGTGTCGAGGTCGGCGAACGCGGCAACCAGGATCGCGTCGCCCGTGAAACCGTGTTCGCGCAATTCGTGCAGCCACGCGAGGCCCGATTTGCCCGGCAGCGCGATGTCGAGGATCAGCAGGTCGAAATGCAGCCGCGCCATCAGGCGTGCCGCCTGTTCGGCGTCGCGCGCGACCTCGACGAGGCCGCAGCGCGGACGCAGCGCCCGTTCCAGGAAGCCACGCGTGTCCTCCTCGTCATCGACGACGAGGATCGAATGGGCCTGCCAGTTGAATTCCGCGGCTCTCGCCGGCTCGAGCGCCGGCTCGGCGTGGTCGCGCTGCATCCTCCCTCCTGGTAGCAGGCGGCCGCCTAATGCGGCGGCCTCTACCCTTTTATCAGTAACGGATGATACTCGACGATACCGGACAAGCGAGGTGTCCGGACGATCGCGACGCGCCAGCGGCATGCTCCGGACTTTCGCTCGCCCGTGGGCGAGCTGGTTGTCGAAGGTTACGGGGGGTTCGGGCTCAGACGCGGACCATGCTGCGCAGTCGCGCGATGCGCTCCTGGGTCGACGGGTGCGTCGAGAACAGGCCGCGCAAGCCCCCACCGGACAACGGATTGACGATCATCATCTGCGCGGTTTCGGGGTGCGCCTCGGCGGCGTGCATCGGAATACCTTTCGAGTACGCCTCCATTTTCGCCAGTGCATCGGCGAGCGCGTCCGGATCCCCCGAGATCGCCGCGCCGCCGCTGTCCGCGCCGAACTCGCGGGTGCGCGAGATCGCCATTTGGATCACCATCGCCGCCAGCGGCGCGAGAAGCATCACCATGATCTGCAGCACCAGGTTGGGCCGGTCCTCGTCGCGACCACCGAAGAACATGCCGAACTGCGCGAGCATCGAGATCGCGCCGGCGACGGTCGCCGAGATCGTCGAAATCAGGATGTCGCGGTTTTTCACATGCGCGAGCTCGTGCGCCATCACGCCGCGCAGCTCGCGCTCGGACAGCATGCGCATGATGCCGCTCGTCGCCGCGACGGCGGCGTTCTCGGGGTTGCGCCCGGTCGCGAATGCGTTCGGCTGCGCCTCGTCGATGATGTAGACTTTCGGCATCGGCAGCTGGGCGCGGAACGCGAGTTCGCGGACCATGTTGTACAGATAGGGCGAAGTGGCTTCGTCGACCTGGCGCGCCTTGTACATCCTGAGCACCATCTTGTCCGAGAACCAGTAGGCCCACACGTTCATCGCACCGCCGAACAGCAGTGCCATCAGCATGCCCTGCCGCCCACCGATCATCGCACCGACGGCGCCGAACAGCGCGACGATGCCCGCCATGAGGATCGAGGTCTTGAGCCAGTTGCCGAACATGTTCCGTTTTCCTTCCTTGGACGTTGCGGGGGATTTGCCCCTTTAAGTGGGGGCGGTTGCCGCGGAATTCAATCGGCGAATCAGCGCGCCGCGGCGTCGAAGCGCTCGCCTGCACTGACCGGGAATCCACGCAGAAATTCCCCTGCCGCCAGGCGCCGGCTGCCCGGTTTCTGCAATTGCGCGAGGCGCACCGCCTGCGTCCCGCACGCGACCACGATACCGTCGGCATCGGCCGTGAGCACGGTGCCCGGTTCGGCGCATCCGGCAACGGGCTCGGCAAACCAGATCTTGAGCGGCACCTGCCGCAGGCTCGCGACGGCGCCGGGGAACGGGTTGAACGCGCGCACCGCGCGGGCGACCGCCGACGCGTCGCGCTGCCAGTCGATCGCCGCTTCAGCTTTGCCGATCTTGCCGGCGTAGGTCGCGCCTTCGGCCGGTTGCGGCGTCGCGACGAGTTCGCCCGACGGCAGGCGGCGCAGCGCTTCGACGATCATCTGCGCGCCGAGCGCAGCCAAGCGGTCGTGCAACGTTCCGGTGGTGTCGGCCGGGCCGATCGGCACGGCGCGCTTCATCAGCATCGGCCCGGTGTCGAGCCCTTCGTCCATCTGCATGATCGTGATGCCGGTTTCGGTGTCGCCGGCTTCGATCGCGCGGTGGATCGGCGCGGCCCCGCGCCAGCGCGGCAGCAGCGATGCGTGGATGTTGAGGCAGCCGAGCCGCGGCAGGTCGAGCACCGCCCGCGGCAGGATCAGGCCGTACGCCGCCACCACCAGCACGTCGGGCGCATACGCGGCAAGCGTCGCACGCTGCTCCTCGCCGCGCAGGCTGGGAGGCTGGTCCACGGCAATGCCGCGCGCGAGCGCGAGCTGCTTGACCGGGCTCGGGCTGAGCTTCATGCCGCGCCCGGCCGGCCGGTCGGGTTGCGTCAGTACCAGCGGAACTTCGAAGCCTGCGGCAAGAATCGCTTCCAGCGCCGCCGCAGCGAACTCCGGCGTGCCGGCGAATGCGACTTTCAGGGCGGCCGCCGTCACGCGGTGATCCGCGCTTTCTTGGCCAGCCGCGCCTTGATCCGCCCGAGCTTGAGCGGCGAAAGATATTCGACGAAAACCCGGCCATCGAGGTGGTCGATCTCGTGCTGGATGCACACCGCGAGCAGCCCTTCGGCATCGAGCTCGAACGGTTCGCCACGCTCGTCCAGCGCGCGGACTTTGACCCGCTCGGCGCGCGTCACTTTCTCGTAGACGCCCGGCACCGACAGGCAGCCTTCCTCGCACGTCTGCTCGCCGGACTTCTCCAGGATTTCGGGGTTGATGAAAGCGCGCAGCGTCGACCTGTCCTCGCTGACGTCGATCACGACGACGCGCTTGTGCACGTCCACCTGCGTCGCCGCGAGACCGACGCCGGGCGCCTCGTACATTGTTTCGGCCATGTCCCTGACGAGCTGGCGGATCGAATCGTCGACGACGGCGACCGGCGCGGCGCGCTTGTGCAGTCGCGGATCGGGATAACGGAGAATTGGAAGTAGAGCCATGGATGCTTGCCGGGTTAATTCATTACGTGCAGAATTTCAAGTGCTTTGGCATGCTCGTCCGCGCGCCGTGGCATTCGAAATCAAGACCGCGGATTGGACCTTCGACCGGCCGCTGGCGTTCCGGTAACGCAGGAATCCGGTCTGCTCCAATCGGAAACGAGCATGATCCGCATTATATTCCCTCTGCTGTTCGGCATTGCGACCCTTCTGAGCGTGCCCGCGGTCGCCGACCAGGCAACGCTTGCGGACGATGCGCCCGACAGCTACACGGTCGTCCGCGGCGATACGCTGTGGGACATTTCCGGCCGTTTCCTCAGGCAGCCGTGGCGCTGGCCCGAAGTGTGGCGCCTCAACCGCGACCAGATCCGCAACCCGCACCTGATTTATCCGGGGCAGATCGTCGTGCTCGACCGCAGCGGCCCCTACCTGTCGATCGGGCGGCGGATCGGCGCGCCCCTCTATGAAAAGCGTTTCCCGCAGATCCATTCGGAAGAGGTCGACAGCGCGATCCCGAGCATCCCGATGCAGATCATCGAGCCTTTCCTGACGCGACCGCTCGTCGTCGACGACGCGAAACTTGCCGGCGCGGGCACCGTCGTCGCGACCGAAACCAGCCGCGTCTTCATGGGCGCGGGCGACACGGTGTTCGCCAAGGGGGTGACGGAAGGCAGCGACGTGTGGCAGGTATTCCGCCCCGCCCGGCCGCTCGTCGATCCGGTGACGAACGAGGTGCTCGGCCACGAAGCGATGTTCCTCGGCACCGCACGCGTCACCGAGCACGGCACGCCGGCGACGCTGAAGCTGCTCTCGAGCGTCGAGGAGATCGGCGCCGGCGACCGCCTCGTCGTCAGCGAGCGACCCGAGGTTTTCTCCTTCATGCCGCACGCGCCCGACGCGGAAATCGAAGGACGGCTGATCGGCATCTACCGCGGCGTCATCGAGACCGGGCGCCATAACGTCGTCACCCTCAATATCGGCAGCCGCGCCGGGCTCGAGCGCGGGCACGTCCTCGCGTTGCACCGCGAGCGCGGCAGCGTCGTGTACAAGGACGACGCAGGCGGCAAGGAAACTTTCGATCTGCCGCAGCAGCGTTACGGCCTGGCCTTCGTGTTCCGCGTGTTCGACCGCGTCGCCTATGCGTTGGTGATGGATGCGGACGGACCGGTGACGGTCGGCGACAGCGTGCGCAAACCCTGAGCGTGACGCCGAGCGACGACGAACTGGCCGCGTGGCTGCGGCTGACGCTGCGCCCCGGCGTCGGCGCCGAACGCCAGCGCGCGCTGCTCGCGGCGTTCGGACTGCCCGAGCAGATTTTCGCCGCCAGCCGCAGCGCCGTCGCCTCCGTCGTCGGCGCCGAGGTCGCCGACCTGCTGCGCGCGCCGCCCGACAACGAGAAAGTCGACGCCGCGCTCGCGTGGGCCGCCGAACCCGGCAACCGCATCGTCACGCTCGCCGACCCGGAGTACCCGCGCGCGCTGCTCGATATCGCCGATCCGCCCGTCCTGCTGTACGTCAAAGGCGATCCGGCGCGGCTCTGCGGCCCGTCGCTCGCGATCGTCGGCGCGCGCTCGGCGACCGCCCCCGGCGTCAGCAATGCCGCCGCGTTCGCGAAGAGCCTCGCCGAAGCCGGTTTCACGATCGTCAGCGGCCTCGCGCTGGGCATCGACGCCGCAGCGCACCGCGGCGCGCTGGCCCACCTGGAAGGCATCACCGTCGCCGTGATCGGCACTGGCGCCGATCGCGTCTATCCGGCGCGCAACCAGGCGCTCGCCCGGCAGATCGCCGAACGCGGCGTGATCATCAGCGAATACCCGCTCGGCACGCCGGCGCTGCCGTACAACTTCCCGCGCCGCAACCGCTTGATCGCCGGCCTCGCGCGCGGCGTGCTGGTCGTCGAAGCCGCAGTTGGCAGCGGCTCGCTGATCACCGCGCGGCTCGCGACCGAGAGCGGACGCGAAGTGTTCGCGATCCCGGGGTCGATCCATTCCCCGCTCGCACGCGGCTGCCACCGCCTGATCCGCGACGGCGCGAAGCTCGTCGAGACGGCCGCGGACGTGCTCGACGAGCTCAGCTGGGGCCTTCCGTCGAGCGCCGGTGCGAGCGAAGCGGACGCGCCGGCCTGCGCGCCCCGCACCGCGAGGACACGCGAAACCCGGCCCGCCGATCCGCCGTTCGAGCCGCGAACGACGCCTCCCGCGGCGTCCGCGGAGGAGATCGGGGTGCTCGACACGCTCGGCCGCGATGCATTGGATATCGACACCCTCGCGGCCCGTTCCGGCTTGACGCTCGATGCGCTGTACGCCATTCTGCTTGCGCTGGAGCTCGAAGGGCACGTGACCCGCTTGCCGGGAGGCCGGTTCCAGCGCCTTTGATTCTCTCGTGTGCCAATCATGTTCGACATCCTGGTCTACCTCTTCGAGAACTACCTCCACGCCGCGGCGTGTCCCGAATCCGAGCAGCTGGCGCGCAAGCTCTCCGCAGCGGGCTTCGAGGAGGACGAAATCACCGAAGCGCTCGACTGGCTTTCCGGTCTGCGCGCAGTCGCGGTGTCGCCGCTCGCGCGGGTTCCGCAACCGGACTCGATCCGCCTCTACGCTGCCGAAGAACAGGCGAAGCTCGACGCCAGCTGCCGCGGCTTTCTCGCGTTCCTCGAAAACGCCGGCGCGCTCGATCCGCAGACCCGCGAGCTGATCATCGAACGCACGATGGCGCTCGGCGGTTTCAACCTGAACCTGCACCGTTTCAAGGTCATCGTGCTGATGGTCCTGTGGCAGCAGGAGCAACCGCTCGACAGCCTGATCCTCGACGAACTGCTGACCGACGAAGCGGAAGAACTCGCTCCGGTCCTGCAGTAAAGCCTCCGGCCTGCGCTTGCACGTGCCGCAGCGGCGTGCTTATCATGCGCCGCTCGATAACCCTCAACCGAAAACGCCCCGGCGCTTTTCGAAGGCAGCCCTACCGGCATGAGCAAGGAACTGATCATCGCGGAAAAACCCTCCGTCGCGCAGGACATCGCCCGCGCGCTCGGCGGTTTCACGAAAGAAAAGGACTACTTCGAGTCGGACGAGTACGTGCTTTCGTCGGCCGTCGGCCACCTTCTCGAGCTGGCCGTGCCCGAGGAATACGAAGTCAAGCGGGGCAAATGGACGTTCGCGCACCTGCCGGTGATCCCGCCCCGCTTCGCGCTGAAACCGATCGAGAAGACCGATGACCGGCTGAAGCTCTTGACCCGCCTGATCAAGCGCAAGGACGTCACCGGGCTCATCAATGCGTGCGACGCGGGACGCGAAGGCGAGCTGATTTTCAGCTTCATCGTGCAGCACTCGAAGACCGACAAGCCGGTGTCGCGGCTGTGGCTGCAGTCGATGACGCCCGGCGCGATCCGCGATGGCTTTGCGCAGCTGCGTTCGGCACAGGAAGTCGAAGGCCTGCGCTCGGCGGCGGTGTGCCGGGCCGAGAGCGACTGGCTGATCGGCATCAACGGCACGCGCGCGATGACGGCGTTCAACTCGAAGACCGGCGGCTTTCACCTGACGACCGTCGGCCGCGTGCAGACGCCGACGCTGGCGATCGTCGTCGAACGCGAAGAGAAGATCCGCCGCTTCAAGCCGCGCGACTACTGGGAGCTCGAAGCGACGTTCGGCTGCAAGGCCGGCCGGTATGCCGGGCGCTGGTTCGACGAAAGTTTCCGCAAACCCGAAGGCGACGAACACGCGACCGCGTTCCGGCTGTGGGACCGCGCGCGCGCCGACGCGATCAAGGCGAAGTGCGACGGCAAGCCGGGCATCGCCAGCGAGGAATCGAAACCATCGACGCAGCTGTCGCCGCTGCTGTTCGACCTCACGAGCCTGCAGCGCGACGCCAACGGCCGTTTCGGCTTCTCGGCGCGCGTAACGCTGCAGATCGCACAGGCGCTGTACGAGAAGCACAAGGCGCTGACCTATCCGCGGACCGATGCGCGCGCATTGCCGGAGGACTACGTCGGCACCGTCAAGGACGTGCTGCACGCGCTGCCCGACGACTACGCGCCGTTCGCCGGCGAAATCATGAAGCAGGGCTGGGTCAAGCCGAACAAGCGCATCTTCAACAACGCGAAGATCTCGGACCACTTCGCGATCATTCCGACCGGCGCGGTGCCGAAAAGCCTGTCGGAAGCCGAACAGAAGATCTACGACCTCGTCACCCGGCGCTTCCTCGCGGTGTTCTATCCGGCTGCGGAATACCGCATCACGACCCGCATCACGCGCGTCGAGAACGAAGCGTTCAAGACAGAAGGCAAAGTGCTCGTGAACCCCGGCTGGCTCGCGGTGTACGGCAAGGAAGCGGCGAAGGCCGATGACGAAGGCGGTGCACAGCTCGTCGCCGTCGAGCAGAACGAACGCGTCGCGACCGAGGACATCCTCGTCAAGGCGCTCGTGACGAAGCCTCCCGCACGCTACAACGAAGCGACGCTGCTGTCCGCGATGGAAGGCGCCGGCAAGATGGTCGACGACGAGGAACTGCGTGCGGCGATGGGCGAGCGCGGACTCGGCACGCCGGCCACGCGGGCACAGATCATCGAAGGGCTGATCGCCGAGCAGTACCTGCACCGCGAAGGCCGCGAGCTGATCCCGAGCGCGAAAGCGTTCTCGCTGATCACGCTGCTCAAAGGCCTCGACGTGTCGTCCCTGACGTCGCCCGAACTCACCGGCGAATGGGAGCACAAGCTCGCGCAGATGGAGCGCGGCCAGCTGTCGCGCCCCGAATTCATGCGCGAGATCGCCGAAATGGCGCGCGAGATGGTCGAGCGCGCGAAGCGCTACGAATCCGACACCGTGCCGGGCGACTTCGCGACGCTGTCCGCGCCGTGCCCGAAATGCGGCGGCGTCGTGCGGGAAAACTACAAGAAGTTCGCGTGTCAGGCGTGCGACTGGAGCGCGTGGAAAATCGTCGCCGGCCGCCAGTTCGAGATCCACGAGATCGAGACCCTGCTGCGCGAACGGCGCGTCGGACCGCTGACCGGCTTTCGCAGCAAGATGGGACGGCTGTTCAACGCCGAGATCCGCCTCAACGACGAGCAGCAGCCGGAGTTCGATTTCGGCCAGCCGAAGGACGACGGCGAAGGCGCCGAGCCGGTCGATTTTTCCGCGCAGGAGCCGCTCGGCCCGTGTCCGAAGTGCGGCGCGCGCGTGTTCGAGCACGGCATGGCGTATGTCTGCGAGAAATCCGTCGGGCCGGAAAAGTCCTGCGATTTCCGGTCCGGCAAAGTCATCCTGCAGCAGCCGGTCGAGCGCGAACAGATGGTGAAGCTGCTCGCCGACGGGCGCACGGACCTGCTCAAGGGATTCGTGTCGACGCGCACGCGGCGCAAGTTCTCGGCTTTCCTCGTACGCGGCGGCGACGGCAAAGTCGGCTTCGAATTCGAAGCGAAGACGCCGAAAGCGGGCGCGAAAGGCAAGACGGCAGCCGCCGCGGACGACGAAAAACCCCCGGTCGCTGCCACGGCGACGGCGAAACCCGCGCGCGCGCCGGCGCGCAAGCGCAGCAGCGCCGCCTGAGCATCGATTCGGCAGGGCTGCGGTTTGTCGCGAAACGGCCTCGGTCGCATACCGTCGTAAGCCGTGCGGCGCGGCTGCGGCCAAGACCGGTTCAGCGACCGAGCTCGCCGAGCAGGCGCTCGGCTGCGGCGACCTGATCGCCGAGCAGCGCGAATCCGCGCAGCGCCCCGCGGCGGTCGCGGAACACTGCCCTGACGCCGCGCTGCGTCGCCGCCTCGTGCCATTCCCCGGCGAGCGGCGGCGGTTCGCAGACGGCCACCGGGCAACTTTCGATCTGCAGGCGTCGTAGCCGCGCCGGCCACCGCATGCGCCGTTTTCTCCCGCACAGCACCTCGGCGAGCACCTGGGCGCCGGCTTCGATATCTTCGGGAAGCCTGAACAGGCGCCCGTCGATCTCGGCACATTCGCCCAGCGCGAAAATGTCCGGATCGGCAGTGCCCAATGCCTGATCGACGACGACTCCGCGCGCCACGGCGAGGCCCGCGTCGCGCGCGAGTTCCGTCCGCGGCGACGCGCCGCGCGCCAGCACCATTAGGTCGGCCGAAAAGCGCACGCCTGCGAGCGTCGTCAGCTCCAGCTCGTCCGGGCCCTGGTCGATACGCTGGATGCCGTCCTCGGTCATCACCTGCACGCCCGCGGCCTGCAGCGCCTGCGCGACGCGTGCGGCGCTGAGCGTCGGCAGCGTTTCCGCGAGCAGCTGATTCGCGGGTTCGAGGAGCGTCACGTGACAGCCCGAACGCGCGAGGTTGTCAGCCAGTTCGCAGCCGGCAAGGCCTCCGCCGAGCACGACGACGCGGTTTCGGCCGGCCAGTTCGCTGCGCAGATAGGCATAGTCGGCGAGGCTTCCCAGCGTCAGCGCCCGCGACGCCGCCGTTCCCCGCAGCCCCGGCTGGCGTAGCGGTGCCGCGCCAGTGGCAAGCACGAGCTGTCCATACCCGTACCGGCCTTCCCGCATCACCAGTTCATGGCGCAGCCGGTCGATCCGCAGGACGTGGCGATGCGCGAGGATCGTTGCCCCGTAGCGGTGCGCCATCTGCTCGACGGTCGCGAGGACGAGGTCCCGGGCCCGCTTGCGCCCGCCGAGCGCGCGCGCCAAGTGGAATTTTTCGTAAGCCGCACCGTCGTCCCGCGTGATCAGCACGAGCGGCCGGTCGCGATCGAGCTGTCGCAGTGCGCGCAGCAGCGCATAGCCGGCCGCCCCGCTACCGACGATGACGAGCGGCGCGCTCATCCCGGCGCTCCTGCCCATCCAGCGCTCGGATGCCCGCGTGGTCTTCGCTCGCCGAGCGCGACCGCCTTCACCGCCACGCGGGCCGCCCGCCGCGCGGCCAGCAACGCATTGCCCGGGGGTTCATGGCGCTTCCACCGTCTCGACCGTCGTGGCGCGGCCGATCGGCCGGACCCCCGGCAGCGCGCTTTCGAGGATCGCGGTGCGCAACACATCGATCGCGCCGCTGCGCGGGTAGGTCACGCGCCACGCCAGCACGACGCGCCGCGAAGGCTCCGGCGCTGCGAACGGACGGACCGCGACGAGCGGATTGTGCGCCGGGAGTTCGTCGGCTGCGGAGCTCGGCAACACCGTCACGCCGAGGCCGGTCGCGACCATGTGGCGGATCGTCTCCAGCGAGCTGCCTTCGAGCGTGCGCTGCAGGCCGCTGACGTTGCGGAAGTGCGGGCACACTTCGAGCACCTGGTCGCGGAAGCAGTTGCCGGCCCCGAGCAGCAGCAGCTGCTCTTCGGCGAGCATGGCGGGGTCGATCCGCTCCTGGCCCTGCCAAGGATGCGCTGCCGGAATCAGGACGCGGAACGGCTCATCGTAGACCGGCTGGGCGACGATGCCGGGCTCGGCGAACGGCAGTGACAGGACCACGACGTCCAGTTCGCCGCGCTTGAGCGCCTCGGCGAGGCGGGCGGTGTAGTTTTCCTGGATGATCAGGGGCATGCGCGGTGCGAGTCGATGCACGCGCGGGATCAGGCGCGGCAACAGGTAAGGCCCGATCGTGAAGATGACCCCGAGCCGCAACGGCTCCGCCAGCGGGTCCTTGCCGGCCGATGCGATCTCCGGAATCTGCGCCGCCTCGAGCAGCACTTTCTCGGCCTGCGAGACGATGCGCCGTCCGGTCGCGGTGATCTTCACTTCGGTCGCACTGCGCTCGAACAGTTGTACGCCGAGTTCCTCCTCGATTTTCTTGATCGCGACCGACAGCGTCGGCTGGCTGACATGGCACTTCTCGGCCGCGCGGCCGAAGTGGCGTTCACGGGCAAGCGCTACGAGGTATCGCAGGTCGGTCAGGGTCATCGCGTCGGTCTGCCGCGCAAACGAGTGTCAGGAAAGAGGGAAGATATTACTCCGTACCCTGCCGGCGCAGACAAGCACCTCCGTTCGCTCCCGGATCGGTTTCTGCGCGAACCCGCCCGTGCCCGGTGTGACGGAATCCGAAATCCGGCCGGGAATCGCTGCCCGCCCCGGATTGCACGCCCGACGCGCCGGCTTCGCACGCGATGACGCACCAATTCATGCCGGGAACAATTTGCATGTACTGCAAGTCCACCGGCGCAGGCAATTTTCTTCAGGGATACAGGAAAAACATGAGAAACCATCCGTTCAGCCGCCCGCTCGTCGTCGCCCTCGCCGCCATTGTGCCGGCCGCAATCGGCCTGCTGCCGTCCTCGCCGGCATTCGCCGCGGCGGAATCCGTGGCACCCCTGGTCGCGCCAAACTCCTTCGGCCTGCCCGATTTCGGTGACCTCGTCGAGCGCGTCGGCCCGGCGGTGGTCAATATCAGTGTCGTGCAGGAACGCGCCGCACCGGAAGGGGGGGCGCTCGAAGATCCGTTCTACGACTTCCTCCGGCGCTTCGGCGTGCCGGTGCCGGGCATGCCCGGGATGCCGGGCATGCCCGGCCAGGGCGGCCCGCAGATCAGCCGCGGCATCGGATCGGGTTTCATCGTCAGTGCCGACGGTTACGTGCTGACCAATGCGCACGTCGTCGGCGCGGGCGCGGGCGCGGGTGAGGGCGAAGTCCAGTCCGAAGTGACTGTGCGGCTCATCGACAAGCGCGAGTTCAAGGCGAAAGTGGTCGGCACTGATCCGCGCACCGACATCGCGCTGCTCAAGATCGACGCCACCGGCCTGCCGGTGGTGCGCACCGGCAACGCGGAGAAAGCGCGCGTCGGCGAATGGGTGGTCGCGGTCGGTTCGCCGTTCGGCTTCGACAACACCGTGACGGCAGGCATCATCTCCGCGAAGGCACGGCGCCTGCCGGACGAGAACTACGTGCCGTTCATCCAGACCGACGTCGCGATCAACCCCGGCAACTCGGGCGGCCCGCTGTTCAACCTCGCCGGCGAAGTCATCGGCATCAACTCGCAGATCTACTCGCGCTCGGGCGGCTTCATGGGCATCTCGTTCGCGATCCCGATCGATGTCGCGCTGAACGTCAAGGACCAGATCATCCAGTACGGTCGCGTGCAGCGCGGCAAGCTCGGCGTCACGATCCAGAGCATGACGCGCGAGCTCGCGCAGTCGTTCGGACTTGCCGAACCGAAAGGCGCGCTGGTCTCGAACGTCGAAGCGGGCAGCGCCGCGGACAAGGCCGGCATCAAGGCCGGCGACGTCGTGCTTGGCGTCAACGGCACGCAGATCGAGGACTCGGGCGATCTGCCGCGCATCATCGGCGACAAGCGCCCCGGCACCGAAGTGAAGCTCGAACTGTGGCGCGACGGCCGCACCCGCACGGTGACGGCGACGCTCGGCGAGATGCGCAGCGAAGCGGTCGCGGAAGGCCGCGGCGAGCCAGGCGGTCCGCAGGGCGAAGACGCCGGCGGCAAGCTCGGCCTCGTCATTCGCCCGCTGACTGCGGAAGAAGCGGCGCAGTTGGACGTGCAGGGCGGCATCGTCATCGAGCGCGCAACCGGTCCGGCGCAACGTGCCGGGCTGCAACGCGGCGACGTCATACTCTCGCTGAACAACCAACCGGTGTCGGACGTCGCGTCGTTTCGCACGATGATCGAAAAAGCCGGCGACCGCTTCGCGCTGCTAATCCAGCGTGGCGGTGCGCGCATCTTCGTGCCGATGCGCGTCAACTAGGGGGAACCGGGCGTCGTTTTGGCCGCGCCCGCGGGGACGGCTCAACGGGCGTACCGGCGGGCGTCGCACTGCGCGCGGCGAGGAACTCTTTCAGGATCGTTGCCGTGTGCGAAGCGGAACACTCGCAAACGGCAGCGACCGGGCCCTGCGCGACGATTTCGCCGCCGCCGTCTCCGCCTTCAGGACCGAGGTCGATCAGCCAGTCCGCTTCGGCCATGACGTCCAGATCGTGCTCGATCGCCAGCACCGTGTGGCCGGCGTCGGCGAGCCGCTGCAGCACCCGGATCAGCTTGTCGACGTCCGCCATGTGCAGGCCCACGGTCGGCTCGTCGAGAACGTAAAGCGTGTGTTTTTCGGCCGGCAGGGGCCGTCCGCCGGGTGCGGCATTCGTCGCGGCACGGTCCCCGGCGCGGCTGCGCACTTTAGCCAGTTCGGTGACCAGCTTGATGCGCTGCGCTTCGCCGCCGGACAGCGTCGGGCTCGACTGGCCGAGCGTCAGGTAGCCGAGGCCGACGTCCTGCAGCAGCGCGAGCGGGTGCGCGATCGACGGGTGCGCGGCAAAGAACTCGACCGCTTCATCGACCGGCATCGCGAGCACGTCGGCGATGGTTTTGTCGCGCCAGCGCACCATCAGCGTCTCGGGGTTGAAGCGCGCGCCGCCGCACGCGTCGCACGGCAGCTTGACATCGGGCAGGAAGCTCATCTCGACCGTCGTCTGGCCCTGGCCTTCGCACACCGAACAGCGCCCGGCGCCGGTGTTGAACGAGAAGCGCGACGCGCTCCAGCCACGCGTCCTGGCTTCGAAAGTGTCGGCGAACAGCTTGCGGATCGCGTCCCAGAAGCCGACGTAGGTCGCCGGGCACGAGCGCGGCGTCTTGCCGATCGGCGTCTGGTCGACTTCGAGCACGCGGCCGACCGCCTGCCAGCCTTCGATCGCACGGCAGCCGACCGGCTCGACATCGCTGGTTTGCGGCTGCGGCTGGCCGCGGCGCCGCGCGCGGGCCGCCTCCGGGTCGCCGAGCAGCTTGCGCAGGTTCGCGTGGATCACGTCGCGCGCGAGCGTCGATTTGCCCGAGCCGGACACGCCAGTGACGACTGTCAGGCGCGCGAGCGGCACAGTGGCCGACACGTCGCGCAGGTTGTGCAGGTCCGCTCCCAAGACACGGATCGACGGATGCGCGTCGTCGAGCGGCCGGCGCGGGCGCAACGGATGCTGCAGCGGCGCGCGCAGGAAAGCGCCGGTCGCCGATTCGGGCGCGGCGATCAGGTCCGCGAGGCGACCTTCGGCGACGACGCGGCCGCCACGCACGCCGGCGCCGGGACCGAGGTCGATGACATGGTCGGCGCGGCGGATCGTCTCCTCGTCGTGTTCGACGACGAGCAGCGTGTTGCCGCGATCGCGCAGCCGCTCGAGCGTGTCGAGCAGCATGCGGTTGTCGCGTGGATGCAGCCCGATCGTCGGCTCGTCGAGGATGTAGCACACGCCGCGCAGGTTCGAGCCGAGCTGTGCGGCGAGCCGGATGCGTTGCGCCTCGCCGCCCGACAGCGTCGGCGCGCCGCGGTCGAGCGCGAGGTACGCGAGCCCGACCTGCTGCAGGAAGTCGAGGCGGCCGCGAATCTCGGCGACGAGGTCGCGTGCGATGTCGATCTCGCGCCCGGCGAGCCGCAGGCTGGCGAAGAACGCGGCGAGCGCCGCGACCGGCTGCGCCGACAGTTCGTGGATGCCGCGCTCGCGAAAACGCACCGCGCGCGCGACCGGGTTCAGCCCCGCGCCGTCGCACACCGCGCACACGGCGCCGTCGGCCGGCTCCTGTTCGCCGAGCTCGCCGAGGTCCAGCGCATCCGGGTCCTCGACGCGCCCGGACAGCGCGAGGCCGGTGCCGTAGCACGCCGGGCACCAGCCGTGTTTGGCGTTGTACGAGAACAGCCGCGGATCCGGCTCCGGGAAGCTGTCGCCGCAGCACGGGCAGGCGCGCAGCGTCGAGAATGTGTGCGGCCGTGCGCCGGGCTTGCCGAGCTCGAGTACTTTGACGACGCCTTTGCCGTGTTCGAGCGCTGCGGCGAGCTGCGTGCGCAGCGCCGCCTCGTGTTCCGGCGCGACGGCGAGACTGCCGACCGGCAGCTCGATCGTGTGCTCGACGTAGCGATCCAGCCGCGGCCACTTCGCCGTCGGCAGGTAGTCGCCGTCGACGCGCAGCTGCTCGAAGCCCTTGCCCCTCGCCCATTTCGCGAGCGCGGTGTAGAGGCCTTTGCGGTTCGTCACGAGCGGCGCGAGCAGCTCGACCGACGCGCCGCGGTGCTCGCGCAGGATCTGCGCCGCGATCGCGTCGAAACTTTGCGGCGACACCGGCACGTCGCACTGCGGGCAGTACTGCGTGCCGAGCTTGACGTACAACAGGCGCAGGAACGGCTGGATCTCGGTCAGCGTGCCGACCGTGCTTTTCCTGCCGCCGCGGCTCACGCGTTGCTCGATCGCAACCGTCGGCGGAATGCCGAACAGCGCATCGACGTCCGGGCGCGCGGCCGGCTGCACGAACTGGCGCGCATACGCGTTGAGCGATTCGAGGTAGCGGCGCTGGCCTTCGCCGAACACGATGTCGAATGCGAGCGTCGATTTGCCGGAGCCGGACAGGCCGGTGATGACGGTGAAGCGGTCGCGCGGGATCGTCAGGCTGACGTTCTTGAGATTGTGCTCGCGCGCGTGGCGGATTTCGATCGCCGGCGCGGCGACGGGGCGGTAGCGGGCCACCGGTTCGGCGACGGCCGCGGGCGGCTTGCCGAGCGATTCGACGTAGCCGCGCAGCGCGGCACCCGTGTGCGACGCAGCTGCGGCCATCACGGTCTGCGGCGTTCCGGCGACGAGCAGTTCGCCACCCGCGTCGCCGCCTTCGGGGCCGAGATCGACGATCCAGTCCGCGGCGAGCAGCACGTCGAGGTTGTGCTCGATGACGACGAGCGCGTGCCCTGCGTCGAGGAGCTTTTCGAACGCGCGCAAGAGTGTCGCGACGTCGTCGAAGTGCAAGCCGGTCGTCGGCTCGTCGAACAGGAAGAGCAGGCGGCCGGCGTCGGTCTTCGCTCTGGATTTCTTGCCGCCCGGCTTCGCCGCCGCGCCAAGATGGCCGGCGAGCTTCAACCGCTGCGCCTCGCCGCCGGACAGCGTCGGCACTGGCTGGCCGAGCCGCAGGTAGTCGAGGCCGACGTCGGCGAGCGGCGCGAGCGCAGCTCCCACTGCGGGCTGGTCGGCGAAGAACGCGAGCGCTTCGGACACGGTCAGTTCGAGCACGTCGGCGACCGACCGGCCGCGCCACGCGAGCTCGAGCACTTCGGGCCGGTAGCGTTTGCCGTCGCAGTCCGGACAGCGCAGATAGACGTCCGACAGGAACTGCATCTCGACGTGCTCGAAGCCCGAGCCGTTGCAGGTCGGGCAACGGCCGGTGCCCGCGTTGAAGCTGAACGTGCCGGGCGTGTAGCCGCGGCTTTGCGCGTCGGGAAGGGCCGCGAACAGCGCGCGGATCGCATCCCACGCGCCGACGTAGCTGACCGGGTTCGAGCGCGCGCTCTTGCCGATCGCCGATTGGTCGACCATCACGACGCCGGCAAGGCTGTCCAAGCCTTCGAGGCGCGCGAACGCGCCAGGGGCTTCGGTGCCGTGGCCGAAGTGCTTTGCCAGCGCCGGATACAGCACGTCCTGGATCAGCGTCGACTTGCCCGAACCGGACACGCCCGACACGCACACGAGGTGGCCGAGCGGAAACGCGACGTCGAGCTCGCGCAGGTTGTGTTCGGTCGCACCGACGATGCGCAGCACCGGCCCGCCGGGCGTCACCGGGCGCAGCTTGCGGCCCGCGTCGACGCGCTTTCTGCCCGCGAGATACGCGCCGGTCAGGGACGCCGGATCGGCAGCGATTTCGGCCGGACTGCCGTAGCCGACGATCTCGCCGCCGCGCTCGCCGGGACCGGGCCCGATGTCGAGCAGGCGGTCGGCCGCGCGCATCAGCTGCGGATCGTGCTCGACGACGACGAGCGTGTTGCCGGCGTCGCGCAGCCGCGTCATGACGCCGAGGATGCGCTCGATGTCGCGCGGATGCAGGCCGATCGACGGCTCGTCGAGCACGAACAACGTATTGACGAGCGAAGTGCCGAGCGCGGTCGTCAGGTTGATGCGCTGCACTTCGCCGCCCGACAGCGTGCGCGACTGGCGGTCGAGCGTCAGGTAGCCGAGGCCGACCCGGGCGAGGTAGTCGAGGCGGCTGCGGATCTCGCCGAGCAGCAGCCCGGTCGCCTCGTCGAGGCCGGCCGGCAGTTCGACGCGGGCGATGAAATCGCGCACGCGGCTGACGGGAAGCGCCATCAGTTCGTGGATTGCGAGGCCGGGCAGGGGATCGCGCTTCGGCTGCTGTGCGCGATAGTCGGGGGATGGATCCGCCGCCGCGGGGGCGCCACCGGCGCCAGTCTGCACGCCGAGGTCCGCTGAGTCCTGTTCGCCGAGCCGCCACAACAGCGCCTCCGGCTTCAGCCTTGCACCGTGACATGCCGGGCACTCCGTGTAGCTGCGGTAGCGCGACAGCAGGACGCGGATGTGCATCTTGTACGCCTTGCTCTCGAGCCAGTCGAAGAAGTGGCGCACGCCGTACCATTTGCGCGGCCAGGACGCGTCCCAGCTTTTCCACTGCGGATCGCCTTCGAGCACCCAGCGGCGATGTTCCGGCGGCAGGTCGCGGAACGGGATGTCCATCGCCACGTCGTATTTCTTCGCCAGCTTCGCCATGTCTTCCTGGCATTCGCGGTAGCTCGCGGTCTGCCAGGGTTTGACGGCGCCTTCGGCGAGCGTCTTCGATTCGTCCGGGATCACGAGCGCGAAATCGACGCCGATGACGCGGCCGAAACCGCGGCAGGTCTCGCACGCGCCGATCGGCGAATTGAAGGAGAACAGGCCGGGGGTCGGCTCGGCGTAATGGATGTCGCAGTCGGCGCAGTGGAGGTCGCGGGAAAAGCGCCACACCGTCTCGCCGCCGTCATGCTGGGCACGCACCGCGAGGTGCCCGTGACCATGCTGCAACGCCGTCTCGATGGCTTCGATGACGCGGCCGCGCCCGGCGTTCGACAGGCGCAAGCGATCCTGCACGACGTGCAGCAGATCGCCTGCCGGCGCCGATTCGCGCAGGTGGATGCGCGTATAGCCCTGCCGGTTCAGCAGCGAGGTGATCTCGTCCTCGCTGAAGTTCGCCGGGACCGGCACCGCGAACGTCAGCACGAGGCGCGGGTCGTCCGCGCAGCGCTCGACGAGCGCAGCAACGATGCTGTCCGGATCGTCACGCCGCACCGGCGCGCCGCAGCGCCGGCAATGCAGCCGCGCGGCGCGGGCATAGAGCAGCTTGAAGTGGTCGGCGAGCTCGGTCATCGTGCCGACCGTCGAGCGCGAGCTCTTCACCGGGTTGGTCTGGTCGATCGCGATCGCGGGCGGCACGCCTTCGATGCGATCGACCTGCGGCTTGTCCATCCGATCGAGAAACTGGCGCGCGTACGGCGAGAACGTCTCGACGTAACGCCGCTGCCCTTCGGCGTACAGCGTGTCGAACACCAGCGAGGACTTGCCCGATCCGGACACGCCAGTGACGACGGTGATCTCGTTCAGCGCGATGTCGAGCGAAAGGTTCTTGAGGTTGTTCTGGCGCGCACCGACAATGCGGATGTGGTCTGACATGGGCGGAAGCGGAGGATCCAGGGGGCGAAGAAAAGAGATTCTAGTCTCGCTCCGCGATTCCCTCGGCGAAATCCGTGATGGACCGGCACGCCCCTTGCGTCATGCCCTTTGCGTCATTTTCGCCGGGTGAGCCGGAAATACTCGTCTGTTTCGTAGCGCGCACCGACTCATAGCCTGTTCAAACACTTGAGACTTGCGATCCGCCGCCACACGGCGCAGGAATCGCAGGCGGCCGAAGCGGGCGGCATCATTCTGGTGCGCGGGATCACCAAAAAGATGCGTCCGTCTCACCAAAGGAGACCGAGATGTTGAGCCTGTTCGACTGCATGGATTTCATCGACCTCGACAGCGACACCATCGATGTCATCGCCCGGCACGATCGCCTCCCTGCAATGCTCGCCGCCCAACGCGGCAGCCAGCTGCTCGCCGACCCGAACGGCATCTGGCAGCTGCATCAGATGCACCGCGAATTGATCGAGCAGGCGGCCCGGCGCGGTCTGCTCGGACAGGAAAAAACGCTGCGCAGGATCTACGCCGCGTTCAGCCGCAAATACCCGATGCCCCGCCAGATGTGATCGCGCAGGCGCCGCGGGACCCGCTGTGCGAGCGGGTTCCGCGAAACCGGCTTACTTCACGCGGTTCTTGTACTCGTCGGTGCGGGTGTCGATTTCGATCTTGTCGCCGATTTCGACGAACGCCGGCACCGGCAATTCGAAGCCGCTGGCGATCTTCGCCGGCTTCATGACCTTGCCCGACGTGTCGCCCTTGACGGCGGGTTCGGTGTAGATCACTTCGCGGACGACCGAATTCGGCAGGTCGACCGAAATCGCCTTGCCGTTGTAGAACACGACTTCGCACTGCAGGCCGTCTTCGAGGTACTTCAGCGCGTCAGTCATGTTCTCGGCTTCGACTTCGTACTGTTCGTAGTCGGCGTCCATGAACACGTACATCGGATCGGCGAAGTACGAGTACGTGACTTCCTTCTTGTCGAGCTGGACGACTTCGAACTTGTCGTCGGCCTTGTACACCGACTCCGAAGGCGCGCCGGTCAGGAGGTTCTTGAGTTTCATCTTCACGACCGCGGAGTTGCGGCCGGACTTGTTGTATTCGGCCTTCTGCACCACGAGCGGGTCGGCGCCCACCATGATGACGTTGCCGGAGCGAAGTTCCTGTGCGGTTTTCATGCTGTTTCCTGTCGAACGGGGGCGGCCCCGCAAATATTTAAAAACCGGTCATTTTACTGCGTTCCGCGAAAATTGCACCAGCGACGAAGTCAGATCCGGCGCGCTCGCGAGCGCCTGCGCCCACGACCGGTTATGGGCGCTGATCGCGGGCAACGCGGCCTCGAACGGGCACCACGCCGAGCCGATGTCGCCCCATCCGTTCCAGGCCAGCCAGAACTGCCTGACCGCCGCTGCCGCGCTGCGTTCCATCGTCGCCGTGTAGCGGTCGAGAAAAGCCTCGAGCTTGATCCGGTGGGCGTCCTGCTCCTGCCGGTAAATGTGCCACGCGAACGGCTGGGCGGCCCACTGCGCGCGCACGAACGAGTCTTCGCCGCGGACGAAATTGACGTCGCACGCCCACAGCAGGCGGTCGTAGCGCTCCTGGTCGACGAAAGGCAGGACGGCCGCCGTCAGCGCGCCGCCCCGGCGGCACGCACCCGCTACCGCTCCATCATCGCCAAAAAAACGCATCACATCCTCGACGACGGGTCCTTCGGGCACGAGCAGCAGCACCGGCTCGTCGCCATTCGCCCAGCGCGCGAGCAGCGCTGCGAGTGCGGGGTGTGCGTAGGCGAACAGCGAGATCAGGCGTGTTCCCGGTGGCGGCGTCGCGACCCCCAGCGCGCGTAGCAGCGCGTCGCGCAGCGCCGGCTGCGCGCGGAAACGGTCGCGCGCATCGATCAGGCCGCGTTCGCGCAACAGCCCTGCGGTGCGCGGCGAAAAACCCGGAAAGAAGAAATGCTTCAACAGTGGCAGGCGGGGGTGCGGTGAGGCCATGCGGTGGCAATCGTCGACCCAGCTTTCCGCCGACAGGTATTCGAGATTGACCCATGGCGGCGGCGACGGGCGCGCCGCCATCGCCGCCAGATAACTTTCCGGCAGCTCGCAGCCGAACGCCTCGATGACCGCGGCGGCCGGCGCGACGGACGGAAAGTCGCGCTTCCAGCAACGAATTTCGACGCCGGCGGCAAAACTTTGCCCGTCGACCGTCGAAATTTCCGGACACAGCCGCGAGAACGCTTCCAGGTCATCGATCCACAGGCGGACTGCGAGCCCGTGATCGCCCGCAAGCCCTTTGGCCAGGCGCCAGCAGACACCGATATCCCCGAAGTTATCCACAACCCGGCAGAAGATGTCCCAGTCGAAAAGGCGTTCGTCAGCGCAAGCGTTCATTTTGGTGGACAAGCACAGGGAACAAGCGTGAATGCATTGTGGAAAAAGGGCTTCAACGGCGAAAGGCCGAAATTCGACCACAATCCGCACACAGGTGAACAGCAGGTTTATCTACGGCTTTGTCCCGCGCCGAATCGCATGGGACTGCTGGAGAAAATCGACTTATCCACAGAAAAGCGGGCACTGTATACTTCTTTATCTTTAATTAATTTTAAAAAACAGAAGAACAAAAACACGAACCCGCGAAACGCGGCGAAGGAAAACCCGCAGCCTCTCCGAACCTTCGCAAAACCGCTTCGAGCGGCGCTGGACGGCGCCCGGACTCTGCTGTACAAAGCGTCTTCAGCGAACCGGAAAAGGATTTGGCGGGCAGGTCGCCGAACGTTTCCGGGTGCGGGTTTTTCAGTCTGTTGTCGTATCGAAATCGGCCAACCGGGCGAGATCGCCGTCGTCCAGCCAGCGCCACTGGCCGGGGGCGAGGTCGTCGGGCAGCCTCAGGCCGCCGATGCCGCTGCGATGCAGCGACTCGACGCGATTGCCGGCGGCAGCGACCATGCGCTTGACCTGGTGGTACTTGCCTTCGGTGATCGTCAGCTTTAGACTCCGTTCCCCCGTTCGTTCGCAAGCCGCCGCTGCGACCGGCGCGGGATCGTCGTGAAGCTGCACGCCGGCGAGCAGCGCCGAGGTCATGGTTTCGCTGACGGGGTGGCGCACGACGACTTCGTAGATTTTCGGCACGCGTTTCCGGCCGGAGCTCCAGACGTGGATGAACTGTCCGTCATCGGACAGCAGCAGCAGGCCGGTGGTGTCCTGGTCCAGCCTGCCGATAGGCTGGACACCACGGTTCACCAGCGGTTCCGGCAATAGCGCGAACACCGGCGCATGGAACTGCGGCTGGCGCGAGCACTCGTAACCGGAGGGCTTGTGCAGCATCACGTAGGCCTCGTCGCGAAACCGCCAGGTCTCGCGATCGACCGTGAAGACCAGATCTTCGGTCGGCAGGTCGGCAAAAGGATTGTCCTGGACCTGCCCGGAAATCGTCACGCGGCCGGCGCGGATCAGGGCGCGGCAAATCTTGCGGCTGCCGAAGCCCTGGGAGTGGAGAATTCGTTCGATATGCATCGGCGGATGCTAACCGAAGCGCGTTAGACTGTTGCCCCCGCGGTACGGGAGTGGAGTGTGAACTTTGAACATCTGGTGGTGGTGAATGACCCCGCCGACCCGCTGCTCACCGAGCTCAATCGCGAAGAAGTGTGGTTCGGGCTGCTGTGCCGGGCCGAGGATGCGCGGCCGTTCTTGCCCGGGCTCGAGGCGTGCACGATCGTCGAGCGCAGCGCGAACGAGCTCGTCAGGGAGTTGCAGTTCGGCAGCGCGCTGATTCGCGACCGGGTCACGCTGATGCCGATGGAATCGGTCCGCTTCGAGTCCGAGCGCACTGCAAGCCACCCCGGAGGCAGCCTGACGATCACGATCGAGGAACCGGCCGAAGGCGTCCTCGTGCTGCGTTTCCGTTACCTGACGACCTTGCCCGAAGAGTCGGGAAGTCCCGACCGGGCCTATGCCGAATACGTCAAGGCCGCCTACCATCAGTCGGATCTCGACACGGTGCGCGTGATCCGCATGATCGCCGAGTCGGGGCGCATCCAGTAATCTTTCGTCATGCGTCGCAGCGCCGCGCGTGCGCCGGCGTGGCCGCCCGATCATCGAAAATCCGGAAAAAATATTCATGTGGTTCAAGAACCTGCAGGTTTATCGTCTTCCCGCCGGCTGGGACATCAGCGCCGAGACGCTCGAGGACCAGCTCGGGCGCAAGCGCTTCGTGCCGTGCGGTAGCCAGGACCAGGAAACCCGCGGCTGGGTGTCGCCGACCGGGGACGAGTTCCTGCTGCACCGCGTCGGCGGGCAGTGGCTGATCGCGCTCGGCCTCGAGCAGAAGCTGCTGCCATCGTCGGTGGTCAAGCAGGAAGCCGAAGAGCGCGCCGAGGACATCGCCGCGCGCCAGGGCTACAAGCTCGGCCGCAAGCAGATGAAGGACCTGCGCGAACAGGTGATGCAGGAACTGCTGCCGCGGGCCTTCACGCGACGCCGCAAGGTCTTCGCGTGGATCGACCCTATCGGGGGGTGGCTCGGCATCGATGCGCCGAGCCAAGCCCGCGCGGAGGACGTTCTGGAGGCATTGCGCCAGTCTCTCGATGCCCTTCCGCTCGGTTTGCTGCGCACCGAGCGTTCGCCGAGCGGCGCGATGGCCGACTGGCTCGCCGGCGGCGAAGCGCCGGCCGGGTTCACAATCGACCAGGATTGCGAGCTGCGCTCGGTCAGCGAGGACAAGGCGGCGGTGCGCTACGTGCGTCACCCGCTCGAAGGCGACGAGGTGCGCGCCCACCTCGCGGCCGGCAAGCTGCCGACGCGCCTCGCGCTGACGTTCGACGATCGCGTCAGCTTCGTGCTGAGCGAGAAGCTCGAGATCAAGCGCATCGATTTTCTCGATGTCGTCCGGGAAAAACTCGACGAGCAAGGCGCGGACGACGCGCGCGCGCTGTTCGACGGCGGTTTCGCGCTGATGACAGGAGAATTGGGCCGATTGCTGCCGGCGCTCATCGACGCCTTGGGCGGCGAGCTGAACGCTCCTGCGACCGGCGTCGTCGAGCTGCGCCCGGCGGCGTGAGCGGCGGCGCAGCTAGCGGGCCTGCTGGACGAGCAGCTGCGCGAAATCCTCGGCCGGCAGCGGGCGGCTGAACAGGTAGCCCTGGTACGCGTCGCAGCCCTGCTCGGTGAGGAACGCGAGCTGCGCGTCGGTTTCGACCCCTTCGGCGAGCACTTTGATCTTGAGCTTGCGCGCGAGCGCGATGATGCCGGCCGTGATCTCCATGTCTTTGCGATCGTCGGGAATGTGGCGGACGAAGCCCTGATCGATTTTCAGCATTTCGATCGGGAAGTTCTTCAGGTACGCGAGCGACGAGTAGCCGGTGCCGAAATCGTCGATCGCCAGCGCTATCCCCATCGACTTGAGTAGGCCGAGGCGCTGCTCGGCCTGGGCTTCGTGGCCCATGATCATGCTCTCGGTGAGCTCGAGCTCGAGACATTCGGGCGGCAGCCCGGTGCGCTGGAGGATCGCCGCGATGCGGTCCGGCAGCTCCGCCTGCCACAGTTGGCGCGCCGACAGGTTCACCCCCACCCTGAGCGGCCCGAGACCGGCGTCGCGCCACTCGCGCGCCTGTCGGCACGCGGTCTCGAGCACCCACTCGCCCAGCGGCACGATCAGGCCGCTTTCCTCGGCGAAAGGAATGAAGCGGTTCGGCGACACCGGGCCTTCGTCCGTGGCCTGCCAGCGCACCAGGGCTTCGCACCCCGTCACGCGGCCAGTGGTGATGTCGATTTGCGGCTGGTAATGGACGACGAACGCCTGCTGTTCGAGCGCGACGCGCAGGCGGCGCTCGAGGTCCACGTGCCGTTGCGCCGCCTCGCTCAGCGCTTCGGTGAAAAAGCGGAAAGTGTTGCGTCCCTGCGCCTTGGCCTGGTTCAGCGCGGCGTCGGCGTGCTGGATCAGCTCAGCGGCGCTCGTGCCGTCCTGCGGATAGAGGCTGATGCCGACGCTCGCGCCGACATACACGACTTCGCCGTCGGGCAGCGAGAACGGTTCGCGCAGCAGGTCGATCAGGTTCTGCGCGACGCTGGCCGATTCGTCGGGTTTCCTGAGGTTGTCGATGATGACGAGGAACTCGTCACCGCCCCAGCGCGCCAGCGTGTCCTCCGGGCGCAGGCGCGTGCGCAGGCGCCACGAGATCGCGACCAGCAGCTCGTCTCCGCTGGCGTGGCCGAGGCTGTCGTTGATGTTCTTGAAGCGGTCGAGGTCGACGAACAGCACGCCGAGGCCGAGCTGCTGGCGGGCCGCCTGCTCGATCGCGTGTTCGAGGCGTGACTGCACCAGCAGGCGGTTCGGCAAGTCGGTCAGCGGGTCGTAATGCGCGAGGCGCTCGAGCTGGGCCTGGGACTGCTTCAACTGGCTGATGTCGGTCATCACGCCGACGTAGCGCACCGGATTGTGATCCTCGTCGTAGACGGTGCTGACGCTCAGCCACTGCGGATAAAGCTCGCCGTTCTTGCGGCGGTTCCAGATCTCGCCCTGCCAGTGGCCGGTGTGCGCCACGGATTCCCACAGCTGGCGGTAGAACGCGTCGTCCTGCAGGCCGGATTTGAGCATGCCCGGAGTTTTCCCGAGCGCCTCCTCTTCGGAGAAGCCGGTGATTTCGCACCACGCCCGATTGACGCTGACGATGCGCTGCGACAGGTCGGTGACCATGACGCCGTCACGCGTGCTCTCGATGACCGCTGCCGTCTGCCGCAATGCCGCTGCGGCGCGGAATTTCTGCACCGCGAGCGACGTCAGGCCCGAGAATTCCCCGATCAGTTCGATCATCGCCGGGTCGATCGGGCGCGGGCGGTAAAAATAGACAGCGAAAGTGCCGAGCAGCTTGCCGTTGTCGTCGCGGAACGGGAATGACCAGCAGGCACGAAAATTCGCCCTGCGTGCGAGGTCGCGATAAGCGTCCCAGTCCGCGTCGGCGAACACGTCTTCGGTGAACACCGGTTCGCCGCGCGCCATTGCGGTGCCGCAGGACCCCTGGCCTTCCGCCACTTCGAGGTTTTCGATGGCGTCGACGTAAAAGGCGGGGAGGTTCGGCGCGGCAGCATGGACGAGGCGGGTGCCCGATTCGTCGAGGAGCAGGATCGAGACGCGCATTTCCGGTGCGAGGCTTTCGAGCCGCCGTGCGACATCGTCGAGGATCACCGGCAGCGGATCGTCGCCGATGAGCCGGTTCAGCACGGCGCTGCGCGCGGCCTGCAGCAGCTCGGTCTGCTTCTGCGCCGTGATCTCGGTCCAGGTGCCGACCACTTCGACTGCCGCACCGCTGTCGTCACGCAGCACGCGTGCGTCGTCGCGGATCCACGTCACCTGCTCCTTGCCGCCGAGCAGGCGGTATTCGTGGCTGCGGTGCCCTTCGCGCAGCAGCTCCGTTTGTGTCGCGATCCACGCGGCGCGGTCGTCCGGATGCACGTGCGCGAGCCACCAGCCCGGTGAAAGCGCATCGGCGGAGCTGACGCCAAGGATCGACACGATGTTGTCGCTGACCCAGCTCGCCTGCGGCTTGCCGTCGTCGCGGATCTGAAGCGTGTAGAGAACGGTCGGGCTCGCCGACAGCAGGTGCGCGAGATGAGCCGTCGTCGCCCGCAGCTCGGCCCGTTCGTGGATCAGTTCGGCGCGCTCGCGCACTTTTTCCAGCGTTGCCGGCAGCGCGTGCAGGTAGCCGGGGTATTTCGCGATGAAATCATCGACGCCCAATTCCATCGTCCGCGCGACGAGGTCTTCGCCGCCGTGGGCAGAAACCAGCACGAGCGGCAGCGCGAGGCGGCGCTCGTGCCGCACGACGCGCGCGAGCTCCGCGCCGTCGAAACTGCCACTGGCATGATCGAACAGCAGCACGTCGAAGTCCGGCGCCGCGTCGGGAGTGGCCGGCAGGCGGGCCAGCACTTCGGCGGCGCTTGCCGCGATGGTCAGTTGGATGTGCGGCGCGTAGTGCGCGAGGTGGCGTTGGGTGCGCAACGCTTCGAGTTCGTCCGCTTCGCCATACAGCACCCGCAGCGGGCGGGTGCGCCGCCCGGCCGGGTCGCGAAATCGCGCCAAGGCGCCGCGCAGCGTGGCGGGCAGTTGGTCGAGGTAGTCGTCGCGCTTGACCTGGTACGCATCCGCGCCGGCTTTCAGTGCCGCCATCGCGGCCTCGTGGTTGCCGGCGCCGGTCAGGACGACCACCGCGACCGGCAGATGATTCATGCGCACGTGCGCAAGCAGGTCGAGGCCGGTGCCGTCGGGCAGATGGAGATCCGACAGCACGACGTCGAACGGCGGCGGCTGCGCGGCGAGGCGGGACAGCCCGCGCTGCAGCGTCGTGACCACTTCCAGCGCGATCTCGGGAGCCCGCTGCGCGAGCCTGCGCCGCGCCAGATCGGCATCCGCTTCGGAGTCCTCGATGTAGAGGACACGCATCGTCTTCATCTCTGGCTGTGGTTCAAGGCGCACCAGTACACTTCGATCTGTTCGGCCACTTCGATGAATTTGCCGAAGTCGATCGGTTTGACGATGTAGGAATTCACGCCGACATCGTAGGCCGTCCTGACGTCCTCGTCTTCGGTCGATGAAGACAGCATCACCACCGGAATGCGCCGGAAGCGCTCGTGCGTCTTGAGCTTTCGCAGCACGTCGAGGCCGCTGACGCGCGGCAGCTTGTTGTCGAGCAGGATCACCGCGGGCGTCGGATGACCGCTTTCCCAGCGCGGCAGGAAAGCGAGCGCCTCTTCGCCATCGCGTGCGACCTCGATCGCGATCGGGCTGCTGGTCCGGTCGCGGCGTGCGAAAGCGCGCAGCGCCAGATCGAGGTCGACGGTGTTGTCCTCGACGAGGAGGATCGGGCCGGAAACGGCTTCAGTGGTCATAAGGGAAACTCCACGAGGAAGGTGGCGCCTTTGCCGGGCTCGCTTTCGGCCCGCACGGTCCCGCCCATGCGTTCTATCGCCTTGCGCACCAGCGCCAAGCCGACGCCGGTGCCGGGGTAGTCGTCGGCGCGGTGCAGCCGCTGGAAGATACCGAATATGCGGTCGTGATATTTCATGTCGAAACCGATGCCGTTGTCGCGAACCTGCAGCCGCACCGCGCCCGCTTCCTCGCGGCTGCTGATCGCGATGCGGGGGGGAGCCGCGTCGCGGCTGAACTTCAATGCATTGCCGACCAGATTGCGCAGGGCCAGCGCGAGGCCGTTGCGGTCGACCGAGAGTTCCGGCGTGCGCACGTCGACGTCGATTTTTGCGCCGACCTCGGAGATTTCGTGGGCGTAACTGTCGAGAACCTCGTCGACGAGCTGCTGCAGCGACACCGGCTCGGGTTGCGGCGCCGAGCGCTCGATGTGCGCATAGGCGAGCAGATCCTCGATCAGTTCGTGCATCTGCGCGACACCGCGGCGGATGTTGGCAAGGAACTGTCGCCCTTCGTCGTCGAGTCGGTCGCGGTAGTCTTCGAGCAGGATCTGGCTGTAGCCGTCGATGCCGCGCAGCGGGGCCTTGAGATCGTGCGAGATGGCGTACGAAAACGATTCGAGCTCGCGGTTGGCTGCTTCCAGCTGCGCGGTGCGCTCGTCGACGCGCGCTTCGAGCGTCGCATTGAGGCGCAACAGCGCCTCCTCGGTTTTCTTCAGCGACGTGACGTCGAGCAGCACGCTGCGGATGTGCGTGACCCTGCCGCTCGCATTGCGGCTCAGCCAAGTGCGGCCGTCGAGCCAGATCCACTGGCCGCTCACGTGGCGCACGCGATGCTCGCCGCGATAATCGTCCGGCCCTCCGGCCAGATGGCTCGCCAAGGCGGCCCGCAGGCGCGGACGGTCTTCGGGGTGGATAAGGTCGCGATAGCGGACTGCGCCGGACAACAGTTCCTCCGGCGTGTAACCCCATTGCCTGACGCTGTCGCTGACATACGTGACGGGCAGGCCGGCTACGTTGCGCCACTCGATCGCGACGACCGGCGAATGGTCGATCAGCGCGGACAGTTGCTCGAGGTTCGCCTGGCGTGTGCGCAGATCGTCGGCCATGCGGTCGAGCGCGCGGCCGATCTTCCCCAGCTCATCGCGCCCGGTCAGGCCGCTGCGGGTATCGAATCGCCCTTCCCCGATCGCAGCCACTGCTTCGGTCAGCCGGGCGGTGCGGCTGAACCACAGCACGTGCAGCAATATCGCGAGAGCCGCAGTGAAGAGCAGGATCAGTGTGGTTTCCCGCCAGAGCTCCTGGTGCCCAGCGGCGGTGCGGAGCGCGAGCGGAATGCCGAGATCGTTGCGCACGATCAGCGTCATGTCGGGATGGATCGCCACCCGGCCCACCAGCGCGAAATCGCCGCGCGGCTGGACGATCTCGATCCCTTTCCCCTGGTTAGACGCGATCGCCAGCAGGCCGGCGCGAATAGCCGGGGCGTCGGAGGCGATCGCATCGGTGAGAGGACGGTAGAGCCGCGCGCGCAACATGGCGCCGACGACCTGGCCGTTGGCATCCACCAGCAACGCGTGCGTGAGCCCGGAGCGAAGCCCCATGCTGGCGACGATACGGCTGATCCGAAAGCGGCTTGCCAGTCCGGTTTGGAACTCGATCCGGTTCTGTTCGAAGTTCAGGACCTCGATGAGCCGCCGCCGCTGGTCGGTGGCGACCTCTTGGCGGAACTCCTGCACCTGGATCATGTAATTCAGCGCCGCGCCGAGCAGCGCAAACCCCGCCAGTAGCAGCGGTGCGAGGATGCGGCCGGGCAGGACCGTCAGCGCGGGCCAGACCATGAACCGCTTTCCGTTTTTTTCGCAGCCGCGCGCGCCGCAGTGCTGTCGATCAGCGTTTGCCAGTCCGGCAGCCCGTCGATCATTTCGAGATCGACCAGCAGTTCTGCGAGTCCGGTGTGACGGGCGACGAACGGGGCCGGCTGGCCGTCAAGAAGTTCCACGCTCTGCCGCAGCGGCACGAACGTCAGCCCGTCGAGCGCCGCCCGGTATTGCGCCGGGGTGAGGCTCGTGCTCGGTGCAAGGAGGTCGGCGAAGGCGTCGGGCGTCGTGTGCAGTGCCGTGACGCCTCGTTGCCAGCCTGCGATCAGGTTCACGACGTCGTCGAGACGACGCTCCAGCACGTCGGCACGCACGACGAGCACATCGATGAGCTCTCCGGACATCGTGCTGCTGTCGAATATCACTTGGTAGCCGTCGCCCTGCAGGCGCGATTTCATCGGTTCGTAGGTGATCACCGCATCGACCCAACCGTCGCGCAGCGCGTCTTCCTGCTGCGAAGCTTCGAGCCGCAGCAGCAGCACGTCATCCGATCGAAGCGGGCTTCCCTCGATCATCCGCGCGAGCACCAGCCTCCCCGCTGCACTGTCCTCGATGCCGATGCGCTTGCCCTTGAGCTGCGCCGGTTTGGTGATCGGTGCGCGCGCGACGACCGCGTCGCCACCGTGCGAGATGCCGAGCACCGCGACGATGCGGATCGCCGCCCCTTCGTCCGCGAGCCGCAGTGTCTCGTCGAGCGTCAGTGTCGCGGCGTCGAGCAGGCCGTTGTCGAGCGTGCGCAACGCCTGCGAACTCGACGCGAGTTCGATGACTTTGATGCGGCTGCGGTCGATATAGCGGCGCTCGTACGCGAACACGAACGGATCGTTGCCGATCCACGGATTGACGCCGACGCTCAGCGGCAGCGGCGATGGCGCTTCACTGCAGCCGGCAAGAAACATCATCGCGAGGCCGAACGCCGCCGCGACAAAGGCGTTGTACATCACTGATCCTCGCTTGAAATCGGTTCCCGGCAGGGCCGGTTCGGCGCCCCGGCTCATGTTTGCGGTAGGACCGTGATTCTACAAGCGAAATTCCGGGCCCGAGCGCGCGAAGCTCGATCGGCACTGCTGTCAATCTTCGTGCCCAGGATACGATGGGGGGCGGGAAGCGCCGGCCGCGGTGCGCTCAGATTACTTCGTCATGCCTCAGGCGGGCGATGCGTTCGGCCGGCAAGCCCAGCAGCGAGGCGAGAATTTCGTCGGTATGTTCGCCGAGGAGGGGCGGCGGGAGACGGTATTCGACCGGTGTCGCCGACAGGCGCATCGGACTGGCGACCTGCGGCACGTTGCCGGCGAGCGGGTGCGGCAGGTCGACGCGCAGCCCGCGCGCGCGCACCTGCGGGTCGGCGAACACGTCGGCGAGCGTGTTGATCGGTCCGCACGGCACGCCGAGCGCTTCGAGCCGCTCGATCCAGTCGGCAGTCGTGCGCCGGATCGTCAGCTTGTTGAGCAGCGGGATCAGCACCGCGCGGTGGCCGACGCGCGCCTTGTTGGTAATGAAGCGGGCGTCGGTTGCGAGCGACGCGTCGCCGGCCGCTTCGCAGAAGCGCGCGAACTGCGCGTCGTTGCCGATCGCGAGAATCATGTAGCCGTCGTCGGTCGGGAAGTCCTGGTACGGCACGATGTTGGGATGGGCGTTGCCGAGCCGGCGCGGCGACACGCCGGTGGTGAGGTAATTCATCGCCTGGTTCGCGAGGCACGCGATCTGCACGTCGAGCAGCGCGAGATCGATGTGCTGGCCTTCGCCGGTCCGGTCGCGCGCGGCGAGCGCCGCCTGCACCGCGTTGGCCGCGTACAGCCCGGTCAGGATGTCGGTCAGCGCGACGCCGACTTTCATCGGGCCGCCGCCCGGCTCATCGTCGGGCCGCCCGGTCAGGCTCATCAGGCCGCCGAGGCCCTGGATCAGGAAGTCGTAGCCGGCGCGTGCCGCGTACGGTCCGTCCTGGCCGAAACCGGTGATCGAGCAATACACGAGGCGCGGATTGACGACTTTCAGCGAGGCGTAGTCGAGGCCATGGCGCGCGAGGTCGCCATGCTTGAAATTCTCCAGCACGACGTCGCATTTGCCGGCGAGATCGCGCAGCAATTGCCGGCCGTCCGGCTTCGTCATGTCTACAGTGATCGAGCGCTTGTTGCGGTTCGCGCACAGGAAATACGCGGCAACGTCGGTGTCGTGGCCGTGGGTGTCCTTGAGGAACGGCGGACCCCAGTGGCGGGTGTCGTCGCCTTCGCCCGGACGCTCGACTTTGATGACGTCGGCGCCGAGGTCGGCGAGGATCTGGCCGGCCCACGGGCCGGCCAGAATCCTCGACAGGTCGAGCACCCGGATATGCGACAGGGCGCCCGACATGGGGTGGATCAGTTCGAGAACGCCGCGATGTCGGTGATCGCGCGGCCGAGGATCAGCGCATGCACGTCGTGCGTGCCCTCGTAGGTATTGACGACTTCGAGGTTCACGAGGTGACGCGCGACGCAGAACTCGTCCGAGATGCCGTTGCCGCCGAGCATGTCGCGGGCCAAGCGGGCGATGTCGAGCGACTTGCCGCAGGAATTGCGCTTCATGATCGATGTGATCTCGACCGCGGCCGTGCCTTCGTCCTTCATGCGGCCCAGGCGCAGGCAGCCCTGCAGGCCGAGCGTGATCTCGGTCAGCATGTCGGCGAGCTTTTTCTGGATCAGCTGGTTCGCGGCGAGCGGGCGACCGAACTGCTTGCGGTCGAGCGTGTACTGGCGGGCGGTCTCGTAGCACGCTTCGGCGGCGCCGAGCGCACCCCAAGCGATGCCGTAACGCGCCGAGTTCAGGCACGTGAACGGGCCCTTGAGGCCGCGCACCGTCGGGAAAGCGTTCTCTTCCGGCACGAACACTTCGTCCATGACGATTTCGCCGGTGATCGACGCGCGCAGGCCGACTTTGCCGTGGATCGCCGGAGCGGACAGGCCTTTCCAGCCTTTTTCGAGCACGAAGCCGCGGATCTGGCCTTCGTCGTCCTTGGCCCAGACGACGAACACATCGGCGATCGGGCTGTTCGTGATCCACATCTTGTTGCCGGACAGGCTGTAGCCGCCATCGACCTTCTTCGCCCGCGTGATCATGCCGCCGGGGTCAGAGCCGAAGTTCGGCTCGGTCAGGCCGAAGCAGCCGACCCATTCGCCGGTCGCGAGCTTCGGCAGGTACTTCTTCTTCTGCGCTTCGGTGCCGAATTCGTTGATCGGCACCATCACCAGCGACGACTGCACGCTCATCATCGAGCGATAGCCGGAGTCGACGCGCTCGACTTCACGCGCGATCAGGCCGTAGCACACGTAGTTCATGCCGGAGCCGCCGTATTCCTCGGGGATCGTCGCGCCGAGCAGGCCCAGTTCGCCCATCTCGTTGAAGATCGCGCGGTCGGTCTTCTCATGGCGGAAAGCTTCCTGCACGCGCGGCAGCAGGCGTTCCTGGCTGTACGCCCGCGCGGTGTCGCGCACCAGGCGCTCAGTTTCGGTCAGCTGCTCGTCGAGGTGCAGGGGATCTGCCCAGTTGAAGGTCACGCGGTTCGTTGCCATTTAGAAAGTCTCCTCAATGCTGCGGATGTTCGAACATGCGCCGGCGCGATGCGAAAGTGCGCCACGCTTTGCCTGTGCCCGCACTGTAGCGAATCGGAGGCGTCCGGGACAACCGAAAATTCCGCGACACGTTGTGCACAAAAATCACTTCGTGAATCGGCCCGAACGCGAACGCGGTTAAGATATCGCGGTGAAACCGCGCGCTTTCCGGCGTTCCGACGTTGCGTCGCGCCCACCCGTAAGCGTTTGGCTTGCTTATCGTGCATTTTCAGGAGAGTCGCGAATGCGACGCAGGATCCCCAGTACGGCGGCGCTGCTGGCGTTCGAGCTCGCGGCGCGGCATGAAAGCTTCACCCGCGCGGCCGAGGAGCTGTCGCTGACGCAGAGCGCGATCTGCCGCCAGATCGCCGGGCTCGAGGAGTTTCTCGGCCTGCGTCTTTTTCGGCGCACGAAGCGCGGCGTGACGCTGACTGAAGCCGGGTTGTCGTACAGCCGGCAGATCACCGCGCGCCTCGATGCGGTCGAGCGCGACACGCTGTCGGTGATGGCGCACCACGGCCGCGGCGCGACGATCGAGCTCGCGGTCGTGCCGACGTTCGCGACGCGCTGGCTGTTGCCGCGGCTCGGCGGCTTCCTCGCCGCCCATCCGGGTGTCACGGTGAATCTGACCAACCGCAGCCGCCCGTTCCTGTTCGCCGACACCGAGCTCGACGCGGCGCTGTATTTCGGCGACGCCGGCTGGCCCGGCACCGAAGGACATTTCCTGATGCGCGAGAACCCGGTGCCGGTGTGCAGCCCGCGCCTGCTCGCCGGCAGGAGCGGCCTGACGCCCGACGAGATCGCCGCACTGCCGCTGTTGCAGCAGACGACGCGCCCGTACGCGTGGCGGCTGTGGTTCGAATCGCTCGGCATGCGCGTCGCGCACGACCTGACCGGCGCGCGTCACGAACTCTTCACGATGCTCGCGCAGGCCGCGATGCACGACATGGGCGTCGCGCTGATCCCGCCGTTCCTGATCCAGGAAGAACTCGACAGCGGCCGCCTCGTGATCCCGTTCCGCCACGGCTACCTCAGCGACAAGGCGTACTACCTGATCATTCCGGAGCGCAAGGCCGAAACGACTGCGCTCGCGGCGTTCCGCGACTGGCTGCTGGCGGTGGCAGCCGAATACCGCGCCGCGGCCGGGCTGGAATGAGTTGCGACCGCGGCAGCCGAAGTGCGACGGACCGCCCGGCCGCCGCGATTGCGACGAAGCCTACTGCACGCCGCCCATGCACAGATACTTAATCTCGAGGTAATCCTCGATGCCGTATTTCGAACCTTCGCGGCCGAGGCCCGATGACTTCATGCCGCCGAACGGCGCGACTTCGGTCGAGATGATGCCGGTGTTGATGCCGACGATGCCGTATTCGAGCGCGCCGGACACGCGCCACACGCGGTTCATTCCTGCTGAATAGAAATAGGCGGCGAGGCCGAACTCGGTGTCGTTCGCCATGCGGATCGCCTCGGCCTCGTCCTTGAAGCGGAACAGCGGCGCGACCGGGCCGAACGTCTCCTCGCGCGCGACTTTCATCTGCGGCGTGACGTCGGCGAGGATCGTCGGTTCGAAGAAGGTGCGGCCGAGCGCGTGGCGCCCTCCGCCGGTGACGACGCGCGCGCCTTTCGCCAGCGCGTCGGCAATGTGCTCCTCGACTTTCTCGACCGCCTGCATGTCGATCAGCGGTCCCTGCGTGACGCCTTCATCCAGGCCGTTGCCGACTTTCAGCTTCGCGACCGCGGCGGCGAGCTTTTCGGCAAAGGCGTCATACACGCTGTCCTGCACCAGCAGCCGGTTCGCGCACACGCAGGTCTGGCCGGTGTTGCGGTATTTCGACGCCAGCGCGCCTTCGACGGCGGCATCGAGGTCGGCGTCGTCGAAGACGATGAACGGCGCGTTGCCGCCGAGCTCGAGCGACAGCTTCTTGATCGTCGGGGCGCATTGCGCAGCGAGCTTGATGCCGACTTCGGTCGAGCCGGTGAACGTGAGCTTGCGCACGACCGGGTTCGCGGTCAGCTCGCCGCCGATCTCGGTCGCGGAGCCGGTCAGCACGCTGAACACGCCCGCCGGCACGCCGGCGCGTTCGGCGAGGACGGCGAGCGCGAGCGCCGAATAGGGCGTCTGCGTCGCCGGCTTCAGCACCATCGTGCAGCCCGCGGCGAGCGCCGGCCCGGCCTTGCGCGTGATCATCGCGAGCGGGAAATTCCACGGCGTGATCGCCGCGCAGACGCCGATCGGCTCCTTCGTCACGACGATCCGCTTGTCGGGCTGGTGGCCGGGGATCACGTCGCCGTAGATGCGCTTGCCTTCTTCGGCGAACCACTCGACGAAGGACGCCGCGTACAGGACTTCGCCGCGCGCCTCACCGAGCGGCTTGCCCTGTTCGGACGTCATCAGCAGCGCGAGATCTTCCTGGTGTGCGACGATCAGATCGAACCACTTGCGCAGCACCCGCGCCCGGGCGCCGGCGGTCAGCGCGCGCCACGCCGGCCACGCCCGACTGGCGGCGTCGATCGCGCGGCGTGTCTCGGCGGCGCCCATCTTCGGGATCGTGCCGAGTTGCTCGCCAGTGGCCGGGTTGTGGATCGCGATCGTCGCACCGCTGTCGGCATCGGCCCACGTGCCGCCGACGAGGCAGCGGGTGCGGAAGAGGTCGAGGTCATTTAACGCGAGAGTCATGGAAACACTCCTTGGTCGGGTTGGCGCGGAATGCCACATGTATCGGGTTGCCCGGTCCTGCCGTTCGCGGCGCGACGGCTTGGCCGGCTCAAGGGCGATTCCACAGATTGCGGAGAATGACGATCGAGCCGCGGTAGTTCGAAAAGGGAACCATCCCTTCGATGCGGAAATCCGCCGTCGAGGTGTCGCGGGGAATCGTGCCCAGCATCGGCATGCCGTCCGCTTTGACGAAGGCGTGGACGAGTGGGCACGCGCTGTTTGCCGTGCGCTTCTTGACGACCGCGACCTCGCCGTTCGCGAGCCGCACGATCGCCCCGGGCGGAAAGACGCCGAGCTCCTTGATCATCATCTGGATCAGCCGGTTGTCGGTCTGCCTGCCCTGGTCGAGCATCAACTTGCGCATCGCCTTGCCGGACACCATCGCCCTGCGGTACGGACGGTCGCGCACCATCGCACTGTAGATGTCGGCGATCGCCAGCACGCGCGCCGGCAGCCTGATCGCGTCCTCGCACTGCCCATCGGGATAGCCGCTGCCGTCCAGACGCTCGTGGTGGTGGCGCACCGAGTCGAGCCAGGCGGCGTCGGTGACGCCGAGACTCGTCAGAATCCATTCGCTGTCGACCGGATGACGGGCGATGCGCTGGCGCTGCAGTGACGTCAGCGGCGTCAGCTGGCGGTCGAGCGTGTCCTGGATGTCGATCAGGCCGAGGTCATAGGTCAGGCCGGCCTTGACGAGCGACAGCCGCGACGCCTCGCCGACGCCCATCTTTCTGCCGATCAGCTCGCACAGGATCGCCGCCTGCAGATGATGGACCACCGCATACGACGTCTCGTAGTCCAGGTGCAGGTTCGCGAGCGCGGCGTCGGAGTCGTGCGTGCAGGCCTGCTGGATCGCGAGCGCAATGTTATCGATGCGCGAGACGAACTCGGTGTCGAGACTGCCCGCCTTGTAGAGGTCGAACGTCCGCTTGAGGCGGATTTTCAGCAAGTCGAGCATCTCGAACGACTTGTGCTCATCGCTCGACGTGGTCGTGGAAGCTGCCGGAACGCGCCGCCCCTCGCGTTCGTGCTCGACGACACGACGGAGCACGCCTTCAGGCTGCTCGCTCACGACTGCCCGGCGCTGCAGCGCATCGTCTTGGGGTTCATCGCATGGCTCACGGGACAGAGGATTCTTTGCATCGGACGGCAGCTTCCGCACTTCGCAACGTTCGCGACGTGGTGCGGCGCCGGATAGCGTAGCATTTCCGTCCCGAGCGGGCTGCAGATGAAGATGTCTGCCGGCTGTTGCGTGCCGGAGACACACGGTTTGCAGGAACGCCGATGACTTTCTCGGGAGACGCTGTGCGCAATTTTTCGCGACCTGATTAGATATCTTGTATAAGATGCATGACATGACGCCGCGCCAGTTGCAAGATGCAATATCGGTTTGACTTCGTGGTGGTTAACCCCTAGTATTGCCGGAATTTTTGAAGCGGTCTGCGCATGCTGCGCATCGCCTCGGCGGATCCCATGTTCAAGATGGTTTTCCTGCAGCTTGGCGCGACGATCGCAGCTACGGCCATTGCGGCCGTTTTTTTCGGCCTGCGCGGCGGAATTTCCGCAGCCCTCGGAGGGCTTTCCTGCGTCTTGCCGAATGCGGTTTTCGCGCTCCGGCTGCACCTGGCCTCGAAACGGCAGGGCGGAGCGAATGTGATCGTTTTCTTTGTCGGCGAGTTCCTCAAGATCGCGTCGATCGTGGGATTGTTGGTGCTGGTCGGGCAGTTTTATGAAGACGTCCATTGGGGCGGCCTCTTCATCGGCCTGATCCTGGCACTTAAGGCGAATTTATTTGCATTTTTGGTGAAGACCTGACCATGGCTACCGAAGCACCGACCTCCGGCGAATACATCGTCCACCACCTGACCCATATGAATTCCACCGGTCACGCCCAGAAGGCAGTGATCGACTGGAGCGTGTGGAACCTCGACACCCTGTTTTTCTCGATCGCGCTCGGCGTCATCACGCTGTTCTTCCTGATACGCGCCGCCCGCAAGGCGACGCCCGGCGTTCCGGGGCGCTTCCAGGCAGCCGTCGAGATCCTCGTCGAAATGGTTGCCGACCAGGCAAAAGGCATCATCCACAGCGCCGAATCGCGCAAGTTCGTCGCGCCGGTCGCGCTGACGGTGTTCCTGTGGATCTTCCTCATGAACTCGATGGACTTCCTGCCGGTCGATCTGCTGCCGCGGCTGTGGGCGATGATTTCCGGCAACGAGCATGCGTACCTGCGCGTCGTGCCGACCGCCGACCTCAACGGCACGCTCGGCATGTCGATCGGCGTGCTGCTGATCTGCCTCTACTACAACGTCAAGATCAAGGGTCTCTCGGGCTGGGTGCATGAACTCTTCACTGCGCCGTTCGGCAGCCATCCGCTGCTGTGGCCGGTCAACTTCCTGATGCAGATCATCGAGTTCCTCGCCAAGACCGTCTCCCACGGCATGCGGCTGTTCGGCAACATGTATGCCGGCGAGCTGATTTTCATGCTGATCGCGCTGCTCGGCGGCACCGCCACGGTGTTCGGTTTCCTCGGCCATATCGTCGCCGGCTCGATCTGGGCGGTCTTCCACATCCTGATCGTCGCGCTGCAGGCTTTCATCTTCATGATGCTGACGCTGGTCTATATCGGCCAGGCTCACGAGAGCCACTAACGGTTTATTGCAGTACCTGGTTTTTTCAACTTCATCAATCTTTTACTCAAGGAGTCGTCATGGAAAACGTTCTGGGTTTTGTTGCTCTGGCTGCTGGCCTCATCATCGGTATGGGCGCCATCGGTGCTTGTATCGGTATCGGCATCATGGGCTCCAAGTACCTCGAAGCTTCCGCCCGTCAGCCCGAGCTGATGAACGCGCTGCAAACCAAGATGTTCCTGCTGGCTGGTCTGATCGACGCAGCGTTCCTGATCGGCGTCGGTATCGCAATGATGTTCGCGTTCGCCAACCCGTTCCAGCTCGTCTGATCGGTTCGCTTATTTCGCCTCTTTCGGCGTCTCCGACCACAACCGAGGGACAAGAACAGTGAATTTGAACGCAACCCTGATCGCTCAGCTCGTTGTGTTCTTCATTCTGGCGTGGGTCACGATGAAGTTCGTGTGGCCCCCCATCGTGAAGGCGCTCGACGAGCGCGCGAAGAAGATCGCAGACGGGCTGGCAGCTGCGGACAAGGCCAAGGCCGACCTCTCGCTCGCCGAGAAGAAAGTTGTCGATGAACTGCGCAAGGCTCGCGAATCCGCGGGCGACGTGCGCACCTCCGCCGAAAAGCAGGCGGCGAAATTCCTCGACGACGCCCGTGCCGAAGCTGCCCGCATCATCGCCCAGGCTCGCGAAGCTGCCGAAGCCGAAGCCGGCACGGCCGCCCAGCGCGCCAAGGAAGCGCTGCGTGACCAGGTCGCCCATCTGGCTGTCGCCGGCGCCGAGAAGATCCTGCGTCGCGAAATCAACGCGCAGGTGCATGCCGACCTGCTCGCCAACCTGAAAACGGAACTGCAATAAGCCATGGCCGAGAACGTCACCATCGCGCGCCCCTATGCGGATGCCGCCTTCGAGCTGGCTCGCGGGGCAGGTGCGCTGGGGCCTTGGTCGGAAGCACTCGATCGTCTCGCCGCCGCTGCCGCGGATGCGTCGATGAAAGCCTGCATCAGCAATCCCAAGCTGTCCGCGGACCAGCTGTATCAGCTGTTCATCGACGTTGCGGGACAAGGTTTCACCCCCGAGCTGCAGAATTTCGTCCGTGTCCTCGTCGACAACGAGCGTCTGCAGGTGCTTCCGGAGATCCGTGACCTGTTCGTTGAACTCAAGAACGAACACGAAGGCGTCCAGGAGGCGGAAATCGCCTCCGCGTTCCCGCTCGACGATGCCACGCTGGCGAACCTGAAAGCCGATCTTGAGACGCGTTTCAAGACCCGACTGAACATCAAGGTCAGCCTCGACCCCGAACTCATCGGCGGGGTCCGCATCGCGATCGGAGACGAAGTGATCGACGCCTCGGTCCGCGGCAAGCTCGCGAACATGGCCGCTGCGCTAAAGAACTAGGAGCATATACATGCAACTCAACCCCTCTGAAATCAGTGACCTGATTAAGAGCCGGATCCAGAACCTGCAGCTCGCAGCCACGTCGCGCAACGAAGGCACCGTGGTGTCGGTTACCGACGGTATCACGCGCGTTCACGGTCTCGCCGACGTCATGCAGGGCGAAATGCTGGAGTTCCCCGGCAATACCTTCGGCCTCGCGCTGAACCTCGAGCGTGACTCGGTCGGCGCGGTGGTCCTGGGTGAATACGAACACATCACCGAAGGCGACCCGGTCAAGGCCACCGGCCGCATTCTCGAAGTGCCGGTCGGCCCCGAGCTGATCGGCCGCGTCGTCAACGCCCTGGGCCAGCCGATCGACGGCAAGGGCCCGATCAACGCCAAGCTGACCGACAAGATCGAAAAGGTCGCGCCGGGCGTGATCTGGCGCCAGTCGGTGTCGCAGCCGGTGCAGACCGGCCTGAAGTCGGTCGATGCGATGGTGCCGATCGGACGTGGCCAGCGCGAGCTGATCATCGGCGACCGCCAGACCGGCAAGACCGCCGTCGCGGTCGATGCGATCATCAACCAGAAAGGCCAGGACATGTTCTGCGTCTACGTCGCGATCGGCCAGAAGGCCTCGACGATCGCGAACGTGGTGCGCAAGCTCGAAGAGCACGGCGCGATGGAATACACCATCGTCGTCGCCGCGACGGCTTCCGAATCGGCCGCGATGCAGTTCATCGCGCCGTACTCGGGCTGCACGATGGGCGAATACTTCCGCGACCGCGGCCAGGACGCGCTGATCATTTACGACGATCTGACCAAGCAGGCGTGGGCCTACCGCCAGATCTCGCTGCTGCTGCGCCGCCCGCCGGGCCGCGAAGCCTACCCCGGCGACGTGTTCTATCTGCACTCGCGTCTGCTCGAGCGTGCGTCGCGCGTGTCCGCCGACCACGTCGAGAAGTTCACGAACGGCGAAGTCAAGGGCAAGACCGGCTCGCTGACCGCGCTGCCGATCATCGAGACGCAGGCGGGCGACGTGTCCGCGTTCGTTCCGACGAACGTGATCTCGATTACCGACGGCCAGATCTTCCTCGACACCGACCTGTTCAACGCCGGTATCCGTCCCGCGATCAACGCTGGTATCTCGGTGTCGCGCGTCGGTGGTGCCGCTCAGACCAAGGTCATCAAGAAGCTGTCCGGCGGTATCCGTACCGACCTCGCGCAGTACCGCGAACTCGCCGCGTTCGCGCAGTTCGCATCCGACCTTGACGACGCGACGCGCAAGCAGCTCGAGCGCGGCCGCCGCGTCACCGAACTGATGAAGCAGCCGCAGTACGCACCGCTGTCGGTCGCCGACATGGCGATCACGCTGTACGCGGTCAACAACGGCTACTTCGACAACGTCGAGGTGCCGCGCCTGCTGGCGTTCGAATCCGGGCTGCAGCAGTACGTCAAGGCCAAGAATCCGGCTCTCGTGACCAAGATCATGACCTCCAAGGAGCTCGACGCCGACGGCGAGAAGCAACTGGTCGCGGTGATCGACGAGTTCAAGAAGAGCTGGGCCTAAGGCCGCGGACGGAGACGGAATATGGCTAGCGGTAAGGAAATCCGTACCAAGATCAAGAGCGTGCAAAACACGCGCAAGATCACCAAGGCCATGGAAATGGTGGCCGCATCCAAGATGCGCAAGGCGCAGGACCGGATGCGTGCCGCCCGTCCCTATGCCGAGAAGATCCGCCGCCTCGCCGCGAACCTGTCCCAGGCCAATGTGACCGATTACAAGCACGCTTTCCTCGTCCAGAAGGACCAGGTGAAGCGGGTGGGTCTGATTCTGGTCACCACCGACAAGGGTCTGTGCGGCGGTCTCAACACCAATATCCAGCGCGTCGCGCTGAACGCGATGAAAGGCTGGGACGCCTCCGGCGCGACCGAGATCCAGGCCTGCTGCATCGGCAACAAGGGTTTCGGCTTCATGCAGCGCATGGGCGCGAAAGTCGTGTCGCACGTCGTCCAGCTCGGTGACACGCCGCATCTCGAAAAGATGATCGGCCCGGTCAAGATCATGCTCGACGCGTTCCAGAACGGCGAGCTCGACGCGGTCTATGTGGCTTACACGCGCTTCATCAACACGATGAAGCAGGAGCCGGTGCTCGAGCAGCTGCTGCCGCTGACCGGCGAGAAGCTCGGCACGCCGGAAGGTTCGTGGGACTACCTGTACGAGCCCGACCCGCAGGTCGTCATCGACGAGATGCTGGTGCGCTACGTCGAGGCGCTGGTCTATCAGGCGGTCGCCGAGAACATGGCTTCGGAGCAGAGCGCGCGCATGGTGGCGATGAAGGCCGCGTCCGACAACGCGAAGAACGTGATCGGGGAACTGCAGCTGGTCTACAACAAGACCCGCCAGGCAGCGATCACGAAGGAGCTGTCGGAGATCGTCAGCGGCGCCGCCGCGGTGTAACGCATAACTGATTTAAGGAAACGACGATGAGTCAAGGAACGATCGTTCAGTGCATCGGCGCCGTGGTGGATATCCAGTTCCCCCGCGAAGCGATGCCCAAGGTGTATGACGCGCTCAAGCTCGAGAGCGCCGTCGGTTCGTTCGCCGAAGAGGGGCTGACCTTCGAGGTGCAGCAGCAGCTCGGCGACGGCGTGGTGCGTACGATTGCAATGGGTTCGTCCGACGGCCTGCGCCGTGGCATGAAGGTCGCCAACACCGGCAAGGGGATCTCGATCCCCGTCGGCCACGGCACGCTCGGCCGCATCATGGACGTGCTGGGACGCCCGATCGACGAAGCCGGCCCGATCGAGACCGACGAGCTGCGCCCGATTCACGCGAAGGCACCGAAGTTCGACGACCTGTCGCCTTCGGTCGACCTGCTCGAGACCGGCATCAAGGTTATCGACCTGGTCTGCCCGTTCGCGAAGGGCGGCAAGGTCGGCTTGTTCGGCGGCGCCGGCGTGGGCAAGACCGTGAACATGATGGAACTGATCAACAACATCGCCAAGCAGCACTCGGGCTTGTCGGTGTTCGCCGGCGTGGGCGAGCGGACCCGTGAAGGGAACGACTTCTACCACGAGATGAAGGACTCCAACGTTCTCGACAAGGTCGCGATGGTATTCGGCCAGATGAACGAGCCGCCGGGCAACCGTCTGCGCGTCGCGCTGACCGGCCTGACGATGGCCGAGCGCTTCCGCGACGAAGGCCGCGACATCCTGTTCTTCGTGGACAACATCTACCGCTACACGCTGGCCGGTACCGAAGTGTCCGCGCTGCTGGGCCGGATGCCGTCCGCGGTGGGTTACCAGCCGACGCTGGCGGAAGAAATGGGCCGCCTGCAGGAGCGTATCACCTCGACCAAGGTCGGCTCGATCACGTCGATCCAGGCCGTGTACGTGCCTGCCGACGACTTGACCGACCCGTCGCCGGCGACGACCTTCCTGCACCTCGACTCGACCGTCGTGCTGTCGCGTGACATCGCCGCGCTGGGTATCTACCCTGCCGTCGATCCGCTCGACTCGACGAGCCGCCAGCTCGATCCGCTGGTGGTTGGCGAAGAGCATTACAACGTCGCCCGCCAGGTGCAGGTGACGCTGCAGCGCTACAAGGAACTGCGCGACATCATCGCCATTCTGGGCATGGACGAACTGTCGCCGGAAGACAAGCTCGCGGTGTCCCGCGCGCGGAAGATCCAGCGCTTCCTGTCGCAGCCGTTCCACGTCGCAGAAGTGTTCACCGGCTCGCCGGGCAAGTACGTGCCGCTCAAGGACACGATTAACGGCTTCAAGATGATCGTGAACGGCGAATGCGACCACATGCCCGAACAGGCGTTCTATATGGTCGGCGGCATCGAAGAGGCCATCGAGAAGGCCAAGAAGCTCCAGTAATCGAGCCCGCCGCGCGGCAGTTCGCTGTCGTGCGGCCTTGAAAAGGACATCACTATGGCAATGACGGTCCACGTGGACATCGTCAGCGCGGAAGAGCAGATCTTTTCCGGTCTGGCGGAGTTCGTCGCGCTTCCGGGTGAAGCGGGTGAGCTCGGCATCCTGCCCGGCCACATGCCGCTGATGACCCGGATCAAGCCGGGGGCGGTACGGGTGAAGCGTCCCGACCAGGCGGAGGAAGAACTCATTTTCGTCGCCGGTGGCATTCTCGAAGTGCAGCCGGGACTGGTCACCGTGCTCGCGGACACCGCGATACGGGGCAAGGATCTGGACGAGGCGAAAGCTCTCGAAGCCAAGCGCATCGCCGAAGAGGCGCTGAAAAACCAGTCGACCGAAATCGATTACGCCAAGGCGCAGGCGGAACTCGCCGAAGCGATCGCACAGATTGCGGCGATCCAGAAGCTGCGCAAGCGCGGCCACTGAGCCGACGGCGGGCGAAGCCGCCTGCAGCGGGCGAAAGAAAAAGGGCAGATCCGTCAGGACTGCCCTTTTTGTTTGCGCGCTTTCCTGGGGTGACCGGGACTACTGCCGAGAGGCGGAGAGTCGCGCGACACGCTTGTCGAGGCGGGCCAGGTCGTCGCGCAGCGTGCCCAGTTCCCCCCCATGCCCTTCGAGCGCGACGCGCGTGACGAGGAGCGGCTGCTCTTCGGTGAGATATTCGGCGACGTTGCCGCCGAGCGCCTGCCACGCGCGCAAACCCCCGTCCCTGACGGCCTGCGCTCCGAGCATGACGCGGTGAGCGAGGATGTCGCCAAGGACGCGCGACAGGTCTTCCTCGGCGTCCCAGCGCAAGTTGCGGAACACGAAGCCCAGCGCATCGGCGAACTCGGCATTGCCATCGATCCGCACTTCGCTCATTGCCTTGCCTGAATCGCCGGTGAGGAAGCCGGGCAGCGCACCGAGCGGAAGCGAAAGCGTGATCGAAGGCGTCATGGCTGGGTCCGCCGCGGCCAGAAATCCGTCCGCCCGGACCGTGAACGTGATCTCGAACGGGTCGGCATGCAGCAGCGCGTGCCGACCCGCATGGGGCGAAAGCCGTTCCCGGGCCCAAGGGGCCGGGGCCAGCAGGTGATTGAGTGCGGTGAGGAAACCGCGAGTCGCGACTGACATCGTTTTTTGCGGCAGACCGGGCTTCCGTGATCCGCGTAGCGGGTTCAGGAAAGCTGCTGGATGCCTGCAACGACCCATCCGCCGTTTCCGGTTCTGGGTTTGGTCAGATGCCACACTTCGTCGAACGCCGCCGGCGCTGCGCCTTCTTCTTCGCGCAGCAGGCCGGAGAAGCGGATGCTGACGACGTAGCGCTGCGCTTCCTCGACGACTTCGAGGACTTCGCCGTTCAGCTCCACGACGTCGGTGCACTGCGTCACGGGGCCGCGTTCGGTCAGCTGCATGCGGATTTCGGCAAACATCTCGGGGGACGTGAATTCGCGGATGTCTTCGAGATTGCCCGCGTCGTTGGCGGCCTGCAGGCGGATGAACTGCACCTTGGCTTGCCGCACGAACGCTTCGGCATCGAAGTCTGCCGGGATGTGGGCCGCCGGCGCAGGCGCCGCGTTGCTGGCAGCGGCGAAGTTGGTCGGCGCAGAAGCCGGGAAATTCCCGCCGGCAGGAGCGCCGGCGTACTGCATCGCCCCGCTCGAGCGAGCTGCTGCATTGCGACGCGATAGCATGCGGAACAGCATCAGCCCCGCAAAGACCAGCAGCGCGATCATCAGCAACGAGCCCATTTCGGCGCCGAGGCCCAGGTGCGAGAACAACGCGGCCAGGCCGAGGCCGGCGGCCAGGCCCGCAAGCGGGCCCATCCACGAGCGCTTCTGCGGCACGGCGTTCGCGCCCTGCGGCGTCTGCTGCGGCGCGGCCGACGGCTGGCGTGGCGCCGGAGGCGTCATTTGGCGCTGCATGCCGAAGCTGCCACCTCCGCCCAGACGCTTGGCTTCGGCGTCAGGGATGCCGAAACCGAGGGTGAAAATGACCGCGATCAGGCCGAGAAGCAGGTTTTTCATGGGTGATATGTCTCCGTTCGTTGGGCGAAACCGGCCGGTCGTTCCCGCAGGAAAGGAAGCGGGCGCACGCTGCGGAATCAGAGCTTGTAGCCGCGGTGCAGGGCGACGACGCCCCCGGTCAGGTTGAAGTAATCGACTCGCTTCAGGCCGACTCGTTCCATCAGCGCCTTCAGTTCGTCCTGCGAAGGGTGCATCCGGATCGACTCGGCGAGATAACGGTAGCTGTCCGCGTCGTGCGCGACCTTATCGCCCATCCATGGGAGGATCTTGAACGAATAGAAATCGTAAGCGGGCGCGAGCGGCGCCCAGACTTTCGAGAATTCGAGCACGAGGAGACGGCCGCCCGGACGCAGCACGCGCCGCATCTCGGCGAGCGCGACGTCCTTGTGGGTCATGTTGCGCAGGCCGAACGCGACCGTCACGCAGTCGAACCAGTTGTCGGGAAACGGCAGCTTCTCGGCGTCGCATTGCGCGACCGGCAGGGCGAAGCCGCGGTCGAGCACGCGGTCCCGCCCGCGCGACAGCATCGCGTGATTGATGTCGGTGAGCCACACTTGGCCGTCGCTGCCGACCCGTTTCGCGAACGCGAGCGACAGGTCTGCCGTTCCGCCGGCGACGTCGAGCACGCGGTCGCCGCGACCGACTCCCGATATCTGGATCGTGAACGCCTTCCACAGCCGGTGCAGGCCGAAGGACATGAGATCGTTCATCACGTCGTAGCGGCCGGCGACCGAGGAAAACACCTCGGCGACTTTTTTGTGTTTTTCGCCTTCCGCTACCGTTTCGAAGCCGAAGTGGGTCGTCTTTTCGTTCATGCTCAGTGTTTGTGACCGCCGCAGCCGGATTTGGGCGGAGGGGGTGGATTTTCGGCGGGATCGCGGCTGCGGCCTTCCTGCGCGAGCCGGTCGAGATACTGCTGCCACAGCGTGTCGTACTGCATTGCGAGGTGGTGCAGGTAGTCCCACGAATACAGGCCGCTGTCGTGTCCGTCGGAGAACACCGGTTTCACGGCGTAGTTGCCGACCGGTTCGACATCGACGATGTCGACGTCGCGTTTGCCGACCTGCAGCACTTCCTGGCCGGCTCCGTGTCCGCGCACCTCGGCCGAAGGGGAATACACCCTCAGATACTCGAACGGCAGCGAAAACTCGCTGCCATCGTCGAACGCGATTTCGAGCACGCGGGATTTGCGGTGCAGCGTGAGCGCAGTGGGGATGGGAGTCTTGTCGTCGAGTCCGGCCATGGTGACTGGTGAGTCGGGCGATGTCGGGAGTCCAATCATACCCGAATCGGCCCAGCCCGGCCGCGCCCGGCGAACGCCGCTCCGATTGCGCCCGGTGGGCTTGTCACAAAAAATTCAAATGGCTGCAATACACTGCGTCGGCCAACATGGAGTGATGCATCGATGCCCGCGAACATTTTGCTAGTCGAAGACGAACTGGCGATCCAGGAGCTCATCGCCGCCAGCTTGAGCCGGGCCGGTCACCGCGTCGTACGCGCATCCGACGCGGAGGAAGCAGCGCAGCGGCTGCGCGACGCGCTGCCAGACCTGGTGCTGCTCGACTGGATGCTGCCGGGCATGACGGGCATCGAGTTCGCGCGCCGGCTCAGAGCCGACGAACGGACCCGCGAGATTCCGATCATCATGCTGACGGCGCGCGGCGAAGAGCAGGACAAGGTCGCCGGCCTCGAGAGCGGCGCCGACGACTACATCACCAAGCCGTTCAGCCCGCGCGAACTCGCTGCCCGCATCACCGCCGTGCTGCGCCGGCGCGCACCGCAAACCACCGAGGATGCGGTCGAAGCCGGGGGCCTGCGGCTCGACCCTGCGACGCACCGCGTCGGCTGCGGGGACAGGCCGGTCGCGCTCGGCCCGACCGAATTCCGCCTGCTGCATTTCTTCATGACTCATCCCGAACGCGTGCATTCGCGCGCCCAGCTGCTCGACAAGGTTTGGGGCGATCACGTCTTCGTCGAGGACCGCACCGTGGACGTGCATGTGCGGCGCCTGCGTGCCGCGCTCGAGCCGAGCGGACACGACCAGCTGATCCAGACGGTGCGCGGCAGCGGCTACCGTTTCTCGCTCCGGGTCGAGGGCGGCAGCGTGCAATAATCCCCGCCCCCGACCGCCTGCCGGAGCCCGCCATCCCCCCTTCTTCCCGTTACGTCTGGAGCGTTGCGGCCGCTGCGCTTGCGCTCGTCGCGCTTGCGGCGCTGGCCGTAGGGCTCGTCGCGGGCCCGCTCGCGGCGCTGATGACGATGAGCGGCAGCTTGCTGCTGCTGTATACGCACCACGTGCACAATCTCTGCCGCCTCGTCGCCTGGACGCAGAAACCGGTCGGCACGCCGCCGCCGCACGGCGCCGGAAGCTGGCACTACGCGTTCGCCGGGCTCGCACGGCGGGCACGCCTCGGCGACGACGCGCGCGAGCAGCTCTCAACTGCGCTGGAGCGGTTTCGCGAAGCGAGCGAAGCGATGCCCGACGGCGTGATGTACCTGTCTGCCAGCGACCGGATCGAGTGGATCAACACCACGGCGGCGCAGCATTTCGGCCTCGACGCGTCGCGAGACCAGGGAGCGCCGGTCACGACCCTCGTGCGCGAACCCGAGTTCGTGCGCCTGCTCGGGACACGGGGGGACGCCGAGCCGGTGATCTTCCGCTCGGGTCGCCGGCCTGGCCTGACGCTGCTGGTGCAGGCCGTGCCGTTCGGCGATGGGCAGAGAATGATCGTGTCGCGCGACATCAGCCAGCTCGAAAAACTCGAGACCGTGCGCCGCGATTTCATCGCGAATGTCTCGCACGAATTGCGCACGCCGCTGACGGTCGTCATCGGCTTCCTCGAAACCCTGATCGACGCACACGAGGACCTCGAGCCTGCCGAAGCGCTGCGTTATCTTCGGCTCGCGTTCGACCAGTCGTGCCGGATGCAGTCGCTGATCGAAGACCTGCTGACGCTGTCCGCACTCGAGACTGGCGCCCCGGCCGCGGCCGAAGAGAAGATCGCGGTCGGCCCGTTGCTCGCCGACATCGCCCGCGACACCGAGTTGCTGTCGGGCGGACGCCACGACGTCGGTCTCGTCGTCGCGGCAGGAAGCGAAGGCGCGGTGCTGCTCGGCAGCGGGAAGGAACTGCGTTCGGCGTTCGCGAACCTCGCGAGCAATGCAGTGCGCTACACGCCGGACGGCGGGCGGATTCGCTTGCTGTGGCGACGGGTCGGCGGCGGAGCCGAATTCGCGGTCGAAGACACCGGGATCGGTATCGAAGCCCGGCATCTCCCGCGGCTGACGGAGCGCTTCTATCGTGTCGACCGCGGCCGCTCGCGCGAAACCGGCGGGACGGGACTCGGCCTCGCGATCGTCAAGCACATCCTGTCGCGTCACGACGCGCAGCTGCTTGTCGAAAGCGAGTATGGCAAGGGCAGCCGCTTCAGTGCGCGGTTTCCGGCGGCGCGTCTCGCGCGGGATCGGTCAGCGCTTCGAAACTGACCTGATCGAAGTTCGTGCCGCGCGTCAGCACCCCGGTCAGCCTCATCTGGATCGGCCGGTCGTCATGGACTTCGATGACGCGCCGCGCCTGGAACCACCCGGCAGGCAGCACCAGCGACGCCGGGGCCTTCAGCGCGGGCGTCGGCGGCAGCAGGAAGGCCTGCTGGTAGGCGACATGCGTGCCGACGTTCAGGCCGAACAGCCGGGCGGCAACGACTTTCGGCAACCCTGCCAGAATGTGGATGCCGGCTTCCATCACGCCGTCCTCCCGGTACATCAGCCAGGTCACCTGGCCGAGCAGGAAACGTTCGCCGTCGGGCGGGCGGATGCCGACGAGCTGGTGATGCTCGAGACGCTCGCTATGCGGGTGTTGCTGCAGGCGAAAGCCGTTCACCGAATGGTCGACGATGTCCCAGTGTCCGCAGACGAAGCCGAGCGTCGCGGCGACGCGTTGCCGCTGCTGTTCCGACCACCCGCCGACCGTCTCGGGCGCCTGCTCGCCGAAAGTCAGCAGCGAAACGTCGTCTGCGACGCTGCGGGCCGTCGCGCTCCCGGCGGGCTGCTCGAACGTCCTGCCAGCGACGTGAAAGCCGATCGTCAACCAGTCGCCGTACAGCTCGGCGCTCCCCTTGCCGCCGCGGCGCGGAAAGCGTCGCGCCGCCGATGCCACTCCCCAGGGGCGATAAAGAGACAGCAGCAGCGTGGCGCAGGCATCGGTCGAACAGTCCGCGCCCAGGCCGAGCGAAGCGGGGGCGGCGCCCTGCCTGAACTGCGTCAGCACCGCCCGGATCTGCCCGGCGAGCCGGCTGGCATCGAAGCGCCGCACGCCAGCGCCCGGGGGCCCGATCAACCACAGCGGGCGCGGCCCGTGGTCGCCGGCAAGATCGATGCCGAATGCGGCCGCTTCCGTCCGTCCGGTGTCGGACTCCGCGTCGAGGCTGCAATAGGGGGCAAAGCGCTGCGCCCAGCGGTGTACCCATCCGAACTCCCGCTCGCCGCGGCCGAACGGATTGGCGAGGTCGACGAGCACTGCCGAGACGTAAGCTTCGAGCGCACTTTGCGCTTTCCACACTTCGTTGAGCGAATCCGGCACGCGAATGCCGGCGACGCCGCGCGCCTCGGCCACCGAATAGCTGTCGTGCAGCTCGGCCCACGTGCCGTGCGGTGGCGCCCGGTGAGCCCGGAAGTACTCCAGCAGCGCCCTGCCGGTGTAATCCACGCGCCGCTGCGCGAGCAGCGCGCGCTGGTCGTCGAGAGTGCCGGCGGCCGCGTCCTGGCGGCTGATCTGCGCATACGAACGCGCCATCCCGCCCCACAGCGAAACCACTCGCGCGAGCGTCTCGTTTTCGCTGCTGTCGGGAGGGAGCGGGTGGGCGGCGTAGCGCTTCGCCATTTCGGCCTGCACGAAGTCGACCTGCGCCCGCACGGCTTCGAGGACTTCGAGATGCTGGTTCGGCGCCGGCAACGCGCGCAGCAGCCCGGCGACGATGTCCGCGAGCGTGTGCTGCGTCGCATCGATGTCGAGTACGCGCAGGCGCTTGAGCAGGTCGAGGCACTCGGCCGGACTGCCGTAGTCGATCGGAGATTCGTGGGGCATGCGATCCTTGGGTTGCCGAGGCTCGACGTGGCGGCCTGGTGGCGCGGATTCAGCCTGCGGTGAGTTCGGTCAGGGCAGTGACGATCGCGCCGGCGAGCGCGTCGACCGCAGGTGCTTCGCGCCGGGCCCCTTCGCGCTGCGGAATGCCCCAGATCGGCTGCGGGAAATGCCTGTCGTCGCGAAAGCGCGGAACGACGTGCCAGTGAAGGTGCGGCACGACATTGCCGAGGCTCGCGAGGTTGATCTTGTCCGGCCCCATCAGCTGGCGCAGCGCGGTCTCGGTCGCGAGCACGACATTCATCAGGTGGCGCTGCGCCGGCGCGGTGAGGTCGCTCATTTCGGCGACGTGTTCATGCCACACGACGCGGCAGAAACCGGGGTAGTCGTGATCACCGACCAGAAGGACGCGACAGCTCCCGTCGCGCCAGATCGGGGTTTCCATTTCAGCAAGACACAAAGTGCAGTCCATCGCGGGCTCCGCAGTCATCGGAATCTGGCAAACGCCAACTCTAGCCTTTCACCATTCGGCGATGAAGAAGAAGTTACCCACTTCCGGTTGTGCGGGACGGGGACGAGGCGACGGTGCGGGTGTCGCCGAGCGGTACGGGGGCACCGTGCCGAAAAGCCACGAGCGAGCCGGGTGTCATCTGCTGCCACGTTTCGTTGTCGGTCAGCGGCACGGTCGCGATGACCGCGACGCGGTCGTTCGGCGTGGTGTGGCGGCTGAAGTCGACAGTCATGTCCTGATCCGCGAGGTGGGCGACCGTGAACGGCGCTTCGCGCACGATGAACGCGAGCCGCGACGAGCAATGGGCGAACAGGTGTTCTCCGTCCGACAGCAGGTAGTTGAACTCGCCGTGCTGCCCGATTTCGATCGTCAGTTCGCGCAGCGTCTCATGCAGCGCGACGGCGCTCGGCGGGCCGTCCGGAAACCGCTGCGCCAGGCATTGCAGGATGTGGCAGAGCGCGGCTTCGGAGTCGGTGCTGCCAACCGGCACGAAGCGCCCGGTGAGCGCCGGGGCGTAGTCGAGCAGGTTGCCGTTGTGCGCGAAGATCCAGTAGCGCCCCCACAGTTCGCGCTGGAACGGATGCGTGTTGTCGAGGCGCACCTGGCCTTGCGTCGCCTTGCGGATATGGGCGATGACGTTGAGCGAACGGATCGGGTAGTTGCGGACGAGTTCGGCGACCGGGGAATTCGCGCTCGGCTGCGGGTCGAGGAAGACGCGCACGCCGCGCCCTTCGAAGAACGCGATGCCCCACCCGTCACGATGGTGATCGGTGACGCCGCCGCGCGCCTGGAAGCCCGCGAACGAGAAACAGATGTCCGTGGGCACGTTGCAGTTCATGCCGAGGAGCTGACACATCGCCGGTCCTTTCAGGTCGCTGAGCGCTACCTGCCATTATAGCGAGCGGCGCGCAGGGTCATTCCGCCACGCCCGCCGCTGCCTTGGGCGGCATGCCGATCGATCAGGCTTCGAGCTTGCGCTTGAGCATCTCGTTGACCTGCGCCGGATTCGCCTTGCCGCGGCTCGCTTTCATGACCTGGCCGACGAGCGCGTTGAACGCCTTGTCCTTGCCGGCGCGGAATTCGTCGACGGACTTCTGGTTCGCGGCGAGCACTTCGTCGATGAGCGGTTCGAGCGCGCTGCTGTCGTTTACCTGCCGCAGGCCCTGCGCTTCGATGATGCGATCGGCGGCGTCCGGGCCGGTGCCCCCTTCGCCGTTCCACAGCGCGGCGAACACTTTGCGCGCGATGTTGTTCGAAATCGTGCCGTCGGCGATGCGCTGCACGAGCCCCGCGAGCTGCGCGGGAGCGACCGGCGAGTCGCCGATGTCGCGTTCGGCGCGGTTGAGCTGCGCGGCGAGTTCGCCCATGACCCAGTTCGCGCCCAGTTTCGGCACCTGGCTGCCCGGTTTCGCGTCGGCCGCGGCGAGCATCGCCTGGTAGTACGCGGCGATTTCCTTCGACGCCGTGAGGCTCGCCGCGTCGTACGCGGACAGGCCGTAGTCGTCGACGAGGCGCGCCTTCATCGCGCCCGGCAACTCCGGCATCTCGCTGCGCACGCGTGCGATCCATTCGGGCGAAATCACCAGCGGCAGCAGGTCGGGGTCGGGGAAGTAGCGGTAATCGTGCGCGTCTTCCTTCGAGCGCATCATGCGCGTCTCACCCGTGTCGGGGTCGAACAGCACGGTCGCCTGCTGGATCCTGCCGCCGTCCTCGATCGTGTCGATCTGCCACTGCACTTCGAAGTCGATCGCCTGCTGCAGGAAGCGGAACGAGTTCAAGTTCTTGATCTCGCGCCGCGTGCCGAGCGGCCCGCCGGGGCGGCGCACCGAGACGTTCGCATCGCAGCGGAACGAGCCTTCCTGCATGTTGCCGTCGCAGATGTCGATCCAGCGCACCAGCGCGTGCAGCGCACGCGCGTACGCGACTGCCTCGGTCGACGAGCGCATGTCGGGTTCGGAGACGATTTCCAGCAGCGGCGTGCCGGCGCGGTTCAGGTCGATGCCGCTCATGCCGTGGAAATCTTCGTGCAGCGACTTGCCGGCGTCTTCCTCGAGGTGCGCGCGCGTGAGCTGCACAGTCTTCTCGTAGGCTTTGTCACCGTCGCCGACGCGGATCGTGATCGCACCGCCCTGCACGACCGGCAGCTCGAACTGGCTGATCTGATAGCCTTTCGGCAGATCCGGGTAGAAGTAGTTCTTGCGCGCGAAAACGCTTTTCGGCGCGACCGTCGCGCCGATCGCGACGCCGAAGCGGATCGCCCGCTCGACCGCGCCGCCGTTCAGGACCGGCAACACGCCCGGCAGCGCGATGTCGACGGCGCTCGCCTGCACGTTCGGCTCGGCGCCGAACGCGGTCGAGGCGGCGGAAAAGATCTTCGACGCGGTGTTGAGCTGGGCATGGATTTCCAGTCCGATGACCACTTCCCAGTCGTTTCTGCTCATGGTGTCAAACTCTCGTTCAGGCGGCGAGCGCCGGCCGGCGCAGGTGCCAGTCGCTCGCCTGCTGGAAGCGGTGCGCGGCGTTCAGCAGGCGCGCCTCGGAAAAGTAGTCGCCGACGAGCTGCAGGCCGACCGGCAGCTCGCCCGCACCGAAGCCGCACGGGTGCGACAGGCCCGGCAGGCCGGCGAGGTTCACTGCGATCGTGTAGATGTCGGACAGGTACATCTGCACCGGATCGTCGGATTTTTCGCCGATCGCCCACGCGGTCGTCGGGCTCGTCGGGCCGGCGATGACGTCGCAGTCGGCGAGCGCGGCCTGGAAATCCTGTGCGATCAGGCGGCGCAGCTTTTGCGCCTGCAGGTAGTAGGCGTCGTAGTAGCCGTGCGACAGTACGTAAGTGCCGACGAGGATGCGGCGCTTGACTTCGGCGCCGAAGCCTTCGGCGCGGCTTTTCGAATACATCTCGGCAAGGTCGCGGTAGTCGGCAGCGCGGTGGCCGTAGCGCACGCCGTCGAAGCGGGACAGGTTGCTCGACGCCTCGGCCGGCGCAATGACGTAATAGGCGGGGATCGCGAGCTGCGCGTTCGGCAGGCTCACGTCGACGGTCGTCGCGCCGAGCGCGCGGTAGCCGTCGAGCGCCGCCTCGACCGCGGCGCGCACGTCGTCGGCCATGCCGGCGCCGAAAAATTCCTTCGGCAGGCCGATGCGCAGGCCCGCAAGCGGGCGGGCCGCGGCGGGCGCGGCGAGTTCGCGCGAATAGTCTTCGGCCGGTCGTTCGATGCTCGTCGAGTCGCGCGGATCGAAACCCGCCATCGCGGTCAGGAGCTGCGCGCAGTCGGCCGCGGACGCGCCGAATGCGCCGCCTTGGTCGAGCGAACTCGCGTACGCGATCATGCCGTAGCGGCTGACGACGCCGTAAGTCGGCTTGATGCCGGTGACGCCGGTCAGCGCGGCCGGCTGACGCACCGAGCCGCCGGTGTCGGTGCCGGTCGCGACCGGCACGAGGCGCGCGGCGACTGCGGCCGCCGAGCCGCCCGACGAGCCGCCCGGAATGCGGGTGGTGTCCCACGGGTTCTTCGCCGGGCCGAAGTGGGAGTTCTCGTTCGACGAGCCCATCGCGAACTCGTCCATGTTGGTCTTGCCGAGGCTGACCGCGCCAGCGGCTTTCAGCAGGCTGACGACGTGCGCGTCGTACGGGCTGACGAAGTTCGCGAGCATTTTCGAGCCGCAGGTCGTCAGCACGCCTTCGGTGCAGAACACGTCCTTGTGCGCGAGCGGGATGCCGGTCAGCGGCCCGGCGTCGCCCGCGGCGATGCGCGCATCGGCAGCGCGCGCGGTCTCGAGCGCGCCGTCGCGGTCGACGGTGATGAAAGCGTTGAGGGCCGGATCGAGCCGCTCGATGCGGTCGAGGAAGAGCGTCGCGAGTTCGACGCTCGAGATTTTTCCGGCGTCGAGCGCGGCGCGCAGTTCGGTGAGGCTGGCGTTGATCATATGTCGTGGGAGCGCCGCGCAGCCGGGACGGAAATGATTCGTGCGATCCGTGCCGCTGCCCGACGCTCGCGGTTCCTTACTCGATAACCTTGGGAACGAGATACAGTCCGGCTTCGGTCTGCGGGGCGATGCGCTGGAACGCTTCGCGGCGGTCGGGCTCGGTCGCGACGTCGGGGCGCAGGCGCTGCGCGACGTCCTGCGGGTGGCTCATTGGCTCGACGCCGGCGGTGTCGACCGCCTGCATCTGCTCGATCAGGCCGAAAATGCCATTCAACTTGCCGCGAGTCGCTTCGGCTTCGGCGTCGGAGAGCTCGATCCGGGCGAGCGTGGCGATGCGCCGGACCTGTTCAATGGAGAGCGACATGAGGTAACAAAACCTGCTTAAGTCACAAAGGTTTGTAGGTTATCATATTCGTTTGCCGCCTGTTCTGGCCGGTACCTCTGCCCGTCTTCATTGGTTTCGGAATTGTCCATGTTTGGTTTCCTGCGCTCCTATTTTTCCAACGATCTGGCGATCGATCTCGGCACTGCGAACACGCTGATCTACGTTCGGGGCAAAGGCATCGTGCTCGACGAACCGTCGGTGGTCGCGATCCGTACCGAAGGCGGCCCGAACGCGAAGCGCACGATCCAGGCCGTCGGACACGCGGCGAAACAGATGCTCGGCAAGACTCCCGGCAACATCACCGCGATCCGGCCGATGAAGGATGGCGTGATCGCGGACTTCGTCGTGACCGAGCAGATGATCAAGCAGTTCATCAAGAAGGTGCACGACTCGCGGATGTTCTCGCCCTCCCCGCGCATCATCGTCTGCGTCCCGTGCGGCTCGACGCAGGTCGAGCGGCGCGCGATCCGCGACGCCGCGCTCGCCGCCGGCGCGAGCCAGGTGTACCTGATCGAGGAGCCGATGGCCGCAGCGATCGGCGCCGGGCTGCCGGTGTCGGACGCGACCGGTTCGATGGTCGTCGATATCGGCGGCGGCACGACGGAAGTCGGCGTGATCTCGCTCGGCGGCATGGTCTATGCGGGTTCGGTGCGGGTCGGCGGCGACAAGTTCGACGACTCGATCGTCAATTACATCCGCCGCAACTACGGCATGCTGATCGGCGACACGACCGCCGAGAACATCAAGAAGGGAATCGGCTCGGCTTTTCCGGGCTCCGAAGTGCGCGAGATGGAAGTCAAGGGCCGCAACCTCGCCGAAGGCATTCCGCGCAGCTTCACGATCTCCAGCAACGAGATCCTCGAAGCGCTGACCGAGCCGCTGAACCAGATCGTCTCCGCGGTGAAGATCGCGCTCGAGCAGACCCCGCCCGAACTCGGCGCCGACATCGCCGACCGCGGCATGGTGCTGACCGGCGGGGGCGCGCTGCTGCGCGACCTCGACCGGCTGTTGATGGAAGAAACCGGCCTGCCGGTGATCGTCGCCGACGAACCGTTGACGTGCGTCGCGCGCGGCTGCGGCATGGCGCTCGAAAAAATGGACAAGCTTGGTTCCATCTTCGCTTCGGAATAAGACGAACTCCGGGCCGCGGCGCCTGCCGCTCGCTGCTCGCCCCGCCTAGTCGCCGCGATGTCGCTGGCCGGCCATCAGTCTCCGCCCGTTTTCAAGCAAGGCCCGACGCCGCTCGTGCGGCTGCTCGTGCTCGTCTCGGTGTGTCTGGCGATGCTGGTCGCGGACCTGCGCTTCCGCTACCTCGAAGTGGTGCGCCAGGGGCTGTCGGTCGCGACCTGGCCGCTGCAGATGGCGGCGGCCGCGCCGGTCGATTTCGTCCGTAACGCGGCCGTCTATTTCACGACCCTCGTCGAAGTGCAGCACGACAACGCCGAGCTGCGGCGCAGCCAGCTCGATGCGGCGCAACGGCTGCTGCGCTTCGAGCAGCTCGAACGCGACAACGCGCAGCTGCGGGAACTGCTGCAGATGGCTCCGGCGCCCGGCGTGCGCAGCGTCGCCGCCGAAGTCCTTTACGACGCGCCCGACCCGTTCTCGCGCAAGGTGATTCTCGACCGCGGCAGCCAGCACGGCGTCGCGGCCGGGATGGCGGTCGTCAACGCGCAGGGCATGATCGGGCAGGTCACGCGCGCGTATCCGGTGCAGGCCGAAGTCACGCTGCTGACCGACAAGGACCAGGCCGTGCCGGTGCAGGTCGCACGTAACGGCCTGCGCGGCGTACTGTTCGGCGCGGGCCAGGGGCGCATGGAGCTGCGCTTCACGTTGTCCGGAGTCGATGTGCTCCCTGGCGACCGGCTCGAAACGTCGGGGCTCGATGGCATTTTTCTCGCCGGACTGCCGGTGGCCGAAGTCGTCAGCGTCGATCACGAATCGCAGACTTTTGCCGTCGTCCTGTGCGATCCGGTCGCTGCCGTCGAGCGCACGACCCAGGTGCTGGTGCTCGGACGGGCCGAAGCTCCGCCGCCGCGCCCGCAGCCGCAGCCCCAGTCCGCGCCGTTGCGCCGCACCGAGCGGAAAGGATAGTCGTGCAGCCGACCCATCGATCGAGCCGCATCCTGCAGCCGGCGAAGAACTGGTTCGTGTTCCTGAGCCTGTTCGTCGCGCTGGGGTTGGCGTACATCCCGACCGGCCGCCTGCCCGGCGTGCCCGACTGGGTGCCGCTGGTGCTGGCTTTCTGGTGCATCCGCGAGCCGCGGCGCGTCGGCATGGGGACCGCTTTCGTGTTCGGCGTGCTGGTCGATATCGGGCAGGGCGCGGCGATGGGGCAACACGCGCTCGCGTATGTCGTGCTCGCCTACCTCGCGACGTCCATCGCGCGCCGCGTGCTGTGGTTTCCGCCGTTGCAGCAGGCGCTGCACATCCTGCCGATGTTTTTCCTGACGCAGCTCATCATGGTGCTGGTGCGGCTCGTGGCCGGCGCCGAATTTCCCGGCTGGGAGTATTTCCTGTCGAGCTTCACGAGCGCCGCATTGTGGATTCCGCTGCACTTCGTGCTGTTGCTGCCGCAGTATCGGCCGGTGGACCGGGACGATAACCGGCCGATCTGACGATGACCGAATTCCGCACTCCCGACGAGGAACTGGGGCGTTTTCGCCGCCGGGTGCTGGTCGCGGGCATCGTCGCGCTGGTGTGCTTCGGCCTGCTCGCGGCGCGTTTCTATTACCTCCAGGTCGTCCGCCACGAGTACTTCCACACGCGCGCCGAGGACAACCGCATCGGCCTCGTGCCGATCGTGCCGACGCGCGGCGCGATCCTCGATCGCAACGGCGTGACGCTGGCGCGCAACTTCGCCGCCTACACGCTCGAGATCACGCCATCGCAGGTCGCCGACCTCGACGAGACGATCGATGCCTTGAGCGAGATCGTGACGATCGACGCGCGCGATCGGCGGCGCTTCCGCAAGCTGCTCGAGGAGAGCCGCAACTTCGAGAGCGTGCCGATCCGCACCCGCCTCGACGACGCCGAAGTCGCGCGCTTCGTCGCCCGGCGCTACCGCTTTCCCGGCGTCGAAGTCCAGGCGCGTCTGTTCCGCGACTACCCTCATGGCGAAGTCGCTTCGCACGTCATCGGCTACATCGGGCGGATCAACCTGCGCGACCAGGAACGCATCGAGGAACGCGGCGACACCGCGAACTATCGCGGCTCCGACCACATCGGCAAGAGCGGGCTGGAGCTCAGCTACGAGGCAGAACTGCATGGCGTGACCGGCGTCGAGCAGGTCGAGGTGAACGCCGGCGGGCGCGCGGTGCGGGTGATATCGCGCACGCCCGCGACGACGGGCAGCGATCTCGAGTTGACGCTCGACATCGAGCTGCAGAAAGTCGCGGAGGCCGCGTTCGGCGGCCGGCGCGGCGCGCTCGTCGCGATCGACCCGCGCACCGGCGGCGTGCTGGCGCTCGCGTCGAAACCGACGTTCGACCCGAACCTGTTCGTCGATGGCATCTCGACCGCCGACTGGAACGAGCTCAACGACTCGCCGGATCATCCGCTGCTCAACCGCGCGATCTTCAGCGCCTATCCGCCCGGATCGACGTTCAAGCCGTTCATGGCGCTTGCAGCGCTGACGACCGGCAAGCGCACCGCGAACCAGGCGATCGCCGACCCGGGCTACTTCAGCTTCGCCGGGCGCCGCTTCATGGACGACAAGGTCGGCGGCCACGGCATGGTCGACCTGCACGAGTCGATCGTCGTGTCGTGCAACACCTATTACTACCAGCTCGCGAACGACCTCGGCATCGAAGGGATCGCCGGCTTCATGGCGCCGCTCGGCTTCGGTTCGCGCACCGGCATCGACATTCCCGGCGAAGCCGAAGGCGTGCTGCCGTCGCCGGCGTGGAAGCGCGGCCGCTTCAAGAAGCCCGAGCAGCAGCGCTGGTACGGCGGCGAAACGATCTCGGTCGGCATCGGCCAGGGGTACAACGCCTACACTCCTTTGCAGCTCGCGAACGCGCTGGCGACGATCGTCAACGGCGGCAAGGTGTTCCGGCCGCATGTCGTGCGCCACGTCATCGACACGGCGAGCGGCGAGCGGCGCGCGGTCCAGCCCGAGCCGATCCGGCAGCTCGCGATCAAGCCGGCGCATCTGGCCGCGGTGCGCGACGCGATGGTCGATGTCAATAAGTCCGGGACCGGCGCGCGCGCTTTCGCCGGCGCCCCGTACAGCGCCGGCGGCAAGACCGGCACGGCGCAGGTGTATTCGCTGAAAGGGTCGAAATACGTCGCCGGCAGGGTCCGCGAGCGGCTGCGCGACCACTCGTGGTTCATCGCGTACGCGCCAGCGGAGAACCCGACGATCGCGCTCGCGGTGCTGGTCGAGAACGGCGGGTTCGGGGCCCAGTCGGCCGCGCCGATCGCGCGCCAGGTCATCGACTATCACCTGCTCGGCGCGCGTCTCGAGGCTCCCGCGGACGAAGACGCCGGCGCCGCGGATGCCGAGGCCGATTCCCACGCCGGGCACGACGAGGAGGCGACCCCGTGACCGAACAGCGCTTCAGCCCGCTCCGTCTGCTCGTCGCCGCCATCCGGCCGATCGACCCGATCCTGTTCGGCCTGCTCGCAGTGCTCCTCGGCTACGCTTTCGGGCTGATGCACAGCGCTTCGCCGGAGCGCATCGCGTCGCTGCTGGTCAATTCCGGCGTCGCCGTCGCAGCGATGTGGCTCGCCGCCCGCCTGTCGCCGCAACGGCTGCTGTCGCTGGCGCTGCCGCTGTATGCCGGGGGCGTGCTGTTGCTCGTCGCCGTCGACCTGTTCGGCGAGACGTCCAAAGGCGCGACGCGCTGGCTCGACATCGGCATCACGCGCATCCAGCCGTCCGAGATCATGAAGATCGCGATGCCGCTGATGCTGGCGTGGTATTTCCAGCAGCGCGAGGGGCACATCCGGCTGCGCGAGTTCGTCGTCGCCGGCGCGCTGCTCGCCGTGCCGGTCGCGCTGATCCTGATCCAGCCGGATCTCGGCACGAGCCTGCTCGTCGCCGCTGCCGGCTTCTACGTGATCTTCTTCGCCGGCCTGTCGTGGAAGCTGATCGTTCCGGTCGCGCTGGTCAGCATCGTCGGTATCGGCGCAATCGTCGGCTTCGGCGACCAGCTGTGCCAGCCCGGCGTCGACTGGCAGGTGCTGCGCGAATACCAGAAGCATCGCGTGTGCACGCTGCTCGATCCGACCCAGGATCCGCTCGGCCGCGGTTTTCACATCATCCAGTCGACGATCGCGATCGGCTCCGGCGGCGTCCTCGGCAAAGGCTGGACCGAAGGCACGCAGACCCATCTCGCGTTCCTCCCCGAGCGCCACACCGATTTCATCTTCTCGGTGCTCGCCGAGGAGTTCGGCCTGCTCGGCGCGCTGGTGCTGCTGGCGAGCTATCTGCTGCTGCTGCTGCGCGGCTTCGTCATCGCGGCGCAGGCGCCTTCGCTGGCGACGCGCCTGCTGGCCGGTTCGATCACGATGATCTTCTTCACCTATGCTTTCGTGAACATGGGCATGGTCAGCGGCATCCTGCCGGTCGTGGGCGTGCCGTTGCCGTTCATCAGTTACGGCGGCACCGCACTGGTGACCTTGTGCCTCGGGGTCGGTATCCTCATGAGCATCCAGCGCAGCCGTGTGCTCGCAAGAGGTTGAAAGAAGAAGAGGAATTCGAGTGCGTTCGAACGATTGCGATCCGATGACTGGGGCCGGCGTGCGGTCCCTGGTGCTGGCGCTGGCCCTTGCCGGGGCGTTTGCGGCAGGGCTGTCCGGCTGCGGCTCGACCCCGTCGCGCGACACGACGATGCAGGCGCCTGCGGGCGCCGGCTCGGCAGCGCGGCGCGGCGGGTACTACAAGGACGACGGCCCCGGCAGCGACATCCCGGCGAACCTCGACGCGATCGCGGATGCCGAACCGCGCCTTGAGCCGCTGCACCGTTTCGCCAACCGGCCGTACAGCGTCTTCGGCCAGCAGTACGTTCCCGCGACCGAGCTGAGCGCGTTCCGCCAGCGCGGGCGCGCGAGCTGGTACGGCCGGCGCTTTCATGGCAAGCCGACGTCGAGCGGCGAGCCCTACGACATGTACGCGATGACGGCGGCACACCCGACGCTGCCGATCCCGAGCTATGCGCGCGTGACGAATCCGGCGAACGGCCGCGCGATCGTCGTCCGCATCAACGATCGGGGCCCGTTCCACAAGGACCGCATCATCGACCTCTCGTATGCCGGCGCCCATCGGCTCGGCTACGTGAATGCCGGCAGCGCCCCGGTCGAGGTCGAGACGATCCTGCCGCACGAGATGGCGCTGAGCGCGCCATTGCAGCGTGCTCAGGGATTGACGGTGGGGCGCGGCGTGTTCCTTCAGCTCGGCACGTTTTCTTCGGCAGCGAAGGCCGAAGGGTTGCGTGCGCGGGTTCGCGACGAGTTCGAAACGCTCGCCGACCGCCTCGAACTCCATGAAGACGGCAGCCGCTATCGCGTGCAGCTCGGGCCGTTCGCCTCCGCCGACGAAGCGCGCGACGAAGCCGGACGCATTGCGGCGGCGCTGGATATCCGCCCCTTCGTTGTTACACGCTGAAACATGATCACCCGGCCGGCATCGGATCCGCGCCGGCTTTGCCCGTTCGACCCACTATAATCGCAGGCTCCGTTGTCCCTTCCTCACCTTCCGGTTCTCCCTCAGGTCCTCATGCGTTTATTCATTGTCCTGCTTCTCGCGTTGCTCGCCTTTCCCGCTTCAGCCCAGAATGTCCCCGCGCCGACGCTGGCTGCCAAATCCTGGCTGCTGATGGATCACGCCACCGGGCAGGTGCTCGCGGCGCAGGAACCGGACGCGCGTATCGAACCGGCTTCGCTGACGAAGCTGATGACCGCTTACCTGACGTTCGCGGCGCTGAAGAACGGCACGATCACGCTCGATCAAGTGGTGCCGGTGTCGAACAAAGCCTGGCGCAGCGAAGGCTCGCGGATGTTCATCGAACCGAACCGGCCCGTTACCGTCGGCGAGCTCACTTCGGGGATGATCATCCAGTCCGGCAACGACGCGTGCGTCGCGCTGGCCGAGCTCCTCGCCGGTTCCGAGGAAGCGTTCGCGCACATGATGAACGCCGAAGCCCAGCGCCTCGGCATGAAAAACACCCACTTCACGAACTCGACCGGCCTGCCCGACCCGCAGCTCTACACCACCGCGCGCGACCTGGGTCTGCTCGCCGCGGCGATCGTGCGCGACTTCCCCGAGTATTACCGCTATTACTCCCAGAAAGAGTACACGTACAACAAGATCACCCAGCCGAACCGCAATCGCCTGCTGTGGCTGGACACGACCGTCGACGGCCTGAAGACCGGCCACACCAGCAGCGCCGGCTACTGCCTGATTTCGTCGGCACAGCGCGGTCCGCGCCGGCTGATCTCGGTCGTGCTCGGCACCGATTCGGACACGATCCGCGCGCAAGAGTCGCTGAAACTGCTGAACTACGGCTTCCAGTTCCACGACACCGTCAAGCTTTATTCGGCTGCGCAGGAACTGTCGCGCTTCCAAGTATGGAAAGGCCAGGCCGACGACGTTGCGGTGGGCTTCCTCGGCGACTTCGTGATGTCGCTGCCGAAAGGGCAGTCGGAGAAAATCGAGGCCGCGCTGGTCAGCCAGCAGCCGGTCATCGCGCCGATCCGGAAAGGCCAGCCGATCGGCACGCTGCGCCTGACTCTCGACGGCAAGCCGCTCGGCGAACACGCGGTCGTCGCGCTGCAGGACGTGCCGGTGGCCGGTTTCTTCGGCCGCCTGTGGGATACGCTGTTGTTGTGGATCAAGAGCCTGTAACAGAGCCTGTAACAGAGCCTGTAACGCCGATGCGGAGACGCCCATGAGCATCTGCTTTCTGAACGGCACGTTCCAGCCGCTCGCCGACGCGCGGATTTCACCGCTCGACCGCGGTTTCCTGTTCGGCGACGGCGGCTACGAAGTGATCCCGGTGTATTCGCGCCGGCCGTTCCGTCTCGCGCAGCATCTCGAGCGGCTCGCCCATACGCTCGAGGCGATCCGCCTGCCGAATCCGCACGCGCCGTCCGAATGGTCCGGAATCATCAACGAGATCATTGCGCGCAACCCGTGGGCGGACCAGTCGGTCTACCTGCAGGTGTCGCGCGGCTGCGGCGACGGGCGCAACCATGCGTTTCCGGTGCCGATTCGGCCGACCGTGTTCCTGATGAGCGACGAGCTCGTCACGCCGCCGGCCGAGCAGCTCGCGCGTGGCGTGGCCGCGATCAGCGCGGCCGATTTCCGCTGGCTGCGCTGCGATCTCAAGAGCACCGCGCTGCTCGCGAACTGCCTGCTGCGCCAAGGCGCGATCGACAGCGGCTGTGTCGAGACCGTGCTGTTTCGCGACGGTTTCCTCACCGAAGGCGCGGCGTCGAACATCGTCATCGTCAAGGACGGCACGATGCTCGCACCGCCGAAGAGCCACCTGATGCTGCCCGGCATCACCTACGACGTCGTGCTCGAGCTCGCCGCCCACCACGGCTTGCCGTACCAGGTGCGCGAGATCCTCGAAGACGAGGTGCGGACTGCCGACGAAGTGTGGATGACGTCGTCAACGAAGGAAGTGCTCGCGATCACGACACTCGACGGCTTGGCCGTGGGGAGCGGAATTCCCGGCCCCGTCGCGCGCCGAATGTACGACTGGTACCAGGAATTCAAGAACACGGTGATGCGCAGTGGCTGACGAGACGCGACCGACTCTCCTCGAATTCCCGTGCGACTTCCCGATCAAGATCATGGGCGCGCGGGTCGATGAATTCGCCCAGGCTGTGGTCGAGGTGGTGCTGCGTCACGCTCCGGATTTCGATGCTCGCCTGGTCGCGATGCGCCCGTCGCGCAACGGCAACTACCTCGCGCTGACCTGCACGATCCGCGCGGTGTCGCAGTCGCAGCTCGACGCGCTGTATCGCGAACTGACCGCGCATCCCCTCGTGAAGGTGGTGCTCTAGATGCTCGCTGGCGGCGAGCTGGCTGCCCTTCCGGCGCAGGCACCGCAGTCTGCCGGCACGTCGGCGCTGCTCGTCCGCCGCCTCGGTTGCGTCGATTACGAACCCACGTGGCACGCGATGCGCGCCTTCACCGACGCGCGCAGCGCCGACACGCCGGACGAGATCTGGCTGCTCGAACATCCGCCGGTCTACACGCTCGGCCAGGCGGGCCGGCCGGAACACCTGCTGCGCGACGTCGGCATCCCGCTCGTGAAAATCGACCGGGGCGGACAGATCACGTATCACGGCCCGGGCCAGCTCGTCGCGTATCTGCTGATCGACCTGCACCGTCGCGGCCTCAAGGTGCGCGAGCTGGTGACGCTGATGGAACAGGCCGTCATCGACTGCCTCGCCGGATACGGCGTCAGCGCCGAGCGCAAGGCCGGTGCGCCGGGCGTCTATGTTGACGGCGCGAAGATCGGCGCGCTCGGGCTGCGCGTGCGCAACGGGCGCAGTTATCACGGCCTGGCGCTGAACGTCGACGTCGACCTGGCGCCGTTTTCCTCGATCAACCCGTGCGGTTACGAAGGCCTGCGCACCGTGCGGATGAAGGACTTCGGCATCGCCGACGACGTAGCGAGTGTTGGCGAGCACCTGCTCGCCGCCCTGCAGCGCCTGCTGCCACCGGTGTACCCCGCCGGCCGGCCGCCGGCCTGAACCCTGAATGGCTTACCCGCCCCGACCCATCACGACACGAGAGACCCGCATGGACAGCACGGCACGCAAGCAGCGCGGCGCAGACAAGACCGCGCGCATCCCGATCAAGATCGTCCCCGCCGAGCGCCTGAAGAAGCCCGAGTGGATCCGCATCCGGCTCGGCGCCGGCCACGAAGCCGAGCGCTTCAACGAAATCAAGACGAGCCTGCGCGAGCACAAGCTGCACACCGTGTGCGAGGAAGCCTCGTGCCCCAACATCCATGAATGCTTCGGCAAAGGCACTGCGACGTTCATGATCATGGGCGACATCTGCACGCGCCGCTGCCCGTTCTGCGATGTCGGCCACGGCCGGCCCGAGCCGCTGAACGCGAACGAGCCGCAGGAACTGGCGGCGACGATCGCGGCGATGCGGCTCAACTACGTCGTCATCACCAGCGTCGACCGCGACGACTTGCGTGACGGCGGCGCGCAGCATTTCGTCGACTGCATCCGCGAGACGCGCGCAGCAGCGCCGAAGACGCGCATCGAAGTGCTCGTGCCGGACTTCCGCGGCCGCCTCGAGATCGCGCTCGAGATCTTCGACCAGGCCCCGCCCGACGTCATGAACCACAACCTCGAGACGGTGCCGCGGCTCTACAAGCAGGCCCGCCCCGGCGCGGATTACGCGTACTCGCTGCGGCTGCTGAAGGAGTTCAAAGCGCGTCACGCCGACGTGCCGACGAAGTCCGGCCTGATGGTCGGCCTCGGCGAGACTGACGACGAGATCCTCGACGTGCTGCGCGACCTGCGCGCGCATGACGTCGAGATGCTGACGATCGGGCAGTATTTGCAGCCTTCGACCGGCCACCTGCCGGTGCTGCGCTACGTGCATCCGGACACGTTCAAGATGTTCGAGCGCGAGGCGCTGGCGATGGGTTTCAAGAACGCCGCGTGCGGGCCGATGGTGCGTTCGAGCTACTGGGCCGACCAGCAGGCGCACGGCGCAGGCGTCGTCTGAGCTGTCGCACCGGCCAGCACGGCGGCTACGGCCGCCGTCGTACGGCCCGTTCGCGCCGTGCCGTTCCGGCGCGAGAGCGGACGGTGCGGCACGTTCAGCGGAACAGCCGCTCGGCCCGTTCGTGCCGTTCCTGCTCCTCGAGGCTCAGCGTCGCGGTCGGCCGCGCGAGCAGGCGGCCGACGCCGATCGGCTCTCCGGTCGCTTCGCAATAACCGTAAGTGCCGTCCTCGATGCGTCGCAGCGCCGCTTCGACCTTGTGCAGCAGCTTCAATTCGCGGTCGCGGATGCGTTGCTCCAGCACCTGCTCTTCTTCCTGCGTCGCGCGGTCGGCCTCGTCGGGCGTGGCGATCGTTTCGCGCAGATGCGAGCGGGTTTCCTCGCTGTTCTCGCGCAGTTCCGCCTGCAGCGCGAGCAGCCGCTCGCGGAAGAACTCGAGCTGCGCGTCGTTCATGTAGTCGTCGGCCGACATGCCGAGCAGTTCGGCTTCCGACAAGCGACGCTTGCGGGGTGATGAATTTTTCATAATGAGCTCTCCGTGTTACGTCCATGCCGGCCGGCAGGATTCGCAGGACGGCACTGCAAGGTTGCAAAATCGCTTCGATTCCCGGCATCGCGACTGCCAGAGCGGCGAATATTCCGATCAAACGGGAATCCCGTCGTTGGAGATCATCACGCGGCCCATTCTGAAAGCTTTCGCCTCCCTTGTCATCTGCGGGAGCCACGGCCGAGGGCGCTGGCCCGATCGGTTAGAATGCCGGCGTGCCGCCTGCCGGCGCCATCCTTTTCCCGCAGTCCTTCCGGCTCGACGCCCATGTCCGCTCATCTGAACGCCCCGCAGCGCGACGCGATCCATTACCTCGACGGACCGAGCCTCGTGCTCGCCGGCGCGGGCAGCGGCAAGACGCGCGTCATCACGCACAAGATCGCGCACCTGATCAATGCGTGCGGGCTGAATCCCGTGAACATCGCCGCGATCACGTTCACGAACAAGGCGGCGAAGGAGATGCAGGAGCGCGTCGCCGGGCTGATGGGCGGGCGCGTGCCGGGCGGATTGACGGTGTGCACTTTCCACGCGCTCGGCGTGAAGATCGTGCGGCAGGAAGCGAAGCACTGCGGGCTCAAGCCGCAGTTCTCGATCCTCGACGCCTCCGACACGGTGCAGATCGTTGCCGACATCACGCGCGACGCCGACAAGGCGCGCTCGAAAGCGATGCAGTGGCAGATCTCGGGCTGGAAGAACGCGATGGTGACGCCGGAGCAGGCCGCGCAGCTCGCCGACAACGAACTTGCGTCGGCCGCGGCGCTGCTGTACGCCGAATACGAGCGCACGCTGCGCGCGTACCAGGCAGTCGATTTCGACGACCTGATCAGCCTGCCGGTGCGCCTTTTCGACGAACACCCGGAGGTGCGCGAGCGCTGGCAGAACAGGCTGCGCTATCTCCTCGTCGACGAATACCAGGACACGAACCGGGCGCAATACACGCTGTTGCGCCACCTCGCCGGCGTGCGCGGCGCCTTCACCGCGGTCGGCGACGACGACCAGGCGATCTACGCGTGGCGCGGCGCCGACGTCGAGAACCTGAAGCTCCTGCAGCAGGACTATCCGAAGCTCAAGGTCATCAAGCTCGAACAGAACTACCGCTCGTCGAAGCGCATCCTCACCGCCGCGAACACGCTGATCGCGAACAACGAGAAGTTGTTCGAAAAGCGGCTGTGGTCCGAGCACGGCGCCGGCGACCAGGTCACGGTGACCGCGTGCCGCGACGCCGAACACGAGGCCGAATGGGTCGCGTCGAAAATCAGCGCGCACAAGTTCGAGCACCGCACGAAGTTTTCCGACTACGCGGTGCTGTACCGCGGCAACCACCAGGCGCGGCTGATCGAGCAGCAGCTCCGGAACCAGAAAATCCCGTACGTGATCTCCGGCGGCCAGTCGTTCTTCGACAAGGCTGAGATCCGCGACCTGATCGCGTACCTGCGCCTGCTGATGAACGAGGACGACGACCTCGCGTTCATCCGCGCGATCACGACGCCGCGCCGCGGCATCGGCGCCGGCACGCTCGAAGCGCTCGGCAGCTATGCCGGGCGGCGCCATGTGAGCCTCTTCGCCGCGACGTTCGAGGAAGGCGCGGCGCACGCGCTGTCCGCGCGCCAGCTCGAACAGGTGCAGGAGTTCGGCAACTTCATCAACCGCCTGCAGTACCGCGCAACGCGCGAGCCGGCGTCGCGCGTGCTCGAGGACCTGCTCGCGGCGATCCGCTACGAGGCCTGGCTGTTCGAGCATCTCGACCCGCGCGAGGCGGAGTCGAAATGGAGCAACGTGCGCGACTTCGTCGGCTGGCTCGGCAGGAAAGGCGACGAGGACGGCAAGAACCTCATCGAGCTGACGCAGACGATCGCGCTGATCTCGATGCTCGACAAGAACGACAGCGAGTTCGACGGCGTGCAGCTCGCGACGCTGCACGCGTCGAAAGGGCTGGAGTTCAAGCACGTGTTCCTCGTCGGCGTCGAGGAAGGGCTGCTGCCGCATCAGTCCTCGATCGACGAGGACAAGATCGAGGAAGAGCGCCGCCTGATGTACGTCGGCATCACGCGCGCGCAGCGAAGCCTCAACATCACCTGGTGCGAGCGGCGCAAGGCCGGCAAGGAAGCACGCACCTGCGAGCCGTCACGCTTCATCGAGGAGATGGGCGGCGACGTGAAAGTCAATGACCGCAAGTCGAACGCGCCGGTGTCGAAGGAAGAAGGCCGCGCGCGCATCGCGAACCTGATGGCGATGCTCGAAGGGCGGTGAGGTCGCAAGCTGCGCCCCGCAGCGGCAGCGCCTCGTGTTCGCCCCTTGCAATAGGTAAATTCATCTAGGCGGCTCGCCGATACACCCGATTTTCGTGGCCTCGTCATCGGCCTAAAGTGGCAGCGACTCCCCCATTTACCAGGAGCGTTGTCATGATGTACCCCAAGCCGCCCGCGCTGTCGGAATCCCGACGGGCGTTCCTCCGCGGCATCCCGGTCCTGACCGCCGCAGCGGCGATCGCCCCGGCCCCAGCGCTCGCCGCCGACGGCAAGCACCACTGGGCGATGCTCGTCGATACGCGAAAATGCATCGGCTGCCAGGCCTGCACCGTGTCGTGCATCCAGGAAAACGCAGTGCCCGAAGGCAGCTTCCGCACCGTCGTGTCGACGTACAGCGTCAAGCTGACCGACGCCGACCAGCCGGCGGGCACGTACATGCTGCCGCGCTTGTGCAACCATTGCGACGCGCCGCCTTGCGTGCCGGTGTGCCCGGTCGGCGCGACGTTCAAGCGTGAGGACGGCATCGTCGTCGTCGATGGCGACCGCTGCGTCGGCTGCGCGTACTGCGTGCAGGCCTGCCCCTACGACGCGCGCTTCATCAATCACGAGACGAACAAGGCCGACAAATGCACGTTCTGCGCGCATCGCGTCGACGCCGGCCTGCTGCCCGCATGCGTCGAGACCTGCGTCGGCGGCGCACGCATCTTCGGCGACCTCAACGACCCGGACGGCGAACTGCGGCGGCGGCTCGACGCGGCGAAAGCCGAAGTGAAAGTGCTCAAGCCCGAGCAGGGGACCGAGCCGCGCGTGTTCTACATCGGGCTCGACGAGCGCTTCCAGGGCAAGGTCGAAGGACAGGGCACGCTGTGGCAGCCGCGCAAGCGCCACGGCTGACGGCAACAGGAGACCGATCATGAATGCCGATATCGTCGAAACCGTCAACGTCGCGCGCGAAATCGCGTGGCTCCCGTGGGCGGTGCAGTACTTCTTTCTCATCGGCCTGTCGTACGGCGCGTTCCTCGTGTCGCTGCCGGGCCTGGTGTTCCGCCGCGCCGGCTGGGAAGGCATCTCGCGCCTGGCGCTGCTCGCGGCGCTCGTGTGCGGACTGACGGCGCCGGTCGCGCTGCTGGCCGACCTGCACCAGCCGGCACGCTTCTGGCATTTTTATGCCTACTTCACGCCGACGTCGTGGATGTCGTGGGGCGCATTCTTCATCCCCGTCTATCTGACCGGGCTGATCCTGTACGCGTGGCTCGCGTACCGTCCGCTGCTCGCGCGCCACGCCGACGAAGGCGGCAGGCTCGCCGGCCTCGCGCGCCGCATCGCCTACGGTGGTCACGAAAGCCGCAACGCGCTCGTCGCCGCGGCGCTGCTCGCGTTCGTCGGCGCCGCGCTCGTTGCGCTCTACACCGGCGTCGAAGTGATGCTCGTGCGGGCGCGGCCGCTGTGGCACACGCCGCTGCTGCCGGTGCAGTTCTTCGTCACGGCACTCGCCGGCGGGCTCGGGCTGACGCTGCTGTTCAACCGCGGGCTGCCGGGCGGGGGCGAGCCGGGAGCGACGCGCCGCATGGCGACGGCGCTCGCCGCGACGCAGTTCGTCGCGCTCGTCGTCGGCGGCCTCTGGCTCGCGCTCGGGCTGAGCGGCGTGTCGCCGACCCATGCGCAGGCGCTCGCCGAAGTCGCGCCGTCGGCGAACTGGCAGGTCAGCGCCGTCTGGGCGGTCGCCGCCACCGTCGTCACGCTGCTGCTTGCGTGGAAGCGCCCGGCGTCGGGTCTGCTGATCGGCCTGCTCGCGCTGCACTCGGCGTGGATGATGCGCTGGACGATTTTCATCGGCGGGCAGGAAGTGCCGAAGACCGGCGCCGGCTACTACAGCTACCAGCTTCCGCTCGGTCCCGAAGGCCTGATGGGCATCGTCGGCACCGTCGGGTTGTGGATCTTTCTCTTCGTCGTGCTGACGACGCTGCTGCCGCTCGACCGGCTCGGCAAGGCCGGCGCCTGATTCGAATCACGGGACACTCATCATGAAAATCGAACGTCGCGAACTGATCGCCGCCGGTGGCCTCGCCGTCTTCGCCGCGGGGTTCTCGCAGACGCTGGGCCGCATGATGTCCGGCCTCGTCGGGGACGAACCGCAGGCGCACAACCTCCATGGCCGCTCGGCCGAGCCGGAATTCACGGTCGATGCCGAAACCGGCGAACTGCATCCGAACCCGAACCAGCAGGTCAGCTACACCGGCTGCCTCGGCTGCACGACCCAGTGCGGCATTCGGGTCCGTGTCGACAAGACGACCGGCAACGTCATCCGCGTCGCCGGCAACCCGTACAGCCCGCTGTCGACCGAGCCGCACCTGCCGATGAAGGCGTCGGTGAAGGAAAGCTTCGTCGCGCTGTCGCGCTTCCAGGACAAGGGCCTCGCCGGCCGCTCGACCGCGTGCGGCCGCGGCAACGCGGCGATGGACCAGATGAACTCCCCGTTCCGCGTGCTGACGCCGTTGAAGCGCGTCGGTCCGCGCAACTCCGGCCAGTGGCAGCCGATCCCGTTCAAGCAACTCGTCCGCGAGCTCGTCGAAGGCGGCGACCTGTTCGGCGAAGGGCATGTCGACGGGCTACGGGCGCTGCGCGACCTGAACGGGCCGATCGATGCGGAAGCGCCGCAGCTCGGCGCGAAAGTCAATCAGGTCGCGGTGTGGACGAGCGTCAATGACGGCCGCGAAGCGTTCGCGCGCCGCTTCTGGAACCAGTCGTACGGCACGCTGAACTTCATCGGCCATGGCTCGTACTGCGGCGGCGCGTATCGCTCGGGTTCGGGCGCGCTGTTCGGCGACCTGAAGAAGATGCCGCACGCGAAACCGGATCTCACGAACGCCGAGTTCGTGCTCTTCATCGGCACTGCACCGGGCAACGCCGGCAATCCATTCAAGCGCACCGGAACGCTGCTCGCGAAAGGGCGCAGCGAAGGCCGGCTCGAATACGTCGTCGTCGATCCGGTGCTGACGAACGCGGACAACCGCGCCGCCGGTGAGCGCGGGCGCTGGGTGCCGATCCGGCCGGGCACGGACGGAGCATTGGTCATGGGCATGATGCGCTGGATGTTCGAGAATGACCGGGTGAACACCGCGTATCTGGCGCTGCCAAACCTTGCGGCTGCGGAAGCGGCGGGCGAGCCGTCCTTCACGAACGCGTCCTGGCTCGTGATCACCGAACCGGGTCATCCGCGCGAAGGCCGCTTCCTGCGCGGCTCGGACATCGGCATGGCAGTCGCCGAAGCGGACAGGTACCAGGACGCCGATCCGTACCTCGTGCTCGGTGTCGACGGCAAGCCCACGCCTGCCGCGGCCGCAACCGCTGCGGCGCCGCTCGAAACCGCCGGCGCCATGGCGATCGGGGACAGCGCGCTCGGGGTGAAAACGTCGTTCGAGCTGCTGCGCGAGTCGGCGCTGAAGCTGAGCGTCGCCGAATACGCGGACATCTGCGGTGTGCCCGAGGCCGTCATCATCGGGCTCGCCGACGAGTTCACCCGCCACGGCCGCAAGGCGAGCGCGATTGCGCACGGCGGTATGATGGCCGGCAACGGTTTCTACAACGCGTACTCGGTCGTCACGCTGAATGCGCTGATCGGCAACCTGAACTGGAAAGGCGGCTTCGTCGTCAATGGCGGCGGCTTCAAGGACGCGGGCGCGGGTCCGCGCTACGACCTCGAATCCTTCCCCGGGGCGCTCAAGCCCGCCGGCACGCCGCTCGGACGCAACGTGCCGTACGAGAAATCCGCCGAGTTCGCTCGCCGCAAGGCCGCAGGCAAGGCTTACCCGGCGCGCGACGCGTGGTTCCCGAACGCGCCCGGCCTCGGCACCGAATGGTTCCCGGCGATGCTGCGCGGCTACCCGTATGGACTGAAAGCCCTCGTGCTGTGGAGCGCGAATCCCCTCTACGGCATCCCCGGCGTGCGAGCTCTCGTCGAGAAGGAACTTGCCGATCCGAAGAAGCTGCCGCTGATCGTCTCCGTCGATCCGCTGATCAACGAGAGCAACGCGTTCGCCGACTACATCGTGCCGGACTCGCTGATGTACGAGAGCTGGGGCTGGACCGCGCCGTGGAACGGCGTGCCGACGAAGGCGACGACGGCGCGCTGGCCGGTGGTCGAGCCGAAGGCCGCAAAAACGGCCGACGGCCAGGCGATCGGCATGGAGACGTTCTTCATCGCGCTGGCGAAAGCGATGGGCCTGCCGGGCTTCGGCCCGGAAGGGCTCGCCGACGCCGACGGCAAGCGCGTTGCGCTCGAGCGGCCCGAGGACTGGTACCTGCGCGGCGGCGCGAACATAGCGTTCGCCGGCAAGGCGCCGGTCGGGGACGCGACCGACGAGGACCTCGCACTGTCCGGCGTCGAGCGCCTGCGACCGCTGCTCGAAGCGACGCTGAAAGCTGACGAATGGCGCAAGGTCGCGTTTCTCTACACGCGGGGCGGCCGTTACCAGCCGGCGAAAGAGGCGCAGGACGAAACGAACGGGGAATGGCAGACGAGCCGCTTCAAAGGCGCGCTCTGGCTATGGAACGACAGCGTCGGCGGTGCGAAGAACAGCCTCACGGGCCGCCGTTTCACCGGCTGCGCGACCTGGCAGCCGCCCGCGTTCGCCGACGGCACGCCCGTGCGAGACGTGCACAGCGATGCCGACTGGCCGCTGCTCGCCGTCAGCTACAAGTCCGCGCTGCAGAACTCCTACAGCATCGCAACGCGGATCACCGGCCTGCACCCGGACAACCCGGTCATCGTGCATCCGGCGGACGCCGCGCGGCTCGGGCTCGCGACCGGCGATCTAGCCCGCATCGCGACCCCCGCCGGCCACGCCACGTGCCGCGTGATCGTCCATGAAGGCGTGATGCGCGGCGTGGTGGCAGTCGAGCACGGCTACGGCCACCGGGAGCTCGGCGCCCGCGCACATAAGTTCGGCAGCGAGCGCCAGCCCGACCGGCCGGAGCTGCGCGCGGGCATCAACCTCAATGACCTAGGTCTCGTCGATCCGACGCGCGGCAACGAGGCGATATGGGTCGATGCAGTCGCCGGCACCGCGGTGCGCAACGGTTTGCCGGCCAAGCTCGAGCGGATTTGACCGGAAAATAGAAAAAACGAATGTAAAAATAATGACGATCGGGACGGATGGCGGCCTATATTGAATTGAAGCGGATCGCCGCAATCGCATCGGCGCGACATTGCCGGATTTGCGCCGCGCGGCACCGTGCAAGTGGTTCCGAGCAACTTGACGATGGAGGTTTCGATGAAACTCAAGACGTTATTGGTCGCGCTGGCCGCGGTGTGGATTTCCGGCAGCGCGCTCGCTCAACCGGCCGGCGGCATGCCGCCGGTCGACGACACCACCCCGATCTACGGCTCCCAGATCATGACGCCGCAGGAGCGGGCCGAGCATCGCGACCGCATGCGCGCGGCGCGCACCGCCGAGGAGCGCGAGCAGATCCGCGCCGAGCATCACGAGCGGATGGTGGAGCGTGCGAAGGAGCGCGGTGTCACGCTCCCGGATGAACCGCCGATGCGTGGCCGCGGGATGATGGGGCCGGGAAACCAGATGGATCCCGGTCAACGCGAACGCCTCGGCCCCGCGGACCGCATGGGGCCCCGCGGGGCGAGCCCTGGCGGCGGGATGGGTCCAGGCGGCGGGATGGGTCCAGGCGGCGGGATGGGTCCGGGCGGCGGGTCCGCTCGCTAGGCCGCGGCTGCCGGCGGGAGAGCCTCCCCGCTCGCTCAGTCCAGCGCAGTCGGGTTCGCGCGCAGCATCAGGCGCGCGAGTTCGGCAGCGCTGCCGACTTCGGTCTTTTCCATGATGTGCTGGCGGTGCACATGCACCGTCTTTTCACTGATGTCGAGTTCGCGCGCAACCACCTTGTTCGGCAGGCCCTGCGCGACGAGCCGAGCGACTTCGCGTTCGCGCGGCGACAGGCGCGCGAGCGAGCCCAAAGCGGCATCCCGCAATGCGGTCCGCGAGCGGTCCTCGGCGCAGCGGCGCACCGCCGTCGCGACGGCGTCCAGCAGGGTCTGGTCGCGGAAGGGTTTCTGCAGGAAGTCGCTCGCGCCGTGCTTCATCGCCTCGACCGCGAGCTCGACATCGCCATGTCCGGTGATGAACACGATCGGCGCTTGCCAGCCGCGCGCGCGCAACGCCGCCTGCAGTTCGAGCCCGCTCATCGTCGGCATGCGGATGTCGAGCACGAGGCAGCCGAGGTCCGCGGGCGGACGCTCGTGCGCGGCCAGAAACTCCTCCGCCGACGCATAGGCGCACACGCCCCAGCCGACCGATTCGAGAAGGAAGACGAGAGAGCGGCGGAACGCCGCGTCGTCGTCCACGACGTGGATCACGCAGTCATCGGTCCGGGACATTGGCGCAACGGGACTCCGAAAGAGGGGGCGTGGAAGACGAAGCGGCTGTCGAAAGCGGCAGGCTCAGGATGAACTCGGCGCCGCCGCGGCCGTCGGCGGCCGGCTCGGCGGTAAGGCGGCCGCGGTGCGCTTCGGCGATCGTGCGGCAGATCGAAAGACCGAGCCCGAGACCATCCGGTTTCGTGCTGAAGAACGGCTCGAACAGCCGTTCGCGAGTTGCCGCGTCAAGGCCGGTGCCGAAATCCCGCACGACGATGCGCACGTTGCCGTCGCCCCGGCTGATCGTCACTATGAGGCGTTGTCGCTCGGGACCGAATCCGCGCGCAGCGTCGTAGCCGTTCTTCAGCAGATTCAGAAGGACCTGCTGGATCTGCAGTGAATCGACCTCGACGCTCGTCGACGGCGGCAGTTCGTCCGTCACCTCGACCGCCGGTGCATTCGCGAGCATGCCGCGGAACAGCGCCACCGCTTCGCCGACGATCTCGCGCGGCGCGACGACCTCGCGCACGGCGGCCCGTTTCTTCGCGAAACCGCGGATGCGTCCGAGGATCGTTGCCGCGCGCTCCGCCTGCCCGGCAATCTCGGAAGACGCTTCGCGCACCGCTTCGTCGGTCAGGCGGCCGTTGTCGACGCGCCGGTGCAGGCTTTCGGCATAGTTCCCGATCGCCGCGAGCGGCTGGTTGAGTTCGTGGGCGAGCGTGCCGGACAGTTCGCCGAGCACCGACAGCCGCGCCAGGTGGTCGGCCTGCTCCTGGCCGGCGCGCATCCGCGCCTCCAGCGCCTCGCGCACGGCGAGCGCTGCGCGAAGCTCGGCGGTGCGGAGGTGGACGAGATGCTCGACACGCACCGTGTACAGAATCCACGCCGAAAGCAGCACGGCAAGGAACGCGACCCACGGCCAGTAGCGCTCGGCCAGCATCATCAGGGTCGGCTCGCGCAGGTTCGCGTACGGGCCGATCTGCAGTTCGCGAAACATTTCGTGCACCGACTGGTAATCGGCCGGCACCGACCACGCCATGCCGTTCTCGTCCGGCGCCATTGCGAGCAGCGCGATTGCGACCGTCTTTGCCAGTGCCGGCGAGGTATCGCGAAGCGTCGCCAGAGGCCAGTCGGGGTAAAGCCGGGTCGAGGTCGCGCAAGGGAAGCCGGGTTCGTCGCGCATGCCGATGACCCTGAACGCGGTCGCCCACTCGGGCCGGCTTTCCAGGAGGCAGGCGCGCACGATCCCTGCATCGGCGTCACCGTTCGCGACTGCCTCGAGGACCTGGCTCATCGGAAAACCGACGGTCTTCAGCTCGGCGAAATCACGTTCAGGGTCGATGCCGAGCGACGCCAGTTCGCGACGCACTGTCTGGTAGCCGCCAAAGCCTTCGCGCGCGACGATTGCGACCCGTCGTCCGCGCAGATCGTCGAACGCGCGAACCTCCTGGCGATCCGCCCGCGTGATCACGGCCGATCCGATGGCACGTTCCGGAGCGCGGCCGGGGCTCGCGTCGAGCGTCAGTATCCGGCTGGCGCCGGACTTGGCTTCGAGTTCGATGTAGTGCCCCGGATTCGTGATGATGAAATCGACCGTGCCGGCTGCAACGGCATCGTCGAGCCCCTGACGATCGAGCAGCACGAGACTGATCTTGCGTCCCGGCAGCGCAGTCTGGAGGTGCTTCACAACCGGTGACCATTCGACGACCGTCGTCTCGGCGCCGAGGAATGCGAGGACGCCGATGCGGATTTCGCCGGCCGGGGCCCCCGCCGACGGCGCCGCGAGACCGGGAGCTGCGAACAGGAGCAGGACAGCGACAACGGTCAGCACGCAGCGCAGGAACCGCGCGCCCGCAAAGGCGCCGACCGAGAATGAACGTTCGATCGGTACCGGAAGCTCGGCAAGGGCGACCATCGACCACCCTTCCTATCGGAATGACCGGCTTATTGACCGACCGGCGGTTCGGTAAAATTCCCGCCCGCGGTGTTCGCAAGATGGGCGACCGCGCGCTGCACTTCGATATCCGTCAGATCCGCCCCCCCGCCACGCGGCGGCATCCCGCGAATGCCGTTGATCGCATTCTTCGTCAGCGTGTCGAATCCTTGGGCGATCCGCGGAGCCCAAGCGGCCGCATCACCCGTTTTCGGCGCGCCGAGCACGCCACTGCCATGACAGCTCACACAGACGCTTTGGTAAATTTCCTCGCCGCTGCGGCTGCCCGGGGTCGCTTTCGCGACTTTCAGGTCGAGGCGCGCGACCGGCTGGATCAGCGTCGCGGTCGTTTCCGGATCGGGCGCGGCCTGTTTGCCGCAGCCGGCAAGCTGGACGACGGCGAATGCCGCGACAGCGGAAAGCATCAGGCGACCAGGGCGCCTTACGAACTGAACTCGGGGTTTCGACATGCTTGCTCCTGTCTGGGGTTGGGGACGAGCCAGGTGCGAAGTATATCCGGGCCCATCGGCCGGACCGCGGATGTCGGATGATTTGGGCCGCCCGAAATATCGCGTCGCATGGGAGCGCTGCGGTTGTAACAGTCATGCAAATGTAAAAACCTTCAACCCCGTCTGGTCTATGCTGAATGCGTTCAATGCGACTTTTCCAGACGGAGGCAAAGATGGGACTCTTTTCGTTCATCAAGGATGCCGGCGAGAAACTCTTCGGCGGCGGCGAGGCCAAGGCGGCTGCCCCGGCAGCATCGGCAAACGCGGCCGCTCCTGCGGCAACGGCAGATACAAGCGCCGCGAATGCCAAAGCGGCCGACGCGATCAAGCAGTACATCACGTCAATGAACCTCGCTCCGTCCGATCTCGGGGTGAAATTCGACGCCGCGACCTCCGTCGTCACCGTGTCCGGCTCGGCACCCGATCAGGCAACGAAGGAAAAGATCCTGCTTGCCGCCGGCAACGTCCAGGGAGTCGGCGAAGTCGACGACCAGCTGTCGGTCGTTCAGGCCGCGCCCGAAGCCCGTTTCCACACCGTCGCGCGCGGCGATACCCTGTCGGCGATCGCGAAGACCTATTACGGCAACCCGAACAACTACAACGTGATCTTCGAGGCCAACAAGCCGATGCTGACCCACCCGGACAAGATCTACCCAGGCCAGGTGCTGCGCATCCCGCCGGCCCCTTGATTCCCGCAGGACGCCTTCCGAAGACCCGCTGGTTGCAGCGGTTCTCGCGGAGGCCGAGTTTCCGGTCGAAGCTTCCGACCGCCGCAGGATGATTCCGAAGTTATTCCGGGCTGACATGGACTTCGCAGGGAAACCGGTATAAGCTAGCGCGCTTGATTGCGAGTTCAAGCTCGCCATCGCGCCCGTAGCTCAGCTGGATAGAGTACTGCCCTCCGAAGGCAGGGGTCGTGCGTTCGAATCGCGCCGGGCGCGCCATATATTCAAGTACTTACGTCGAATCTGAAATCGTTGCACGGGAACGCGGTTTCGATTTTGATCTGTCGAGTGCTGTAAAGAAACCGGCTGACCGCCGGTTTTTTTCCTGTACGCCCAGCACGGGCGCACTCCTGCAGGTCCAAGTCCCACCGTAAGTTGATCACCGCGAACGAAGCGAAGCGCAATTGCCCGAGGGTGACGGAACGTCGCACCCCTCATCGAGCAGACCGTCGGGCCGCCGAGTTCGCTCGCTGGACCCCGCTCGACCGCGAGCGGCGCGCGAAAGCGGGTCAGCGAAGTATGGCGGGAAGCATGCTCTCTGATGAAGCGCCCTCCCCCAGGCTCCACAACTCGAGTGCGAGCGCCCTCACCTCTTCGATACTGACGTCGTCCACGAAGGACGGGTCGTGCTTGCAGCGCCGCGTGAGGTTGTCCTGGCCGCAGACCGGGCACGCGCGCCGCAGCGATGCGGCACAGCGGTTCTGGTACGAGGTCAGCGGCCCCGACACCAGCAGGTTCACGAACCAGTAGATGCCGGCCGCTAGCGTCCCCACGGCCTGAGCCATCTGTAGCGGACCGCTGTCGCTGGCAATGACGAGGCGCGCCCGGTGGAGCAGCGCCGCGAGACCGTCGAGCGTCAACAAGCCGCCGGCGTCGATCGCCGGCTCGCTCATCGCCGCAATGACGCTCGCGGTGAGCCGTCGGTCGTCCGGGCCGCCGCCCTGAACGACGACGCACGCCCCCATTCGCACGAACTCGTCGGCGACCGCCGCGAACTTCTCGACCGGCCAGATGCGACGCGGGTCGGTCGCGCCCGGACTGAGCACCACCAGCGGCCGCTCAGCTGGTAGCCGCAGACGCTTCGCAAGCTCGGCCCGATCCCGCGCGAGCACTGGCAGCAGCGGCTGCAGGTCGACCGGAGGCGCGCCGGCGAGCCCGACTGTCTCGAGAAGCCGCAGGCGCTCGTTGTGCCACGGCACGTACGGCAGCCAGCGGTCGAGCGGCTCGGCGTCGCCGTCCCTCACTCCCACGGTCAAACGCGCGCCGAGGCGGCGGACGAACGGATTCGAATGGCGCCCGCCGCCGTAGAACTGGAAGGCGATATCGAAATTCCGGCGCCGAAGCGCTTCGCACGCCGACTCGACCGCATCCTCGTCCACGACTGCGTCCGGAGGTGCGCCGACGCCGGGTATCGGTGGAAGTACGACGACCTCGTCGATGAGTGGTGTGCGGCTTTCGAGGAATTCCTGGTGCCACGCGCGACCCAGGTAGACGATGCGGGCGGCCGGATAGGTTTTACGCAGCGCCGCGAGCGCCGGCAGCGCGAACATGAAGTCACCGACCTGGTTCGGACGCAACACGGCGATTGAGGCGACTCCCGGCACCGGCTCGCGCCAGGTGGCATTCATCGGTCCCGTCATTTCACGACAGCCCTTGAGCCGACTATCTCACACAGCCGTCGGGCCGTCATATTCACCCTCGGGAATGCGCTCGCTTTTGTCGCGGTCCGGTTCGTCGTGCTTCGGTTGCGTTGCCATGACGGTCCCCTCGCAGCTGATCCACGAGGAGCAATGCAATCCGGAGGCCCGCCGTACCTCGGATGCGAGTCGCCGCGGCAGCGTTAGGTCATGTAAAGCTGCCGCGAACCGCGCCGTTTATCCCTGGCCTGAGAGGGGCCGGCGGCGCACCGTGGAAAAGTCTATTCACGCCTCACCCAGAAATTCTGACACTCCCCTCGGTAATCCCTGGACGTCCAAGCGGTCATCAGGTGGATTTTGCCGGACAACGAATCAGGCACCGTCGAGCCATTTCACGCATTCCGCCATCAGCGAGCGGGCCAGATCGGATTCGTACTTGGGGTCGAGTGCCTCCATCATCTCGTGCACCGTCTGAAGCCCCGCCTCGCGCGACAGCGAGCCGGCAATCTGGCGGGCAAACTCGTCACTGAGTTCGGACAGGAGGCGACGATCGGCGAGCGGCAGACTGCGCCCGCTGCGATTGAGCCACTCCGCGACGAGACTCGCGCCCTGCGCTGCGGTAGGCCATTGTCCGTGCTCATAGAAAACCGACAGGCGTTCGGCCGTCAAGGCGAAGAGCAGCGCGGCGCGAGTACCGCGGCTGTCGGCAGGTGGAAGGGTAGGGGGCTGCGGGGGCATTGATTTACTTTTTGCGGAAAGTCGCCCCGTAGCATGGACAGTTGCTCACGCTCCGGTCAATAGTCTTGGGGAGCGGCCGGGACGGTGCGTGAGCAGTTGGAGGTGATCTACCGGACCGAGTCGCGTCGGATCTTCGTGACGCTGGTTCGCCTGCTCGGCGACTTCGACTTCGCCGAGGAGGCGCTACGTCCTCAGCACCCTTGAGGCAACTATTGTGAAAATACTGCGCTTCCTCACGATTATGCTGACGGCGCTCAGTCTGAGCGCAGCGTTTGCCCATCTTTTGGAGATGCCAGCCAAGCTCCAGTATGACGATGCGCTGTGGCTCCACCTCCTGCAAACGCTCTATCCGACTTTCGGGAAGGTTTCAGGGGTTTGTGAGATCGGTGCCGTTATCGCCAGTGCGCTGCTCGTTGTCGCTATCCGTAAGCGCCCGAAAGCACTTCCCTGGACGTTGCTTGCCGCATTGTGTCTTGCTGTGACGCATGCAATCTTCTGGATTTGGGTTGCTCCGGTGAACGCTGCGCTGTTGCCGCTGTCACCTGATACGCTGCCCCCTGATTGGACGCGCCTGCGGGACCAGTGGGAGTTTGCGCACGCTTCACGCGCCATTCTTCAGATTATCGCGCTAGCAGCGTGTCGGACTTTGAGCGGGATAGGCGATAATCATAGCCAGGCGAACTGACGGGATTTGCGGAAATGGCTTTCCACCCGATAGACCGGGACACTGACTTTCTGCTGCCGCCCTCGGTGCAGGAGTGGTTGCCGGAAGCGCATCTGGCGCGGTACGTGGTGGACGTCGTCGAGCAGCTGGATCTGTCGGCGATCGAGCGGGCATACGCGGGACGAGGCAGCGACGCCTATCATCCGGCAACGCTGCTCGCGCTGCTGATCTACGGCTACGCTACCGGGACCTTCTCGAGCCGCAAGATCGAGCGGGCGACGTATGACTCGCTCGCCTTCCGGTTCATCGCCTGCAATCGGCATCCGGATCACGACACGCTGGCCAATTTCAGGAAGCGCTTCGGCGGGGAGTTCGAAGCGGCCTTTGTCCAGGTGCTGCAGGTGGCGCGCGAGAACCAGCTCTCGCGCTTTGGCACGGTGAGTCTGGACGGGACCAAGATCCACGCCAACGCGAGCCGGCACAGTGCGCTCTCCTATGGGCACGCACGGACGATCGAGGCGCAGCTCAAGGCCGAGGTGCAGGAGCTCATGAAGCTGGCCGAGGCGGCCGATCAATCCTCGCTGCCGGACGGGGTGAAGCTGCCCGAGGAAATCCGCCGCCGGGAAGACCGGCTGGCGGCGATCGCGGAAGCGAAAGCGAAGATCGAAGCGCGTGCCGCGGAGCGCTTCGCACGCGAACAGGCCGAGCACCAGGCGAAGCTCGCCGCCCGCGCAAAGAAGGAAGCCGAAACGGGCAAGAAGTCCAAGGGCAAAGGGCCGAAACCGCCGCAAGCCGGGCCCCGCGCCGACGACCAGATCAATCTGACCGACGAAGAGTCCCGGATCATGCCGGTCGCGGGTGGCGGATTCGAGCAGAGCTACAACGCGCAGGCGGTGGTCGATACCGAATCGATGCTCATCCTCGCCACTCACGTGACCCAGGCGACCAACGACAAGGAACAGATCGAGCCGATGCTGGCGAAGGTCCAGGCCAATCCCGAGGGGTTGAATCAGCCGGCGATTTGGCTCGCCGACACCGGTTACTACAGCGAGAAGAACGTCACGGCGTGCGTCACCGCGAAGATCGAACCGCTGATCGCGGTCAAGCGCGACGCGCATCATCCGGATTGGCGGGAACGTTTCAGCGAACCCGAACCGCTGGCCGCGGGGGCCTCGGCGGTCGAGACGATGAAGCACCGGTTGAAGACACGTGCCGGACGCGCGGCTTATGCCCTGCGCAAACAAACCGTCGAGCCGGTGTTCGGCATCATCAAGTCGGTGATGGGCTTCCGGCAGTTTCTGCTGCGCGGCCTCGACAACGTGACGAACGAATGGAGCCTCGTTTGCCTCGCGTGGAATCTGAAGCGCATGGCCGTATTGCGTCCACAGTAAGGAAACGGCGGGGAATCGTGCGCATTCTCGCAAAAATGACGGTGAAAACGGCCTTCACGCCCGATTCACGTTTCGCATCGCGAACACTACGCCACCGTGGGTGGCGTAGTCCGACGGACTGCTAGGTGCGCTGACAATTTCGATTCTTGCTGAACTTGCGCCGAACCCACGCCCTGCACGGGAGAAATCAGAATGAGCCACCTGGCCCCCGGTTGCAACGGATGGTCCGCGGCGCGATTGTTCCGCCTCTCTGACGCCCGGTCCTGATCGACGCTCGTCTTGTCGGTTTTCGGCTGCGGTTTATTGAAAATCCCGGCTGCGCGCATCGAGCGCACCGAGCAGTGCCGAGTGATCGACCAGGCGTTGTGCGAGCAGGTGCACGACTTTGCCGTCGCGGCGAATCTGTCCGAACACGCCGAGCAGGCGCGCGCCGAGCACTTCGCGCCGCTGCCGTTCGACGAGCGCCGCCTGCACGATGACGTTCGCGAGACCCGTCTCGTCCTCGACGGTGAGAAACAGCGTGCCTTTGGCCGTGCTGGGGCGCTGACGGCATGTCACGAGGCCGGCGATGCGCGCGAGCTTGCGGTCCGGGCAATCGCGGATTTCGGCCGCGGTCACGAAGCGCAGGGTCGTGAGCGTTGCGCGCAGCAGCGCCAGCGGATGGCGGCCGAGCGTGAAACCGAGCCGCGCGTAGTCGGCAACCAGTTCCTGGGCCTCGGATGGCGCCACGAGCTCGGCGCGCGGCTCCGCGATGCGCGCGCCGCGCAGCACGCCTTCGGGCGCGTGGCCGGCTGCGGCCTGCCACAATGCCTGGCGCCGATGGCCGGCAAGACGCTCGAGCGCACCGGCCACCGCGAGCCGCTTGAGCGCGGCCGCGTCGAGGCGCGCGCGCAGCGCAAGCTCGTCGACGTCCGGAAAGGGGCGTTCGGCGCGCGCGGCGACAATCCGCATCGCGGCCTCGCGGCCGAACCCCTTGACCAGCCGCAACCCGAGCCGTACTGCGGGAGCGGCGCTGGGCGATGCGTCCGGCAGCGCCTCGAGCGTGCAGTCCCAGTCGCTCGCGGTCACTTCCGCGCCGAGCACGACGACGCCGTGGCGCCGCGCGTCCTGGATCAGCTGCGACGGCGCGTAAAAACCCATCGGCTGGCTGTTCAGCAGCCCGCACAGGAACGCGGCCGGCTCGAAGCACTTCAACCACGCCGAGCAATACACGAGCAGCGCGAAGCTCGCGGCATGTGACTCGGGAAAGCCGTAGCTGCCGAAGCCTTCGATCTGGTCGCACAGCCGCTCGGCGAACTCGGCGTGGTAGCCGCGCGCCGCCATGCCCGCGAGGAGTTTCGCACGGTAGCGCTCGAGCTCGCCGTGGCGACGGAATGCGCCCATCGCGCGGCGCAGCTGGTCGGCCTCGCCCGGCGTGAAACCCGCCGCGACGACCGCGAGCTGCATGACCTGCTCCTGGAAGATCGGCACGCCGAGCGTGCGTTCGAGCACCCGGCGCACGCCGTCGGGCTGCGGTTGGGAGGTGGGATCCGCGTCCGCGTTCAGGCGTTGCGGGAGCGGATACGAAACCGGCTCGTCGCGTTCGATCCGCGCGCGCGCCTCGAGGTACGGGTGGACCATGCCGCCCTGGATCGGGCCGGGGCGCACGATCGCGACCTGCACGACGAGATCGTAGAAGCGCGCCGGCTTCAGGCGCGGCAGCATCGTCATCTGTGCGCGCGATTCGATCTGGAACACGCCGATCGAATCGGCTTCCGATAGCATCCGATAGACCTCGGGCGCCTCGCGCGGAATGTCGGCAAGGGTGAACGGGCGGGCGCGCCACGTCGAGACCAGCGCAAGGCTGCGCCGCAGCGCCGACAGCATCCCGAGCGCGAGCACATCGATCTTCAGCAGCCCCAACGCGTCAAGGTCGTCCTTGTCCCACTGGATCACGGTGCGCTCGGGCATCGCCGCGTTTTCGACCGGCACGAGCTCGTCGAGCCGGCCGCGCGCGATGACGAAACCGCCGACATGCTGCGACAGATGGCGCGGAAAGCCGACGAGCGCTTCGGTCAGCGTCACCAGGCGCTGCACGCCGGGGCTCGCCGGATCGAAACCGGCTTCTCGCAACCGGTCGGGCAGAATGCGTCCGGCATCGAACCAGAAGCGGTCGCGCGCAAGCCGTTCGAGCTGGCCGAGCGGCAGCCCGAGCGCGCGCCCGACGTCGCGCAGCGCGCTGCGCGCGCGGTAGCGGATCACGGTGGCGGCGAGCGCGGCGCGTTCGCGCCCGTACTTCCGATAGACGTACTGGATGACTTCCTCGCGCCGCTCGTGCTCGAAATCGACGTCGATGTCGGGCGGCTCGTCGCGCTCTTTCGAGATGAAGCGCTCGACGAGCATGATGCCGAGTTCGGGATCGACTTCGGTGATGCCGAGCGCCCAACAGACGACCGAGTTCGCCGCCGAACCGCGCCCTTGGCACAGGATGCCGCGGCCGCGCGCAAAGCGCACGAGATCCTCGACGGTCAGAAAGTACGCTTCGAAGCCGAGCTCGGCGATCAGCGCAAGCTCGTGCTCGACCTGCGCGCGCACTTTCGGCGGCGCGGGGTCGTCCTGCGGGCGGCCGTAGCGCCAGCGCAGCCCGTCCTCGACGAGGCGTCGCAGCCAGCTTGCAGGCGTCTCGCCGTCGGGCACGAGCTCGGCCGGATATTCGTAGCGCAGTTCGTCGAGCCGAAAATGGCAGCGCGAAGCGATCCGCAGCGTCTCGGCGAGAAGTTCGGCCGGGTAGCGGCGCGCGAGCACGGCGCGCTCGTGCAGCGCGCGCTCGGCGTTCGGCGCAAGCGCCCGGCCCGCTTCGGCGATCGTGACCCGCAGCCGCAGCGCCGCCAGCACGTCGGCGAGCGCCCGACGAGACGGGTCGTGCATCAGCGCCCCGGTCGCCGCGACCGGGGGCAGGCCGGCGGCCGAAGCAATTGCCAGTAACGCCTCGAGCCGGCGCCCATCGTCCGGCCCGCAGGCGAGCTCAACCGCAAGCCACACGGCGTCCGGAAATCGTTCGCCGACCCAGCGCGCGTCGGCAACGAGCGCCTCGCGATCGAGGACGCCGTCGTCGGGCGGCACGACCAGCGCCAGACAGCCGGGGATCCCGCGATCGAGATCGGCGCGAGTCAGCTGGTAACGGCCTTTTGTCGCCGCGCGCCGGCCGATCGTGATCAATCGCGCGAGTCGCCCGTACGCGGCACGGTCGGTCGCGAGCAGCACGATGCGCAGCCCGTCGGCCAGCCGCAGCTCGCTGCCGATCACGAGCTTCAGCGGCCGCGCGAGGCGCCGCGACTGTTGATGCGCGCGCACGACGCCCGCGAGCGAGCACTCATCGGTGATCGCGAGCGCCGTGTAGCCGGCCTCGGCCGCGCCCGGCGCGTTCGGGACGATGATCGGCAACGGGCAGCACCGTATGCACCGCGTCCCTGCCGAGCCGCGCGCGCAGTCGATCGAGCAGGCGCAGCGCGGCCTCGCGCGCCGCATCGCTTTCGCCGTCGAACAGATCCGGCGTGCACGCCGGCAGTGCGACCGGCGCGTCGGCCGTCAGGCGCAGCGCCTCGACTGGCGCCGGCAGCGTGAGCGCGGCCAGATGCTCGCACGCGAGCTGCACAAAGCGCGCCGCATCGCGCTGCGGACGGCCGGTGACGATTTCGACGACGGTCGCGGGCGCGCGGTCGTGTTCGAGATGCAGCCGGCAGCAATCGAGCCCGGCCCGACGCGCGGCCAGCCATGCGGCGAGGTTCGAGAAGAGCCGCCCCGCGGCAAAGCGCAACGGTTCGGTGTGCGCGACGCTTGCCGGCAGCACGAGGCGCGAGGCGAAGCGCTCGGCAGGGACGAAGCGCGGGCGCGGATCGGGGTCGCGGCCGCGGGCGCGTGCAACGGTGTCGGTGACGACGCTTGCGTCGCGGCGTGCGAGCCCGTCACGCGGCACGCGGGGGAGCTCGCCGATGCGGCGCACGCCGACGCCACGCAGCAGCTCGAGCGTGGCAGCGGGCACGGGCGCCCCATCGGCGAGCAGTTCAATCGGCAGCGCATCGAGCGCGTGCGCCCAGCCCTCCGAGGGGCGGACGAGCGTGCCCGGGCGCGCCCGCGCGAGCCAGCGTGCCGCCAGCGGCGTCGGCGCGGCGGCAAGCGTCGTGGTTAGGCCGAGCGGCAGCGCGGCTTTCGCGATGCGCTGCGCAAGCGCGTCGATGCCGCCGAACAGCCGCAGGCTCGCGCTCGCTTCGAGCAGCACTGCATCGGGCGGATCGAGGCTCACACACGGCGTGAAGCGTCCGGCCCACGTCGCAAGCTCGGCCAGCGTCGCCGTTTCAAGCGCCGGATCGCGCTCGCGCAAGGCCAGCTCGGGCACCACCACCAGCGCGCCGGCGACCCCTTGGTGCCGTTCGACGCCGCGCACGCGGGCGGCCGCTGTCGCGGCGACGATTGTGGCGCGCGGCTGCGGCTCGACGACCGCCAAGAGGCCCGCGTCCTCGACGCCGCGGGTGAAGACCTGCAGCGGCAGATCGGGCAGGATCAGCGCAAACCAGAGCATCGACGGGCCGCTCGGGAAGGGAAAGCGGCGGGCCGCTCGGGAAGGATGAGCCGAAGCGGCCACGCGAGCGGCGGGCCGCGCCGTTTGACGATCTCGAGCACCAAGGCGTCGGGCGCGGGCTGCAATCGCAGTCGTAGGCTCGCAGGCGACGCCTGCTGCGCGGCGCCGCCCGGGCGAAACACGAACAGCGACGTCGCGGACGCTTCGGCGGCGAGCTGCAGGCGCCGCAGCGCGGCGCTCTGGGCGTTCGGCAGCCACGCGACCACGACCGAGCAGCCGCCCGACGCGACCGCCTGCCGGATCGTCCATAAGGTTGTGGCCGGATCGGACGACGTGAGCAGCAACAATCGGTCGAGCCGCACTCCGGCCGCGGCGAGCGCCGGCGCGTATGGCAGATGGGGCGGCGCGATCCACGCGATCCAGCGCTCGGGGGCGGCTGCGCGCAGCGCCGGCAGCAGCAGCGCGAGCTCTCCGATGCCGAACGCGTCAATGAGGAGCTCGATCAGCGCGCCGCGCGGCCAGCCGCCGCCCGGGAGCTGCGCGTCGAGCGCGGCAAAGCCCGTCGGTACCCCCGCTTCGGCCGGCCGGGCAAGCCGGTCGGCCGGCCAGAGGAGACCGGGCGGCAACCCGGCGAGCGTCGCGAGGGGGGAGGTCGACATCGCTTCGCGTGTTGGGCCGGGATGCAGGGAGTCGTCACCGCGAGCCGTTGCGCACGAGGCCGACGGCGATGCCTTCGATGTCGAGCGCTTGATGACGAGTGTCGACGACGATCGGTTCGAAGTCCGGATTGGCGGGCAGCAGGCGCACGATCGGCCCTTCGCGGGTGAAGGTCTTCACGGTGACCTCATCCTCGAGGCGGGCGACGACGACCTGGCCGGCGCGCACTTGCGGCGTGCGATGCACCGCGAGCAGGTCGCCGTCGATGATTCCGGCGTCGCGCATGCTCATGCCGCGCACGCGCAGCAGGTAGTCGGCGCGTGGCGAGAACAGCGCGGAGTCGATCTGGTAGCGGGCTTCGATGTGCTCGACCGCAAGCATCGGCCGGCCGGCCGCGACATGCCCGACCAACGGCAGCCCCAGCGCCTCGACGAGCCGGATGCCCCGCGCGCGACCTTCCTCGAGGACGATCGCGCCTTTCGCGGCGAGCGTGCGCAGATGGGTTTCGGCCGCGTTCGGCGAGCGAAAGCCGAACGCAGTGCAGATTTCTGCGCGGGTCGGCGGTCGTCCTTCGGACTCCACGGTGTGGCGAATGAAGTCGAGAATCTCGGCCTGGCGAGCGGTGAGGGAGTCAGCGCGAGAAATCATGGGCGTCGGCGGAAGGACGGGAGGTTGAATGAGTGATTCGACGGGCGTCAGCCCATCAAGATGACTGTATATTTATACACATCATAGCGCGTGTTTTGGGCATGAGCTACCTCCAGACAGGAATGCGTTATTCACCCGGCAAGTGCAGGCGCAGTCTAGTCTTCCATTGAACTGGGGTAAGACGTGCCCCCCGCGTAGGTGTGGCGATCGCCCCGTTGGCGCCAGAGCGGAGCGCGGGTTTTTCCGGGCTAAAATGGTCGGATCAACCGAGACTCGACCATGGCCAACGTATCCCTCTTCATCGGCGGCATCCGGCCGCTGCCCGAGTCGGGGCGTCCGACCGGCATGTACAAATCGCAGGTGAGCAGCGCCGAAGTGGCGCGCGAGGGATTTGTCGGCGACCAGCAAGCCGATCGCAGGGTTCACGGCGGTCCTGACAAGGCGGTGCATTTCTATCCCGCTCGCCATTATGAACAGCTGGCTGCCCGCTTCGCCGAAGCCAGGGAGAGCCTGCGTCCGGGGGCGCTGGGCGAAAATCTCTCCTCTCTCGAACTGGACGAGCGTGACGTTCGCATCGGAGACGTCTGGAGCCTGGGAACGGTTCGGCTGCAGGTGTGCCAGCCGCGCACTCCATGCTGGAAAATCGACGAACGTTTCGGCTGCGAAGGGATTGCGGCTTTCATTGCCGAACGCCTCCTGACGGGATGGTACTGGCGCGTGCTCGAACCGGGCCGAGTGTCACCGGGCGACACGCTCGACCTGACGACTCCGGCCTTCGACGCACCGACGCTGAGTGAGGCAATGCTGCTGTGGCAGGAACACCGTCCGTCCCTCCCGCATCTCGAACGACTCGCCCAGACGCCCAGCCTCGCGGCAAACTGGCGCGACAAGATCAACCAGCGGCTGGCGTGGCTGAGGCGCGCGGCGGCAGAGTAGTCGCATCGGCGGGACGCCACCCGGGGCCGGCCTATTTCACTTCAGACATTAGGATGAAGCAGGAGACTTCGCTCGTAAGTAGTCGATGACTCGCACGCCGCCGCGCTTTCCCTTCCGCCCGAGGTATCTGCGTCTCATGCACGGTAGGAGCTGGGTGCATCCGGATACAATTCGGGCGCTTGTTTTTAATCGAATCGAATTCCATGCGCGGTCCGCCCGCTGCGCCGCGCGCGCGGTGCCTATGTCTTGACATCGAAACCGCCCGCCAGGACCGCATGGTCCTGCGCGAGCTGGGCGCCTTTCGTCCCGATCTCGATGCACGGCTGCGGCTTTCGGGCAAGGCACCGGATCTGGTGCGTCGACTCGACGCCCTGACCGAAGGGGCCGCCTTCGTGCTCGGCCACAACGTCGTCGCCTTCGACCAACCTGCGCTGGCGGCGCTGCATCCCGAGCTTGGGCTGCACCGCCTGCCGCTCATCGATACGCTCGAACTCTCGCCGGTCGCCTTCCCGCAGAACCCCTATCACCGGCTGGTGAAGGACTACAAGCTGTGCACGACGACGCGCAACGACCCGGTGCGCGACGCGGAGCTCGCCTACGAGCTGTTCAATGACCAGAACGAGGCCCTGCAGCAACGCGTCGCCGAGCACCCGGACGAGGCGCTGTGCCTGCATTACCTGCTGGCACCGGAGAACGGCAAGGGCGTGGCGAACTTCTTCGCAACCCTCCGGCGCGCGCTACGACCGTCGTTGGCGGAGGCCGCCGCGGCATGGCAGCGGGCGACAGACGGCAAGGGCTGCATCACCGGGCAGCGCTGGATCATCGAACACTGCCTGCCCGATCCCGCGTGGCACAAGCCGCTTGCATACGCCCTCGCGTGGCTGCGCGTCGCAGGCGGCAATTCCGTGCTGCCGCCGTGGGTGAGCCACAGTTTCCCCAAGGCGCGCGAAGCGATCGCGACGCTGCGCGACGTGCCTTGCCCCGACCCCGCCTGCGCGTGGTGCCGCGAGCAGCACGACCTCGAAACGCTGTTGCCGCGCTACTTCCCGGGCATCACGCGTTTTCGCAGCACGCCGACGACCGCGGAGGGGCGCTCACTGCAGCAGGCCATCGTCGAGAACGGTTTCGCGGGCCGGCCGACGCTCGCGATCCTGCCCACGGGTGGCGGCAAGTCGCTGTGTTTCCAGCTGCCGGCGCTGGCTCGCTACTACCGCAACAGCAGCCTGACAGTCGTGATCTCGCCGCTGCAGTCGTTGATGAAGGACCAGGTCGACAATCTGGAGGCGCGCGGCATCACGTGCGCGGGCTACCTCAACAGCCTGCTCAACCCGATGGAGCGGCGGGTGATGCTCGACAAGCTGCGCCTGGGGGACCTCGGGCTCATCTTCGTCGCCCCGGAGCAGTTCCGCAGCACCGCCTTCGCCAATGCGCTGATGCATCGCGAGATCGGCGCCTGGGTGTTCGACGAGGCGCACTGCCTGTCGAAGTGGGGGCACGACTTCCGTCCCGACTACCTCTATGTGTCGCGCTTCATCAAGGCGCGCCAGAAGGACAAGCCCTCGCCGGTGTTCGGCTTCACCGCGACTGCCAAGCCGGACGTGGTCGACGACATCTGCCAGCACTTCGAGAAGCGCCTCGGTGTCGTGCTCGACCGGCTCGAAGGCGGGGTGAGTCGCGAGAACCTCATCTATGAGGTCCGCTCGGTGCCGGCTGCCGCCAAGTACGCTGAGACTCTGCGTCTGCTGCAGGACGCCCTGCGCGAGGAAGGTGGCGCGATCGTGTTCTGCGCGCGGCAGAAGACGGTCGAGGAGGTCGCGCAATTCCTGAAGGACGCCGGCCTCGACTGTGGTTATTTCCACGGCGGCATGCTGCCCGCCGACAAGCGCGCGGTGCAGGAAGCCTTCCTTGCCGGCACGTTGCGCGTCATCGCTGCAACCAACGCTTTCGGCATGGGCGTCGATAAGCCCGACGTGCGCCTAGTGATCCACCTCGACACGCCCGGCTCGCTGGAGAACTACCTGCAGGAAGCGGGCCGCGCGGGGCGTGACCAGGCGGCTGCGCGCTGCATCCTGCTCTACGACGACGCCGACCTCGACGTCCAGTTCCGCCTGCTGAAAAACTCGCGGCTCACGCAGCACGACATCGGCGCCATCCTGAAGGCGCTGCGCGCGATCGAGCGCAAGGACCGCACCGAGGGCGAGGTCGTGGTGACGAGCGGCGAGATCCTGCTCGAAATCCCCGACGCGCACCGCATCGATCCGGACGCGAGCGATGCCGACACCAAGGTGCGCATCGCCGTCGCGTGGCTTGAGGAAGCACGCCTGCTCGAACGCCACGAGAATCACACCCGCGTCTTCCCCGGCAGCCTGCTGGTCGCGAACGAGGAGGAGGCGCGGGCGCTTCTGAGGAAGAAGCTGGGGCCGGACGCCGATATCGAGCCCTACGTGCGCATCTTGTCGATCCTGATTCAGGCTGACGATGACCAAGGCCTATCGACTGACGAGCTGATGCTCGCGACCGGTAAGGATTCGCGCACGCTGCAGCACATGCTGCGCGAACTCGACCGCTGGAAGCTGCTGTCGAATGACACCGAGATCGGGGTCACCTTCTATCGCGATCCCGACACGGCGCAGCGCCTCGACGAACTCGCACGCATCGAAGATGCCCTGCTCAAGAACCTGCGCGAAGAGGCGCCCGACGCCGACCAGGAAGGCTGGCAGATCTTGAATGTGCGCCGGTTGTGCGACACGTTGCGGCGGAGCCTGTCAGAAATTTTGTGTGTGAGGCATAACATGTCAGCAAGGAGCATGTATGCCAAGCAAGACGAGCAAGAAGCAACCGGCGGCGCTGCCCAACATTCCGAAAGAACTGATTGACCAGTTCGTCGGCGGTCCAATGAGCGCCGAGGCGGTCAACGCGGCCGCGATGGCGTTCAAGAAGGCGCTGATCGAACGGGCACTCGGCGCCGAACTCAGTCATCACCTCGGCTACCTGCCGGGCGCTGACAAGCCGGTCGAGAGCAGCAATCACCGCAACGGCGCGAGCGGCAAGACGGTGCTTACCGAAGACGGGCCGCTGCGGATCGAAGTGCCGCGTGACCGCGCCGGCAGTTTCGAGCCGGTGCTCATCCCGAAGCACGAGCGGCGTTTTACCGGCTTCGACGACAAGATCGTCGCCATGTATGCGCGCGGAATGACGATCCGCGAGATCCAGGGATTTCTGGGCGAGCAATACGGCACCGACGTGTCGCCCGAGTTCATCAGCTCGGTCACCGATGCCGTGATGGGTGAAGTCACTGCCTGGCAATCCCGCCCGTTGGAGCCGATGTACCCGGTGGTGTTTTTCGATGCCCTTCGGGTCAAGATCCGCGAGGACGCCGTGGTCCGCAACAAGGCGATCTACCTGGCGCTCGGGGTGCTGCCCGACGGCACACGCGACATCCTGGGGCTGTGGATCGAGAACACCGAGGGCGCAAAATTCTGGATGAAGGTCTTCAATGACCTCAAGACGCGCGGCGTGACCGACATCCTGATTGCGGTCACCGACGGCCTGAAGGGCATGCCCGAAGCGCTGGAGGCGGTGTTTCCGGCGACCACGCTGCAAACCTGCATCGTGCATCTGATCCGCAACAGCCTCGACTACGCGAGTTGGAAAGATCGCAAGGCGCTGGCGGCGGCAATCCGGCCGATCTACACCGCCCCGAGTGCCGAAGCGGCGCTGGCCGAACTCGACGCATTCGCCCAAGGCCCGTGGGGCGAGAAGTTTCCCCCCGTGGCCGCCGCCTGGCGCCGGGCGTGGGATCGGGTGATCCCGTTCTTTGCCTTTCCGTCCCCGATCCGCCGGGTGATTTACACCACCAATGCCATCGAGAGCATCAACGCGCGGCTGCGCAAGATCATCAAGACGCGGGGGCACTTCCCGAGCGACGAGGCGGCAACCAAGCTGATCTGGCTCGCCCTGCGCAACATCACCGCCGACTGGGGACGGGCAGCCAAAGACTGGAAAGAGGCGATGAACCAGTTCGCCATCCTTTACGCCGAGCGCTTTGAAGCAGGCCGGGGCTAAAATGACTACCGACTGTTCCAACGGGGCCGCCTGCAGGCGGCCCCGTTGGAACAGTCTCTTCACGCCTCACACACAGAAATCCTGACACCCCCTTGCGGCGCGACGCGCAGGTCGACTTCGACCCGGACAAGCTCACCCGCCTGCTGAAATCCTTCGCCGAGCCCTTCGGCGATGGCGTCGAACAACGTGGTTTCTTCGCCCTTCGTCCGCAGACCGCGGACAGCCGCTACCTGAAGCTCCTGCGCCCGTGGAAGGACATCGAGACCATCCGCGAACGCCGCATGCGCCTCGCCCGCGCGCTGGTGCAGGAGTTCCAGCGCCGCCGCCAGGGCAACACGCTGCTCGTCACCTGCAAGCAAGGCGAACTCGAAGCCGCGTTGCAGGCCGACACGACGCTCGCTGATCTCGAAATCGACAAATGGGACGTCGCCCTCTCCGCGGCGCTCCTCTACCTCGATGCCAACGAGGTGCTGCATCTGGCGCGCGGCAAGGCAGTGTTTCGTTCCGCGATGAGCATAGCCCTCAACGCCGAGGCGCGCCGCCGCCAGTTCAAGAAGTCCGACTACGCCGAGCTCGCGCTGCACTACAAGGACAAGATCGTCCAGGTGCATGTGATGGCCGAGTACGCCAAGCTCGCGGTGCGCAAGATCCAGGCGGCGATGGCCTTCATCGTCGATTACTTCAGCCTCGACCGCGCCGAGTTCGTGCGCCGCTACTTCGCCGGGCGCAAGGACGTGCTGGAGATGGCGACCACCGAGGCCGCGCACCGGCGCATCCTCACCGATCTCGCCAACCCGGAGCAGCAGGCCATCGTCGCAGCGCCCCTCGAAGGCAACCATCTCGTGCTCGCCGGCCCGGGCGCCGGCAAGACCAAGGTCATCGTGCACCGCGTCGCGTGGCTGCTGCGCGAATGCATGGTGCTGCCCGAAGCGATCATGGTGCTCGCCTACAACCGCTCCGCCGCCAACGAAATCCGTCGCCGCCTGTGGGCGCTCGTCGGCACGGATGCGGCCGGCGTCGCGGTGCAGACACTGCACGGGCTCGCGATGCGGCTCACCGGCACCAGCTACGCCGTGGCGATCGAACGCGGCGAGGCGGTCGACTTCAGCGACGTCATCCGCCAGGCCACCCGCCGCCTGCGCGCCGCCGAGCAGGAGCCGAGCGTGGCTGACGGCGTCGGGCCTTCCATTCTGCGCGACCGCCTCCTCTCCGGCCTCCGCTTCCTGCTCGTCGACGAATACCAGGACATCAACGGCGACCACTACGAGCTCATCAGCGCGGTCGCCGGCCGCACGCTGCAGACCGAGGAAGACCGCGTCTCGCTGATGGTGGTTGGCGACGACGATCAGAACATCTACGCCTTCGACGGCGCAAGCGTGCGCTTCATCCGCCAGTTCGAAACCGACTACGCCGCGCGCCGCTATGCGTTGATCGAGAACTACCGCTCGACCAAGCACATCATCCACTGCGCCAACCGCGTCATCGAACGCGCCCGCGAGCGCATGAAGGGCGGACAGGCGATCCGCGTGAACCATGCCCGCCGCGACCAGCCCGACGGCGGCGAGCATGCCGCGCTCGATCCGCTCACCGAAGGTCGCGTGAATGTGCTCGAAGTGCCGCGCAACCCGCAGCAGGAAGCGCAGGTCGCGCTCGACGAATTGCAGCGCCTCCACGATCTGCTGACGCATGGCGCAACCGGCGCAGCAGGCCAATGGGGCCGCTTCGCCGTAATCGCCCGCCGCTGGGAAGACCTCGAACCGATGGCCGCCCTGTGCCGCGTGCGCGGCATCCCGGTCCGCATGCAACGCGACGCCGGTCAGGTCAGCCTGCACCAGACGCGCGAAGGCAACGCACTCGTCACGCTCCTGCGCGGCCAGCGCAGCAACGCCCGCCGTCGCCGCGTGCTGGTGCGCGCCGGCGTCCTGTCACACTGGTTCCGCCGCCGCTTCCACGCCCCGCCCAACGGCCTCAACGAACACCCCTACCGTGCCGCGCTCGCGCAGTTCATCGTCGATGCCGAATCCGCCGCCCCGGGCCGCGAGCTCGTCGTCGACGACCTCATCGAGTCCCTGTACGACTTCGGCGCCATCGGCAAACCCACCGTCGACGCCCGCCCCAACGCGCCGCTGGTCCTCATGACTGCGCACCGCGCCAAGGGGCTGGAATTCGACCACGTGCTGATCCTCGACGGCGGTGGCTGGCAGGGACGTGGGGATGACGAGCGGCGCTTGTTCTATGTCGCGATGACGCGGGCGCGGAAGTCGCTGACGCTGTGCGAGGCGGTTGGCGGGCAGCATCCGTTCGTGCGCGATCTGGACGGGCTGGTGCTGCGCTCGCGGCCGGAGGCGTTGCCCCCGGAGCCGGGTGTCGCGCATCGGATCTGGTGTGCCGATCCGGAGAAGGTTGTGCTGTCGTGGCCGGGGCGTTTCTCGCCGACGGCGCCGATTCACCGTGCGCTGGCGGCGCTTGATGTTGGTAGCCCGCTGGCACTGCGGCCGCGGAGCGATGGGCGCGCGGGGTGGGAGATCACTGATGCGTCGGGTGTGGCGGTTGGCCGGATGTCGTCGAAGTTTCAGCCGCCGGAGGGGGCGATCCTTGCGGTGCGGGTCGCGGCGGTGCTGGTGCGTGGCGTGAGGGAAGGTGAGGAGGGGCTGCAGTGTCAGTCTTGGGAGTTGGTGCTGCCGGAAATTGAATACGTGCCGGGGTGATGCGGAGAAGGCGAATGGTGTTTCTACCCTAAGCTGGGTGTGCACCTATCCGCAGTTTGTGGTCGTTGAACGGCCCCCCAAAGGGGCCTCCCTCTCCAACGTCTCGCCGGGTAGTCTTGCCCCTGCGCTCATTGTCGGCGGTGAGTAGGCTGGGGTGACGAACCGACGAGTCCACGTCGTCCTGTAACACGCAAGCCAAATTTGCTATGCTTTCAGCCTAATCTATAAGCACTGCTGATCGGTGCGAAATCCAACTGGGTGATTGCGTAAAACGGTTATGACCGACGATGCCACGATCTTCAAGCTGAGATATGTCGGGTTGCGTTTCGACGGCGCGCGGTTACCAGTGGACGTCCTCTCCGATCTTCCGGCATTTCGAGATCTCCTCGCCGCGTTCGCCAAGGACGAGTGGCGCGCGCTAAATGCAGATCGCCAAAGGGTTCCGAAGGGTTTTGACAAGAGCCTTTCGTTTGATCTGGTGTCCATTGAAGAAGGCAGCGCGGTTCCAAGCCTGGATTGGAACAGAGGTACCGCCCAAACTTACCTCCCGGGATTTGCTGACGAACTGTACGACGTCGTCAAGGCGTCATTCCGTGATGTTGTTGATCTTATTGACGGGGCCGGAAACGACCGATTTCCTAAATCTCTGTCATCAGAACACGTTCGCGCACTGAACAAGCTCGGTTCTGGCCTTCGGGAGAGTGAGCGCATCGAATTTTTAGGCACAGCGGGCGCAGACGGAAATGTCATCTACCTCGATACCTACCGCCGTAAGAAGCTGATTACGAGAGTTCGCGAGACTTATCAAGCGAGGTTCGAAGGTACTGGGACTCTTCTCGGCGCAGTGGTAAACGCCGATGCAGCGGGCGGCTATATAGAAGTTCTAACCATTGAACATGGAAACATTCGAATTCAGTTGGACGCCGAACGCGTCGTCAATGAGTTCGATGGAAATATAAATGCGGTTGTTCAGTTTGACCTTCAGATAGAGCTGGATAACGCTGATAGGTTCCGTAGCGTCATAGAAGCTTTTGATGTTGCATTGATTGATCAAGGAATTGGCGAAGAATTGGAGAGGTGCAGAAGTCGATTGTTCGAAATCAAAGGGCTGAGTTGACCTGCCTGGGGATTTTCGGACCACGTGAAACTTGAGAGGATGGCTTCCAACAAGAAGAGGAAGTCATGCGAAAGAGCCGATTCACGGAAGCCCAGATGGTGACGATCCTGCGCGAAGCGGACAAGGCGCCGGTCGCCGAAGTGGCGAAGAAGCACGGAGTGAGCGAGCAGACGATCTACACGTGGCGCAAGCACTTCGGGACGATGGACGCCGACGAGGTCAAGCGGCTGCGCCAGCTCGAACAGGAGAACGCCCGGCTGAAGAAGTTGCTGGCCGAGCGTGACCTCGAGATCGAGGTCATGAAGGAGATCGCGGCAAAAAAATGGTGAGCGCACCCGCCCGTCGCCGACAGGTTGCGTACGCCCGAGGGCGGGGGCTGTCGGAACGCCGGGCGTGTGCGCTGATGTCGGTGGCGCGCTCAGCCATGCGCTATGAGTCGAGAATGCAGCGCAAGGATGCCCCGGCGCTGGCCGCGATGGGCCTGCTGTCGGCCCAATATCCCCGTTATGGCTACCGCCGCATTCAGGTGTTTCTCGAACGTCAGGGATATCCGATGAGCAGCGACCGAGCGTGGCGACTGTGGCGGCAAGCCGGGCTGCAAGTGCCCAGGAAGCGATGCAGGAAGCGGATTGCCGCCTCGCGGCCGCGACCGCGGCCACCGACGGGGGCGCGACAGGTCTGGGCCTATGATTTCGTGTTCGACGCCTGCGCCAACGGACAGCAGCTCAAGTGTCTGACGGTGATCGACGAGTTCACCCGCGAGTGCCTTGCGATCGATGTCGCCGGCTCGATTCGTTCGGGGCGCGTGATCGAGGTGCTGTCGCAACTGGTCACAGTCCACGGCGCACCGAAGGTGCTGCGTTCGGACAACGGGCCGGAATTCGTCTCCAAGGCCCTGTTGAAATGGGCCGCGGGGGAGAATCTCGATCTGGCGCTGATCGATCCGGGCAAGCCGTGGCAGAACGGCACGACGGAGAGCTTCAACGGAAAATTCCGCGACGAGTGCCTGTCGATGGAATGGTTTCGCAACCGCGTCGAAGCCAAGGTCGTCATCGAGCAATGGCGCCGACATTACAATGACGTTCGCCCGCACTCGAGCCTCGGCCGGAGAACTCCGGCAGAGTTCAAGCGCCTGTGTATTTCAACCACCCACCCGGAAGCCGTTCTCCAGGAATGAGTGGTCCGAAGAAATCAGGCAGGTCAGAGTGATGACTGGAATGGCGAGGGCGCTCGAGCTATTCAGGGACCAGCAGTCTGCGCCGCAGAAAGATTCTTGTCGAAGCGTCCATCTCTGTGCGGAGCGTATCGAATATTCCCAACAGAAGAAGGCGGAATCCTTTTTGAATTCGAAATCAATGACTGGGATTTTTCTGTTGCCTTCGCGTCGGATGGTTCTGTAGAGATGTATGGCATACAAATAGACGGAACAGGAGAAATGGATCCAGTGCGTTTCGGGGAAATCGAAGATGATTTCATGAAAGAATTCGACGATCGTGTGGGGCGCCAATGAGCAAGCTAACGAATTCGTCAGAAGTCTTGTTTCGACAGATTCATCCAAATTTCCTTGAGAACGGCGAGCCTTCCAGCGATCGCTTCCGGCCGTCAGAAAAGGACCTCAACAAGCTTTCCGTCGACAGGTCGGCATTGACGACAGCTGCGCAATCCCACGGTCTTTACACTTCCAATGGTCGCGCGTCGGCCGCAGTCTTCGGATTGTCCGTTGGGGAATTCGAAAGTGAAATGATCAGCTGCCACTCTGATCCCGTGGTGGGCACCGATACGGCGGTGGAAAATCCGGCGCACGCATTGGCTGACTATAGTGCGCACACATCTCAGAAACAGAAGTTGATTGCGAAAAAACTCAAAAGGCTTGCAGTTGCGCGAGGCTGTTTGCATCCCTCTGCTCCAAACGAGGCATAGTCCCTTTGCTCTGAGGACCCGGTCTGGAGTGCAGGTGAGATAGGTCTTGCCCGGCGAATCGGACGAATGGGTGGCAGCAATACGCTATAGCAGCGACTCAAGTCCGCAACACGCTATACCGCCTGAACACCCCCACCGGCAGCGCCCGCTCCAGCCGCCACGTAATCGACAGCGGCCGATCCCCCTCACACCGCTCCAGCCTCACCGGCCCCAAGGCCCGATACGCCTGCCCGCGCGCCTCCCGCACGAACAGCTGGAACTGCCATCCATTCCCCGGCGACTCGCAATAGCGACTCCCGGCTGCGGTGTCCGGGCCGGCGGTGCGCTGCGACTGCCAGTGGAAGAGCTCCGGGCTGATCGCATAGTCGTGGTAGGCGATGCGTTCGTTGAAGCCGTCGCGCTTGTCGAGGGTGACGAACAGGAGTTCGGTCTTGTGTTCGGGTAGTGCCAGCACGCCGGCCTGGAAGGGGGCGCGGCGCTCGGGGCTGAGCCAGCCGACGGCGGTGAGGATTTCGCGGATCTGGTAGGCGGCGTGCAGGGTCAGCGGCCAGGCGGTGGGGGCGCCGGGGAGGGGCTGCGGGTCGAGGTCGGCGCGTTCGTCGAGGCAGGTCGCGAGCTGGGCGAGTTCGCGGCATATTGCCGGATTGGCAACCATGCGGGCGAGGAAGGCGGGCACATCCATCAGGGCGCTGCGGTCGCTGAAAATTTGGTAGGCGAGCATCTGAATGCGCCGTTGCTCAGCTGGGGCAAGGTGAGCGCACTGCGCGAGGAGCGCCGCGGGGTCTTCGGCGACGCGGCGCAGGATCAGCAGGTGCTCGGGGTCATCGACGTGCAGCAGCGCGCCGAGGTGCTTGCCGAGATAGGTCTCGTCGGGGTCAGGCGCGGCGTGTTCGAGGCCAGCGACGCGGCAGAGCGCGGTCCAGCCGGGCTTGCCGTCGTAGAGGTCTTCGAGGCCCAGGCATTGGTCGCGCACGAATTCGGCGAGGGTCAGCGGCGCACCGCGGCGGGTCGTGGCGTAGTAGCGCAGTTCGGCAGTGAGGCGGCGCCAGTTCTGGTTGCTGATCTGGCGCAGGCCGCTCAGCACGCGCTCGCGCGCGACGCGGTCGAACTGGATGTGGCAGCCGGGCGGCAGTGTCGTGAAGCCCTGTTCGACGGCCTCGATGAGCTCCTGGCGGTTGAGGCCGGTGATCGCGCGGTAGAGGAGGTCGAAGCGGAAGTCGTTCTGTAGCCGCCCGACGAAGTCGAGGACGAGGCAGCTGTCCTTGCCGTCTGCGAGGCGCAGGCCGCGGCCGAGCTGCTGCTGGAACACGACCGGGCTTTGCGTCGGGCGCAGGAGCAGCAGGGTGTTGGCTTCCGGGATGTCGACGCCCTCGTTGTAGAGATCGACGGTGCACAGCACTTTCAGCGTGCCGGCGGCCAGCTCCTGCGGGGCGCGTTCGCGCACGTCCCGCGGCGTGGCGCTGGTGATCGCGAGCGCGGGAAGGCCGGCCTGCGTGAACCGTTCGGCCATGAAGTTCGCATGGGCGATATCGACGCAGAACGCGATCGCGCGTATGGCGCCATGGTCGGCGACGTATTGCTCGATCGCGTGGATCACCAGACGGGCGCGCGCGTCGTTGCCGCTGATGACGTTGGCGAGCTGCGCGAGTTCGCCGGGCTGGTTCCAGCGGACCCCGGAGAGGTCGGTGCTGTCGGTGCTCGCGTAGTACTCGAAGGGCGCAAGGAGCTGCTGGTCGAGCGCGTCCCACAGGCGCAGCTCGACGGCCGGACTGCCGTCAGGGCGTGCGTCGAAGTATTGAAGCACCGAGCGTCCGTCCGCGCGCTCGGGCGTCGCGGTGAGGCCCAGCAGGAAGCGCGGGCGGATCGCGGTGGCGAAGGCGTCGAACTGGCTCGCCGGCAGGTGGTGACATTCGTCGATGACGACGGTGTTCCAGTAGTCCGCGCCGTGGCTCGCGAGGAGATCACGCGCGGCAACCGACATGATGGTCGCGAAGAGGTGTTCGCTGCTCTCGGGCTGGCTGCCGTCCGCGAGGAGTTCGCCGAAGGACGGCGCGCGCAGCACCTGCCGGTAGGTTTCGATGGCCTGGCGCAGCAGTTCGACGCGATGCGCGACGAATAGTAGACGCGGCTTTCCGCCCTGCTGCTCGCACAGGCGCTTGTAGTCGAAGGCAGCGACGACGGTCTTGCCGGTGCCGGTGGCCGCGACGACGAGGTTGCGCGTGCGGCCGTGGCGCCGCTCGGCGGCGAGGCGGTCAAGCATCGCCTGCTGGTAGCTCTTGGGCTGAAGGTCGAACCAGGTCGGCGTCGCGATCGGCTCGAAGCTTGTACCCCTGGCCTGCTGCAGCGCGCGGCGCAGTTCGAGGCGGTGCTGGTCGTCCTGCGGGTCGAAGCGCTGGAATTCCGGGTCGTTCCACAGTGTCTCGAAGTGCGCCTCGGCTGCGGCGAAGAGGTCGGTCTGCCCCGCCTGCGTGAATTTCGCCGTCCATTCGACGCCGCCCAGCAATGCCGCGGCCGACAGGTTCGCGCTGCCAACGAAGGCGGTGCCGAAGCCGGTCGCGCGGTGGAAGAGCCACGCCTTTGCGTGCAGACGGCTGCGGCGCCCGTCGAGCGAGACGCGCAGCTCGACGCCGGGCAGGGCCGCGAGCGTCTCGACGGCGCGAGCTTCGGTCGCGCCGGTGTAGGTCGTCGTGATGATGCGCAGCCGCGTGCGCGGTTCGCCCTGCGCCCCGACTGCGGTGATGGATTCCAGCACGTCGAGGAGTTTTCGCAGCCCGCTCCACGTGATGAAGCTGACGACGATGTCGACGCGGTCGGTTGAACCGAGCTCTGCGCGCAATTCCGCAAACAGCGACGGATCTGCCCGGCCGGCCGTGAACAGCCAGGGTGCAAGCACGCCGGTCGGAGGCTGCGCCGGACGAGGCTGTCCACGATAGATCGAGCGCAGCGCGAGGACGGGCGCAGTCCAGTTGCCGGCTTGCACGTCGCCACCACGTAGTTGCCCGAGCAAGCCGTTGATCAGGGCGAGTTCGCGCTGCTCGCGGCGGCTGTCATCCTTTCCCTCGGCAGCGTCGTCGAGCAAGTCGGGCAGCAACCGCGCAAGCATGTCGAGGAGCCGCTGGCGTCGCGCCGCCCCGGTGAGCTTTTCGACGTCGGCCTGACCGGCATCGCGCAGTTCCAGTGCGAGTTCGCGGATGCGCTCGTTGACGAGCAGGTCGTAGAGGCCGTCGGGAAGGAGGGTCATGGGCGCGAGTCCTGCTGTCGGGTTACCCCAATGAGGGTATCGCGAAAGCATACCTCGTACATTCGCGGGCAACCGTGTTAGCCAGGCGCGATTACACGAATGCCCAGAGGGCACGTGACCGAAACGATCTTCACCAGTCTCCAGTTCCCCCTCTCGGAGACGCCATGCGCATCAAAGGGTCAGGTTCTTGACGGCTTGCCCGTTCCAGCCATTTCCGGCCCGTGCCTGGCCGGATTCGGACCGCAAGATTTCAGCGACAGGCCCGTCTTACTCGATCACGTTCCACAGTCTCCAGGCGGGAGTCGGTAGGGTGGAACTGCTCCGCCACTAGGCCCACCGCCGGCATTGGCTGCTCGCGTGGGCGTGCTTCGGAACTTAGAAAGGTGCCGATCGATCATAAGCTTACCTCGATCCCCGGCCGCAGCTGAACTGGCCGGACTTGGCGCGCTCGGTGCGGAACAGGGATCGACAGGATGCTCGTCCGGATGGACATGCGGGCGAGACACCAGTCAGACGGACGCCACCCCAGGCAGGAGGATGATATGAGCTCGATCTATCGCAAGTCTTTGCTGGCCGGCGCACTTGCGGCGCTCGTTGCGGTCCCTATGGGGGCTGCTGCGGACTCGTACACTGAAGGCCAGACCAAGCACCAGATGCGCTCGCCGATGGGAGCTTCAGGACAGGTCCAGTCGATGACCCCGAGTCAATTGCGCGGTACCCAGGTCATCGATGCGCGCGGGGAACAAATCGGTTCGGTGAAAACGGTCGTCCGCAGCCGCCAGGACGAAAACATCCATGCGGTGATTTCCGCGGGTGGTTTTCTCGGTGTCGGCGACAGGGAAATCACGGTGCCGCTCAACCGCATGCGCTACGAGGACGGCAAGCTGCGTCTGAGCGCGAGTGTGGATGAACTGAGGGCAGGCCCCGAGTACCGTCCGGAGCAGTACGTCGAGCTGCGGCCGATGGATCAGCCGATCAGCGAGTTCTCGGCGCTCGAGACGATGCCGGACGACTCCACACGTTATCGTGGGGAGGGCACTCCTTGGGACAGCGAGCGCAGTGCGGATCCGGATGCGCCGTATCCGGAGGGCTGGAGGGTCACTCCGTAATCATTCGGGAATGATGGCCGGGCGAGGTTCGCCCGCCACGCGGCAAAAGCCGGCACTACGGGTGCCGGCTTTTTTCGATCGTTCAGAATGCCGGCTCGAGGAGACAACCGGCGGAGCACTTGTCATCAGTCGCGTGTGCCGTCGCGGCGCTCTTCCCGAACCTCGCGCACGACCTCGCCCTCGATCACGATTCCCTGGCCTGGTTTCGGCCCACGATGGGCGGACGCTCTAGCGTGCGTCTGGTTGGCGCGCATGGCCTTGCGCAAGTCCCGTGTTTTCCACCAGACATAGCCCCAGAGCAGGACTGCCGCGGCCACCACCACGGCAAAGAAGATCACGGAGAAAGTCAGTGCAAGGCCAAAGATGACCGCAGCAGCGGCGATCGCACCGAGCTTCTGCAGCAGGCCGACAGGTTTCGACGGGTTGTGGTTGAGGTTTTTCAGAAGGGCTTCGAATCTCGGACCGCGTTGCATGCATCTTCCTGGTTGTGGCTCGACGTGTGAGGTGGACCGCCTGGGGCGAAAAAATTCCCTGGTGACGGGCCTTTCACCGGTGATGGATCGCCAAGTTTGCGCTACCACGGGGTGGAGGCAAACAAGGTCAGCGCATGCAGCAGCAATCCGATCCCGCCTCCCACGATAGTGCCATTGAGCCGGATGAACTGAAGGTCACGACCGACGCTCAGTTCGAGTTCACGGACGAGGTCCTCGTCCTTCCAGCTTCTTATCGTCGAAGCGATGTGGCGGGACAGCGCGTTCCGGAGATCGTCCGCGAGCGCGACCACGGCTGATTCGAGATGGCCGTCGACAGAGTCGCGCAAGGCGGGGTTTTCGACGAGGGCGTTGGCGAAAGCGCTTGTGGCGGCGCTGATTCGTTGCCGTAGTCGCGAGTCCGGTTCATGAAGATCCTTGCGCAGCCAAGCTTTCAGCTCGTCCCACAGGCTATCCAGGTAACGTGCCAGAACCGGATGCGTCAATACGTCCAGCTTCGCGGCATTGACCCGCGCCTTGAAGTCGGCGTCGTTCTTCATGCGGGCAATGAATTCGGCCACCGTTTCGTCGAAGGCCTGCCGACGCGGGTGCTGCGGATCGTCCCCGATGTCGTGCAGCCAGCCGTTGATGCCCCTTACGATGCCGGCGGCGATCCTGCGGGAGAATTCGTCCGTGTTGGTGACGAGGCCCACCGTCTTCAGGGTCTTCGGGTACTCCTTGCCGGCGATCTCGATGATCATCGCGGCGAAGGCGAGCTGCACCTCCGGGTCGTCGAGCCAGCGTGCCAATCGTTTGAGCGCAGCGTCGAGCAATTCCTGATGCCGCGCGTCGACCGTCAGGGTGTCGAGGATGTGTCCCGCCACTTCTGATACGTCGATCGCCCTGAGTCGTTCTCCGATCCTTGCAGCCAGCAGGCTGCGCACGCGCTCGTCGTCGATGAAGTCCAGCCACCCGGCCAACACACCCGCCAGCTTCCCAGCGACGATTTCAGTATTGTCCCGCTGCCCCAGCCAGCCGCCCAGCCGCTCGGCCGGGCCGAACGCGCGGAGCTTGTGGACGAGGGTGTCGGTCGCGAGGAACTTGTCGCGAACGAATGCCGCAAGGTTGTCGGCGAGCCGCTCCTTGTTTGCCGGAATGATCGCAGTGTGGGGAATCGGTAGCCCGAGGGGATGTCGGAAGAGTGCAACGACAGCGAACCAATCGGCTAGGGCACCGATCATCGCGGCTTCGGCAAAGGCTGCGACCCAGGCCCAGATTCCGGCCCCTTGCTGCAAGCGGGCGACCACGAACAGCGCCGTGACCGCGACCAGCAGCGCGGCGGCCAGCCGTTTCATCTTCGCCAATTGACGCGCCTTCGCGTCCCCCGATGCGGATGACATATCATTGGCTCCGTAGGAGGCGTTCATGAAAACGCCGGCTTGCGGCGTTGCACGAAGGGTAGCTTGCAATGCGTATTACGGTAAGACGGTGACGTATATGGCGCGCGATGGGAGCTTCTTGACGGGCGCAGCGCTTGCTCTGGCGCGGCATTGGAGCTCGGAGCGAAAGCCGGACTTCGTGACGAGAAAGAACGAGGGAAAGGAGATTGCAATGGATTCAGGATGCAATGGTCGCCCCAAGCACCGGGTCTTCCCGTTCCTGTGGGCAGCCGCGGTTGCGATACTGCTGTCGTTGTCAGCGTACGGCCACGAGCCGGCGCGTGGCGAGAAGAGTTCTCCTCGGGAAACGAGGACCGGGCTCGCTTCGTACTATGCGCGTAGCCTGCATGGACGCGAAACCGCAAGCGGTGAGACCTTCGACCGGAGCGAGATGGTCGCAGCGCATCCCAGCTATCCCCTCGGTACACGCGTGCGGGTCACGAACCGGAAGAACGGGCGGACGGTCGTGGTCCGCATCAACGACCGAGGGCCGACGAAACCGAGCCGGAAGGAGGGCGTGATCATCGATCTCTCCCCGGCAGCCGCGGCCAAGCTCGGCATGATCAAGGACGGCAGGTCACGCGTGAAGGTGGAGGTGCTGGAATGGGGTGACGACGAGCGGCAGTGAGCCCTGTGACGGGGCGTCGGAGATGCCCTTCGACAGGGGAACAAAGAAAGATCGGAAGATGTCTCGAAGGGGGTTGACGGGCGCGGCCACGGCCGTATAATTCGCTCCCTTGCTGCAGCGATGTAGCAGTTCTTTAAAAAGTTGAACAACCGATAAGTGTGGGTACTGGGTTGCTGCGGTGGTCGAACTGCCTTCGGGTGGATTCGGCAATTGCAAAGATTGAGTGCTCGCAAGTCAGAGATGATTTTGAGTACTTTGTTGGATTGAACTTAAGAGTTTGATCCTGGCTCAGATTGAACGCTGGCGGCATGCTTTACACATGCAAGTCGAACGGCAGCGGGGGCTTCGGCCTGCCGGCGAGTGGCGAACGGGTGAGTAATGCATCGGAACGTACCCAGTCGTGGGGGATAACTACGCGAAAGCGTAGCTAATACCGCATACGCCCTGAGGGGGAAAGCGGGGGACCTTCGGGCCTCGCGCGATTGGAGCGGCTGATGTCGGATTAGCTAGTTGGTGGGGTAAAGGCCTACCAAGGCGACGATCCGTAGCTGGTCTGAGAGGATGATCAGCCACACTGGGACTGAGACACGGCCCAGACTCCTACGGGAGGCAGCAGTGGGGAATTTTGGACAATGGGCGCAAGCCTGATCCAGCCATGCCGCGTGAGTGAAGAAGGCCTTCGGGTTGTAAAGCTCTTTCAGACGGAAAGAAATCGGGCGGGTGAATATCCCGCCTGGATGACGGTACTGTCAGAAGAAGCACCGGCTAACTACGTGCCAGCAGCCGCGGTAATACGTAGGGTGCGAGCGTTAATCGGAATTACTGGGCGTAAAGCGTGCGCAGGCGGTTGTGTAAGACAGGTGTGAAATCCCCGGGCTTAACCTGGGAACTGCGCTTGTGACTGCACGGCTAGAGTACGGCAGAGGGGGGTGGAATTCCACGTGTAGCAGTGAAATGCGTAGATATGTGGAGGAACACCGATGGCGAAGGCAGCCCCCTGGGCCGATACTGACGCTCATGCACGAAAGCGTGGGGAGCAAACAGGATTAGATACCCTGGTAGTCCACGCCCTAAACGATGTCGACTAGTTGTTCGGGAAGGTAACTTCCTGAGTAACGCAGCTAACGCGTGAAGTCGACCGCCTGGGGAGTACGGCCGCAAGGTTAAAACTCAAAGGAATTGACGGGGACCCGCACAAGCGGTGGATGATGTGGATTAATTCGATGCAACGCGAAAAACCTTACCTACCCTTGACATGCCTGGAATCCTGCAGAGATGCGGGAGTGCCTTCGGGAGCCAGGACACAGGTGCTGCATGGCTGTCGTCAGCTCGTGTCGTGAGATGTTGGGTTAAGTCCCGCAACGAGCGCAACCCTTGTCGCTAATTGCCATCATTAGGTTGGGCACTTTAGCGAGACTGCCGGTGACAAACCGGAGGAAGGTGGGGATGACGTCAAGTCCTCATGGCCCTTATGGGTAGGGCTTCACACGTCATACAATGGTCGGTACAGAGGGTTGCCAAGCCGCGAGGTGGAGCCAATCCCACAAAGCCGATCGTAGTCCGGATCGTAGTCTGCAACTCGACTACGTGAAGTCGGAATCGCTAGTAATCGCAGATCAGCATGCTGCGGTGAATACGTTCCCGGGTCTTGTACACACCGCCCGTCACACCATGGGAGTGGGTTTCACCAGAAGTAGGTAGCTTAACCTTTCGGGGAGGGCGCTTACCACGGTGAGATTCATGACTGGGGTGAAGTCGTAACAAGGTAGCCGTATCGGAAGGTGCGGCTGGATCACCTCCTTTCAAGAGATGACGCCGCGGCGGCGCAGTATCCACAACTTATCGGTTGTTCAGGCAACGAGAGCCTCGAAGGCATGAGGGTCTGTAGCTCAGCTGGTTAGAGCACCGTCTTGATAAGGCGGGGGTCGTTGGTTCGAACCCAACCAGACCCACCACACGATCAAGCGGGGGGATTAGCTCAGCTGGGAGAGCACCTGCTTTGCAAGCAGGGGGTCGACGGTTCGATCCCGTCATCCTCCACCAGCGTTCGGGGGTGGGCAGAAGCAGGCGTCGAAGGGCTAAGCGGTGCGGATCGTCGGGTCCGCAGCGCTTAGGCCTTGGCAGGTTTTTGAGGTCGCGTTCTTTAACAAAGTGGAAGAAGTAAAGTGTGCGACAGTGGGCCGCAAGGCGCACTGTTGCATGGGTTGGTGTGATTGCATTTTTGCATTCATCTGCGCTTTGAACCAGCGGCAGGTGAGTGCGCGCACAAGCGTGAGTTCGTCTATGGCGGTGGGTGCCCTGGCAACACAGGGTCCATGGTTATAGGATCAAGCGACTAAGTGCATGTGGTGGATGCCTTGGCGATCACAGGCGATGAAGGACGTGCAAGCCTGCGAAAAGCGGGGGGGAGCTGGCAATGGAGCTTTGATCCCCCGATGTCCGAATGGGGAAACCCACTCCTTTTGGAGTATCCCGCGCTGAATACATAGGCGTGTGGAGGCGAACGCGGCGAACTGAAACATCTAAGTAGCCGCAGGAACAGAAATCAACCGAGATTCCCCAAGTAGTGGCGAGCGAACGGGGAGGAGCCTGCACGACTAAACCATCTACTTAGCAAAACGGTCTGGAAAGTCCGACGATACAGGGTGATAGTCCCGTATGCGAAAAGTAGGTGGCGGGTCTGAGCGTGCGACAAGTAGGGCGGGACACGAGAAATCCTGTCTGAAGATGGGGGGACCATCCTCCAAGGCTAAATACTCGTGATCGACCGATAGTGAACCAGTACCGTGAGGGAAAGGCGAAAAGAACCCCGGGAGGGGAGTGAAATAGATCCTGAAACCGCATGCATACAAACAGTGGGAGCCTCCTTCGTGGGGTGACTGCGTACCTTTTGTATAATGGGTCAGCGACTTACGTTCAGTAGCGAGCTTAACCGAATAGGGGAGGCGTAGGGAAACCGAGTCTGACAAGGGCGATTGAGTTGCTGGGCGTAGACCCGAAACCGGATGATCTATCCATGGCCAGGATGAAGGTGCGGTAACACGCACTGGAGGTCCGAACCCACTAATGTTGAAAAATTAGGGGATGAGCTGTGGATAGGGGTGAAAGGCTAAACAAATCCGGAAATAGCTGGTTCTCCCCGAAAACTATTTAGGTAGTGCGTCGTACGGACACTTGCGGGGGTAGAGCACTGTAATCGTTGGGGGGGTCACTGCGATCTACCCCGCGATAGCAAACTCCGAATACCGCAAAGTGATATACGGCAGACAGTCCTGGGGTGCTAACGTCCTGGGACAAGAGGGAAACAACCCAGACCGCCAGCTAAGGTCCCAAATACATGGCTAAGTGGGAAACGAAGTGGGAAGGCCCAGACAGCTAGGAGGTTGGCTTAGAAGCAGCCATCCTTTAAAGAAAGCGTAATAGCTCACTAGTCGAGTCGTCCTGCGCGGAAGATGTAACGGGGCTCAAGCCATGAACCGAAGCTGCGGATCTCGCAAGAGATGGTAGGGGAGCGTTCCGTAAGCCTGCGAAGGTGTCTCGAGAGGGATGCTGGAGGTATCGGAAGTGCGAATGCTGACATGAGTAGCGATAAAGGGTGTGAAAAGCACCCTCGCCGAAAGCCCAAGGTTTCCTGCGCAACGTTCATCGGCGCAGGGTGAGTCGGCCCCTAAGGCGAGGCAGAAATGCGTAGTCGATGGGAAACGGGTCAATATTCCCGTACCGGTCCTAGATGCGATGGGGGGACGGAGAAGGTTAGGCCAGCCGGGTGTTGGACGTCCCGGTTTAAGCGTGTAGGCGTGCCCCGTAGGCAAATCCGCGGGGCTGAGCTGAGGCGTGATGACGAGGGCTCTTTGAGCCCGAAGTGGTTGATACCATGCTTCCAGGAAAAGCCTCTAAGCTTCAGTCTAGGATCGACCGTACCGCAAACCGACACAGGTGGGCAGGTAGAAAATACCAAGGCGCTTGAGAGAACTCAGGAGAAGGAACTCGGCAAATTGATACCGTAACTTCGGGAGAAGGTATGCCCCGTTAGCTTGTAGGAGTACATCCGAAGGGCGAAGGGGCCGCAGAGAATCGGTGGCTGCGACTGTTTATTAAAAACACAGCACTGTGCAAACACGAAAGTGGACGTATACGGTGTGACGCCTGCCCGGTGCCGGAAGGTTAAGTGATGGGGTGCAAGCTCTTGATCGAAGCCCCGGTAAACGGCGGCCGTAACTATAACGGTCCTAAGGTAGCGAAATTCCTTGTCGGGTAAGTTCCGACCTGCACGAATGGCGTAACGATGGCCACACTGTCTCCTCCTGAGACTCAGCGAAGTTGAAATGTTTGTGAAGATGCAATCTCCCCGCGGCAAGACGGAAAGACCCCATGAACCTTTACTGTAGCTTTGCATTGGACTTTGACGGGACTTGTGTAGGATAGGTGGGAGGCTGTGAAGCGGGAACGCCAGTTTCCGTGGAGCCAACCTTGAAATACCACCCTGGTGTCGTTGAGGTTCTAACCTTGGCCCGTGAATCCGGGTCGGGGACCGTGCATGGCAGGCAGTTTGACTGGGGCGGTCTCCTCCCAAAAGGTAACGGAGGAGTACGAAGGTCGCCTAGACACGGTCGGACATCGTGTTGATAGTGCAATGGCAAAAGGCGGCTTGACTGCGAGACCGACAAGTCGAGCAGGTGCGAAAGCAGGTCATAGTGATCCGGTGGTTCTGTATGGAAGGGCCATCGCTCAACGGATAAAAGGTACTCTGGGGATAACAGGCTGATTCCGCCCAAGAGTTCACATCGACGGCGGAGTTTGGCACCTCGATGTCGGCTCATCACATCCTGGGGCTGTAGCCGGTCCCAAGGGTATGGCTGTTCGCCATTTAAAGTGGTACGTGAGCTGGGTTTAAAACGTCGTGAGACAGTTTGGTCCCTATCTGCCGTGGGCGCTGGAAGTTTGAGAGGACCTGCTCCTAGTACGAGAGGACCGGAGTGGACGCACCCCTGGTGTACCGGTTGTGACGCCAGTCGCATCGCCGGGTAGCTAAGTGCGGAAGAGATAACCGCTGAAAGCATCTAAGCGGGAAACTCGCCTCAAGATGAGACTTCCCCGGGGCCTCGAGCCCCCTGAAGGGTCGTTGAAGACCACAACGTTGATAGGTCGGGTGTGGAAGCGCAGCAATGCGTTGAGCTAACCGATACTAATTGCCCGTGAGGCTTGATCCTATAACCCTGGATCCAACACCGCGACAACTCACCGAAAAACGCATCACGCCCCTCCCCCACACTTTGCTTCCCCACTTTGTTACCCTTTACAGTCTGACGACCATAGCCTCCTGGCCCCACCCCTTCCCATCCCGAACAGGACCGTGAAACAGGAGCGCGCCGATGATAGTGCCCACTGCGGGTGCGAAAGTAGGTCATCGTCAGACTACCCCTTGCACCGAAAAGCCGCTTCCCCCTCCACGGGAAAGCGGCTTTTTGCTGCCTACTCGCCGCAGAAAACCCCCTCACGCCCGATCGGCCATAAGCGCCGCGTCGCCCCAGCGGAACGAACGCCCAGCGGCCCTCGGGCCTCTGCTTCGACCGCAGTCCAGCCTGCGTCTCGACAGCCTCCAGTTTCAGAACCCCTTCGTCACGACCACCCGGCTCTGCCCGCCGGGCAGGCGTTTGACGTGGATTCGCGTGCCGATGCGTTCGGTCATTTCCTGCACGTGCGATATCACGCCGACAGTGCGTCCCATGGACTGCAGGCTGTCGAGCGCATCGATTGCGACCCGCAGGGTGTCGGAATCCAGGCTGCCGAACCCTTCGTCGATGAACAGCGACTCGACCTGCACGCGATGCGAGGACAGGGACGCGAGGCCTAGCGCGAGTGCGAGGGAAACCAGGAACGATTCGCCGCCGGAAAGCGAATGGACCGAGCGTTGTTCGTTGCCCATGTCCTGATCGACGACCATTAGCCCCAGGCTGTTCGGTACGCGTTCAAGCCGGTAGCGCCGCGCGAGATCCTTGAGGTGCGAGTTGGCGTAGGCGAGCAGGATGTCCAGCGTGAGCTGCTGCGCATAATTGCGGAATTTCTTGCCGTCCGCGGCGCCGATGAGTTCGTTCATCTGCCACCAGATGCGGGCCGCCCGGGTCTGGGCGTCGATTGCTTCGGCGAGCTTCGTGGAATGCTCGCGCACTTCGGCGTCGCGGCGCAGTGTGAGTTCGAGCTCGCCGATTTTGTCGCGCAGCGCGGTGATGGCAATGACGGTTGCAGCGAGCGCGGCTTGCAGTGCGTCTGGCGTATCGACACCCGGCGCCGGCGCGGTCGGGCGGCTGCGCTCGTGCGCTTCGCGCAGGTCGCGCAGCCTGTCGAGCCCGCCGTTCGCGCTCGCGACCGCCGCCTCGAGTTGCTGCAACGCTTCGCGCTCGGTCGCGATCCATGCTGCGTCCTGTGCCAGCAGGAAGCGCAGGGCGGTGAGGTCGAGATCGGCGATCTCGGTCTGCCGGTTCTGCTGCCGCTTGAACGCCACGAGCCACTCGTCGAGCGTTTTCGCGGCGCAGCGGGCGGATTCCGCGATCGTCGCCGCTTGCCGGGCCAGTTCGGCGAGGGTCGACTGGCGGCTGGCGAGTTGCTCTCCGGCCTCCTTTGCCGCCTGTTCGCATGCGTCCCGGCGCTGGCGTGCAGCGGCCAGCGCGTCATCCAGCCCAGCTTCGATTTCGGCAATGGTCAGGGTGTCGGCGGATAGCGGGGTCAGCGGGCCGGATCGAGCCGTCAGAGTCATGCCGGCGAAAACCGTGCGGCGGGCAGCCTCTTTTCCGTCGAGCGCGCGGCGAAGCTCATCCGCTGCCGCGTCCGCCTGTCGCTGCCGCAGATTTGCCTGTTCGACGAAGCGCGCCATCCCGACCGCTTCGGTGTCGAGCTTGGTGATCTCCGCCTGCAGCGTTGTCGCGGTGTCCCGTTGGGCGTTCCATTCAACGACGGACTGGCGACAGCCGGCGTGGTAGGCACCGGGATCGGCTTCCCATGCGGCGCGCCAGATCCGCTCGTCGCCCGCCGGTTGAAGATGTGCGGCGTCCAGCTGGGCGAGCAGATCCTCAAGACGGATTTCGTGCTGCGCCTGCATTTCGGCGGCGGATTGCACGGCCGCGGCTGTGCGGTCTGCGGCCGATTGCAGCCGCGTGACGGCCTCGCGGGCGACATGCTCGGCTTTGCGGCTATCGTCGAGTGCCTGCTGCGCCGCCTGCCGTTTTTCCTGCGCATCGCGGTACGCGGCTTCGTCGGTGGCGAGGCTCTGCGCCGCGCGGCGAAGTTCCGTGTTGCACGCTGCGAGCCACGCCAATGTCGCCGGGCCGTCGTCGGCCGGCGTCGACGCGAAAAACTCGCAGAGGCCTCGCAGGGCCTCCCGCCACGTGTCGTGCAGCGCCGCCTGCTGCCGATCGAGCGCCGCGAGTCGGGCCGCGATTTCCGCCCGCTGGCTATCGCGGGTTGCGGTGTCCTTGGCGAGCGCCTGTTCCTCGATTGTCAGCGCATGCAGGATGCTTTGACAGCGTTCGCGTTCCCCAGCAAGCCGGGTGAGCGCGTCATCGAAGGCCGGGTGCGGGGCGACATAGGGGTGGTCAACGGCGCCGCACACCGGGCAGGGCGCGTCCGGCCGAAGTTGTGTGCGCAACGCTTCAACGCTCGCCTGCGTCGCCTCGAACACGACTTTCCAGCTCTGGTCGGCCTGCGCAAAAGCGGCTTCCGCAGCCGGTCGCAGCGCGCGCAGTTGCGCAGCGCGTGTCTGGTTCGCTGCCACGGCTTGGCGCTGCGTCTCGCACTGAGTGGCGAGATCGTTTCGCTGCGCCAGGAGAGTGCACAACTCCCGCCAGATGTGCTCGGCGAACTGGGTGGCCTGCTGCTTCGTCTCGAGCGCCGACCGACGGGCGGCGAGCGTCGCAACATCGAAGCATTTGAGTGCGTTCGTCGCCGCCGCCACTTCGGTATCCCGCCGCGCCAGCTCGTGCGCGGTGGCGACCTGCGTGTTCAGAGCGGCCTTCAGCGCGTCGGCCTCGCTGCGGGCCTGCGGTGTGAGCTGCTGCAGCTTTGTGCCTGCGGCGAGTCGGGCCCGGCGTTCGATCGCCGCGTGCTCGAGCAGCGAATCCCACTTGATCCAGCCTTCTGCCAGCGGCGCGAGCTGCACCGAGGCGGCGAGCCACGCGTGGGCGGCTTCGAGCCGGGCGAGTGTGCGGCTGCGCGCGGCGGCATTGCCGTCGGCATCGTTGCAGGCTTTGACGAACGCCGTTGCGGCTTCTTCGCGCGCGCGTGCAGCCTTCGCATGCTCGGGACGCAGCGCGGCGATTTCGGTGTCCAGTTGCCGCGCACGGGCGATCAGCGGGTGGAAGTGCTGCTGCACCGCCTCGGCGTCGGCAAGGGCAGCATCCGCGGCAATCCGGCTGGTGTTCGCTGTCGCGACGAGGCTGGCAGCGGCCTCGACGGCCGCTTCGGCTTGCGCCGCGCGGGCAGTGGCGTTGCCGTGTTCGCGCGCCAGCCGCTCGGTCTCGGTGACCATTGCGCGGGCTGGCTGAACCGCTTCGACGTGGACGAGATGTTCGCGCCGCACGCTCGCCGCTTCGCGCTGCGCGAGTGCCCTGTCGAGCATCGCGCGAGCCTGGGCTTCACGTTCCCGCGCCAGGTCGAGGTCGCGGTGCCACTGGAGTTGCGTCTGCAGCTGCCTTTCCAGCGCTTCCTGCTCGGCGAGCGCAGCTTTCGTGCCGGCCCGCCCCTCCTCGAGGTGCGTGCGTTCCTCCGCGGCAAGCGGCTGCTGGTCCTCGAGTTGCGCCTTCAACGCTTCAAGCTTCTGCTGCTCCAGCTTGTTGCGCTCATAGGCGCGCCGCGACAGCACTTCGAAGCGGTCGGTCGCGGTGAGCGTCTGCAGCAGCGTCGCGCGCTCGTCTTCGCCGGCCTTGAGAAAAGTGAAGAACTCGTTCTGCGCGAGCAGCACGGCGCGGGTGAATTGCTCGAACGAAAGCCCGATGCGCGCGGCGATCGCCGGCAGCACCTCGGATTTCAAGCGCCCGCCGACCGGCTGCAGATCCTCGATGCGACACAGCGACATCTCGGACTGCTGCAGCTTGCCGTTCGCCTTGCTGCGCGCCCGGCGTACGCTCCAGCGGGCACGGTAGCCGACGCCGTCATTGCCGCGAAAGTCGACTTCCGCCTGCGCTTCGGCGCAGCCGCGGCGCAGGATGTTGCGCCGGTCGTTCGGCAAAGTCGTTTCCGTTCCGACGTCGGGCAGCTCGATGCCCCGTCCGCCGGCGCTGCGCAGGCGTGGCGTGTCGTCGAAAAGCGCGAGACACAACGCGTCGAGCAACGTGCTTTTGCCCGCGCCGGTGGGGCCGCTGATCGCGAAAAGCCCGGTCGAGGCGAGCGGCTCGGCCTGGAAGTCGACTTCGAACGCGCCGGCCAGCGATGCGAGGTTGTTGCCGCGGATCGCGAGGATCTTCACGCGGATGCCCTCTCAGCGGGCTCGATCGCGAGTTCGGCGAAGGCCGGCGCGAGGGCCCCGAGCAGAGCTTCGCGCTCACCGGGATCGCCGCCGATACGCTGTTCGCACAAGCGCGCGAACACTGTTTCCGGTGCGAGCCGTTCCAGATCGCCGAGCGACATTGCGGAACTGGCAGGCGCATCGCCGCTGCGCGAACTGGCCGGGTCGATGCGCGCGAGCCGCACCGGCTTGCCGGCAAGCGCTGCTTCGATTCGAGCGCGCAGCCCCGGCTCAGGAGCGTCGAGCCGGACGCGCACTTCGAGGTAGGGATGGGCATGCGCGGGACGTTCGGCTGTCGCGCCTGGATCGAGCGCTTCGAGCAAGGGCAGGACTTCGTCGATCGAGGCATGGGTCTTCGGCACGCGGATCAGCTCGACGCTGCGCGGCACATGTACCGGACGAATTTCGGCGACAGCTTCGCCGTCGAACTCGACGCATACGACCTGGTGCGGATAGTCGAGCTCGGCGAACGACATCGGCAACGGGCTGCCGCTGTAGCGGATGTGGTCGCGGCCGCCGACCGCTTGCGCCAGGTGCAGGTGCCCGAGCGCGACGTAGGCGATCCCCGCATCGAAAATGCCGGCGGGCAGCGCTTCGGCACCACCGACGACGATGCGTCGTTCCGAGAGTTCCGAGAGCTTGCCGTGGGCCATGTGGCAATGTCCCATTGCGACGATCGCTTGGCCTGGCTGGCGGCGCGATTGCGCCACCGCGAGCGTGTGGCGATAGAGCTCGGCGACGCCCGCGAGGTACGGGTCGCGCTCGCCTTCGCCAGCGACGCGGGGCACGTCGCCCGGGCGCAGGAACGGAATCGCGAGGCACCACGCGGCGACAGCCCCTTCGCGATTCTTCAGCGGCACCACCAGACGCTCGACGTCGATCGACTGATCGGCGCAGCGATGGACATGGCCGACGACGGCGGCGTCGAACAGCTCCAGGAACGGCGAAGTCGCTTCGAGCCGCCCCGGAGAGTCGTGATTGCCCGCGATGATGACGATCGACAGATGGGGCATGCGCTCGCGAGCGGCGGTGAGGAAACGGTACAACTGGTGCTGAGCCCCGGCCGAAGGATTCGCGTTGTCGAAGACGTCGCCGGCGATCAGCAAGACATCGGGCTGCTCGGTGGCGATCAGGGCCAGCAGCCAGTCGAGGAATTGCTGATGCTCGTACGTGCGGTCGAAGTCGTGCAGGGATTGGCCGAGATGCCAGTCGGAGGTGTGCAGGAGCCGCATCGGGAGCTCGATTCCTTTGTCGGGGTCCGCCGTATTGTGCCCCAGTCCGGGTCGCGGTATCGATACGATGTCTACCGATGGTGCGCACGGCAGGGGCGTGACCATGAGTCGACACACGGCATCCAGCCGTGATGTGCGAGAGTTCGGCCGACTGCGACAACGAGCGGGCCACCGCGCCGTACGGTACGATGCGAGTCGTTCCTCCGCACAGGCCCCTGCCAGATCCGCAGGGTTCGATAGCGGCACAACAAGGTCCGGCGGAGGCGGGATGAACAATTCGCTTTCGTCCGCCGACAAACAGGGAAAACGATGAGGAAAGCCCAGGGAATCGGGAACATCCGAGGTTTGGCATCGGCCGTATGCACGCTGCTCGCAGGCTGCGCCGCGGTCCCCGAGCCGGTCGCCGAAGTCCAGCCGCCGGCCCCAGTCGAGGTGCGGTTGCCGAAAACGGTTCGCGCGCCTGCCGCGCCGGCTGCCCCGCCCCGTGCGTCCGTTGTGCTCCCCGCGGCACCTCCGGCATCGGAGCCGCCGGAGGCGATTTCCTCGCCGGCGCCGGTCGCTCCGATTTCGGCGCCACGCTACCCGGGCCGCCAGCAAGGCGTCGCACGAGTGCTGGAGCTGCTGCCGCCGAGCGTGACGCGGGACAGGAACGGCTGGGCCGGGGACATCTTCGCAGCTTTTGTCGCGTTGCGTCTCGCGCCGACCGCCGAAAACTTCTGCGCCGCGATTGCGGTCATCGAACAGGAGTCGGGCTTTGTCGCCGATCCGGTGGTGCCGGGCCTGTCGCGCATCGCGTGGCGGGAAATCGAGGCGCGTCGCCGGCGCTTCCATATCCCGAAGCTCGCGCTGGATGCTGCGCTGGCGAAACCGTCGCCGAACGGCCAGACGTACAAGCGCCGGCTCGATACGCTCCGCACCGAGCGGGAGATGAGCCTGCTCTATGACGACATGATCGCCGAGCTGCCCGGCGGCGGGTTGCTGTTGAGCGGCTACAACCCCGTGCACACCGGCGGGCCGATGCAGGTCAGCATCGCGTTCGCCGAAGCGCATGCACGGACTGCAGGGGAATACGGCGGCGGGGTCGGCAAGGGGCTGCGCAACACGGTATTCACTCGTCCGGGCGGGCTCTATTTCGGCATCGCGCACCTGCTCGATTACCCGGCGCCGTATCACGACCCGCTGTTTCGCTTCGCCGATTTCAACGCCGGGCATTACAGCAGCCGCAATGCGGCATTCCAGCAGGCGGTGGCGCGGCTGGCCGGCGTCAAGCTGGTCCTCGACGGGGATCTGCTGCGCTACGAAAACGGAGAACCGAGCGGCGAAGCCAGCGCGACGCAGAAAGCCGTGACCACGCTGTCCGGGCGGCTGAAGCTCGATTCGGCGGAGATCCTTGCGGCGTTGCGGCAGGAAAAGCGCGACTCGTTCGCGCGGACCCAGCTTTACCTGCGCGTCTTCGCGATGGCCGACCAGGCGGCCGGAGCCCGCGTGCCGCGCGAAGCGATGCCGCGCATCGAGCTCAAGAGCCCGAAGATCCAACGCAAGCTGACGACCGCGTGGTTTGCCGAGCGGGTGCACATGCGCTATCGCGCCTGCATGAAGCGCGCACCGGTCGCCTGACGTCGACGGGGTTCCGAAAGGGGCTCGTCGCGCCGGGCAGGAGGAGATCCAGCAATGCGAACAGATTCCTGGCAGCGGGCCGGTCACGCGAAGCGGCTCGTCGTGGCCGGCGCCATCGCCGGAATCGTTGCCGGAATCGTCGCGACCGCTGCGCAGCTCGCGTTGTGGTGGATCTTCTCCGACGCGCTGCCCGGAATCCTCTTTCGCGATGCCCGGCTCGCCGCGGCCATCGTCATGGGGCCCGGCGTGCTGCCGCCGCCGGCGACCTTCGACGTCGGCGTGATGCTCGTCGCGACAGTCGCGCATTTCGCCCTGTCGATCGTCTACGGCATCGTGCTCGCGCCGCTGGTCGCCGCGCTCGACGCCCGCCGGGGGTTGCTCGCCGGCGGAGTATTCGGCCTCGCGCTGTTCGTGGTGAACATGTACGGCTTCACGATCGTGTTTCCGTGGTTCGATGCCGCGAGAGACTGGATCACCGCCGCGGCCCACGTCGTGTTCGGCGTCACGGCAGCCGGTGTCTGCCGACACCTGTCAGCGCGATAGCGCGCCAGCGGCGCCGGCGATGGGCGGCATCCATCCGGGGGGCGCATCTTCGAGCACTGTCCCGTTCCCTGGCGCATCGCGTTTGCGCCGCCCCGAATCGGGGAATAGACTGATGTCATTGTTCCACCCCTCCCCGGAGCATTGCCATGACCACGATGAAAGCAGCCGTCTTCAAAGCGCCCGGTCGCATCGAACTCGTCGATAAACCGGTTCCACCGGTCGGTCCGAACGACGCCCTGATCCGCATCACGACGACAACGATCTGCGGCACCGACATTCATATCCTGAAAGGCGAATATCCGGTTGCGACCGGCCTGACGATCGGCCACGAGCCGGTCGGCGTCATCGAACGGCTCGGCAGCAACGTGCAGGGCTACGTCGAAGGGCAGCGCGTGATCGCGGGCGCGATCTGCCCGAGTTTCACGTCCTACGGCTGCCAGGACGGCGTGCCGTCGCAGGATGGCGGCCATGTCGGCCACGGCTACAAGCCGATGGGCGGCTGGCGTTTCGGCAACACGATCGACGGCGCTCAGGCCGACTACGTGCTGGTGCCGGACGCGATGGCGAACCTCGCCCCGGTTCCGGACGGCCTCACCGACGAGCAGGTGCTGATGTGCCCGGACATCATGTCCACCGGTTTTGCCGGCGCCGAAGCCGCGAACATCCGCATCGGCGACATCGTCGCGGTGTTCGCACAGGGGCCGATCGGGCTGTGCGCGACCGCCGGTGCGAAGCTGCGCGGTGCGAGCCTGATCATTGCCGTCGATGGCGTCGACGAACGTCTGCGGATCTCGCGCAACATGGGCGCCGACGTGACGCTGAATTTCCGCGAAGTCGATGTCGTCAGCGAAATCCTCAGGATCACCGGCGGGCGCGGCGTGGATGCCGCGATCGAGGCGCTCGGGCTGCAATCGACGTTCGAATCGGCGCTGCGCGTGCTGAAGCCGGGCGGCACGCTGTCGAGTCTGGGCGTGTATTCGAGCGACCTGACGATCCCGCTCGGTGCGTTCCACGCCGGCCTCGGCGACAACCGGATCGTCACGTCGCTGTGCCCCGGCGGCAAGGAGCGGATGCGCCGGCTGATGAACGTCGTCGCGTCCGGTCGCGCCGATTTCGGCGCCCTCGTCACGCACACCTACGCGCTCGACGACATCGTCGCCGCCTATGACCTGTTCGCGAACCAGCGCGACGGGGTGCTGAAGATCGCGATCAAGCCGTGAGGCGAGTGGCAGCGGCGGCGACGCCGTTGCCGCTTCAGGGTCAGTGTCAGTGTCCGGCGAGCAGGTGGCCGAGCCGCTGGGCCTTGGTGCGCAGGTAGTTCGCGTTGTGCGGGTTCGGCTCGATGACGTGCGGGACGCGCTCGGCGACCGTGATGCCGTACTGCTCGAGCGCGGCGACCTTGCGCGGATTGTTCGTCATCAGCCGCAGCGAGGCGATGCCGAGTTCGCGCAGCATCGAGGCAGCGACGGCATAATCGCGCGTGTCGGCGTCGAAGCCGAGGAGGTGATTGGCTTCGACGGTGTCCGCGCCTTCGTCCTGCAGCGCGTAGGCGCGGACCTTGTTCAGAAGCCCGATGCCGCGGCCTTCCTGCCGCAGGTAAAGCAGCACGCCGCGCCCTTCGGCAGCGATCGCCGCGAGCGCCGCTTCGAGTTGCGGGCCGCAGTCGCAGCGCCGGCTGAACAGCGCGTCGCCGGTGAGGCATTCTGAGTGGACGCGCGTCAGCACCGACTGGCCGTCGGCGACCGCGCCGAGCGTCAGTGCGACATGCTCTCGCCCGGTCGCCGGCTCTTCGAAGCCGTGCATCCGGAAAGTTGCCCAGGGGGTCGGCAACCGGCATGAAGCGACGAGGCGGGTGTTCCGCTGGTCGGTTTCATCGGCGCTCGCGACCGGCCCGGCATTTCGGGTATCCGCGGTGTGCATCGTGATCTCTCTTCCATTACGGGTGGCGGCCGGGGTCATCGGGAGGGCCCGCGCAGAGGTGTTCTCAACGTCCGCGTGAGGCCCATCGTACCGCCTTCGACGAGAAGGTGACCTGTGCGCGCAGATCGGTCAACTGCAAAATGCGTGGTTTCATTGCAGGCTGCGCTCCATCGACCTCGTGCCGGGGGCGATCAGCAGCGCGAAGGCGGTGACGCGCGCCAGGTGCCGCCAGCCCCCGTCGGTGTGTCGATCGCGTCGACGAGTGCCGGAAGCGGGCGGCGCCCGGGGCAGCGGGGAACGGAGTCCGACACGCCGACTCCGACCGTGACGAGGAAGCGATGGCTCGCGCCGCCCGGCTTTGCACATGGAAAAGCGGCTGCGACCGGCGTGTCCTAATATTGGAAGGCGCGCCGGCGGCAGGTCGAAGCCGACGCCGCACTTGACGGCGAGCGATTGCCGAGTTGCTGACGGAGGGATGATGCATACGCCTACACCCCCGGTGCCGGGTCCGCAACCCGACCCGGCACCGGAGCCCGACCCGGTGCCGGACCCGAGCAAGGACCCGGATCCGGAGACGGACGACGATACCGCGCAAGTGACCCGCGAACACGTAAAGAAAGGGCGATCCTGATCGATTCACTCGCATAGGGGGGAATATGCCGGCGAAAAGGTGGGTCTGGTTGAGCTTGCTGCTGATGGCCACGCTGCCTGCCGGATCCTCCGCGCCGCCGAAAGCGCAAAGTCCGATCGTGGTCGGCCTGCCGGCGGGCTTCGATGCGAAGGCGCCCATCGCCCCTTACGACGGACCGCACCCGTCGCGGCTGCAACGCCCTGCCGAAACGTTCCGGTTTCCGATAAGGCTCGGCGAGGTGGGGCCGAGCGAAGCCCTGTTTGCCGGACCCAGGCAGTATCCGTTTGTTTGCGATACCGAAGCTTCCGGTCTGGGCCAACCGCTGGTGGACAATCAGGCCCGAGTCGGCACGCCGGTCGTGTCGAAGGCCGCGACGGTGTTTGCGAACCCGGCGCCGATCGGCTACAGCCAGGACTGTCTGGCGCGCACCCGGGCCTGGTATTACTACAAGCCTCGGGACAAGGAAAAATTCGAGCGGTGGTCGGAGGCGGTGCGGGACGTCGACAGCGTCAGCATCAACGGTACCCCGGTGCCGTTCATCGTGCGCGTCGAAATGGGCACGATCAACCGGTTCATCTATGTCATCGCGGCGCTGAAGGGGCCTCATGAAACTCTCGCTGCCCCGACTGCCGGGCACTGGAATGGCCGCCTGATCTACCAGTTTTCCGGCGGCGTCGGCATCGGGCACCGGCAAGGCAGGGTGAAGCCTTCGAGGGTCCTCGAGGGGCGCAGCGAGCAGTTGGCGCAGGGCTATGCGGTCGTCGCGTCGACCGGCACGACGACCTCCACCCATTACAACATCTGGCTGGCCGAAGATACGGCGGTGCGCGTAAAGCGCCAGTTCGTCGCGCTGTACGGCGAACCGGAGTACACGATCGGCGTCGGCGGGTCCGGTGGTGCGATCCAGCAGTATCTGCTGGCGCAGAACCGTCCCGGCCTGATCGATGCGGCGATCGCGCAGTATTCGTATCCCGACATGGTCACCCAGACCATCTGGGCGTTCGATTGCGAACTGCTGGAGTATTACTTCGACCGGACCGACCGCCGCAATCGGCTGTGGCACCACGCCGAACACCGGCAATGGGTCGAAGGTCTCAACGCCCGCAACGATTACCAAGGCGAGGGCAAGGCAAGAGCCATCGCGACGACGACCCGGCTTGCGCTGCTGGCCGGCGAGCGTCGGGTGGCGGACCCGGAGGGGCAGACCGAATGCGTGGTCGGCTGGCGCGGGCTGACGCCGCTGGTGCTGAACCCGCGCTTTGCGTCGATTGAGGACCGGCTCGCGAGGCGTGTGTTCAGGCGCGTGCAGTGGAGCTATTTCGAGGATCTGAAGGACTTTTACGGGACCGATGCGCAGGGCTATGCGCGCATCCCGTGGGACAACGTGGGGGTCCAATACGGCTTGCGGGCGCTGCAGCGCGGGCAGATCGATGCCGAGCAGTTCCTGCGCCTCAATGCCCGTGTCGGCAGCTGGAAGCCCGTCGCCGAGATGGAGCGCGAGCGTTTCTGGCTCCTGCGCGGGGCCGACAGCGATCTGGATGATTTCTCGCCGTGGAGCGCGCACAACATGAATCGCGGCAAGACCCGCGACGCGCCGTCGCCGCGCTTCGAGGGCGACCGCCTGGCAATGGCGGCGGCGTACCGATCGGGCCAGGTCTTTCTCGGGCGCCTCGACATTCCGGTCATCGACGTGCGCCACTATCTGGAACCGGTGCTGGACATGCACCATGCTTCGGCGTCCTTTTCGGTGCGCGCGCGGCTCCTTGCGGCACAGGGAGATGCGGGAAACCAGGCAATCTGGGTCAGCGACAGGAAGCACGATCCGACTCCTGAGGCCTTCGCCGCGATCGAGCGATGGCTCGCGGCCAGACGCGCGCGTCCCGAGCAGTCCTGGTCCGCGCTGCGTCCGGCGGCCGCGAGCGATCGTTGCATCGATGCGCGGGGGAGGACGATGTTCAGTGGCGATCGGGTATGGGACGGCGAATGGAACGGGCGTCCCGCCGGCCCGTGCATGCGCGCCTATCCGATCTACGATAATCCGCGCATCGTCGCGGGCGACACGATACGCGGCGATCATTTCAAGTGCGCGCTGCAGACCGTCGGCGAAGCGCTCGATGGCGGTCTCTACGAACCGGTCGACATGCGTCCCTACCGGGCGCGACTGGAGCAGATCTTTCCGCAGGGCGTCTGCGACTACCGTCAGGCCGATCAAGGCCGCCCGGCCGATTTGCCGGGGGCGGACGGCACCGGCTGAAAGCCTGCCGCCTGCCCGCACAAGAAACTGCGGCGCGCCCGGGATTGCCGGGCGCGCCGCAGCCTTGCTCAGAACGGCGTCACGAGCTTGAACCACGCCTTGTCGCCGCGGAAACGGTTCTCGGCTTCGGTTTCGTGTTGCCACTGCGCGACCAGCAGCGTGCCGCCTTTCGTCGTGTAGCTGACGCTCGGGCCGATCGCGAACACTTCGCCGCGGCGGCCCGCGGACCACGGGCCGATCGCTGCCGGGATCTTGCGGCCGTCGAGCTCGTCGTCGGTCGTCTGCTTCACGTAGTAGCCCGACAGGCCCGCTCCCCAGGGGCCGAAGCGCTTGCCGACGAGGTAGTCGATGTGAAGTTCGTCGCCGGACTCGTAGTCCATCTTCGGCGCGCCCGGCGCGGGGCGAAAGTCCTTGTTCTTCGCCTTGATGTTGTACATGAACTTGGCCGACACCTCCCAGCCGTTCTCCGACAGCCAAGTCGCCGCGAAAACCGGTTCGACGCTCCAGTAGTGCGCGCCGATGCTCTTCCGCGGTTCACCCGACTTGTACTTGCCGGTCGGCGCGTAGAAGTCGAGCGCGGCGACCCAGTGCCAGTTGCCGGAATGCCACGCGACGACGAACGGTGAAAACACGATGTCGCCGAGCCCGCTGACCGTCTTGCCGCCGGCGCCGAGTTCCAGTTCCTGGTGCACGACCGGCAGGATCGCGTGCATCGCCCAATTGCCGCCGAAGATCTGCTGGTTCGTGACCTTGACCCAGCGCAGCGCGTCGAACCACGCGGTGACGGAGGCGCCGGGTACTTTGTCGCCGTCGCCGTCACGCAGGTCGCCGTCGTAATAGCCGAAGTAGTTCAGAAAATAATCGCCCGGCGGCGGCAGTGCGCCAGCGAGCCAGTTCTCGCTGCCGTGGGGATACTGATCGCCGCCTTCCTTCGCGCTCGCGCTTGTCGCAACGAGTGCCGACAGGGCGATCGCAAGGCCGATTTTGTTCATCCTCATGTGTCTCCTCCTTGATGTTTTATTGCTCTGCTCACTGCAATGCTCCGGCTGGAACGGGCCTGCCGGCTCGTCCCGGCCGGAGCGGTAACACCTTCAGCCACCCGCAGCTACGCGCCTAGGCGGGGTTGCGGGAGTCACGAGTGCCAGCGCCGCGTCACCCCTCGCGGCTGACATGGAAGCGCCGCGCTTTCATGTCGAAGCGCGGCAATGCATTGCGGCCGACGTGGTGTACGCGCGGCCGGAAGGCGAGGAGCGAATCGAGCTTTTCGGCGATCGAATGCACGATGCATGCGTCGGCACCTTCGCACAGCTCGATCTCGACGTCCATTTCGTCGAGCGAGTGCTCGCGGCGCACGTGGATGCGGAATTCGTCGACCTCGATGAACTTGCGGATGATGTTCTCGACGCCGGACGGATAGACGTTGACGCCGCGCACCGTGACCATGTCGTCGGCGCGGCCGAGGATGCCGCCTTCGAAACGCAGGAAGCCGCGGCCACACGTGCAAGGCGCGTGGTTGACCTCGACCAGGTCGCCGGTGCGGTAGCGCAGTATGGGGAAACCCCAGCGGCCCAGGTTCGTCAGCACGAGTTCGCCGCGCTGGCCCGGCGCAACCGGCTCGCCGGTCGCCGGATCGATGACTTCGGCAATGAACTCGCTCTCGACAAGGTGCGTGCCGCCCGGCTGATGCTCGCATTCGAACGAATGCGCGCCGATCTCGGAAGCGCCGGCGTGGTCGAAGCACTTCGCCGACCACGCCGACTCGATGCGCTGCTTCGTCGCCGGGATGTTCGCACCGGGTTCGCCGGCATGAATGGTCGCGCGCAGCGGGATCGACCCGAGGTCGAAGCCCGATTCGCGCCCGACCTCGGCGAGGCGTAGCGCGTAGGTCGGCGTGCAGCAAAGCACCGTCGCGCCAGTGTCGCGCATCAGCTCGAGCCGCTGCAGCGAGTCGCGCCCGCCGCCCGGGATCAGCGTTGCGCCGACTTTGTGCGCCCCTTCGACAGCAGACCAGAAGCCGATGAACGGGCCGAACGAGAACGCCAGGAACACGCGGTCGGCCGGACCGACGCCCGCGCCGGCGAAGACGTGCGCCCAGCAGCGTCCGAACCAGTCCCAGGATTGCGCGGTGTCGAGCACCTTCAGCGGCAGGCCGGTCGTGCCCGACGTCTGGTGCATCCGCACATAAGCTTCGGGCGGGTACGTCAGGTTCGTGCCGAACGACCCGTTCGCTGCCTGCTGCGCCTCCATCAGCTCGGACTTGGTCGTGAACGGCAGCCGCGCGAGGTCGGCGAGCGTGCCGACGTCGCGCGGATCCACCCCCGCCGCGGTCCATTTCGCCGTGTAGAACCGGTTGCGCTGCCATAGCTCGGCGAGCATCGCGCGCAGTTTTTGCAGCTGCAGCGCTTCGATCTTATCGCGCGTCAGGGTTTCGGTTGCTTCATCGAAAAAGGCCATGAGCGTCTTCCTTCGGTTGGGAGAGGCAATGCGGCGCCGTGCAAACCGCTCGCGCGGCATGCAGGACAGGTATCAACGAGAGTCGGGGAGGCGCCGCGGCGGCGCGTCGGGTCAGCCGGGCGGCCCGGTCGGGGGTGCCGCCATCGTCATCTCCCAGCGACCGAGCGCGCAGCGGGGCGCCGGCCCCATTTCCATGGCGCGGTGACATCCTCGATGACGTCGAAGAACCAGCGGTCGAGGAGCGGCGCGCCTTCCGGGGAGCGCTGCAGCGGCAGCTGGCCAGGCGCGACGAGGCGCAGCTCGGCCGCGTCGTCGGCAGCGACCGGGTGCCCACCGGTAGAATGGGCGCGATACGCGAGGATCAGCGCGCGTGCGCCGGTCTGCGAGTACGCGCCGATGAAACCGTCGACGACGACGTCAAGGCCGGTTTCTTCGCGCGCCTCGCGGATGACCGCGTCCTCCAGCGACTCGCCGAGCTCGACGTAGCCGCCGGGCGGCGCCCAGTAGCCGGCCAGCGGAGCGAGCCCGCGGCGGATCATCACGAGATGGTCGGCGTGATCGATGATCGCGAGCACGACCGGCGCCGGCTTGTGGAACGCGACGTAGCCGCAGGCCGGACAGCTTTCCCGTTCCCGTCCATGTACCTTGGCGAGCGCGAGCGGCGTCCGGCATTCCGGACAGAATTTCATTGTCATGACGGTTCTCCTCCGACGAGCCGCGCGATCTGCGCGCGCGAAGCGGTGCGCGCGTCGCGGCTCGTGCCGACACGCAGCGGGACTGTGCTGCAGGTGAGATCGAGCCGCAGCGCGACGCGGTCGCCGTCGCCCAAGCCGAGCGTCGCGCGCACCGGCACCGGGGCAACGATCTCGAACTTGTGCGACGGGTAGTCGGCGACGTCCGGCAGCACCAGCGCCGCGTCAATCCGCCCGGCAAGCCGGATGCGAAAGCATCGTGCGCCGCAGAAGCCCGCCGGCGACGCGATCGCGATGCCCGGTGCGGCTGCGAGTCGCTGGCGCGCACCGCGCCAGCGCGAGCCGGACATGTGCAGGTTCAGCGTGCCGGGATGCGGCACGAAGCCGAGCTTCGTGCGGAACTCCTCGACAACCCAGTCGAGCGATGTGAAGCGGCGACCGACGCCGTCCCCGGGGGTGATCGTGCCGGCGAGGGCGATCTTCCCGTCGGTGACGGGATCGAAGCTGCCGTGGGGGGCGGACGACATCCGGACAAAGCGGCCGGAGCGCGTGACCGAGGCGAGCAGCATGATGTCAGCGCGCCTTCGCCAAGTCGCGTTCTTCGTTGCCGGTCCAGCGGCCGAACAGGTCGACGTCGAGGTCGAACTGATCGAGCACTTTCGTCACCGACTGATTGATGATGTCGTCGATCGTCTGCGGGCGGTGGTAGAACGCCGGCAGCGGCGGCACCAGCACCGCGCCGGTCTCGGTGACCTGCGTCATTAGCCGCAGGTGCCCGAGGTGCAGCGGGGTCTCGCGGATCATCAGCACGAGCTTGCGGCGCTCTTTCAGCGTCACGTCGGCGGCGCGGATCAGCAGGTTCGTGTTGAACGAGTTCGCGACCGCCGACAGCGTCTTGATCGAGCACGGCGCGATGACCATGCCGGCGTGGCGGAACGAGCCGCTCGCGATCGACGCGCCGACGTCGTTGATGTCATGGACGCAGGAGGCGAGGAGCTTGACGTCGTTGATCGAATAATCGGTTTCGTAGACGATCGTGCGCTTGGCCGAATCCGACATCACAAGGTCGGTTTCGACGCCGATCTTCTTCAACACCTCGAGCAGGCGAATGCCGTAGATCGCGCCGCTGGCACCGGAAATTCCGACGACTATTCTCATTTCAGATCTCCCTCAGGAAAGCAGTGCGGCGACGACTGCGCGGGCTTTTTCCGCGGCGGCGGCGGGCAGGGTGATGCGGTCGGACTCCGCGCCGCTCGCGCGCGTCGCGATGAAGCCGACTTTCGAAGCGGCGTTGCCGGACGCCGACGGATCGATGACATAAGCTTCGCAGCCGTGGATCACGACGGTGTCGCGCGCAGGCTGGTAGCGCGTCGCCAGCGCCCACGCCACTTCGCGCGGGTCGCGGATATCGACGTCGTCATCGACGACGGTGACCATCTTAAGGCGGCGGTCGAGGTTCAGCGCGAGCATCACGAGCCTTCTCACGTCGGCCGGCGTGCAGTCGTGAACCGCGATGACGGCCGAAAAACCGCTCGTGCCGGCAGCCAGTTCCAGGTCGACGACGCCGCCGATCAGCGCCTGCAGCTGGCCGAGCAGCTCGGCACCGGCGGCGAGCGACAAGAGCGCGTCGACTTCGGCGGACCACGGGCACAGGCCGGGGTAGATGAAGTTGTCGCGGTGCGTGACGGCGCTCACTTCGATGACCGGGCTGACGTTCGAGAAATAATGCCCGGTGTTCTCGCCGAACGGCCCTTCGAGCTCGCGCACGCCCGGCAGCATCCGCCCTTCGATGACGATCTCGGCCCGCGCGGGCACTTCGACGTCGACCGTCTCGGCGCGCACCAGTTCGACCGGTTCGCCGCGCAACGCGCCGGCGATCGCCATCTTGTCCGGCACCAGCGGACCGACCTTGACGACCGATGCGAGCAGCGTCGCCGGTTCGAGGCCGAGCGCGATCGCGACGTCGAGCGGCCGGCCGGCGGCTTCGGCGCGCGCGAGGAACTGCGGCAGCGGCGGATTCGCGAGCAGGATGCCGAGCCGCCTGCCGCCCTTGACCATCATGCGGTGGATGCCCATGCCGCGCCGGCCGGTCTCGGGGTCGGTGCACAGCACGACGCCGGTGGTGATGAACGGCGCCGCGTCTTTCTCGTGGTGGGTCAGGATCGGCAGCAGTGACAGCAAGTCGTCGGGAGCGCGGTGCACAACTTCCTTGACCGGCGCCGCGCCCGTTGCGACGACCGGCGTCACGCCAGTTTCCTTGCGCTGCAGCCAGGTTTGCGCGAGCCGCTCTTCGGTCGTGCCCAGCGCGCGGGCGAGGCGCGGGCGGCTGGCAATCAGGTTGCCGGCGACGCGCGCGCCGGGATAGCCGCGGATGTTGTCGAACAGCACCGCCGGCGCGCCCGCGGGCAGGCTGCGCAACACTGCCGCGATTTCGAAGCGCGGATCGAATTCGTCGCGGACGTGCCGCAGGTCGTCGCCGAGATCGGCGAGAAACGCGCGCAGATCGGAATAGGCCATCGTTTCCCCTGGTCGTGAAGCGGTAGTCGTCCGCGCCCGAAGGCGCGGGGGCGGTGAAACGCCGGGCGGCACGCCCGGCGGGTGCGCTAGCGGTAGCGCTCGGGCAGCCGGTTCACCGTCTCGATGACGCGGATCGAGTAGCGCTGCGGGCTGAGCTGCCCGCGGCCGAGCCGCACCTGCAGGCTGTCGGGGAACTGGTCGAGCTTGCTCGACACCTCCACCTTCGCGCGCTGGTAGGTGTACTTCTGAAGCCCGTCGTTGAGCGTACGGACCGTCAGTTCCAGCTGCTTGCCCTCGGCCAGCTCCCCGAGATCCATCACGAACACTTCCCATTTATTAGCCATGACACCTCCTCCTTATTTCTTAGCGCCGCGGAAGCCGTAATTGGCCCAATTGTCGACGACCTTCTCCTGAATGTCCTTCGGATAGACGCTCTTGAAGCTGACGAGCGTCGGCACGTCGTTCGTCTTGTCCCAATCGACCGGCCACAGGCAGTCGAACAGCACCTGCGAGCCGATCGAGTATTTGCGGTCGTGCGGCGTCGCGTGCGGGTACAGCGCCGTGCCGGTCGTGTTCTTGAACACGTGGATGCCGCGCTCGGGATTGCAGCGCGTGCAGAACGCGTGATAGACCTCGTCCCAGTTGAAGATGTCGGTCTGGTCATCGACGACCATCACCATGTGGAACCACGGGCCGAGCTTGGAGCCGAACGCGAGCTGCGCGATCTGCATCGCGATGCCGGCGTACGTCGGCTTCACGCCGACGATCATCATGTGGTGCGTCGAGCGCGGATGCATATACACGCCGGTGACCGGAATGCCTTGGCTCTTCAAGAGCTTCTCGAGCTCGAGGCCGAGCGAGAACGAGCGCAGCAGCTGCCCTTCGTCCTGCGGCACGCCCATGTTCGAGATCGTCATCGTCGCGTTGTTGCGATAGGTGATCGCATCGACGCGGAACGTCACGCGGAAGTCGCGCGGGCTGGTGCGGTAGCCGGTGTATTCGCCGAACGGACCTTCCTCGACCTTGTAGTCGGGCAGGATCATCCCTTCGATGATGATTTCCGCATCGGCCGGCACTTCGAGGTCGTTGGTCTCGCACTTCACGAGCCGAACCGCCTCGCCGGCGAGCATGCCGGTCAGTTCCGGCTCGGGGATCGGGGAGGGCGCGCACGCGGCCATCGCGGCCAGCGGCGACAGGCCGATCGCGGTCGCGAACGGGCAGCCTTCGCCGCGCGGCAAGTAGTACTCGGTCAGCGCCTTGCCCAGATCCGAGAACGGGAACACCGCGCCCGACATCGTGCGGCCGTCCCACATCATCTGCCGGTACATGCCCCAGTTCACGTCGCCGCGCACCGGGTGTTTCGTGATCACCGCGTGCCACGTGCCGACGTAGCGGCCGCCGTCACCGTCATGCACGAGCGGTACCGGCAGCTTCGTCAGGTCGACGTCGTCACCGAGCAGGATGTTTTCCTTGCACGGCGCGTCGCGCTTGTCGATCACGACCGGTTCGATCGGCTCGCTGTTAGTGCGCTTGAGATACTCGGCGCCGATCTGCGGCAACGTAGAAGCCGGGTCCATGCCGAGCGAGATCGCCATGCGGCGGTACGTCGACAGCGGCGCGCCGAAGTAGCTGAAGCCCGGATAGTCCTTGATGTTCTCCATGAACGGGGCGGCTTCGCCGAGCTCGCAGCAGCGCCGCACGATTGCGCCGGCCTCGTTGTCCCAGTCCACTTCCTGCTTGATGCGTACCGCGTCGCCCGACTTGACGCATGCGTCGATGAATTCGCGGTTGGTTCGCGGTGCCGAAATCTTTTCCAGCTTGGTTTCTGCTTCAGAAATTTTCCCCACGTTCGTCTCCAGATCGTTGGTTTTGCTGCGGACCGCTCAGTGAATCTTCGACAGGACGGCGTCCCACTTGCCCTGTGCCTTCAAAATCAGTTCCGCGACTTCGCGCACCGCGCCGTGGCCGCCGCGCGCGGTCGTCACGTAAGTCGCAGCTTCCTTGACGTCGGCGACCGCGTCGCCGACCGCGACCGCGAGCCCGACGCGCTTCATCATCGACAGATCGACGAGGTCGTCGCCGACGTAGCAGACTTCGGCGTCGGTGATGTTCATCTCCTCGAGCATCTGTCCGTACGGCTCGGTCTTCTTCTTGATGCCCTCGTAAAACCGCTTGATCTTCAGCTCCTCGGCGCGATGGCGCACCGCGCCGGACTTCTTCGACGTGATGATCGCGACGTCGATGCCGCACAGCTGCAGCACGACGACGCCCATGCCGTCCTTGATGTCGAAGTTGCGCGATTCGATGCCTTCGTCGTTGATGACGATGCGCCCGTCGGTCATCACGCCGTCGACGTCGAGGATCACCAGCTTGATGTTCTTTGCCTGTTCCATGTCTCCGTCCCTGCTTGAGTGGTTGCTCTTCGCGTAGCCAGTCCGTGCTTCAGATGTCGATGCCGTACTCGTGCCAGCGGGCGCGGATCTTCGCGAGCATCTCTTCGTCCATGCGCGCCTCGACCGGCTTCTGTTTCCATTCGTATGGAATGCAGGCGTCCATCAGGATGCGCGACGTCGTGAGCTTGTCGCCGTCCGGGTCGAGCGCCGGGTCGAGCGGCGTCGAGCGGCCGCGCTTGATGAGTTCGGTGCCGCGCATCGGGTCGTAACGGCACGACAGCGCCCAGAACACGCGCTGCAGGTCGTCGGCCTGGATGTCCTCATCGACGGTGATGACGCCCTTGATGCCGTAGCTGCCGGTGTTGCTGCCGATCACTGCGTCGGCGACCTGGCGCGAGTGGCCGGGGTAGGACTGCTTGACCGACACGACGGCCCAGAAGCGGCCGGCGGACTCCGGCAGCACGCACACCGAGCTGATGCCCGGCACGCGCATCTGCTCGAGCTCCGTCCACAAGGTCGCGGTGCGCGTGAAGGCGAGCAGCATATGCACGTCGGTCACCGGCCGGCCTTGGCCGGTCGCCCACAGGATCGGGTTGTTGCGGTGCAGGATCTGTTTGACTTCGAGCACCGGCTTCGGGATCGGCTTGTGCAACTCGTCGGTGTAGTAGCCGGTGTATTCGGCGAACGGCCCTTCGGGCAGGAAAGCGTTCGGGTCGATCTCCCCTTCGAGCACGATCTCGGCACCGGCGGGCACCGGGAGGCCGGTCAGCGGCGCCATCAGGAACTCGGCCTGCTGGCCGCGCACCGTGCCAGTGATGTCGTAGTCGGACGCGCCCTTGTGCATCAAGGTGCCCGCCATGAAGATCAGCGGGTCGCAGCCGATGATCGCCGCCGCAGGCATCTTCTTGCCCATCTTCGCGTACTTCTTCATGATCCGCTCGCCGCGCTTGCCGGGCAGGATCTGCACGCCGCAGCGCTTGTCGTCGAGCATCTGCATGCGGTAGGTGCCGAGGTTGACCTCGCCGGTCTCCGGGTCCTTCAGCACCACCGACACCATCGTGCCGATGTAGCGTCCGCCGTCGAGCGGGAAGAACTTCGGCACCGGGAACATGTTCAGGTCGACTTTGTCGCCGCTGAGCACGTTTTCGAGCACCGGACCGTCCTTCACTTCCTTCGCCTTGATCAGGCCTTCGGACGTGATCGTCTTCTTCATCCACTGCTGCGCCGACTGGCACAGCGTCAGGTCGTGCGGCAGGCCGAGCATGATCGCGAGGCGCTTCGTCGTCGCGAACGCGCCGGTGAAGACGGGGGTGTCGTAGCCCTTGATGCTCTCGAACAGCAGCGCCGGACCTTTCTTCTCCTCGGTCAGCTTGGAGACGTGGGAGATCTCCAGATTCCAGTCGACTTCGGTCGTGACGCGCTTCAGTTCATGAGCTTCGGCGCACTGGTTGATGAAATATCTCAGGTCCATTCGAAAACTCCTTGATAGGTGACGGTGCAGGTCAGCGGGAGGGGTTCAATAAGGGTTCAATGCATTGCCTGGACGGATTCGATGACTTCGAATCCTGCGTTTGCGAGCGCGCGGATCACCGTGTCGTTGTCGGCGGCGTGGAAGCGGACGATCACTTTCTTGGCGTGCGACGCGGAGGACGCGTTCAGGTGGCCGATGCTGATCGGATAGATTGCGAGCAGTTCGGCGTTCGCCGATTCGACGATGTCGACGATGCGGCCCATCGTTCCCGGCTTGAGCTCGATCGGCGCGAGCGTCACCCCGCTGCGCTTTTCCCAGGCACCGAGGAAATGCGCAGCCAGCGAATACATCTCGATCGCCGAGATCATGCCCACGACATTGCCGTCATCCATCACCGGCAACTGGCCGACGCCGTGCTCCTGCCCGACCTGCAGGCAGTGTTCCATCGTGTCGTCGGCGTCGATCGTCGCCGGGTTGCGGACCATGATGTCCTTGACCTTGACGTGATTCGAGAAATAGCTGAGCTCGTCGGTGTCCTGGGTGCGCAGCGCGGCGTGCGCGGCCCGCAGGCAATTGACCCGCGTGATGAGCCCGCGCAGGCGACCGTCATCGACGACCGGCAGCGCGTGGACATTGGCTTCCGACAGGATCCGCTTCGCCTCGGACAGCAGGGTGTCGCCGGTCAGCACCGTCGGATTCGGCTGCATCCAGTTACGTACGATCACTTTGGTCGCCCTCCTAGCTGAGTCGTTTTCCGGCGAGCAGACTCGACACGATGTAATCCATCGCCGACGTGCTGCTTGCCGCACCGGTGGTTTTCTGCCGATTGCTCCAGATCGTCTCGGGGCGCGCCTGCAGGATGAAAATGTTCCCGCCCGCCGGCAGGTTCTTGTCGATCGCCCACTCGATGTCCATCGGACGGCCGTAGTGCTTTTCGATTTTCTTGGCCATCCATGCGAGTTCGCCGATTTCGTCATCGGTGATCGACTGGATGTTCTGGCGCTCGACTGGCACTGGAAGCGCGATCGACTTCTGGGTTTTCAGATCGACGGTGTGGCAGATCTCCTTCGTCGAGATCGTCCGCTCGATGATGTCGAGCGTGATCTTGTTGACGACGAAGTTGTCCGGCGTGACCTCGCCCGAAACCACCGATTCGCCGAAGCCGAAGTTCGCGTCGATGACGATCACCGAACGGTCGCCGGTCGCCGGATGCACGGTGAACATCACGCCCGCGGTGTAGGCGTTCGCCATCTTCTGGATCCCGACGCTGATCGCGACCTGTTCGTGCGGGAATCCCATCTTCATGCGGTAGGCGATCGCCCGCCCGGTGTAGAGGCTGGAGATGCACCGCCGCACGTGATGGATCACGTCATCGACGCCGCGGATCCACAGGTAGGTGTCCTGCTGGCCGGCGAAGCTCGCGCCCGGCAGATCCTCGGCGGTCGCAGAGGAGCGCACCGCGACCGGCACCGCCGGCAGGTAGCAGCGCACCGACAGCTTGCGGTAAGACTCGGCGATCAGGTCCTCGAGCTCGATCGGCAGCGGACGCGACTCGATCATCTCGCGGATCGCGTGCGAGGCCTCCTCGAGCTTGTCCATGTCCTCGTGATCGAGGCCGTCGAGGAGCGCCGCGACTTCGGCCTGGATGCCGGCCTCGCGCATGAACTGGGCATAGCCCCGGGTGGTCAGCGCGAAGCCCGGCGGCACCCGCACGCCCGCGTTGATCAGCTCGCCGAGCGACGCGCACTTGCCGCCGACCAGCTGCACCGAGTCTTTGCCGCAGTCCTCGAAAGAGCACACTTTCGGCGCGACGCTGTCGAGGGCGGCCCAGGGCAGGGCCGCTTCAGAAATAATGCTTCCCATCGGAGTCACCTCTTCAGGCCGTGATGATCGAGATCACGCCGGATGAGCCATCCACGCGCAACGTCATGCCGGTGCGGATCACGCGCGTCGACACGCCCGTGCCGACAACCGCCGGCATACCGTATTCGCGGCACACGATCGCGGCGTGGCTCATGACGCCACCAACGTCGGTGACGCAGGCCTTGATCTTGGCGAAGGCCGGCGCCCACGATGGCGACGTCGTCGGCGCGACGAGAATCTCGCCTTCCTGCAGGTCGCGGATGTCCTCGGCACTGCGGCACACGCGGGCGGGGCCTTCGACCGTGCCGGGGCTCGCGGCAAAGCCTTTCAGCTCGGTGATGCTGTCGGGGTCGCCGATGTCCTGCACCGCGGCCCAGTCGGACAGCGAGTTGTTCGTCACGCCCCACAGCACGATCGTGAAAGGCTCCTGGATGACTTCTGGCGCGACGCCGATCGCCGGCGGCGGGTTCCAGTCGCGGAACTTCTGCATCACGCCTTTGCGCCATTCGATTTCAGGCGGCCAAGTCGCGGTGCCGCGCGGCGTGACGCCGGTCGCCCACGCCGTAACGACATCCCACAGCGCCTGCTTGATCTCATCGCGGCGCAGGTACCAGATGTCCTCAATGTCGGCGATCATGCCGTGTTCCTTCATGATCGCGGCGACTTCGCGCATCTTGTTCCAGAACACCGAGTGGAACCAGTGTTCGACGTAGAAGAGATGGTTCTCGACGTACGGGAACACCGTTTTCGCGCAGCCGAGCAACTCGTCGAACTGCTTGCGGTCTTCGTCGTTTTCGATGAGGGCACGGTATTCCGCGGTGATCCGCTCGCGTTCGGCGCGCACTGCTTCCATTGGCCGATCGATCGCGACGCCGGCGCGCAGCTTGCCGATGTAGGTCTGGATGCCGTCGAGCGGGATGTTGAGGTTGTCGTTCCAGCTGCGGTCGGTGTGGAACCAGCCGGTACCCGACGAGATGTTGAACCACGGGTAGCGCGCTTTCTCGAACGCCGCGAGCCATTCCGCGCCATGGCGATGGCCGTCGAGCGCCGCGCGGACGTCGTCCCATTCGCGGTGGCCGGCGACGATGCCATCGACTTCGAGCGCGACCGCCTTCTTCGCCAGTTCCTTCAGCTCGTCGTCCGGCCGGTACATGATCACGTCGATGCCGGAGATCATCTGCGTGACGCGCTGCATCGGGATGCTCGGGAACAGCTTCTGCGTGAAGTCCATGAAGAACACGTAGGCCGCGTAACCGAGGTTCAGGAACTCGAAGTGGTACTGCCAGCACTTGATGCCGAGGTTGATCAGGTCATCGTAGTTTTTCAGCAGGTGGTAGCCTTTCGACTCGCCAACGCCGTCGGTGACGACCGACAGATCCTCGATGTCGGGCAGGCGCGGGATCTCGAGCGCCTCGAGTTCGGCGATCGTCGCTTCCATCTTCACTTTCCACTTCGCTTCCAGCTCGTCCCAGTTCTTGTAGTAGAAGCCCGCGCGCTCCATGAAATTCGGCACCCGCGCGCCGATCTCGGCGGGGTCTTTGACCGGCACCGGCGAGATATAGACGTAGCCGTTGATGATGCGGTGATCGACGCCGCGCACCGGCGGCACCTGGAAGATGCGATTGTTGAACTGCGACAGCGCGAGGTACCAGGCCTCGTCCCAGATCGTGTCGAACGGGTACAGCGGCTCCGGGTAATGCAGCCCGTCGTAAAACCAGAACGTGTCCTTCTCGTACTGGTTGCGCTGCGGGTCGTCGGTGACGAACTGGTACTGGTACGGATACATCCGCTCCCAGCCTTCGGTCCCCGGAATCGTCTTGGCCTTGATGTCGTGCGGAACAGGAAACTTCATCTGATGCCCCCTCCTTTGTAGTTCCGGTGGCGATCGCGGCAACCGGATTTGTTGGACGACGTCTGCCGGAGTCCCTTCGCAAGGGGTGTGCCATTGTCGCGGCGGGCGGGCGGCCGGACGGGCCTTCCGCAGACGCCTGGGCGGAGCCGGAGCGCCCGTGCGGCGCGCGATGGAGGCGTTTTCAGGCGGTGACGCAAATGGTCCGGAAGGGCGCCGAACTCCGGCCGCCACCGCGTAGGGGGCTGCGACCGCGGCTTTACCAATTGATGAGATTTCACCGTCCTCGGGCGCGCGGCTTGATCATTTGGTGAACCGTCGTTCAGGATTTGGTGAACCATGGTTCAGGGGCGGCGCCGATTCGTCAGGGTAGCCGGTGCCTTAATTCCTTGATCCAGGTCAACACGAGAGGCCGCGGCGACGCGTAGAACAAGCGATCCAGGAGGAGGGCGAGGCATGACCAAGCTCCAAGACGCGAGCCGCGCAGACGGCGCTGACCTGAGGTCACGCGTGCATTTCTGTTCCGACACCGGACAGATATGGCTTCACGAACACCGCATGCTGCTCGTGCATGCGGAAGCGCAGGCGTCCCTGCGCAAGGAACTGATCGACACGCTGGGCATCGCCCGTGCGCGCGGGCTGCTGCTGCGCATGGGCTACGCTTCGGGGATGCGCGACGCCGAGCTCGTGCGTACCCGCGCGCAGGACATGACGGACATGGAAATTTTCATGACCGGACCACGGCTGCACGCGCTCGAAGGCAACGTCGGCGTCGTGCCGATCCGCGTCGAGTTCGACCGCGCGTCCGGCAGCTTCTACGGCGAGTTCCGCTGGATCAACTCGTGGGAAGGCCAGTCGCACCGGCGGCACTTCGGCATCCACGACGAGCCGGTGTGCTGGACGCAGATCGGCTACGCCTGCGGCTACACTTCCGCGTTCATGGGACGTTCGATCCTGTACAAGGAAGTCGAATGCGTCGGCATGGGCGACGAGGGCTGCCGCATCGTCGGCAAGCCGGTCGAGGAGTGGGAGGATGCCGACGAGCACATGCGCTTCTTCACGCCGGAATCGATCGCCGATCAATTGATCGACCTGCAGACGCAAGTCGTGCAGCTGCGCTCGACGATCGGCGAGAAGAATCAGATTCCCGGCGACATGATCGGCACTTCGCCGGGTTTTCGCGCCGCGCTCGAGCTGCTGAGTCAGGCGGCGGCGAGCCCCATCTCGGTGCTGCTGCTCGGCGAGACCGGAGTCGGCAAGGAGCTGTTCGCGCGCGCGCTGCACGAGATGAGCACGCGCCGCGACCGTCCGCTCGTCGCGATCAACTGCGCAGCGATCCCGCACGATCTGGTCGAATCCGAGCTTTTCGGCGTCGAGAAAGGCGCCTACACCGGCGCCTTGGTGTCGCGCCCGGGGCGTTTCGAGCGCGCCGACGGCGGCACGCTGTTCCTCGACGAGATCGGCGACCTGCCGTTGACCGCGCAGAGCAAACTGCTGCGCGTGCTGCAGGAAGGTGAAGTCGAGCGCCTCGGCGACGACCGGACCCGCAAGATCAACGTGCGCCTCGTCGCCGCCACCAATGTCGGGTTGCCGCAGCTCGTCAAGGAAGGGCGTTTCCGCGCCGACCTTTACTATCGCCTCAACGCCTACCAGATCAATATCCCGCCGCTGCGCGAACGCCGCGAGGACATCTCCGTCCTCGCCAAGCATTTCCTCGAAAAGCACGCCGCGATCAACGGCAAGAAGCTGCTCGGTTTCACCGACAAGGCCAAGCGTGCGCTGACCACTTACGCGTGGCCCGGCAACATCCGCGAGCTGCAGAACACCGTCGAACGCGGCGTGATCCTCGCGCCGCACGGCACGCGCATCGAAGTCGAGCACCTGTTCCTGTCTTGGGGCAACGAGGCTCGCGAGTTCGGGCTCGACCCGGACGGCAAGCTCGACGCCGGGGAGGGCGACGCCGGCAAGTCGATCTGTGACGCGGTGTGCGACGGCACGATGACGCTCGACCAGGTCGAGGCGATGCTGATGGAGGCCGCGACGGACAAGGCGCGCGGCAACCTGTCATCGGCGGCGCGCATGCTCGGCCTGAGCCGGCCGCAGCTCGCGTACCGGCTCAAGCGGCTGCACGAAAGCGGCCACGCGCGGGCGACGCCGCAGCCTCTGCGCGAGCCGGGGAGCGTGGAATCTTGACCGCAGCGGCGGCGCGGGAGGCGGCGCTCGCGTACCTGCAGACGCACCACGTGATGACGCTCGCGACGCACGGCAGCGACGGCCCGTGGGCCGCGGCGGTGTTCTACGTCAGCGACGGCTTCACGCTGTATTTCCTGTCGGCGCCGGCAAGCCGGCACGCCGCCGCGATCGCCGCGCCCGCACGGGTCGCGATCACGGTGCAGGAAGACTACGCGGACTGGCCGCAGATCAAGGGCGTCCAGGCCGAAGGGCTGGCCTGCGAAGTGTCGGGCGACGAGGAAAAGCGCGCGCGCCGTCTGTATGGCGACAGGTACCCGGTCGTCGGCAAGCTCGCGCTGGCCCCGGCCGCGATCGTCAAGGCGCTGGCGAAAGTGCGCTGGTACCGCTTCGTGCCCGAGCGGCTGTATTTCATCGACAACTCCGTCGGCTTCGGCCACCGCGACGAGATCGACTGCCAAGGGTGAGGCGCTGCCGCGATCGGCGATCCGGGCGCGTCCGGCTGCCCTCGGCGCGACCACGCGCCTGCGAGGCGCTACTGCGATGCGCCGGCGTCTGCGCCTGCGAATCCAGCGCCGGTGACACTGTCGGCGTCGGCGATCCGCCTCTCGACGCCGCGCAGCGCGACGGCGGCCAGCACCCCGAGCATCGCGATCGCGGGAATCAGCCAGCGCCCGCCGTTCCAGCCGCCGAGCGCGGTGACGGCCGCCGCCACCGCCGGCGGGCCGGCAAGCGAGCCGAGGTTCGCGCACTGGAACAGGATGCCGTTCGCGACGAGGATCTGCTGCGGGTTGCGGGCGTGGATCGGCACGCCGGCCATCACCGTCGCGGGCAGCGCGCCCGCCCCGGCGCACGCGACGATCGCGGCGAGCGAACGCAGCAGCGGGTCGGCGTCGGCCGAGAACACCAGCCAGCCGAGCGCGCCGAGCATCACCTGCACGCCCGCGATCACCGCCCAGCGCGGCAGGCCGGCCGCGGCGAGGAAGCCCGCGCCGAGGTTGCCCGCGATGTTGCCGACGACCGCGAGCGCGGTCAGCCAGGTCGCGCCCCGCGCGGTGTAGCCCATGTACTCGACCGCGAACGACGGCAGCCAGGTCGCGATCACGAACCAGATCGCCGCGAAGGCGCCGAAAGAGATCCCCATCAGCCACGAGCCCGGTTGCCGCAGCGCGCGCCACGACGGCGGCGGGGCCGTCGGTCCGGCGGCCGCGCGGGTCGCGTCCCGCAGGCGGTTGCGGTACGAGAACGCCACTGCCGAGCAGACCGCGAGGAGTCCCGCGTTCCACCACCACAGGCTGCGCCAGCCGCCGGCTTCGAGGATCAGCGGCGCGAGACCCATCGTCAGCGCGATGCCGACCGGCATGTAGCAGCTCCACAGGGTCAGCCACAGCCGGCGCCGTTGAGGCGTGTGCGCGAGCGTCGAGGCGATCAGCGACGGCGCGGACACGACGACGAGGACGAAGCCCGTTCCTTCGAGGATGCGCGAGACGAGCAACAGGTTGCCGGAACTCGCCTCCGCACCGCCGACCGAGCCGAGCGTGAGCAGGATCAAACCGTTCAGCAGGCCGGTATGTGCGCCGCGGCGCGCCATCGTGAGCGCGACCGCGATGCCGAGTGCTGCGGTCGCTGCGCTGATCGCGCTCGCGACCCACGCGATCTGGACCAGGCTCATCGACAGTTCCGCGCGGATCGCCTCGATTGCGGGCGGTACCTTGCCGACCTGTGCGGCGGCGATGCAGCCCGCGATCAATGCCAACAGGATCGCCGCGGTGTCCGCCGCGGCTGCGTTGCGCTGCATCCCCGTCTCCTCGTTCTCGTGCTCGGCGCCTGGGCTGTCGCCGTGCGACGCGTTGTGTTTTTATCCGGGCGGCAAGAGTTTGTGCCGATCGACAGCATACGTGACATCGCAGCCGCCCCAACCCGTCCACACGTCGACTTTCGCTTTTCTTGATCGTCGTCAATATAGTTTGACGTCAAACAGTTTGTAATCAAGCTCAGACCCCGGACCTGCCCTGAAAAACGCCCGGCGGCGGGTGCCGGCAGGACGACCCCACGGAGGAGCGACATGACAGCATTCGAACAGACGTCCGAAGCAGTACTCGAGAACAGCGTGCAGCGCGAAAGCGTCGCCGATCCGTCCCTCGCACCGCGAGGCGAAGCCGCGGCATCGCGCCCGGTCGAGGAACTCGACAGCGTCGTGATCCGTTTCGTCGGCGACTCCGGCGACGGCATGCAGCTCACCGGTTCGGAATTCTCGAAAGCCGTCGCGAAGGCGGGTCACGGCTTTGCGACCCACCCCGACTACCCGTCCGAAATCCGTGCGCCGACCGGCACGCTGTTCGGCGTGTCCGGCTACCAGATTCAGTACGGGTCGCGGCAGGTGTTCACCTCCGGCGACGCGCCCGACGCGCTCGTCGCGATGAACCCGGCGGCGCTGAAGACGAACCTTGCGGATGTCAAGCACGGCGGCATCATCATCGCGAACACCGGCGCGTTCGCCGACACGAACCTCGCGAAAGCCGGCTACACGAGCAATCCGCTCGAGGACGGCAGCCTCGACGGCTATCGCCTCTTCAAGATCGACATCTCGGCGCTGACCGCGGCGGCGCTGCGTGACTCCGGCCTGTCGAAGAAGGAAGTCGGCCGCTGCAAGAACTACTTCGCGCTCGGCCTGATGCTGTGCCTGTACGGCCGGCCGATCGAGGACGAAATCGCCGACATTTACGAGAAGTTCGCGAAGAAGCCCGAATTCGCCGACGCCAACGTCAATGCGCTGCGCGCCGGCTTCGCGTATGCCGACGCCGCCGAGATCTTCGCCGCGACCTACCAGGTTCGCGAAGCGGCAGCAAAGCCGGGCATCTATCGCAGCATCACCGGCAACCATGCCGCGGCGCTCGGCTTCGTCGCCGCGTCCGAGTCGGCTGGCGTCGGGCTTTTCCTCGGTTCGTACCCGATCACGCCGGCGACCGACATCCTGCACGAACTGTCCGGGCTGAAGCATTTCAACGTCACGACTTACCAGGCCGAGGACGAGATCGCCGGCATCTGCTCGACGATCGGCGCAGCCTACGGCGGCGCCCTCGGCCTGACGACGACCTCCGGCCCCGGCATGGCGCTGAAGACCGAAGCGATGGGCCTCGCGGTGATGCTCGAGCTGCCGCTGGTGATCGTCAACGTGCAGCGCGGCGGCCCGTCGACCGGCCTGCCGACGAAGATCGAGCAGTCCGACCTGCTGCAGGCGATCTACGGGCGCAACGGCGAATGCCCGATCCCAGTGATCGCGGCGCGCTCGCCGGCCGACTGCTTCGACTGCGCGATCGAGGCGTTCCGCATCGCCGTCAAGTACATGACGCCGGTGATCCTCTTGACTGACGGCGGCATCGCGAACGCTGCCGAGCCGTGGCGGATTCCCGACGTCGCGAGCCTGCCGAAAGTCGAGGTCAGTTATCGCACCGACCCGGAAGGTTTCCAGCCGTACGCGCGCGACGAGAATCTCGCACGCGCCTGGGTGCGCCCCGGCACGCCGGGCATGGAGCACCGCGTCGGCGGCCTGGAAAAGGACTTCCTCACCGGCAACATCTCGCACGATCCGCTGAACCACCAGCGCATGGTCGAAGTGCGCGCCGCCAAAGTCGCCGGTACCGCGCAGGACATCCCGCCGATAACGGTCGAGGGGCCGGCGTTTGGCGACCTGCTCGTCATCGGCTGGGGCAGCACCTACGGCACGATCGCGCAGGCGCGCGAGAAGGCGGAGGCCGAAGGTCGCTCGGTCGCGCACGTGCATCTGCGCCACCTGAACCCGCTGCCGCCGGATCTCGGCGAGCTGCTCGGACGCTACAAGACCGTGCTGGTGCCGGAACTCAATATGGGGCAACTCTCGAAGCTGCTGCGCGAACGCTACCTGTGCGACGTCGTGCCGCTGAACAAGGTGCAGGGCAAGCCCTTCAAGGTCAGCGAAATCCATGACCGCATCCTCGAACTGAGCTGACGCACGCACTGCGCCGCGTCCACGAGCCCCACCGTTACAGGAAGATCATCATGAACGACATGTCCGCACCCGTCGCGCTGACGAAAAAAGACTTCGAATCGAACCAGGACGTGCGCTGGTGTCCTGGCTGTGGCGACTACGCCATCCTCGCGCAGATCCAGAAGCTCTTGCCCACGCTCGGCATCCCGCGCGAGAACTTCGCCTTCATCTCGGGCATCGGCTGCTCGAGCCGCTTCCCGTACTACATGGACACGTACGGGATGCACAGCATCCACGGGCGCGCCCCGGCAATCGCGAGCGGGCTGAAGCTCGCCCGGCCCGAACTGTCGGTGTGGGTCGTCACCGGCGACGGCGATGCGCTCGCGATCGGCGGCAATCACTTCATCCACGCGATGCGCCGCAACGTCGACCTGAAGATCATCCTGCTCAACAACCGCATCTACGGCCTGACGAAAGGCCAGTATTCGCCGACTTCCGAAATGGGCAAGAAGACCAAGAGCACGCCGCTCGGCAGCATCGACCGGCCGTTCTCGCCAGTCGCGCTCGCGCTCGGCGCCGGTGCGACGTTCGTCGCCCGCTCGGTCGACACCGACCTGCCGCATCTCGCGTCGGTGCTCGCGCGCGCCGCAGCGCACAAGGGCACGGCGTTCGTCGAGATCCTGCAGAACTGCATCGTGTTCAACGATGGCGCGTATTCGAACCTCACCGACAAGGCGACCCGGGACGACGCGCGCGTGATCCTCGAGGACGGCAAGCCGCTGGTGTTCGGCAAGGCGCGCGACCGCGGCATCCGCCTGCGCGGCATGGAGCCGGAAGTCGTGACGCTCGGCGAAGGCGGCGTCGCCGAGAGCGAACTCGTCGTGCATGACGAGAAAGCGGCGCACAGCGGCCTCGCGTTCTTCCTGTCGCAGTTCGACACGCCCGACCTGCCGGTCCCGCTGGGCGTATTCCGTTCAGTGCGCACGGACAGCTACGACGAGCTCAACGCGCAGCTGCACGCCGACGTGCGCGCGAAAAAAGGCGACGGCCGCCTCGCCGATCTGCTGCAAGGCGGCGAGACCTGGACGATCGCGTAAGCGCGCTGCGGCGCAGCCGAAAACGCGGAAGGAGGCGCAAGCCTCCTTTCTTTTTTTCCGACCGCAGATGAAAAACGGGCGCCCCATACGGGGCGCCCGTCCAGTGGCCGGGGAAGAGGAGGGAACCCCGGCCGCAAAGCTCAGTGGTGGTACGCCGTCTCGCCGTGGGCGCTGACATCGAGCCCCTGGCGTTCTTCTTCTTCGGGCACCCGCAACCCGACGAGGATGTCGGCGGCCTTGTAGGCGAACACCGCGACGACGGCCGACCATGCGATCGTGATGAGTACACTATAGGTCTGGATCCAGACTTGGCCAGCGATCGAGAAATCCTCGGCACCGGTGCCGCCGAGCGACGGCGCGGTGAACACGCCGGTCAGGATCGCGCCGAGGATGCCGCCGACGCCATGCACGCCGAACACGTCGAGGGCATCGTCCGCGCCGAGCATGCGCTTCAGGCCATTGACGCCCCACAGGCAGACGAAGCCCGAGAGCAGGCCGATGACGATCGCGCCCATCGGCCCGACCGAGCCGCACGCCGGCGTAATCGCGACGAGACCCGCGACCGCGCCCGACGCGGCGCCAAGCATCGACGGACGGCCCTTGAATAGCGCCTCGCCGAGCGACCACGCGAGCACCGCGGCGGCGGTCGCGACCAGCGTGTTGATGAACGCCAGCGCCGCACCCGATGTCGCTTCGAGGTTCGAGCCGGCGTTGAAGCCGAACCAGCCGACCCACAGCATCGACGCGCCGACCATCGTCAGCGTCAGCGAATGCGGCGTCAGCGCTTCGCGACCGAAGCCGATCCGCTTGCCGACCATGTACGCGCCGACCAGGCCCGCGACCCCGGCGTTGATATGCACGACCGTGCCGCCGGCGAAATCGAGCGCGCCGTCGTCGAGCAGCAGCCCGCCCGGGCCCCACACCATGTGGCAGATCGGCAGGTAGCACAGCGTGAACCAGATCACCGAGAACACCAGCACCGCGGAAAACTTCATCCGTTCGGCGAACGCGCCGACGACCAGCGCACCGGTGATGCCGGCGAACGTCGCCTGGAACGCGATGAACGCGTACTCGGGCAGCTTGACGTTGTCGGTGAAAGTGTCGGCGAGCGTGTCGATCGTGACGCCGGCGAGGAACAGCTTGTCGAGCGAGCCGATGAACGGAGTCGCTTCGGTGAAGGCGAGGCTGTAGCCGTAGAACACCCACAGCACTGCGATCAGCGAGAACACGACCATCACCTGCATCAGCACCGACAGCATGTTCTTCGAGCGCACGAGGCCGCCGTAGAACAGCGCGAGGCCCGGCAGCGCCATGAACAGCACGAGCAGCGTCGACGTCATGATCCACGCGACGTCGCCTTTCTCGACGATCGGCGCTGCCGTGGCCGCTTCGACCGCGGGTGCGACCGCCGTTGCAGCGTCCTGGGCGAGTGCCCCGCCGCCGGCCAGCCCGAGCGCAAGCGCCGCGGGCAGCATTGCATAAAGTTTCTTCATGATTTTTTCTCCGTTACAGCGCGTCGGGCCCGGTTTCGCCGGTGCGGATGCGGATCGCCTGTTCGAGATCGAAAACGAAGATCTTGCCGTCGCCGATCTTGCCGGTCGTGGCCGATTTTTCGATCGCCTCGATCGCCTGGTCGAGCAGATCCGGGTGGATCGCGGCTTCGATCTTCACTTTGGGCAGAAAATCGACGACGTATTCGGCGCCGCGATACAGCTCCGTGTGACCTTTCTGGCGACCGAAACCCTTGACTTCAGTGACGGTGATGCCCTGCACGCCGATCGCCGAGAGCGCTTCGCGCACTTCGTCGAGCTTGAACGGCTTGATGATGGCAGTGACGAATTTCATGGTCTTTCCTTTAAGTCGGGCGGGATGTGCCCGCGGCAGCGGTGGGGTTCAGAAGGTCCGGCTCAGCGAGAGGATCACGCGCTCCTCGGCGAGGTCGACGTCGTCGAGGTCGGTATCGACGTAATGCAGGCCGAGCGTGAAGTCGCCGACCGCCTGCGTCGCGCCGATCTTCCAGTCGGTGTACGACTCGGCGGGGCCGGTGACGACCTGGCGGCCGACGTGCGCGCTAAGCGACAGGCCGGGCATCACTTCGTGGCTCGCCGTCAGGTCGAAGTACTTGCTGTGGTCCGAATCGGGCGTGCCGAACAGATCGGTGAAGGCATGGGAATACTTGAACGTCATTAATTCCCAGCTCAGCCCGACGTAGCCTTCGAGCGTGTCCGGCTTCGACAGCCCGGTGTCGCGCCGCCACGAGCGGTCGAAGTCGCCCGGGTAGTAGTACTGCAGCAGGCCGATATCGAAACCGAGCGCGCCGAATGCGGTCCGGTAGCCGCCATACACGTCCAGTTCGAGGCTGTTGCCGGATGACGAGTCCGTTTCGGCATCACGCAGCCACGAGACGTTCGTGCCCCAGACGCCGACATAGAAGCCGCTGTCGCCGGCGTAGTCGAACCCGCCCTGCAGTGCCGGCCGTTCATCGGTCTGGCTGATGCCGCGGTACGCATAGTCGGTGACCAGGCTGACGTTCGCGGTGAAGGGACCATCGGCGGCGAGGACCGAGCCCGTGCTGACCGCCGGCACGAGGGTGAAGAGGGCGGCGGCGATTGTGCTCTTGCGCATTAAGTGCTCCTTCAGCGAGGGAAATTATCTGGCAGTGCACCATAAGCACGATCGATGCCATGTCGCGGAACTGGCCTCTAACCATATGATTATCAAATTAGTTATGCGGATCCGTGGCCTGCGCGAAGGGGGTTTTGGTGCAACGTGCAACGCCTGTGCTTTTCGTGATGCACCGGAACGGTGCGTCCGACGCACGATGGTGCATCGCGGATCCTTTGCTGCCCGCGGGCCGAAATCTGCCGTGATAAACTGCCCCTCCCATCACAACCGCCGCACAGGTGCCGCCATGCCCGGTCCCCGCATCCTCGATGAACTCGGCGCCAAGCTTTCCGAAATTGCCGGGAGCAATCCGGCCCGCGATTTCGAGAAGAACGCCAAAGCCCTGCTCGGCAGCGCCTTCAGCAAGCTCGATCTGGTCACGCGCGAGGAATTCGACGTCCAGCGCGAAATGCTCGCCCATACGCGGCAAAAACTCGCCGAACTCGAAGACCGCGTCGCTGCGCTGGAATCCGAGCTGACGCGCGTGCGCACCGAAAACGACGTCGGCTGACGTCCCGCGCCGCCGCCACTTCGTCCGGCGCAACGCGGGGCGGCGGACCCATCTAGGCGTTTGTCATCGAACCCGTCTCCGGTAGACTGCTGCCAGTCCATTCCGGAGACTTCGATGTCGCTGGCTCTCGTACGTACCCGCGCGCTGGTCGGCCTTGCCGCACCGGAAGTGACGGTCGAAGTCCACCTCGCCAACGGCCTGCCCGCTTTCAACCTCGTCGGGCTCGCCGACACCGAAGTGCGCGAGGCGCGCGATCGCGTGCGGGCCGCGATCGTCACGTCGCAGTTCGAGTTCCCGCAGCGCCGCATCACCGTCAACCTCGCCCCGGCGGACCTGCCGAAAGAGGGCGGACGCTTCGACCTGCCGATCGCGCTGGGCATCCTTGCGGCATCCGGCCAGATCGATGCGGGGGCGCTGTCGCGGCACGAGTTTGTCGGCGAGCTGTCGCTGAACGGCGCGCTGCGCCCGGTGCGCGGCGCGCTCGCGGTCGCGCTCGAAACCGCCCGCGAACGGCGCGCGCTGGTGCTGCCGGTCGCCAATGCGGACGAGGCGGCGCTCGCCGAAGGTGCGAGCGTGCTGGCCGCGGCGAGCCTGCTCGCGGTATGCGGGCATCTGAACGGGCATGCCGTGCTGCCGCCTCACGCGCCTCCGCTGCGTGGGCGGGGCGGGCCGCCCGAAGCCGATCTCGCCGAAGTCAAGGGACAGCTCCAGGCACGCCGCGCGCTCGAAGTCGCCGCAGCCGGACAGCATTCGCTGTTGCTGTTCGGGCCGCCAGGGACCGGCAAGTCGATGCTCGCGCGGCGCCTGCCCGGACTGCTGCCGCCGATGGAGCAGGCCGAAGCGATCGAGAGCGCGGCGATCCAGTCGATCGAAGGGTCGTTCGACGTGCGGCACTGGGGACGCCGGCCGTATCGCGCGCCGCACCACTCGGCCTCGGCCCCGGCGCTCGTCGGCGGCGGCGCCGATCCGCGGCCGGGCGAGATCAGCCTCGCGCACCACGGCGTGCTGTTCCTCGACGAACTGCCCGAATTCGACCGGCGCGTGCTCGAGGCCCTGCGCGAGCCGCTCGAAACCGGCCTCGTGACCGTGTCGCGCGCGCGGCGCCGCGCGGAATTCCCCGCCCGCTTCCAGCTCGTCGCGGCGATGAACCCCTGTCCCTGCGGCCATGCCGGCAGCGCCCGCTGCCGCTGCTCGGTAGACCAGATCACGCGCTATCGCGGCAAGCTGTCGGGTCCGCTGCTCGACCGCATCGACGTCATCATCGAAGTGCCGCTGCTCGATCAGGCCGAGATGCTCGCGCAGCCCGCCGGCGAATCTAGCGAAGCGGTGCGCCTGCGCGTCGAGCGCGCGTGGGCGCGCCAGCGCGAGCGCCAGGATGAGCCGAACAGCCGGCTAGCGGCGGGCCGCGTGGATGCGTTGTGCGCCCCCGACGCCGAAGGCCGCAAGCTCCTGGCCCACGCGATCGAGCGGTTGAACCTGTCGGCGCGGGGTTATCATCGCATCCTGAAAGTCGCCCGCACGATCGCCGATCTGGCCGATGCCGACGCGATCGGTCCGGCGCATCTGGCCGAGGCGATCCAGTATCGACGCGGGCTGGACACGCGCTAGCGCGCCGACGCGCGGGTTGCAGGACCGGGCCGGGCATCGCGGGCAAAGCTGCGTGCGGGCCGAAAGCGTGCCAAGTTGCGGCAACGCGAAGAAAAACAGAAAAAACAGAAGATTCCCAGAGAGATTCCGATGCCTGCTTCCTCGCCCTGGCTCGCGGCGATTCTCGCCGCGCTCGCCGCGATCGGGCCATTTTCGATCGACACTTACCTGCCGGCGTTTCCCGCGATTGCCGCGTCGCTCGGCGCGACGCCGATCGAAGTGCAGCAGACGCTGACGGCCTACATGGCGACTTTCGCGTTCATGGTGCTGTGGCACGGCGCGCTGGCCGACCATTTCGGCCGGCGGCGCGTGATCCTCGGGTCGATGGTGCTGTTCGTGCTGGCGTCGCTCGTATGCGCGCTGGCGCCGTCGATCGAATGGCTGTGGACCGGGCGCGTGCTGCAGGGGCTGTCCGGCGGCGCAGGGATGGTGGTCGGGCGCGCAGTGATCCGCGACCTCTACGACGGCGCGCAGGCGCAGCGGCTGATGGCGCGCGTCACGATGATCTTCGCCATCGCGCCCGCGATTGCGCCGATCATCGGCGGGCTGCTGCTGGCAATCGCCGGCTGGCGCGCGGTGTTCGTGTTCCTCGCGCTCTTCGCCGGTGGGCTGACTTACCTGACCTGGCGTTACCTGCCCGAGACGCTGCCCGCCGCGGCACGTCATCCGCTGCACCCGGTCAGCCTCGGCCGCGCCTACGCGAAAGTGCTCGGCAGCGGGGCGTTCCTGCTCGTTGCCGGGGCGGTCGCATTCAACTTCAACGGGTTCTTCCTTTACGTGCTATCCGCGCCGGCTTTCCTCATCGGCCATCTCGGCCTCGGGCCGCAGCAGTTCGGCTGGATGTTCGTGCCGACGGTGCTCGGCATGGTGTGCGGTTCGGCGCTGTCCGGGCGCGTGGCCGGTCGTTGGCAGCACGGGCGCACGATCTCGATCGGTTTCGCGATCATGGGCGGCGCGGCGGCGCTCAACGTGCTGATCGGCGCGCTGGTGACGCCGGGCCTGCCGTGGTCGGTGCTGCCGATCGCGCTCTACACGATCGGCATGGCGCTGGCGACGCCCAGCCTGACGCTGATCGCGCTCGACCGCTTTCCCGCGCGCCGCGGCCTCGCGTCGAGCTGCCAGAGCTTTTTGCAGGTCAGCCTCAATGCGGTGACTGCGGGAGTGTTCGCGCCGCTGCTGTGGGGCTCGCCGCTGACGCTCGCGGCCGGCATGGCGGGCTTCATGTCGCTCGGCCTGTTGTGCTTCCTGTCCTGGCAGCGGCGCGTCGAAGCCTGACCCGAGCCGCTCGCCCGCCGGCTTCAGCCGCGTTCGCCGACGGCGTCGATCTCGCCGAGATACGCCGTCCGCACTTTCGGGTCGGTCAGCAGTTCCGGGCCGCTGCCCGACAGCGTGATGCGGCCCGATTCCATGACGTACGCGCGCTGCGAGAATTCCAGCGCGAGGTTCGCGTTCTGCTCGACGAGCAGGATCGTCACGCCTTCGTTGCCGACCGAGCGCAGGACTTCGAAGATCTTCTCGACGATCAGCGGCGCGAGCCCCATCGACGGCTCGTCGAGCAGCAGCAATTTGGGGCGCGACAGCAGCGCCCTGCCGATCGCGAGCATCTGCTGCTCGCCGCCGGACAGCGTGCCGGCGACCTGGGCGAGGCGCTCCTTGATGCGCGGCAGCATCGTATACACGCGCTCCAGGTCGGCTTCGATACCCGCAGCGTCGCGGCGCGAATACGCGCCCATGCGCAGGTTTTCCTCGACCGTGAGGCGCGTGAAGATGCCGCGCCCTTCGGGCACGAGCGCGATGCCGCGGCGCAGCCGCTTGTGCGCCGGCAGCTGCCCGATCCGGTCGCCGTCGTAGAGGATTTCACCGCGGGCGAGCGGCAGCAGGCCGGCGATCGCGTTCAGCGTCGTCGTCTTTCCCGCGCCGTTCGCGCCGATCAGGCTGACGCGCTCGCCGCGATGGAGCTGCAGATCGATGCCCTTCACGGCCTGGATGCCGCTGTACGCGATCTGCACGCCGTCGAGTCGCAGCAGCGGCGAGGGCGGGTTAGGCGGGTCAGTGTTCATACCGGCAGCCCCCGCCGAGGTACGCATTGATGACCGCTTCGTCCGTCTGCACGACCGACGGAATGCCTTCGGCGATCTTGCAGCCGAAATCGAGCACCGCGACGCGGTCGCACAGTCCCATCACGAGCTTCACGTCGTGCTCGATCAGCAGCACCGTGATGCCGTCGCGGCGGATCTGCTCGATCAGGAGCTTCAGCTGGGCGGTCTCGGTCGCGTTCATGCCGGCTGCGGGCTCGTCAAGCGCGAGGAGCCGCGGCTCGGTCGCGAGCGCGCGGGCGATCTCGAGGCGGCGCTGGTCGCCGTACGACAGGCTCTTCGCCGTCACGGTGGCGAAGCGCTCGATGCCGACGTATTTGAGCAACTCGTACGCGCGTTCGGTCGTCAGGCGCTCCTCTTCGCGCGTGCGCTTGTTCTGCACGAGGATGCCGAAGACACTCGCCTTCGTGCGGATGTGGTGCCCGGCCATGACGTTCTCGAGCGCGGTCAGCTCGCGAAAGAGGCGGATGTTCTGGAACGTGCGCGCGATGCCCTGCGCGACAACGAGGTGCGGCTTGGCCGAAGGCAGCGCCGCGCCGTTGAACACGAACTCGCCGCCGTCGGGCGCGTAGGCGCCGCTCAGCACGTTGAAGAGCGTCGTCTTGCCGGCGCCGTTCGGGCCGATCAGGCCGTAGATCTCGCCCTTGCCGATCGTCAGCGACACGTCCGACAGCGCTTTCAGGCCGCCGAAGCGCTTGTCGATGTGGCGCGCTTCGAGCAGCGTGATCATCGCGACACCCCGTGGCGTTTCAGGTGTTCGACGTGGGAGTAGCGCGCGTGCGCCGGGATCAGGCCGGCGGGTTTGAGCAGCATCATCAGGATCATCGCGAGCGACAAGAGCAGCATGCGCAGCACTTCGGGGTCGAGGAGCACGGTGCCGAACAGCGTCTGCTGCAGCGGCACCGCGAGGTGGCGCAGGATCTCGGGCAGCGCCGACAGGATCAGCGCCCCGACGATGGCGCCGGCGACGTTGCCCATGCCGCCGAACACCACCATCGTCAGCACCGCGATCGACTCCATCAGCGAGAAGGATTCCGGCGACACGAAGCCCTGGAACGCGCCGAAGAGCCCGCCTGCGACGCCGCCGAAAGTCGCGCCGAGCGAGAACGCGAGCAGCTTCAGATTGCGCGTGTTGATGCCGATCGCCTTGGCGGCGAGCTCGTCGTCGCGCATCGCCGCCCACGCGCGCCCGACACGCGACACCTGCAGGCGCTGGATGAACACGATCGAGCCCGCGACGCACGCGAGGAAGAAGTAGTAGTACAGGAACAGCGAGTTGATCGACAGGTTCTCGGTGATTTCGAGGTTGCGCGACAGGTCCCAGCCGAACAGCACGAGCGGGTCGAGCGTGTTGATGCCCTGCGGCCCGTTTGTGATGTTGACCGGATAGTTCAGGTTGTTGAGGAAGATGCGCACGATCTCGCCGAAGCCGAGCGTGACGATCGCGAGGTAGTCGCCGCGCAGCCGCAGCACCGGAAAGCCGAGCATGATCCCGGCCAGCGCGGCGCAGCCGGCGGCGACCGGCAGCACGATCCAGAACGGCAGGTGCACGCCGAAATGCGGCGACGCGAGGAACGCGGCAGTGTAGGCGCCCACCGCGTAGAACGCGATGTAGCCGAGGTCGAGGAGTCCGGCGAAGCCGACGACGAGATTCAGGCCGAGCGCGAGCATCACGTACAGCAGCGCGAAGTCGAGCACGCGCACCCAGGTGCGGCCGAACAGCACCGCGACGAGCGGCGCGGCGATCGCGACGATGACGATCAGCCAGCGCGCCGCCTGCGGGTTGCGGCGGCCGAGCCAGGGAACGGCCGAAGCGAGCTCGTTCATCGCGTTCCCCGTTCAGGCGCGGTCGGACACGCGTTCACCGAGCAGGCCGGTGGGCCGGAAGATGAGCACGAGGCCGAGGATGATGAAGGCGAAGATGTCCTGGTAGGACGAATTCAGCAGGCCGAAGGTCATGTGCTCGATGTAGCCGGCGCCGAAGGATTCGACGAGCCCGAGCACGATGCCGCCTAGCATCGCGCCGCCGAGGTTGCCGATGCCGCCGAGCACCGCGGCGGTAAAGGCCTTCAGCCCCGGCATGAAACCCATGCCGTAGTGCGCGATGCCGTAGTTGCTCGCGTACATCACGCCCGCGACTGCGGCGAGCGCCGCGCCGATGACGAACGTCAGCGCGATGATGAGGTTCGTGTCGACGCCCATCAGCGCCGCGACGCGGTGGTTTTCGGCCGTCGCGCGCATCGCCCGGCCGAGCCGGGTCTTCGTCACGAGCACGATCAGCGCGGCCATGATGAGCGCCGAGCCGACGACGATCGTCACCTGGATCGGCGTGACGAACACGCCCGCGACCGGCTGCAGCGGCGCGGTCGAGACGAGCTGCGGGAAAGTGTGGTAATTGCGTCCCCACAGGATCATCGCGATCGTCTGCAGCAGGAACGACATCCCGATCGCGGTGATCAACGGTGCCAGCCGCGGGGCGTTGCGCAGCCGCCGGTACGCGAGGCGCTCCATCGTGTAGCCGAGCATCATGCACACCGGAATCGCGACGGCGAGCGACAGCGTCAGCATCGTGAGCGGCGACATCCCGGGCGCGGCACCCATCAGGAACAGCATCGTCTGCAGCGCGACCATCGCACCGACCATGACGAGGTCGCCGTGGGCGAAGTTGATCAGCCCGAGGATGCCATAAACCATCGTGTAGCCGAGCGCGACGAGCGCATAGACACTGCCGACGACCAGGCCGTTGACGAGCTGCTGCAGGAAGATTTCCATCGTTACCCTTGTGATGCCGGGACGACTCCGGAGCGCGATCACCTCTGTCGCGCCCCGGTTCCGGCCGTGCGCCGTCATCTCTCGGCGAAGCTCACATCGGCGACCACGCGCCGTTCTTGTACTGGTACATCGTCACCGCGCCTTCCTTGATGTCGCCCTTGTCGTCGAACGCGACCGTGCCGATGACGCCCTGGAAGTTCGATTTCTTCAGCGCCGGCAGGTACTTCGACGGCTCGGCCGAATCCGCCGCCTGCATCGCCCTGATGATCGCCGTCGCCGCGTCGTAGGCGTACGGCGAATAGATCTGCACGTCGGTATTGAAGCGCGCCTTGTAGCGGTTGCGGAACTCCGGCCCGCCCGGCATCTTGTCGATCGCGAGGCCGGGCATCGAGCAGTAGGCGCTGGCGTTGATCGCGTCGCCGGCGAGCTTGATCATCTCCGGGCTGCAACCGCCGTCCCCGGTGACGAACTTCGCTTCGATGCCGAGCTGCTTCAACTGGCGCAGCATCGGGCCGGCCTGCGCGTCCATGCCGCCGAAGAAGATCGCGTCCGGCTTGACGCCGCGGATCTTGGTCAGGATCGCGTTGAAGTCGGTCGCCTTGTCGGTCGTGAATTCGCGTGCGACGACTTTGCCGCCGGCGGCCTTGACCGCTTTTTCGGTCTCGTCGGCGAGGCCCTGGCCGTACGCAGTGCGGTCGTCGATGATCGCGACCGTCTTCGCGCCAAGCGAGCCGACGATGAATTTGCCGAGCATGCCTCCTTGCTGCACGTCATTGGCGATCGTGCGGAACACGCCCGGGTAGCCCTGGCGAGTCAATGTCGGGTTCGTCGCTGACGGCGACACCATCGGCACTCCGGCCTGGTTGTAGATGCGCGAAGCGGGAATCGTCGTGCCCGAGTTCAGGTGGCCGACGACGCCCTTGACGTCGGCATCGACGAGGCGCTGCGCGACGGTCGTGCCGGTGCGCGGGTCGGCCTGGTCGTCCTCGCCCAGCAGTTCGAACCTGACTTTCTTGCCGTCGATCGTCACCCCTTTCGCGTTCGCGTCCTCGATCGCGAGCCTCGCGCCGTTCTCGTTGTCCTTGCCGAGGTGGGAGATCGTGCCGGTCAGCGGGGCGACGCTGCCGAGCCTGACGACGGTTTCCTGCGCATGGGCCAGCGACAGGCCGAGCCCCAGGACTGCGACTGCAACAACGCTTCTCTTCATGCTTGCCCCTCCAGTGAAAATCGGGAAACCGGGCCGATGCGCCGCGCGTCCCCTCGCCCACGCCCTCGGCAGCTGTGCGACGGCACTCCGGAAAGCGCCACTATACTGCCCGGCAATGACGCCATGGTGAGCGGGTTGCGTCCCGCGCGGCGGAACTTCGCTCCGCTGAACGACAGTCGCGGGGCGTCAATGTCACGCGCTCAGTTCAGCATCAGTTCAGTGCTTCCCACTTGCCGTCGCTGAAACGGTACATCGTGACGCCGCCGTCGCGGATGTCGCCGTTCCGGTCGAACGCGATGGTGCCGGTGATGCCCTGCATGTCGAGCTTGCGCAGCGCCGGCAGGTATTTCTCCGGCTCAGCCGAGCTGGCCGTCTTCATCGCCTCGATCAGCGCCATCGTCGCGTCGTAGCTGTAGGGCGCATACAGCTGCACGTCGGTCTTGAAGCGCTCCTTGAAACGCTCGTTGAACTGCGCGCCGCCGGGCATTTTCGCCATCGGAATGCCGGCCTGCGTGCAGTACGTCTCAGCGCTCATCGCTTCGCCGGCGAGCTTGATCATTTCGCTGGTGCACACCCCGTCGCCGCCGAGAAAGCGCCCACCGATGCCGAGCTGCCTCATCTGGCGCAGCATCGGCGCGGCCTGCGCGTCCATGCCGCCGAAGAACACCGCGTCCGGCTGCCGGCCCTTGATTTTCGTCAGGATCGCGGTGAAGTCGGTCGCCTTGTCGGTCGTGAATTCGCGCCCGACGACCTGCACGCCGTGCTGCTTCAGGCTGTCGGCGAACGCGTCGGCGAGCCCCTGCCCGTACGCGGTGCGGTCGTCGATGATCGCGACCTTGCCGATCTGCAGGCTCTGCGCCGCATGCCTCGCCATCGCCGCCCCCTGCTGCAGGTCGTTCGCGATGACGCGGAACGTGACTTCGTACCCCTGCTGGGTGAGCTTCGGATTCGTAGAGGATGGCGTGACCATAGGTATGCCGGCCTGTTCATAAATGCGCGACGCCGGAATCGATGCCCCCGACGTGACGTGGCCGACGACGCCCTTGACGCCGGTATCGGCGAGGCGCTGCGCGACCGTCGTCGCCACGCGAGGGTCGGCCTGGTCGTCCTCGCCGACGAGTTCGAACTGCACTTTCCGGCCGCCGATCGTGATGCCTTTCGCATTGGCGTCGTCGATCGCCAGGCGCGCGCCGTTTTCGCCGTCCTTGCCGATGTGGGAGATCGGGCCGGTCAGTGGCCCGGCGTGGCCGATCTTCACTGACGTCTGGGCAAGGGCCGAACAACCGAAGCCGACCAGTGCGAGTGCGAGCAATGTCTTTTTCATGAGGCTCCTCCCGGGTGGGTGCAGGTCACCAGCGGCAGCGACTTGATTTGCACGCCGGCATGATGCGATTCTAGCCCACGGCACGATAGCCATCGGAGCCGTCCGGCAGCGGGGAGAAACCAGTCCATGAAGCGCCTTTTACTGCTCCTGTGCAGCGTGCTCGCGGCGATTGGCCTGCCCGCGTGCGATTATTTCAACCTGCAAGAACTCAAGCCCGGCGTGTCCACGGCGATGGATGTGCGCGACCGCTTCGGCCCTCCCGGCATGGAGTGGAAGAACGACGACGGCTCGGTGACGTGGGAATACTCGCGCCAGCCCGAGGGCACGAAGTGCTACATGATCACGATCGGCCGCGACAACGTGCTGCGCAGCGTCGACCAGGTGTTGAACGAAACGGGCTTCGCGCGCATCCAACGTGGCATGACCGGCGACGAAGTGCGCCGCGTGCTGGGCAAACCGGCGTCGCGTCAGTACTTCGAGCTGAGCAAGGAGACCGTGTGGAACTGGCGCATCGAGCCGCCACCGCCTTCGAGCGATGCGACATTCTTCACGGTGCATTTCAACAGCGACGGGCGCGTCGCAAAGACGAGCCGGAACACCGAATATCGAGGAGGCTGAATGGCATCCCGCATCCTCGCGCTGCTCGCGCTGCTGATCCTCTCCGGCTGCGCGGCCTTCGCCCCACCGCGCCCACTGACGACCGAAGCCGAGGCGTTTGCCGTGCACGGCGAACCGACGCGGCGCTGGGACAACGGCGACGGCACGACGACGCTGGAATACTCGACGCAGCCGTACGGCCATCGCGCGCTGATGGTGACTGTCGACGCGAGCGGCGTCGTGATCGACCAGTACGACGCGCTCTCCGACGAGAATCTCGCCCGGGTCAAGCCGGGCATGACGCAGGACGAAGTGTCGCGCCTGCTCGGCACGCACCGCTCGGTGCAGGTGTTCAAGCTCAGCGGCGAGGAGGTGTGGGACTGGAACGTCTACAATGACGGGCCGGGCGTCGCGACGCTGTTCAACGTGCATTTCATCGACGGTAAAGTCGTGCGCACGAGCCGCACCTATGTTTATCCCCGCGACGGCATGATGTCCGGCCACTGGTACCCGTATTCCCATCGCTACCCGTACGGCTATCCGTTTTCGTACCGGTCGCCCTACTGGGGCTGGAGTTTCGGGTGGCACGGTTACCCGTGGCACCCGTGGTGAGGCCGCGGACCGGCGCTGCGGACGGGTGGGACAGCCGGACGACGGGCTGACGCTTTTCGCGCCGTGGGCCGGTGACCAAAGCGGCTTCCCGTTCTACGGTTCGAGCACCGTCGGCGTGACGGCCAGCGGATCATTCACGTGGACGCTGATCGTATTGCTGAGCCCGGGCCCGTACGACTGGTGGAGGCCATCGGCGAACTGGAGCGTCAGCGTGTGCTTTCCGGGTGGGAGCTTGAGCGTGGTTTCGGTCTGGCCCTTGCCGAAGTGCAGGTGCGTCGCATCCGTCGGCACTGGTTTGCCGGCTTCGATCGGCTTGCCATCGACGATCAGGTGATGATGCCCGCTGCCTTCGGCGAGCTCGCCCGCAGGCTGCACGCGCAGGCCGTCGACGCCCATTCTGACCGTGAATTCCTCGGGCACCGCCGCACCGTCGGCGGGCTCGATGAAATAAGCCCGGTCGGCCGCCGCCGCAATCGGCGAAAGGGTCACGGCAGCGGCAAGGACGGCAAGGGAAAGAGTTTTTTTCATATCGGCTCTCCGTCGGTTCATCTGCAGGGGATTTCATCCTAGACCGCGGCAGCGCCGATTTCGCGGCGAATTCGATACCGCGATACCGCGGTATGAACGCCTCCGGGCGGGGCCGGGCACCTGGGTTCCTCTGCAGTACGACTTCGTTGTCCGCCTTGCCGACAAGGGGCGGCTGCCGCTACACCGCGAGCTTGCCGCGCGCGAGCAGGCCGCGCAGGGTCTCGTGCAGGTCGGCCGGCAGCACGACGAGCTTGGCGCTGTCGGTCGAGCCCATGCGCTCGATCGCGGCGATGTATTTCTCGCCGAGCATGTACATCATCGGCCCGGGCTGGTCGCCGATCGCGGCGGCGACGCGGCGGATCGCTTCGGCGGAAGCTTCGGCGAGCATCACCTGGGCGTCGGCGTCGCGCTTCGCCGATTCGAGGCGCGCCTCGGCTTCGAGGATCGCGGCCTGCTTCGCGCCTTCGGCCTTGGTCACCGCGGCTTTCCTCTCGCGCTCGGCGGCGGCCTGTAGTTCCATCGCGCGCTGCATCGATGCGGACGGCTTGATGTCCTGAATCTCGACCGACTTGACGGTGAGGCCCCAGTCGACGGCCTCGTCGGCGATGCTCTCGCGCAGCCGCGCCTTGATCTTGTCGCGCGACGACAGCGCGGCGTCGAGCTCCATTTCGCCGACGATCGAGCGCAGCGTCGTCATGATCAGGTTGCGGATCGCCTCGGCGAAGTCCGTCACGCCATACACCGCCTTGACCGGGTCGGTGACCTTGATGAACGCGATCGCGTTGGTGACGATTACCGCGTTGTCGCGCGTGATGACCTCCTGCTCCTGCACGTCGAGGATGATGTCCTTGGTAACGAGCTTGTAGGCCACCTTGTCGAGGTAAGGGATGATGACGTTGAGGCCGGGTTTCAGCGTGCCGTGGTACTTGCCGAGGCGCTCGACGATCCATTCCTCGCCCTGCGGCAGGATGCGCACGCCTTTCGCGAGCGTGATGACGACGAAGATCAGGACTGCGACGACGACGATGAACCCTTCGCTCATGGAACCCCCTTGCTCAGGCTTTGACGACTTTCAGGAAACTGCCTTCGACCGCGACGACGCGCACGCGCTCGCCGGCGGGAATCTCGCTTTCGCCGAGGCATACCCATTCCTCGGCGCCGAGCACCGGGCGCTGGAAGCGCACCCGGCCGCGCTGGAACGGCGCAACCGCGCCGACGAGCAGGCCGACTTCGCCGATGATCTCGCCGGCCGAGGTGCCGACGCGGGTCTTGTGAAAGCCGGGCTTGAACACGCGGAACCACAGCGCGACCATCGCGAGCGAGAGCGCGGTCCACAGCGCGAGCTGGGTCGTGAGCGTGAGCGCCGGCGCCGCGAGCACGACGAGCGCCATCACGAGGGCCGCGACGCCGAACCAGATCACGAAGAAGGACGGGATCGCCAGTTCGGCGAGAATCAGCACGATGCCTGCGACCGCCCACTGCCACCATTCGATATTCATGGCGTCCTCCTTTGCGGCGATTGTAACGGGATGTGGTGGGCGTGTGCGCCGGCGTGATCCCGATCGACGACGCGGCCACCGTTCAGGGGGCATCCGCTTCCGAGCTGCCTGTTGGCAACAAATAGAACTGTCCGCCGCAACGGCCGCGAGGCGGTAACCCCGCTTCGGGCTACGCCCTTCGCGGCGTTACCGCCTCGCATAAACCAGCGGACAATTCATTTGCTACAAGAGCGGACAGTTCTATTTGTTGCCAACACCTGCCGAACCCGCTGTCGCCGACCGGCTACGACGAGACGCCCGAAGCGCTCGCCGCGGCGATCCGCGAATGGGCCGAAGCGGGCCTCGTCAACATCGTCTGCGGCTGCTGCGGCACGACGCCGGCGCACATCAAGGCGATCGCCGACGCCGTCTCCGGCCTCGCGCCGCGCGCGGTGCCGGTGCTCGAGAAGAAGCTGCGCCTGTCCGGCCTCGAAGCTTTCAACGTCGGCGCCGACAGCCTGTTCGTGAACGTCGGCGAGGGGAAAAACAGGGACAGACCACGGTTTCTGGTTTTGAATCGTTAGAAACCGTGGTCTGTCCCTGTTTTAACGCACAGGCACCGCTTACGGCGCAGTGGCGGATATCGACGCACTTTGGGATTCCAATTTTGCGAACGGGAACACCAACTGGCTGCGCTGCTATCAGTGGAAGCAATGGGGACGAGCAGGCTACCGCGAACTGCGCCGCCGGGGAGTCAGCGTCCGTGACGCATGGAACACCAGCAAGACGGCGCATAGTCCATGGCGCATCAGCAAGACACCTGCATTGACGCTGGCATTACCGCGGCGTACCTTCCAGCTCATAGGGCTGCCTGAACTGGCAGCGTGAAATGAACGTTATTCGTTGAACCGCCAGGTACGTGACCCGTATGTCCGGTGGTGTGGGAGGGAGTCGCCGTGAGGCGGCTTCCTATCCCGATTAGGCGTGTACCATGACATATGAAGTTCACCACCTCAGCAAGATCGAAGACCTCCTCTCTATCGAGGTAGCGCCAATCGCCGGCTCGCTCGTCTATCGGGGTGTCAGCGACGCAAGCTATGGCCTTCGGCCTTCTGTGGGTCGTTGGCAGGGGCCAATTGAGGAGCGGTTCAACTACGAACGCCAGTTGTTCAATGAGTTCAAGTCTCGAGCAATAGGCTACGTCGATCGCACGCCTCGGAGTGACTGGGAGTGGCTCTTCCTGGCGCAGCATCATGGCCTGCCGACGCGCCTGCTCGATTGGACATCAAGCCCATTGGTAGCGCTCTATTTCGCTCTGAATTCCACGAGGGAATCAGAGTTCGCGGTCTATCGAGCAAATATCGCGTTCATCTCCTCGGACATACCGACCTTTCTGGGGGCGGATCCGCTGCGGGCTGACAGAACATGCCAGATTCAACCCACCAATCTGCACGCACGAGTGGAACGTCAGTCGTCACTCTTCACCGTCCAAGCCGATCTGAATCGTCCCGGGTTTCGCGGAGGCGGTTTTGTTTGAGTCAGGCGACGACCGCCTGCTCGCTCAGGTTGCGGTAATAGTTTGCCTCGGCTTCGGCTGGGGGAATGTACCCGATCGACTCAAGCAGGCGGTGGTGGTTGAACCATGAGACCCATTCGAGGGTGGCCAGCTCGACCGCTTCGACGCTTTTCCACGGGCCACGCCGGTGGATGACTTCGGCCTTGTACAGCCCGTTGATCGTCTCGGCCAGGGCGTTATCGTAGCTGTCGCCCCGGCTGCCGACCGACGGCTCGATGCCTGCTTCTGCCAGCCGCTCGCTGTAGCGGATCGAGACGTACTGCGAGCCGCGATCGCTATGGTGAATCAAGGCGTTGCGTTCGGGTTGTCGCGCCCACAAGGCCTGTTCCAACGCGTCGAGAACGAATTCCGTGTGCATGGATCGGCTCACCCGCCAGCCCACGATGTAGCGGGCGAAGACGTCGATGACGAAGGCCACGTACACGAAACCCTGCCAAGTCGAGACATAGGTGAAATCGGAGACCCAGAGCTGGTTTGGCCGCTCGGCGGCGAACTGCCGATTGACGCGATCGAGCGGACAAGGTGCAGCAGGATCGGGCCGGGTGGTCCGAACCGCCTTGCCACGCATCGCGCCGCGCAGCCCTTGGGCCCGCATCAGTCGCTCGACGGTGCAGCGGGCGACCTCGAGGCCTTCGCGCTGCAACTGCCGCCACACTTTACGCGTGCCATACACCTGCAGATTCGCCTGCCACACCCGCTCGATGTGACCTTCCAGCACCTCGTCGCGGCGGGCTCGGGCACAGCGCAAAGCCGGATCACGCCGGCGTGCCACGGCGCGCCGATAGGCCGACGGGGCGACCTGCAGCACCTTGCAGATCGGCTCGACCCCGAAGCGCTCGCGGTGCGTGTCGATGAATCCGTTCATCACTTGTTGCGGCGGTCGAGCTCCGCCTGCGCGAAATACGCGCTGGCCAGGCGCAGGATCTCGTTGGCCTTCTTGAGCTCGCGCACCTCGCGCTCGAGCTCCCTGATGCGTTGCTGCTCGGCGCTCGTGAGCCCCTCGCGCTGGCCCGTGTCGCGCTCATGCTGCCGAACCCATCGGCGCAATGTTTCCGACGTGCAGCCAATCTTTGCCGCGATCGACACGATCGCCGCCCACTGGGATTCGTACTGATCCTTGGCCTCGAACACCAGACGCACCGCGCGCTCGATCACCTCGGGGGAGAACTTCGCTGATTTCTTCATGGCTCCATCTTCTCAAGAGTTGGAGCCTCCGCGAAACCCGGGGCGATTCAATCCTTGGAGTGATCTCACCGACCCCAATCAGATTCACAAGTTTGTCTTCCCGCAGAGCGCTCGACGCAACGGCCTTCGAAAGCTTCATTATTTCGGAGTGACCAACTCATTTGTCATGCCCGGCGTGGATAGCCTCGCCCAAGACATTGTTTTCGCCAAAAATGTGCGTCTCAACTACGATGCAACCAGTTGTTCCAGGGATGAGCCGCAAGCGGCGCCCCGCTGAACTCGCATGTTATACTAACTTTATTGAAAGTAATGTCAGATGATCGCGTACTGGCACTCGGGCTGATGGAAGAACGATTTGACGAGCCTCGGCAGTCGTTGAATCCGACGCAGGGCGCCGAGCGCCAGCCGCTTCATTTCATCCTTGTCCTGCACCAGGCGCTTCGAGACCTGGCGCTTCACATGCGCCCAGACCTGTTCATCGGGGTTCAGTTGCGGCGAGTACGGCGGCAGGTAGAAGAGCTTGAGTTGGCCGTTCAGGCTGTCGACGTAGGCTCGAACCAGCTTCGCCTTGTGAATGGGGTGCCCGTCGACGATGACGAAGACCGGCTTGTCGGCGCCGATCATCAGGCGCTTGAGGAAGTCGCGAAACACCGTGGCGGTGACCGAACCCTCGTGGAGCATGAAGCGAAACTCGCCCTGCGGGCTCACCGCCGAGATCATGTTCAGCGAGAAGCGCCGGCCGGTGACCTCGACCACCGGCGTCTGCCCACGCGGCGCCCACGTCGTGCCGGTGTGGTAATCGGAACGGATTCCCGACTCGTCGGCGAAGTAGACCGTCGCGCCCGCCGCACGCGCTTCGGCGCGAATGGCGGGATAGGTCTCGATCTCCCAGGTCCGGACCAGCACAGGATCCTGCTGCCAGGCCTGATAGAGCGGCTTCTGGGCGCTGAAGCCCAGGATCTTCATGAGCCGGTGGACCGACGAAACCGACAATTCTTTCTTGAACTGACGATTGATCAGGTGGCGGATCAGCGTCAGCGTCCACAGACCGAATTCGAACTTGAACTGCTGCGGGGTCTGATCCCGAATCGCGTTGGCGATCCAGGCCATCTCCTCGGCACTGAGCTTGGGCGGACGCCCCCGGGATCGGCTTGGCAAGCAGGGCGTTCTGGCCGCCGTTGGCGAAGTCGGCCAGCCAGCGGAAAACGCTGCGAGGATTCACGCCGAACGAGGCGGCGACGCTCTGCACGGTCTGCCCCTCACGCACCGCTTTGATGGCCTGCTGCCGCATCACCTGCAAGGTGTGATGATCGTGGGCGCGACCATCGGAAGTTCGCTTGCATTTCATGCCGCATATTATCGCCTATATGGCATTACTTTCGGAAAAGTTAGTACGTACGTGATCCGTATGTCCGGCGGTGTGGGAGGGAGGCGACGTTAGGCGGCTTCCTATCCCGATTAGGTTTCGGTGAGCGCAGATCGGAGGCCAAGATGCTTTACAAACGGATCAAAATCCCTGTCGCTGCACAGCAGAGCCAATCCGCTTTCTATGCATCGAGTCGCAATCACAGTATCGATGGTCTTTCGAACCGTCACACCCAATGCCCGCAGCGAACGAAAATTTCTGGCAGCTTGAATGGCTATCTCTTGTCCGCCCAGATCAATAATGACTAACGCGGTCATCAGTTTCTTAGCTTGGTTGAAGTCGCGCTCACTCGAAAAACCCTGCAGTACCTCGGCCAAAATCAGATCGCCCGTTGCAACGGGTTCTACTCCAAGCAGGGAGTCCAGTTTTTCAGTCTGCGGCGTTACGGTTCCTCGGAAATAGTCGATCCAAACACTGGAATCGACCAAAATCACTTGTCAGTCCTCATCTTGTCGAGATCCCCCTGCCAGTTAAGCTTGCCGCGGAACTGGCGAATCTCTTCCTGCTGCCGGAGGCGAAGCAACGTCCGAAGGCCAAGTTCTACCGCCTCACGCTTAGTCGTCAATCCGGTCGCGCGGAGCGCTTCGTTCATGAGGTCGTCGTCAATCACAATGTTGGTACGCATGATGTGTATCCTTTTCTTGCTGCATACACATCGTAGTCTTTGGCGGTCAACCGCGCAACCTACTAACTTTATTGAAAGTAATGTCAGATGATCGCGTACTGGCACTCGGGCTGATGGAAGAACGATTTGACGAGCCTCGGCAGTCGTTGAATCCGACGCAGTGCGCCGAGCGCCAGCCGCTTCATTTCGTCCTTGTCCTGCACCAGGCGCTTCGAGACCTGGCGCTTCACATGCGCCCAGACCTGTTCATCGGGGTTCAGTTGCGGCGAGTACGGCGGCAGGTAGAAGAGCTTGAGTTGGCCGTTCAGGCTGTCGACGTAGGCTCGAACCAGCTTCGCCTTGTGAATGGGGTGCCCGTCGACGATGACGAAGACCGGCTTGTCGGCGCCGATCATCAGGCGCTTGAGGAAGTCGCGAAACACCGTGGCGGTGACCGAACCCTCGTGGAGCATGAAGCGAAACTCGCCCTGCGGGCTCACCGCCGAGATCATGTTCAGCGAGAAGCGCCGGCCGGTGACCTCGACCACCGGCGTCTGCCCACGCGGCGCCCACGTCGTGCCGGTGTGGTAATCGGAACGGATTCCCGACTCGTCGGCGAAGTAGATCGTCGCGCCTGTCGCACGCGCTTCGGCGCGGATCGCCGGATAGGTTTCCGCTTCCCATTGCCGCACCAGCGCGGCGTCCTGTTGCCATGCCTGGTAGAGCGGCTTCTGCGCGCTGAATCCGAGCACCTTCATGAGCCGGCTGACCGTGGCGATCGACAACGCCTTGCCGAACTGCCGAATGATCAGCGCGCGGATCAGCGACAGCGTCCACAAGCCGAACTCGAACTTGTACTGCAGCGGCGTGTGATCCCGAACGGCCTGAGCGAGACAGCGCATCTCCTCGGCGCTCACCTTCGACGGACGCCCCGGGATCGGCTTGGCGAGCAGCGCGTTCTGCCCGCCGCTGGCGAAGTCGGCCAGCCACCGAAAGACGCTGCGCACATTCACGCCGAAGGCGGCCGCTACACTTTGCGCTGTCTGCCCTTCGCGGACCGCCTTGATCGCCTGTTGGCGCATCACCTGAAGCGAGTGGTGGTCGATCGCGCGACCGTCCGAGTTCCGTTTGCATTTCATCCGCGTATTGTCTCATAGCATGACAATACTTACGAGAAGGTTAGTAACAATCAGTCCGAACTTCTCGAGGACCGGGCCCGTGCCCAAGCTCGCCAGCCGCTCAACCGCATTGAACCTTTGGAGTAAAAGTCATGATCCCCGAGGTTGTCGAAGTACAGCCACTTGAGGGCTATCGCCTGTGGCTTCGTTTTCACGATGACGCTTCAGGCACAGTCGATTTGTCCGGCGAGTTGTGGGGGCCAACGTTCGAGCCGTTACAGAAGTCCGACCTGTTTGCTCAAGCAACCATTAACCCAGAACTTGAAACAGTAACCTGGCCTAATGGCGCTGATCTCGCACCCGAATTCCTTTACCAAGCCGCCCAACAAGGCGTTCCAGCGGACGCGCCGCAAGCGGGGCGCCCCTGAACTTAGGCGTGTGTGCCGGGCATGGCACGTAACTAGGCCGGTGAGAGTCCGGCAGCCAGGTATTCGCAGAGCCGAAGGCTAGGGAAACGGCAAGGGCTCGACACCATCCCCTGATGACCTGCCTTGGCACGCCGCGGCAAATTCCCTAGAATCGCTCCCTTGCTGAGGAGCGCTGCGACCCGCGACGGGCTGTGACTCCCGGGGCCAGGCTCAGCAACCGAACAACGGCGCTCGCAAACCATTCACCGGGGTTTGCCGCGCCGTCTGCTTTTGCGCGCTTGTTGCGGCCTCTGCCCGGTGCCTGAACCGCACGAGCGAGGTAGACCCCATGCAAGCCGACCGCACCGAAGAACTCCGTACCCTGCTCGCCCAGCGCACCCTGATCCTCGACGGCGCGATGGGCACGATGATCCAGCAGCACAAGCTCGGCGAGCGGGATTACCGGGGCGAAAGGTTCCGCGATCACCCGAAGGACGTGAAAGGCAACAACGACCTGCTGGTGCTGACCCGGCCCGACGTCGTCGCCGGCATCCACCGCGCCTATCTCGATGCCGGCGCGGACATCATCGAGACGAACACTTTCAACGGCACGCGCGTGTCGCAGGCCGAATACGGCCTGGCCGACTGCGCTTACGAGATCAACGTCGCAGGCAGCCGCCTCGTGCGCGCGCTGTGCGACGACTACACGGCGAAGAACCCGGACAAGCCGCGCTTTTGCGCCGGCGTGCTCGGACCGACGTCGCGCACGCTGTCGATTTCGCCCGACGTCAATGATCCGGGTTTTCGCAACGTCACGTTCGACGCGCTCGTCGGCGACTACTACGATTCAGCGCGCGGACTGCTCGAAGGCGGCGCGGACCTGCTGCTGATCGAGACGATCTTCGACACGCTGAACGCGAAGGCGGCGATTTTCGCCGTCGAGAAGCTGTTCGCGGAGCTCGCCCGTGAAGGGGGCAACCGCGTGCCGGTGATGATCTCCGGCACGATCACCGACGCGTCCGGTCGCACGCTGTCGGGCCAGATTGCGGAAGCGTTCTGGAATTCGCTCGCGCACGCGCGGCCGATCTCGTTCGGCCTGAACTGCGCGCTCGGCGCGAAGGAACTGCGCCAGTACGTCGAGGAACTGTCACACGTCTGCGACACGCACGTCTCCGCGCACCCGAACGCCGGCCTGCCGAATCCGCTGTCGCCGACCGGCTACGACGAGACGCCCGAAGCGCTCGCCGCGGCGATCCGCGAATGGGCCGAAGCGGGGCTCGTCAACATCGTCGGCGGCTGCTGCGGCACGACGCCGGCGCATATCAAGGCGATCGCCGACGCGGTTTCCGGCCTCGCGCCGCGCGCGGTGCCGGTGCTCGAGAAGAAGCTGCGCCTGTCCGGCCTTGAACCTTTCAACGTTGGCGCCGACAGCCTGTTCGTGAACGTCGGCGAGCGCACCAACGTGACCGGTTCGAAAGCCTTCGCGCGCATGATCCTCGAAGGCCGCTTCGACGACGCGCTGGCGGTCGCGCGCCAGCAGGTCGACAACGGCGCTCAGGTCATCGACATCAACATGGACGAGGCGATGCTCGACTCGCTCGCGGCGATGGAGCGCTTCTGCAAGCTGATCGCGTCCGAGCCGGACATCTCGCGCGTGCCGATCATGCTCGACTCGTCGAAGTGGAGCGTCATCGAGGCGGGCCTCAAATGCATCCAGGGCAAGGGCGTCGTCAATTCGATCTCGATGAAGGAAGGCGAAGCCGAGTTCCTGCGCCAGGCGCGGCTGTGCCGGCAGTATGGCGCCGCGGTCATCGTCATGGCTTTCGACGAGAAGGGTCAGGCCGACACGTTCGAGCGCAAGACCGGGATCTGCAAGCGCGCGTACGACCTCCTGACAGGAATCGGCTTTCCTGCGGAAGACATCATCTTCGACCCGAACATCTTCGCGATCGCGACCGGCATCGAGGAGCACGACAACTACGCGGTCGACTTCATCAACGCAGTCGCGTGGATCAAGGCGAACCTGCCGTATGCGAAGACGTCCGGCGGCGTGTCGAACGTGTCTTTCAGCTTCCGCGGCAACGACGCGGTGAGGGAAGCGATCCACACGGTGTTCCTGTTCCACGCGATCCGCGCCGGCCTGTCGATGGGCATCGTCAATGCCGGACAATTGGGCGTGTATGACGATCTCGATCCGGTGCTGCGCGACAAGGTCGAGGACGTCGTGCTCAATCGCAAGCCGGGTGCCGGCGAGGCGCTCGTCGAGCTGGCGCAGAGCGTCAAGGAAGGCCGCGCGAAGAACGCCGGGCCGGATCTCGTGTGGCGCGCGCTGCCGGTCGAGGAGCGGCTGTCGCACGCGCTCGTCAAGGGCATCACCGACTACGTCGTCGCCGACACCGAGGAAGTGCGCGCGAAGCTCGAAGCTGCGGGAAAGCCGCCGCTGTCGGTCATCGAAGGGCCGCTGATGGCCGGCATGAACGTCGTCGGCGATCTTTTCGGTGCCGGCAAGATGTTCCTGCCGCAGGTCGTCAAGTCCGCACGGGTCATGAAGCAGGCGGTCGCGCACCTGATCCCGTACATCGAAGCCGAGAAGCTCAGGACCGGCGCGACGTCGAAAGGCCGCATCGTCGTCGCGACGGTCAAAGGCGACGTGCACGACATCGGCAAGAACATCGTCGGCGTCGTGCTCGGCTGCAACGGCTACGAAATCATCGACCTCGGCGTGATGGTGCCGGCGGAGAAGATCCTCAATGCCGCGCGCGAACACGGCGCGCAGGCGATCGGCCTGTCGGGCCTGATCACCCCGTCGCTGGAAGAAATGAGCCACGTCGCGGCCGAAATGCAGCGCCAGGGGTTCGCCGACGGCATGCCGTTGCCGCTGCTGATCGGCGGTGCTACGACGAGCCGCGCGCACACCGCGATCAAGATCGCGCCGCACTACGAGGGCCCGGTCGTCTATGTGCCGGATGCGTCGCGCGCGGTCGGTGTCGTTACCGCGCTGCTGTCCGAAGGCGGCGCGGCCGACTTCAAGACGCAGCTCGCTGCCGACTACGACAGGATCCGCGCACAACATGCGAACAAAAAAGGTGTGCAGCTCGTGAGCCTCGAAGCGGCGCGCGCGAATGCGTTTCGCACCGACTGGGTGGCTGTTCCCGCCGTCGCGGGCGACGAGCCCGGCGAAGTCCGCGAAGCGAAAGCGGGGGCGGGCTACCTGCCGCCGAAGCCGAACACGTTCGGCGTGCACGCGCTCGACGTACCGCTCGCCGAGCTGGTCCCGTTCATCGACTGGGGGCCGTTCTTCCAGACCTGGGACCTCGCCGGCAGCTACCCGAAAATCCTCGACGACGAGGTCGTCGGCGAAACGGCACGCAGTGTGTTCGCCGACGGCCAGGCGTTGCTCGAGCGCGTCATCGCCGAAAGCTGGTTGCAGGCGCGCGCCGTGTTCGGCCTGTTCCCGGCGAACAGCCTGGGCGACGACATCGCGTTCTACGGCGACGAGACGCGCTCGGCAGCGCTGATGATGTGGCACGGCCTGCGCCAGCAGCATGAACGCCCCGCCGGCAAGCCGCATTACTGCCTTGCCGATTTCGTCGCGCCGAAGGATTCGGGCGTTGCCGATTACGCCGGCGCGTTCGCGGTCACTGCCGGCATCGGCATCGAGAAGCGGCTCGCCGATTTCCACGCCGTGCACGATGACTATCACGCGATCATGCTGAAAAGCCTCGCCGACCGGCTCGCCGAAGCCTGCGCCGAATGGCTGCACGCGCGCGTGCGCAGGGAGTTCTGGGGCTATGCCGCCGACGAGGCGCTCGACAACGACGCGTTGATCCGCGAGCAGTATCGCGGCATCCGGCCGGCGCCCGGCTACCCCGCGTGCCCGGACCACACCGTCAAGGCGGCGCTGTTCGAACTGCTCGACGCCCCGTCGAACGCGGGCATGACCCTGACGGAGTCGTTCGCGATGAGTCCGGCGGCGTCGGTCAGCGGTTTTTACTTCGCGCACCCCGACGCACGCTACTTCGCGATCTCGAAAATCGGGCGCGACCAGCTCGCCGACTGGGCCGCACGCACCGGGCGGACGATCGACGACGCGGCGCACTGGCTCGCGCCGCTGCTGTAAGCTGGATTCACGTTGCCGTCATGCCTTCTTGCCGTGCCGCCGGTATGAAGGCGCCAGGCGCGAAGCGGTCCGCCGTCGGCGAGCCGCTTCACGCACGCTTCAACGCATGTCGAATGCTTCCTGATGGAAGCGCAAGCGGCCGAGCCAGGCCCGCGCGAGGCCGTTGCGAAGCTGCTCGGCAAACGCCCGCGGGCCGCAGAACCACACTTCGGCGCGCTGCCGGCAGTCATGCAAGGCCGCCAGCCTTTCCGCAGTCAGCGCGCCCTGTCGAGCCGTGTCGTGAACATGCAGCGTGACCGACGGCAGGGCTCGGCACAGCGTTTCCAGTCGCCCGACGAAAGGATCGTCGGCGCCGGCGCGGGTGCAGTAGTGTAGGTCGGCGACCGGCGCTGCGGCGGGATTTGCCCGAAGCGCGTCGAGCCAGGCGAGGAAGGGCGTGATGCCGATTCCCCCGGCGACCCAGATCTGCCTCGCCTTGCGATCCTGGCGCGCCAGCTCGAAGCGCCCGTACGGGCCTTCGACGGTGACGGCCTGCCCGACAGCGATGCGGCGCGAGAGCTCACGCGTGTAGTCGCCCAGCGCCTTGATCTGGAACCCGACGCTGCGGTCGCCCTGGTCGGCGCTGGCGATCGTGAAGGGATGGGCGCCCTCGATGCGATTGAAGGTCACGAACGCGAACTGCCCCGCCTCGTGGCCGCGCCAGTTCCCGTCGAGGCGACAAATGACTTCGGTCACGTCCGCCGCGGGCGATGACACCGCCGTCACGACGCCATGCGCCTGCCGGCTGCGGCCGATGCGCCCGGTCAGCGACCAGACGGCGGCAAGCGTGCCGGCCGACAACGCCCCTGCCAGCAGCAAGCCGGCCGGTTCGCTCCAGTAAGCCGTCGGTGCCAGCACGGCCGCATGGAAGGCGAGCATCAGGTACAGCACCGGCATCGCGCGGTGAATGTGTCGCCAGAATTTGTACGGAAAGCGCTTCCACAGCGCCAGGACGATCATCGCGAGGACGAGGTAGATCGCGAACTCGCCGAGCTCCTCCCCGGCATCCCGGAGCGTATCGAGCACGCCCGAGACGTTCTCGTCGGATGCGCGGCCGGCTTCCCCGTACCAGTCCTCTATCACGTCGTCGGACATCTCGAGCAGCCAATGCAATGAGGCGAAGCCGGCGGCCAGAATGCCCGCCCACTTGTGCAGTCGGTAAGCGCGGTCCATGCCCCCGAGCACGCGCTCGACCCCGGGCGGCCGCGTCGCCATCACCATCGCCAGCGACATCGATGCAATCGCGAGCAGGCCGCTCAGGTAGAGCCCCTGTTCGTAGACGACCCAGGGCATTGATCCAGAGCCCGCACCGTTCGCGACAAGGGCCCAGCCCCAGGTGCCGGCAACGAGGGCGATCAATGCAGTCAGTGTGGGAATCATGCGCGTTCTCCGGCGGGTGGGAATGGCTGGCGATCGGAGCGCTCAGCTCAGGTGGCATGGAACAGATTCTGTGGAAACGGAGATGAATAAAAGCTGAACGAGCAACTCAGCCGCGGCGTGGTCGCGGGAGCCAACAATTCACCGACAAGTGCCGTCCGTGCCGTCCAGGATGAGCACTGACCGGTGGATACACGATCCGGCTCGTTTCACTGTGCTCGTTAAGCGGGCGTTCAGGTTCGGTCCGACAGAATGCGTCCTGTGCCCATTGGGCATGCCAACCAACCTGGAGAATCCCCATGAGAACCTTTGACGCCTTGCTTGCCGTCGCCGGCCTGACGCTGAGCGCCGTTGCCTTCGCCGCTCCGCAGTGCACCGACAAGCCGAAATCGGACTGGATGTCCGAGGCGGCGATGAAACAGAAGATCGCCGAACAGGGCTATACCGTCGACAAGTTCAAGACGACGGACGGCAACTGCTACGAAATCTACGGCAAGGACAAGGACGGCAAGAAGGTCGAGATCTACTTCAGCCCGATCGACGGCAGCGTGGTCAAAGAGAAGCGCGGCTAAGCGTGATGGCAGAGGGGACCGTGATGTCCATGGAAAAGATCAGAGTCTGGGATCGCCCGGTGCGCATTTTTCACTGGGGGTTGGTCGCTTCGCTCGCTGCCGCCTATCTCACGTCCGAGGACGCCGAGTCTCCTCACCAGTGGGCGGGATACCTCGCGCTCGCATTGGTCGCGTTCCGCGTCGTGTGGGGATTCGTCGGCAGCCCGCACGCGCGCTTTGCCGACTTCGTGCCACGGCCGGCGACACTGATCGACTATGTCGGTCGGCTTGCGCGCGGGCGCGAGCCGCGCCATTTGGGCCATAATCCGGCAGCCGCGGTGATGATCGTGTTTCTGATGGCGATGGTGGCAACGATCGGCACTACCGGCTGGCTGATGACGACCGACTGGGGGTGGGGGAGTGAAATTCTCGAGGAGGTGCACGGCCTCGCAGTCAATTTGACGCTCGGCGCGATTGCGCTCCACGTCGCCGCGGCGATCTTCGAAAGCGTGCGTCACCGAGAAAACCTCATCCTGTCGATGCTGACGGGCTACAAGCGGCGATAGCGGCGCGGACCCTGCGGGGTGGGACGGGAGTGCGAATCGAAAGAACGCGCCCGCAGTTCTGGAGGAATGCTGATTTTTCTCGCTTCCGGTCTTAAACGCCGAAATGAAACCGAACCCGCTCTTCCAGCAGGCGCCGGACATCCTCCTCGTTACACTGGCCAAGGCGGTTGAACACTTCGCGGGCAATCGGGCGGAAGGCGGCCATCACATGCGCGTCGAAATGGCTCCCGGTGTCCGCCTCCAGGATCGACATCGTGGTCTCGAAGCCCATCGGCTCTTTGTAGGGTCGTCTCGAGCTGAGCGCATCGAACACGTCCGCCACGGCAAATATGCGTGCGGCAAGGGGAATTTCGTCGCCCGCCAGTTTGCGCGGGTAACCCGAGCCGTCCCACTTTTCGTGATGCGCCGCGACCACCGCCTTCGCGTCCTCCAGCCAGCCGATGCCGGAAACAATTTCCTCGCCATGCGCGACGTGCGTATGCATGATTTTGCTCTCTTCGGCGTCGAGCTTGCCCGGTTTAAGCAAAATCGCATCGGGAATGCTGATCTTGCCGACGTCGTGCAGAAAACTGCCGACGATCAAGGACTGCATCGCCCTGCCGCGCACGCCGAGACGTTCGCCGATGCGCACCGCAAGCCACGCAACGCGAAAATTGTGGGCGCCGGTATCGGAATCGCGCATCGCGATGGCACGTCCGAGCGCTTCCATCATCGAGAGGTGCGAATCAAGGATTTCGCGGGCCTTGCGCTCGTTGTCGGCTGACAGACGTACGACAACAGGATAAATTGCGGTGCCGCACAGCAGCGAGGCGAATCCGACCATCAGGGCTGCGTTGAGCGCATTCGTGCGCATCTGGTCGCGCTGCCACGCGGGGACGACGCGAACCCCTTCGAAGTATCCCGTGATTTGATCCGCCTCGGCGGCTCCTCTCAGCGGGACAAAAACTCGCAACACCCAACGCCTGTCTTCAAGTCTGAAGCTCTCATGAAAGCCGGCACGATAAGTGGGACGAACGTGCGAGGGCAGCTGTTCTTCAACCGCTTCACCCTCCTCGGTCACTGCCTGAGCGAGCTTTACTCCTTGCCGGTCATAGATTTCGGCGATGTCGAACAGTCCCCCGGCAAGAGCACTCGCAGCCTTGCGAGCGTTGTCGCCGGCCTCCGGGCCGGTCAGCGTGATAGCGCCGAAATGATGCAGAAGGCGGCGTGACTCGTCGATTGCCAGCCATACCGTTCCGTCCTCGGCACCTTTATACGCAACGAACCACGCGACCGGACTGACCAGCGCAGCGAGCAGCGCGCTGACGACCGCAATCCGTACCGCGGTTCGCTTGTTGAACGAGTTCATGTTCTGCCCTTGCCGGCGTGATCCCGTTTCTCCGGGGCACGGACGATATTAGCCATACGTCCCGCTTTGTTCGAGTGGGGCGCGTGGCGAGGGCGTTTCCTATTCGAACAGCGCGCCGACGCTCTCGCCCGTATGAATCCGTTCGATCGCCGCGGCGAACAGCGGCGCGACGGTGAGCTGCGTGATCTTGTCGAGCCGCTTGTGCGGCGGCATGTGCACGGTGTCGGTGACGACGATCGATTCGATCGGTGCGTCGCGCAGCCGGTCGATCGCCGGCCCGCACAGCACCCCGTGCGCTGCGCCGGCATGGATCGAGCGCGCTCCGGCCGCGCGCAGCGTGTCGATCGTCGCGAGCAGCGTGCCGCCGGTCGAGATCTCGTCCTCGAAGATCACCGCGTCGCGCCCGGCGACTTCGCCGACGACGCGGCCCTGCTTGACGTCGGTGTCGCTGACGCGGCGCTTGTCGATGATCGCCATCGGAATGCCGAGCCGCTCCGAGAAACGGCCGACGCGCTTCGCGCCGCCGGCGTCGGTCGCGACCGCGACCATCCTCGACAGGTCGTGGTTCTGCCGGAAATGCGCGGCGATCGTCGGGATCGCGGTGAGGTGGTCAACGGGCACGCTGAAGAAGCCGTGCACCTGGTCGGCGTGCAGGTCCATCGTCAGCACGCGGTTCGCGCCAGCGGTCGCGAGCATGTCGGCGATCAGCCGGCCGGTGATCGAGATGCGCGGCGCGTCCTTCTTGTCCGAGCGCGCGTACGAGTAATACGGGATCACCGCGGTCACCCGCCGCGCCGACGCGCTGCGCAACGCATCGAGCGTGATCAGCAGTTCCATGATGTGCTCGCTGACCGGCTCGGTGAAGGACTGCACGACGAACACATCGCGTTCGCGCACGTTGTCGAGGACCTGGACACGCAGGTTGTCGTTCGAAAAACGCGAGATATCGAGCGGGCTCAGGCGCATGCCGAGCTGCTCGCAGATTTCCCCGGCGAGCGCGCGGTTCGAGTTGCAGGCGAAGATGCGAAGGGCGTCGTTCATACCGGTTCTCGCGAGAAGCTGAGGGGCGGATTGTATGTTGTCATCGTGCGTCGGCGGCAACTTGCGCCGACGGTTCGCGTGGCCGGGCGTCAGCGATAGAGCAGGAATTCCTCGCGCGTCCCGCACCACGCGGCTTCGTCCGGCCGCGCCAGCGCGTCGAGGTCGCTCGGCGTCGCGACGGGGTCATCGACCCATTCGCGCAGCAGCTCGCTGCCGTTGATCAGGTCGATCGCGAGGCGGTCGTGCTCGTATTCGTACGCGAAGTCGCGCCACAGCGGGTAATCCGGCCGCAGCAGATGCAGCGCCTTGAAGGCGAGCGTCTGCAGGCGCCACGGGCGGAACGCGGCGTGATCGTAGTGCGCGGTGTCCTCGACGTGGATCTGCAGGCCGTTGCACAGCCGGCCGGCGTGCTTGTGGAACGTCGGCTCGAACCAGCATTCGCGCAGCACGCAGCCGGCGAGCCAGTCGGGCGCGAGCGCGCGCATCGCGGCGAGCAGCGCGCGGGCGTCGATGTCCGGTGCGCCGAAGAGTTCGAGCGGGTGCGTCGTGCCGCGGCCTTCCGACAGCGTCGTGCCTTCGAGCATCACCGTTCCGGCGTACGCGCGCGCCATCGACAGGTTCGGCGCGTTCGGGCTCGGGTTGACCCAGCTGCGCTCGCCCGCCGGCCAGCCGTAGCCGGGCGCCGCGTCCGGTTCCCAGCCTTGCATGGAGATGATCTGGCAATCGACGTCGAGTCGCAGCGTCGCGATGAACCAGCGCGCGAGCTCGCCCATCGTCAGGCCGTGGCGCATCGGCAGCGGGCCGGCGCCGACGAAGCTTTCCCAGCCCGGTCGCAGCAGCAGGCCTTCGACCGGGCGGCCGGCGGGATTCGGGCGATCGAGCACCCACACCGTCTTGCCGTGCTCGGCCGCGGCTTCGAGCACATAGCGCAGCGTCGTGATGAACGTGTAGATGCGGCAGCCGAGGTCCTGCAGGTCGACGAGCAGCACGTCGAAACTGTCCATCATCGCGTCGGTTGGCCGGCGCACTTCGCCATACAGGCTGAACACCGGGATGTGATGCAGCGGGTCGACGAAATCGGGCGACTCGACCATATTGTCCTGTTTGTCGCCGCGTAGCCCGTGCTGCGGCCCGAACGCGGCGGTCAGCCGCAGGTCGGGCAGCGTGGCGAGCGCGTCGAGCGAATGGACGAGGCTGCGGGTCACGGAAGCGGGATGCGCGAGCAGCGCGACGCGGCGTCCGGTGAGCGGGCGGCGCAGCGCCGGAGTGTCGAGCAGGCGGTCGAGGCCGAACTGGATCGAGGAGGTCATGGAGTCCTTTGCCGTAGCCACGGAATGCCTGCGGCGGGTCCGATCGTGAGCGCGAAGCCGTCGCGGAGGTGAAAGTCGGGGGCCGGGCCGGGGTGGCGCAGCGCCCAGTACGAGCGCTTGCCGTCGATGTCTTCGATGACCGCCGTCAGCCCGAGTTGCAGACCGTCGAGGTTGCCCGCGGACAACGCGGCAGCGTGAACGCGCACGTCGACATCGAGCCGTCGCCCGGCCGCGTGCACGACGACGCGCGGCGCGACCGCGAGCGTGGGCATGGCTTCGTCGTCGCCCTCCCGGTAGGCGCGAAACGCATACGCCGCCCATTCGCCGGACGGCGAAAAGTTGAATTCGCGGTATGCCCGGGTGCCGGGCGCAGCGACGAAACACTCGAAGCATGTATGCGCCCACAGTCCGTCAACGCGGGCGGCGGGACGTGGCGACGGAATGCGCAGCCGCCCCAGGTCGCCGTGCAGCCGGTAGCGTAGGCCCAGCGTGCCGTCGGGCGCGAGGTCGACGTGGACTTCGAGCGCCTCGACGGCCGCGCACGGCGTCCGCGGATGGGGGAGCAGCGCAATCGATTCGCCGACAGCGGTCATCGCGGGTGTCAGTCGAGCGCCAGCGCGACCGAGAGATAGACCTGACGCCTGACCGGATTGACTTCCCGCGCCCCCTGCAGCATCTGCTCGCTGCCGTTCGCGATCTCCTGGTGGCGCGGCCCGAGATTGAGCGCGCTCAGCGCGAATCGCAGCGGTTTTCCGTCCAGTCGAGTCTCGTAGCTCAGGTTCGCGTCGACTGTCGTATAGGACCGCGCGAGGTAGCGAAAGCGCGGCACATAACCTTCGCTGCCGGCGAGCGGGCCCATGCGCAGCACGCTGATCATGCTTTTCCAGCCCGCGCCGTAATCCTGCAGCCAGCTTAGGCTGGCAGTGTAGGGGGCCGTACGGGCTTCGAGGCCGCGGTTTCCCGCGTCGCGGTCGATGAGGCTGTGCGCGAGACGCAGTTCGGTTCCGCTGCGCGGGCGCGCGACGAGCTGGTATTCGACGCCGCGCAGCGTGACCGGTCGGTCGAGGTTCTCGTAGCGGGTCGAGCCGAGAAAGCCGGCGAGGACCGGCGCCGGCAGCAGATCGGGCTGCGGCACGCGCACGACGAAGTCGTGGATGCGCTCGTTGAAGAGGCGCACGTCGAGCATCGTGTTCCACGCTGCAAAGCGGCCGAAATAACCGAATTCGACAGTATCGATGCGCGCCTGCCGCAGGTCCCGATGCGGCAGGAACGGGCGGGCGAGGAGTTCACCGCTGTCCGGGTCGATGGCGCGGATGTCGCCCTGGCGTTCGAAAAGATTGTGCTGGCGCCAGGCGCGCGAATAGCCGCCGCGCAGCGTGTCGGTGTCGGTCACCTGCCAGTTGGCGAACGCGCGCGGGCTGAAATGCGGCGGGGCGGTGGAATACTTCTCCTGGGCGCCGCCGAGGTTCAGCGTCAGTCGCGCCAGCGGGCGCCATTCGGCGTTGCCGAACACGCGGTACAGGCGCTGCGGAGCGGGGTTGCCGGTGAAGAACAGGAACGGCGCGTCGACTTCGTCGCGCCGCGCGCCGACGCCCCACACCACCTGCGTGGACGGTGACGGCCTGCTGCGATGCTGCAGTTCGAGGTGGTTGCGCACGCTGTGACGGTTGCGGTCGAGCGGTACGATCGGGTAGGCCGGCGCGCCCGCGATCCATTCGTCCCGCAGCCGTTCATCGGTGCGGTAATAATTCAGCAGCCATTCCTCACCGTCGTCGGCGCCATGGCGCCCTTTCAGGTGCAGCGTCGTGGTCAGGCTGCGCGCGTCACGCGGTCCGTTGTTGCCGAACACCGAATCCGTGTAGCCCTCGCCGCGCCGCCCGGCACTTGCGCCGGCGCGCAGCATCAGGCTGTCCTGCGACGACAGTTGCCAGTCGCCGCGTAACGTCGCGATATCCATGTGACGCGTGTCGTGCAGCCCGTCAAAGCCGTCGTCGTGCTGGGAAGCGGCGTTGACGCGCAGCGAAACCGGCGAGTCCCCGTGGTTCGTCCAGCCCGCTTCGACGTCGAGCACGCCGCCGCTGCCCACCCGCACAGCTCCGCGAGTGCCTGCCCCTTCGGCGCTGTGACGCGTGATGATGTTGATGACGCCGAGAAACGCGTTCGCGCCGAAGCTCGCCGCGTTGGTGCCGCGCACGATCTCGATACGGTCGATCTCGTCGAGGGTCAGCGGCAGCGCGCTCCAGTCGACGCCGCCGAACGCGCTCGGCGTGATCACCGAGCGTCCGTCGATCAGCACCTGCATTTCGGTCGGGAAATCGTTCGACAGGCCGTGGTACGTGACCCATTGCGCATGGCCGCGCTCCTGTCCGACCTGCATCCCCGGCACGAGCCGGAACACTCTTGCCAGGTCGCGGTAACCGGTGGCGGCGAGCAGTTCGCGGTCGATCACCGTGACGGCGCCGGGCGCCTCGTGCAGCGGCTGGGGCAACCGCGAGGCGCTGAGCACGCGCGGCAGTTCTTCAAGATACGGCACTTCACCGGCACCCGCGCACGTTGCGATTGCGCAACTGGCGAACGGCACCCACAGGCATCGGGCGGTATGGGAAATCGTCATCGTGATCGGTGCGGAGGGCTGCGCAGCCGGCGGCAGCACGGGGCGAAGGATACCGCTTCTACCACGTCGAGGGTATGGGCGGCCGCTTCCCCTTCCGGATTCCCACAGGCACGAGAGGCCGGCGCGACCAGGACAGGTTGAATGTAAATGTAAATGTTGATTTCCGACTCCCCGCCCCTGCGCGTTGCCGGGGCGCACGCCCAGCGGCGGCATCCCAAGATCCGGGCGCCAATCCTGGAATTCCTTGTAACAGAATGGGCTGGAAAACGGGAACGGCGTGTTTCCGCGCTCCGTCCCAAAATCGAGCGGCGCGAATTATTGGGGCGACCTTCGCCGCCTGGAAACCTGTTGATGCAGTCAGGAGGTCATCATGAACATCCGGACCGGTGTTTCGGCAATAGTGCTGGCGATCGCTGCCAGCGGTTGTGCGACGTGGGACAACATGTCGTCGCGCGAAAGGAGTGCCGTGATCGGGGCGGGCGTCGGCGGCACGGCTGGCGCTGTCGCGAGTGACGGCGGAGTGCTGGGGACCGTCGGTGGCGCGGCGATCGGCGGCGTGATCGGCGATCAGATCGGCAAGCGGCGCCATCCTTGAAGTTTTTGCGGCTCTCGCGAAAGCGGGTGGTTGGACGAACCGCGGGTGTCCGGCAACGGAACCCGCGGTTCGGCATATTCGGCAGCGACGTGTTGTATAGTCGGGCGCCATCGCTTCCGCATGACGTGCCATGATCGAACTCCTGACCGACCCGCAGCTGATATTCGCTTTCCTCACCCTCACCGTTCTCGAGCTGGTGCTCGGGATAGACAACATCATCTTCATCTCGATCCTCGTCGACAAGCTGCCGCCCGAGCGGCGCGCCTTTGCCCGGCGGCTCGGCCTGTTCCTCGCGATGTTCATGCGCCTCGCGCTGCTGTCGCTCCTCGCCTGGCTCGCGGGCCTGAACAAGGCGCTGTTCGAGGTGTTCGGGCACGGTTTCTCGGCGCGTGACCTGATCCTGTTGCTCGGCGGCCTGTTCCTCGTGTGGAAGAGCACCGGCGAGATCCACCAGCTGATGGAAGGCGAGGAGGGCGAAGCGTCGAGCGCGGTCAAGGCGACGTTCACCGCGGTGATCACGCAGATCATCGTCATCGACCTGGTGTTCTCGCTCGACTCGATCATCACCGCGATCGGCATGGTGGACAACCTTGCCGTGATGATCGCGGCGGTCGTCGCATCGGTCGGGTTGATGATGGTCGCGTCCGGCCCAATCGGCGAGTTCGTCTCGGCGCACCCGACAGTGAAGATGCTGGCGCTGTCGTTCCTGATGGTCGTCGGTGTCGTGCTGATCGCCGAAGGCTTCGGCCACCACGTGCCGAAAGGCTACATCTATTCGGCGATGGCGTTCTCGGTCGTCGTCGAGATGCTCAACATCCGCATGCGCAAGCGTGCGGCGAGGCCGGTCGACCTGCACGAGCCGTACGTTGCCGAGAAGGTCGCCGCCAAACGCGCCTGAAGAGACGGGTCACGCGCCGGGGAAGCTCTCCCCGGTGCAGTTCGGACGCCGCTACCGGCTTTTGTCTGCGCCGCGGCCTTCGCGCTCCTCGCGGGCGACGGCCGACAGATCGCGCAGATACCACGCCGCGTACGCGAATCCCGCGACCGAGACCAGCGCCGTGAACAGCAGCGTGCGGTCGAACGGCAGCCCGGCGGCGAGATTGGCGACGACAACGTAGCCGAGATAGCATGCGGCGACGAGGCCGGCGAGGATGCGGGTGAGGGCGAAGATCTTGCGCTGGCGCAGCGTCGGAGTGGCTCGGGACATGACGATATCGTCGAATTGCGGGAGGGCTGCATCATCGCAGATTTCGGCCCGACCGCGCCAATCTGCTGCGATCCGGTAATTACTTGATAGAATTGGGCTTGTCCCGCCCGGCCGCTCGGCTCGGCGGCTTTGTTTTTTGCGAACCGACCATGGCCGACACGTCCTCCGCCGCCCCTTCAGTGACCCCTTCAGCAACCCCGTTTCCGCCCGAGCTGCTGCGCGACGTCGAGCGCCGCCGCACTTTCGGCATCATCTCCCACCCCGACGCCGGCAAGACCACGCTGACCGAGAAGCTCCTGCTGTTCGGCGGCGCGATCCAGCTCGCCGGCACCGTCAAGGCGAGGAAGAGCGCGCGCCACGCGACGTCCGACTGGATGGAAGTGGAAAAGCAGCGCGGCATCTCGGTGAGCAGCTCGGTGATGCAGTTCGACTACGCCGGGCATACGATCAACCTGCTCGACACGCCCGGCCACCAGGACTTCTCCGAGGACACTTACCGCGTGCTGACCGCGGTCGACGCCGCGGTGATGGTCATCGACGCGGCGAAAGGCGTCGAGACGCAGACGATCAAGCTGCTCGAAGTGTGCCGGCTGCGCAACACGCCGATCATCACTTTCATCAACAAGATGGACCGCGAAGTGCGCGAATCCTTCGATCTGCTGCAGGAGATCGAGGAGGTGCTGAAGATCGACTGCGCGCCGATCACGTGGCCGATCGGCATGGGCAAGACGTTCCGCGGCGTCTATCACCTGCTTGAAGACCGCGTGCTGCGCTTCGCCCCTGGCGAGGAAAAGCGCAGCGAGGCCGAAGTCATCAAGGGCATCGCGAACGCCCAGCTCGACGCGCTGTTCCCGCTCGAAGTCGGCAAGCTGCGCGACGAAGTCGACCTCATCCAGGGCGCGTCGAACCCGTTCTCCCTCGGCGACTTCCTCGCCGGCAAGCAGACGCCGGTGTTCTTCGGCTCCGGCATCAACAACTTCGGCGTGCAGGAGATCCTGCAGGCGCTGCTCGACTGGGCGCCGCCGCCGCAGCCGCGAGTGGCCGGGCTCACCGCGGCTGGCGCCAATGCGGCGGACACGCGCCTGGTGATGCCGGCCGAAGCGCCCTTCACCGGTTTCGTATTCAAGATCCAGGCCAACATGGACCCGAAACACCGCGACCGCATCGCGTTCTTCCGCATCTGCTCGGGCCGCTACAGCTCGGGCATGAAAGTGAAGCACGTACGCATGGGGCGCGAGATGAAGCTCGCGAACGCGCTGACTTTCATGGCCAACGAGCGCGTGCTGATGGAAGACGGCGTCGCCGGCGACATCATCGGCATCCACAACCACGGCCAGCTGCACATCGGCGACACACTGACCGAAGGCGAAAACCTCGGCTACAAGGGCATCCCGTATTTCTCGCCCGAACTCTTCAGCGCCGCGCGCCTGCGCGACCCGCTCAAATCCAAGCAGCTGCAGAAAGGCCTGCAGGAGCTCGGCGAGGAAGGCGCGATCCAGGTGTTCGAGCAGGAAGGCGGCAACATGCTGCTCGGCGCAGTCGGCCAGCTGCAGTTCGAAGTCGTCGCGCAGCGCCTCAAGGACGAGTACAAGGTCGACGCGGTGTTCGAGTCCGCCGACATCCACACTGCGCGCTGGCTGACTTTCCCGGACGAAGTCACGCGGCGCAACTTCGAGCGCGAACAGGGCATGCGCGTCGGCAAGGATGTCGACGGCAACCCGGTGTATCTGGCGACGAGCCGCTACAACCTCGAAGTGACGATGGAAAAATGGCCGAAAGTCGGCTTCCACGCGACGCGGGAACACGGCGAGAAGCTGAGCTGAAATCCGCGGCTCGCCGAAACCACGGGCCGCACCCCGACTGCGGTCAGCGCCCCGCGGCAAGGCACGCAGCGATGCCCGTCGCGATCTCGCCGGCCATCAGCGCCTGGCGCCGCGGCTCGCGCAGCAGCAGCTCCTCGTCGCGGTGCTTGATGACGCCGGCTTCGAACAGCACCGCCGGCTGCCGCGCGCGATACAGCACGACCAGGTTGTCGTAGAAATGCACCGCATGTTGCCGGTCCGCGTATTCCCGCTGGCGGCCGTTCTTCTGCGTCGACACGAAACCCGCCCGCTGCAGCCGCGCCCCGATCGTCACCGCGCACAGCACGCTGCGCCCGAGATCCGGATTGCGCCGCGACACGAACAGCGAATGGCCGGCCCAGCGGTCGCTGTAGCGCTGCGTCTCGCCCTGCCATTCCCAGTATTCGAGTTCGGACTCGCTGACTGAATCGTGGTGGATCGACAGGAAAAACTCCGCGTCCGGCACCTGCGCCGGGCGCGCGGCGAGGGATTCGATCGCGCCCTCGGCGTTGACGAGTTCCGCTCTCACGTCCAGTCGTTCGAGCGCCGCACTCACCTGCAGCGCAAGGTCGCGGTTGAACTCGAACTCCGTCCGCCCCCGCGCACTGGTAGCCCCGGACGCTGCGAGCGTGTGGCCGATGTCGACGGCGATGCGAGGACGTTCCGTCGAGTCCGCATGCGCGTCCACAGCCATCCCTGCGGCGACAACGCCGACGATCACGACCAAGCGGCACGGCAGCCAATGGTTGGTCCGGTAGGCAAGGCTCTTTTTCATGGACCGGATTATCTCCCCCGCCCGAACGAAGCAGGAATTGGCATCGGCTTGCAGACGGCGTATCAGCGAGCGGTCAACATTTCAATCCAGGCCTTTCGTCGCTGAAGGGCGATATGCACAAGCCAGTGCGCTCACCTACGGCCAGGGCTCATCCTCGTGGAGACGGGGAGAACTGGGGAGCAGTCGCACAATTTCGCTATGGCTCGGTCCTATCCCCGCGGACGCGGGGGAATCTTCGACGAGCTCGCCAGCAGCGTCGTCGAGAACGGCCTATCCCCGCGGACGCGGGGGAATCGTCGGACAGGTTGGCGCCGCGGCGGCGGGTGGCGGCCTATCCCCGCGGACGCGGGGGAATCCACAACCGGCTTGAATCCCAGCGAGCACAGCAGGGCCTATCCCCGCGGACGCAGGGGAATCGGAAGGAAGGCGAGCTCGATCTGTACCGGGCCGGGCCTATCCCCGCGGACGCGGGGGAATCGAGTCGGCGGAGCTGCAGCAGACCATCTCCCGGGGCCTATCCCCGCGGACGCGGGGGAATCACAGGCCAAGGGCGACGAGGTCTTCCTTGGCGGGGCCTATCCCCGCGGACGCGGGGGAATCACAGCCACCTCGTTCAAGGCATTCCGAATTCGGGGCCTATCCCCGCGGACGCGGGGGAATCGCAGGATTCGGCGACTTCGATATCGACGCACCGGGCCTATCCCCGCGGACGCGGGGGAATCATGGCTTTGACGAGGCAGCGCATCATGTTCTTGGGCCTATCCCCGCGGACGCGGGGGAATCGCAGGATTCGGCGACTTCGATACCGACGCACCGGGCCTATCCCCGCGGACGCGGGGGAATCATGGCTTTGACGAGGCAGCGCATCATGTTCTTGGGCCTATCCCCGCGGACGCGGGGGAATCCCGCGCGCAGCGATCAGGAACGCGGACACGAGGGGCCTATCCCCGCGGACGCGGGGGAATCCCGAACAGGAACACGGCAATCGGCTTGCTGGTGGGCCTATCCCCGCGGACGCGGGGGAATCTGAACAGGTCGATGAGGTCGCCGCCGACATCCGGGCCTATCCCCGCGGACGCGGGGGAATCCCTGAAACCGGTCGCCCGCTGCCCCCTGAATAGGGCCTATCCCCGCGGACGCGGGGGAATCTACCTTTGACTGCGGCAGAAATCCTGGCGCATGGGCCTATCCCCGCGGACGCGGGGGAATCCGGCCATCACCAACAATAGAGTCAAACGTGCAGGGCCTATCCCCGCGGACGCGGGGGAATCTCATTTGGGATGAGGTTGCGCAGCAGTTTAACGGGCCTATCCCCGCGGACGCGGGGGAATCACGACGCGGACCTGCCCTTGCGGGAGCGTCATGGGCCTATCCCCGCGGACGCGGGGGAATCCAGCGCCCGCAGCCCGGCCGTGTCGCCGGTCAGGGCCTATCCCCGCGGACGCGGGGGAATCATCAGCACCGACGCGAGCAGATTCACGCGAATGGGCCTATCCCCGCGGACGCGGGGGAATCTGTATCACGCCCCGCTGCCCTCCGAAGCCGAACGGCCTATCCCCGCGGACGCGGGGGAATCACGGGCTTCGGATCGCCGCCGCTCGACGACGGGGGCCTATCCCCGCGGACGCGGGGAATCGCTGACCGGGACCGGGACCGCGCGGGTCAAGGAGGCCTATCCCCGCGGACGCGGGGGAATCAACCTGTCCGGCAGATATCCAGCTGGTCACCAGGGCCTATCCCCGCGGACGCGGGGGAATCGACACGAGGCCGACGAAGCCGGACACGATGATGGGCCTATCCCCGCGGACGCGGGGGAATCTCGGCGTCGGTGAATTCCTGCCAGTCTGGAATGGGCCTATCCCCGCGGACGCGGGGGAATCACGATAACAAAATCTGCTTGCATGGTACGTAAGGGCCTATCCCCGCGGACGCGGGGGAATCCCGACCGCATCGTCCGCCACACTGACCGTAAAAGGCCTATCCCCGCGGACGCGGGGGAATCGAGAAGTATCCGGATGCCTCGGCTTGCCAAGAGGGCCTATCCCCGCGGACGCGGGGGAATCACGTAATTTGCACCCAGGCGCAGCGGGTTATAGGGCCTATCCCCGCGGACGCGGGGGAATCGGATTCAAGGGCGTCAGTTTTTGTCGTGGGAAGGGCCTATCCCCGCGGACGCGGGGGAATCTCGGACGTCCCGATGCCCGATCATCCGCGCCAGGGCCTATCCCCGCGGACGCGGGGGAATCGTCATCCCCGGCGATGCCTTGCCGGTCCATCAGGGCCTATCCCCGCGGACGCGGGGGAATCATGGCGCGGAGAAATACACCGACGACGGATGGGGGCCTATCCCCGCGGACGCGGGGGAATCCATCAGCGTCGCAAGCATCATCGTCAAGGACCGGGCCTATCCCCGCGGACGCGGGGGAATCCACAGGTCTTGCGGTTTCCTCTTCCGCGTCGCGGGCCTATCCCCGCGGACGCGGGGGAATCGCGCATCGCAGCGAGCGCGGCGCGTTCCATCAGGGCCTATCCCCGCGGACGCGGGGGAATCAGCACGCGCACCACTCCCGGCACCACGGCGACGGGCCTATCCCCGCGGACGCGGGGGAATCCAGCAGGAGGACGCACACGATGCTTACGTCGAGGGCCTATCCCCGCGGACGCGGGGGAATCCTCCATTTTCTCAAGCTGCGCGAGCCGCGACAGGGCCTATCCCCGCGGACGCGGGGGAATCGCACGGCTCGCCCCCGGCAAAAGTCATCATGCGGGCCTATCCCCGCGGACGCGGGGGAATCACACCGCAGACAGTCGCTATCCGGCCATGCAGGGGCCTATCCCCGCGGACGCGGGGGAATCCCATGCCTGCTTCACCCGCGAGATAGACGATGGGGCCTATCCCCGCGGACGCGGGGGAATCGTCTGCAGCTTGTCGGCGAGCGCGGTGGCGTTGGGCCTATCCCCGCGGACGCGGGGGAATCTGCCTGCGGCCGATGCGCTGGTCGCGGCATTCGGGCCTATCCCCGCGGACGCGGGGGAATCGCGGTCGTCGCGCTGTTCAACACGGTCGGGACGGGCCTATCCCCGCGGACGCGGGGGAATCATCTGGATACACCACGAGTCGAGCGCCGCGAGGGGCCTATCCCCGCGGACGCGGGGGAATCATCGACACCGTATTCCCCTCTATTCTCGAAATGGGCCTATCCCCGCGGACGCGGGGGAATCCGTATGGGATCGGGGCGGACAAAGGGGCTGCGGGGCCTATCCCCGCGGACGCGGGGGAATCGTGGTCTGTGGGTTGCCGGAGCGTTACCGCTGGGGCCTATCCCCGCGGACGCGGGGGAATCATCGTGACCACGACGATGATCGAGCGTAACCGGGGCCTATCCCCGCGGACGCGGGGGAATCGGCGTAGCACACGCCGTAGTCCTCGATCATGCGGGCCTATCCCCGCGGACGCGGGGGAATCGAGACGAGCGCGCCGGGAACCGCACTGCCGTCGGGCCTATCCCCGCGGACGCGGGGGAATCATCGTCACAGACTCCGGACGACGCTTAGCCCCGGGCCTATCCCCGCGGACGCGGGGGAATCTGGGTCGCTAGGGTTTCGGTGTTCTGCAACCAGGGCCTATCCCCGCGGACGCGGGGGAATCTGCGCGGTGGCGCGTGGCTTGTTCGGTGATGGGGGCCTATCCCCGCGGACGCGGGGGAATCCGTCGACGACTTCGGCTTGCAGGGCTTTTGCCGGGCCTATCCCCGCGGACGCGGGGGAATCCGCTAGCCATTCGTTCGCGGTGTTTTTGCCGAGGGCCTATCCCCGCGGACGCGGGGGAATCCCTGGATTGCGGTAGCACTCCCCCATCGTCGCGGGCCTATCCCCGCGGACGCGGGGGAATCGTTCAGGAGTCGTTCGAAATCGACGCCGACCAGGGCCTATCCCCGCGGACGCGGGGGAATCTCCAGGAGCGCGCGGTATCCGAGAACCCCGATGGGCCTATCCCCGCGGACGCGGGGGAATCCGATCAGGTTCATGACAGGGTTGCTGATGCTAGGGCCTATCCCCGCGGACGCGGGGGAATCCTGTCGATGCAGTTGCCGCAACTGCTCGGGTCGGGCCTATCCCCGCGGACGCGGGGGAATCGCAGGAAGATTTGCGCGAACAGGTGCTCGTAGGGGCCTATCCCCGCGGACGCGGGGGAATCCGGCGCGACGGCGGCTACCCGGAGATCGACGAGGGCCTATCCCCGCGGACGCGGGGGAATCTGCAAGGTCGGAGCGAATCGGAACAAATTGCAGGGCCTATCCCCGCGGACGCGGGGGAATCCCACAGTCCTTGACGCCCGTGACCGAGGCGACGGGCCTATCCCCGCGGACGCGGGGGAATCGGGCTAACGGAGTTTTCAACATGATCAAGAAAAGGCCTATCCCCGCGGACGCGGGGGAATCATCGTCATGGCGGCGGTCCTTGCGGTGCCGGTGGGCCTATCCCCGCGGACGCGGGGGAATCTTCGTCGCCATTGTCGGTGCGGCGTGGATCGTGGGCCTATCCCCGCGGACGCGGGGGAATCATCGACGGCTCGGGCGTCGGGCCGATCGAGTAGGGCCTATCCCCGCGGACGCGGGGGAATCCATCAGCGCACCTGCTCCACGGTCGTACTGCCGGGCCTATCCCCGCGGACGCGGGGGAATCGCCATCGGCACAGTGGGCCGGTAGCTGGTTTTGGGCCTATCCCCGCGGACGCGGGGGAATCCTCGATGCGCAGCTTGGCGCCGGTCTTCGCCTGGGCCTATCCCCGCGGACGCGGGGGAATCTCGATCATCCATGTGCTGTAAGCGCCGGCCGAGGGCCTATCCCCGCGGACGCGGGGGAATCCGGTTTCTTCGTCCGCGTCACGGCTCATACTGGGGCCTATCCCCGCGGACGCGGGGGAATCCGGGTTGGCCATCAGCGTTTCGACCGCTTCCAGGGCCTATCCCCGCGGACGCGGGGGAATCCCGCAGGGCTGCACAATCGACCGCATTAACTCGGGCCTATCCCCGCGGACGCGGGGGAATCTACTGAGCCGGTCGCGCTCGTCACGGTGCCGACGGCCTATCCCCGCGGACGCGGGGGAATCGGCGGTCAGACTCGATTGCGCGAACGCGAGCCGGGCCTATCCCCGCGGACGCGGGGGAATCAGGTATTTGTCAGGCATTCGCGCCCCTTTGGCGGGCCTATCCCCGCGGACGCGGGGGAATCTCTAGCGGATAATAGCTTGATCCAAAAGAGAAAGTGTTGAACTTGCTTCAGATTTTTAATGTACGCTTTACAGCATCTTTTTCACCAGCCACGTACCGTCAACTTCTATGAGTTTGCGCGGCGACTCACCCAACGATTCTATTCCGATACCGCCAGTTTCGTTGGCGTCACGCCATACCATCGTGATGCTTCCGCGCGGCTCTTCGCTGTGCCAGTCAGCCAACACGTCCCATGTTCGCGTTCGTACTCTCGGGTTCATGCGTGGCGACACATAGACGGTGGGTGCCACTTCAAGCATTACCGACGCCAGGAAGCCGCGATATCGATCGGCGACGTCACGAGTCACGATCATCACCAACCCCATTAGTCTCCTCCGTTCGTAATACTTGCTTGATCTTGTCGATCATCGCCGGAATGACGGACTGCTTGCGAAATACTGTTGAAGCCTCGCGCCTCACTAACCGGTCTATGCTGTCCGGGTTTCCAGCCAGCGCCTTCTGGGCGGCCGAGAAAGCAATTTGCAAAGTCACGGTATCGCGGAACAGGTCGGCAATATCGAGAACGAATGCCTGTCCTGAATCTTCATGGATGAAGCCAAGTTGCGGGATGGCGGCGAGTGATTGGACCGCGATTGCGGCAGCACCTTGTACCGCTGTTGCCGCGTGGTTGATCGCTTGATTGGGGATATCTGCCGCAGTGGGATTGTTGCGGTCGTAGTGCCGTCCATCCCATTCGATGCCGTATTTTTCAGCCATCAAACGGTAGATCGCCTTCACCCGAGACCCTTCGATACCCCGGAGCGTGTCCAGGTCACGGTGGGGAAGCACTTCGCCCAGGCGCAGTGCATACATGTGACGGGCAACGCTGACGCGGCGGCGGGGTGCTCCCCAGAGTTCGGCTTGGCGTCGCGCAACGTCCGAACGGTCTGGTAATAGCGGAGGCGCCGTGTAGGTGCGCACGCCATCCTGCCCCACTGCTGCCATCAGCGTGCCGTGACGTGCCAGTAGCCGCAGCGCATCGTGCGTGATACTGCTTCCCGGGCCGAGCAGGATCATCGACACCGCCTGATGGGGAACTTGCAGGATATGGGGAGTCAGCGAGTCCTTTCCGGCTACGAAATGCAGGCAGCCATCTACGACGCACAGTTCTCCCCGTTCCAGCCAGATCAGGCCGTGTCGGTCGACGTGGGGAACGCGGGCCGTTTCCAGCCCGAGCCGTCCCTTTAGCATGTCGAAGCGGGGCGAAGCAGCAGCATGCCGAAGCCGAAAGCCCGATGGCGACCCACCCCACGTGCCAATAGTCGCGCAAAGGCTTCGGAATTGCCGACGTGCAAGTGCCCGTGGAACACGACATCGGGGCCGTTGACCGAACGCGCGCTTCGTTTGCCTGCGTCGATGCTGCCTGCTTTGCGAATCACCCGCGTAAGTCGAAACGAATCCATATGCGCTTCCACGATGTGAGCGGCGTCATCAAATTGCTTCGCCAACCAGTCGGTGTAGACCGTTGCGCGTTCGCCAAGCCCGCCATGTTCCGCAACTGCCTCGGGGCTGGCTCCGAGTGTGTGCAAAAACATGTCTCGCTCTCGTCCGTCCTTGGCACGGACGACCGGACGCACGCGCAAGTCGAAGCCCAGCCGTTGTCCTGTCTTCCAGACATTCGGAAATGGACGGGCATCGATGTCGTCCAGACCAAGCGCCCGGGCGACGTCCGGCGCGGCCAATCCCGCGTTCAATTTCAGCGTCTCAAGGCCCGCTGTGGTGTAAGCGAGCAATCCCTGCCTGCCCCCGAGGTAACGAAGCGGCTTGGGCGCCAAATCACCGAATGCGGCGCTGAGCAGTGCGTGGAGCGCGTAGCCGTAGTCCCCGTCCGCCGAGAGCAGCTCATACCGAGTTGCCCAAGTGGCCAAGGCATGAGGGTCGGGATACAGACGCATCAAGTGCAGTGCTGTCATGAATGTGCTCCCTGTGGCAGCAGGCTGCCTTCCCGAACAGGCCGCCATCCGCCATGCACGCCGCTGACCCAATTGCGCTCATCGCACAAATCGATCCGGCGATCGCCGTTGAGCCGGCCTTCTCCTTCGGGCCATTGCAGGCGCGACGACGCTCCGCGGTCGACAACCTGAGCAGTCTGAAGGGCGTGTAGTACGTTGCCGGCGGTTTGCCAGCCGGCGAAAATCCGACCGCTGGGAAGGCAGGACTTGCGACCGATGAACAGGGGGCGGGCGGGATGGTCGAGGGCGTCAGCCAGATCATCCAGATCGGGGGACTCATCCGCGGGCTCCAGGCGCAGGGCGACGAGGACGCTGAGGCTGGCGTGGTAGTCGCGGTAGCGTTGCCACGTGAGGGACTTTCGCCCGTCCGGCTGCACCGAGTAGCTAGGGCTTGGTGCCCTGCCTTCGGGTTCTCCGAACGTCGTCCAGCCTTGGTCCTTTTCGAACAGTTGCGCCGTCTGGTAGTCGCGCATGCGATGCGACTCGCCGTCAAGCCGGGCTCCCATGACGAGCCGGGCCTGCAAGCGATCGTGCAACTCGCACTCCTCCCGCCGATAACCCAAGGCATTTGCGAGCAGGCCGGTGATCATCGAGAGCGCAGGAAAGTCGCGAATCACTCCGTAATTGTCGATCGTCTCGCCGCCGAACGCCGTCAGCGGCCCCTCCAGGCGCATCAACAGATGGCGGCGCATTTCAGCATTCCCCTTGCTGCACGATGTCCTTCGCCCAGTCGGCCAACTTGTTGAGGTTGATCCGCTCCGCGCCGGCTAACTCTACGGGATCGAGCGACAGGAAGCGGCGGGCGAGCGGAGCGCCGTAGGCGTCGTCCATGGCAGCGATTTCCGCGGACAGCCGGGCGACGGTCCGCTGGCGGATCGTGCCGTGATCGTTCTTGTCGTCGAGCGGCAGCGCATCGTGGAAGGCGCCGGCGAGGCTGCGAGGCTGCCAGTCACCAGCTTCCACGAGGACGAACTTTGCCCAATCGAATGGAGCGGTCGATCCGCGCTTTGCTCCCGGGCTTACCGTGGCGATCAGGTGAAGGAGATGCTGCACCGCGCGTCCCGCTAGTTCCCGACGCTCGGGAGGCGTGTCCGGCGCGAAGCATTCGCGGGCGGAAATGCCTTCGAGATTTTCGATCAACTGAGGCACGTCGACCACGACGTAGCCGTAGTAAAGGCCTGATGCGAGCTCGGTGTCGAAAATGCCGGCCGAGCCCAGTTCGCCGGCCTCCTGGAGGAGATCATCGACGACGGTGAAATAGTCGTTCTCGACCTGCGCAGGGTGAACCGTGAATGCATGGGCGACGTAGATGGAGGCATCGCGGCTCGCCAAAACGTCGGAAGTCACCATGCGACCGAACAAGGCCGATTCCAGGCCACTTCCGTGCTTAAGGGCTTCAATGTTCTTCTTCTCGTCCTTCAACATCTTCGTCACGTCGGCCTTCAGCGACTTGTCGTCGGATGCCAATTCCGCGAGCTCGGTGCAGCGCTTGACGAGGTAATCGATTTCGGCCCTGCCCAAGAGGACGGCCTGGCCGGTCTTCAACGCATCGTCGCCCTTCTTATCCTTGCCACCCTTGTCCAGCAGGCCAGCATCGCGCAAGAATTCCACGGATGTCTGAGCCAGTTCAGCCGATACACCATTTTCCTGAATTCGCTTGCTGATGAGTTCCAGCGTTCCGCGGGAGCGCACTGCCATGGGTACGTCGAGATTGGAAAGAGCAAACCGGTCTTCGGCAACGCGCCAATGCCTCTTCAAGCATTGGGAGGAAATACGCGTGCGCACTGCATTGCCGAGCGGCAGACGCTTTGCGAGTCCGGCGTCGTCGCGGTTGAGTAGTGCCGCGGGATAGGTGTGCAGCGTGTGAATCTGAATGAAGCGCGGGAATTTCATGGTCGGTCTCCAGTTCTTGACTCAGTGTTTGGATTTCTTTGCTTCGGCCGAAAAGAAGCGTCCGGCGATACGGAGGCGTATCGCCTCGGCTTCGCCTTCGTTGCGCTCCTGACTGAGAATCAGGCCCCCTAGCTCATGCCAATTGGGAGTCTTCTCCTTGCTCGCGAGCAACCGCAACAAGCGTGGAAGGAGCTGCCGGAATGCATCGCCGCGAGCAGTCAGCAATTTCGTGACGCGGGATTCCGATACGTCGGCTTCGCTGAGTTGCTGCCCGAGGCTTCGGCTGCCGTCGTGCCCAGTCAGCGCCATGCCGTGTGCAATTAGCGCCCAGCGGTGCCAAGTGTCGGGATGCCAGCCTTCGGGGGCGAGCTTGGCGTAAACGAGCGCGCGGGAAAGGGCCGCGATTTGATGAGGTCGCAATTCGTTATCCGGATCCAGCCGTGCCAAGGCGGCCCGTTCGCCATTGTCGAGTCCGTGGGCATCGCCTTCGAATCGGGCAGAATGCCCAGTGATTCGAGCCAATCGGGAGATCGGACTCTCATTTGGTGTCGGCTGATCTGGCGTAGGCTCGTCCCGTGGATCGGCATCATGCAGGTTCATGATTGAGCTCCTTGTCGCTGGCGGATTTACGGAAATGGTCGGCGAGAACAGGCAGAGCCTTGCTGTTCCTCAGCCCCCCATGAAAACGAGACAGAGCGGCGGATCGCGCACGGTACCGCTGCTCGCAGCTTTGCGGTCCTGCGTCGAACGCCTTGATGAGGATCGCCTCGGCGCGGTCTGCCATGGCTAGTAGCCATTGCAGGTGCACGTTGTTGGGCTCGCTGGATTCGATTTCTTCGTTCAGATTGTTGAAGAACTGAGCATCCTCGCCTTGTTCGAAGACTTTGACGAAGGTGGTAGCTTTATCCTTTGCGCTGTCGGAGAACTTGTCGTTGTCGGCTCCTTGATCGAACAATGCAGCCAGCGCTGTCCAGAGCACACTGCGGATCTGTCCGATGGCGTGAATCCGTTCGCCAGCCACTCGTGCAAGACGGTCGGTCTGTTTTTGCAGTAGAAGCTTGCGAACAGTTCTCGATACTGGAACGCGGCGCTCGTGATATCCCTCGGTCTTTCCTTGGCCCCGCGTCACGCCTTGCGTCAGGATGACGAGTCCCTCATCTCCGTCATCTGCGTGGATGACTTGGGCTGGAGGGGAACGGAACTTGCTGCCAAAGAGAAGTTCGGCGGCCAGGCGATAATGGAACCCCTCTGCGCCGATCGTGAGTGCCTTCTCGGCAGCGACGTCGATCGGTGTCCAGGGGTCTCCGGTAATGCCATTGCGGGTCTTGGCTTCGATGCGCGCAACCTTTGTGCCGGTGGTAACCGCATGAATTGTGGCGCCGTCGTCGGAGCAGATCAGTCGGATCCGCCGGCAGATCTCGATGTAGAACGGGTCGAGGGACGCAAAAGCCTGACTGGCATTGCCGTCCCAGCTTTGCAGCCAAAGTAGGGCAAGGCCATTACGTTCCTGTAAACCTTGTTGCTCGACGATGTCGGCACGATTTGCCATTAGCTTCCTGACATCTCTTCTCCAGCGCGCCCCCCAATGCCCGTTCGGGACAACGCCCACGGCGGGACGACTGGCGAAGCCACCGTTCATCCGCGAGATGCCATAGTTGCCTTGGCCGAGGAATCCTTCTTGTGTCTGGAGACTGACCAACGCCATTATCCAGTCGTCCACTCCAGCCTGGCGAATGCGGGCGGCCTTGAGATCGTGATTCTTGGAGGTGACGAGCATGTCGAGCTCGTCGGCGGCACGGAGCTCGTTCTTCCAGGTGCTCACCTTTCCTTCCGGCACCGGCGCCTGCATGAAGGCCGGCTGATCACACGGTGTCACTAGGCACCAGGCAGCGCCATCGGGATGTTCGGGCGTAAGAGTGAGTAGCGCGGCTTTCCACGCCTGTTCGTCATCGAAAGGCTCATCGGTCCCGACGTTATGCAACGAGATCGCGGCAAGTTGCACGAGGAACGCATGCCACGGGTGGCGCTGGTGGGGGCGCAGGGCGCGGAAATCTCTTACCTCGTCGTGCGCCAGCGCCGCGAGGAGTCCGGGCAGGCTGTACGAACGAGGTTCGCCGCCGGCCACCAGCCGAGTACGGATGAGTGGCTCATCAAGCAAATTGAATTGCAGTTTCACATTGATCTCCTGCAGCAATCGTTCATTCGTCCCTGAGACGTTCCAGTCCCAGTCGGCTGTAACAGAAGCGAGCGTGTCCGAGTTGGAAAGTAATGCGGTTTTCATGCGTGGCGACATCCGTCGGCTCGGCATCGGGCGATAGACCATGGGGAAGCAAGTGGTGACGTATCGGCAGATCCCTCAAAGGTAAGCCGAAGGGGCCTGCGTCGAGATTGAAACGAACAATCCGGTCCTGGGCGCCGAGTCGGGTGGCGAGACGTACATCAGTCGGGAAGACCGATTCGCCAAAGACCTGCTCGACATCGAGTGCATGGAGATGAGCGACGGCTCGCTCGGCGCTCGTATCGCCTTCGATCTGTTGGCCGAGCTTCTTCCACGACTCCCCGAGCCGATCCTGTAGGGCATGAAGTTTGTCGGGGTGCGTGGCTGATTCGACGAGGTATCGGTTATCAGCCGGGATACAGACCTCGGGCCGTTCTGCGATGAGCACCTTGGTCGCTTCGAGAATGCGCAGATCGTCGTAGATCCCTCCGCCATTGTGAAAGCGGCCCAGTCCGTGCTGCGGGCGCGCCAACATGGGTGTCAAGTCATGTGCCTCCGGGGTCAGTACCCAGGCTTGGGCGCTTCGGTAGGGTTCCGGCCGTTCCTCGACCGGTTTTCGATGACGGTGCAGGCGTCCGATGCGCTGCAAGAGCACGTCCATCGGACAAAGGTCGGTGATGAGCAGATCGGCATCGATGTCGAGACTCTGTTCCAGCGTCTGCGTGCCGACGACGACCAGGGGTCCGGCTGGGCGAGCCTTGCCGAGCTGGGCTTCGATGGCGGCATCCAGTGCGGGTCGATCCTGGCGGGTGAAGCGGCTGTGGTGGAGCGTGGGGACGTCGTTGAGCTTGAAGAGCCATCTCGGATCGGGGATGCTCTGTTCCAGCGCGGTCAAGGTGGCGACGGCAGCGGGAACCGTATTTCGGATGATCAATACCTTTGCGCCTTGCTCAGCCGCCGCGATCGCTGCCTGAGCAATCTGCTCCGGCGAATCGATGATGTCGCGGAGCGTCCAGGCGACGTGTTTCGAATGGCCGGTTGGAGTGATGAGGCGAGGTTTCCGACTGTCAGTGATGGCGGGGTACGGGGCTGCGCGAGCCTCTTCGAAGGGCGGCACGGAAGGGACACGCCGTTGGGTCGCGGAGGTCAAGGCAACATAGCGGTTTCGCGCACTGGAACCCAGGGTTGCCGATAGCAGCAAGGCATGGCCGCCGTTGCCCAGATGGGATCTGAGGAGCCGCTCCAGCAATACGGTCATGTAGGCGTCGGACGCGTGGACTTCATCTACCACGAGCAGACTGCGGGACAGGGTTGCGTAGCGAAGATGGGCATGGCGAACCTGCAGTGCGCCCAACAGCGCCTGATCGATCGTGCCGACCGCTACCGGGGCGGCGAGAAAGCGCTTCGCCGATTCTGCCGCCCAGCGCTGGTGGGCCTTCTGATCGTCCGGATCGTCTGTCCAGAGGACCTTGAAATCGGCGAGGAGCGAAGCTTCGTGTCCATCGGCACTGATGCATCCGGGCAGCGCTCGTACGGCGAGCGGGGCGTTATCAAGCCACAGTCGGCGGAGCGTCTCCTCTACGCGCGCGTAGAGTTGGGTAGCAGCCACGCGGGTTGGCAGAGCGAAATAAAGGCTGTCTACCAAGCCGGCCTTGAAAAGATGGACGTAGCGCCACAACGCTGCTTCCGTCTTGCCGCTGCCGGTCTCCGATTCGAGGATGACGAGGGCGCCGAGGCCGTCGTCGCTCATTGCAGCCTGAATGGGGTGCGGGGCAGGAACATTGAAGACGTCGGCAAAACTTGGAGTCTGGGCTGCGAGCACGTCCCGCCAGTTTTCGACATCAAGGCCCACAGCGGCGATGGCTTTGGCGGCCATGCCACGGGCTTCGTGCTCACGATCCTCGCCGGGCTTCATGAAGGGGAAGAATCGGGTATCAGAGCCAAGCCAGTCAGCCAACTGCACGAGGCCGGCGAAAAGATGCCCGAAGGCGGGTGCGTCGGGCAGCGGCTCACTGCTGGGGGCAAATGCGTCCGGGTAAAGTTTCGGCGCCCGGCGGGCGATCTCCGCCAGGGCGGTTGCGGGACAATACTTCCCGGGACTAGACGTCCAGATACTGGCCATTCGGATGGGAGCATCCTTGATGGGGCGGCCGTGGTGGCTCACGCTGGCGATCAGCAAAGAATCCGCCGCATCGCCCCAAGTGCAGAGCTGTTCGACCAGCGGCGCAATCGCGTCGTTGGCCGAAGGTTCGTCGAACAGCTTGAAGGCTTCGCTGCCATGGCCGGCATGGACGTGCACCGGCCATATAGCCGGAATGTCCCGTTCGTTCTTCCATCGTTTCGCCTGAAAGCCGCTGTTCGCTTTGCCGATGTCGTGCAGGAAGGCCAATACAGCCAGACGGGCCATGTCCTGCTTCGTCAATTTCCGTGCGGCGGCAGTCTCTAATGCACGATGGATGGCCCGGCAACGGCACAAGGCGATGAAGCATGCCGCTACATCGATCATGTGGTCGACCAGCGGATGTATGCGGACAATCCCACTATCGACGTCGCACTCAAGCTTGCCAAATGCCTCAAGTCCTTCTGCCATGTTTGATCCTATGGATTGCAATTGAGCGAAGCGGCGACGTGACAACTCGGCCGTTTGCCGCGATCCCTCAGGCGTAGATCGAGTCAATCTGGAGGGAATCTCACTGGCTGCGCGGAGATTTCGTGTGCCGACTCTTCGCCGCGCGGAAAGGTGACACTGCTCCGCTGTTTGAGCAGCGAGCGGATGGCGACGACGCAATCGATGTAGTCCACGACAACCTCGCGAATGGGGTCGCCTGATCTTATCGATTTTTATGACATTCGATAGTGACCTATGTCATTGCAATCCGGATATTCCCCAGATCAGCTTTCCATCTTCCCCAGCCGTGCCGAGATCGACTCCGCACAATGTCGCAGTTTCTCGGCCAGCGGGCCGTGCCAGTCGGCGTCGAAGCTGTCCGCGGCGCCCATCGCGGTGATCGTCAGGGCGATGTGGCCGTTGTGGTCGAAGACCGGGGCGCAGAACGCGTTGATGCCGGGGATCGGCTGGCCGACGGCGCGGGCGAGGCGCTGGCGGCGGATTTCTTCGAGCTCGGCGTCGAGCTGTCTTCTCGTCAGATGCAGCGACGGGTCGGCGGCGCGGGTGAGGTGGGCGAGCTCTTCGGCGATCAGCGTTTCGGTCAGGCGCGCCGGCAGGAACGCGGCGAAGACGCGGCCGGTCGCGGAAGTGACGAGGTTCATCACCGTGCCGACGCGCATGTTCACGTGCACCTGGCGGCTGCATTCCTCGATGCTGACGACTGTCGCGCCCTGGTTGCCCCACACCGCGATCGCGACGTTCTGGCCGATCTCGTCGGACAGCTTCGCGGCTTCTGGCGTCGCGACGCGCAGCGGGTTCAGTCCGTGCAGCGCCGACAGGCCCATCTGCAGCGAGAACGTGCCGAGCCCGTAACGGCCGGTCAACGGGTCCTGTTCGATCAGGCCGAGCTTGCCGAAACTGACGAGATAGGGGTGGGCCTTGGCCGGCGGCATGCCGGCATCGCGCGCAAGGTCCTTGAGGATCATCGGCGCGCCGTGGCGCACGAGCGCCTGCAGCAGCGCCCCGCCGACTTCGATCGACTGGATGCCGCGGCGGTCGCCGTTGCGTTCGGCGGGGCGTGTGGCGACCGGCTCGGTCATTTGCTCGTCTTTCACGGTGGTCTCCTGTGCGGCGCGAATCTTAGCAGCGGGGCGGCAAAAACGTGCTTTGCGAGGGTGGATGAATTTAACAATAGCGAATCGATTGACTAATAACAAATCGTCGTCTACGCTTTGTCCATCCCGTCGCACTTCAAGGAGTCCGTTCATGAACACCAAGGTTTTCGCTTCGCAAGCCGACCTCGAAGAGAAGCAGATCAGCTTCGAGCAGCTCTCCGAGCACGCCTGGGCCTACACCGCCGAAGGCGATCCGAACACTGGCATCATCATCGGCGACGACGGCGTGATGATCATCGACGCGACCGCGACGCCGGTGATGGCGCAGGGCGTCATCGCCAAAGTGCGCGAGATCACCGACAAGCCGATCAAGTACGTCGTGCTGACGCATTACCACGCCGTGCGCGTGCTCGGCGCGTCCGGCTACAAGAGCGAAGGGCTCGAGCAGATCATCGCCAGCCGCGACACCTACGACCTGATCGTCGAGCGCGGCCAGCAGGACATGGACTCCGAGATCGGCCGTTTCCCGCGCCTCTTCAACGCGGTCGAGAGCGTGCCCGGGCTGACCTGGCCGACGATCACGTTCACCGGCGAGATGAGCCTGTGGCTGGGCAGCGTCGAAGTGAACATCCGGCAGGTCGGCCGCGGCCACACGAAAGGCGACACCGTGGTGTGGCTGCCGCAGGACAAGGTGCTGTTCTCCGGTGATCTCGTCGAGTTCGACGCCGCGTGCTACACCGGCGACGCGTATCTTGCCGACTGGCCGGCGACGCTCGACCGGCTCGCCGCGTTCGGCGCCGAAAAGCTCGTGCCGGGCCGCGGTCCGGCGCTGAAGAGCCCGGAGCAGGTCGCGAAGGGCATCGCCTATACGAAAGCTTTCGTGACGGCGCTATACCGCAGCGCGCAGGAAGCGGTCGCGCTGGGCTACGACCTGAAGGCGACGATGGAGCTGACGCGGCGGAACATGGACCCGCAGTTCGCGCAGGTCTTCATCTACGAGCACTGCCTGCCGTTCGACGTCACCCGAGCGCACGACGAAGCGTCCGGCATCCGCGACCCGCGCGTCTGGACCGCCGAGCGCGACCAGCAGATGTGGCACGCGCTGCAGCAATAATCCGCACCCCCGGACCCCAACGGACAACATAAACGACAGGCCGCCGACCGCCCGAAGAAGGCGGCGCCGGTCGAGCAAAAGCGCAAGAGAAAAGGAGGAGCACCGGTGCTCAGCACGTACAACTACCCGAAGTTCGAATACCGCAGGCCGCCGGAGCTGTCCGGGCAGCGTGACGGGCATTACCCGGTCGTCGTCGTCGGCGCAGGGCCGGTGGGCCTCGCCGCGGCGATCGACCTGGCGCTCCAGGGCACGCCGGTCGTGCTGCTCGACAACGACGACACGGTGTCGATCGGCTCGCGCGGCGTATGCTACGCGAAGCGTGCGCTCGAGATCATGGACCGGCTCGGCTGCGCCGAGGAGATGGTGCAGAAAGGCGTGTCGTGGAACGTCGGGCGGACCTTTTTCCACGAGGAAGAAGTGTTCAACTTCAACCTGTGCCCGCAGCCCGACCACCACCGCCCGGGCATGATCAACCTGCAGCAGTACTACCTCGAGGAATACCTCGTGCGCCGGGCGCAGAGCCTGCCGAACATCGACCTGCGCTGGAAGAGCAACGTCATTGGCGTCGCCGAGCAAGGCGAGCACGTCGCGCTGCGCGTCGAAACGCCCGACGGCGCGTATTCGCTCGATGCCGACTGGCTGGTCGTCGCCGACGGCGCGCGCAGCCCGATCCGCCACATGATGGGGCTGGAAGTCGAAGGCAAGATCTTCATGGACCGCTTCCTCATCGCCGACGTCGTCATGAAAGCGGATTATCCGGCGGAACGCTGGTTCTGGTTCGATCCGCCGTTCCACCCGAACCAGTCCGTGCTGCTGCACCGCCAGGCCGACAACGTGTGGCGCATCGACTTTCAGCTCGGCTGGCATGCCGACCCGGAAGAGGAGAAGAAGCCCGAGAACGTGATCCCGCGCATCAAGGCGATGTTGGGGGACGAACGCGAGTTCGAACTCGAATGGGTCAGCGTGTATACGTTCCAGTGCCGCCGCATGCACGAGTTCCGCCACGGTCGGCTGTTGTTCACGGGGGATGCCGCGCACCAGGTGTCGCCGTTCGGCGCGCGCGGCGCGAACTCGGGCATCCAGGACGCGGACAACCTGGTGTGGAAGCTCAAGCTCGTGCTCGACGGCAAGGCGCCGCAGACGCTGCTCGACACGTATTCGGAAGAGCGCGTGGCCGCCGCCGACGAGAACCTGATGAATTCGACGCGCTCGACCGATTTCATCACGCCGAAAAGTGCGGTCAGCAAGACGTTCCGCAACGCGGTGCTGGGGCTGGCGAAGGACTACCCGTTCGCCCGCGCGCTGGTCAATTCCGGCCGCCTGTCGGTGCCGAGTTTCCTCACCGAGTCGCGCCTGAATACACCGGATGCCGATGTCTTCGCTGGCGTGATGGTGCCGGGCGCGCCGCTCGACGACGCGCCGTGCGAGACGGCGGGCGGCGAGCAGTGGCTGCTGCAGGCCACCGGCAACCGCTTCCAGCTGCTCTACTATGTGCCGGACGCCGCCGACCTCGCCCCGATCGACGCGGCGGCCTTGGCTGCGCTGGCCGATGCGCCGGTCCCGGTCGAAGCCCTCGTCGTCGCCGAGCGCGGCACCGCCCCGGGCGGCTTGAAGACGCTGATCGACAGCCGCGGGCGCATCCGCGAGCGCTACGATCTGCAACCGGGCACGACCTACCTCGTGCGGCCCGACCAGCACGTTGCGGCGCGCTGGCGTACGTTCGACGCCGGCCTCGTCCGTGCCGCGCTCGACCGCGCAACCTGCAACGCCTGAAGGAGCGAAACATGAGCCTCAACACCGATTCGAACTTCTTCACACCCGGCAAGCGCTATTTCTGGGCGTTCAGCCCCGGCGACGACTTCTACGAGGCGCTGATCGAGACGCACCGCGACCTCACCGCCGAGCAGAGCGCGACCGTCAATGCGCGCCTGATCCTGCTGCTCGCGAACCATATCGGCGACATCTCGGTGCTGCGCGAGGCGATGGCAATCGCCCGTGACGGCGCGTGATGCGCCTTCCGCCCAGGAGAACCTTATGCTGATCAAGAAGATCCACCACGTTGCGTACCGCTGCCGCGACGCGAAGGAAACCGTGGAGTGGTATGAAAAGCACCTCGGCATGAAGCTCGTGCTCGCGATCGCCGAGGACGAAGTGCCGTCGACGAAAGCGCCCGACCCGTACATGCATATCTTCCTCGACGCCGGCCAGGGCAACGTGCTGGCGTTCTTCGAACTGCCGACCAAGCCGCCGATGGACCGCGACCGCAACACGCCGGACTGGGTGCAGCACCTCGCGATGGAAGTCGAGTCGGTGGACGTGCTGCTCGCTACCAAGGCGCGGCTCGAAGCCGCCGGCATCGAAGTCGTCGGCCCGACCGATCACACGATCTTCAAGTCGATCTACTTTTTCGACCCGAGCGGCCACCGGCTCGAACTGGCGGCGAACACCGCCACGCCGGAAATGCTGCAGAAGCTCGACGCAGTCAAATGGGACATGATCGAGGAATGGTCGCGGACGAAGCGGGCGCCGCAGCACGCGCGCTGGATGCACGACGGCAGCATGAACCTGGAAGGGGGCGCACGATGAAGCTCGCGACGCTGAAGCGCGGCGGACGTGACGGCACGCTGGTCGTCGTTAGCCGCGACCTCACACGCTGCCAGCCGGTCGCCGCGATCGCGAAGACGCTGCAGGCGGCGCTCGACGACTGGGATGCGGTCGTCGACGACCTCGAGCTGGTCTACGACTTGCTCAACCACGGGCGGGTCGGAAAATTCGGCCGGCATGTGCTCCCGTTCGACCCGGCGCAATGCCATTCGCCGCTGCCGCGCGCGTACCAGTGGGCGGACGGCTCGGCGTACATCAACCACGTCGAGCTCGTGCGGCGCGCCCGCGGTGCCGAGCTGCCCGAGTCGTTTCAGACCGATCCGCTGATGTACCAGGGCGGCTCGGACAGCTTCATCGGTCCGCGCGACGACATCGTCGCGGCGAGCGAGGACTGGGGCATCGACTTCGAGGCGGAAGTCGCGGTCGTCACCGGGGACGTGCCGTTGGGCGCCTCCCCAGACGAATGCGCGCTGAAGATCCGCCTGCTGATGCTCGTCAATGACGTCTCATTGCGCAACCTGATTCCGGCCGAGCTCGCGAAAGGCTTCGGTTTCTTCCAGTCGAAGCCGGCGTCGGCATTCTCGCCGGTCGCGGTCACGCCGGACGAGCTCGACATGGCGTGGCACGACGGGCGCGTGCATCTGCCGCTGCGCGTGACGCACAACGGCCAGCTGTTCGGTTGCCCGAACACCGGCGTCGACATGACGTTCAGCTTTCCGCAGCTGATCGCCCATGTCGCGAAGACGCGCGAGCTCGAAGCCGGCTCGATCATCGGTTCGGGCACCGTGTCGAACAGGCAGGGCGGGCTGCACGGTTCGAGCATCGAAAATGGCGGCGTCGGCTACTGCTGCCTCGCCGAAGTGCGCACTTACGAGACGATCGAAGCCGGCGCGCCGAAGACGCCGTTCATGCGTTTCGGCGATCGCGTCCGGATCGAGATGCTGACTGCGCGCGGCGAAGACGTGTTCGGCGCGATCGAGCAGACGGTGGTGCCGCTCGATCGCTGAAGGTCTCAAGAAAACGCCGGCCCGCCCCAAGTTTTCTTGTCCCCCTCGGGGGGCGGAAACGGCAAAGCCGTTTCCTGGGGGCGCTCAGACGCCCCAGACGACCGGGACGCCGTCCTTCAGCGACGCTTGCAGCATGTCGAGCAGCGGCCACGCGCGCTGGGCGAGACCGACCGGCGCGCCCATGCCGGTCTTGCCCGCGGCGGCCGCAGCTTCCTGCTGTTCCTCGGTCTCCTCGTCACGCGCGGCCTGTCGCGCCTTGTCCTCGTCGATTGCGGTGCGCAGCCGCTCGATCGCGTCGGGGAGTTGTTCGACGGTGATGATGCCTTTGACGTCTTCCGGGTCCTTGCCGAGGATCGCGATCAACTTCTTCGCGACGTCGGCGAACATGATGACGGGGGCGGCGGCGTCCGACTTGAATGTGTAGAGCATCGCGGATCTCCTCAAAGTCCCTTCACTGCATATATCCCCGGCGCATTGCGCCAGTAGCCCTTGTAGTCCATGCCGCAGCCGAACAGGAAGCGGTCGGCGACGTCGATCCCGGTGAAATCCGCCCGCATCCCCGGGTAGGCTTTGCGGTCGTGCACCTTGTGCGCGAGCACCGCGGCGCGCACTTCCTTCGCCCCTTCGGCGCGCAGGTACTCCAGGATCGCATGCAGCGTGTGGCCTTCGTCGAGGATGTCGTCGAGCACCAGCACGCTGCGTCCGCGCAGGTCGGAGGTCGGGCGCACGCGCCAGTCGAGCTGCGTGCCTTTCAGCGCATGGCCGTAGCGCGTCGCGTGCAGATAGCCCACTTCGAGCGGGAAAGGCAGCCGCGGCAGGATGCGCCCGGCGATGACCAGTCCGCCGTTCATCACCGTGTAGACGATCGGATTGCTGCCGGCCATCTGCGCGGTGATTTCCGCCGCCATGCGCGCGAGCGCAGCATCGACTGCGGTCGCGTCGGCGAGGCAATCGGCTTCCTCGCGGGCGCGGAGGATTTCGTCCATATCGACCGGCATGCCGCGGCCTCCTAGATCATTGAAAACGAAAACGTCGGATCGGCCATTCTACCGGCCGATGGCTGCCGTTTCCCGGTTCAGCCCGGGGCGGCGAACGGCTTTTGCGCGATGAACCGGCACGCTACGTGAGGCTGCTGCCGGCACGGGAAGTTTCGCGGGCCGGGCCGAAATCGCTACAGGCGGGCGGCGCGCCATCGGTCGAGCGCCCCGAGCGCGGGGGCGAACCGCTGGCCGAGCTTCCTGAAAACGATCCAGCCGAGCCACGCCCGGCGCGCCACGCGCAACGTCGCGCGCGGCTTGACGAGCGCCACGATCAGCATCACGGAAGACAGCAGCGGGACATGCTCGCGCGCCCAGCGCACCTGATCACGCGCGCGGTCGACGAGGTCTAGCGTGGACTCGATGCCGCGCAGGTGCCCGAACATTTCCGTGCGCTGCTGGTCTGCCCGGATCTGCAGCCGCTGCTTTTTCAGCGCCAGTTCGACGAGCCTCGGGTTCATTCCCTGTGCCGCACGGCTTCGCGATCGCGCGCGAGTTCAGCGAGGCTCGCCGCGAACAGCCGGGTGCCGCGCCGCAGATCGGCGGCGGCGTTGGAGGCGGTGAACAAGCCCGCGCCGAACAGCGCCACAGTGCCGAGCCCGAGAGCGAGGAGGCGATGCTCTTCCCAGAACAGGACGGTGAGGAAAATCACCAGGAACACGACGCCGAATCCGACCAGCACCGCAGTGAGCACGATGTTCAGCAGCAGCCCGGCGAGGCGCAGCTTTTCTTCCTGCACCTCGACGACGAGCAGTTCGAGCCGCGACTGGACGATCCCCAGCCCCGAATCCATGAGGCCGCGCAGGCTGGCGGCCAGACGCGGCCTCGAATCCTCCGCCATCGGGTATCAGCGACGCCCGGCGCCGGCCAGCAGGCCGAGCAGGAACGCGACGCCGGCGGCGACGCCGACCGATTGCCAGGGATTCTTGTGAACGTAGTCGTCGGTCGCAAAAGCGACTTTCTTGGTCTGTTCGCGCACCGCGGCTTCGGCATCCGCGATGCGGTCCTTGGCGGTGGCCAGGCGATCGCCCAGCCGAGTGCGCACATCGGTGAGCTTGTCGCCTGCCTGGCCGGCGGTCAGTTTCAGCAGTTCCTCGGCATCCGCGACCACCACCTTGAAGTCTGCAACAAGCTTGTCGCGGGACACGGAATCTGTTGTATTCAGCATGTTGTTATCCCCTTTTCAGGTCATGACATCCGCGCGGACGCGCGAGCTGAGTACACGCTAGCGCCATTCCCAAATGAAGGCAAATCGCGAGTGAAACGATGCATTCGGGAGTGCGAAGGCCTTCGCACGCGCTCCGAAAAAAACCGCCTGTCGTTGCGCGCGTGCGGTCAACCCTGCCAGTCGTAATCGACCGTCAGCGGCGCGTGATCGGAAAACCGCGTGTCCTTGAACACCTTCGCCTCGCGGGCACGGCTGGCGATGCCGGGCGTTGCGATCTGGTAGTCGAGGCGCCAGCCGACGTTCTTCGCCCACGCCTGGCCGCGGTTCGACCACCACGTGTAGCCTTCATCGCCGGCGTCGGGGTACAGCCGGCGATAGACGTCGACCCACGCCTGCTCCTCGAGCACGCGGCTGAACCAGGCGCGCTCCTCGGGGAGGAAGCCGGAATTCTTCCGGTTCGATTTCCAGTTCTTCAGGTCGATTTCCCGGTGCGCGATGTTCCAGTCGCCGCAGACGATGACCTCGCGGCCGCACGCGCGCAGCGTCGCCAGATGCGGCAGGAAGCGCTCCATGAAGCCGAACTTGATCTGCTGGCGCTCCTCCGAACTGGAGCCGGACGGCAGGTACAGCGACACGACCGACAGCGGGCCGAAATCGAGCTGCAGGAAACGGCCTTCGGCGTCGATGTCGGCGATGCCGAGCCCTTCAATGACGCGGTCGGCCGGTCTCCGCGCGTACAGTCCGACGCCGCTGTAGCCTTTCTTTTCAGCGTGATGGAAATAGCCGATATGGCCGTTCGGCGTGCGCACCGTGTCGCTGAGGTCGCCGGCCTGCGCCTTGAGTTCCTGCACGCAGACGACATCGGCGTTTTGCGTGGCGAGCCAGTCGAGAAAGCCTTTGCCGACTGCCGAGCGGACGCCGTTGAGGTTGAGGGTGATGACGCGTAACATTCTGCCGGATAAGCTCAAAGTGGAAGCAAAACGTGGATTTTAGCCGGGATTTCATTGCATTGGCCTGCGCCAAAGGGGTGCTGCGCTTTGGTTCGTTCGTGACCAAGGCCGGGCGCAATTCGCCGTATTTCTTCAACGCCGGCCTGTTCGACGACGGGGCATCGTTCCGCGAGCTGTGCGGCTTCTACGCGCGTGCAATCCAGGCTGCCGGGGTGCCGTGCGACATGCTGTTCGGGCCGGCATACAAAGGCATTCCGCTGGTCGCCGGCGTCGCGATCCGGTTGGCCGAACAGGGCGTCAATCTGCCTTTCGCGTTCAACCGCAAGGAAGCGAAGGATCACGGCGAAGGCGGCACGCTGGTCGGCGCGCCGCTCGCGGGCCGCGTGCTGATCCTCGACGACGTGATCTCCGCCGGTACGTCGGTGCGCGAATCGGTCGAGCTGATCCGTGCCGGCGGAGCCGTCCCGGCCGGTGTCGTGATCGCGCTCGACCGCATGGAGCGCGGCAAGGGCGCCGAGTCGGCGGTCGAGGAAGTGTGTGCAAGCTTCGGTATTCCGGTGATCGCCGTGGCGACGCTCGACGATCTCATCGGCTATCTCGGCGACAGTCCGGAGCTCGCCGCGAACCTGGACGCGGTGCAGGCCTATCGCGACACGTATGGCATTCGTTCGCCGCGCTGAGCTGCTGTGCGCAGTGCTTTTGGCGCTGCCGCCCGCAGTCGCGGCGCAGAGCGAGCGCACGATCTACTGCTGCGAGGACGCGGACGGCAGGCCGGTGTGCGGCGACGTGCTGCCGACCGTCTGCTACGGCCGCGCCTATCGTGAAATCAGTCCGCAGGGCACGGTGCGCCGCCACGTCGCGGCGCCGCTGACGAGCCGCGAGATCGCGCAGCGCGACGCCGAGAGGCAGCGCCGCAAGGACGAAGAGGCCCGCGTGCTCAAGCAGCGGCGGCTCGACCAGGCGCTGCTCGAGACGTACACGAGCCTCGAGGACATCGACAACCGCCAGGACCGCGAGATCGCCGACATTCGCCGTGAGATCGAAGCGGCGCGTGCCCGGGAAACCGAGCTGCTCGCCGAGCGCAGGCGCCTCGCCGATGAGGCGGCGGCTTACCGCGGCAAGGATCTGCCGCGCAATATCGCGGTCGCACAGCAGAGCGTAGACGGCGAACTCGCGGCGCAGAAAAGCATCATCGATGCGAAAATCCGCGAAACCGAAGCCGTGCAGGCGCGATTCGCCGCCGACCGGCGCCGCTACGCCGAACTGATCGCAGCCGGAGAAGGACGCCGCTGAACGTTCTCCGCCGGGGCGCACGACGCTCGGTTCGCTGCGCGCCGGCCTTGCGGCACAGTGTCAGGTGACGGTTTTGAGGGAAACTCATGAGCCAGCCCGTTGAAAAGGTGGTACGTGCGGCCTGCCCGCATGATTGTCCCGATACCTGCGCGATGGAAGTGACCGTCGCCGACGGCCGGGCGGTGAAGATCCGCGGCGCCGCCGAGCTGCCGTTCACGAACGGCGCGCTATGCCCGAAAGTCGCCCGCTACCTCGAGCGGGTGTATTCGGACCAGCGCCTGCTGCACCCGATGAAGCGCGTCGGCCGCAAAGGCGAAGGCCGCTTCGAGCGCATCGGCTGGGACGAGGCGCTCGACACGATCGCCGCGAAGTTCGGTGCGATCGCCGCCGACGATGCGCGTGGCATCCTGCCGTACAGCTATGGCGGCACGCTCGGCTTCGTGCAGGGCGGCAGCATGGATTTCCGCTTCTTCCATCGCCTCGGCGCGTCGCTGCTCGATCGCACGATCTGCTCGTCGGCGGGCGTTGCCGGCTGGCAGGCGACGGTCGGAGCAATGGTCGGCACGGACCCGGAAGCCCTCGTCGACGCGAAGCTGATCCTGATCTGGGGCGCGAACCCGGTGGTGTCGAACCTGCACGGCTGGCGCTATCTGCAGGAGGCGAAGCGGCGCGGCGCGAAGCTCGTCTGCATCGACCCGCGCCGCACGCAGACCGCGGAGAAATGCGATGAGCATCTCGCGCCGTGGCCCGGCAGCGACGGTGCGCTCGCGCTGGCGATGATGCAGGTGCTGATCGACGATGACCTGATCGACCGCGACTACATCGCGGCGCATACGCTCGGCTTCGACGCGCTCGCCGAACGCGTGAAGCCCTGCACGCCGGAATGGGCGGGGCCGCTGACCGGCCTGTCGGCGCAGGCGATCCGCAGCCTGGCGCGCGAGTACGGCAGCGTCAAGCCGGCCGCGATCCGCCTCAATTACGGGCTCAACCGCTGCGGCGGCGGCGGCATGGCGGTGCGCAACGTCGCGTGCCTGCCGGCGCTGACCGGCGCGTGGCGCCATCCCGCGGGCGGCGCGGCGCTGTCGACGTCCGGCAATTTCCCCGTCGACCAGCACGCGCTCGAGCGGCCGGACCTGTACCCGCACGAGCCGGGCCGCCCGCCGCGCACGATCAACATGGCGACGATCGGCGACGCGCTGCTCACCGCGGACGACCCGCCGATCCGCGCGATCTACATCTACAACTCGAATCCGCTCGCGGTCGCGCCGGATAACCGCAGGGTGCGCGAAGGGTTCGCGCGCGAGGACCTGTTCTGCGTCGTGCACGAACTTTTCCAGACCGACACCGCCGATTACGCCGACATCCTGCTGCCGGCGACGAGCCAGCTCGAGCACCGCGACCTGCACAAGTCCTACGGCCACCTGTACGTGGTGGACAACCAGCCGGCGATCGCGCCGCTCGGCGAGGCGAAGCCGAACAGCGAAGTGTTCCGCCTGCTTGCCGCGCGGCTCGGCTTCACTGATCCGGCGCTCGCCGAGTCCGACGACGAGATCGCCGCGGCAGCGTTCAAGCGCCGCGACAACCGCGTGTATGGGCTCGAGCGCGGCCTTGCGGGGAAGGGTTGGGCACACCTGAACCTGCCGCGGCCTTTCGCGCCGTTCGCGAAAGGCGATTTCCTCACGCCGTCGGGCAAGTGCGAGTTTTTCTCCGCCAGCCTCGCCCGACAAGGGCACGATCCGCTGCCGGCCTGGGTGCCGCCGCACGAGTCGCCGGTCAGCAACCCGGCGCTCGCGGCGCGCTATCCGCTGGCGCTGATTTCGCCGCCGGCGCGCAACTTCCTCAACACCAGCTTCGCGAACCTGCCGCGCTTCATCAACGAGGAACGCGGTCCGTCGCTCGAGATCCACCCTGCGGATGCGGCGGCGCGCGGCATCGTCGAAGGCGACCGGCTGCGCATCTTCAACGACCGCGGCGCGTTCCACGCCCGCGCGGTGCCGACCGATCGCGTGCGACCCGGCCTCGTCGTCGCACCGTCGGTGTGGTGGCGCAAGCTGTCCGGCGATGGCGAAAACGTGAACGCGGTGACATCAAAGGCGTTGACTGACATGGGCGGCGGCCCGACGTTCTACGACTGTCTCGTCGAGGTCGTGAAGGAGGCGCACGATGACTGAGACGCACATTCTCGATGCCGTCGCGCGGCTGGTCGCTGATGCGCCGCGCATCCTGTTCATCACCGGCGCCGGCATTTCGGCCGATTCCGGCCTGCCGACGTACCGCGGCATCGGCGGGCTCTACCACGAGCGCCTGACCGACGACGGACTGACGATCGAAGAGGCGCTGTCGGGCGAGATGATGGAAGCGCGCCCCGAAGTCGCGTGGAAGTACATCGCCGAGATCGAAGCCAATTGCCGCGGCGCCGTGCCGAACATCGCGCACCGCATCATCGCCGCGCTGGAACACGAGCACCCCGGCGTGTGGGTGCTGACGCAGAACGTCGACGGCCTGCACCGCGCAGCCGGATCGCGCAACCTCATCGAAATCCACGGCAGCGTGCATCGCCTGCGTTGTACGGAGTGCAAGCACGCGCGCTCGGTGACCGATTATTCCGGGCTGCGGATCCCGCCTGCCTGCCCGGCGTGTGGCGGCGTGCTGCGGCCGGACGTCGTGCTGTTCGGCGAAATGCTGCCGGAAATCGGCCTGAAGCGCCTCGCGGCGCTGCTCGACGACGGCGTCGACCTCGTCGTGTCGATCGGCACGACCAGCGTCTTCCCGTACATCTCGGGGCCGATCTGGTGGGCCGATCAGGTCGGCGTGCCGAGTGTCGAGATCAACCCCGGCGAAACCGGAGTCAGCGAGATCGTCACGCACCGCCTGCGCCTGCGTGCTGCCGAGGCAATGCCGGAACTGTGGCGCCGGCTGCATCCGGAGCGGCCGCTGGAGGATTGATCGCCACCTGCTTCCTTGAAGGGTAGGCCTGGGAAAACATGTCCGCCCTCCCGCAGGCTGCCGAATGCTCGCCGTGGGCTGGGCGGCGAGGCGCTCGGCCAGCAGCACCGCATGTGCGTGATCCGATCGAAAAATCGCGATGTTACGGAATGCATTGTTGTGGGTAAGGGGATGCGCCTGGCCAGGCCCGGCGTGGCTGCTACATTGGAAAGCGGGGGCTTTCGATACCCACAAGGAGGAAGACATGAAGACCCTGATCCGGCACGCCCTTTCCGCCAGTCTTTTCACCAGCCTCGGCCTGGCTGGCGCCGCCTTCGCGCAGGACGCGACGGTGACGATCAGTTCGCCGGCTGACGGCGCCAAGCTCGCCGCGACGGCGCCGATCGAGATCGCCTACGATGTGACGCCGGGGCCGCGCGGCGACCACACCCACCTCTATGTGGACGGCGACGAGGCGGCGGTGCTGCGTCAGCTGAAGGGCAGCCACAAGCTGGAGCGGCTCGCCAGCGGCATGCACGAGCTGTGCATCAAGGTGGTGAACAAGAACCACACGCCGATCGGTGTCGACAAGTGCGTCAAGGTCGACGTGCAGTGAGCCGCCGGGGTGGCGGTCGATCTGCAGAACCTCGCCTATGCGTTAGTGCAGCTGGTGCATAACTTCGGGGCCGTCGCCGTCACTGGCAGCGCGGCGGCGGCATGGTGGGCAGATGGGCCGCCGCCTGCGTTGCGCGGCCTAGCCTGGCTCGCGCTTGCCGGCTGGGCGCTGCAGGCGGCGAGCGGCGCCGGCTTCGGCGCCGTGAGTTATGCCTGGTACGGTCGCTTTCCGGAGCTGCACGGCATCGCGGTCGCGGCACTTGTCGTGAAGATGGTTTGTGCGGTGAGCGGCTTTCTGCTCGCCGCCGCCTATCTGCGCTTCGCCCACGGCTGGCAGGAGCGTCGTCGCCGGGGCGTATGGCGGGCGCTGTTCGCCCTCGCCGCGACCGCGCTGTCGGCAGCGGCCTTTCTGCGCTGGTTTGCCTGAGTGCGGCGCTTGCACGCGGAGCGATCAGCGCTCGCGCCGCCTGCCGTCGCGCTCGCTATCGTGCTCATTGTGGACCTCGTGGAAACACGGGGTCAGGTCGGCGGGGGTGGCCGGCGGAGAAGGCATGCGGTGGAAGGCGCTGTGCTTTTCCGCCGACGGTCCTACGGCACGAGCCCCGGCAGATAGGCTTTTACGACGAGGGCGGCCGCGGCCGCCATAATCGCGGCCACGCAGGCGAGCGAGATGCCGACCATCAATTTGAGCCGCTGCAGGTCGGACTTCGCGTCGGGGGAGTCGGCTTTCAGGCGCCGCAGGTCGGCCGTGACGTCCACCATGTCCGCCTTTATCTCGCCCAAGTCCGACTTTACCCTCGCTGCCAAGGCTGCGAGGTCGGCCTTGACGGCACTCCCGTCAGCCTTGGCGGCAGTCACCCCGGCCTTCAGGCTCGCGATCTCGGTCTGGAGGGCGGCGAGATCGGTGCGCAGGCCGTGGATGTCCGGTGTCACCCCCGCGAGGTCTTCCGCAATTCCGGTGATCCGCGTCTTCATCGCCTCGACGTCCGCCTTCAATTGCGACAGATCACTGGTAAGCAGGGCGAAAGCGCCCTTGAAGCTTCCGAGGTCCGCCGCGACGCGGGCGCCGCTGTCGGCGATGCCCGTTGCCTGCCGGGCCAGTTCGTCGAGCGACACCTCCCCGGCCCGCAGCTTCCCCGCCACCGCGCCGAGGTCGTCCCGCAGCGAGCCGAGGCCGCTTTTGACCTCGTCTGCGTCCTCCTTGAGCGCCTCGACGAGCGCCCGGAGACGCGGAAGGTCGGCGCGGAAATCGCCTGCTTGCGCCCGGAAGTCGTCTGCGCCGAGCCGCAGCCGCTCGGTGCCGGTTCTTACCTCGGACAGGGTCTGTGAGAGTGACTCGAGGCGCGTGCGCAGATCGCCGACGCCGGTTTCGCTGAGCGCGTCAGCGAGCGCCTCGGCCTGCGCGCGCGCCTGCGCGTCGGTGAGCCCGGCAGCCGTGAGGCTGCGAACGAATTTCAGGGTGTCGAAGTAGACGCCGCTCACGCTTGTCTCCTTTTTTGCGCGGACAATACACCATTTCCCCTTTATGAGGGTTCGTCAGGGACGCGGCGTCGGCGAAGCCTCCATGTGTCGGCGAGAGGGGCGCGGGCATGGCCCTCGACGGCGGGCAGCGCAGCAGCGAACGGCACCTGGCGAGGATGCAAACATTCTAGAACGCGATGGGGAGCGACGATTCGGCGCAATGACAGGCTCCGGCCGCTTCCCGGGAAGTCGAAGGGGCGCCGAGGGGAGCTGAAGAACGGCATCCTGCGCCGCTGGCCGCGTCGCGGGCTATGGCGCGAACACGGTGCGGCGCAGGTTCTGGGCGCGTTACTTGCCGTATTGTGCCTTGGCCCTTTCCTGGCAAGCATCCTTGGCGTCGCCCGCCAACGCGTCGCATTTTTCCCTGGCGACCTTGTACTCCGAGTCACGCTTGTCTTCGGCAGCGTCCTTGCGGGCTTCCGACGACTTTTCCCCGGCTTCGACGCTCGCTTCGCCCGACTCCATGCGGGCTTTCGCATCGGCCTTTGCCGCGGTCTCGGCGGCCTTTGCCTCTTTCATGCATACATCCTTGGCGTTGCCCGCCATGTCGTCGCAGCGTTCCTTCGCGACTTCGTAGTCGGCCTCCGCCCGCGCGACCCACGCGTCATGGCGATTTTCCGGGCTCGGCTTGTAGGCGGCCTCGAGTTCGGCCTTATCGACCTTTTCATTGCCCTTGGCATCGGCGACGCAGATGTCCTTCTTGTTACCGGACAGTGCGTCGCAGGCTTCCTTGGCGGCCTCGTAGTCGTTCTCGATCCTGTCCTTCGCGGCGTCGTAGTCGCTTTTCGACATGTTCTGAGCCATCCCGGCGGTACTGAATGCCAGGCCGAGTGCGATCGCAATCGCGTCAATCGTGCGTGTTCTCATTTTTTTCTCCGTATGCTGACAGGAAGGCGGTACAGAGGAATGTGCCGTCGGCATCCTTGTCCGGACCTTCGTGCTGCTTCCTAGCAACATACGTTCCCGCCCCACGCGACGAGGGCGGCCGCGACGACCCGGAACGGCTACAGCAGCACCCGCTCGATGCCGCCGCTGTTCGCGCGCTGCACGTAGTCCGGCATCCAGTTGTCGCCGAGCAGGTGCTTCGCGATCTCGACGACGATGTAGTCAGCTTCGACGCCGCCGCCGTCGTTGGCGTAGCGGGAAAGGCCCTGCAGGCACGACGGGCACGACGTCAGGATCTTGATCGGATCGGCCTCGCCGTCGCTCAGCGCCGCCGCGCCTTTCTCGATCTCCTGCTGCTTGCGGAAGCGCACCTGCGTCGAGATGTCCGGTCGCGCGACCGCGAGTGTGCCCGATTCGCCGCAGCAGCGATCGTTGAGATCGACGCGCGTGCCCATCAGCTGGTTCGCGACCTTGATGCCGGAATGCGTCTTCATCGGCGTGTGGCACGGCTCGTGGTACATGTATTTCGTGCCGGCCACGCCTTCGAGCGCGACGCCTTTTTCCATCAGGTACTCGTGGATGTCGAGCAGCCGGCAGCCGGGGAAGATCTGCTCGAACTGGTATTTCTGCAGCTGGTCCATGCACGTGCCGCAAGACACGATCACGGTCTTGATGTCGAGGTAGTTCAGCGTGTTCGCGACGCGGTGGAACAGCACGCGGTTGTCGGTCGTGATCTGCTGGCCCTTGTCCTCCTCGCCGGCGGCGGTCTGCGGGTAGCCACAGCACAGATAGCCGGGCGGCAGCACGGTGGTCGCGCCGACCTGGTACAGCATCGCCTGCGTCGCGAGGCCGACCTGGCTGAACAGGCGCTCGGAGCCGCAGCCGGGGAAATAGAACACCGCTTCCGAGTCGTCGCGCTTCAGGTGCGGGTCGCGGATCACCGGGATGACGTTGGCGTTCTCGATGTCGAGCAGCGCACGGCTGGTGCGTTTGGGCAGCTTGCCGGGCATCGGCTTGTTGATGAAGTGGATCACCTGCGCGCGCAGCGGCGCCTTGCCGAGGGTCGCCGGCGGCTGCTTGACCTGTTGCTGGACGAGGCCGAGCGATTTGCCGACCCGGTGCGCGAGCCGCTGCGCCTTGTAGCCCCATTCGATCATGCCGGTGCGGATCAGCTTGATCGTCGCCGGATCCTTCGCGGTCAGAAAAGCCATCGCGGCGGCCTTGCCCGGGTTGAAGGACTTCTTGCCCTGCTTCCTCAGGAGGTTGCGCATCTTGATCGACACGTCGCCGAAGTCGATATCGACCGGGCACGGTTTCTCGCACTTGTGGCAGACGGTGCAGTGGTCGGCGACGTCCTCGAACTCGGCCCAGTGCGCGAGCGACACGCCGCGCCGCGTCTGCTCCTCGTACAGCATCGCCTCGACGAGCAGCGACGTGCTGAGGATCTTGTTGCGCGGGCTGTAGAGCAGGTTCGCGCGCGGCACGTGCGTCGAGCACACCGGCTTGCACTTGCCGCAGCGCAGGCAGTCCTTGATGTCGTGCGCGATGTCGCCGATCTCGGTCTGCTCCATGATCAGCGACTCGTGGCCCATCAGATTGAAGCTCGGCGTGTAGGCGTTGTCGAGATTGCCGCTGATCGTGCCGAGCCCGCGCATCAGCTTGCCGCGGTTGAAGCGGCCGTGCGGGTCGACGCGACGCTTGTATTCCCAGAAGTTCGCCATCTCGGCGTCGGTGAGATAGTCGAGCTTGGTGATGCCGATGCCGTGCTCGCCGGAAATGACGCCATCGAGCGAGCGGGCGAGCGCCATGATGCGGTCGACGGCGCGGTTCGCCGTGGCGAGCATCGCGTAGTGGTCGGAGTTGACCGGGATGTTGGTATGCACGTTGCCGTCGCCGGCATGCATGTGCAGAGCGACGAACACGCGCCCGCGCAGCACTTCCTTGTGCACTTCCTCGATGCGCGCGACGACCGGGCGGAACACTGCGCCGTCGAAGATCTTGTCGAGGCGCGGCTTCAACTCCGTCTTCCACGACGTGCGCACCGAATAGTCCTGCAGGCGGTGGAAGAGCTTCGGATTTGCGGCGCGATTCGTCAGCTCGCCGGCGTGGATGCCGAATTCGTCGAACTGCGCTTCGGCCTGCGCCAGCGGCAGGTCGAGGTTATCGAGCAGCCACTGCCAGCGGCGGCGCACGCTCGCGACGTAGTCGACCGCGGCCTGGCGACGGTCGCCGATCAGCTCGTCGCTCGGCAGGTTCGCATCGCCCTGGTCGAGCGGCAGCTCGCCGGCGAGCAGTTCGGTCAGCGCGTCGCACAGCTCGAGCTTGTTGCGCGTGGACAGCTCGATGTTGATGCGCTCGATGCCGTCGCAGTAATCACCCATGCGCGGCAGCGGGATCACGACGTCCTCGTTGACCTTGAACGCATTGGTGTGGCGCGAGATTGCCGCGGTGCGCGAGCGGTCGAGCCAGAAGCGCTTCCTCTGCTCGGGGCTGACCGCGATGAAGCCTTCGGCGCCGCGCACGTTGCACATCCGCACGACTTCCGAAGCAGCCGTCATGACCGCCGCTTCGTCGTGGCCGACGATGTCGCCGATCAGCACCATTTTCGGCCGGCCGTGGCGCTTGGCCTTCGTCGTGTAGCCGACCGCGTTCACGTAGCGCTCGTCGAGGTGCTCGAGGCCGGCGAGCTGCACGCCGAGGCGCTCGCCCTCATTGCCGGGCTTGAACCAGTCGGTGATCTCGACGATCGCCGGCACCGCTTCGCGCACCTGGCCGAAGAATTCGAGGCACACCGTGCGCGTCACCGGCGGCATCCTGTGCAGCACCCAGCGCGCGGCGACGATCAGCCCGTCGGTGCCTTCCTTCTGCACGCCCGGGACGCCGCCGAGGAATTTGTCGGTGACGTCCTTGCCGAGCCCCACTTTGCGGCACGAGGCGCCGGGCAGCGTCAGCATTTCCTCGCCGGTCTGCTTTCTGCCGCTCGGGTCGAACCGGCGCAGGCGGAAACGCACCGTTTCCTGCTCGTGGATCTTGCCGAAGTTGTGGTCGAGGCGCTCGACTTCGAGCCAGTCGCCGTCGGGCGTGACCATTTTCCACCACGCCAGGTTGTCGAGCGCAGTGCCCCACAATACGGCTTTTTTGCCGCCGGCGTTCATCGCGATGTTGCCGCCGATGCACGACGCGGATGCCGAAGTCGGGTCGACGGCGAACACGCGCCCGGCCGCCGCCGCCGCTTCGGCGACGCGTTCGGTGACGACGCCGGCGCCGGTGCGGATCGTCGCGTAGCGCGTGCCTTCGCTGCCATCGGCGCCCGGCAGGGCGAGTTCCTCGACCGGGCCGATCGCGATCAGTTTTTCGGTGTTGATGACGGCCGAGCGCGCATCGAGCGGCACTGCGCCGCCGGTGTAGCCGGTGCCGCCGCCGCGCGGGATGATCGTCAGGCCGAGCTCGATGCAGCCTTTCACGAGCGGCGCCATCTCTTCTTCGGTGTCGGGGTAGAGGACGACGAATGGGTATTCGACGCGCCAGTCGGTTGCGTCGGTGACGTGCGACACGCGGGCGTGGCCGTCGAAGCAGATGTTGTCGCGCGCGGTGTGGCGCGTCAGCGTCTTCAGCGTCTTCTTGCGCAGCGCTTCGGTGTCGCTGAAGAGCTGCGCGAAGCGGTCCACCGCGGCGTGCGCCGACTCGATGAGGCGCGCGACCTTGTCGCTGCGTTCCGGATCCTGCGCTGCGCTTTCCTCGCGGCGCTTCTCGACTTCGCGCAGCCGGTGGCGCAGCGCCTCGATCAGCGCGCGGCGCCGCTCCGGGTTCCCGAGCAGGTCGTCCTGGAGGTAAGGGTTGCGCTGCACGACCCAGATGTCGCCGAGCACTTCGTAGAGCATCCGCGCCGAGCGCCCGGTCACGCGTTCCTCGCGCAGCGCATCGAGCGCGTGCCACGCGTCGGCGCCGAGCAGGCGGATGACGATCTCGCGGTCCGAGAACGACGTGTAGTTATAGGGAATCTCGCGCAGGCGTTGAGTCATCAGATGTTCCGATACCAGGACGGCGGGGAAGCCGCAAATTGTAACTTACCGCGGTGCAATACGAACGTTGGACAAGTCCCTGCGCTGCGTAGGGGCTTGATTTTCAAGCGGCTTATATCGTGCCGTCGATTCTGCGCGAAGGGTGCGGCAGATTTCGGGCGGCAGCTCCTCGAGCAGCCGACGTCGCGTACGAGGAGGCGGGCTCACAGCACGGCGAATGCGACGAGCGCGTAGCGTAGCAGCTTGCCCGCCGCCATCCACAGCAGGCACGGCAGCCACGCGAGGCGCAGCCAGCCGGCCGCGGCGCACAATGCATCGCCGATCACCGGCACCCACGACAGCAGCAGGATCGGCGCGCCGTGATCACGCACCCAGGCGAGCCGCGCCGTGTCGGCTTTTCCCGGCAGCAGCCGGGCGAGCGCCCACGTGCTCATGCCGCCGAGCGTGTTGCCGAGCGTCGCGAGCGTCAGCGCGGCGACGAGCTGCTCGGGCCGCAGCGCGAGCACGCCGGCGAGCACGAACTCCGATCCGCCCGGCAGCAGTGTCGCGGAAAGGAAGCTCGACGCGAACAGCGCCGCGAGACCCGCTTCGGGGCCGGGGTCGAGCAGCGAAAGGAAGCTCATCGGCGGCTGCGGGTGCGGGCCGCCTAGACGATCTCGAAAAACGCCAGGTCGCGCTCGATGTCGTTCGCCGAGAAACCGCAGCCGATGCGGCCCGGGCCGATCAGCGGCAGTTCGCCGGCCTTGATGCACCGCTCGGCGCCGCCATTTTCGGCGACGTACGTGCCGTTGGTGCTGCGGTCGATCAGGACGAAACCTTCGCGCCGGCGCTCGATGCGCGCGTGCTGGCGCGAAGTGCGTCGGTCGATGATGACGATGTCGTTGCCGATCTCGCGCCCCAGCAGCACCACCGGGCGGTTCTCCTCGACGAACAGTACGTCCTGCTGGTGGTGGATCCTGAGCCGTTGCGAGATTCGCTCCGCGGCCGGGATCGACGTGATCGTGCCGGAATAACGCACGATCTCGAACACCGGCCAGCCGAGCCCGTCGAGCGCGGAGTCCTGCAGCGGCTTGTTGCAGGCGAGATGGCGCACGCCCGGCGACAGCTGCATCACGACCGCATTGCTGGCGAGAATGTGGCCGGGTTTCGCGGTATCGGCGAGGCGCATCGCGAGCGCCTCGTCCGCGCTGACCGCCGGGCCCGGGGCGGCCGCGCCATAGTGCACGCCGACCCGGATCAGCATCCGCAGGCCGCGCAGCGGCGGCAGGCTTTCGACGCGCTCGAGCATTTCGCAGGCGGCGAGGATCGCCGCGTCGCAGCGCTCGAACGCCGCGCACGCACGGGCCGTCTCGCGGCGCAGCCGGGCCCCGGCATTCGCCTCGATCGCCCGCTCGACGCGGTGCATGCAGCGCTCGACCGCATGGTTGACTTCGTGCGCGCCGAGCGCCTCGGCAAAGCGCTGTCTCCCGGGTACTTCGGCAACGAGGACGCAGACGTTCTTCGGCTGGATCATGTGCGGGGGCAGTCACGGCCGCGGCCGCGTCCCGGCGCCGGGCGGGCCGGGGCGGGACGTGCCGCGTGGGATGAGGGTCAGGTTCTCCGCGGGGCGGATCGGCGCCTACTCCCCGTCCGGGGGGTGATCGGCGAAGTGCATTACGGTGGGCATTGCGGTGGGCATGACGCCGCGCATGACCGCGGCGGACGCGGACGGCAGCTCGACGCGGTCGAACGCGATGTCGCCCTCGGCGACGACCGTGTCGCGCGTCAGGTTGCGGAAATCGAACAGCGATGCGTCGGCGAGATGCGACGGCACGACCTGGCCGAGCGCGGTCGCGATCGATTCGATGCGCCCCGGATGCTCGCGCGCCCAGCCCTGCAGCATCGTCTTGATCTGCTTCCTCTGCGCGTTTTCCTGCGAACCGCACAGGTTGCACGGAATGATCGGGAACGCCATCGTGCGCGCGAACTTCGTGATGTCGGCTTCGGTGCAGTATGCGAGCGGCCGGATCACGACGTGTTCGCCGTTGTCGCTGACGAGCTTCGGCGGCATCGCCTTGATCTTGCCGCCGAAGAACAGGTTCAGGAACAGCGTCTCGAGCATGTCGTCGCGGTGATGGCCGAGCGCGATGCGCGTCGCGCCGAGCTCGCGCGCAACGCGATAGATGATGCCGCGCCGCAGCCGCGAGCACAGCGAACAGGTCGTCTTGCCCTCGGGGATCTTGTCCTTGACGATCGAGTAGGTGTCCTCGGTGACGATGCGGTATTCGACGCCGATCGACTCGAAATAGGCCGGCAGCACGTCGGCGGGGAAGCCGGGCTGCTTCTGGTCGAGGTTCATCGCGATGATGCGGAAGTCGACCGGGGCACGTTCGCGCAGCGCGAGCAGGCACGACAGCAGCGTGTACGAATCCTTGCCGCCGGACACGCAGACCATCACCGTGTCGCCGTCGCCGATCATGTTGAAATCGGCGATCGCTTTGCCGACGCTGCGTTCGAGCTTTTTCTTCAGCCGCAGGAAAGTGTTCGAAAAACGGCTGTCGGCCGCTTCGGCGGGAGCTGGAGTCGGCGTGGCGACAGCGGAAAGGGGAGTCACGGTTGAGCGTCCTGCGGGGAAACGAACGGAATTATACCTTTGTGCACTGCGCCAGCGGTCCTGCTGCGCTCACAGGTGCGCGCTGCGCCCGCCGTCGACGGCGATGATCTGCCCGGTGACATAAGGGGCGTCGAACAGCAGGAAGCGGACCGTGCGGGCGATGTCGGCAGCCGACCCGATCCGCCCGAGCAGCGTGTGCCGGACGATTTCATCGCGCTGCTCGGGCGGAAACTGGCCGTCTTCCGGCCACTCGATCGCGCCGGGGGATACGCCATTCACTCTCACGTCAGGCGCCAGCTCCAGCGCCAGCGCCCGGGTGAGACCCAGCAGGCCGGCTTTCGCAGCGCAATACAGCGGGTAGTTGCGCAACGGGCGCTCGGCGTGGATATCGACGATGTTGACGATCGCGCCGCGCTGGCGCCGCAGCATCGGCGCCGCGGCCTGCGCGAGGAACAGGGGGCCTTTCAGGTTCGAACCGATCAGTTCGGTCCAAGCGGCGGCGTCGATATGGCCGAGCGGGGTCGGAAAGAAGCTCGATGCGTTGTTCACGACCGCATCGAGTCGGTCGTGCGTCGCGAGCAATGCGTCGATCAAGGCCGCGGGAACGCCGTCGTCCTTGAGGTCGCCGTGCGCCAGCGACGCGGAGCCGGGGCGCAACCGGTCGAGTTCGTCGGCCACGGCACGGGCCTCGGCTGCCGAGTTGCGGTAATGCAGCACGACATGCGCGCCGGTGGCGTGCAACGTGCGCGCGATTTCCGCGCCGACGCGCCGGGCGGCGCCGGTAACCAGGATGACTGGCGAGGCTGCGGTGCTCATCGTGCCGGATTCCTCGGTTCTGGCCACCCGCGCGTGGCCGCTGGAGACAGACGCTAGAATACGCGTTTTCCCGATTGTCGCCGCCCATGTCCCTGCCTCGACCTTCCGCCGACGCGATCGAACAAAGCGCGCGCCTGGTGCGCTCGATCACCGCATCCATCGCCGCGGCCGGCGGCTGGATTCCCTTCTCGCGCTACATGGAACTGGCGCTGTATTCGCCGGGGCTGGGGTATTACAGCGGCGGGGCGAGGAAATTCGGCCCGGGCGGAGACTTCATCACGGCCCCGGAGCTGACGCCGCTGTTCGGCCAGGCGCTCGCGGCGCAGGTCGAGCAAGTGATGCGCGCCTCCGCCGCGCACGTCATCGAAGCGGGAGCCGGCACCGGACTGCTCGCCGCCGATCTGCTGCTCGAACTCGAGCGGCGGGACTGCCTGCCCGAGACTTACGGCATCCTCGAACTGTCGGGGGAACTGCGCGAGCGCCAGTTCGACTTGCTGGCCGAGAAAGCGCCTCGTCTGGCGAGTCGCGTGCGCTGGCTCGACGCGCTGCCGGAGCGTTTCTCCGGCGCGCTGGTCGCGAACGAAGTCCTCGACGTGATGCCGGTGCACCTTGTCGTGTCGCGGCCCGAAGGGTTGTTCGAGCGCGGCGTCGCCGTCGATTCGGCCGGCACGCTGCGCTGGGCGGACTCGCCGGCGAGCGGGGCCGTGGCCGACGCGGCACACGCGCTCGACCTGCCGTTGCCCGAAAGCGGCGAATACGTCACCGAACTGAACCTCGCTGCGCGGGCGTGGGTCGGCGAATGGGCGCAGCGGCTCGAGCGCGGCGCGCTGCTGCTCGTCGATTACGGTTATCCGCGTGCCGAGTATTACCTGCCGGCGCGCTCGAACGGCACGCTGCTGTGCTATTACCGCCACCATGCGCACGCCGACCCTTTCCTGTGGCCGGGGCTGAACGATATTACCGCGTTCGTCGATTTCACGTCGGTGGCCGAGGCTGCGTTCGACGCCGGGCTCGACGTGCTCGGCTACACCAACCAGGCCGCGTTCCTGTTCAACTGCGGGCTGCTCGAATGCCTCGCACGGCGCGGGCCGGAGACGTCGGCGGACTACATCCGCGCGGCGCGCGCCGCGCAGCGGCTGACCACACCGCAGGAGATGGGAGAGCTCTTCAAGGTGCTTGCGCTGGGCAAAGGCATCCCCGAACCCCTGCTCGGGTTCCAGCGCGGCGACAGGGTGCACGCGCTGTAACTCGCGGCGCACCGTTCGGCGGCGCCCCGAAAGCATCATTCGGACGCACTGCGCGAGTCGGCGGGGTGGGCAGCGCTGTTCCGGCTACGTCGCGCTTCCCGGGTTCCGCGTCACGCGCGGCCTGCCCGGTTTCTATTCCTGATAGCGGTAAACCGCCTGCAGGAAATCGTCGACGTCGATCGGCGGCGGGCGGCGATTCCCGGCTACTTCGACCCCTTCGACGTGCTGCAACGGTAGCGCGGGTTCGGGTTGCGGCAACCAGCTGGCATTGAGCACTTCGTCGCCGTATTCATCGGGATTCCCGATCACATCGCATGTGTGCATTTCCATGATGATCACCATGATGGCCTCCGCGACGTACCCCCCTTGTTCCGGCTTCCCGGCTTTGGTCTCGCGGACCGGGACATGCTGGAGGCACCGGGGTGCCGCGATTGTCTGCAGCCGCCGCTCCGGGTTCGTGCTCCGGAAGCGACACGGCCGGCGGGGTTCCGGAATGGCCCCGCGTTTTCATCTTGGCGCCGAATGATTACAGTTTCCAGCACTAAACTTCGACAAGTTGTACCGTGAGCCAGTCAAGGAGCATTTCCGCAACACTTTCCCAGTCGCGCTCGAGCATGACTCCATGTCCCAGACCGGGCAGGATCTTCGCCTCCAGCCCGTACAGCGCCGCGGTCATTGCAACCTGCGCGGGCGGGATGAGGTGATCGTGTTCCGCGCCGACGATCAGCATCGGCGGGCGGTGCATGCGCGAAGGCTGCGGCAGGTTGAAAAGCGTCATGTCCCACACCGCGCGGTGGGATTCGGGCTGGCACAGATGGTAGTAGCGCATCAGCGCGTCGTCATCGACCGGCTGGTGGAACAGGGCTTCGCGCAGGCTTTCCGGGTCGGGCTGGCTGCCGGCGAGCATCTGGTTCAGGTTGCCGAGGAGGTGCGGCTTGTTGAACATCAGGCCGAGCGCCGAGCCCATCAGCCCTTGCGGCGGGACCGAGCACAGCAGCGCGACGGCGGGGACGTCGGCCTCCTCGAGGTACTTCTGTATCACCATCCCGCCCATCGAGTGGCCGATCAGCGCCGGCGCCCGCGGCAACGCGGCGATGACTTCGGTGACGTCGCGCACGTAGTCGTCGATCGAGAACGAATCGAGCCCTCCGCGCCTGCGGCTCGCGCCATGGCCGGACAGCGACAGTGCATAGCAGTCGAAGCCGGCAGCGGCGAAATACGGCAAAAAATGTTCGTCCCAGCACCACGCGCCGGTGTAGGCGCCGTGGATGAACAGCAGCGGGACCGGCGAAACCGCCTTGCCGGCAGGGGGCCGCGCAATCACCTCGAGTTCGCCGAAAGGCCGCGCGCTCATTGCGGCACCGCCATGCCGCGCTGCACTGCCGGCCGCGCCGCGATCGCATCGAACCACCGCCGCACTTCGGGGAAGCGGTCGAGGTCGATTCCCTGCCAGTCGTGGCTCGCGATCCACGGGAACGTCGCGATGTCAGCGACCGAATAGTCCGCGCCTGCGAGCCAGTCGCGGCCGGCGAGGCGGGTATTGAGCACGCCATAGAGGCGCTCGGCTTCCTTCGCGTAGCGTTCGACCGCATACGGGATCACTTCCGGTGCGTAACGCAGGAAGTGGTGCGCCTGCCCGAGCATCGGGCCGACGCTGCCCATCTGGAACATCAGCCACTGGATCGCCTCGCAGCGGCCCCGCGCTCCGGGCGGCAGCAGGCGCCCGGTCTTTTCAGCGAGGTACAGCAGGATCGCGCCGGATTCGATGACCGTGATCGGCTCGCCGTCCGGCCCTTCGTCATCGACGATCACCGGGATGCGGTTGTTCGGGTTCAGCGCGAGAAACTCGCTCGTGAATTGCTCGCCGCGGGAAATGTCGATCGGGCGCGCTTCGTAGCGCAGCCCGAGTTCCTCGAGGGCGATCGAGATCTTGCGGCCGTTGGGTGTGGTCCAGGTGTAAAGCGTGATCATCGGACAGGCTCCGTCGATGGCGGCGCGAAGGCCGCGTTGCGAGACGCACCCTTCGCGAGGTCTAATGCGAATTTGGTGCGGAGGCGGGAATGCTCAAGTGGCTGGTCGTGGTGGCGCTGATCGTCCTCCTGACCGGTCTGCTCAGACCGGACGTCATGCGCCGCCTGCGCTTCGGCCATCTGCCGGGCGATCTTCATTTTCGCCTGTGGGGCCGTGCGATCCATCTGCCATTCACCAGCACGATGCTGCTGGGTGTTCTCGGATGGGCGCTGCTGCGGGCATTGTGAGTCGCTCCCTGCAAACGGCGGCCAGCGGACTCAGTCGTCCTCTTCCGCGCGCCGAGCCTTGACGGCCGCAACCCGCGCCTCGTGCACGCGTTGCGGAATGCTTGCCTTGTCGGTACAGCTGCGGGCAATCGCCCCGGCGTCGACCGACCGAACCGCGGCGAGCGCGGCGTGCCAGATCGCCGCCTGCGTATAAGCACGCTCGGCCATGCCCGGGCGACCGTGGAAATCGCACGCCGCGGCTTCGAGCAACAGGCCGAAACGCTCCGGGCGGCGCAGCGCGTCAGTGCGTTCGAGCAGCTTCACGATCGTCACCGAACGCAATGCACGTGCCTGATGCAGGATGCCGTGCTCGCGCGCCAGCAGCACGGCGAGGTCGCGGCAATCGAGCGGCGCCTTCAGGCGCTCCGACACGGCCCGTGCGCGGTTGGCGCTCTTCGCCTCGTGGCCGTAGTGATGCGGCAATACGTGCACCGGCGTGTCGGCTTTGCCCAGGTCGTGCAGCAGGCAGGCCCAGCGGACGGCGAGCGGCTGCGCGGTGACCGCGGCGTGGTCGACGACCGCCATCACGTGGATGCCGGTGTCGACTTCCGGGTGGTGCTGCGGCGGTTGCGGCACCCCGAACAGGCGATCGACTTCGGGCAGGATGCGCGCGAGCGCGCCGCACTCGCGCAGCACGGCAAACATCCGCGAAGGCCGGCGTTCCATCAGGCCGCGCGCGAGCTCCTGCCACACGCGTTCGACAACCAGGTGATCGACTTCGCCGTTATCGACCATCGTGCGCATCAGCGCGAGCGTCTCGGGCGCGACGGAAAACCCGTCGAAGCGCGCGGCAAAGCGTGCGACGCGCAGCACGCGCACCGGATCTTCGGCGAACGCTTCGCTGACATGCCGGAACACGCGGTTTTCGAGGTCCCTGCGCCCGCCGTACGGGTCGATCAGCGTGCCGTCCTCGTCCTGCGCGATCGCGTTGATCGTCAGGTCGCGACGGCGCAGGTCCTCTTCGAGTGTGACGTCCGGGGACGCGTGCACGGTGAAACCAGTATAGCCGCGGCCGCTCTTGCGCTCGGTACGGGCAAGGGCGTATTCCTCGCCGGTGCGAGGATGGAGGAACACCGGGAAATCCTTGCCGACGGCGCGAAAGCCGCGCGCGAGCATTTCGTCGGGGGTCGCGCCGACGACCACCCAGTCATGATCCTGCACCGGCAGGCCGAGCAGGCGGTCGCGCACCGCGCCGCCGACGACATAAACACGCATCAGCCGTAAAGGTCTTCGGACGGAATCGATTCGCTTTCGGCATTCGCTGCCGCTGCCCATTCCTGCATCAACGGGTGCGCGAGCATCGCGTCGAGGTACTCGCCCGCGGCCGCGGCGGGTCGCACGCCGTAGGTCTTGAAGCGGAAGCAGACCGGCGCGTACATCGCATCGGCTGCGGAGAACGCGCCGAACAGGTACGGCCCGGCGGGGTTCGCGCGCGTGCCGAAACGCTCGCGGCAGTCGTTCCAGATCGCCTCGATGCGCGCGATGTTCGCATCGACCGCCGCGTTGTGTCCCTGGCCGGTGTAGTCCTTGCGGATGTTCATCGTCATGTGCTGGCGCAGGTCGGTGAAGCCGGAATGCATCTCGGCGCTGACTGCCCGGGCGATCGCGCGCGCCGCCGTGTCGGCCGGCCACAGCCCCGGCGCCTTTTCGGCGAGGTATTCGCAGATCGCGAGCGAATCCCAGATCGCCAGGCCGTGGTCGATCAGGCACGGCACTTTACCGGACGGCGAATGCGACAGGATGCGTTCGCGGCTGCCGGGGATGAACAGCGCGATGCGGATCTCCTCGAACTGCTGCCCGCTGGCCTTCGCCGCGAGCCACGCACGCAACGACCAGGACGAGTAGTTCTTGTTGCCGATGATCAGTTTCATGCGCGAAGTCTCCGTCGGGTGGAAAATCGTCCGGCCGTTCAGCCGTGGGGTCGGCCGGAGTGGCTACGCATCGAATAGTAGCGGGCGCGCTGCGACCTGTCGCCGATATATGACGGTGCGACGGCCTCCAGCGGCGTCGGTGTCATGCCGAACGGCAGCGGCGCGCCGCTCGCGACGTTGTCGACGCGCATCGAGCGCAGGTTGTCGCGGCTCATTATCGGGTTCGGCAGCCATTCCATCAGCGCCGCCTGCATCATCGCGAGCCCGTTCGGCAGCGGGAGGATCGGGCGCGGTGCGCCGGCCAGATCGCTGATGTATTCGACCAGCTCGCGCAGCGTATAGACGCGCGGCCCGGCGAGTTCGAACATTTCGCCGGCGGCAGCCGACTCGCGCAGGCAGTGGCAGATGACCGCAGCGACGTCTTCGACGTACACGGGCTGGAATCGCGCGCGCGCGCCGGCCAGCGGCAAAACCGGAAATCGCCTCGCCAGCTTGGCGAAGAGGTTCGTGAAGTGGTCGCCGCGGCCGAACATTACTGCCGGACGCAGCACGGTCCACGCGGGGGCGTTACCGCCGGCGCGCACTGCCGCTTCGCCGGCGGCTTTCGAGCGCAGGTATTCGGACGGACCGTCCGGCGAGGCGCCGAGCGCGCTCACATGCACGAGATGGGGAACTCGCGCGGCCTGGCACGCCGCGACGATTTTTTGTGGCAACTCGACATGGGCGCGCGCGAAATCCCGGCCGTACGGGGAGCCCGACCGGGAATGCAGGATCCCGACGAGGTTGATGACCGCATCGACGCCGCTGACGAGGTGGGCGAGCGTCGCCGGATCATGCACATCCGCCTCGACGACTTCGACGGTCGGCAGCAGCAGCAGATCCCGCGCGCGGCTCGCGCGGCGAGTCGGAACGACGACCTCGACAGCGGCTCCGACAAGCCGGTTGGCAACGGCGCTGCCGACGAAGCCGGAGCCGCCGATGAGCACGACGCGTTCGATTTTCATGGTGAGGCTCCCGTGCAGGCAACGATGCGATGGGTCACTGGTCCTCGGCGGGTCGGGGAGCGATCGTGCCGAGCCGCTGCTTCAGCGACTGGGGTCGGCCTTCGAGCATCGCCGCATAAATGACCGCGTTGGACATCACCTTCTTGACATAGTCGCGCGTCTCGTCGAAAGGAATCGTTTCGGCATAGATCGCGCCTTCGAGCGAGCGCTGGTCGCGCCAGCGTCGGGCCCGGCTCGGCCCTGCATTGTAGCCGGCCGATGCGAGCACCGGATGATTGTCGAGTCCGTCGAGGATCAGCCGCATGTAGCTCGTGCCCAGCAGGACGTTGGTGTTGGGGTCGGTGAGCATGCCGGCGTGGTAGTCCGGCAGGCCGATCTTGCCCGCGACCCATTTGCCGGTCGCGGGCATCACCTGCATCAGCCCCTGCGCCCCGGAACTCGAGCGCGCTGGCGCGATGAAGCGGCTTTCCTGGCGCATCAGCCCGTATACCCAGCCCATGTCGAGCCCGCGCTCGCGCACCTGCGGCTCGATCAGCGGACGATACGGCGTGATATAGCGCAGGTCGAAGTTGGCGCGCGCATCGGTGCGTTCGGCGGTGTTGATCGCGCGGTCGAAGATCTCGTGGCTGAGCGCGAGGCGTGCGGCGGCGACGAGGAAGCCTTCATCCTGGCCGCGCAGGGCCCAGTTCCATTCGCGCGCCGCTTCGGTGCGCAGGTCGAGCCGGTACAGCGCGAGGGCGCGCTGCAGGCCGGGATCGGCCGCAGCCCGCGCGGTGTCGCCCGCCGACACCACACCGTTGACGGTGGGCGCGGAAAAAAGCTCGCCGCCTTCTTCGGCCGCGAGCAGGCCGTAAAAATGCGGTTCGCCGGCGATGCGCCGGTAGAGCGCCGCAGCCTCGTCCGCGCGCCCGAGTGCTGCCCGTGCGCGGCCCAGCCAGTAGATCCACTCCGCGCTGGCCTGCTCGGCCGCCGGCAGCGCCTCGATCGAGGATTCCACCATGCGCCAGTCCTCGACTCGCAGCGCTGCGCGCACCCGCCACGCACGCTGCTCGCTGCTCATCGCCACGTCGCCGGCGGCGCGATACCACTCGGAGGCCTGCGGCAGGCGCGCGAGCGCGCCGTAATGGCCGAGGATTGCATGGGCGTAGGCTCGTTCGTCGTGATCGAGCCGGTCGCTGATGCGCTGGAGGCGGACCTGCGCGGCGCGCGGGTCGTCCTTGCGCGCGAGGCTGATCAGCGCCGTCAAGGCGAGCTCGCGGCCGGGCCGCGTCGCGGCGAAGTTCGCCGGCAGGCGGTCGAGGTACGCTTCGGGGGACTTCACCGCGTGGTCGAAACTGGCCAGCTTCGGCATTTCGCCGGCCGCGAGCCAGGCGAGCGTGCTGCGCGCCGCGGTGAAGCTGCGGTTCTCGATCTGCCGGCGGAATCGCCACCACAGCTCGTCCGCGCCGACCGCGCCGCCGGTTGCGAGCGCGCGCAGCACCGGCTCGCAGGCGATGTGGCTGTCGGTCAGTTCCATCCACTGGGCGCGAGTCTCGGCCAGCACTGCGGGGTCGCCGAGGTTGAGCCGGGCAGTGCGGTAATGGCAGCGCAGCTCGGCGTCCGGTTCCCGCAGGTCGGCGTACAGGCGCAGGAATCCCGGCCAGTCCTCGTCGCGCACCGTGCGGCGCAGCCAGTCGGCGCGCAGGCGTTCGGCAAGCAGGCTGTCGGGATCCTGCAGCAGGAACTCGGTCAACTCGATGATCGGCGCCGGGTCGGGGCGCGCAAGCTTGTTCGACAGCAGCCAGTACTTGACGTACGAGTCGAGCGAGTGCGACGCGCGTTGCGTATCGAGCTGCTCCAGCGCGTCCCGGTCGCCGGTGCGCAGCGCCTCCCGCGCCGCCAGGATCCGTTCATCCCCCGGGTCGCCGTGCACCCCCGCGCTCAGCGCCGCCAACGCCACGGCCACGCCCGCCCACAATCCCTTGATCATCCCTTACCATCCTGTTTTTGATTCGATTCACCTTAGCACAGTGACGACCCCCGTTTCCCCTGCCGACGACGACGCGGACCGCATCCGGCGGGTGCTGCGCGAGCGCGCCTGCGCCGAGCGGCTGGTGCTGCCGGACGAGCACCGTGCGACCCTCACGGAGCAGCTCGAAGCGCATCTGGACGGGCTGGTCGGGCGACTTGCTCCGCGAGTGCTGGCGTTCTGCTGGCCGTACCGTGCCGAGCCCGATCTGCGCGCATGGATGTGCCGCTGGCTCGCCGGCGGACCCTCGCGCGTCGCGGCGCTGCCGGTGGTGCTGGCAAAGGCCACGCCGCTGGTGTTCCGCAGGTGGACGCCGGGCATGGAAATGGTCTTCGATCGCCACGGCATCCCGCATCCCCCCGACGGCGAGGCGCTCGTACCAGACGCGGTGCTGGTGCCGTGCAACGCGTTCGACCCCGCCGGCTACCGGCTCGGCTACGGCGGCGGCTATTTCGATCGCACGCTTGCGTTGATCGACACGGTCGCGGTCGGCGTCGGTTTCGAGCTGGGGCGGGCCGAAACGGTGTATCCGCAGCCCCATGACCGCCCGATGCAGTGGATCGTGACCGAAGCAGGAGCTTTCCCGGCCCAGCCGCACGCTGCCTGAAGCGCGGGTTTCAGCCGAGGAACATGCGATACGCCGGGTTCCCGGACTCGTCGGCGTATTCATAGCCGAGTCGGTCGAGGAACGCGCCGAATGCCGTCTTGTCGCCGGGAGGCACCTGCATGCCGACCAGCACGCGGCCGAAATCCGAGCCGTGGTTGCGGTAGTGAAACAGGCTGATGTTCCAGTCCGAGTGCAGGTTGGTGAGGAAATTCATCAGCGCGCCGGGGCGCTCGGGGAATTCGAAGCGGTACACGAGCTCGTTGTCGACGTGTGGTGCGCGGCCGCCGACCATGTAGCGGATATGGCTCTTCGCCAGTTCGTCGTCGGTAAGGTCGACTGCCGGCAGCTCGTGGCGGTCGAGCATCTCCATGAGGCGGGAAGCCTCGGCGCGGTTGTGCACCGACACGCCGACGAAGATGTGCGCCTGTTCGGGGTCGGCGTAGCGATAGTTGAACTCGGTGATGTGGCGGTCGCCGACGAGGCTGCAGAATTTGCGGAACGAGCCGGGGCGTTCCGGGATCGTCACCGCGAACACCGCTTCGCGTTGTTCGCCGACTTCGGCGCGTTCGGCGACGAAACGCAGCCGGTCGAAATTCATGTTCGCGCCGGACGCCACGGCCACCAGCGCCTTGCCATGCAGGTTGTGCCGCTTCGCGTATTCCTTCGCGCCGGCGATAGCGAGCGCGCCGGAAGGCTCGAGGATCGAGCGCGTGTCCTCGAAGACGTCTTTCATCGCGGCGCAGATCGCATCGTTGTCGACGAGGATCATCTCGTCCACATATTCCCGGCACAGCCGGAAAGTCTCTTCGCCGACCTGCTTGACCGCGGTGCCGTCGGCGAACAGGCCGACCTGGTCGAGCACGACCCGTTCACCCGCCGCGAGCGAGCGCGTCATCGCGTCGGCGTCCACCGTCTCGACGCCGACGACCCTGATTTCCGGCCGCAGCCGTTTCACGTAGGCCGCAACGCCCGCAATCAGTCCGCCGCCGCCGACGGCGCAGAAGATCGCGTGGATCGGATCGGGGTGCGCGCGCAGGATCTCCATGCCGATCGTGCCCTGCCCGGCGATCACGTCCGGGTCGTCGTACGGGTGCACGAAAGTGAGCTTGTCCGCCTTTTCCAGTTCCAGCGAGTGGGCGTAGGCGTCCGAGTAGGAGTCGCCGGCGAGCACCACTTCGCCGCCCCGCGCCCTGACCGCGTCGACCTTGATCTGCGGTGTCGAGGTCGGCATCACGATCACCGCGCGCACGCCGAGCTTCTGCGCCGACAGCGCAACGCCCTGCGCGTGATTGCCGGCCGAGGCGCAGATCACTCCCCGCTTGAGTGCCGGCGGCGGCAGGTGCGCCATCTTGTTGTAGGCCCCGCGCAGCTTGAAGCTGAACACCGGCTGCATGTCCTCGCGCTTGAGGTAGATGCGGTTGTGGATGCGTGCGGACAGGTTCGGGGCGAGATCGAGCGGGGTTTCCTCCGCGACGTCATAGACGCGGGCGTTGAGGATTCTTTCCAGATAGTCCGGGATTGCGGCAGTCATCGACGGTCCCTGAGCGGGAGAAGCAAAGGCAACGAGCGTAGCAGCCGGTGCGGCACGGCGGCAAGCGGGATCAGTCCAGCGGGATCAGTTCCGGTCCGGCTCGCCTTCGAGCATGCGTTGCTGCCGGTCGATGAACTCCTGCGTCGAATCGATCCCGCGCAGCTGCAGGATCGTCGAGCGCACGGCCGCCTCGAGCAGCACCGCGATGTTGCGTCCGGCCGCGACCGGCAGGATCGCGCGGATGATCGGCACGCCGAGCACCTCCTGGGTTTCGCGGTGCATCGGCAGCCGGGAAGGATCGGTCTGGCCGGGCAGGCGCCGCTCGAGATGGACCACGAGGCGCAGGCGCATTTTCCGGCGGCACGCGGTCTCGCCGAAGATGGTGCGGATATTGAGGATGCCCAGGCCGCGCACCTCGATGAAATCCTTCAGCATTTCGGGACAGCGGCCTTCGAGCACGGTCGGCGCGATGCGCGAGAATTCGACGATGTCGTCGGCGACCAGGCCGTGCCCGCGCGAGATCAGCTCCAGCGCGAGTTCGGACTTCCCGGCGCCGGAATTGCCGGTGATGAACACGCCCAGTCCGAGCACATCCATGAACACGCCGTGCAGCGAGATTTTCTCGGCGAGCTCGCGCGACAGGTACAGGCGGAGCTGGTCGATGACGCTGGCGGCCGGATGAGGCGTGGTGAACAGCGCGATGTCGGCGTTCTCGCAGATCGTGCGCAGGATCGGGGGGATTTCACATTTGTCGGCGACGATGATCGCCGGTGGGCGGGCGTTGATGATCTCGGTGACATGATGACCGACTTTTTCGCGCGACTGACGCTGCGCCCAGGCCAGCTCCGCGGCCCCGAGGACCTGCAGCCGGGCGGGGTGGACCAGGTTCAGGTGCCCGATCAGGTCTGCCGGCCAGATGCGGTCTTCGGTGACCGAGATCGTGCGGTCGAGCTGTCCGCTGACGTGCGTCAGCGCCAGTCTCTCGCGCTGGGCTTCATACAGCAGCGCGACGTTCGTCTGTCGCATGGGGCCCCCAGGAGGCGAACAGGGAGTGGATCGTGGCGGCATCGGGCGCATTGAGCAGGCGCTCGCGGAAATCGCGGTCGCTGAACATCTGCGCGAGTTCGGAGAGCAACTGCAGGTGGCGCTCGTTCGCCTGCTCCGGCACCAGCAGCACGAACAGCATATTGACTGGCCGCCCGTCCGGCGCATCGAACTGCACCGGCGTTGCGAGACGCAGAAACGCGCCCGCCGCGTCCTTCAGGCCCTTGATGCGGCCGTGGGGAATCGCGATCCCCTGGCCGAGCCCGGTCGAACCGAGGCGTTCGCGTGAAAACAGGCTGTCGAATACCACGCTGCGGGCGATGCCGTGGTTGTTCTCGAACAGCAGGCCAGCCTGTTCAAAGACGCGCTTCTTGCTGCTCGCGTCGAGGTCGATGACCACGTTTGAAGGTGGCAGGAGTTCGGCAATGAGGCTCATGCTGCTCATGACGCGCGCGGCGCCGCAGGGGTGCCGCGCGCGCGGGAAAAGTCGTGGGGAGTGTCGCAGGCGTGGGACGGATGCCCACGAATTATAGACACACCCTGGAGCGGGAAGAGAGAGGGACTCGATCAGAGTTCCGTGCTTTGATGCTTCAGCGCGTCGTGGTTGTGGTCGAACGCTTTCTGCTTGTACTTCATGACCTGCCGGTCGAGCTTGTCGACCATCGCGTCGATCGCCGCATACAGGTCGACGTCGTCGCTCTCGACGTAGATGTCCTTGCCGCGCACGTGCAGGGTTACTTCCGCCTTCTGCTTGAGCTTCTCCACCGACAGAATCACGCCGACGCTCGTCACGTTGTCGAAATGGCGGATCACGCGGTCGAGCTTGTTCGTGACATATTCGCGGATCGCGGGGCTGACTTCGACGTGATGTCCGGTGATGTTGAGATTCATGATCGTTCCTCTTTTCAGATCGTCTTGCGCAGGCTGACCGGCGGGATATTGAGTGATTCGCGGTATTTTGCAATGGTGCGCCGCGCCACCACGATACCCTGCTGGCCCAACAATTCGGCAATCTTTGCGTCGGACAGAGGTTTCTTTCTGTCTTCGGCTTCGACCAACTGGCGGATCAGCGCGCGAATCGCCGTTGAGGATGCCGCTCCACCGGTATCGGTGGCGACGTGACTGCCGAAAAAATACTTGAGTTCGAACACGCCCCGCGGGGTGGCCATGAATTTCTGTGTCGTGACCCGCGACACGGTGGATTCGTGCAGTTCCAGCTGGTCCGCGATTTCCCGCAGCGTCAGCGGGCGCATCGCGACCTCGCCATAATCGAAGAACTGCCGCTGCTGGTCAACGATCGCCTGGGAGACACGCAGGATCGTGTCGAAACGCTGCTGCACGTTCTTGATCAGCCAGCGCGCTTCCTGCAACTGGCTCGTCAAGGCCCCGCCGGAGCCGCGGTTCTGCTGCAGGATGTTCGCGTATAGCGAGTTGATGCGCAGTTTCGGCATCGCTTCGGGGTTCAGCGTGACGACCCAGCGCCCGCGCTGCTTGCGCACGACGACGTCGGGCATGATGTAGCGCGTTTCCTGCACCGAATGCTGCGAGCCCGGGTGCGGGTCGAGACTGCAGATCAACAGGTGTGCGCAGCGCAGCGCATCGTCGTCGCAGGCGAGAAGGCGCTTGAGGCGGACGAAATTGCGTTCGGCGAGCAGTTCGAGGTGATGGTCGACGATCTTCAGCGCGAGCTCGCGCGTCGGGCTCGGCCGCATCGCGCGCAGCTGCAGGCTGAGGCATTCCTGCGGCGTGCGCGCCGCGACGCCCGCAGGGTCGAGGTTCTGCACATGGTGCAGCGCGATCGACAGGTCGTCGAGCTCGTATTCGAGTTCCGGCGGCAGCAGCGGCAGCAGCTCTTCGAGCGACTGGTTCAGATAGCCGTCGTCGTCGAGCGCCTCGATGATGAAGCGCACCAGCGCGCGGTCGCGATCGGACAGCGGCGACAGGCTGACCTGCTGGTCGAGGTGATCGCGCAGGCTGGTCTCGGCGGCCTGGAACTCCTGGTAGTCGCTGTCGTCCTCGTCGTCGCGGTTCGACGAGCCGCTTCCGGCGCTCGACCATTCACCGGCTTCGTCGAGGTTCGCCGGTCCCGCTTCGGCGTGCTGTTCGTTCGCGGCGGGAGGATTTTCGCTCTCGCCGCCGGCTGCCGCCGCGGTGGCGGGCGGAGGGGCAAAATCGCTGCCGTCGCCGTCCTCGCGTTCGAGCATCGGGTTCTCGAGCAGGAAGCGTTCGAGTTCCTGGTTCAGTTCGAGCGTCGATAGCTGCAGCAGCTTGATCGACTGCTGCAGTTGCGGCGTCAGCGTGAGGTGCTGGGAGAGTTTGAGCTGGAGGGTCGGCTTCATCGTGAGGCGGCTCGATCTGGCTCAGAGGCGGAAATGTTCGCCGAGATAGACCTGGCGGACTTTTTCGTTGGCGACGATTTCGCCGGGCCGCCCGCTGGCGAGCACGCGGCCTTCGCTGATGATGTAGGCGCGGTCGCAGATGCCGAGCGTCTCGCGCACGTTGTGGTCGGTGATCAGCACCCCGATACCGCGGTCCTTGAGAAAACGGATGATCTTCTGGATGTCGAGCACCGCGATCGGGTCGACGCCGGCGAACGGCTCGTCGAGCAGGATCAGGCGCGGGTCGGTGGCGAGCGCGCGGGCGATTTCGCAGCGCCGCCGCTCGCCGCCGGACAGCGAGATCGCGGTGTTGTCGCGCAGGTGCGCGATGCCGAGCTCGTCGAGCAGTTGTTCGAGTCGCGCGGTGATCTCTTCTTCGGTGAGCGCCTGCAGTTCGAGCACCGCGCGGATGTTCTCGGCGACGGTGAGCTTGCGGAAGACGCTCATCTCCTGCGGCAGGTAGGACAGCCCGAGACGCGCGCGGGCGTGGATCGGCAGGTGCGTGAGAAGCGCCTCGTCGAGCGTGATGTCGCCGCCGTCCGCCCGCACCAGCCCGACGATCATGTAGAAACAGGTGGTCTTGCCGGCGCCGTTCGGCCCGAGCAGCCCGACGACTTCGCCGCTGCCGACTTCGAAGCCGACGTCGTGGACGACCGTGCGCGCCTTGTAGCGCTTCTGCAGCCCGGCAACCTTAAGCAGACTCATCGGGCGTCTCGTTCAGTACCTTGCGGATCACGTCGCCGCCGAATCCCCGGCTCTGCAGGAAGCGCGCCTGCTTCGCCCATTCACGGGCATCGGCCGGGGCGATGCCGAACTTGCCCGTCCAGACCTGGCGGGCGCGGCCGAGCTCGTCGCCGCCGCCTTCGGCCGCCAGCGCCGCATCGACAGTCTCGCGCGCGACCCCGCGCTGCGCCAGGTCGTGGCGCAGGCGGGCGGTGCCGAAGCGGGTGGCCTTGCCACGCACCCAGGCTTCGGCGAAGCGCCGGTCGGAGAGCAGTTCCAGTTCGTGCATGCGGTTCAGGACGTCGTCGATTTCCTCGGCGGTGCCGTATGGCGCCAGCTTGCGGGCGAGCTCGGCGCGGGAATGGTCGCGTCGTGCCAGATGGCGTATCGCCCGTTCCCGCAAGCTGATTTCAGCCATCGTGCCGCTCAGGGCTCGACGGAAGCCACCCCAGCGGGTGCAGCCTCGACGGCCATCGCGTTCAGGCCGACCTGCGCGCGGACCTTGTTTTCGATCTCGCGCGCGAGGGCCGGGTTCGCGCGCAGGAATTCGCGCGAATTGTCCTTGCCCTGCCCGATCTTCTCGCCCTTGTACGCATACCACGCGCCGGACTTGTCGACGATCTTGTGCTGCACGCCGAGGTCGATGATCTCGCCCTCGCGCGAGATGCCTTCGCCATAGAGGATGTCGAAATGCGCTTCCTTGAACGGCGGCGCGACCTTGTTCTTGACGACCTTGCAGCGCGTCTCCGAGCCGACCACCTCGTCGCCCTTCTTGATCGCGCCGATGCGGCGGATGTCGAGCCGCACCGAGGCGTAGAACTTCAGCGCGTTGCCGCCGGTCGTGGTCTCCGGGCTGCCGAACATCACGCCGATCTTCATGCGGATCTGGTTGATGAAGATCACCAGCGTGTTGGTGCGCTTGATGTTCGCGGTGAGCTTCCGGAGCGCCTGGCTCATCAGGCGGGCCTGCAGACCGGGCAGCTGGTCGCCCATCTCGCCCTCGATCTCGGCCTTCGGCGTCAGCGCCGCGACCGAGTCGATGACGACAATGTCGACGCCGCCCGAACGCACCAGCATGTCGGCAATCTCGAGCGCCTGTTCGCCGGTGTCCGGCTGCGAGATGAGCAGATCCTGGATGTTCACGCCGAGCTTCTCGGCGTAGCCGACATCGAGCGCATGCTCGGCGTCGATGAACGCGGCGGTGCCGCCGAGTTTCTGCATTTCGGCGATGACCTGCAGCGTCAGCGTCGTCTTGCCGGAGGATTCCGGGCCGTAGATCTCGACCACCCGGCCGCGCGGCAAGCCGCCCAGGCCGAGCGCGATGTCGAGGCCGAGCGAGCCGGTCGACACCGTCTGGATGTCACGTTCGATGGTGCCGTCGCCCATCCGCATGATCGAGCCTTTGCCGAATTGCTTCTCGATCTGCGAGAGCGCGGCGGCGAGGGCCTTGGCCTTGTTGTCGTCCATGTCCTGTCCTTTCAAACTTTGCGAATTATGGCACAGAGATTGCTGGTACGCAGGGTACTGCTTCAGCGGCCCGCCGGTAAATCATATGTCATTATCCCGCGCAGTGCCCGGATCACCGCCTGGCGCCGCACCGCTTCCCGATCGCCGGAAAAATGCCGCGTTTCGCTGTCGATCCCGGCCCCGCGCCGACCCCACGCGAAACACACCATGCCGACCGGCTTGGCCGCGCTGCCGCCGCCCGGGCCGGCGACGCCGGATACCGCCAGCGCGACATCGGCGCGGCTGCGCGCGAGCGTACCGCCAACCATCTCGCGCACGGTTTCCTCGCTGACCGCGCCGAAGTCCGCCAGCGTCGCCGCCGCCACCCCGAGGAGATCCTGCTTGGCCTCGTTGGAGTACGTCACGAAGCCGCAGTCGAACCACGCCGAGCTGCCGGCCGTCGCCGTGACCACTTCGGCGATCCAGCCGCCGGTGCACGATTCGGCACTCGCCAGGCGCATGCCCCGTGCGCCGAGCCACGCGCCGGTTTCCGCCGACAGTGCAGCCAGTTCCCTGTCCATCATCTCACCCAGAAAAACGCACCAGCAGAGCCAGCGCGAGAATGGCGTAGCCGGCCGCGATCACGTCGTCGAGCATCACGCCCAGGCCACCCTTGATGCGACTGTCCACCCACCGGATTGGTTGCGGCTTGACGATATCGAAAAAGCGGAACAGCACGAACGCGAGACTCTGCCAGAGCAGGTTCGCCGGAGTGAAGAATAGTACCAGCCAGAAAGCGACGATCTCGTCCCACACGATCGCCCCGTGGTCGGGCACGCCGAGGGCCCGGCCGGTGCGCTCGGCGGCAATCAGGCCGGCGACGAAGAAACTCGCCAGCAGCGCGAGGAACACGAAGTCCGAGATCGGTGCCCGCAGCAGCGGGTACAGCAGCCAGGCGGCGAGCGTGCCGGCAGTGCCGGGAGCGCGCGGCGCGAGCCCTGCGCCGAAGCCCAGCGAAATGAAATGGGCCGGATGGCTGAGGAGCAGCCGGTACGTGGGGGGCATCATCGTGGGCCCTTGTCGCGCAGGGGAAGGTGACGGCATCGGGAGCGCCAATGAAAATCAGGCGAAATGATCATAGCTGCGGTACGCCGGCGGGCGTTCGCTGCCGTCCGGGTGCCGCAGCAGCAGGCGGCCGGTGTCGCCGGTGATCGTGCCGATGCGCGTGAACGGCAGATCCAGCCGCCGGGCGAGCGCGCCGAGGGGCTCGCGTTGCGCGGCGGCGGCGGTGAATAGCAGCTCGTAGTCGTCGCCGCCGCCAAGCACGCAGCGCTGCGCGAATTCGACGTCGGCGCCGGCCGCGAGCAGCGCGCCGAGCGGCAGCGCGGCGAGCTCGAGGACCGCGCCGGTGCCGGAAGCCTCGAGGATGTGCGCGAGATCGCCGACCAGTCCGTCGGAGACGTCCAGCATCGCATCGGCGACCCCGCGCAGCGCGAGGCCAGCGGCGACGCGCGGCTGCGGACGGTGCAGCGCGTCGAGGCACGGCGCGACCGCGGCGGCATCGAGCGCCGTCTCGCCGCGCAGGAACGCGAGGCCGAGCGCCCCGCGGCCGGGTTCGCCGGTGATCCAGATGTCGTCGCCCGGACGGGCGCCGGCGCGAGTGATCGCCGAGCCTGCCGGCACTTCACCGATGACCGTCACGCACAGGTTCAGCGGGCCGCGCGTCGTGTCGCCGCCGGCGAGGTCGACGCCGAATTGCCCGGCGCACGCGAAGAAACCGCGCGCGAACGCCTCGATCCACGCTTCGTCGGCGGCCGGCAGCGCGAGCGCGAGCAGCGCCCAGCGCGGTTCGGCTCCCATCGCCGCGAGATCGGAGACGTTGACCGCCAGCGCTTTCCAGCCGAGCGCCTCGGGATCCGCATCGGCGAAGAAATGCGTGCCGGCGACGAGCATGTCGGTCGAGGTCGCGAGCTGCATGCCCGGGGCCGGCGTGAATAGCGCCGCGTCATCGCCGACGGCGAGCTCGGTGTGGCGGGCGGGGCGGGTGAAGTGGCGGCGGATCAGGTCGAATTCGGAAGGCATCGCGGCGCAGCGCAGGCAGAATGGAGCGGCTCATCGGGTCGAAAAGCTTAACCCGGCCGCCCCTGGCTGCCCGAACTATTTTCCGCGGCTGCGGGATTTCTCCGGCGGGTCCCCGCTCACTCGCACAGGCCGAGAATTTTTTCCTGCTGCGTGCACTGGCTCTGCTCGACGGCCGGCGACGCCGCCGTCATCTCCGGGCAGGCGCGCAGATGTCGCTCCATTGGCGGAAAGTAGGACCAGCCCTTGCCCAGCGCCGGCAGCGAGAGCTCGACTTCATTCCACTTCGGATGGCCTTCGGTGCGCAGCCGCGGGAAATTGTGGCACAGCGATTCGGCGAACTTCGTCAGGTAGCGGATCGTCTCGGGGCGGTTGTAATTGTAGGTCACGAGGAACGCCTTGACGGCGATGCCGGGGACGTCCTCGGTCAGCACGTTGGGATAGTTGGCGGCGCGCACGGTCGCCGGAAAGTACGTGCGCAGCGCGGCGCGGGTCGTGCTGTGGTTCGGATCGAGCTTGAGCAGCTTGATGAACTGCCGCGCCTCCGGTTTCATGTCCGTCAGGAGCTTGGCCGGCTGCCCGGCGACGACGACGACGACGTCGAGCGTCTTTTCGGTCAGCAGCTTGACGAGCGCGTCCTCGTTCGAAAGGTAGCTGGTGTTTTCCTCGGCGATCGGTTTGCCGAACATCAGCCGGTACAGCGTCGTCGCCGACAGCGCGGTGCCGCTGCCGACCGGGCCCACATTGATTTTCGCGTCCTTTATTTCGTGGATGAATTCGGCCGGGGTGTCGGCGCGCGTGATGAAGTAGATCTCCTCGTTGTACAGCGGCATGATCACGCGCAGCGGGTGCAGCATGCGGGCCGCTGCGACGTTGCCTTCCTGCGCCTGATCGAGGAACGCCTGATAGACGTCCGACTGCACCATCGCGAACTTCACGCCGGGCTCGTAGCGCAGGCGCCGCACGTTTTCAGCCGAGCCGGCCGACGGCAGCACCTCGAGCGCGATGTTCGCCTCCGGAGCGACGAATTTCGCGATGTCGCGGCCGATCTGGATATAGGTGCCGCGTTCCGAGGCGGTCACGATCTTGAACTCTGCCGCCTCCGATGCTGCCGGAACCTGGAGGGCCAGGAGAATTCCTGCAACGATGCCGATCGCCGATAATCGCATTTCATTTCCCCTTTTTAGCGTGAATGCTCAGTTGCACTCAATTGCACTCAGTTGCATAGTCCGAGTGCGGCGACTGCAGGAGTGCAGGAATATGGCTGCGCCCGGGCGTCGTCGGCTGGTGCCGAAGGTTCTGTCGCGGCCGCGGGCGCCGCCGGCTCGGCCGCAAGCGCTTCCTCGTTCGCCGATGCTTCCGGCGGGACCGGCGCAGGTGTGACCGGCACCGCGTCGACCTCGTCGGCCGGCGCGGAAGATGGCGGGACGGCCCTGAGTGTGGCGTCGACTGCGGGGATGGAAGGCGATGCGGCGTCCTGCGCGACGCTCGTCGTCGCGTCGCCGCTCAGGTAGATGCGGTAAAGAATCACGGCGCCGATGACGAAAATCACCAGCGCCAGCGCTCTCGTCCAAGGGCTGGAGAGGGGGTCCCCGGGAGCGCCGGCCGGCTTCGCGCTGCTCGCCGCTTCCGGCGGGCCGGGTTCGTGCGCGAAACCTGGGTTCATCGTCGTATCGGCGGCTTCATCGTCGGTCGCTTCGGGCGGCACGCTCGGCTCGTCGCCGCTTGCGAATGACGCGCCGCACTTGTAGCAAGTGGTCGCCGACGCGTGATCGATGGCGCCGCAATGCTTGCACAGCTGCAGGTTCAGCAAGGAACCGCAGGCATTGCAGAATTTCGCGCTTGCCGGGTTCTCGTGGCTACAGAATGAGCATTGGAGCGTATCCATAGGGCTCAGAGTATGGAAGAGACCCGGTTACATTCAAGAGCCCATTACATTCGGATACTCAAACCCGCTTTGCCGGGAACGCCGCGTTTCAGACGAAGACGGGCTCCGGTTCGAGATCGACGCCGAAGCGCCGCGAAACGTCGTCCCGGATCGCCTGCGCGATGCGGCTGACATCCGCGCCGGTCGCTCCGCCGCGATTGACGAGCACCAGCGCCTGCCTTTCATACACGCCGACCGGCCCGAGGTCGCGCCCCTTCCAGCCGCAGCGGTCGATCAGCCAGCCGGCGGCGAGCTTCAGGCTGCCGTCGGGCTGGAGGTAGTGCGGCAGTCCGGGGTGGCTGGCGACGAGGCGCTCGAGCGTGGCCGCATCGATGACGGGGTTCTTGAAGAAGCTGCCGGCATTGCCGAGCGCTGCAGGGTCGGGCAGCTTGCGCCGGCGGATCGCGATCACGGCGTCGGAAATGTCGAGCGGACCTGGGGCGACGCTGCCGCGCGCGGCGAGCTCTTCGGCGACGTCCGCGTAGCGGGTGACCGGCAGCCAGCGCTTGGGCAGGCGGAAAGTGACCGACGTGACGAGCGCGCGGTCCGCCAGGTCGTGCTTGAAAATGCTGTCGCGATAACCGAAGTGGCAGTCGGCGGCATCCAGCCGGAAGCTCGCGCCGGTTTCCAGCGACACGGCGGCGAGTGACGCGAAGCGTTCGGCGATTTCGAGCCCGTACGCGCCGATGTTCTGGATCGGGGCCGCGCCGACAGTGCCGGGAATCAGCGACAGGTTCTCGAGCCCCGGCCACCCTTGCGCGAGCGTCCAGCGCACGAAGTCGTGCCAGTTCTCTCCGGCGCCGGCCTCGACGTACCACGCGTCGTCGTCGTCGCGGACGAGCCGGCGTCCGCCGATCGCGACTTTCAGTACGAGCCCGTGGAAGTCGCCGGTCAACACCAGGTTGCTGCCGCCGCCGAGCACGAGCCGTGGCGCGTCGGCCCAGTCGGGTTGCGCGAGCAGCGCGGCGAGTTGCGCCGGATGCTCGATGATCGCGAGGCGGTCGGCCTGCGCCGGGAGCCCGAAAGTATTGAGAGCCTGCAGGTCGGCGTGAGTTTCGAGCGCCGGCAGCGGCGCGGCGCCGCTATTACCGGGCACTGGAAAGCGACTCGCAACGCTGCGGTTCGATCGGGAACGCGCGGTCGTAGCCGAGGTTGAACGCGAAGGCGTACAGCACGTAGGCCGTCGCGAGCCCGAGGTCCGCGAGCAGTGCCTCGAACCAGCTCATGCCCGTCCAGGCCGTGATGATCGGCAGGCTCATCAGCAGCAGGCCGCCTTCGAAGCCGATCGCGTGCGCGACGCGCAGCGGGAGCGGCCGGCGATCGGCGGGCCGGCCGGCGAGCTTCGCCTCGATGCGGTCGAAACAGGTGTTGTACGTGGCATTCCACGCCGCCGCGAGCAGCGAGATCAGCGCCAGCAGGCCGATCGAGTCGGACAGCGGCACGCCGCTCGCCCACGCGAAAGGCGGAGTGACCAGCGCCAGCCCGCCCAACTCGAACAGCACGACTTGGCGGATCCGGTCGCGGACGGAGCGCAGCGGAGGTCGGAGTCCGGAGGGGTGAGGTGACATGGGCGACGACATTCGTGGAGCCGGCAAAGATAGAGCCTCGCCGCAGCCAGCGCAACCAAGCGAGTCCATCAATTGCCGGGCCTGCCTTCGTCGCCCGCGTGTCGCCGCTCGCCGCGCGACGCATCGCCTTCATTCCCCGTTGCCCGTCGCTCGATCTGCCTGCGCTGCTCGCTCTGCTGTCGCTCCTGCATCTCGCGCTGCCGTTCCAGTTGTCGTTGCTGTCGCTGCAACGCGTCCTGTTGCTGATTCTGGTGGTCGCGCAGCTGGCGTTCGCGTTCCTGTGACTGGCGCTGCCGCAGTTCCTCCTGTCGCTCCATGGCCTGGCGGCGCTGCAGCCCCTGTTCCTGTTGCTGCTGCATCCGCTGTTGCTCCAGGTCCCGTTGCTGCCGTTGCATCCGCTCCTGCTGCTGGCGCTGGAGCTGCTCCTGCTGCTGGCGTTCGCGATCCTGGGACTGGCGCTGCCGTAGCTCTTCCTGCCGCTCCAGGGTCTGACGGCGGCGCTGTTCCTGCTGGTCCAGCGCGCGCTGGCGTTGCAACTCGTCGCGCGCGCGCTCCTGTTGCTGCCGGTCCTGATCCCGTTGCTGCTGTATCCGCTGCTGCCGCTGCTGTTCTTGTTGCTGCTGCATCCGCAGCTGATGCTGCTGCTCCGGTTCCCGTTGTTGCCGCTGCATCCGCTCCTGCTCCTGCTGCTGGCGCTGGAGCTGTTCCTGCTGCTGACGTTCGCGTTGCGAGTGGCGCTGCCGCAGTTCCTCCTGCCGCTCCAGGGTCTGGCGGCGCTGCTGTTCCTGCTGCTCCAGCGCGCGTTGCCGCTGCCCCTGTTCGCCGGCGCGTTCCTGTTGCTGCTGTTCCTGGTCCCGTCGCTGTTGTATCCGTTGCTGGCGCTGCTGATCCTGTTCCTGCTGGCGCTGTTGCATCTCCCGCGCGTTCTGCTGCTGCGGGGCGTGCTGAGGCATTGCCGGGACCGGGCCCCGCGGCTGCGCTTCCGGGGCGGAAGGGGGGCGACGTTCGCGTTCGACTCGCGGCTCGCTGTCCGTCCCGGGTCGTCCCTGTTCCCTGCCGTCGATGCGGCGTCCGGGGAAGGATTCACGACCGCGTCCGTCTTCGGGCAGGTCGCGCAATCGCCGTTCTTCCGCCCCTGTGCGCTCCCGCTGCCGGCGCTCTTCGACCGCGTCGCGCAGACGCGCGGCGCGCCGCGCCTGCTCGTCGCGCAGCCGCTCCTCGTCCCGGGGTCGAGCGGCGCGGTCGATGCGGTCATGTTCGACGACGAGACGCGGGTCGAGCGGCGGGACAGGGGTCGCCGCGCGCGGCAGGCGCCCTTTGCGCTCGTCGTCGCGCACCGCATGGCGGAAGACCGGGCGGGAATGCCTGACGACTTCGCCGGGCACGACCGTTACCGCGTCGTGCCGGTCGCGATGCGCATAGCGGACGTGCCGCGGTTCCCGCACCGTCCGGTCGATGTGGACGACGTTGGTGACGTGGGTGATGTTGATCCGCCGCACGTAGGTCGTGCTGTGGCGGTAGCTCGGAACGTAGACTTCGCGCGGGCCGAGGGGGAACCAGCCGATGCGCGGCAGCGAACCGGACGAGAGGCTGATGCTCACGCCCGGCAGGCCCATCCACACGACGAGCGCAGGTGCGTACACCGGCCGCGCAACGTAGGTGCCCGGCACCCAGCCCCATGTTCCGCCGACCATCACCCAGCGGCCGTAATGGAACGGGGCGAAGCCCCACGGTGCGTCGTCGACCCACGTCCAGCCCCACGGCTGGACCAGCACCCAGCGCCCCGAACGATAGGGGGCCCAGCCGGCCGGCACGCTGCGCGGGTACCACACCGGCCCGTAGTCGTCGACCGTTCGCCAGTCGCCGTATTCATGCAGGTCCTCGGCCCCGGTCATCTCGGGCGACACGTGGCGCGGCTCGCCGAGCCGGTCGTCATGCTCGTCACGGGCCAGCGTCCAGTCGGAGAAATCGTCCCGCTCGGGGTCGCTCCAGCGCACTTCGGTGTGGTCGGAATACAGCACGTGCGCGCGTCGTCCTTCAATGACGACGACGTCGCTGTCCTCCGAGCGGAAATCGAGCTCGCCACCGCGGTAGTTCGTCAGGACCGTCGTCGCGTCCTCGTAATCGACGCGGTACTGACCCGGCTTGTCGGCGACGACCAAGCCGTCGCGGGTCTCGACTTCGATCGCCGCGGCCGCTTCGCGGCTCCGGATCCGTATCGCGACGCTGCCGCGTTCGAGCTCGATGCGGATACGTTCGTCATCGAGCTGGCGGATGTCGATGGAGGTCGAGCCGGCGAGGCGCAGCACGCTCGATCCGATCCGGATTTCGGCGCGGCTGCCTTCTTCGGTGCCGAGGGCATCGCCCGAAGTCAGCGGCCAGTTCAGGCTGGCGCTTTCCCACCGCCGGCTGTCGGCTGGACGCAGCGACACCTCCCCGTCGAGCAGCGCCAGGCGCCCGACGCGGGCGGGCGGGTCGGCCCACGCACTGCCCGCCGCAAGCAGGACCAGCGGCAGCACGAACATGAAGCGAAGAGCGTGGAACATCTTGTCGAGCCTCCCGAAAATCCCTGCGACAGGGGAAACGGCGGTGAGCAGCGTGCCGGTCGAGGTTGCCGCGTTCACTGCGGGCAGACGTGACGTTTTGGCCGCCGTCGTACCGGATTCAACGTATGGGGGAGTCGGACGATGACGAGGCGCACAATTGTTTGCAATTGGATCAGAGGTTGGGTCGGAGGATTGCGAGCTTGGCGTGGTGAGAAGGCATAAGCCGCTGTTACGATTTGTCGACGACATTTACACTTTCCCCGCCGATATTGCGCTGCTGATCCGTAAAGGTTTGTTAAAAAAAGCAAAACTGGCACGGGCGCAAAAAGTGCTTTGAGAACCCGGCAGGGGAGCCTGCATATAATTCATCCGAAAAAATGCAAGGAAAATAACAATGACAATGCGAACACACATCGGGGTTGCCGGAATCGCCTTGGCAGCGATCGTGCCTTCCGCGGCCAATGCGCTGATGCTGACCGACCTGGAAAGCCTCGGGAGCTACGCCGGTCTGGCCACCGTCACGATCAGCCGGCAGGGGCCCACCACGCCGGCGACGCGCTCGGGCACGGGCAGCGCGAGCGGGAATGCGACGTTTGCGATGGGCTGGACGGGCGGCGGCGCTGCGCACGCCTATCCGCTTGCGGAGGGCTCCGGGGGACCGTTCTTTGCAGTCGATTTCGGCACGATGCTCGCGGGGAGGGCGCCATCTAGCCTCGGAACGCACGTCTTCAACCTGGGGCTCGCTCCGGCCAACGTCGATCCCGACGACTTGGACTTCACCGGGCCGTCGATCGGTGACATTGCGAGCGCGCTCGCACTCGCGCAGGATGCCGAAGATCGCACGAGTTGGGTGGAGAGCGTGACCCAGGGAGTCTTCCACGCAACTTATCACCTGTTCCTGTTCGAGGCAGACGCTTTGCCGGAGGATCCGACGCAAGTGGAGGAGAATGCAGTACCGGAGCCGGGCGTGCTGGCCCTGCTCGGCATCGGCCTCGCTGGCCTCGCGGCGGGGGGCCGCAGAAGACGGTCCTGAGCCGGTCCCACCGCCTGAAGCACTTTCACGCGCCGCAACCTCCGGGCCCTCTCCGGGGATTGCGACGCGTCCGACTCACGGGGCCGGTAACGTTGCCGACTCGCCGCGCTGCGCCGTCTGCACGGGACGCGCCGCTTGGTGCAGTGACGGCAGTAGGATCGGCGCCATCGACTTCAGGATCTGCACCGGCAGCCCCGACGTGAAGCGGTACGCGGCGGCGTCCGGGCCGATGACATAAGCGGTCAGCGTGCCGAAATGCCGCGGGCCGAGGTGGAACACGAACGTCGCGGTGCGGTTGAGCGCGATCCCGCCGCGCCCGCGGGAAGTGACGATGCGGTTGTCGCCGGTGCCGGTCTTGCCGCCGACCGCGAGCGGCGTGCCGTCCGGCAGCGCGAAGGCACCTGCGAGACGCCGCGCCGTGCCGCCTTCGACGACTTCGGACAACGCGCTGCGCAGTGCCGCTGCGACTTCCGGCGCCATCACGCGTTCGCCTTTGGCGGGAGGCAGCGCGAGGACCGTTTCATACGGAGTTCCCGCGGCGAAGTGGAGCCGCTCGACGCGCGCGGTATGCTGGCGCACGCCGTCATTGACGATGATCCCCATCAGCTCGGCGAGCGCAGCCGGACGGTCGCCGGCGCTGCCCAGCGCGGTCGCCAAGGACGGCACGAGGTGATTGAACGGGTAGCCGAGGAGCGCCCAGCGCCGGTGGATCTCGAGGAAGGCTTCGACTTCGAGGATCGTGTAGATGCGCTGATCCTGTGCGCTTTTCGCCCGCGTGCGGAAGAGCCAGCGGTACACGGCCTGGCGTTCTTCGCTGCTCGCTTCGACGGCGTCGCCGAAGCTCGCTTCGGGATGCGCCATCAGGTAGCTGGCGAGCCACAGTTCGAGCGGGTGCACGCGCGCGATATAGCCTTGGTCGGGCAGGTCGAAAGTGCCCGGGGCGTAACGCCGGTAAAGACTCGCGAGGCGGGTGTCGCCGAGCTCGGAATTGGGCAGGCGACTGCGCATGAACGCGCCGAAGCGCTCGGCATCCGCGTCGGGGTTCAGATAGCGGAACGCCGCGGCGAGGCGGTCGGCGGTGGGACGCAGCCCGTCGAGCAGCGTCGCCTGGATCTCGTTCGCGTTCTGGTCCTGGTATTTGCGCCAGAAGCGGCGCAGGAATACTTGGCCCTCGCGGTCGGCGAAGCGCGACAGATACTTGCTGCGGCGCGGGTCGCTGTCGTCTTCGAGCAGCTTGGCAGTGCTGCCGGGCACCTGATACATCGTGTGGCGAACGATGTCGCGCATCAGGCGCACGAACGGCAGGTTGATCGACGCCTGCAGCGCTTCGCGCAGCGTCACCGTGCGGCCGTTGTCCTCGGGGCGGAAGTTGTTGAACGTGTGCAGCCCGCCACCGGTGAAAAACGATTCGCCGGGGCTGGCCGAATAGCGGCGCTCGAGAGCCGCATGCAGCATCGTCGGCAGGTCGCGGTTTTTGGTTTCAAGCAGATAGTCGAGCGCCCAGCGTGTGAGCCTGTCATGCCGGTCGACGGTGGTTTCGCGCAACACCTGCACCGGCTGGTTGGCGTAGCGCTGGTGCAGTTCGGCGACGAGTTCGAGATAGGTCGCGAGCACGCGCAGCTTGGCGGTCGAGCCCAGTTCGAGCTTGCTGCCCTCGTTGATGTCGAGCGGCTGGTCAGTGGTATCGGTCTGCACTCGCACGCGGTTGCCGTCGGGCGTGCGCTCGAACAGCGTGAAGCTGTAGTTCACCGTCGGCACCTGGCTGGCCGTCAGCAGGCGCTCGCCGATCAGCCCGGTCTGGCGCGCGAAGTCGACGTCACGCAGCCGCTCGAGGTAGGCGCTGACTTCCTGCTGGAGCTTCTGGTCGAGGGTCGCAGAAGCCTTGAGGTCGATCCGGTCGAGATCGTAGAGCGAGACGTCGAGCATCCCGGCAAGACGCGTACGGATCAGCGTCGCGCCCTTGTCCGCTTCGACCGGCGCGCGCGCCCGGGCGCGGTGCGGATCGCGGAATGCGAGCCGCGCGGCAAGCGCGGCGTCGCGCAGGCCGGGGCCGATGACGCGCGCCTCGGCGAGGATGCGCAAGTGGGCGTCGGTGAGTCGAGCGAGGTCGTCGCGGCCGAGCCCGAGGTAGTGTGACGGGCGCCGGTGGGCGATCATCAGCGCGAGCACCTGGCGCAGCGCGAGCCCTTGTTCATCGAGGAGCGCGCCTTCGGCCTCGGCCGCGGCGAGTAGCCCGTTGGTGTGTGCGAAATCGGCGCCGAACCAGACCCATAGCCCGTCGCCGAGCCCGTGGACTTCGCCGTACAGCGGCGCAGCGGACAGCGGCACGGTGTTCAGGTAGTGAAGCACGAGGTCGCGCCGCACGGGGAGGGTTTCATGCCCTTCGCGGTACGCACGCATCGTCGCCGAGATCATCTGGCGCAGCTTCTCCTGCGGTGAATGCGTGATGCCGTCGGGCGAGTGACGGTATTTCTCGATCTGCGTCGCAAGTGTGCTGCCGCCCGGTGTGTTCAGGTCGTCATCGACGACTTTCATGAGCTGTGCCAGCGCGGCCTGGCCAAAACGCATCCAGTCTATGGCCGGGTTCAGGTAGGGACGTGCCGGGTCGAGCAGGTTGCGGTTCTCGATGAAAAGCAGGCTTTGCACGACGCGCGTCGGGATCTGCTCGAACGCGGGATAGCTGCGCACCGGGTATGAGGAGCGGTATACGGATTCGCCGTAGGCGCCTTCGATCTCCAGTCCCGCGCGAGTCTTCTCGCGATACGGCGGGAAATAGCCGCGTTCGGTGAAATCCACGAGCTGCGGCGAGAACCGCGTCTGGTTCACGATCGTCATGTCGCGCGCCTGCAGCCGGTCGATGAAGCGGGGCAGCTTCGCGTAACCGAGGCGAAGGTCGGACGGGCCGTGCGCCGGAAAGCGGACCGAATCGCTCGGCCCGGCTTCGACGTGGTACCGGAGGTTCTCGGCGTAGCGCGAGACTTCGCGCGCCTGGAGCCAGGAACTGCGCACTTCGAAGACCAGGAATGCGGCTGACGCGATCAGCGCGAGGAAGAGCAGGACGAGAAACAGGCGCGTGAGGATTTTCAGCCAGGGGCGCCGGGGCGTTTTCTTCAAAATCGTTTCGGACACGTTTCCGCCCGATTGTTGTAATGCATGCATTATCGGGCAGTTCTATGACAGCCGGCACCGCAGTGGGTCGAAACAACACCTGGGTGCCGAAAAGCCTCGTCCGGACGCCCGCACGGCCGGCCGATCGTCGCTACATTCTACATCCGGATCCCCGAGCGCCGGATCAGCGCCGCCAGCTCGCCGACGATGCCGCGGCGGAACGCGAGCACGCAGATGACGAAGATCACGCCGGTCAGCACGTTGACCCACTGGCCGAGCTCCGCGCCGTAGTTCTGCAGGCCGACGACGACCGTCGCGCCGACGATCGGGCCGAACACGGTGCCCATGCCGCCGAGCAGCGTCATCAGCACGATCTCGCCCGACATGTGCCAATGCACGTCGGTCAGCGATGCGAGCTGGAACACCAGCGTCTTGGTCGCCCCGGCAAGGCCGGAGAGCGCGGCAGACAGCACGAAGGCGAGCAGCTTGTAGCGGTCGACGTCATAGCCGAGCGAGATCGCGCGCGGCTCGTTCTCGCGGATCGCCTTCATCACCTGGCCGAACGGCGAGTGGATCGCACGGTCGATGACCCAGAATCCGCCGAGGAACACCGCGAGCACGAAGTAATACATGTTCATCGTGTCCGCGAGATCTACGAGCCCGAACAGCCGCCCGCGCGGCACGCCCTGCAGGCCGTCCTCGCCGCCGGTGAAGGGGAACTGCAGCGCGAGGAAATACATCAGCTGCGCGAGCGCGAGCGTCACCATCGCGAAATAGATGCCGGAGCGGCGGATCGCGAGACTGCCGAAGACGAAACCGAGCGCCGCGGCGGCCGCGGTTCCGGCGAGTAGCCCCAGTTCGGGCGACAGCCCGAGTTCCTTCATCGCGTAGCCGCAGGTGTAGCCCGCCCAGCCGAGGAACGCGGCGTGGCCGAACGACAGCAGCCCGGTATAGCCGAGCAGCAGGTTGAACGCGCAGGCGAACAGCGAGAAGCACAGGATCTTCATCACCAGCACCGGGTAGACGAGGAACGGCGCGATGAGCCCGAGAACGAGCAGGACGATCCAGCCGATGTTTTTGCCTTTCATTGCGCCGATCCTGGTCTGGATGATGGAGTGACGGGGGACGATAAAGAGCCGGGCGCCGCGCGGCCTAACGCTCGCGGCCGAACAGGCCGGCGGGCCGCAGCAGCAGCACGATTCCCATGATCACGAAGATCACGACCGCGGACGCTTCCGGATAGAACACGCGCGTCAGCCCTTCGACGAGACCGAGGCCGAGGCCGGTGACGATCGAGCCCATGATCGAGCCCATACCGCCGATGACGACGACGGCGAACACGACGATGATCAGGTTCGAGCCCATGACCGGGTTCACCTGGAACACCGGCGCGGCGAGCACGCCGGCAAACGCGGCGAGCGCGACGCCGAAGCCGTAGGTCAGCGTGATCATCAGCGGCACGTTGATGCCGAAGGCCTGCAGCAGCTGCGGGTTCTCGGTGCCGGCGCGCAGGTACGAGCCGAGCTTCGTGCGCTCGATGATGTACCAGCTGCCGAAGCACACGACGAGCGACACGGCGATGACCCACGCGCGGTATTTCGGCAGGAACATGAAGCCGAGGTTGAAGCCGCCCGAAAGCAGTTCGGGCACCGGGTAGCTTTCGCCGGAAATGCCGAAGCGGTAGCGGAAAAGGCCTTCGATGATCAGCGCGAGGCCGAAAGTCAGCAGCAGCCCGTACAGGTGGTCGAGCCGGTACAGGTGCTTGAGCATCGTGCGCTCGATGATCATGCCGAAAATGCCGACGACCACCGGCACCGCGACCAGCGCGACCCAGTAGTTGATGCCGAGGTAGGTCAGCCCGATCCACGCGCCGAAGGCGCCCATCATGTACAGCGCGCCGTGCGAGAAGTTGATGATGTTGAGCAGACCGAAAATGATCGCCAGCCCGAGGCTCAGGATCGCATAGAACGAGCCGTTGATGAGCCCGATCAGCAGCTGCCCCATCAGGGCCTGGATCGGAATGCCGAAAATGTCCATAGCGGGCGGCCTGGTTGCGGCACCGGACGTCGGGCCCTGACGCGCGCGCGATGCGCGCCGCAGGCCGGACGCCGGAAGCCGGGTCGGAAAGCTATTTCTTCATCAGCGGGCAGGTGCTTTCCGCGGGCGGGATGAACGCCTCCGCGCCCGGGATCACCTGGCGGATGTGGTAGTAGTCCCACGGATACTTCGACTCCGACGGCTTCTTCACCTGCGCGAGGTACATGTCATGGACCATGCGGCCGTCGGCGCGTACCTGGCCGTTCTTCGCGAAGAAGTCATTGACCGGAGTCTCGCGCATCTTCGCCATCACCGCTTTCGCTTCGTCGGTGCCCGCGCTCTTGACCGCTTTCAGGTAGTGATAGACGACCGAATAGTCGCCCGCCTGCACCATCGTCGGCATGCGCTTCATCTTGTCGAAATAACGCTTCGACCAGGCGCGCGTCTCGTCGTCGCGGTCCCAGTAGAAGCCGGTCGTCAAGTACATCCCGGCGGTCGCGTCGAGCCCGAGGCTATGCACGTCCGATATGAACATCAGCAGCCCGGCGAGCGATTGCTTCGGCGTGATGCCGAACTCGCGCGCCTGCTTGATCGAATTGATCGTGTCGTTGCCGGCGTTGGCCAGGCCGATGACCTGCGCGCCGGAAGCCTGCGCGCTCAGGAGGAAGGACGAGAAATCGCTGCCGGGGAAGGGATGGCGCACGCTGCCGAGCACTTTGCCGCCGCTCTTCTTCACGACGTCGGCGGTGTTCTTCTCGAGCGAGTGGCCAAACGCGTAGTCGGCAGTGATGAAGTACCAGTTCTTGCCGCCCTGCTGCACGACCGCTTTCGCGGTGCCGACCGGCAGCGAATAGGTGTCATAGGCCCAGTGCACCGTCGTGTCGTTGCACTGCTCGTTGGTGATCGGCGTCGAGCCCGCGCCGGTCACGAGCGAGATGCGATTCTTCTCGTTCGCGACCTTCATCACGGCGAGCGCGGTTGAAGTCGTGACGAGGTCGACGATCGCGTCGACCTTCTGCGTGTCGATCCACTCGCGCGCCTTGTTCGCCGAGATGTCCGCCTTGTTCTGGTGGTCGGCGGAGACCATCTCGATTTTGAAGTCCGGTTTCTCGTTCGCGATGAAGTCCTCGATCGCCATCCTGGTCGCCTCGACCGCGCCGGGGCCGGCCAGGTCGGAATACGTGCCCGACATGTCGGTCAGCACGCCGAGCTTGACGACGCCGTCGCTGATCGTCGCCGATTGCGCGAGCATCGGTTGCGCGGCCAGCGCTGCCGCGGCGATCGCTGATGCCAGAGTCCTGGGTTTCATTTTTATCCTCCTTGTTGGTCCACCGTGCTCACACGCCCAGCAGTTTTTGCAGCAGCTGCATCTTCGAATCGAGTTCATCCTTCGTCACCGTCTCGACGATGCGGCCGTGCTCGATGACGTAATGCCGGTCGGCGAGCGGCGCGGCGAAGCGGAAGTTCTGCTCGACCATGATGATCGTGAGTCCCTTCGCCTTCAGGCTCGTGATGACGCGGCCGAGCGTCTGCACGATCACCGGCGCAAGGCCTTCGGTGATCTCGTCGAGCAGCAGCAGCCGCGCGCCGGTGCGCAGGATGCGCGCCATCGCCAGCATCTGCTGTTCGCCGCCCGAGAGCCGGCTGCCGGGGCTGTGCCGGCGCTCCTGCAGGTTCGGGAACATCTCGTAGATCTCGTCGAGGGACATGCCGCTGCTGTTCACGGCGGGTGGCAGCAGCAGGTTCTCCTCGGCGGACAGGCTCGCGTAGATGCCGCGCTCCTCGGGGCAATAGCCGACGCCGAGGTGGGCGACGCGGTGGGTCGGCAGGTCGATGACCTGGCGGCCGTTGATCATGATCGAGCCGGTGCGCCGGCCGGTGAGCCCGAGAATGGCTTTCAGCGTCGTCGTGCGCCCGGCGCCGTTGCGTCCGAGCAGCGTCACGAGTTCGCCGCGGTTCACGCTGAAATCGATGCCGTGCAGGATGTGCGATTCGCCGTAGAACGCGTGCAGGTCGCTGACCCGCAGCATCTCGACGTCGGGATTGTTGCGGGTGCTGGCGTCAGACATGTTCGGTGCCCATGTACGCTTCGAGCACGCGGGGATCCCGCGACACCTGCTCGTACGGTCCTTCGGCGAGCACCGCGCCCCGCTGCAGCACGGTGATCGTGTCGCAGATGTGCGAGACGACGCTGAGGTTGTGTTCGACCATCAGCACCGTGCGGTTCGCCGACACGCGCTTGATGAGGTCCGCGACGCGGCCGACGTCCTCGTGGCCCATGCCCTGCGTCGGTTCGTCGAGCAGCATCATTTCGGGTTCGAGCGCGAGCGTGGTCGCGATTTCCAGCGCGCGCTTGCGCCCGTAAGGCAGTTCGACGGTGGTCGCGTCGGCGAACGACTGCAGGTCGACCGCTTCGAGCAGTTCCATCGCGCGCTCGTTGAGGACGTCGAGACTTTTCTCCGAGCGCCAGAAATGGAAAGTCGTGCCGAGCTTGCGCTGCAGCGCGACGCGCACGTTGTCGCGGACGCTCAGGTGCGGGAACACCGCCGAAATCTGGAACGATCGCACGATTCCGCGCCGCGCGATCTGCGCCGATTTCTCGTGCGTGATGTCCTGCCCGTTGTAGTGGATCGTGCCGCGGGTCGGCGTGAGGAACTTCGTGAGGAGGTTGAAGACGGTCGTCTTGCCCGCTCCGTTCGGCCCGATCAGTGCGTGGATCGAGCCGCGTCGCACCTGGAGATTGACCTTGTCGACGGCGACGAAACCCTTGAACTCCTTCGTCAGGTCTCGTGTTTGGAGAATGAAGTCCGTGCTCATCGCGTCTGACAGATCCTGCCTCACTCGTGGGAAGCTGAACTGTGCCGGCGAGCCCGCGCCGACGCCAAACCGCTTCATCCCGGGCAGGACGCAAGGTCCCGCCGGCGATGAATCTTGATGCTCAACGTATATGGGAATTCAATTCAAGGCGGGACTAAGCTAACACCCGGGTAGGGGGGCGTCAACGCGACGAGGATAGGGGTGAACCCGCATCGCCCGGCGGTTTGCAGGCTGCCGCGGGCGGCGTTGCCGGCACTCCCCGAGGGCATGCCGTTTGCTTGGGACTCAGGCGGCCGTGCATTAGGGGCCAAGTGCCGGCGGCGCCGACGCACTGTTCGAACTCGCGGAAAGGCGCCATGCGAATGAAATTCGCCGGCCAGTGCCGGGCCGGGCCCGCGGAAAGGATTCCCGGCCCGGTTCCTGCGGAAGCTGCGATCAGTCGATCGCCAAGGTCGATTTGGCCTGCTCGCGCAGCACGAATTTCTGGATCTTGCCGGTTGAGGTCTTCGGCAGCACGCAGAACTCGATGTGCTTGGGCACCTTGTAGCGGGCGAGATGCTCGCGGCAGTGGGCGATGATGTCGTCGGCGGTGACCGCGGCGCCGTCCTTGACTTCGATGTATGCCGCCGGCACTTCGCCCCATTTCTCGTCGGGTTTCGCGACGACTGCGGCCGTCATCACTGCCGGGTGGCGGTACAGGGCTTCCTCGACTTCGAGGGACGAGATGTTCTCGCCGCCCGAGATGATGACGTCCTTGGAGCGGTCCTTGATCTTGACGTAGCCGTCCGGGTGCATCACCGCGAGGTCGCCGGTGTGGAACCAGCCTCCGGCGAAGGCTTCGTCGCTCGCCTTCTCGTTCTTCAGGTAGCCTTTCATGACGAGGTTGCCGCGGAACATGATCTCGCCCATCGTCTCGCCGTCGGCCGGCACCGGCACCATCGTTTCCGGGTCGAGCACCGCGATCGCTTCCTGCATGTGGTAACGCACGCCCTGGCGGCCGTTGCGCTCGGCGCGGCGGTCGATCGGCAGCTCGTCCCACGACGGGTGCTTCGCGCACACCGACGCCGGACCGTAAGTCTCGGTCAGCCCGTAGACGTGCGTGATGTCGAAACCGATGCGCTCCATGCCTTCGATGATCGCCGCCGGTGGCGCGGCGCCGGCGATCAGCGCCGAGACCTTGTGCGTGATGCCGTCGCGCATGCCCGCGGGCGCGTTGATCAGCATGCCGTGGACGATCGGTGCCCCGCAGAAATGGCTCACCTTGTGCGTGCGGATCAGCTCGTAGATCAGCGCGACATCGATCTTGCGCAGGCACACGTTGATGCCGGCGTTGGCGGCCATCGTCCACGGGAAGCACCAGCCGTTGCAGTGGAACATCGGCAGCGTCCACAGATACACCGCGTGCTGCGGCATGCCCCAGCTGATGATGTTCGATGCCGCGTTGAGGTACGCGCCGCGATGGTGATAGACGACGCCCTTCGGGTTGCCGGTGGTGCCGGACGTGTAGTTCAGCGCGATCGCATCCCATTCGTCGGGCGGCAGGCTCCACGCGAACTCCGGGTCGCCGGCGGCGAGGAATTCTTCGTACTCGATCGCGCCGAGCCGGTCGGTGCCCGGGTATTCGGCGTCGAGCGCATCGATGACGAGCGGCTTCGGCCCGTCGAGCCGCTCCAGCGCGGGGCCGACGAGCGACGCGAACTCGGGGTCGGTGATCAGCACTTTCGCTTCGCCGTGCGCGAGCATGAAGGCGATCGCTTCCGGGTCGAGGCGGGTGTTGAGGGTGTTGAGCACGGCGCCGATCATCGGCACGCCGAAGTGCGCTTCGAACATCGCCGGGACGTTCGGCAGCATCACCGCGACCGTATCGCCGCGGCCGATGCCGTGCTGCACCAGCGCGCTCGCGAGACGGCGGCAGCGCGCATAGGTTTCCTGCCACGTGAAGCGGCGGGCGCCGTGGATTACCGCGGTGCGCTGCGGGTACACCTGGGCCGAGCGTTCGATGAAGCTCAGCGGCGACAGTGGGACGTAGTTCGCGGCGTTCTTTGCCAGACCTTGGGCATACGGGCTATTCGACAATTCTTTCTCCTGGGGCGATCGTTCCGATGGGCCCACGCGAGCGCGAACGTGAGCGTGCACGATCAAGCATCGCAGCAAACCTTGTCGCAAATTGCGCGCGAATGTACTCAATCTTGTCGTCGCTCCAGCGGCGTCGGGACGGGCGCTAGAATCGGGCCGAACAGCTATGAAGCGCTGCGCGGCAAGCGGCGGTGCGCAACGGGAAAAAGTATGGACATCGAGGACAGGCCATCGGCGCAGCCCGGGGACCGGAATGCCGAGAACCGGCGCCTGCGCGACATCATGGATGCGATTCCGGCGCATATCGCCTATTTCGACGACAGCTGGACGTATCGCTACGCGAACAAGGCATATGCGGCATGGTTCGGACGGGAAAGCGACCAGGTCGTCGGGCAGCGCATCGTGGATGTCGTGCCCGCGGAGGTTTTCGACGCGGTGCGCGAGCCGCTCGCCCGGGCGCTGGGCGGCGAGCGGCTCACCTATGAATACACGATGAGCGACGCGGCAGGGCGCACGCTATACGCGCGCCGCACGCTGGTGCCCGAGTTCGGCGCCACCGGTGAAGTGCTCGGCTGCTACGTGCACGCGGTCGACATCACCGAGCAGCGCCGGACGCAGCACGCGCTTGCGCAGGCGCAGAAAATGGAGGCGATCGGCCAGCTCAGCGGCGGGCTCGCGCACGATTTCAACAACATGCTGACCGTCGTCATAGGCAATCTCGCGGGCCTGCGGGAAGCGCGCCCGGACGACGCCGCGATCGAGGAATTCGTCGCCCCGGCGATGCAGGCCGCGCAGGGCGGCGCGCAGTTGATCGAGCGGCTGCTGACGTTCTCGCGCCAGCAGCCGCTCGCGCCGCGCCCGGTCGAAGTCAACGAGCTGATTCTGGGCATGGCGAAGCTGATCCGGCGCTCGCTGCCCGAAACCATCGCTCTGCACACGGCGAGCCGCAATGCCGAACTGGTGGCGATGACCGACGCGCACCAGCTCGAGAGCGCGCTGCTCAACCTTGCCCTCAACGCACGCGACGCGATGCCCGAAGGCGGGGAGCTGCGCATCGAGTCCGCAGTCGAGACGCTCGATGCGACCGCTGCCGCGGAGCTGGATATTCCGCCGGGCGACTACGTGCAGGTGACGGTCCGCGATACCGGCACCGGGATGGATGCGACCACCGTCGCGCACGTGTTCGAACCTTTCTTCACGACGAAGCGTTTCGGCATGGGAAGCGGGCTGGGCCTGCCGATGGTGTATGGTTTCGCGCGTCAGTCGGGCGGAGCGGTACGCATCCGCAGCCGCCAGGCCTGCGGCACCGCGGTCGCGCTGTTGCTGCCGCGCACCGTCGCGAGTCCTGCCGCAGCCGGGGAAGCGGGCACTGCGGCGCCCGTGACGCCTCTTGCCGGGCAGCTGGTACTGCTCGTCGAGGACGACCCGGAGGTGCGCACCATCGTGCGCAAGCAGCTCGCCGCGCTCGGCTGTTCGGTGCTGGAAGCCGAAAACGGCCAGGAAGCGGCCGACATCGTCGAGAACGTCGCGGCCATCTCGCTCGTGCTGTCGGACGTCGTGATGCCCGGTGGGCTCGACGGGTGCGGGCTGACGCGCTTCATTCGCCGCTTTCGGCCCGGCCTCCCGGTGATCCTCATGAGCGGCTACGTGGACAGGGCCGATGCGATCACCAGGGATCTCGGCGTCCCGCTGCTCGCGAAGCCTTTCAGCAAGGAGAGACTGTCGGCTATGCTGGACGCAATCTGTCGCTGACCGAACTGCGGAGTCCGTGCCGTGCCGAACAAGCCGAAGGAAACGATCCACGTCGTCGAGGACGACCCTGCGGTCGCCCGGCTGATGGCCCAGACGCTCGAGAAATTCGGCTTCGAGGCGCAATTTTTCGCGACCGGCGCGGATTTCCTGCGGCGGCTCGATTCCGACCCTCCGCGGCTGTGCGTTCTCGATCTCGGCCTGCCCGACATGGACGGCCTCGACATCCTTAGTCATGTCCGCGCCCGTCACGGCTTCGGCCTGCTGATCGTCACTGGCCGCGGCGACACCCATGACCGTGTGACGGGCCTCGAACTGGGGGCCGACGACTACATGGTCAAGCCGTTCGAGCCGCGCGAATTCATCGCCCGGGTGCGCAGCATCCTGCGGCGCTATCGCGAACCGCCTGCCACCAACGCGGCAGCGAACGGCGTGCGCGTCGCCGAATTCGCCGGTTGGCGCTTCGAACCCGGCAACAACGCCCTCACTTCTCCCGAAGGCGAAACCGAGACGCTGAGCATGGCCGAAGCCCGGCTCCTGGGCGCGTTGCTCCAGCGTCCCAACCAGATCCTCACCCGCGAGCAGCTGCTGGGCGGGCGCGACGTCGCGGCGCTCGACCGCAGCATCGACCTGCGCATCTCGCGGCTGCGCAAGCGACTCGAAGAAAATCCGCTTCACCCGCGGCTGATCAAGACCGTCTACGGCGCCGGCTACCTGTTCTCGTCGAACGTGGACTGGCGGTAAAGGCGCCGCGGGCCGGGTCGCGTTTTCCGTCGGATGTAACGACATGTACGCGCCGGAACCCGCCTCTTTGCGTCCCGTCGAATTCTGACCGATCCCACCAAGGAGTTCGCGATGGACACCGAACCGGCTCGACCCGAGACTCATCCAGGCGACCAGGCCCCTCCCGGAACTCCCGGAACCGGCGAGAACACCTGTCGCGCATGCAAGGGAACAGGAGTCGTCGACGACAAACCCTGCAGCGAATGTGGCGGCACCGGCGTGGTCATTGAAGGAATCGGGGGAGCATAGACAGGAGGAAGCAGAAATGGCCGAACCTCACACGCGAAAGTCGGACACTGCCGACAATCCCCAGTCCTCCGCGGCGAACCCGCCGAAGCCCGGCACGCAGGGTGACGATGCGCGGAGCGACAAGGAAAAGCAGCGCGAGAATCAGCAGCGCATGGGCGTGACGCCCGAGCACAAGACCGAAGACATGGAGAAGAAGCACCGCGGCACGTTCCCGTGAGCGGGTGCGCGGCGCATCGGGCACAGCAGGCTCGTGCAGGTGCGTCAGCCGGTTTTTGCCGCCGTCGCGGTACAACGCAAGCATTGAGGCCAGTTCGCGAGAACTGGCCTGAATGCTTGGGGGTGACGCAGTCACTTCATCGACACGACGCGCACTTCGCCCTGCTTGCGCGTCACATGCAGCGTCACGTCCTGGGCGCGGCGATAGAGCGTCAGATCGACCGAGCCGCTGGGGATGTGAAGGCCCCGGATCGTGACGCGGTCGAGAAAGCCGGGCAGCGCGGCGTTGTCGAACACGATCTCTGCGGTTTCCGGCCGGAATGACAGGCCGAGACAGGACTGCAGCAGGTAGAACACCGTCGCGCTCGCCCAGGCCTGCGGCAAGCAGGCCACCGGGTACAGCGTCGGGCCTTCGCCGGGGCGCTGGCCGAAGCCGCAGAAGAGCTCGGGCAGGCGGTACAGATCCATGAAGACGCTCGACTCGAACATCCCTTCCATGACTCGCAGCACCTCACGCTTGAGCCCATAGCGGGCGAAACCGCCTGCGACGAGCGCGTTGTCGTGGGGCCAGATCGAGCCGTTGTGGTAGGACATCGGGTTGTAGCGCGCTTCGCGGCTCGACAGCGTGCGGATGCCCCAGCCCGAGAACATGTCCTCGGCGAGCAACGTGCGCGCCACTGCGGCAGCTCTATCGACGCCCGCGATGCCGGAAAACAGTGCGTGACCGGCGTTCGACGAACGCACGCGGCACGGGCGCTTGGTGCCGTCGAGCGCGATCGCGTACGTGCCGAGCGCCTCGATCCAGAACGCCTGATCGAAGCGCGTCCTGAGCGCCTCGGCCTGTCGTTCGAGCGCCGCGGCGCGCTGCGGGTCGCCGAGCAGTGCAGCGAAGCGCGCAGCGTAGCGTTTGGCCTCGTAGACGTAGCCTTGAACTTCGCACAGCGCGACGGGCGGTTCGACGAGCCGGCCGTCGGCGTAGAACACCGAGTCGTCGGAGTCCTTCCAGCCCTGTTGCTGCAGCCCCTTGCTGCTGTGGCGCGCGTATTCGACGAAGCCGTCGCCGTCGGCGTCGCCGTAGGTGTCGATCCACGCGAGCGCGCGCTCGATGTTCGGCCACAACGCAGCGATCAGATCGCGGTCGCCGGTGCGCTCCCAGTAGGCGCCGGCGAGCACGACGAACAGCGGAGTGGCATCGACGCTGCCGTAGTAGCGGTCGAACGGGATCTCGCCGAGGTTGGCCAGTTCGCCGGTGCGGGTCTCGTGCAGGATCTTGCCCGGCTCGGCGTCGCGTTCGGGGTTTTTTTTCTGCGCCTGGGTCGAGGCGAGGAATTGCAGCACCCCTTTGGCGAGCTGCGGATTGACCCACAAATATTGCAGCGCGGTGATGATGCCGTCGCGCCCGAACGGCGTGCTGAACCACGGCACGCCGGCGTACGGGTAAGGGCCGTCGGCGGTTTCGGTCGTCAGCATGCGCAGGTCGGCGAACGAACGGTTCAGCCAGCTGTTGAACTGCTCGTTCGAAGTGTGGATCGCGCAGTCGGTCTCGTCCCACGCGTGCAGCTGCTGCTTGTTGAGTGCGTAAGCCTGGTCGTAGCTGCACACCGTGCATTCGCCTTCGACTTCGCAGGTCACCGACACGAACAGGTCACGCGACTGCTGCGGTTCGAGCCGCAACGCGAACGTCAGCTGCGACGCGTCGGCGCTGCACGGCTGCTGATCGACTTCGATCCGCGTATGGCGCGTCAGCCCGTCGCGCCCGCGATAGCCGAGCACGATCTCGCGAGCGCCGACCGTCGGCGCCGCCAGCTCGCCGACTTGCGCGCGCTGAAAGCCGCGCACCTCGAAAATGTCCGCATAGTCGGCGGCAAATTCCAGGGTCAGCGTCAGGTCGAGCGGTTCGCGGCCGTAGTTCATCACTCTCAGGTGCTCGTGGAGCACCGCCTCCCACAGCAGCTTGCCGCGAAACACGTGCACAGTGCCTTTGTCGATCGCCCGGCCGCCAACGCTGAGGTCGGGGTTGGTCAGGTCGACCGCGAGCAGGCTGTTGTCCTGCTTCATCGTCGAGTTGAGCAACATCGGCCTGACGCCGTTCAGCAGCAGCCGCTGCTGCGACAGGAAGCGCATGCCGCCATGGTAGAGCCCCTGCTCGGCGATGCCGATGTGGCGCACGTCGCCATAACGGTCGAACAGCGCGAAGGTGTCGCCCTGCTTGAGCACGCGGGTGCGGTCGTCGGCCAGCGATGAAGTGGCGAGCACGTACCATCGGTCGTCGATCTGGATTGCGTCCTGCATCGGAAGCCTTCATGTCCCGGCCGGTGCGGCCTTCAGTTGCTGTGTTATCAATTCACGATAGACGCGCAGGTAGTTGCCCGCCATCGCCGACGCGGTGAACCGCTCTTCGAACGCTTTGCGGCAGGCCTTGCGGTCGATGATGTCGATGGACGCGACCGCCCGTTCGGCCTGGTCGAGGCTGCCGACGACGAAGCCGCTGACGCCCTCGCGCAGCACTTCGGGCACCGAGCCGCAATGCCACGCGATGACCGGCGTGCCGCACGCGAGCGACTCGATCATCGCCAGGCCGAACGGTTCGGGCCAGTCGATCAGGAACAGCAGCGCCGCGGCGCCGCCGAGGAACGCGGCTTTTTCCGCTTCGGCGATCTCGCCGAGGTACTCGACGTGCGGCTGCGCGAGCAGCGGTTCGATCTGCTCATCGAAGTAGCGCTGGTCGACGGGCGCGACCTTGGCCGCGATGCGCAGCGGCATCCCGATCCGGCGCGCGACCTCGATCGCCCGGTCGACGCGCTTCTCCGGCGAGATGCGCCCGAGAAACGCGAGGTAGCGCCCGGGTCCGGGCGAGAACGGCAGCAGCGTCGCCGGCAGCCCGTGATGCACGGTCGCCTGCCAGTTGAGCCACGGCAGCGGGCGCCGCTGGCTGTCCGAAATCGAGATCACCGGCACTTCGCCGAATTCGCGGTACAGCGGCACCAGGTCCGGAATGTCGAGCCGCCCGTGCAGCGTCGTGACGTGCGGCACCGGCAAGCGGCGCGACAGCGGGAAATGCAGATAATCGATGTGAAAGTGGATCAGGTCGAAGGTGTGCGCCTCGCGCGCGACGTGTTCGAGCATCAGCACGTGGTGCGCGATCTGGTCGATGCATTCGGGGTCGAGCCGCAGGCTCTGGCGCCCGATCGGCCGCAGCCTTGCGCGGGTCTGCGAGTCGCCGCTCGCGTACAGCGTCACGTCGTGCCCCTGCGCGACGAGCTCTTCGGTGAGGTACGACACGACCCGTTCCGTTCCGCCGTAGTACTTCGGCGGGACACTTTCGAACAGGGGGGAGACCTGCGCGATTCTCAACGGTCGGACCTCCATCGACTCAGGCAGCCGGCCAGTCGCGCCGACAACGGGGCTGCCACGGGTCTGCGCCTGAACTGCCGGCTGATTTCAGCAAGTGCTGTGCCTCGCCCCGAACGCAGGCCTGCGCAGCCCGCGGTGACCGGGCGTATGCAAAAACTACGGGTCATTGAAAGAACTCGCGCGCACGACTGCCGGGGCACCACCCGGCGACACCGTCCGACGCCATTCGGGCGACGAGCAGCGCGCCACGGTCGTTCACGAGGCGGCGCGGGACGCAGGCAGGGCAGCTGCGCGCAGGCGCCCCTAGATCCCGGTCGGATAGGTTTCCATCTCGCGCGACATGCCGCGCGTCCAGTCCTCGGGCGGTTCGAGCGGCTCGAGCGCGCGCGTGCGGTCGAGATGGATCAAGACGTCGAACTGGTTCGCGAGCTGCGCGTGGAAATAATGGCTCAGGCGCTCGGTGTCGGGCAGGTAGATCACGCCGATCGCGCGTTCGAGCCGGCGCGCGCCACGAAGCGCCGGCACGCGGCCCGGTTCGAGCACGAAGCGCTCGATGCCGCAGTCGTGGAAGACGCGCTCGAAGCTGTCCGGGTGCGACTCGCGCACGCGCTTGTGTTCGGCCGGCGCGTCCCACTCGGACGCCGCGGTGACGCTGCCGGTGTGGGTCGTGAAGCCGACCAGCAGCACGTTCCCGGCGCCGAACTGCTCGCGCGCGAGCTGGCCAAGGTTCAGTTCGCCGGCTTCGCCCATTTCGGTCGCGCGCGCGTCGCCCAGATGGGAGTTGTGCGCCCACACGGCGATCTTCGCCGGCCGGCCGAGACGCTCGCCGAGGTGGTTCGCCAGCGCCTGCAGCGTCTCGCCCATATGCGCGTCGCGCCGGTTCCACGACTCGTTGCGGCCGGCGAACATGCTGCGGTAATAGGCCTCGGCATTCACCGCGACGCGGGCGTTCTGCTGCGCGTAAAACAGCTCGTCGGCGGCGGCGACGCCGTCGTGGCGCAAAAAGCGCGTCGTGTCCCGCGACAGCTCGGCGAGCTGGCGCAGCACCGCTTGCTCGCACGGATCGGACATGCCGAAGGTGGTGGCGAAGCCGTAGCGCTGCGGATCGTCCGCGATGTGGTCGAAGCACGCGTAGCGGGCACGTGCCCGTCGTTCCGCCTCGGGGTCTACGCCCGCGAGGTAGCGCACGACGGCGTCCATCGACGCCCGCAGGCTGTACAGGTCGAGGCCGTAGAAGCCGGCGCGCGCGTCCGGCGGGCAGGTGTCGTTACGTTGCCTGAGCCAGTCGACGAACGTGCACACTTCGCGGTTGCGCCACATCCAGCGCGGAAACCGCTGGAAGCTGCCGAGCGCAGCATTGCCGTCCGCGTCGTCGCCGCCGCCCTGGACATATCGGCTCACCCGCAATGCGTCGGGCCAGTCGGCTTCGACCGCGACCGCGTCGAAGCCTTTTTCGCTGATCAGCCGGCGCGTGATTTCCGCGCGCGCTTCGTAGAACTCATGCGTGCCGTGGCTCGCCTCGCCGAGCAGCACCAGCCGAAATTCGCCGGCAAGCTCGAGCACGCGGTCGAACCGTCCGGCCGTGTCGGTGAGCGGCTGCGCAGCGCGCGCCACGGCGTCGGTGATTTCGCGATCTGCCATGGTCTTGTCTCCTCGCGTTGTTCACCGCCAAACCCTTGCAACCAGCGTGCCGCGGGCCGGTAAAGCTTCAGCGTCACCGCGCCCAAGCCTCACGGCGAGCGCTCCCCGGGGAGGTGCACCGGTTCGCCCAGTGCGTCTTCCATGTACAGCATCTTCACCGCCACCAGCGTGACGACCAGCAGCGGGGTCGCGAACACCGCGCCGAGAACGCCGAACAGCAGCATGAAGGCGATCGTGCCGACGAGCACCAGCACCGGCGGCAGCGCGACCGCCCTGCGCTCGACCACCGGCTCGAGCAGGTTGCTTTCAGTCTGCTGGATCACCAGCAGCACGAGCATCGCGTAGAGCGCGGTCTGCGGGTCGACGGTGAGCGCTACCAGGAGGACCGGCACCGCGGCGACGATCGGACCGAGAAACGGGACGAATTCGAGCAGGCCGGCGATCAGCCCGAGCGCCGGTGCGAGCGGCACGCCGGCGAGGAGCAGCCCGACGGTAGTCAGCACGCCGACGATTGCCATCACGACGAACTGACCGAGCAGCCACAGCCATAGCGCGTTGCCAGTGGCCTGGAGCACTTCGCGTGCGCGCGCCTGCCGTGGTTTCGGCACGAGGCGCACTAGGCCGTCGGCGTAGGTGTCCGGCCTGAGCGCGAAATAGACGCCGGCGAACAGCACCAGCACGAAGGCGAGCAGCGCGTCGGCCGCGCCTGCGAAGACTTTGGCGGCGCTGCGCAGCAGGTCGCCGCCTTGCGAGGCATTCTGGGTGACGCTGCGCAGCAGCCGCTGGCCCCACGGCTGCTGTGCGAGAAACCCGCGCACCTGCTCGATGCCCTGCGTGAGGGTGTCGTTCAGGTCGCGGAACTGGCTGGCGATCGAAGGGCCGATCAGCATGGCGGTGAGCCCCAGCAGCCCGACCAGCCCGATGCTGATCAGTGCCAACGACCAGCCCATGCTCAGTCCGGTCCACTGATGCAGCTTGCTGGCGAGTCCGCGCAGGAAGACCGCCACCAGCACCCCGCCGAAGCCCAGCAGCAGCGCGTAGGCGATGCGCCACAGGAACAGCCCGAGCACGACCAGCCCGAGCACGATCAGCACGCGCTGGATGAAGACGGCGGTGCCGGAATCCGGGCTCATCAGACTCAGCCCAGCTCGCCGATCGCTGCGAGCGCCGCGTCGACTTGGGTCGCGTAGTAGTCGTGCTCGGTGGTCACGATCTCGTCGCCCGGCGCGCCCCGGTGCCGTTCGATCGCTTCGCGCACCGGTTGCGGGTGCGACGCGACATACAGCGCGGACATGTGGATGTAGTCGTCGGCCAGCGCGAACTGCTCGCGCACCGCGTCCCACTCACCGTCGCCCGGTCGGCGAGCTGCCGTGGTGGCGGGCGACGCCGACGATGGGGCCTGCCGACTGGAGGGCCCGCAGCCGGTGCCGGTCGCGACGGCAGCCAAAGCAAGGCCGCTGTGCACGAGAAACTGCCGGCGGTTCGTCGGCCGAGTCCGTGGCGACGCGCTACGCGGCTTCATGGGATTCCTGGCGCCTCGCGACCGCGAGCGCCACGGCGAGGACTCTGAGTGACGGCAGAATCGGCGGCGGCATGTGGCTCCTCCAGGAAAAATGAAACGGGCTCGATCGGCAAGGCAATCGCCATACCCACGCCGCACGCCGCGGCGCGCCCAATGCGTGCGGGAATGCGCCTTGCGTCTGCGGCCACGTCGATTCGAAGGAGATCACCGTCATGAAGACCATCGGACTTCACGTCGCGCTTTTGCCCGCCGCGCCGCTCGTGGCACAGGCCGGGTGACGCCGTGCGCGGGAGCGAGGCGGGCGGCTGCCCGGGCGACGCGTTCGGTTGCGCGCGAAGGCGTGGCGCGGTGAGAGGACTGCTGGCGGCGATCCTCGCCGGTCCGGCCTTGGGCTTCGCTGCGGCGGACGTCGGCGAGACGGCGGCGGAGATCGTTTCGCGAACGAACGTTTTTCGCGAAGCGCAGGGGCTCGCGCCGGTCGAGCGCGATGCGGCGCTCGAGCGGACCGCGCGCGACTTCGCCCGCTTCATGGCGAAGACCGGGCGCTACGGCCACAACGCCGACGGGCGCCGCCCGTCCGAGCGGGCGCTGGCCGAAGGCTACGAGTACTGCATCGTCGCCGAGAACATCGGCTACCAGTACCGCTCCGACGGTTTCGGCTCGTCCGCGGAGCTTGCCGAGGCCTTCGTCGAAGGCTGGAAAAATTCGCCCGAGCACCGCGAGAACATGCTCGCGCCGGCCGTCACGCAGACGGGCGTCGGCCTCGCGCAGGGCGAGGACGGACGTTTTTTCGGCGTGCAGATGTTCGGCCGACCGAAAAGCGCATCGATCCGCTTCGAGGTGCAGAACCGCAGCGGGGAACGCGTCGCTTATCGGACGACCGGCGAGCGTGATTTTTCGCTTCGGCCGCGCGAGTTGCGAAGGCATCGCACATGCCGCCCGGGACGACTCTCGATTGCACTTCCGGCGAATGACGCGCCATTTACCGCCACTATCGAGGACGGCACGCGCTACACCGTGCGCGATGACGGGATCGTTACGCAGCCTGTTTCCGCGCAGTGACCCGGAGGCCGGGGGCAACCGCCTCGGCAGCAGGCGTAGGCGACGGCCCTTCCGTGGGTGATCGCCCGCATTCGCGCCGGGCCGCGTCGCGGGGCTATTTCAGCGTCGCGAGGTAGGCGGCAATGTCGTGCGCGTCGCGCTCGTCGACACCGAGATCCGGCATCGCGCTGCCCGGCGTGACCTCCTGCGGCGAGCGCAGCCAGCGCACCATGTGCGCCGGCTCGTTGCGCAGTGCACCGGCGATGAACGCGCGCGTGGCGATGCCATCGAGCGGCGGACCGACCGGCGCGTTCGGGCCGACGATGCCGGGAATCCGGTGGCAGGTGACGCAGGCGTACTGTTGGATGATCCGCCTGCCGCGCTCGGCATCCGGCCGCTGCGGTGCCGGCTCCTCGCCGTGGTCGTGGGCATGGTCGTGGGGCGGGATGTCGGCGACCAGCCGGCGGTAGTCCGGCGGCGAGAGCTCGGGCAGCTTCTTGACGAACGCAGTGACCGCCCAGAGTTCGCTTTCGCTCAGGCGCTGCTCCCAGGCCGGCATGCCGGTCATCTTGATGCCGTGCCGGACGACCCAGTAAATCTCCTCGGCTGGCCACGCCCGGCCGGTGTGCGCGAGGTTGGCCGCCGCGGGCGTCAGGCCGAGCGCGAAAGGTTCGGGAGCGACGCCCGGCGCGCCGTGGCACTGCGCGCAGTGGTCCCGGTAGAGCGGCGCGCCGTGTTCCAGTGCGCCGATCGTGTCGAGCGACGGGACGGTGACCGATGCCGCGCGCAGCTTGATCGAACGGCGCATCGCGATGTCGAGCAGCCGGTAGGTCGGCGCGAGGTGCTGGTCGGTCGCGGAAATGTCGTAAAAGCCTCCATAGACCACTGCCGCGCCCGCGAGCCCGGCCGCAGTCGCCAGCGCGACGACGGTGAGGAGGATCTTTTTCACTTCACTTCAGCTCCTGGAGATAAGCGACCATGTCGCGAGCCTGGCTTTCGGTGACCTGCAGGTCGGGCATCGCGGTTTCGAAGCCGAAGGACTGCGGATCGCGGATCCAGCGCATCATGTTGGCCGGCGAATTCGGCAGCACGCCGGCCAGGTACACCCGGCGGCCGACGCCGTCCAGCGGCGGGCCGACGTTGCCGGTCGCGCCCGCGACGCCGGGGATGCGATGGCAGCCGATGCAGCCGAACTGCCGCAGCAACAGGCGTCCGTTTTCCGCATCGCCGCCGAGCACGGGGCGAGACTCATCGCTGCAGCCGGCCAGCAGGGCCACCCAGGCGAGCGCGAGGAGGGCGGTCACACGCATGGCGCCACCATCAGCACCGGCAGCGCTTCCCACAGAATCGCGAGCAGCGCGAGCACCGCGAGCCCGGCGGCGAGCCACGGCTCGAAGCCCGGCCCTTGGCCGAGCTCCCGGACGATGATCGCAACGCAGGCTCCGATCGCGACGAGAGTCGCGACGCCGATCACCCACGGTACGGCCTGCGGCGCGCTGCGCGCGCAGGCCAGTGCGCTCAGGCCGTAGATCACGGAAAAATGCAGCGCCCAGACGATGACTCCGGCGGACAGGCGCAGGCTGGTCGCAACGAAGTTCATCCCGCGAACCTCGGAAAGCCGTGCACCAGCGCGACGCCGACCAAGCTCTGGCCGACGGTGTAGTGCCAGAACAGGCGCATGTTGTCGAAAGTCACGCGGCGTACCGGGCCGAGCTTGCCGGTCGCAGCGCGGGCGAGCGCGAACAGCCCCATCACGAGCACGACCAGCGTGAAGAAGCCGGCGATCGATGCGAGCAGATAGACTGCGGCGCCGTAGCTCGACGCGCTCGGCGACAGCTCGCCCTGCGCGAAAAACTCCAGCCCGACCGCTGCGACCAGCAGGACCAGGCCGGCCACAACCGCGAGCGCCATCGCGCGGCGCCGGCCGGCGCCGAGCTGTCGGTTCGCGAGCCCCAGCGCGAGGCTGCTGGCGACGAGCAGGGCCGCTTCGGCGAGCGGATAGCCGATGCCGGCGACCTGCGCGGGTGCGGGCCAGACTTCGGGCGACACGGTCCACAGGTAGAGATACGAAAACACGGCACAGCCGTAAAGCGAACCCGACACCAGGATCAGCACGCCGATCGCCCACCAGGCCTGGGAGCGCGGCCCGCTCATGTAGCTCGGCAACACGATGCCGCCGCCGATGTCGACCGGTTCGTCGAGCGGCTCGGGATCGAGGCTCCAGCCCCAGTGCAGCAGCGCGCCGACCGCGACAACGCCCGAGATGAAAGCCGGCACGACGAGCTTGACCGTCAGCAGCAGGAAGAAGCCGGCGGTGAACCACGCCGCGACGACCGGCGCCCAGCCGGGCATCGGCATGCGCAGCACGAACTCGGGCCGTGCGTCGAGCGGGCTCGTGACGATCGTCTCGCGCCCGCCGGTCGGCGCGCCCGGCAGGTAGTAGTGGCCGGCTTCGACGTCGCGCGCCAGGTCCGGCTGGTCCCACAGCGGCTCGCGGCTGGTGACGACCGGAATGCTGCGGTTCGAGTAATTGCCGTTCGGCAGCCATTCGAGCGTGCCGGCGTGCCAGACGTTGCCCGCGTTGTCCTCGGCCGACATGCGAAAGCGCCGCGCGACGTCGATGATGAAGATCAGCACGCCGGCGGCGATCATGAACGCGCCGACGGTCGAGACGAAGTTCAGGCTCTCCCAGCCGTAGCCTGCCGCGTAGGTGTAGACGCGGCGCGGCATGCCGGCGAGCCCGGTGAAATGCATCGGGAAGAACGTGATGTTGAAGCCGACGAACATCAGCCCGAACACCCAGCGCCCGAGCCGCTCGGACAGCGCGTGCCGGCTGGTGTAGGGCATCCAGTAGTAGAACGCCGCGAACAGCGGAAACACCATGCCGCCGACGAGCACGTAATGCAGGTGGGCGACGATGAAATAGCTATCGTGCGCCTGCCAGTCGAACGGGATCACCGCGACCATCACGCCGGTGAGCCCGCCGAGCACGAAGATGAACAGGAAGCCGAGGATGAACAGCGTCGGCGTCGCGATCCGCACCCGTCCGGTCGCGCGACCGCGCGCAAAAGTCGCGATCCACGCGAAGACCTGGATGCCCGAGGGGATCGCGACCGCAGTGCTCGCGGCCTGGAAAAACGACAGTGACAGCTGCGGGATGCCGGTTGTGAACATGTGGTGCACCCACAGCCCGAAGCTCAGGAACGCGGTGCCGACCAGCGCCAGGACGACGAAGCGGTAGCCGACGAGCGGCGTGCGCGCCATCGTCGGCACGATCATCGACACCATGCCCGCCGCGGGCAGGAAAATGATGTACACCTCGGGATGGCCGAAGAACCAGAACAGGTGCTGCCACAGCAGCGGGTCGCCGCCGAGATGCGCGGCGAAGAACGGCCAGTGGAAAGCGCGCTCGAGTTCGAGCAGCGCGGTCGCGAGGATCACCGCCGGAAACGCGAAGACGATCATCAGCGCGAACACCAGCATCGCCCACGCGAATACCGGCATCCTGCCCAACGTCATGCCGGGAGAGCGGGTGCGCAATATGCCGACAATGATTTCGATTGCGCCGGCGATCGCGGAAATTTCGATGAAGCCGATGCCGAGCAGCCAGAAATCGGCGTTGTAGCCGGGCGAGTAGGTTTCGGTGGTCAGCGGCGGATTCATGAACCAGCCGCCGTCAGGCGCCCAGCCGACAAAAATGCTCGCGAAGAATACCAGCCCGCCGACCAGGTAGGCCCAGAACGCATACGCCGACAGCCGCGGGAACGGCAGGTCACGTGCGCCGAGCATGTTCGGCAGCAGCAGGATGCCCATCGCCTCGACCGCCGGCACGGCGAACAGGAACATCATAACGGTGCCGTGCATCGTGAACAGCTGGTTGTACAGTGCCGGACCGATGAAGTCGTTCTCGGGCACCGCCAGCTGCACGCGCATCACGAGCGCGAGGATGCCGGCCAGCACGAAGAACAGGAAAGCGGCGCCGACGTAGAGCACGCCGACGTAGTTGTTGTTGATGACGGTGACCGCGCGCAGCCCCTGCGGCCGCCGCCACAGCCGGCGCAGTTCGTCGACTTCACCCTCGGGGCGAACGCCCGGATTCGGCAGCGCGGTCATCTGAGCGTGTAGAGCACCGTGAGCCCCGCCGCGTAGATCGCGAGGACGAGCAGCGAGTCGCTGCCCAGGCGCAGGATCATGACGTGGCGCCGCTCGAGCAGGCCGGCGATGAACAGCCCGGTCACGGCGATGCCGAGGATCGCGGCGAAAGTCGCGAAGTGCGCCACCCGCGTGCCGGCCAGCCACACGACGACCCCGGCGGCCAGGAACACGGCGACGTTGATCGGGAGGGGCAGGTCCTTGAACATTTATTCGAGCGTCTCCAGCCAGTGCGCGAGCGTGCGCAGTTCGCCGCTGTCGAAACGGAACTCGGGCATCAGGTTGTCCGGTTTCAGGTGCTGGTTGCCGGCGATCCAGCCTGCAACGGTCGCGCGGTTGTTCGGCAGGATGCCGGCGCCGAGCGACAGCCGGCTCGCGAAATGGGTCAGGTCGGGCCCGAGCTCGCCTTCGGCCCGGGTGCCGCGCACGGTATGGCAGGTCGTGCAGTGCGACAGGAACAGCCGCCGGCCGCTCGCCGCTTCGCTGTCGGCCGCGTCCTCGGCCGCGATGGCGGCAGGCTGGCGCTGCGCCGCGCGCCACGCCTCGAAGCGCTCCGGCGCCTCGGCGACGACGAACAGTGCCATCTGCGCGTGCGGGCCGCCGCAGTACTCGGCGCACTGGCCGCGCAGCACCGCAGCCTCGGTGGCGGCCAGACGCAGCCGGTTGTCCTTGCCCGGGATCAGGTCGAGCTTGCCGGCAAGCGACGGCACCCAGAAGCTGTGCAGCACGTCGGCCGAGCGCAGCCGCAACTCGACCGTCCGGCCGACCGGCAGATGGATTTCGTTCGCGGTCGCAAAATCGACTTCACCGCGCGCGTCGAGATAATTCACCCGCCACCACCACTGATGCCCGACCACTTCGATCGTCACGTCGGCCGGCTCCACTGCCGAAAGCCGCGGCGCGGCGAGCAGCGTGTAAATCAGCAATGCCGCGAGCGTGATCACCGGGAAAACGATGCCGGCGCCGATGATCAGGCCCTTGCCGGCAAGCCAGCGCGGTGGGGCGAAAAAGGCCAGCGCGGTCAGCGCGAGGACCAGCGTGAATATCAGCGCCCCGCCGACGACGAGCACCCAGGTGATCTCGAGGATTCCGGCCGCTTCCGGGCCGCGCGGGGCGAGAGCCGACTGGATGTTGTCGAGCATGGGCGCGCCGCCGATCAGGGCTCGCGCAGAGCCGGGGGCGCGGGAGATCGACGGAAGGACCGGCGGGGAATCGACGGATGTGCTCTTGCCATATTGCTGCCTCCCGGGACGAATCGGATCGCATCGGCTGCGAAAGCAATCGGGGTGCCCTGCCGGACGATGCGGACTGGCGGATTGCTCCGGATCGTGCGCGTCACGGCGGGCGTTTCGCGCCGGCCGCCTGTCCGGCCTGCCTGCCGAGGGCCTCGGTGAGACGCGCGGTTTCCTTGCGCAGCGCGGCCAGCTCCGCGCGCAGCGCGTCCGGGCCGCCGGGGTCGGGCAGGCCGCCGCGCTCGACGAAGAACGACGCGAGCGCGGCGGTGACGTAGCCGAACACCGAGAACGCGTAGATCGCGAGCGCGAGGCACAGCACGCGGCCTTCCGGCGTGCGGGGCCAGAAGTCGCTGCCCATCGTCGCGACGATCATCGCGGTCCACCACAGCGCATCCCAGTAGCTCGTGAACGCCCCTTCCTCGAGCACATACATGCCGGCTGCGCCGGAAAACGTCACGACCAGCGTCAGCGCCACGACGTAGCCGGCGCCCTTGCCGCCCATGCTGCGCGCGAGCGCGCGCATGCTGCGGTTGAGCGACGTGGTCAGGCGCACCAGCCGCAGCCCGCGGGTCGCACGCGTGAGCCGCAGCACGCGGGTCAGGCGGAACACGCGCAGCGCCGGCAGCGCGAGCGACACGAGCGTGAGCCAGTTCTGGCTGATGTAGGCGAGCTTGCCCTTGGCCAGCGCGAAGCGCAGCACGAAGTCGCCGATGAAAACGGCCCAGATCAGGTTGCTCGCCGTGTCGAGCCAGTCACGCGGGCCGCCGACGAACTCCACGATCAGCAGTCCGATCCAGACGAAGGCGAGAAAGACCATCGGCCCTTCGATCCAGCGCTCGAGCCGCCTGAGCGGCCTGTTTTCCTTCATCCACTGGATCCGCTCCCTGAACAGGTTCATCTGTCCGGGCCTTCGCTCACCACACGAGGTAGCGGTCCCAGCCGGCATACGAGCGCACGACGGGCCCGCGCGGGATCGCGAGCACGATCAGCAACGCGCCGACGATGATGCCGGCGACGTCGGCCGCTGCCGAGCCGCCGTCGAGCACCCACGGTGCGACGATCAGCCACGCACCGAACACCATGTTCAGCGCCCGCAGCGGCCGGGCCGTCTCGGCGTACGCGGTGATCGACACGGTAAACACCAGCGCGCCGATCAGGTGATCGCTGTCGGCCATCGCCCCGTCGGTACCAAAAATCGTGCGGGTAAACATCAGCCAGATGCCGAGCGCGGTGGCGAGGATCAGCGCCTTGGGCAGCACGCGGGCCTGATCGCGCAGCCGGTCGAGTGCGGTCGCGTCGATCGCGAGCGGCGGGCGCTCGTCGCGGCCCGCGCCATCAATGACGCCGCCGTGCCAGAAAACCCTCGACAGCGGTTGCCCGGCGCGTTTCGCACCGATCAGGAACTGGGTCATCGCGACCACTTCGTCGATCGCGTACGGCAGCATGAACACCATCGCCGCGGCAGACGCGAGGCACAGCGTGCACCAGGTGCCGATGACGATCGGCTGGATGATGATGAAGAAGATGCTCACCGCGCCGAGCGGGATCACCAGCACGCCGAACATCGCGACCATCCATGGCATCGTGCGCCAGCGCTGGCGTCCGCCCATCATCCCGGACAGCGCTTCGAGCAGATAGCTCATCGCGCCGAGCCCCGCGTCGGGGATCGGCCACGCGCGTGACACGTCGGAAGTGATGATGCGGGCGGTGCCGTCGTCGAAGAACGGGTCCCACACCGTGGAGACGTGGCCCATCTGGTAGGCGGTGAGATAGCGGGCGATGAAAAAGCCGACGAAGGCCAGCGCGATCATCGGCAGGCGCTGCGACCACGCCGACGGCGAGTAGCTCCACCCGGGCGGGATGTCGCGCTCGTCGTGCATCGCTTCCATGCTCATGCCCGGCATCATCGGCACGAGGATCGAAAACGCGATCGCGAGCGCGCCGACCAGCGTGTCGTTGGCATAGGACGCGGGCTCGGGCGACCAGAACACCAGCGGCGCGGCGAGCAGCCAGATGCCGGTGAAACAGCTGCCCCACTGCGCCCAGCGGTGGCGCCAGAACAGCGACAGCGTGCCGAACACGACGAGCAGCGCACCGCTGGCGATGTCGCTCCACGCGAGCGCCGCGGCGCGCGAGGCGAGCGGCGCGAGCGCGCGCTCGGTCGTCACCTGCTCGGCGCCGGCCCCCCAGTTGCCGGGTTCCATGTAGCCGAGGATCGCCGGCGCGGTCAGGCACCAGAGGCCGAGCGTGATGATCGCGAAATGCGTCCACAGCATGCGGCCGTGCATCTCGCGCATCTGCGCCATGTGTTCATCGTGTTCGGCCGGGGACATTGCCGGCGCGCTAATCGGCGTACGCGATCGTCGTGAGCAGCGCGAGCGCCGCCTGGCGCGAGTCGAGCCGGGTGTGCTGGACGACGATCGGCACCGTCGATTCGATGACGCTCGAATAGGGGGTGTTGACCGGGATCGGCTCCGGGTTGTCGAGTTCGTCGAAGCGCAGATGGCAGGTGCGCCGCGGCGGCACCGTCAGCAGGTAAGGGCCGGCCGGTTCCCGGTCGGTGAAGAAGATCGTGATTTCGATCTGCGCGAGCCGGTCGCCCGCGTTCAGGATGCACGCGGCCTCGTGGCTTTTCAGCTCGTAGCTCGCGTCGGTGCTCGACGGCGGAATATAGCCTTCGGCGATCGCCCAGCGGCGTTTTCCGATCGGGTCCATGTCATTCTCCTTTGAGGGCCAGGCGCAGCACTTCGGCGAGATGCAGCGGCCGGCGGGCGGTGCTCTGCACGATCTGCTCGCGGCAGCTGTAGCCGTCGGCGATCAGCAGCGTGTCGTCGGCGGCCGCGCGCACCGCAGGCAGCAGCGCGCGCTCGGCGCAGCGCATCGACACGTCGTACTTGTCCTTTTCGAAGCCGAACGCGCCGGCCATGCCGCAGCAGCCGGAGTCGAGGATTTCGTAGTCGAGGCCGAGTTTTTTCAGTACCGCGGCTTCCGCGTCCATGCCGATGACTGCCTGGTGGTGGCAGTGGCCGTGCACCACCGCGCGGCGCGCGAGGGTGCCGAAGCGCGCGTGCGGGGCGCGTTGCTCGAGAAATTCGCTCAGCAGGAAGACCTGGCTGCTCAGCCGCCTGGCCTGCTCGTTGCCGGCCAGCATCTGCGGCAGTTCCTCACGAAAAACGGTGAGGCAGGCCGGTTCGAGGACGACGACGGGCAGGCCGTCGCGAATCTGCGTGTCGAGCGCGTCGAGGATGCGCAGCAGGTAGCGCCGGGCCCGGTCGAGCATGCCGAACTCGTACAGCGGGCGGCCGCAGCACAGCCGCACCGGCGGCAGGCGCACTTCGAAGCCGGCGTGCTCGAGCACCTGCACCGCGGCCAGCGCCACCTCGGGGTGGAAATGGTTGTTGAACGTGTCCGGCCACAGGATCAACGGCTTTCCCGCTGCGGCGGGCGGCCGCCGGCGGCGGAAGGCCGGCGCAAAAGCTTCCATCGCGAACGCCGGCAGACGCCGCGCGGGATGAATGCCGAGGAGCCATTTGGCGAAGCCCGCGAACGGTTCGGTGCGCGAGAAGAAGTTCGCGACGCCGGGCGCGTGGGACGCGGCGCGCGACCACACGTCGATGAGCCCGAACGCATAGGCCGAGATCGGGCGCAGGCGGCCTTCGTAGTAGTGCGAGAAGAACTCCGCCTTGTAGGTCGCCATGTCGACGCGCACCGGGCATTCGCCCTTGCAGCCTTTGCACGACAGGCACAGGTCGAGCGCTTCCTTGACCGCCGGCTCCTTCCAGCCGCCCGTCAGCGTCTCGCCGCGCAGCATCTCGAACAGCAGATGCGCGCGCCCGCGTGTCGAGTGCATCTCCTCGCCGGTGGCCATGTAGCTCGGGCACATTACGCCTTTCTTGCTGCGGCAGGCGCCGACCCCGACGCAGCGCAGCATCGCGCGCGCAAAGTCGCCGTTGTCCGACGTGTAGGCGAAGCGGGTTTCGACTGGCCGCGGATCGTAGCCGGTGCCCAGGCGCAGGTTCTCGTCGACGCGGAACGCATCGACGACCTTGCCCGGGTTCATGCGGTTGTCCGGGTCCCATATCGCCTTGAACTCGCGAAAGGCCTGCACCACCTCGTCGCCGAACATGATCGGCAGCAGCTCGGCCTTGGACTGGCCGTCGCCGTGTTCGCCGGAGATCGAGCCGCCCAGCCCCGACACCAGGCGCGCGGCCTCGTGGATGAAGGCACGGTAGCGGGCGATGCCGTCGGCCGTTTCTAGGTCGAAGTCGATGCGAGTGTGCAGGCAGCCCTGGCCGAAATGACCGTAAAAATCGCCGCGATAGCCGTGGCGGTCGAGCAGCGCGCGCAGCTCGCGCAGGTAGCGGCCGAGGTTCTCGGGCGCGACCGCGGAGTCTTCCCAGCCTTCCCAGGTCAGCCGTTCGTTGGGCACGTGGGCGGTCGCGCCCAGACCCGATTCGCGGATCTTCCACACTCGCTGTGCTTCAGCCGCGTCGGCGTACAGCTTCATCGACGGCTTCGGCTCGGCGCGCTCGAGCCGTTCCATCAGCGCGCGGGCCCGGCCCTCGGCCTCGTCCCGGTCGGCGCCGCCGAACTCGACCAGCAGCCAGCCGGCGCCTTCGGGCAGCAGCCCGACGTTGCCCGGCGCGAGCCCCATCGACTCGATGTCGCCGACCAGCCGATCGTCCATGCCTTCGAGCGCGATCGGGCCGGCCGCCATGACTTCGGGTACGGCGTCCGCAGCCGCATACACGTCGGGAAAACCCGCCACCAGCAGCGTGCGCGCCGGCGGGCTGTCCACGAGGCGCACGGTCGCTTCGAGCACGACGACGCACGTGCCTTCGGAGCCGACCAGCGCGCGGGCGAGATCGAAGCTGCTCCCGGGCAGCAGCGCGCGCAGGTTGAACCCCGACACGCGGCGCGGGATGTCAGGGTAGCAGCGGCGGATCGGCTCGGCGTACCGTTCGCCGAGCGCCCGCAGCCGGCGGTAGATGTCGGCCCGACGGCCGCCTTCAGCCTCGATTTGCGCAAACGTCTCCGCGTCCGTCGTGCCGACGCGGCAGCGCAGCCCGTCGTAGGTGAGGATGTCGAGCTCGAGCACGTTCTCCTCGGTGCGCCCGCCCATCACCGAGTGCGGGCCGCAGGAGTTGTTGCCGATCATGCCGCCGAGCGTGTTGTGGCTGTGGGTCGCCGGGTCGGGGGCGAACGTGAGGCCGACTTTTTCGGCCGCCTCGCGCAGCTCGTCGAGCACGACGCCGGGCTCGACGCGCGCAATCTTCTTTTCGGCGTCGATGTCGATGATGCGGTTGAGGTATTTCGAGAAATCGAGCACCACCGCGATGTTGCAGCACTGGCCGCACAAGCTCGTGCCGGCGCCGCGCGACAGGATCGGCGCGTGGTGGCCCCGGCAGATCTCCACCGTGCGCACGACGTCGTCGGTCGAGCGCGGGATCACGACGCCGATCGGCACCTGGCGGTAGTTCGACGCGTCGGTCGCATACAGCGCGCGGCTGCCCGCGTCGAAGCGCACTTCGCCGGCGAGGACCTCGCGCAGATCGTGTTCGAGCGCGGCGAAATCGACGCCGGCGCGCCGCGACAGCGCCGTGGTGTCGACGGGCATGGCGGGGCGCGTTTCATCGGCGCCGTTCAGGGGTTTTCGAAGCATCGGGCGTCCTGTTCCTTGAACACCAGGCCGAAGCCGGGGCGGTCGTCGGCCGGAGCGAGGCGGCCGTCGACCGGGTCGGGCGCGCCGTCGCCGATCGCGACCGCCATGTCCTGCCAGCGCGCGTTCGTCGCGAGTGCGTCGCGCCCGTGCAGCAGCGGCGCGAGCCGATCGTGGATCAGTCGCGCGGTGGCGGTGTCCGTGTAGCCGTAGCCGAGGCCGGTTCGGCGGCCGCCGGTGACGTGGGCCACCACGAGCGTCGTCGCGTCCCATTCGAGCGTGCCGTCGGACTCGGGCCCATCGGTCGGGATCGTGTAGCTCGCGACCGTGACCGATTCGATCGGGGCCGTGCTGTCCACAAGGGCCATGTCGCGTTCACCCCGCTGACGATTTGTCCGGCGGGAACAGGCTATCCCAGCTTTCCTTGAAGCTCGCAACGACGATGCCGAGCGAGTCGGGGTCGCCGTGCAGCAGCGCCGACAGGTACGCTTTGGCCTGCTTCGCGCTGATGTGCGGGGGCAGCGGCGGCACGTCCGGGTCGGTGACCATCTCGAGGAGCGTCGGGCGCTCCGCACTGAGTGCCGCGTCCCACGCCGTGCCCACTTCTCTCGGGTCGTCGACGCGCATGCCGCCCAGGCCCAGCAGCCGCGCGTACTCGGCGTACGGGAAATCGGGCACCGCCTGCGCGTCGATGAACTTCGGGTCGCCTTCCATGGCGCGCTGCTCCCACGTCACCTGGTTGAGGTCGCCGTTGTTGAGCACCATCACCACGAGGCGCGGGTCAGTCCACTCGCGCCACACCGGCTGGTGGTCGAGCTTCGCGTCGTAGAGGCCGTTCAGGAGATGGATCGCCCCGGGGCCCGAAGTGGCCAGGCACACGCCGACTTCGCCGGTGAATTTCGCGTGCGCGCACGCCATGAACGCGGCGAGCTCCTCGTGACGCGCCTGCACGAAGCGCAGCCCTTCGCCGTACCGGCCGAACGCCCCCATGATGCCGTTGATGCCGTCGCCGGGATAGCCGAACACCCTCTTGACCCCCCATGCCGACAGGCGCTGGAGCAGGAAGTCGCCGACTGTGTCGCTCATGATCGTTCTCCGTCCCGACCGTGTTGGGACCGGCCTGCAAGGCGGGTGCCGGGAAGAGCCCCCGAGGCGTTGGCAGCGCGCGCTGTAAAAGCTACCGAACGACCATCGGCCCGTGTAAAAACTGACGCGGTCCTGCTGCGTGCCAGGCGCAGGCGTGGAGGCATCGAGCTGCGGGCAACGATGGAATCGCGTCTCCCGCAGCTTCGGCCAGACCGATTCGGCGACGAACGCTGCAATGCGTCGGGCGGGCGATCGAGACGCAGACCGCACATTGGAAGAACTGCAAACTCGAGCCTGCGGCAGATGTCCTATTGCACGACCTTGCGAAGGCTGCAGGCTTGCGGACGGGAGGAACGCTTGCGGCGATGGAAAAAATGCCGAGGCTGTCGGGCACTGGCGTTCAAGTGCTCTGCGTAAACACCGGTTGGCATGAGGAGTCGGACTGATGCACAAGAGCCGTCTTGGGAACATCGTCATTGATTGCGATACCGACGATTTGATGCGAGAGGCGAAGTTCTGGAGTGCTGCGCTCGGTTGTCCACTGCCGCAGGAGGCCCAGGTTCGCGACAAATTCATTCAACTCATGACGCAGCCGGGTGACGTCCAGGTCATCATTCAACGCGTCGATCACGATCCGCGAGCCCATCTCGATATCGAGACGGATTCAATCGAAGAAGAAGTAAATCGCCTGGAGAAGTTGGGAGCGGTCCAGGTATCTTGCAATGACGGCTGGACGGTCATGCAAGCACCGAGTGGGCACCGGTTCTGCGTCGGAAAGCCGTACCGGGGCAGGTTCGAGCAAGAGGCGAACGAGTGGACGTGATACCCAGCGAGGATGCGACGGGAGCTTGTCATGCCGATCAAACAAGTGCTGAGCGGCCAACGTGTGCCGGTGAAGATCTGGACCGATGACGTCGACGAGAAGTCGAAGGCCCAACTCGCGAATCTCGCGCAGATGCCCTTCATTCATCATCATGTCGCCGCGATGCCCGATGCCCACGTCGGAATCGGTGCGACCATCGGTTCGGTCATCGCCACCCACAAGGCAATCATCCCTGCTGCGGTCGGTGTCGATATCGGCTGCGGCATGGTTGCCGCCAGGCTCTCGCTGACGGCCAACGACATTGACGAAAAGTCTCTCAAGGCCGTTTTCGGGCAGATCAGCCATGGCGTTCCGGTCGGGCGCGCGCAACACCGCGACGATACGGTGCTCGCGGACGCGGTGCGGCCTTTCGAAGCCGGGCTCAAGGCGCTCAGCGCACGCCATCCGCAGCTTCTCAAGGCATTCGGCAAAGCCTCGAAATGGACACACCAAATGGGGACGCTGGGCGGCGGCAATCACTTCATAGAAGTATGTCTCGACGAGGCCGACCGCGTGTGGGTCATGCTCCATTCGGGCAGCCGGGGTATCGGCAACGCGATGGCCGACTACTTCATCCAACTCGCGCGCAAGGACATGGAACGCCGGATGATCCAGCTTCCGGATCGCGAACTGGCGTACTTCGCGGAAGGCAGCGAGCACTTCGACGATTACGTCGAGGCACTGCAGTGGGCGCAGGAGTATGCGCGACAGAACCGGCAGTGCATGCTGGATCTGGTGCTCTCCGCGCTGGCCCGGCATTTGCCGTCGTTCGTGGTGACGAGCGAAGTGGTCAACTGCCACCACAACTACGTCGCCCAGGAACATCACTTCGGTGCGAACGTGTGGGTGACGCGCAAGGGGGCGATTCGCGCGCGCGAGGGCGATTTGGGCATCGTCCCAGGCAGCATGGGTGCGCGCAGCTACATCGTGCGCGGCAAGGGCAACGCGGAAAGCTTCTGTTCGAGCGCCCACGGCGCCGGGCGCCGGATGAGCCGCACCACGGCAGAAAAGCAATTCACCGAGGCGGATCTCGTGCGGCAGACGGCCGGTGTCGTGTGCCGCAAGGACAAGGGCGTCCTCGACGAGATTCCCGCTGCCTACAAGGACATCGACGCGGTAATGGCCAACCAGAACGACCTCACGGACGTGTTGCACACCTTGAAGCAGGTGGTATGCGTCAAAGGCTAGTAGTCGTTGCCGGGCCTGAAGAAGCAAAAAGGCCAACTCGCAAGAGCTGGCCTAAATACTTGAATCGACTGGTGGGGCACTAGGATTCGCGCACGTCCGGTTGCTCATCCGGCCGAACATCTCGTCGAACGTCGCTTCCGCTTCCGTCGCCCGATTCTTGATGCTGGAGGTTCTAAACGGGCGAACTGCTTGCCATTGAATTTGCTCCGAGGTGAGTTGCGTACTCCCGGTCGGTGCCGAGCATGTGCAACGCGACGAATTCGTAGGCGATGAACTCGAGCAGCCCGGCTACGTTCTGCGCGCCATTCCCGAGGCGTGCCAGGAAATTCTCTGCTCTGCGCAGCAGGGCGGCGTGTTCGGCCCGGTGGCAGTCGAGGTCGGGATAAGCGGCCGCTTCGAGAATCTGTTCTTCGTCGCGACAATGCTGCGCCACTTCGCTCAAAACGCGCCGCGCCGTCAGCACGAGTTCGGGCGTCGGGCACCTTCCCCCCATAAGGTCCGTCAGCAGCGCATTAGCCTGTTCGACCAGAGCTCGGTGCTGGGCGTCGATTGTCGGCTCCCCGCAGCAGTAGTGTTCATGCCAAACGAGCTGGACGAACTGCCCGTCGACCGGTCGCCGCGGCTTCCACAAGAGGTTAGCCGGATGCAGGCGTACGCAGTTACCGCCGGCGTTCTTCGCGAGGCGTACGGCGTCATCGGCACGTGCCAGCCATTCCTCGAACGGCTCGCCGGCTAGGTGTTCGGCTACGCCAAAGCTCGCGGTGACCTTGCCGACGGTCGGACAGGGCTCGGCCTCGATGGCGCGGCGCAGACTCTCGGCGAGCGTCTCGCCGGCCGCGGGGGAAGTATTTTGGGCAAGTACGAGGAACGCTGCGCCCCCCTTGCGCCCCAGTTCGTCGCCCTCGCGCAGGGTGGCGCCCGCTCGTCGCGCAATCTCGCGCAGAACATCGTCCCCGCGCTGGGAACCAAACTCGCCGGCGAAATCTTGGAAGCAATCGATGTCAAACAAGATCAGCGACGGCGCTTGGTCACGCCGGGCTCCGGTGCGAATGGCATGGCGCGAAGCGTACTCGATGCGCCGGAGGTTCCGGACACCCGTCAACGGATCGATTCCGGAGACAGCGGCGACCAAATTGGCCAGACAGACCTGCAACGCCTCGAGATCCAATGGCTTGTGCTGCACCGCGATCGCACGATCTGCCATATTGCGGATGAAGCTGGGAGCGGTTTCCCCGGTCAAAACGAGGGCCGGGATCATACTGTCGTGCAGTTCCCACACCGACTCGATGACGTCGAGGCCCGTTTCGCCATCCATGAGCCGATAGTCCGACACCACGGCGTCCGGGCGGCGCTCGCCGAGCGCCTCGAGCATTTCGTGGCGGCTTTGTGCCGCGATGACCTCGTGTCCGACGGACTCCAGCGCGCACTTCACGGCGTCCAGAACGGCGGGGTTATCCTCAACGAGCGCAATGCGTAGCGAACGGCGCTGCGGCCCCGGCTGCTGCGGCAGTTGGCGGGGCGCTTTGCCGAGCGGCAATTCGAGCGCGAACATGGAGCCGCGTCCAAGTCGCGATCCGACCCGAATCTGCAAACCAAGCAGCGCGGCGGTTTTGGCAACGATCGCAAGTCCGAGGCCGCTACCGCGGGTGCGGGCACCGTCGCCCAACTGCTTGAACTCCTCGAAAATCTCGCTCATTTTGTTTTCCGGAATACCGACCCCGGTATCCCAGACCTCGACCCACGCCTTGCCACCTCGGCGCCGGCAGCCGACCAGAATTCGGCCGTGCTCGGTGTAGCGGACCGCGTTGGCGATCAGGTTGCCGAGCATGCGCTGGAACAGGACGGCGTCGGTGCGGGCCGTGAGGCGCGTCGATACATAGGTCAGCCACAGGCCCTTAAGGCGTGCTTCCGGCGCATGAACTGCGAGCACGCTCGCAAGGATGTCGTTGATCGGAAAATCCGAGATCGTGGGCGTCACGACGCCAGCTTCGAGTTTGCTCATGTCCAGCAGGTCAGTCAGCAGCTTGCTCAAGCTGCTGACGCACTGGCGCAGATTCCCGACGAGCTTCTGGCTGCTCGCCGGCACTTCCTGTCGCAGAACGTCGAGGTACAACGTCATAGCCGCCAAGGGCTGACGCAGGTCGTGGCTCGCGGCGGCCAGAAAGCGCGACTTGGCTTCGTTCGCCCGCTCGGCCTCAGCCTTGGCCAGCACCAGTTCGTTTTCGACTGTCTTTTGCTCCGTGATGTCGAGTAGCGTCCCGAAAAGGTGCCGCGGCCGGCGGTTGTGATCCCGGATCATTTCGGCCCGGGCAAGGACGGTCCGCGTAGGCCCGCTTCCGCTCACGATGCGGTATTCGAGCGCATATCCGGTATCGTGCTCGAAGGCGTTCCGAGTTGCCGCGTCGACCAGCAGCTGATCGTCGGGATGGAGCGTGACCCGCCACCCTTGGCCCGCAGCAGCTTCCGGCGCGAGGCCGCAGAGCTCGTACCAACGGGGATTCGCGGACAAGCAATTACCGTCGCGGTCGAGCTGATAGATGCCGACCGGCGCATGGGTAGCGAGCAGGCGGAAGCGCTCCTCGCTTTCCCGCAACTGCTCGACCCGCTCTTCGATCCTCGCCTCCAGCAGCGCTTTCGCCGCTTCGAGTTCGCGGCGTTGGCGGAAGAGGTCACAGAAGACCATAACCTTGCCGCGCAGCACGTGCGGCTCGAAGGGTTTGATCAGGTAGTCGACCGCGCCGAGCTCGTAGCCCTTGAACTGCATACCCCTGTTGGAAATGCCGGCCGTGACAAAAATGATCGGCAGATGGCGCGTCTTCGGATTGGCGCGCATCAGTTCGGCGGTCTCGAAGCCGTCCATGCCGGGCATCTGCACGTCGAGGAGCACGAGCGCGAATTCTCGCGTGAGCGTGTGGCGCAGCGCGTCGTTTCCCGACAGCGCCTTCACCACATCGACCTCCTGGTCGTCGAGAAGCGCCTCGATGGCGGACAGGTTTACCGGCCGATCGTCGACGGCCAATACGGCGACGCGCTCTGCCATCCCTCGTGTTCCCCTTCGCTGGACCCCGCTTGATCGGGGTGAATTTAGACCTGCATCACTGATGTCGGCGCCCAAACGCTCTCCGGCCTGTGTCGCTCGCGTCGGCAGCAGCCCTTTGCCGCCGGACAATTCGACCCGAGTCACGGCTTGCAAGCCCAGGGTGAGGAGGTGCGGCGCCGCTGATCGCGTTCAAACTACCCCATGCATGGTACGCAGGACGGGGCAGTCGCGTCTAGCCCGAGATCAACTGGCGCCCTTGCCAATGGAAACCCAGCTTGCCCGAAACGGGGAGCAGCACCGGAGACCTCGGTAAAGGCCGCTGCTCGTCGAGCATACGCTCGGCTCGCTGCACCACTTTCGCGGACTTCCCATCCGCGCCCACTCCCCTCATGACGATCAGAGGCCCAGCACAAATCAATTCCACGCGGTGTCCGCGGATTTGGCTACACCGCGGCTACACGGGGCGCCAAACGCAAAAAGGCCAGTCGTCGCGACTGGCCTAAGTGTTTGAATCCACTGGTGGGGGCAGTAGGATTCGAACCTACGACCTACTGATTAAGAGTCAGCTGCTCTACCAACTGAGCTATACCCCCGGTTCTGTGTTTTTGGTAGGCCGTGCGGGATTCGAACCTGCGACCAACGGATTAAAAGTCCGCTGCTCTACCAGCTGAGCTAACGACCCAAACCTAGAAGGATTGCGATTCTATGGAATGCTGTCGGGCGCGTCAAGTTATCGGTGATAAAGCGTGATAAACCTTTTTCTCGATGGCATTTTCGCAACGCGCTATGTTGCTGTGTATGGGGAAAGGGCCGGTCAGCCTGATCAGACGCAGGCCGACTGCGGCAGGCGGGCCGCAATGCGGAGACCTGTGACGCAGGCGGGCTACTGGTAGGGAGTCGGATCCGGAAGGCCCGCAGCTTCGAAGCCGGCTTTGCGCAGGCGACATGCGTCGCACACGCCGCACGCACGACCGGCGTCGTCGGCCTGATAGCATGAGACGGTCCGGGCGTAGTCGACGCCGAGTGCCGTTCCCCGCCGGATGATGTCGGCTTTCGACAGCCGGATCAGCGGTGCGTGGATCGTGATGGGTGCGCCTTCGACGCCCGCTTTGGTCGCGAGGTTGGCCATTGCCTCGAAGGCGGCGATGAATTCCGGGCGGCAATCCGGGTAGCCGGAGTAATCGACGGCGTTGACACCGACGTAGATGTCATGGGCCTCCAGGACTTCCGCCCACGCGAGCGCGATCGACAGCATCACGGTGTTGCGGGCCGGCACGTAGGTGACGGGGATGCCGCCGACCGCGCCTTCGACCGGCATCGGGATCGACGAATCGGTCAGTGCCGAGCCGCCGAATTCGCCGAGGCCGACGTGGGCGAGCCGGTGCTCGCAGGCGCCGAGGCTGTGCGCGACGCGCCCTGCCGCGGCAAGTTCGGCAGTGTGGCGCTGCCCGTAAGCGATCGACAGTGCGTAGCAATCGAAGCCCGCGTCGCGGGCGATCGCGAGGCAGGTCGCGGAGTCCAGGCCACCGGAGAGCAGCACGACGGCGCGTTTCGGTTCAGTCATGTTGAAAGTTCGCATCGAGCGGTTGGGTAGAATGCGGCACGGCGGATCGCGGATCGTTCCGCTCGCAGCACGGGCGGCGACCCTTCGGTCGGCATCCGCGCTATCGCCCGCGGGCGTCGTTCCAGAGAATCTTGTGCAGCTGAAGCTGGAAGCGCACGGGGAGGCGGTCACCCACGATCCATTCGGCGAGCTGCGCGGGGTCGAGTTTTCCCTGTACGGGCGACAGCAGGACCGTGCAGCGCTGCGCCAGCTGACGCTCGGCGAGGCACTCGATGGCCCACTCGTAGTCGCGTCGGTCGGCGAGGACGATCTTCACTTCGTCGCGCTCGTTCAGGTGCGCGAGGTTGTCCCAGCGATTGCGCGCGACCTCGCCCGAGCCGGGGGCTTTCAGGTCCATGACGCGCGACACGCGCGGGTCGACCGCGGCGATGTCGAGTGCGCCGCTCGTTTCGAGCGACACTGAAAGACCGGCGTCGCACAACGCGGCGAGTAGCGCGAGGCAGCCTTTCTGCGCCAGTGGTTCGCCCCCGGTGACGCAGACGTGTTCGATGCCGTGCCCGAGGACTTCTTCGACGATCGACGCGATGCTGCGGCTCTCGCCGCCCTGGAATGCGTACTCGGTATCGCACCACACGCAGCGCAGCGGACATCCGGTCAGCCGCACGAAAACGGTGGGCAGGCCGACTCGCGTCGATTCTCCCTGGAGGGACGCGAAGATCTCGGTTAGCCGCACCTTCGCGTCGTGGCTGTCGCTTGCGTGCTGCATCGTGGAACGGTTTAACGCTTTACGCCGAGCCGCTGACGGGCCGCCTGTGCGGCGGAGCTGTCGGGAAACTGCTCGACGAGTTTTTTCAGGGTTTCCTGCGAGGTCTTCGCATCGCCGAGTGCCTGCTGGCTGTTCGCCAGGCCGAGCATCGCATCGGGTGCGGCGGCGTCCTGCGGCCAGGTTTTAAGGACGGTGTTGAAATAAGTGCTTGCCGCGGCAACTTCCTTGGCCTGTAGCGCGGCGTTGCCGGCCCAGAAGTGCGCGCCGGGCAGGAAGGTGCTTTGCGGGTGCTGTCTGATGAACTGCTCGAAAGCGGTCAGCGCGTCCTTGTACCGGCCCTCCTTGAGGAGATTCAGCGCGGCCTCGTACTGGGCCGACTCGGCAGCAGGATCGGCGGGAGGGGCATTCGGCGCCAGGGCGGCGGACGCGGTGCGGTTGCTTTCGATCTGGCGCACGCGAGTGTCGAGATCGACGTAGAAATCGCGCTGGCGCTGCTTGAGTGATTCGACTTCGTGCAGCAGGACTTCGAGTTGCCCGTGCAACCGGGAAATCTCGGTCTTCAGCAGCTCGTTCTGGCTTGCCAGTTCGAGCTGCCCGCGGCTGCTCGCCTCCAGCCGCTCGAGGCGGCCGTTCAATTCCATCCGCATGTCGAATATCGCACGCCGCGCCTCGTCGTCGGTGAAAAGACCCGCCTGCGCGGGCCCCATCGACGACAATGCGACGAGCATTGCCAGCGGCAGGAGGCGTTTCATCAGAACTCGCCCGAATACAGCATGTCACCGCGGCGGTTTTGCGCGAAGCACGATTCATTGCTTTCGCCGCAACGCGGTTTTTCTTCGCCGAGGCTGACCGATTCGATCTGCGATTCCTTCGCGCCCAGCAGCGTCAGCGCCTGACGCACCGCGTCGGCCCGCTTCTGGCCCAGCGCGAGGTTGTATTCGCGGCTGCCGAGTTCGTCGGTGTTGCCCTGGATCAGCATCTTCATCTGCGGGTTCTGCACGAGGAAACGTGCATGGGCCTCGACCAGCGGACGGGCTTCGGGCTTGATGACGAACTGGTCGAAGTCGAAGAACACGCTGCGCTTCGACAGGATGTTGTTCGGGTCGGTCAGGGCGGCGATGCCCGAACCGGCCATGCTCGGTGCGGTTACGGTGGCCACGCCGGGGGCGCCTGTCGAGCGGTCTTCGACAGCGGTGCCGCCTGCCTGGTCGAAAGTCCCGGTGCTGCTGCAAGCGGCCAGCAATGTGACGAGCAGTGCGGGCAGAACGAATTTCTTCATGAATTTTCCTTGTAATGAGACGAACAGCAGTGGTTGTTACCTAGTGAGCGGTCCCCATGAGGGTTCGCGCACATCGGCCGCCTGCACCGAAAGACGCTGTTTCACCCGGCCGTCGGACGACACTGCCGCGAGGACTCCACGTCCGCCACTTTCGGTGGCGTACAGGATCATGCGGCCGTTGGGAGCGAAGCTGGGTGACTCGTCGCGTGACGAGTCGGTGAGGATCGTGGTCTGACGGGTCGCGAGGTCCATCACCGCGACCTGAAAGCGTCCGTTGTTGCGAGTGATGAAGGCGAGGCTGCGCCCGTCCGGGGACAGGCGCGGCGTGACGTTGTAATTGCCTTCGAAAGTCACCCGCTGGGCACTGCCGCCCGATGCCGGAATCCGGTAGATCTGCGCGCTGCCGCCGCGATCGGAGCTGAAATAGATCCATTCTCCATCGGGCGACCACGCCGGTTCGGTGTCGATTCCTGGCGAGGTCGCCATCCGCCGCAGGCCGGAGCCGTCCGCGTTGAGGACATACAGCTGGGACTGGCCGTCCTTCGTCAGCACGACCGCGAGCCGCTGACCGTCGGGTGCCCACGTCGGCGCCGAGTTCGAGCCCTTGAAGTTCGCGACCACCTGGCGCTGGCCCGTTGCCAGCGTATGCACATATACGACGGGCTTCTTGGCCTCGAACGACACGTAGGCGAGCCGCTGGCCGTCCGGCGCCCAGGCCGGCGAGATGATCGGTTCGCGCGACGCGAGCGCGGTCTGCGCGTTCATTCCGTCGGCGTCGGCGATCTGCAACTCGTAGCGCGGGCCGCTCTTCACGACGTAGGCGATGCGGGTCGCGAAATAGCCCGGCTGGCCGGTGAGCTTTTCATACACGAAGTCGGCAATGCGATGCGCCGTCGCGCGGTTTTGCGCCGGTGTCATGCGCAGCGACAGCCCGCCGAGTTCAGTCTGCTTCTGCGTGTCGAACAAGCGGAAGCGCACGTCGTAGCGCCCGTCGGCTTGCGGGTAGAGGCTCCCCGCGAGCACCGCGTCGGCGCCGCGGGCGCGCACGCCGGCAAGATCCGGCACTGCCGTGGCGGGCAGCGTGACGAGGCCCATGTCGACGAGGCTGAACAGCCCGCTGCGCTCCAGGTCCGCGCGCACCACATCCGTGATGCCCCGCGGCAGGGATCCTTCGTTCTCGAACAGCGGAATGGCGACCGGAAACCGCGTTGCGCCCGCGCCCGTGATTTCGATCGAAAGCTGGGCATGAGCGGCCCACGAGAGGGTCGCAACGGTGGCGGCGAGCAGCAGGCGGAAACGGGAGAAGAGGATATTCATGGCGTGGGGGTGGCCGTCAATTAGCGATTATAACGAACGAATCCGGACAACAGGCGCAACCAAGATGACACGCCCTCTTTAGTCCTCGTCGAGAGGCTTGAACTTCAGTTCGAGCGTGCGCTGGAAAAGTTCCTTCGCTTCGGGCAGCGGCAGCGGACTCGAGCGGCGGATCGCGCGTTCGATCGCCTCGTCGAGCGCGGGGATGCCGGACGAGCGCTTGAGCCGGATCGCAAGCACTTCTCCGCTCGGCAACTGGTCCACCTCGAAAACCGCTTCCGGGTTTCCGCTCAGACCGGGAGGGCGCAGCAGATTGCCGCGTACCTTGGTGCGCACGGCATTCTCATAGGCGTCGCCGGCGGCACGGTTACGGGCGGCCGACGCACGAGCGGCGTCGGCGCGCATCATCCGTTCGAGTTGTGTGCGTTCGGTTTCCTGCGCCAGGCGCTGCGCCATGTAGTCATCTTTCGGCGGCACGACCGGCTCGGGTTTTTTGGGCTCCGGTTTCGCCGGTTCCGGCTTCGGCTCCGGTTTCTTCGGTTCAGGTTTCTTCGGCTCCGGCGGCTTGGGCTCCGGTTTCGGTTCCGGCTTCTTCGGCTCCGGTTTTGGAGGTTCGGGCTTGGGCGGTTCGGGTTTGGGCGGTTCGGGCTTGGGTTCCGGTTTGACCGGTTTCTTCGCCTCGGGCGCCTTCATGGCGATGTCGGGTTTTGCCGGGGCTTTCGGCGGTTCGGGTGTCGGAGCCGGCTTTGACGGTTCGGGCTTCGGTTCGGGCTTCAGCTCGGGCTTCGGCTCGGGCTTCGGCTCGGGCTTCGGCTC
>NZ_WTVH02000009.1 GCF_012910785.2 Aromatoleum buckelii | reverse complement strand
TCCGCCGTGCGAAGTGCACCGTTCTGGGTGCATTGGATGGCTGTGGCAGCAAGCGTGCCACAGGGACATCTGTGATGGCAATGCACCAGCCGCCGCCGGTGCATGCCCGCAATTCAGGGATATACCCAACGCTGCACGCCATGGGCGACAACGAACTCAGAAACATGCGTCGCGCGCCGAAGACGGTCACAAGCATCGAGAAGTTTTGGTTGGTGCGCCCGTTCGCGCAGCTCCCGGCGATGCGTGCGCAGTCGGAGTCAAGTCGCAGGTACGGTGAATGGCACAAGGCAACGCACGTAGCCCAGCAGGAAACCGACGACGCGAAGGTGCTTCACTGGCCTCGGGAGGGATGACCATGTCCGCTGCCCAACACCTGATCCTGCTCCCCCGCGCGATCCGCGCCCAAGACGCCCCCGCCTACCTCGGCATCGACCGCAACAAGTTCAATGCCGAGGTCAAACCCAAGCTCACGCTCGTCGTGCTCGGCCATCGTATCCGTTGTTACGACCGGCTTGACCTCGATCGAATCTGGGAGGAGATTAAGGCGCGCAACGGGCGCCCGGGTGCTGATGACTCTTTAGAGGAAGCAACATCATGGGAAAACGCTCAACCGGGCTCCGCCAAGCGCCGGACGGGACATGGATCATCGACAAGGTTGTCCTCGGACAGCGCATTTTCAAACGCACTGGATCGAGCGATCGCCAAATCGCAGAAGCATACCTAGCCCAGCAGGCGGTGGAGATTCGACGTGGGGTTCTACTCGGCGAGCGCAGAAAGCATACCTTCCGTGAGGCCGCACTGCGGTACGTGGAAGAAAACGCTCACAAGCGCGGCATCGAACGCGAGGTTATCGCGATCAAACAGGCGGATCCGTTCGTCGGCCTGCTTACCGTCGACAAGATCTACAACGAGACCCTCGCCGACATGAAGAAGGCGCTGGCAACAAAGGGGGCAAGGAAGCAGACGGGCCTCAAGGCCCGCAGCATCAACATCATCCTCGGCACGGTGTCACGTGTACTTACACAGTGTGCGCGGCGATGGCGGGACGAAAACGGCGTGACCTGGTTGTCGGAAGCGCCAATCATCGACCCACTGCCGGAGACGGACAAACGCAGACCCTACCCGCTCTCCTGGGCGGAACAGAAGTTGCTGCTATCCGAGCTCGACGCCGACGCCGCGGAGGTAGCGCTGTTCCTGCTCAACAGCGGCGTGCGCGAACAGGAGGCATGCAAATTGGAATGGGACTGGGAAGTGCGCGTACCCGAGCTCGACGCCAACGTATTCGTCGTGCCAGCCGACTTTGGCGGGCGTGATGGAAAGGCTGGCGTGAAGAACGGCGAAGAGCGGTTGATCGTAATGAACAGCGTAGCGCGAACCGTGATCGATGGGCGACGCGGCAAACATGAGCGCTTCGTCTTTGCTTCGCCGCGGGTCAAAGACGCGCCGCTCTACCGACTAAACAATAGTGGGTGGCGTGGCGCGCGCGCCAGGGCAGCGGCTCGCTATCGCAGCGAGATCGGCATCGACCCGCCAGAGGGGTTTGCTGCAGTCCGCGTGCACGACCTTAAGCACACACTCGGCCGGCGGCTGCGTGCTGCCGGGGTCGGGTTCGAGACGCGTCAGGTTCTGCTGGGACACTCGAACGGTTCGGTGACGACGCACTACTCGGCCGCCGAGCTCAGCGAGCTGATCACAGCAGCGGAACTGGTGTGCTTCGGCCATGCCGACGCACCAACCCTGACCCTCATCGTGAGCAATGCGAAGTCACGCAAATCTCACGCAGCGAAGCTGAAGGGGGCAGCTTGATGGCATAAAAAAACCGCCGAAACCGGCGGTTTTTCTATCGATCAATGGGGCGACATACCGGGATCGAACCGGTGACAACTGGAGCCACAATCCAGTGCTCTACCAACTGAGCTAATGCCGCCACTTTCTAGGTTGCAGAAACTCTGCAACCAAAAAAACCATTTGGCCTGCCCGACAGGGATCGAACCTGTAACCCCCGGCTTAGAAGGCCGGTGCTCTATCCAATTGAGCTACGGGCAGAAATCCCGCGGGCATTTCGGGGTTAGCTGGTCGGGGTGGAGGGATTCGAACCCCCGACATCTTGCTCCCAAAGCAAGCGCGCTACCGGACTGCGCTACACCCCGAGAGCGGCGAATAATACACACTTGGCCGGCGTGCGTCAAACATGTTTCGTCGACCACGAAGTGTTGTTGACGCGCGCCGCAAGCGGGCGGGATTGCTGCTCGGGCCGGGCGCTTGCTTGCTCGTTGCAGAAGATTCTGCTATTAGTTCGCTTCCTTCAATTACCAACCGGAAGTCGAAGTCATGCCAGACGACACCCTGCAAAAACAATTCCCGCCCTATGTTCCCGCCGAAGGCGAGGAGTACATGAGCGAGAAGCAGCTGGCTCACTTCCGCAGCATGCTCGAAACGGTCAAGCAGGAGCTGGTCGGGGACATCGAACGCACGGTGCACACGATGCAGGACGAAGCCACTGTGTTTGCCGACCCCAACGACCGTGCGAGCCAGGAATCGGATATTGCGCTCGAGTTGCGCAACCGGGATCGTGAGCGAAAATTGATCAAGAAGATCGACGAAGCGCTGGGCCGGATCAATGCGGGTGAATATGGCTATTGCGACAGCTGCGGCGTCGAAATCGGCCTGAAGCGCCTCGAGGCGCGTCCGACCGCGACGATGTGCATCGACTGCAAGACGCTCGAAGAAATGCGCGAACGCCAGGTGGCGAAGTAAGCCGGTCCGCCCCCCCGCTCTCCGGCGTCGCCGCCGGCGGGAATCACCCCATGAAAAAGGGACGCCATGGCGTCCCTTTTTCTTCAGCTCGTTTCGTTGCTTACTCGGCCGGCTGATCCAGCAGCGCCTTCATGCTCAGGCGAATCTTGCCGCGCTCGTCGGTCTCGAGCACCTTGACGCGCACCGCCTGCCCTTCCTTCACATAGTCGGCGACGTTATTGACGCGCTCGTTCGCGATCTGCGAGACGTGCAGCAGCCCGTCACGACCGGGCATGATGTTGACGATCGCCCCGAAGTCCAGGAGCCGGACGACTGTTCCGTTGTAGACCTTCCCAACTTCGACTTCGGCCGTGATCGCCTCGATCTTTTCCTTCGCGAGCTGCGCGCCTTCGGCGCTGACCGACGAGATCGTGACGCTGCCGTCGTCCTGCAGTTCGATGACGGTACCGGTTTCTTCCTGCAGCCCGCGGATCACCGCTCCGCCCTTGCCGATGACATCGCGGATTTTCTCCGGGTTGATCTTCATCGTCAGCATGCGCGGAGCGAACTCCGACACTTCGCCGCGATGCGACGCCAGCGCCTGCTTCATCAACGCGAGGATATGGATGCGTCCCACGCCGGCCTGGGCCAGAGCGACCTGCATGATTTCCTTCGTGATGCCCTGGATCTTGATGTCCATCTGCAGCGCGGTGATGCCGTTCTCGGTGCCCGCGACCTTGAAGTCCATGTCACCAAGGTGATCTTCGTCACCGAGGATGTCGGTCAGGACGGCGAAGCGATTGCCTTCCTTGATAAGGCCCATCGCGATGCCGGCCACGTGCGCCTTCATCGGCACGCCGGCGTCCATCATGGCCAGCGACGCCCCGCAGACCGAAGCCATCGAGCTCGAACCGTTCGATTCGGTGATCTCGGACACGACGCGAACCGTATAGCTGAAGTCCTCGTCCGCCGGCAGCGCTGCAATCAGCGCGCGCTTGGCGAGACGGCCATGTCCGACCTCGCGACGCTTCGTTACGCCCATGCGGCCAGTTTCGCCAGTGGAGAACGGCGGAAAGTTGTAATGCAGCATGAAGCTTTCGCGGTACTCGCCGGCGATCGCATCGATGATCTGTTCGTCGCGCCCGGTGCCCAGCGTCGCAATGACGAGAGCCTGGGTTTCACCGCGTGTGAACAGCGCCGATCCGTGGGTACGCGGCAGCACGCCGACGCGGATGTCGATGGGGCGCACGGTACGCGTGTCGCGTCCGTCGATACGCGGCTCCCCGGCGAGGATGCGGCTGCGAACGACCCCGGCTTCGAGATCGTGAAAAATGTCCTTCAGCTCGTTGCCGGTCGGCGGCACTTCGAGCCCGTCGGCCACGACGCCGAACGTCTGCTTGCGGATCTCGTTGATGCGCTGCGTGCGGGCCTGCTTGCTCGTGATGCGGAAGGCTTCTTCGAGCTGGGCGCCAGCCAGTTCCTTGATGCGCGCGATCAGCGGCTCGTTTTTCGCCGGCGGCTGCCAGTCCCACTCGGGCTTGCCAGCCACTTCGACCAGTTCGTTGATCGCGCGGATCGCGACCTGCATCTGCTGGTGGCCGAACACCACCGCACCGAGCATGACTTCTTCCGACAGTTCCCTGGCTTCCGACTCCACCATCAGCACGGCCGCTTCGGTACCGGCGACAACCAGGTTGAGCTCGCTGGTCTTGAGCTGTTCGACCGTCGGGTTGAGCAGGTACTGGCCGTCGCCGTAGCCGACGCGGCATGCGCCGATCGGGCCGTCGAACGGAACGCCGGAAATCGCCAGCGCGGCCGACGCGCCAATCATCGCGGGGATGTCCGGATCGACTTCCGGGTTGAGCGACAGCACGGTGATGATGACCTGGACTTCGTTATAGAAGCCTTCCGGGAAAAGCGGACGGATCGGACGGTCGATCAGGCGGCTGGTCAGCGTTTCCTTCTCGGTGGGACGGCCTTCACGCTTGAAGAAGCCGCCCGGGATGCGCCCCGCGGCGTAGAACTTCTCGACATAATCGACGGTAAGCGGGAAGAAATCCTGTCCCGCCTTGGCTTCCTTGGCGGCGACGACCGTTGCCAGCACGATCGTGTCGTCCATGTTGACGATCACGGCACCGCCGGCCTGGCGAGCGATCTCGCCTGTTTCGAGCGTTACGGTATGGGCACCGTACGCAAAGGTTTTCTTGATAGCGGTAGGCAAGATGAAGATCCTCTCGATAAGTGGTGCAGCAAACTACAACTGCGATGTTTAACAAATCCGACGGCGCAAAAACAAAGCCGGTGCGGCCCTTCAGGGCCCGCACCGGCTTGCCGGCTTAAGTTGCCTTTTTCGACGCTGTCGGACTCGCCACGGCCAGCGTGATTACTTGCGCAGGCCCAGACGCTCGATCAGGTTGCGATAGCTGTCGGCGTTCTTGCCTTTCAGGTAGTCAAGCAGCTTGCGGCGCTGGCTGACCATCTTCAGTAGGCCACGGCGCGAGTGGTGATCTTTCGCGTTGGCCTTGAAATGACCGGTCAGCCCGTTGATGCGGGCGGTGAGAAGCGCGACCTGGACTTCCGGGGAACCGGTGTCGCCTTGGGCGCGCTGGAAGTCGTTGACGATCTGCGACTTGGATGCGGTATCGAGAGCCATGTGGGTGTTTACTCTTTTCGTTCTGCCAATCAGAAGCGGACGATTATACCGAACGCTGCCCGGAAAACTCAATCGTTATCAAGATTGTTGCGCTGTAGCGACCGTCGAAACGAGACGTTTCGGTGACAATGTGCCGTTTCCGTCGCATTCCCCCAGCCCGAGGTAACGGCCTTCGCCGTAAATGCGCACCAACCCCATTGCGCCGCCATGAGCCGCAAGCACGCGTCCCTGCAGAAGCAGGCACGCCTCGGAGGCATCGAGTTCGATGCGCGGCAGATGAAGCACCAGCGCATCGACCGGCGCCAGCAGCCCGGCGCGCGACTCCGGAGGCACGGCTTCCAGTGCCGTGAGTGTAACGGCCTCGTCCACGTTGAAGGGTCCGATCCTCGTCCGGCGCAATTCGGTGAGATGGCCGCCGCAACCGAGCAAGCGTCCCAGGTCGATGGCCAGCGTGCGGACATACGTTCCCTTGCTGCAATCGACGCGGATCCGCAACGAATCCCCCTCCGCGCCGAGCAGTTCGAGCGAATGGATCGTCACAGGGCGCGCCGCGCGCTCGACCTCGATTCCCGCGCGAGCGTATTCGTACAGGGGCTTGCCGTCGCGCTTGAGCGCCGAATACATCGGCGGAATCTGCTCGATTTCGCCGGTCAGCGCCGCCAGCGCCTGGCGGATCGAATCGTCCGTCACCTGCACAGGAGCGGTTGCGATCGCGGTGCCTTCCGCGTCGCCGGTGTCCGTTTCGATGCCGAGCCGCACCGTAGCCTCGTAGACCTTGTCGGCGTCGAGCAGCATCTGCGAGAACTTGGTGGCCTCGCCCAGCGTCAGCGGCAGCAATCCGGTCGCCATCGGGTCCAGCGTTCCGGTGTGCCCTGCCTTCGCTGCGTTCAGGAGCCGGCGCGCTGTCTGCAGAGCGGCGTTCGACGTCAGGCCGCGGGGCTTGTCGAGCAGCAGGACGCCGTCGACGATCCGGCGTTGATGCCGGAATTGTTTCGATGCTTTCAAATCTGCTCAGCTCTCCGGATCGTCCTTGTGGCGCGCGTCATCATCCCGGACCACCTGGTCGATGAGCTGCGACATGCGACTGCCGCGTTCGACCGAACTGTCGTAATGAAAATGCAGCTCGGGCAGCGTGTGGATACGCACCCGTTTACCGAGTTCGCGACGCAGAAAGCCGCTCGCGCGGCGCAACCCCGTCAGGATCTCGTCGAGCCCTTCCTCGCCCTTCATCGACGTGAAAAAGACTTTCGCGTGCGCGTAGTCGGGCGTGATCTCGACGTCGGTCAAAGTGATGAACCCGACGCGAGGGTCCTTCACTTCGAGCCGGATCAGCTCCGCCAGCTCACGGCGGATCTGCTCCGCGACGCGCTGGCTTCTGGAAAACTCCTTGGGCATGATTTACAGGGTCCGGGCGATTTCCTGAATCTCGAACACCTCGAGCTGGTCACCTTCCTGAACGTCGTTGAAGTTGCGGATCGAAAGGCCGCATTCGAAACCGAACTTGACTTCCTTGACGTCGTCCTTGAAGCGCTTGAGCGACTCGAGCTCGCCGGTGTGGACGACGACGTGGTTGCGAAGAACGCGCACCTGCGAGCCGCGCTTGACGACGCCTTCGAGCACGTAACAGCCTGCGACCGTTCCGACTTTCGGCACCTTGAACACCTGGCGCACCTCGACCAGACCGATGACGTTCTCGCGACGTTCCGGCGCCAGCATCCCCGAGAGCGCGGCCTTCACCTCGTCGACCGCGTCGTAGATGATGTTGTAGTAACGGATATCGACGCCGAAGGTTTCCGCCAGCTTGCGCGCGCCCGCGTCGGCACGGGTGTTGAAGCCGATGATGACCGCTCCGGAAGCCTGCGCGAGGTTGACGTCCGATTCCGAGATCGCGCCTACCGCGGAGTGGATCGCGTTGACCCGGACTTCGTCGGTCGACAGCTTGTTCAACGCCTGCACCAGGGCTTCCTGCGAACCCTGCACGTCGGCCTTGATGATCAGCGGCAAGGTCTTCACTTCGCCTTCGGCCATCTGTTCGAACATGCTTTCGAGCTTCGCCGCCTGCTGCTTCGCGAGCTTGACTTCGCGGTACTTGCCTTGGCGGAACAGCGCGATCTCGCGCGCCTTCTTCTCGTCGGCCAGCGCGATCGCCTCGTCGCCTGCCGCCGGCACGTCCGACAGACCGAGGACCTCGACCGGAATCGACGGACCGGCCTGGTCGATCGGCTTGCCGTTCTCGTCGAGCATCGCCCGAATGCGGCCGAACGTCGCGCCGACGAGCATCACGTCGCCCTTGCGCAAGGTCCCCGACTGCACGAGCAGCGAGGCGACCGGGCCGCGGCCCTTGTCGAGCCGCGCCTCGATGATCAGCCCTTTCGCGGGTGAATCGACCGGCGCCGTCAGTTCGAGCACTTCGGCTTGCAGCAGCACGGCTTCGAGCAGCGAGTCGATGCCCTCGCCGGTCTTCGCCGACACGCTGATGAACATCACGTCGCCGCCGTACTCCTCGGGCAGCACCCCTTCGGCGACGAGTTCCTGCTTGACGCGATCCGGATTGGCGTCGGGCTTGTCGATCTTGTTGACCGCGACGACGAGCGGCACGTTGGCCGCCTTCGCGTGGTGAATCGCTTCGCGCGTCTGCGGCATCACGCCGTCGTCGGCAGCAACCACCAGGATGACGATGTCGGTCGCCTTCGCGCCCCGGGCACGCATCGCGGTGAACGCCTCGTGGCCCGGCGTATCCAGGAAAGTGAGCATGCCGCGCGGCGTCTCGACGTGGTATGCGCCGATGTGCTGCGTGATGCCGCCCGCTTCACCCGAAGCGACTTTCGCGCGCCGGATGTAGTCGAGCAATGACGTCTTGCCGTGGTCGACGTGGCCCATGACCGTGACGACCGGCGCGCGCGGCTCGACCGTCGCGTCGTGATGCGCTTCGGCGCTCTCGAGGTAGGTATCCGGGTCGTCGAGCTTCGCGGCGAACGCCTTGTGCCCCATTTCCTCGACCAGGATCATGGCTGTTTCCTGATCGAGCACCTGGTTGATCGTCACCATCGATCCCATCTTCATGAGAATCTTGATGACCTCGGCCGCCTTGACCGACATCTTGTGCGCGAGGTCGGCGACGGAAATGGTTTCCGGCACGTGAATTTCGCGCACGACGGGTTCGGTCGGAGCCTGGAAGCTCTTGTGCTCGTCCTGGGCGCCGCGCCTGCCGCCTCCGCGCGCTCCGCGCCACGACCCGGTGGTGGCGCCGACTTCTCCGCGCGTCTTCAGGCCACGGCGCTTTGCGCTTTCGCCAGCCGTCTCGCCTCGTGCAGTTCGCTTCGCGTCCTTGCCGGCGGGTTTTTCCTCGGTCTTGGCGGGGCGGTGCAGGGTGCCGGCGGGCGGCTTGGGGGCCTCCTTGACCTGCGGCTTGGCTGCTTCGGCACGCCGCTCAGCCTCCGCGCGCACCCGTGCCTCTTCTTCGGCACGGCGTGCTTCAGCGGCCGCACGTGCCGCCGCCTCGCGATCCTGCTTCGCCTTCAGGTCCGCCGCCTGGCGGGCGCGCAGTTCTTCGTGCCGCCGCGCTTCACGTTCACGGGCAGCGCGCTCTTCGTCGCTCAGGATGGACACGCGCAGCGGCGCCCTGGACGGTGCGCGAGCGGGAGCCTCGGGTTTTGCCGATACGGAAGCTTCCACCGTCGCGGGCTCGGGCTCGGGCTGAGACTCGGGTTCGGGCTCGGGCTCGGGTTCCGGCTCGGGTTCGGGCTGAGGCTCGGGTTCCGGCTCCGGTTCGACGATGGGCTCGGGTTCCGGTTCGCGCACGGGTTCCGGTTCGGGAATGGCTTCCGCGACGGGCTCGACGACGTTTTCGGTTTGGGGCGCAAGCTCGATTTCACCCATCGGCAAGCCTGCGGTTTCGTCTTCGATCTGCGCGCTCTCGAGCGTACCCGTCTCGGGGCTCACGTCATCGCGTTTCATGAAGACGCGCTTCTTGCGCACTTCGACCTGGACGGTGCGGGCGCGGCCCGACGAATCGGTCGCGCGAATTTCCGACGTTTGCTTGCGGGTCAGGGTGATCTTGCCTTTCGGCTGGCTCTGGCCGTGAGACCGGCGCAGGTATTCGAGCAGTCTGGCCTTGTCCTGTTCAGTCAGCAGTTGATCGGCGCCGGTCTTCTCGACTCCGGCCTTCTGCAACTGCTCGAGCAGCACCGAGGCCGGCATCTTAAGTTCGCCGGCGAACTGGGTTACGCTCATCTGTTCCATCAATGCCCTCCCGTCATTCTTCGAACCAGTGCGCCCGCGCGACCGAAATCAACGCACTTGCCCGTTCTTGTTCGATCCCGGCGATCTCGACCAGCTCATCCACGGCCAGGTCGGCCAAATCATCCCGGGTCAGGACACCGTGCCGGGCCAGCGTGGCGGCAAGCGGCTTGTCCATTCCTTCCAGGTTGATCAGGTCGTCGGAAACGTTCTCCAAGTGCTCTTCCGTGACGATCGCCTCGGTAAGAAGCACGTTTCGAGCCCGATTGCGCAGCTCGTTGACCGTACCCTCGTCGAAAGCTTCGATCTCGAGCATTTCCGCGAGCGGCACGTATGCGATTTCCTCGAGCGACGAGAAACCTTCGTCGATCAGGATGTCCGCAAGTTCATCATCCACATCGAGCTTTTCCATGAACAGCTCGCGCAGCCCCTCGCGCTCCTGGCCGGTCTTCTGCGCGGACTCTTCCTCGCTCATCAGATTTATCGTCCAGCCCGTGAGTTCGGATGCGAGCTTGACGTTCTGCCCGTTGCGCCCGATCGCGATCGCCAAGTTGTTCTCGTCGACCACGACATCCATGGCGTGGCTTTCCTCGTCAACGACGATGGACACCACTTCGGCCGGCTGCAAGGCTGCGATGACGAACTGCGCCGGATCGGCCGACCAGACGATGATGTCGATCTGCTCGCCGGCAATTTCGTTGCGCACCGCGGTGACGCGCGAACCGCGCAGGCCGACGCACGTGCCGATCGGGTCGATGCGCGGATCGTTCGACTGCACCGCGATCTTCGCCCGCAGGCCAGGGTCGCGTGCACAGGCCTTGATCTCGAGCAGCCCGTCCTCGATTTCCGGGACTTCGAGCTCGAAGAGCTTGCCGACGAATTCCGGCGCGGTGCGGGACAGGATCAGCTGCGGGCCCCGGGCGCCCCGATCGATACGCAGCAGGAACGCCTTGACCCGGTCGCCGACGCGCAGGTTTTCCCGCGGAATCATCTGGTCGCGCGGGATCACGGCTTCGAGGCGACCGATCTCGATGATCGCGTTGCCGCGCTCCATGCGCTTGATCGAGCCCGAAACCAGGTGTTCCTTGCGTTCGAGGAAGTCGTTCAGGATCTGCTCGCGCTCGGCGTCGCGGATGCGCTGCAGGATGACCTGCTTGGCCGCCTGGGCGCCGATACGGCCGAAATCGATCGGCTCGAGCGGCTCCTCGATGTATTCCCCGAGCTCGATATCCGGAACCATCTCGCGGGCGTCGATGATGCCCATCTCGGCTTCGTCGTTGACGACCTCCTCGTCGGGCATCACGACCCAGCGACGGAAAGACTCGTAGTCGCCGGTATCGCGGTCGATCGTCACGCGCACGTCGGCTTCATCGTTGATGCGCTTCTTGGTTGCGGAGGCGAGCGCACTCTCCAGTGCGCCGAAGACGATGTCCTTGGCCACATTCTTTTCGCGCGCCAGCGCATCCACAAGCAGCAATATCTCGCGGCTCATTAATCAAAACCTCCACATCCGAAAGCTCAAAACTTGGGTACCAGGCGTGCTTTCTCGATTTCATCGAAGGGAAAGGCAACTTCGCCTCTGTCGGTACGCAAACGCACCACACCTTCGCTCAGTCCCTCGAGCACCCCGATGAAATTTCGCTGATTGCCGATCGGCATGCGCAGCCGCACCTGCACTTCGTCGCCCGCGAAACGTTCGAAGTCGGCGGTTTTTTTCAGCGGCCGATCAAGGCCGGGCGAGGAGATTTCGAGCCGGTCGTAGTCGACGTTCTCGACTTCGAACACGCGGGTGAGCTGGTTGCTGACCGTGGCACAATCGTCCACCGTCACGCCCCGCTCGATATCGATGAAGACGCGCATCAGCCGCCCTTTCGGGGAAGTCTCGAAATCGACCAGCTCGAAGCCGAGCCCGCTGACCACCTGTTCAACCAGACCTTCGACGTCCATTTCCACGCCCACAAATAAAAAATGGGCTAACGCCCATCCCTGTTGATTCCAACCGAAAACTGGAGGACCGAAAATTAGACCCGCCAAAGCCTTAAAATTATAACTGCTATATCGACAACAGGCAATTCACACAACCCTGTTCCCACCCTGTTCGCCGACACCCCCATTCCGCGCGAAACGCGGTCCCGCTGGTCCTCTTCCCGGTGTCGCTCTATCATCGGCGCGATGGCTTCAATACGCCCCCGTACGTTCATCCTATCCAGAATATCCCTCAGGAGACCGTAATGACGCACTCCCTTTCGGCGCCGCGACCAACCTCCGCCACACCGGGCGGAAATTATCCGCACCTGCTCGAGCCTCTCGATCTGGGCTTCTGCACGCTGAAGAACCGCGTGCTGATGGGGTCGATGCATACCGGTCTGGAGGAATCCGGCAACGGGTTCGAGAAACTGGCTGCGTTCTACGCACGGCGCGCGCGCGGCGGAGTCGGGCTGATCGTCACCGGAGGCATCGCGCCCAACGCCGACGGCGTGATCTTTCCCGGCGCATCGATGCTCACGAGCGAGGACGAGGTCGCGCATCATCGCCCGATCGCGGCGGCGGTGCATGCCGAGGGCGGGAAGATCTGCATGCAGATCCTGCACACGGGCCGCTACGCTTATCATCGCGGCGCGGTCGCGCCGTCCGCGCTGAAGGCGCCCATCTCCCCGGCGACCCCGCGCGAGATGAGCGAAGCGGACATCGAGCGCACGATCGACGACTACGCCCGCTGCGCGGCGCTGGCCAGAAGCGCCGGTTACGACGGCGTCGAGGTGATGGGGTCGGAAGGCTACCTGATCAACGAGTTCACCGTACCGCACACCAACCACCGCACCGACCGCTGGGGCGGCAGCGTCGGGAACCGCCATCGCTTTCCCGTGGAGATCGTGCGGCGCGTGCGCGAGCGCGTCGGCACCGAATTCATCATCATCTATCGGCTGTCGATGCTCGACCTCGTCGAAGGCGGTGCCCCGTGGGAAGAAATCGTCGCGCTGGCGAAAGCCGTCGAAGCGGCGGGCGCGACGCTGATCAACACCGGAGTCGGCTGGCACGAAGCGCGCATCCCGACGATCGCTACGATGGTGCCGCGCGGCGCGTTCAGCTGGGTGACGCGGCGCATGAAAGGCGAAGTCCGCATCCCGCTGATCACGTCGAACCGCATCAACACCCCGGAAGTCGCAGAGGACGTCCTTGCGCGCGGCGACGCCGACATGGTGTCGATGGCGCGGCCATTCCTCGCCGACCCGGATTTCGTCGTCAAGGCCGCAGCGGGGCGGGCCGCGGAAATCAACACCTGCATCGCCTGCAACCAGGCCTGCCTCGACCACATCTTCGAAGCGAAGCCCTGCACCTGTCTCGTGAACCCGATCGCGTGCCGTGAGCTCGAGTTCGTCATCGCGCCGGCAACGGTGAAAAAACGCGTCGCGGTGGTGGGGGCCGGCCCGGCCGGCATGGCCGCGGCCGCGACGGCCGCCGAACGGGGGCATAGCGTCACGCTGTTCGACAGCGCCGCCGAAATCGGCGGGCAGTTCAACCTCGCGAAGCACATTCCCGGCAAGGAGGAATTCGCCGAGACGCTGCGTTACTTCGGCCATCGGCTCGACAAGGCCGGCGTCGATGTGAGGCTCGAGCGGCGCGTCGGCGCGGCCGATCTCGTCGGCCGTTTCGATACCGTGCTGCTCGCCACCGGCATCTCGCCGCGCACACCGGACATCCCCGGCATCGACCACCCGAAGGTCGCGAACTATGTCGACGTGATCACCCGCCGAAAGGCGGTTGGCCGGACGGTCGCCGTCATCGGCGCGGGTGGCATCGGCTTCGATGTCAGCGAATTCCTGACTCATGCCGACCTCGCCGACGACCCGATCGAGCACTACCGGCGCGAGTGGGGCATCGACGCGACCTATGCACGGCGCGGCGGACTCGGGACGGCGTCGGAAGAAGAACCGCCGCGGCAACTGTGGCTGCTGCAGCGCAAGCCGACGAAGGTCGGCGAAAGCCTGGCGAAAACCACGGGCTGGATCCGCCGCACGCTGCTCGCGCGCCGGGGCGTGAAGATGCTCGCCGGCGTCAGGTACGAGAAGATCGACGACGCCGGCCTGCACCTGCGCATAGGCGACGAAAGGCAGGTCCTGCCGGTCGACACAGTCGTCGTTTGTGCCGGCCAGGATCCGCTGCGCGACCTCGAGGCCCCGCTGCAGGCGGCCGGAATGCCGGTGATCCGCATCGGGGGGGCGGACGTCGCTGCGGAACTCGATGCGAAGCGCGCCATCGACCAAGGCACGCGCGTCGCGGCAGCGCTCTGAAAGTCTCCCCGCCCGGATGGCTCACAAACCGGGCGGGGCGTGCAGGGCGTGAGTAACGAAGGACTGATCCCGGGGCGGACGCTCTAGCCAGTCGCGGTGTTGCAGCGTGCTACGCATGTCCTCGAGACCGCTCGCCCAGTGGTCGCGCATCGTGAGGGGGCCGAACTCGTAGTCTTTCGCGAGTCCGTCCCATTCCTTTTCCTGATAGATGAGGTGGATCACGCTGACCTGGCGCCCACAGGCCCACGGACCCGCCTTGCGGCACCACTCGTCGCCGAGGCGCGTATCGTCCGGGATGTACTGGAGGAGTTCCCGGATCAGGCGGCGGAGTTCCTGCTCGCGCGCCATCAGATCGGTGATCGCGCGAGTGCGGCTCGAATACTGGATGTCCTTCTGGCGCTCCTGCGCGTCCCAAATGTTCGTCGGAACGGTTCCCAGCGCGCTCCACAGGTCCACCTGGAAGGCCAGCGTATCACGCCGAGGCTGGGCCTCGAGGACGTGGCTCAGAGGGGTATTCGATATGAGGCCGCCATCCCAGTAGAACTCGCCGTCTATCTCCACGGGCGGGAAACCGGGCGGGAGGGAACCGGAAGCGATGAAATGTTCCAGCCGCAGGCGTCCCTTCCACGGGCCCGTCGTGTTGTCGAAATATTCGAAATTGCCGGTGCGCACATTAACCGCTCCGACCGATACCCGCGGCTGCCCCGCATTGATGCGATCGAGGTCCACGAGCCGTGAAAGCGTCTCGTGCAGCTGGGACGTGTCGTAATAGCTCACGTCTGCTTCCGGTAGTGTCAGCGCCATCCATGGCGGCGGCAGACGAGGGGTGAAGAATCCCTTCTGGCCTTCGACCACCGCACGCCATGCGGCCACGGCGTTGAAGAGGCGGCGCGCATTCGCACCGGACTGCTCGACCCAATGCTGAACCAGGTCGGCGGCAGGCTGGACGAAAACCGGCTGGCACACCGTCTCCCAGAACGCTCTCAGGCGATCGACCCGCTCCCCGGGAGGAGTGCCGGCGATGAGGGCGACGTTCAACGCGCCGATCGAAATGCCTGCGAGCCACTCCGGCTCGATGCCCGCTTCGTCCAGCCCCTCGAAGACGCCCGCCTGATACGACCCCAGCGCGCCGCCGCCCTGGAGCACCAGGGCGACAGTCTCGAATGGCAATTTTTTGCGCTGCGAGCGGGATGGCATCGGCATCGAAGTAGGGGCGGGGCACATCGCGCCCGAGGGCGCGAAGGAATCAGCTGCCTGCTCAGTGCATGTACCAGCCGTGACTCACCATGAACGACTGGCCGGTGAAGGCGGCACCGGGGAACGCGGCGAGGAACAGCACCGTGCGGGCGATCTCGTCTACCGTCGTGAACTCTCCATCGACGGTAGCGCCGAGCATCACCTTGCGGACGACCTCCTCTTCGCTGATCCCCAGCTCCCTCGCCTGCTCGGGGATCTGTTTGTCCACCAACGGAGTGCGCACGAAACCCGGGCAGACGACGTGCGAGCGCACCCCGTGCGCCGCCCCTTCCTTCGCCAGCACCCGTGCCAGCCCGAGCAGGCCATGCTTGGCCGTCACGTACCCGGACTTCAATGGCGACGCCAAGTGGGAATGGACCGAGCCGATGTAGATCACCACGCCGCCGCGGTTGTCGGCATACATGTGCCGCAGCGCCGCGCGCGTCGTCAGAAAGGCGCCGTCGAGGTGGACGGCCAGCAGCTTCTTCCAGTCGGCGAACGAGAAGGCGACGATCGGGTTGACGATCTGGATGCCCGCATTCGAGACCAGCACATCGACGCTGCCGTATTTCGCCGCCACTTCGTCGATGCCGCGATCGACCGCCGCTTCGTCGGTCACGTCCATCGCGAGCGCGCTCGCCTGCCCGCCCAGAGCGACGATCCCGCGCGCCACTTCATCGGCGCTCTTCAGGTCGAGGTCCGTGACCGCCACTGTCGCTCCTGCCCGCGCGAGATGCTCGGCGATCGCCTTGCCGATGCCGCTGCCGGCGCCGGTGACGACAGCGACCTTCCCATCCAGCCGTTCGCTCATCGGAAAACTCCTTTCCTGAATGACAGCCGTTAGAGATAGAAATCTGGGTCACGCGGACGGGGAAAGCAAGAAAGGGTCGTAAGCGCGTATCTCCTCCCGCCCTCATTTGCCCGGATCGCCCGTTCCAGGGAGGCTCAGCGTTCCTTTTTCGCTGAAGCGCGTCACGCCGAACGCCCCTCCCCCCAGTTTGCCGCGCAGAACGTAGGGCACGTCGTCGAGCGTGTCGCCCTCGACGATTGCGAGCGCCTGGCGCATCGCGGTAAAGGCCGAAACCGTGACCGGAACGCGGAACAGCGTTTCGCCGAACCGCGGCACGCTGCCTTTCCTGTCACTGACCCCGCTCGCAAACGGCTTGCCGTTCAACTCCAGCTCGACTGCCAGGCCGTCATAGTCGAGCGGCACCTCGTTCGGGTTCTGAAGCCGAAGCTTGAGGTTGAAGCGCATCTCGAGGCCTTCGCCCGGGAGCGGTTCGATCCCGACGACAGTCATGCGCACAGGGTCGCGAGCGAGCATTCCCGCGCAGCCGCCGAGCGCCAGCGCTAGCAGCAGAGTCGCCAAGCCCAGAAGGATGCGGACGGAAACCGGTCCTGGATGCGATAGCATCGGCTGCACCTCATGAGGAATCGAGCGGAGGTCGAAGATTGCCCGAGACGGCTTCGAAGCGGTTCGCTTGCCAGCGCACGTCAAGCCGCTCCTCGTCGGGCAGCCTCGGATAATCGGGAATGCCCTACGATCAGAGCTGGGTCTCGACGCTCTCGACGGTGATCACGAGTGCGCCGCGCGCCCACGGAAAAGCCGACTTCGCGCGCTCGGCGAGTTCGCCCTCTTCGAGGATGGCAGCCGTTCCCCGCAGGACGCAGCCCTGCCCCGGACCGTGACTCCCTTGGACGGAGCGGGACGCGACGAGCACCTGGACGCGATTGTTGCGTTGCAGGTTCTCCCCGGTCTTGCGGTAATAGCCGGCCGGCATCACCAGCCGGTCTTCGTCGAACCCCAGCCGGCGCAGATAGTCGCCCCAGTTGCCAACGACGTGGGGACCGTCCAGCCCCTCCGTCACGATGGTCACGAATTCGGTCTTGTCCAGGAGCTCCCGGGTCACGGCATCGATTGCGCTCATTGTTGTTCCTTTTCAGCGGGATGGCAGGGATCGAGCAGCTCCCGCATGGGGAGCTGCTCATTGGGCAACGGGCTCGCGGAATCAGTTCTTGACGTGCGCCGCCAGCTTCAGCCAGGTGTCGATCACCGTGTCGGGATTCAGCGAAATCGTCTGGATGCCTTCGTCCATCAGCCATTCGGCGAAATCCGCGTGATCCGACGGGCCCTGGCCGCAGATGCCGACGTATTTGCCGAGGCGGTTCGCGGACTGGATCGCCATCGACAGCAGCTGCTTGACCGCCGGATCGCGCTCATCGAACGCGTGCGCGACGAGGCCGGAGTCGCGGTCGAGGCCGAGCGTGAGCTGGGTCAGGTCGTTCGAGCCGATCGAGAAGCCGTCGAAATGCTCGAGGAACGCGTCGGCGAGCAGCGCGTTCGACGGGATCTCGCACATCATGATCAGCTTGAGGTCATTGACGCCGCGCTTCAGGCCGTGCTCGGCGAGCAGTTCGACGACGCCGGCGGCCTCCTCGACGTTGCGCACGAACGGAATCATGATCTGCACGTTGGTGAGGCCGAGCTCGTTGCGCACCTTCTTCATCGCGGTGCATTCGAGCTCGAAGCAGTCGCGGAAGCTGTGCGCGATATAGCGCGACGCGCCGCGAAAGCCCAGCATCGGGTTTTCTTCCTCCGGCTCGTAGATCTCGCCGCCGAGCAGCTTGCGGTATTCGTTCGACTTGAAGTCGGACATGCGCACGATGACCGGCTTCGGATAGAACGCGGCGGCGATCGTAGCGACCCCTTCGACGAGCTTCTCGATGAAGAACTGCTTCGGTGTCGCGTAGCCGCGCGAGCGGCGCAGGATCTCGTCCCTCAGGCTCGCCGGCACCTGCGACAGTTCCAGGATCGCCTTCGGGTGGATGCCGATCATGTTGTTGATGACGAACTCGAGGCGCGCGAGGCCGACGCCGCCGTTCGGGATCTGCGCGAACTCGAACGCGAGTTCCGGATTGCCGACGTTCATCATGATCTTGACCGGAATCTCGGGCAGGTTCCCCATATCGGTCGTGACGACCTCGAAGTCGAGCCGGCCGCGATACACATAGCCGGTGTCGCCTTCGGCGCACGACACGGTCACCGAGTCGCCCTCGTCGAGCACTTCGGTCGCGTTGCCGCAGCCGACGATCGCCGGAATGCCGAGCTCGCGCGCGATGATCGCCGCGTGGCAGGTGCGCCCGCCGCGGTTGGTGACGATCGCGCTGGCGCGCTTCATCACCGGCTCCCAGTTCGGGTCGGTCATGTCGGTGACGAGGATGTCGCCGGCCTGAACGCGGCTCATCTCCGACGCATCGGCGACGACGCGCACCGTGCCGACGCCGATCTTCTGGCCGATCGCGCGGCCGTGCGTCAGCGACTTGCCGTACTGCTTGAGGCGGTATTTTTCCATCACGTGGCCGGAAGACTGGCTTTTCACCGTCTCGGGGCGCGCCTGCAGGATGTACAGCTTGCCATCCTCGCCGTCCTTGCCCCACTCGATGTCCATCGGCCGGCCGTAGTGCTTCTCGATGATCACGGCGTAGCGCGCGAGTTCGAGCACGTCTTCGTTGGTCAGAGAGAACTTGACGCGGTCAGCTTCGGCGACGTCGACGGTGCGGACCGACTTGCCCGCCTCCTTCTTGTCGGCGAAAACCATCTTGATCAGCTTCGAACCCAGGTTGCGGCGGATCACCGCCGGCTTGCCGAGCGCGAGCGTCGACTTGTGCACGTAGAACTCGTCCGGGTTCACCGCCCCCTGCACGACCGTCTCGCCGAGCCCGTAGGACGCGGTAATGAAGACGACATCGTTGAACCCGGATTCGGTGTCGATCGTGAACATCACGCCCGACGCGCCGGTATCCGAACGCACCATGCGCTGCACGCCCGCCGACAGCGCGACTTCGGCATGCGTGAAGCCCTTGTGCACGCGGTACGAGATCGCGCGGTCGTTGTACAGCGACGCGAACACTTCCTTCATCGCGTGCAGGATGTGCTCGTAGCCGTGGATGTTCAGGAAGGTTTCCTGCTGGCCCGCGAACGACGCGTCCGGCAGATCCTCGGCGGTCGCCGAGGAGCGCACCGCGAAGCTCCCCTCGCCTTCGGCGGTCAACGCGTTGTACGCTGTGCGAATCTCTTCTTCGAGCTTGGCAGGGAAAGGCGTATCGACGATCCACTGGCGGATCTGCGCGCCGGTCTTCGCCAGCGTGTTCACGTCATCCACGTCGAGCGCGTCGAGTGCGGCAGCGATGCGCCCGGCAAGCCCCTGGTGGGCCAGGAATTCACGGAACGCGTCGGCGGTGGTCGCGAAACCGCCGGGAACACGAACGCTGGCAGGCAACTGGCTGATCATCTCGCCAAGCGAGGCGTTCTTGCCACCGACCTGCTCCACGTCTGACATGCGCAGTTCAGTGAAGGGAATGACGTAACGAGTCATGAATGGCCTTCCGATTTTGTGGGGGAGAAAGCAAAATCCGATTTTAGCGAAAAATGCTGCTCTGCCGCACGGCAGGTTTTCCCCAATGCCACTTTTCTGGCGCAAAACATGAGCGACACTCCCATCCGTACCGTCTTTTTCATCTCCGACGGCACCGGCATCACCGCCGAGACGCTCGGCCACAGCCTCCTCGCCCAGTTTCCCGACGCCCGCTTCCGGCAAGTCCGCGTGCCGTTCGTCGATGATCTCGACAAGGCGCTCGACTGCGCGCGCCAGATCCGCGAAACCGCGGCGATGGACGGCGTGCGCCCGATCGTCTTCAGCACGCTGGTGAACCCCGACCCGCTGAGCGGGTTGCGCGAAGTCGATGCGCTGTTCGTCGATCTGTTCGAGCAGTTCATCAATCCGCTCGAGGCTGAACTCGGCCAGCGTTCGACACACACCGTCGGGCGCTTTCACGGCATTGCCGAGAGCAGCGACTACAAGGCGCGCATCGAGGCGATCAACTTCGCGATGGCGCACGACGACGGCGTATCGTCGGACGGCGAACTGGCGGATGCCGACGTGATCCTCGTCGGCGTTTCACGCTCGGGCAAGACGCCGACGAGCCTGTATCTGGCGGTTCAGTTCGGCGTTAAGGCCGCCAACTACCCGCTGATCCCGGAGGATTTCGACCGCAATAAGCTCCCTGGAGAGCTGCATCGTTACCGCAGCAAGCTCTTCGGCCTGACGATCGCGCCCGAGCGCCTGTCGCAGATCCGCCAGGAGCGGCGCCCGAACAGCCGCTACGCGTCGATCGAAAACTGCCGCTTCGAGATCGACGCGGCGCAAAAGCTGATGCGTCGCGAAAACATCCAGTGGCTCGATTCCACGAGCAAATCCATCGAAGAGATATCGGCTACCATTCTGCAGGCCGTGCGGCTGAACCGCCCGGCGTACTGAGCGCCCCGAGGAAGCGGCTTTGCCGTTTCCGCCCCGAGGGGACTAGAAAACTTGGGACGGCCCAGCGTTTTCTTGAGAGTCCGACAGCGGCAATCATCACCCAAACAGGAATTTACGGATGAAACGAACACGTCAAAAGCGCCGCGGCGGTTTGGGCCGCGAAGCCGAACAGCTGATCTGGCTCGCAACGGGCCTGGCCGAATCCGGTAGCCGTGCCGAAGACCATTATTGGGACCGCCATCTGTGTGCGGCCATCGACGGCCTGCTCGCCGACAGCGAAGAGGAAACCCTGAACGCTGCGCTCGACCACCTGTACAGCGCCGACTCGCCCGGCTACGACGAACTGGCCGATTTCATCGAGTCGCGCGCCGAAAGCGCACCGGGCGTGTCGCCCGAGCACGACATCCTGCTGATCGCCGCGCCGGTGCTCGCGTGGTCGCGCTACCGCATCCCGGCGACGACCATTTCGTCCGCCGTGCTCGCGAACCTGCGGGTGCATCTGCAGGCCCACGTCCTCGCCGATCACGTCAAGCTCGCGCTGGCCGATTTCCTGTTCAGCCCCGACCAGTTGCCGCAAGGCTACAGCGCCACCGCCGAATTCGCCGCCAAGCTGGGGCAGTCGGCGCTTTCCGGCCGCGACCTGCATATCGAGACCGAAGGCATGCCCGAGACGGCGCAGTTCCTGTCGGACACCCGCTATCTGCTCGCCGCGATCGTCGTGCCGAAAGGCGAAGCGCTGTTCGGCTGGCAGCAGGCGGGTGGATCGCGCGACCAATCCCTCAGCCAGTGGCGCAAGCAGGGCGGCGCGTGCCTGATGCCCCTGCTGCCGGGGTGCGCGATGGAAGTCGTGTTGCCCGACGCCTATTTCGCCGCCAGCCGGCAGGCCGACAAGGACAGCCGGCCGTATGCGATCCGCGCATCGGTGGCTTTCCTCGGCGCCGAGATGGAAGCGCCGGCCGGGAACCTGCGCGCAGTGATCGCGCCGTTCCACGAGCGTGAGCTCGAGGAATACCGCGTCGGCCTGACCTTGCGCGGCAAGGACGAGGTGGTACACGGCGTGGTCTGGCCGCTGCTCGGGGCCGAGGACGACAACGCCGACAGTCCGGCGCAGATTGAAGCCGTGCTGCGCGACTGTGGCGTCACCGAAATCGTGAACCTCGAGCACCGTTTTCCGCTCGAATACTGCGATGACTGCGGCGCCCCGCTCTACCCTTCCCCCGAAGGCGAGATCGTGCACGCCGAAATGCCCGAAGAACACGGCGAGCCGACGCCGCGGCACCTGCACTGAAGCAGCCCCGGCAGTCGGGCCCGACACGAGGAGTAATCATGAACCGCAAAGTCGCCAAGCCCGAAGCCGAATGGCGCGCGCAGCTCACTCCCGCGCAATTCCAGGTGACGCGGGAAAAAGGCACCGAGCGCGCCTTCACCGGGGAATACTGGGATTGCTGGGACAAAGGCGAGTACCGCTGCATAGGCTGCGGCGCCCTGCTGTTCAGTTCGGAACACAAGTTCGACGCCGGCTGCGGCTGGCCGAGTTTCTGGATCGCGGCGGTGCCCGAAAACGTCGAGACCGCAGACGACCGCAGCCACTTCATGCAGCGCACCGAAGTGCTGTGCCACGAATGCGGCGCGCACCTCGGGCACGTGTTCGAGGACGGGCCGCAGCCGACGGGCTTGCGCTACTGCATCAATTCGGCATCGATCCGGCTCGAGCCGGAAGCGTCCGCGGACGACGGCCAGCCGCAAGGACCGCAATCGACCGGCTAGCAGCGGTCGCCGGGCAGCCGCTCATTGGCCGGCGCGAGCCTGCACCAGCGACGCGAGAACCGGCGACGAGAAGTCGCGGCGGTAGAGCACGACTACGACGATCGTCGTGACCCCGATGAACAGCCACGGCTGGATGAACCAGGTGACTGCGGCGATGCCGAAATAATAGGCGCGGATGCCGCGGTTGAACTCGTCGCCGGCCAGCCAGTTGACCGTGGCGAGGCGGTTCACCGTTGCGTCCGCATCTTCGCCGCCGCGTATGTGGGGACTCGCGCCGATCAGGATCGACAGCAGGTTGAACTGGCGCAGCGACCACGTGAACTTGAAATACGCGACGACGAACACCGTCAATAGCAGCAGCAGCTTCACTTCCGATACTGCGCGCGAAGTTTCCCGTGCGAACGGCAGGTCGGCGGCAAAGCGGATCACCGGGTCGAGTGCGCCGAGCACCGCGAGCAGGCCGGCGATGATGTAGATCGTCGTGCTCGCGTAGAACGACACGCTCTGCATCAGGTTGCCGACCAGCGCCGCATCGGTCATGCGCATCTCGCGCTGCACGAGCTGGCGCGCCCATTCCAGCCGGTAACGATGCGTGACCCCCATCAGGCCGTCGCGGGCCCAGCGGCTGCGTTCCGAAAACCAGCCATAGCCGACCCACGCGACGAGGAACCAGCACAGCCCCGCCCAATCGGGTGCTGAGATCGCCGTCATGAATTCCTTCATCGCGGCCGTTGCTCAGGAGGCGCGGAGGAAGTCGCTCACGATGCGGATTTGCGACGCATCCATTAACACCGGCGCGTGGCCGACGCCCGGAAACTCCACGATCTGCGCGCCCGGCCCGGACTGCGCCATGCGGGCGACGGTCTCCGCTTCCAGCAGATCCGATTCCGCCCCGCGGATCACCAGCGTCGGGCAGCGGATCGCCTTGTACACATCCCACAGATCGACATCGACGGTGATCGGCGTGTGGCGGAAGACATCCCCGATCCCGGGGTCATAAACCATGGCGAAGCCGCCGTCGACCGGTCTGACCGAATATTCCGTGAGGTGTCGCCACTGCGCGTCGGTCAGCGGTCCGAACGGCGCGCTGACTCCGCGGATCCAGGCTTCGGCAGCGGCCATGCTGGGGAACTTGGGCGCCTTGCCGACGTATTCGCCGATGCGCCGCAGCGACACCGCAGTGATCACCGGCCCGACGTCGTTGAGCACCAGGCGCGAGATCGGCGTGTGCGGCTGGCTGGCGATCAGCATGCCGATGATGCCGCCCATCGAGGTGCCGACCCAATGCACGGTGTCGGCGTCGACCCGCGCGAGCAGCGTGATCATGTCGGCAACGTACAGCGGAAAGCCGTAATCGGTCTTGACGCCGAGCCAGTCGCTGCGCCCGCGGCCGACGACGTCGGGGCAGACGACGCGGTAGTCGTCGGCGAGCGCCTGCGCGAGGAAGTCGAAGTCGCGGCCGTTGCGCGTCAGCCCGTGCGCGCAGACAAGCACCTTGCGGTTCGCCGGGTCGCCCCATTCCGTATAGGCCATGCGATGCAGGCCGTGGGGGCCGATGCACTGGACCGACTTCTCGCGCAGTCCACGATACGGGCGGGTCGGCAGCGGCGCGGGTCGAAACAGGCGGCGCAGGGTGTCGAGCAGGCTCATCGATTCAGGCCGTTGAATTGGGAAGCGGGAGTTTAGCAGCCCGGATGCGTATGCCGGTGACGCCGGCGCCGAACAGCGGACCTGGCAGGGCCGGGCCGGTGCCGAAGCTGCTCAAAACCGGGTCGAGCGTGAAGTCAAGAAGCCTAGCGCCCGTGCCAGTAGCGCGGTGCGATAAGGCGTTGCGCCTCGACGTTCACGCCACCGTCGCGCACGTCGACGCGAATCGCGCCCTGGCTGTCGGTGCGCCAGTTGCGAGCCCCTGAAGCCGACCATCCGGCCCACACTGCAGGATGCGGATGGCGGAACGGATTGAGGTAACCGACCGTGAAGACTGCGATTTTTGCATTGACGGCCGCGATGAATGCCGCACTCGATGACGAGCGGCTGCCATGGTGCGGCACGAGCACGACATCGCTCGCCAGCGCGTGGACCGACCGCGCCAGCAGATTGCGCTCGGCCCCTGCCTCGATATCGCCGGCCAGCAGCACGGACCCGCCCCGGGCGGCGATCCGGAGCACGCACGACTTGTCGTTGTCGCGCCGCGGGTCATCCCCTGCGCCCGGATGCAACACTTCGAAATCGACCCCATCCCAGCGCCAGCGCTCGCCGGCAACACATGCAACGGGCGCAACGCCGCCGGCATGCAGCCGATGACCGGGCGGCAGGTCGGCCCGGATGTCGAGGATCTCCACGCCCTCCGCGAGCGACGCAGCGCCGCCCGTGTGGTCGAGGTCGTCGTGCGAAACCACGAGGCGATCGAGCCGCCGCACCCCGACCGCGCCCAGATAGGGCAACAGCACCCGCTCGCCCGCGTCCACGTCCGGCCCGTAAGCCGGTCCGGTGTCGTACATCAGGTCGTGACCGGCCGTCTGCAGGTGCGCCGCCATGCCATTGCCGACGTCGAGCACTGTCAGGCGAAACTCGCCGTGGGCCGGGCGCGGCGGCGACCATGCGAGCAGCGGCAGCATCGCCAGTGCGCCGGCATGACGTGCGGGAGTGCCTCGCGGCAGCAGCAACCACAGCACACCGGCGATCCCCGCGAGGGCGAGCAGCGGTAGCGGCGCGGCCTGCTGCCACATCGCGAACGGCATGTCCGCGAGCCATTCGAGGGCGACCATCATCAGTCCGGTCAGCCAGTGCGCCAGTTCCAGCAGCGGCGGGAACGGCAGCACGATCGCGGCCAGTACGAGCGGGGTGATCAGGAAACTCACCAGCGGAATCGCGAACGCATTGGCAAACGGCGACAGCAGCGAGAACGCATTGAACAGCACGAGCAGCGCCGGAACGGTCGCCAGCGTGATCGAGAGCTGCGTCGTCACCGCGACACGCCAGCCCGGCACGCTGCCCGTGCGCCCGCCAACGACGTACATGATCGCCGCGACGGCGCCGAACGACAGCCAGAATCCCGCCGACAGGACTGCCCACGGGTCGACCACCAGCACCGTGAACAACGCGAGGGCGATAATGCGGCTGCCTGCCGACTCGCGCCCGAGCAGCAGCGCCAGCGCCACCACCGAGAGCATGATCAGCGAGCGCTGCGTCGGAATGCCGAGGCCCGCGAGCAGCGAATAGGCAGCCGCCGCCGCAAGCCCCGCAAGCGCCGCCGCCTTCCTTGCCGGGAACCTCAGCGTCAGCGCCGGGATGCGCCGCCACCCCCACCCGGCAATGCCGCCGACCACCAGCGCGACCATCGACACATGCAATCCAGAGATGCTGACAAGGTGGGCTATCCCTGTCTTGCGGAATATCGTCCACTGCTCCTGCGGAATCGCGTTCTGGTCGCCGACGGCCAGCGCGACGAGAACGCCGGCGTATTCGGCGCCCGGAAGCGACGCGAGGAAACGGGTGCGCACTGAATCGCGCAGACGGTGGACGAGGACCATCGGACCAGCCGCCAGCGGGTCGAGCAGGATGTTTTCCCCTTTCGCTCGTACATTGCCCGTTGCCCGCAGGCCGCGCTCGAGCAGCCACGCTTCGTAATCGAAGCCGCCGGGATTGGCAAGGCCATGCGGGCGCTTCAGGCGCAGCGTCAGCTTCCAGCGCTCGCCCGGTCGCAGCGACGGGACGCGTCCCTCGTCGCCCGCGTCCTCGTCGCCGCCAGCGTGGGCGCGCGGCGCGTACCACGACATCAGCATCCGCTGCGGCACCGGAGCGGACGCCGATTCGACCCGCAGCACGAAGCGCACGCCGCGATCGAGGGTTCGCGGCAACTCGTCGATGACGCCGGTCACGACCACATCGCGTCCTTCCCAAGCCATCGGCAGCTCGTCAGCGAGACGCCATTGGGCCCGCGCCGCCGACCAGACGAAGCCGGCGGCGAGCGCCAGGAGGCACAGGCCGACGAGCCGCGCGCGAGCTTCGGCGCGCCATAGCACCGCCGCAACAGCCCCGCTTGCAGCGAGAAGCGCGAGCAACCAGCCCGTTCCCGGCAGTTCCGGAAGACTCTGGCAGAGCCAGACGCCCAGGGCGAAGGCGATTATTGACGTTCGCATATTCCGCACATCATGCCTGCGCCGCGGAAGCGCTGACAAGATCGTCGCGGCGGTTGGGACTTGCCGGGCGAACCATTAGAATCGCCGCTCCGAACCGGATGACCATGCGCAAGATCCTCAAGCGTTTTCTGCCGAAGCACGAAACGATTCGCTCCAACCGCTGGCTGCGGCCGTTCGCGAGCACGCTGCTGCACCCGCGGCTTTGGCACCTGAATCGCCATTCGGCAGCCGGCGGCTTCGCGGTCGGATTGTTCTGCGGCATGATCCCCGGGCCGCTGCAGGCGGGCGCGGCGGCGATCTGCTGTCTGGTGTTCCGCGTCAACCTGCCGCTGGCGATCATCACGACGCTGTATTCGAACCCGGTGACGATCGTCCCGCTGTATTTTCTCGCCTACAAGATCGGCAGCTGGGCGATGGGCATCAACGGGCAGGATTTCGCGCCGCCGCCTGAACTCGGCGAGATGACGCTGATCGCGTGGGGTGGCGCGCTCGTGGACTGGATGGCGGGCCTGGGCAAGCCTCTCGGGCTCGGCCTGATCCTGCTCGCCGCGACGCTGTCGCTGCTCGGCTACCTCACCGTCAAGGCAGCGTGGCGAATCTGGCTGATCCGCACCTGGCACGCCCGGCGCACCCCTCGCAACGGGCGCTGAAAGCCAGGCCAGTCAGGCCAGCCGGCCGTCGTCAAGCCGCAGCGTGCGCTGCGCCCGCCCGGCGAGTTGCTCGTCGTGCGTGACGATGATGAAGCTCGTCGCGAGCCGCTCGTTGAGGCTCAGCATCAGGTCGAACACACTCTCCGCGGTGCGCCGGTCGAGGTTGCCGGTCGGCTCATCCGCGAGCACGCACGCCGGTTGTGTCACCAGCGCCCGCGCGATCGCCGCGCGCTGGCGCTCGCCTCCGGACAACTCGCCCGGCGCATGGTCGAGCCGGTGCCCGAGGCCGACTTCCTTCAACATCGCGACCGCCCGTTCGTTCGCCGCCTCGCGTTCCAGGCGCCGGATGTAGAGCGGCATCGCGACGTTCTCGAGCGCCGAGAACTCCGGCAGCAGGTGGTGAAACTGATACACGAAGCCGAGCGCCTCGTTGCGCACCCGACCGCGCTCCGCATCCGACATGCGCGAGAAATCACGGCCGCGCAGCCGCACCGCGCCGGCGCTCGGCACGTCCAGCCCGCCGAGCAAATGCAGCAAAGTGCTCTTGCCCGAGCCCGACGCGCCGACGATCGCGATGCGTTCGCCGCGTGCGACCGTGAGTGTCACGCCGTCGAGCACCTGCAGCGCGTCGGCCCCTTCGCGGAAAGTCTTCGACAGGCCTTCGCAGGCCAGCACCGGTTCGTTCTTCGAGTCACTCATAGCGCAAGGCCTCGGCCGGATTCACACGCGACGCGCGCCAGCTCGGATACAGCGTCGCCACCAGCGTCAGCACGAACGACAGCGACACGATCGTGATCACGTCGGCGGGCAGCACTTTCGACGGCAGCTCGCTGATGTAGTAGATCTCCTTGTTCCACAACGTCGCGCCCGTGATCTGTTCCAACGCGGGAATCACGACGTCGAGGTTGTGCGCCAGCAACAATCCGCCCGCGACCCCTGCGGCGAGGCCGACGAGGCCGATGATCGCGCCCTGCAACACGAAAATCGCCATGATCGACGCCGGACTCGCGCCCAGCGTGCGCAGGATCGCGATGTCCGCATATTTCTCCTGCACCGCCATCACCAGCGTCGACACGATGTTGAACGCCGCGACGGCGACGATCAGGAACAGGATGATCGTCATCATGGTTTTCTCCAGCGCCACCGCGCGGAAGAAGTTCGCGTGGCTGCGCGTCCAGTCGCTGACCGCCACAGCGCCTTCGATCAGCCCCGGCAGCTCGCGTGCGACGCGCGGCGCGGCGAACAGGTCGTCGAGCTTCAGCCGCACGCCGCTGACGCGCTCGTCCATGCGGTACAGCGCCTGTGCATCGCGCAAATGGATCAGCGCGAGGCCGGAGTCGTACTCGAACATCCCCGCCTCGAAGATCCCGACGACCTCGAACTGCTTGACCCGGGGCAGCACTGCCGCCGGCGTCACCAGCCCTTGCGGGGCGATCAGCGTCACCTTGTCGCCGACCTGCGCCTGCAGCGCGAACGCGAGATCGCGCCCGAGCACGATGCCAAAGCGCCCGGGCTGCAGCGCGTCGAAGCTGCCGGAGCGCATGAAGCGCGCGAAATCGGCGACGCCATCCTCGGCGGAGGGCAGCACGCCGCGCACCAGCGTGCCACGTACCGCCTGGTCGAACGACAGCATGCCCTGCTCCTGGATGTACGGCGCGGTGGCGACAACATCCGGATGGCGCGCGGCCTGGTCGGCGACCTGCTGCCACGCCTCGAGCTCGCCGTCGAAACCGGACACCTGCACGTGCGAAGCGACGCCGAGGATGCGCGTGCGCAGCTCCTCCTGGAAGCCGTTCATCACCGACAGCACGACGATCAGCGCGGCGACGCCCAGCGCGGTGCCGAGCATCGACACCAGCGAAATGAAGGAAATGAAGCGGTTGCGCCCCTGCGCCCGCTTGCGCGACCGGGTGTAACGCAAACCGACGAGGATTTCGTAGCGCATCAGGTGGGGGCAGCGGCGAAAAGGCGCCATTCTGCCGCAAGGACAGTTCCCGCGCGACGAACAGCCGGCAGGATCGCGAAAAATCGCGACGACCCCGCTCTTTTTCACGCTTTCAGCTCTCACCGGCACGAGCAAGAACGCCGCGACTCGCCCTGCTTCGATCGCGGCGTCGGCTCTCGCCGAGGCCTCAGCGCCTGGTGCCCCGGACCCGTCGGGCGCTGTGCTAGACTCGATCCGCTTCTTGTTGCGGTCGCTCCATGCAGATTCACCTCGTCATTCCCGGCCTGATCTGGCCCGGCGCTTCGCTCGTCGCCCCCGCAGCGGGCATCGAACTTCCCGCACTCGCACGACTCCTCGGCCTCGGACGGCGCGAGCACCGGGACTTCGAGCCGCTCGACCTCCAGCTTGCGCGCCTGTTCGGTCTCGGCACCGGCTCGTCCGGCGACCCGCTGCCGTTGGCCGCGCTGCGCCGCCTCGGCGAATCGGCACCGGTTGCGCCCGATCCGGGCGGCGACTGGTTGTGCGCCGACCCCGTGAACCTGTCCTTCGCGCGCGAGCACCTGCTGCTCAACGACTTTCCGGCCGATGAACTCGGCGACGACGACGTGTGCGCGCTGATTGCTGCCCTCAACGACCATTTCGCCGATCTCGGCCGCTTCGAAGCGTGCACGCCGACGCGCTGGTACCTCCGTCTGGCGGCGCCGACGCGCGCCAGGCTTTTTCCGCTGCATGACGTCATCGGACGGCCGATCCGCCAGTTCCTGCCGGAAGGCGACGACGCCCGCCGGTGGCAGCGCACGATGAACGAAGTCCAGGTGCTGCTGCACAACCATCCGCTCAACCAGGCCCGCGAAGCCGCGGGACGACGTCCTGCGAACAGCCTGTGGTTCTGGGGCGCCGGGATGCTGGAAACCGCGCCGGCTGCGACGCTGCCCGCGGTGCAGGCAGCCGAACCGCTCGCCCGCGGCATGGCGCGCGCCGCCGGAGCCGAAGCGGTGACGCCGGACCTCGCCGCGGCGTTGCGCGAAGACACGGTGGTCGTCCTCGACACGCTCCTCCACCCGGCACGACAGCTCGATCTCGACGGCTGGCGCAGCAACCTCACCATGCTCGAACGCGACTGGATCGCACCGCTCGCCGGGGCGCTGGGCGATGGCCGCGTGCAGAAGCTCACTCTCACCGCCCCCGGCGACCGCGGCACGTTCGAACTCGTGGTGCGTGCCGGCGAGCGCTGGAAATTCTGGCGCAAGCCGCTCGCTTTCGACGCCCTTCTCAAATCGCTCACTCCGGCGGCTCCGTCTCTCCCCGCAGAGCCTGTCACCGACCCTGGGCCCGCCCCCCGATGACACGCATCCAGTCCCGCAACGCTCCGCCCCGCGCCGTCCAGCGCCTGATCGACAGCGGCACCCATCCGCTGCTCGCGCGCATTTATGCGGCGCGCGGCATCTCGCGACGCGAGGAGCTCGACTACGGCCTCAAGGCGCTGTTGCCGCCGGCGGCGCTGCGCGGCACCGATGAAGCCGCGCAACTGCTCGCGGACGCGATCGAGGCCGGCGCGCGGATGGTGATCGTCGCCGACTACGACTGCGACGGCGCCACTGCCTGCGCAGTCGGCATCCGGGCGTTGCGCGCTTTCGGCGCCGACGTCGGTTATCTCGTGCCGAACCGCTTCGAATACGGCTACGGCCTCACGCCGGCGATCGTCGAACTGGCCGCGCAAATGGAGCCCGATCTGCTGATCACCGTCGACAACGGCATCGCCAGCGTCGAAGGGATCGCCGCGGCGCGCAGCTACGGCATGGCAACGCTCATCACCGACCACCATCTGCCCGGCGACACGCTCCCCGACGCGGACGTCATCGTCAATCCGAATCAGCCGGGCTGCGACTTCCCGAGCAAGGCGCTCGCCGGCGTCGGCGTGATGTTCTACACGATGCTCGCGCTGCGCGCCGAACTGCGCAGCCGCGGCGCGTTCTCCGGGCGGCAGGAACCGAACCTCGGCGAGTTGCTCGACCTCGTCGCGCTCGGCACCGTCGCCGACGTCGTCAAGCTCGACCACAACAACCGCATCCTCGTCGCCCAAGGACTCGCGCGCATGCGCGCGGGACGTGTGCAGCCCGGCATCCGCGCGCTGTTCGCCGCGGCCGGACGCGAGCCCGAACGCGCGAACACTTTCGACCTCGGCTTCGCGCTCGGCCCGCGCCTGAACGCCGCCGGGCGGCTGTCGGACATGAGCCTCGGCATCGAATGCCTGATCAGCGACGACATGGGCCGCGCGCTGAACATCGCGCAGGAACTCGACAAGCTCAACCGCGAGCGGCGCGGCATCGAACACGGCATGCAGGAAGAGGCGCTGGTGCGGCTCGCGGGCTTCGATCCCGGCCGGAGCGCGACCGTGAGCCTGTTCGAGCCCGACTGGCACCAGGGCGTCATCGGCATCGTCGCCGGGCGCATCAAGGAAAAACTGCACCGTCCCGTCGTCGCGTTCGCACGCGGCGCGGACGGCGAACTGAAGGGATCGGGCCGCTCGATCGCGGACGTGCATCTGCGCGACGCGCTCGACCTCGTCGCCAAGCGCCATCCCGACCTGATCCTGCGCTTCGGCGGCCACGCAATGGCGGCAGGCCTGACGATCCGCGAAACGGATTACGCGCGCTTCGTGGCGGCGTTCGAGGAGACCGTCCAATCACTGGTCGGCACCGCCGACCTGACGCGTACGCTGGAAACCGACGGCGTGCTCGAAAGCGGTTACATGACGCTCGATTCGGCGCGACTGATCGAACAGGACATCTGGGGACAGGGCTTCGCGGCGCCGGTGTTCGAGGATCGTTTCCGCGTCGACAACCAGCGTCTGCTCAAGGACAAGCACCTGAAGCTGCAGTTGTCGAAGAACGGCGCGCGCTTCGACGCGATCCGCTTCAACTTCGCCGAGAGCGCGGGAGCGAACATTCATGCCGCCTACCGGCTTGCACCGAACGAATACAACGGCGTCACCAGCCTGCAGCTGATGCTGGAACACTTCGACACCGTGTAGCGTCCCGGGCTTGTTGCCGCGCTTCCATCGCGCCCCGATCAATTTCGTCTATCTACCCAAAAGAAATATTTTTGTGCAGTGCATATAACCATGCTGCACAAATGGATATAATCGGTAGCGACCAACAACGACAAGAGGATCGCGCCATGAAACCTTCCTTACTCATTTCTTCGATGCTTGCGCTCGCTGTCGCCAGCCCGCTTGCGCTCGCGCACAAACAGGGAGACATCCTGGTGCGTGCCGGTGCGGCAATGGTCGATCCGGACATCGGCGAATCCAGCGTCTCGACGCCGGCCGGAAAGATTTCGGGGTCGGATGTCGATGTGAGCGACGACACTCAGCTCGGCTTGACACTCGGCTACATGCTCACCGACCACGTCGGCATCGAACTGCTCGCAGCGACGCCGTTCGAGCACGACGTCACGCTGAAAAACATGAATGGTCTCAACGGCAAGCTCGCGACGATCAAGCAGCTTCCGCCGACGCTCTCGCTGCAGTATTTCCCGATGGACCCGTCGTCGAAGTGGCAGCCATATGTCGGCGCCGGCATCAACTACACGTATTTCTTCGACGAAGAGCTAAAGGATGCGCGCAAGGCCCAAGGCTTCTCGCAGCTCGACCGCGAAAGTTCATGGGGACTCGCCGTCCAGGCTGGCATCGATTACATGTTGACGGACCGCATCATGCTGAACGCGGCAGTGTGGCGCGTCGACATCGACAGCGAGGCGACGGCGCGCCTGAACGGCGCCAAAGTGAAAGTCGATATCGACATCGATCCGTGGGTGTACATGGTCGGCATCGGCTACCGCTTCTGAGCGTCGCCTGTCATCTTCCCGGCGCGCGGAAATCGGCGGCTCCATCCGGGCCGCCGATTTCTTTTATGCGGAACACCTGCAGGCACCGTGTCACGCAGCACAACCTCCACCGCACGGCCCTCCGTCATCACGGGTATACTTCGCGGTTTTCCGAATTTCCCGGAGCATCGCCATGGAAGCCGAACGCCTCAACGCCATTGCCCAGCAACTCGACGACCTCCGTTCCCGGGGTCGTGAACTGCGGAGGTATCTTTGACTACGATGAGAAATCATCGAAGCTCGAAGAAGTAACCCGCGCGCTCGAGGATCCGGCCGCCTGGGACAACGCAACTCGCGCGCAGGAACTGGGCAAGGAAAAGCGCCAGCTCGAAGACGTGGTGCACAACCTGCGCGATATCGAAAGCCTGTCTTCGGACCTGAAAGATCTGTTCGATCTCGCTGAAGCCGAAGACGACGAGGACACGCTCGCCGCAGTTGAAGCCGACCTCGGCGAGCTCCAGGCGAAAGTGCATGCGCTCGAATTCCGCCGGATGTTCTCCAATCCGATGGACCCCAACCCCTGCTTCATCGAAATCCAGGCTGGTGCCGGCGGCACCGAGGCGCAGGACTGGGCGGGCATGCTCGAACGCATGTACCTGCGCTACTGCGAGCGCAAGGGCTTCAACGTCGAGCTGATGGAAGAGTCGGAAGGCGAAGTCGCCGGCATCAAGGGCGCGACGATCAAGGTCAGCGGCGATTACGCATACGGCTTCCTGCGCACCGAAACCGGCATCCATCGCCTCGTGCGCAAGAGCCCGTTCGACTCGAACGCGCGCCGCCACACCAGCTTCTCGTCGGTGTTCGTGTATCCCGAAGTCGATGACTCGATCGAGATCGACATCAACCCGGCGGACCTGCGCATCGACACCTATCGCGCCTCCGGCGCGGGCGGCCAGCACATCAACAAGACCGACTCGGCGGTTCGCATCACGCACGAGCCGACCGGCGTCGTCGTGCAGTGCCAGAACGACCGTTCGCAGCACAAGAACAAGGCCGAGGCGATGTCGATGCTGAAGGCGCGGCTGTACGAACTGGAACTGCGCAAGCGCCAGAGCGAACAGCAGAAGCTCGAAGACTCGAAGAGCGACATCGGCTGGGGGCACCAGATCCGCAGCTACGTGCTCGACCAGTCGCGCATCAAGGACCTGCGCACCAATTACGAAGTCGGCAACACCCAGGCCGTGCTCGACGGCGACCTCGACGACTTCATCGCGGCGAGCCTGAAACAGGGCGTCTGAGACTTTTCGACCTCTCCGGGCGCTGCTGCCGCAATCGCGGCGTGAGCGCCCGGCACGGCGTTTTTTCGCGCGGATTTCACGCGCGATTGACGCCCGCAGCCATACCCCGCGTCTAATCTTCCAACTGCACCCGGTACTTCCGGCGGGCATCTCGACAGGAGGAGACAGACATGCAACGCACAGACCGACTCGGCAATATCTACAGCGGCGCCAGCGCTTCAGCGATCGAAGGCTTCGAGCAGGCGGTCCATGAGTTCCAGTGCTACATCGGCGACCCGGTGGCGACGAATGGCCGGGCCTTGGAAGACAGCGCCGGATTCGTCATGGGGCACGTGCTCAATGCCTACCTGCACCTGCTCGGTACCGAGCCGGGCGCACTTCCCGCAGCGCGGGCGTCGGCCGAGACGGCCCATCGGCTTGCCGCGAATGCTCGCGAGCGCGGGCACCTCGCAGCCGTCGACCACCTCATCGACGGCGAATGGCGAGCCGCGGGCCGGATACTGGAAGACCTCGCGATCGACCATCCACGCGACGCTCTCGCCCTGCAGGCGGGCCACCTCACGGATTTCTATACCGGCGCGTCGCGCATGCTGCGCGACCGCATCGCCCGCGCACTGCCATCGTGGTCACCGGACATGCCCGGCTACCACAACGTGCTCGCGATGCACGCCTTCGGTTTGGAGGAAACGGGCCTTTACGAGCGCGCCGAAGCCGCCGGACGGCGGGCAGTCGAGATCGAGCCGCGCAACGGCTGGGGCCAGCACGCGGTCGCGCATGTGATGGAGATGCAAGGCCGACAGCGCGATGGCCTCGGATGGATGCGCGCGAATCTGGACGCGTGGTCGAAGGACAGCTTCTTCGCCGTGCACAACTGGTGGCATCTCGCCCTCTTCCATCTCGACTTGGGCGAGATCGACGAAGTGCTGGCGCTCTTCGACGGACCGATCCATGGCGCGCGTTCACAGGTCGTACTCGACATCGTCGATGCCGCCGCGCTGCTGTGGCGATTGCAGCTGCGTGGCGTGGACGTCGGCGCTCGCTGGGAAACGGTCGCCGACGCCTGGGCGCCGTTCGCCGCTGCAGGGAACTACTCGTTCAATGATGCGCATGCAATGATGGCCTTCGTCGGCGCGAAGCGCGCGGAGCACGCCCGCGCGGTGCTCGAAAGTCAGGCGCGGGCAGTACACGGTGCCGGTGACAACGCGATATTCCTTTCCGAGGTCGGCGGGCCGGTGACGAATGCGATCCACGCGTTCGGCGCCGGGGATTACGCGACGACGGTGCGCCTGCTGCGGCCTGTCCGCGACATCGCGCACCGTTTCGGCGGCAGCCATGCCCAGCGCGATCTCCTCGACCTGACGTTGCTCGAAGCGGCGCTGCGCGACGGACAGTTCGCGCTGGCACGGGCATTGGCAGCCGAGCGCGTCGACCTGAAGCCTGCCAGTCCTGCCGCGCGTGAACTGATGCAGCGGGCCTGCAACAGCAGCGTCGCGCTGGCCGCCTGAGCATCACCGCAGCTTGCGAGCTGATCGCCGGCAAGTTCGCCCGCCACTCCCCCGCTCATCCCGGCCGCTGCAGATGGGCCGGGATCGCGAGTCCGGCGCGCGCCAAGCCGGCCAGGAAATACTGCGCGTCGACGTCGCGGCGGAACGGGTTCACGTGCATCAGCCAGCGCGCCGTCTCGTCCGGTGCAATCGCTGGTCCGGCGGCGATATTGCGCCGGTAGGCCTCATGGAACAGCGCCAGGTGGTGCGCAGCTTCCTCGAGGTTTCCGAGATGCGCGAACGCGGCCGCAAGGTAGGCATGGGCATCGGTGGCGACGTCGGGCGCCTTCAGGCCGTATTCGATCGCGGTCTCGATGCGGCCCGAAAAAAGAAGCGGCCCGGCGGCGAACGCGAAGTACCAGTCATCGTGGAAGGGGTACAGACGCATGGCCAGACGCGCCCGTTCGGCGCCGCGCTCCGCGTGGCCGAGAAACATGTCCGACACCGCAAGCTGCGCAAGGATGTCGGCGTCGTTGGGATTGAGCAACTCGGCGCGCTGCAAGTGGCGATCGGCTTTGTCGAACTGGCGCCGGTAAAGCAGGATGCGCCCGAGGATGAAATGCGTGATCGGGTCGCGATCGTCCATCCGCACGCCGCGCTGCGCATAGTCGAATGCCCTGCTCTCGTTCTCGGCCCAGCGATCCCACGCGAGGCAGCTCCATTCGTTGAAATATGTCAGCGACAGACCCGAACAGGCGCGGGCGAAAGAGGGGTCGATCTCGAGCGCATGCTGGAACAGCGTGCGCGCTTCGGCATGGCTGTCGGGGCTGGCGTGCCGCAGCTGCGCCATGCCGCGCAGCCAGCAATCGTAGGCGGCCAGGTCAGTGAGGGGCTTGCGCATCGCCTGCCGCAGCCGGTCGTCGTCGATCCGCGTCATCAGCGTTGCGGCGACCGCACGGCCGATCTCGTCCTGCGTAGCCGGAATGTCGTTCGGCACGATATCGAAACGGCCCGACCACAGAAAACAGCCGCTTTCGGCATCGACGAGCTCGGCGCCGATCCGCACCGATCCGGTGCTGCGGCGCACGCTGCCGCACAGGAGATAGCGCGCCCCGAGCCGCGCTGCAGTTTCGGCCGGCATCACATGCGGATCGGCGGCGCCGAAAGACGAATGCGCGGCGATGACCCGCAGCGAACGGAATTGCGCCAGCTCGCGAATCACGTCCTCGGTGAAGCCGCGTGCGAAATAGCCCTGCTCTGCATCGTCCGACAGGTTTGCGAACGGCAACACCGCGATCAGCGGAGGATCGACGTTCTTCTTCTCGGCGGGCGGCGGTCGTACGCGCACTTGCTGTCGCAATGCTTCGGTTGCTGCGGACGGCGGAACCCCGAGCGTCGCCATCGCAGTCTTGCAGCGTTCGTACTCGCGCATCGCCGAACCGAGAGCGCCGCGGCCCGGATGCAGACGCATCAGCAATCGGTACGCCTCTTCGGCCGCGGGGTCGATCGCGAGCACGCGCTCGGCCAGCGCTGTCGCGGCCTCCACCGCACCGCCTTCGACGTGATGTGCGAGCAGCCTTCCCATGCCCTTCAGCGCGATCCGTCGCAGCCGTTCAGCTTCGAGCGCGCGCCAGTCCTCGAACAGGGCCTCGTTCACGGCGAAGCCGTCGAGAAAAGGACCGCGATAACGCTGGGCGGCGCGCTCGAGGGCCGACGGGCTGCCTTCGGCCGACGCGCTCTGGAACTCCGCGACATCGACCCTGACGCGACCGGGTACGAGGTGCAGGCCTTCGCTGTTGGCCCCGATCACCGATTCGCCCCCGTCGTCGAGCGACTTGCGCAACTGCGCAAGTGCCTGGCGCAGGCTTGCGCGTGCCTGCGCCTCGGCGCTGCGCCCCCACAGCATGTCGGCAAGGCGTTCGCGTGAAAACACCGTGCCTGTCCGGGACGCGAGAATCGCCAGCAATCCTGCCGCCTTGCGCGTCGGCAGGCTGACGGCGCGGCCACTCCGGAAGACCGAGAAGCCGCCGAGCATGTCGATGCGGACGTCCTTGCTGTCGCTCATTGTCGCGACTCCCTGCGCCCCGTTTGCGCCGCCGCGCGACCACCGCCGCAAGGCGAGCTGTGACCCTCTGATAGCCCAGTATAGGCAGGGCAGCGGAGAGGAACGCGCAGGGTGCGCTTGGCGCCGCTGTGCGGGCCCGCAATGAAGAAGGGAGACGCCGAAGTGGTGCAGCGCTTGCGCCGCCACGAGCCACGCAGGGCTGGAGGCAGCGCAAATATTCCGGACACCTAGACTTCGGGCGGCCTTATGATGGCGCGTGGCCGAGCAGCGGGCCGAAGGCTTGCAGTCCGGCCTCGACCGGGCCGCTGCCCGTGCGCAACAATCGATGGAGGGACGCCCCGCATGTTCGAGAGACTTTTCCGACGCTTCTCCGTGGTCGTCGCCGCCTGCGCGCTGCTCGGCCTCGGCGGCTGCGGCTACAACGATTTCCAGCGCCTCGACGAGCAGAGCAAAGCAGCCTGGGCCGAAGTGCTGAACCAGTACCAGCGCCGCGCCGATCTGATTCCGAACCTCGTCAACACCGTCAAAGGCGAAGCGAATTTCGAACAGGAAACGCTGACCCGCGTCATCGAAGCGCGCTCGCGCGCGACGGCGATCCAGGTCACGCCCGAGATGCTCAATGATCCGCAGGCGATGGAACGCTTCCAGCAGGCGCAGAGCCAGCTCGGCGGCGCGCTGTCGCGGCTGCTGGCCGTTGCCGAAAATTACCCGAACCTGCGGGCGAACCAGGCTTTCCAGGACTTGCGCGTGCAACTGGAAGGAACCGAGAACCGCATCACCGTCGCGCGTAACAGCTACATCAAGACCGTGCAGGAATACAACGTGCTCGCGCGCAGCTTTCCGACGAACCTGACGGCGATGATCTTCAGCTACGAGCCGAAAGCCGGTTTTACGGTCGCGAACGAACAGGAAATCTCGCGTCCGCCGAGCGTCGATTTCGGCACGTCGGGGGCACGCTGAGCGACGGACCGCGCCGCCACGATCATCGTCCGACCTCATCCGATGAGCTGCCTCCCCTGTACCGCTCCCTTCGCTGCCGGCCTGTCGGCTGTCGCCGCCATTGCTCGCCGCTGGCTGGCGAGCGTTTCGAACGCATTCCTTGCATTCGTCGCGCTCGCGGCACTGCTGTGCCCGGCCGCGTCGTTCGCGCAGGATCTGCAGCCGGTTCCCGCCCTCACTGCGCGCGTCATCGACCAGACCGGCACGCTCGATGCCGGCGAACGACAGGCGCTCGAAGCGAAGCTTGCGACCTTCGAAGCGGAACGCGGGGCCCAGATCGTCGTGCTGATCGTCGCCACGACCGCGCCCGAGGACATCGCCGCCTACGCCTACCGTGTCGCGGCCGAGTGGAAGATCGGCCGGCGCGACATCGGCGACGGCATCCTGATGGTCGTCGCGAAAGACGACCGCCGCGTGCGCATCGAAATCGCCCGCGCGCTCGAAGGCGCGGTGCCGGATCTCGCCGCGTTCCACATCATCGACCGCGCGATCACGCCGGCTTTCCGCCGAGGTGAGTTCGCGGCCGGCATCGACGCCGGCCTCGACGCGTTGATGGCGCGCATCCGCGGCGAAAACCTGCCGCTGCCGGAGCCGGACGTCCGCGGGCGCGGCGAAGGGCCGTCGCTCGAAGACCTCGGGGCCTTCCTGTTCGTCGGCGTACCGATCGTCGGGGCGGTGCTCGTCGGCATGTTGGGACGCAAGCTCGGGGCGCTCGCCACCGGAGGCGTCGCCGGCCTGCTCGCGCAGCTGCTGCTCGGCAGCCTGTTGCTGGCGATCATCGCCGGCGTCGTCGCGTTCATTTTCGTGCTCGTGCTGGGCATCGGCGGAGGAGGCCGGGGTGGCCGCGGAGGCGGCGGTTTGGCGGCCCGATCATCTGGGGCGGAGGCGGCAGAGGTGGGGGTGGCGGATTCGGCTCCGGCGGCGGCGGCAGTTTCGGCGGCGGCGGCGCGTCGGGACGATGGTAAGGCTGCCCAACCGGAGCGGGAGTCATCGATGAACATCGTGATGCGCGTGCTGCGCCACTTGTGGCTCGATTCCAACGATGCGCGTCGGGCGATCGGGGACGACACGCTGCACCGTCTCGAGGCGCGCGTGCGCGACAGCGAACGGCGTCACACCGGCGAAATCTGCGTGTGCATCGAAGCGAGCCTGCCGATGAGCTACCTGTGGCGCCATTTACGTCGCGGCGTGCCCATCGAGCAGGTGGTGCGCGAGCGCGCGCTGACGGAATTCGGCAAGCTGCGGGTGTGGGATACCGAACTGAACAACGGCGTGCTGATCTACCTGCAACTGGCGGAGCATCGCATCGACATCGTCGCCGATCGCGGCCTCGCACGGCACGTCGACGACGCCTACTGGCGGGAGACGCTGGCCAGCATGAGCGCGGAGTTCCGCGCCGGGCGCTACGAAGAGGGCCTCGGCCAGGCGATCGACGCCGTCACGGCGGCGCTCGAGCAGCACTTTCCGGCCAGTCACGGCCCGGGTGAAACCCCACCGCAGCGGGAGGATCAGCTCCCCAACCGTCCCGTGTTTCGCTGAGCGTAACGTCGCGCCCTCCTCCCGGGCAGCCCGAACAAGATTCAGCTCGCCCTCAACTGACGGGCCACCAGCGCAGGGTTGTCTTCGCTGTAGGCGGCCTTGATCGCGTCCCAAGCTTCTTCAGCGGTCTCCACGTAGTGGAAAAGCTCGACGTCCTGCGGGCTGATCACGCCATGCTCGATCATCACGTCGAAGTCGATCAGGCGCCGCCAGAAATCGCGTCCGATGAGAATGATCGGGCGGCGGCGGATCTTGCGCGTCTGTGTCAGGGTCAGCACTTCGAACAGTTCGTCGAGGGTGCCAAAACCGCCGGGAAAGCTCACGACCGCGACTGCGCGCATCAGGAAATGCATCTTGCGGATCGCGAAGTAATGGAACTGGAAACACAGCTCTGGCGTGATCCACGGGTTCGGGGCTTCCTCGAACGGCAGGAAAATGCTCATGCCCATGCTGCGCCCGCCCGCGTCGTGCGCGCCGCGATTGCCCGCTTCCATGACCCCGGGGCCACCGCCAGTGGCGATGATGACGGGCTCGCCGAGCGCGTCGGCTTCAAGCGTGACCAGCTCGGCGAAACGGCGCGCTTCAGCGTAGTAACGGGCGTTCTTCACCATCTGCTCGGCGCGCCGGATCGCGATCGGATCATCGCCCGCGCGCGCCTCGTCGAGCATCGCCGCCGCCACTTCGGGCGACTTGAAGCGCGCGCTGCCGAACACCACGACCGTCGATTCGACCCCCTGCTCCTGCTGGATCAGCTCCGCCTTCAGCAGTTCGAGCTGCAGCCGCACCGGTCGCAGCTCCTCGCGCAGCAGGAATTCGTTGTCCGCGAACGCCATGCGAAAAGAGCTGCCAGGCGCATCGTACGGCGAATGAGGTTTCGCGGCCTCGACTTCGTCCTGGGCGGACGGGAAATTGCGGGCGCGGATGTGGTGCGATTTCTTCATGCTCGATTGTGCTCCGGAAAGTGATCGGCTCCCATGATCGCATCTTCGGCCTGGGATTTAGGTGTCACGAGAGCAACCGGAGAGCCCGGCAGGCGTGGCCGCTGCTGCGGCAGTCCCGGGAAACGACATAGCCTTCGCCGACGAATCGCCACAGCGAACCGTTCAGCTGCGCGAAACGCATCCCTCTGCGTTCCCCGCAGGCGTGCATAAACCCGTTTCGCCCGGCACGATCGTGTAGCACCGCTTTCCCTTGGCCTTGGAGCGATACATCGCGGCGTCCGCCTGCTCCAGCAGCCTCTCGCACGTGGTTTCCATGCCGGAAGATATTGCAATGCCGATGCTCGCAGAGATGCCGATCGGGACTTCGCCGATTTGGTACGGTTCGGAAAGCGTTTCCACCAGTTTGCGAGCCAGCGCCGCCGCCCCATCCGCCCCTGCCGTGAACATCACGACGACGAACTCGTCACCGCCCAGGCGCGCTGCCACGTCGGAACACCGAATGGCCCCGTTGATACGGCGCGACACGACTCGCAGCAGCTCATCGCCGATTCCATGGCCGTGGCAGTCATTTACCGCCTTGAAGCCGTCGAGATCGATGTAAAGAAGAGCAAGCTGGCTGTTGCATCGCTGCGACAGCGCCAGCTGATCGTTGACGATTTCGTCGAGCAGTGCACGATTCGCCAGCCCCGTGAGTTCGTCGTGGAGTGCCTTGTGCCGGGTCTGCTGCAACATTGCAGATGCCTTGATCAGCGCCCCTCCGACTTCGTCGGCTTCCCGTAGCCGGAAGCTCGGAACGACGATCGTCTCGCCGGCGCCCAGGGCCACGGCCGGACCGGTCAGTCCGTAGAAAGCGCCGGCAATCCGGCCTCCGAGCCTCCAGGCAAGAAGCAGACTGCTGCCCAGCAGAACCGCCGTGCCGAGGACCAGCCACCCGAGCGACTGCTGCAGCTCGCTCGTGAGCGCTTCCCGGGGAATGCTGATGACCGTCGTCCACCGCGAAACGGCGGATCGGCTGAAAACGGATATGACAGGAAGGCCCGCGTCGGTGAGGATTTCGACCGATCCCTCGGCGGCTTCGGCGAGCCTCTCCGTCAAGGCCTGCGAACCCTTCCGCCCGATGAACTGCTCCATTTCGGTGTGGGCAGCGACAATGCCTTCGCCATCGAGTATTTCACCGGTCCAGCCGCGCGGCAGGCGCTGCTCGTTGAGAATCCCGGCCAGGCGATCCGGAAAAAAACCCATGCTTAAGACATAGACGATCCGCTCGTCGCGGTGCACCGGTACCGAGATGCTGAGCGCCGGCCGGTGCACCACCGGCCCGACAAAAAGCCCCGAGACATACGTACGCCCTGTGTCCAGGACGTGCCTCAACTGCGGCATCGCCCCTTCGAAAGGCAAGGGTTCGCCGAACGGCCGGAACGTGTTGATCCGCTGCCGGCCGGTCGTATCGGTCAGCACGACGTTGTTGGCCGACTGGGTTTGCAGAACCTTTACCGCCTGGCGGTGGAAAGCCGCGAGATCGTTGGAAGCCAGGTAGGGCGACGTCGCGAGGACGTTCAGCGCCGACTCCGTCGCGGCCAGTTCGCGGTCGATGGCGGACGTCAGCGCGCGGGCAGTCGCGATCACCTCGCGCACAAGTTGAGCGTTCTCACGCTGATAGTTGTAATGAATCAGCGCCGCGGTCATCAATGACGCGGGCAGAATGCACGCCATGACAAGCAGGGCGAGTCGGGAACGGATGGTCGGGGTGGGTGCTGCTGTCATGAGGCGAGATCGCCGAACTGGCCGGGTTTTCGTTTTTGATCTTCAATGGCAGACCGCCGCGATGCCCAAGGGTAGCGCCTTCCCGCCCCCAGGGCCAGCCGATCGGACAAAGCAAATTCAATAACGCCAGCCGAATCACCTTCTATGCTGAAACGGTGAAAGGCATCCGGTGCACGAACACGAGCGACGAACCATCCTGGCGCGACGAGTGCCGTATGACTGCGGCCGCGCCCCGGGCAACAAATTTTCCGGCGCACGAGCGGTCAAAGCGCGAGCAGGGGAACGCACGATGACTGCAGTTTGCCTTCACCCAAGTCGATTGACCCTCGCCGAACTGCGCACGATCGCGTTCAGCGACAGCCGGCTAGAGCTCGAACCGGGCTGCTTTTCGGCGATCGCGCGCGGTGCCGCAACGGTCGAGGCGATCGCGCGCAGCGGCGAGCCGGCCTACGGCATCAACACCGGTTTCGGCCGCCTCGCGCAGACGCACATCCCCGACGACCAGCTCGAACTGCTGCAAAAAAACCTCGTGCTGTCGCACGCGGTGGGAGTCGGCGAAACGCTTTCGGGGCCGACAGTGCGCCTCGTGCTGGCGCTGAAGATCGCAAGCCTCGCGCGCGGACACTCAGGGGTGCGCGTCGAACTCATCAATGCGCTGCTGGGACTTTTCAACGCAGGCGTCGTGCCCCGCGTGCCGTCCAAGGGTTCGGTCGGTGCGAGCGGCGATCTCGCCCCGCTCGCGCATCTTTCGGCGCTGCTGCTGGGCATCGGCGAGGCCGACGTCGCAGGCCGACGCGTACCCGCAACCGAGGCCCTGGCGATCGCCGGACTCGCGCCGATGAGGCTCGCGGCGAAGGAAGGCCTTGCGCTGCTCAACGGCACGCAAGTGTCGACTGCGCTGGCGCTCGTCAATCTGTTCGCGATCGAAACGGTGTTTCGCACCGCGCTCGTCGCCGGAGCGCTGTCGGTCGACGCCGCGGCCGGTTCGTTCAAGCCCTTCGATGCCCGGATCCACGCGTTGCGCGGTCAGCCGGGGCAGATCGACGCTGCCGCCAGCTATCGGCAATTGCTCGAAGGCAGCGGGATCAACCTCGCGCATCGCGACTGCGGCAAAGTGCAGGATCCGTACAGCCTGCGCTGCCAGCCGCAAGTCATGGGAGCCTGCCTCGACCAGATGCGCCACGCCGCGCGCGTGCTGCTGATCGAAGCGAACGCCGTGTCCGACAACCCGCTGGTTTTTCCCGACAGCGGTGAAGTGCTGTCGGGCGGGAACTTCCATGCCGAACCGGTCGCTTTCGCCGCGGACGCGCTCGCACTGGCCGCGGCCGAGATCGGCGCGCTGGCCGAGCGGCGCATCGCGTTGCTGATCGACGCGACGCTGTCGGGCCTGCCGCCTTTCCTCGTCACCGAAGGCGGCGTCAATTCCGGCTTCATGATCGCGCACGTCACCGCAGCTGCGCTCGCGTCCGAGAACAAGCTTCTCGCGCATCCGGCGAGCGTCGATTCGCTGCCGACGTCGGCGAACCAGGAGGATCACGTCTCGATGTCAACGTTCGCCGCACGCAAGCTCGGCGAGCTCGCCGACAACACCGCGACGATCCTCGCGATCGAGCTGCTCGCCGCGGCGCAGGGGGTCGAGCTGCGCACGCCGCATCGCACCTCGCCACGCCTGCAGGCCGTGCTCGCGCTGGTCCGCAGCCGCGTCCCGCATTACGACATCGACCGCTATTTCGCGCCGGATATCGCATCGATCAAGGACCAGGTGTCGGCGGGAGCCTTCGCTCGCCATTGTCCGTTGTCCTTCGACTCGGAACGCCTGGCGGACGGCGATGCGTCCCGTTCGCCCGCGCCGGATGTCGAACCCCTCTGAAGCGCCCGCAGGAGGCCGCGATGAACGAAGTCCACAGCACCGATCCCCGCTACGCGCCAGGCCGCGTCGTGCAGTCGCCGCATGGCGCGACGCTGCACTGCCGCAACTGGCTGATCGAGGCCGCGTGGCGGATGATCCAGAACAACCTCGACCCCGAAGTCGCCGAGCACCCCGAACATCTCGTCGTCTATGGCGGCATGGGGCGCGCCGCGCGCGACTGGGCATGCTTTGACCGCATCCTCGCGACGCTGCGCGAGCTCGGCGAGGACGAGACGCTGCTGGTGCAGTCCGGCAAGCCGGTCGGCGTGTTCCGCACCCACGTCGATGCGCCTCGCGTGCTGATTGCGAATTCCAACCTGGTGCCGAAGTGGGCGACCTGGGAGCACTTCAACGAGCTCGATCGCAAAGGCCTGATGATGTTCGGCCAGATGACGGCAGGTTCGTGGATCTACATCGGCTCGCAGGGCATCGTGCAGGGTACGTACGAGACCTTCACCGCCTGCGCCGATCGTCATTTCGGCGGGCACGCCGCGCGGCGATGGATCCTCACCGGGGGGCTTGGCGGCATGGGCGGCGCGCAGCCGCTCGCGGCAACGATGGCGGGCTTCTCGATGCTGGCAGTCGAGTGCGACGAGACGCGCGTCGACCTGCGCCTGAAGACGCACTACCTCGACCGCAAGGCTGCGTCGCTCGACGAGGCGCTGGCATTGCTCGACGCGGCGCGGGCCGAGGACCGCACGCTGTCGGTCGGCCTCGTCGCCAACGCAGCCGACGTGTTCGAGGAAATCGCGCGCCGCCGCGTCGTCCCCGATGTCGTCACCGACCAGACCAGCGCGCACGATCCGATCCACGGCTACCTGCCACAAGGCTGGACGCTGCAACAATGGCGCGAGCGCCAGCGCAGCGACCCGCAGAGCATCGTCGAACCGGCGAAGCGCTCGATGGCGAATCAGGTGCGCGCGATGCTCGCGTTGCAGCGAGCCGGGGCGGCGGTGTTCGACTACGGCAACAACATTCGCCAGATGGCCCACGACGCCGGCGTCATCGACGCGTTCGCCTTTCCCGGCTTCGTCCCGGCGTACATCCGCCCGCTGTTCTGCCGCGGCTACGGCCCGTTCCGCTGGGTCGCGCTGTCGGGGGAGCCGAAGGACATCCATCGCAGCGACGCGAAAGTGAAGGAGCTGATCCCCGACGACCGGCACCTGCACAACTGGCTCGATCTCGCCCGCCATCGCATCACGTTCCAGGGCCTGCCCGCGCGCATCTGCTGGCTCGGCCCGAAGGACCGTTATCGCGTCGGCCTCGCGTTCAACGAGATGGTGCGCCACGGCGAACTGCATGCGCCGATCGTCATCGGCCGCGACCATCTCGATACCGGTTCGGTCGCGAGCCCGAACCGTGAAACCGAGGCGATGCGCGACGGCTCCGACGCGGTGTCCGACTGGCCGCTCCTCAACGCGCTGCTCAACACCGCGAGCGGCGCGACGTGGGTGTCGTTTCATCACGGTGGCGGCGTCGGCATGGGGTATTCGCAGCACGCAGGCCAAGTGATCGTCTGCGACGGCACCGACGGCGCGGCGCGCCGGATCGCCCGAGTGCTGTTCAACGACCCGGCGAGCGGCGTGATGCGCCACGCCGACGCGGGCTACGAGGAAGCGCTCGCGACGGCGCGGGAAATCGGCCTGCGCCTGCCGATGCACGACGCCTGATCACATGGCCGCCTGGGACCTGCTGTTCCGCCGCGTGCATCTGGCAACATTCGCCGGCGACGAACCATACGGCATGCTGCGTGACGGTGCGCTCGCGGTGCGGGCCGGGCGCATCGTCTGGCTCGGCGCCGAACGCGACCTGCCGCGCGAGGCCCGCGCTGCCCAAGAGATCGATGGCGCCGGCCGCTGGTTGCTGCCGGGGCTGATCGACTGCCACACCCATCTCGTCCATGCCGGCAACCGCGCGCAAGAGTTCGAACTGCGCCTGCAGGGCGCGAGCTACGAGGAGATCGCGCGCGCCGGCGGCGGCATTCGCGCGACGGTCGCGGCGACGCGAGCAGCCGACGAGGAAGCGCTCGTCGCCGCGAGCCGCCCGCGTCTCGACCGACTGATCGCCGAAGGGGTCACAACGGTGGAGATCAAGTCGGGCTACGGACTCGAACTGTCCGCCGAGCGACGCATGCTGCGCGCGGCGCGCACGCTGGGAGACACCGCGCCGGTACGCGTGACGACGACGTTCCTCGGCGCGCACGCGCTGCCGCCCGAATACGACGGACGTGCCGACGACTACATCGCTGAAGTCTGCGACGTGATGCTGCCGGCGCTCTTTCGCGAAGGCCTCGTCGATGCCGTCGACGCGTTCTGCGAGCACATCGCGTTCAGCCCGGCGCAGACCGAAGCGGTGTTCCGCGCGGCCCGGGCGCTCCGGCTGCCGGTCAGGGTGCATGCCGAACAGCTGTCGGATTCGGGTGGCGGCGCGGCGCTCGCGGCCCGCTACGGCGCGCTGTGCGCCGATCATCTGGAACATCTTTCCGACACCGGTGCGGCGGCGCTCGCCGCAGCCGGCAGCGTCGCCGTGCTGCTGCCGGGAGCATTCTATTTCCTGCGCGAGACGCAGCTTCCACCGGTCGCCCGGCTGCGTGCGCTCGGCGTGCCGATCGCGATCGCCACCGACTGCAACCCCGGCACTTCGCCGCTCAGTTCGCTGCTGCTCGCGCTCAACATGGCCTGCGTGCTGTTCCGTCTCGCCCCTGCCGAGGCGCTCGCCGGCGTCACGCGCAACGCGGCCAGAGCGCTCGGCCGCGTCAGCGACCTTGGCACCTTGGAGGCCGGAAAACTCGCCGATCTCGGCCTGTGGAACGTCGACGCCCCTGTCGAGCTGTGCTACCACCTCGGCTACAACCCGCTTGCGCTGCGCATGTTCGGCGGACAAATCAGCGGAGCAGGTGATGTCGCACAAGGGTGAGGCGGATCGGGGGCCGTGGCACGGCCGCATCGATGTCCACGAAGGCCCTCGGGCATTGCGCTGGCACCAGTGCGTCACGACGCTGCCGCCGCAGGCGCCCCCGGGCATCGCACTGCTCGGTTTCCCCTGCGATCTCGGCGTGCGGCGCAACCATGGCCGTCCCGGAGCCGCCGCAGGCCCCGCGGCGCTGCGCCGCGCGCTCGCGAACCTGGCCTGGCACGGAAGACAGCCGCTGTACGACGCGGGCGATGTAGGCGGCGCCACGCGCGACACCGGCGAGACGACGCTCGAGACAATGCAGGCTGCCTACGCTGAACGCATCATGGCGCTGCTCGACGCCGGGCATGTGCCGATCGGCCTCGGCGGCGGCCACGAGATCGCCTGGGCAGCCTGGCAGGGGCTTGCCGCACAGGGTGCACGCCAGCGGCATCCGCCGCGCTTCGGCATTCTCAACGTCGACGCCCATTTCGATCTGCGCGCAGCGCCCGAAGGCAATTCGGGCACCCCGTTCCGGCAGATCGCCGAAGACTGCGCCGCCCGCGGCTGGAATTTCCGCTACTGCGTGCTGGGGATCGCCGAAGCGGCGAATACGGCCGCGTTGTTCGACCGCGCCTGCGAACTCGGCGTCGCGTTTCGCCTCGACGAGGAAATGGGCGTGGGCAATCTCGCCTCGATAGAAAGCACGGTGTTCGGCTTCCTCGCGGGCATCGACTGGCTCTACCTGACGCTGTGTCTGGACGCGCTGCCGGGCGGGTGCGCCCCCGGCGTCAGCGCGCCGGCGACGATCGGCGTCGAGCCGACCGTCGTCGAAGCGGTGATCCGTCTCACCGCCGCGAGCGGCAAGCTTCGCCTTGCCGACGTCGCCGAACTCAACCCTTCCGTCGACCCCGACGGCCGGACCGCACGCTTGGCGGCTCGGCTCGTCTGGCGGCTCGTGCGTGAAATCGCCCGTCCCTCCGGGTGAAGTCCGGGGCTGGCTGCGTCTCCCCGCGCGATTGAGCCAAGCGGGGGCGACGCGATTTCGGTACGATGCGACCATTCCCGAAGCGCCCGCTCCGTACTCCCGACGCACCGGCGCTTCCTCCCTTTCCGCTGCCCGCATCAGATCCCATGACTTCCCCCATCGAAAGCTTCGCCCAACTCGATCTCCGTGCACCGCTGCTCGACGCGCTGTCCGAAATCGGCTATGAAACGCCGTCGCCGATCCAGGCGATCTGCATCCCGCATCTGCTCGCCGGGCACGACCTGCTCGGCGAAGCGCAGACCGGCACCGGGAAGACTGCGGCGTTCGCGCTGCCGCTGCTCGACCGGCTCGACCTCAGCGTGAAGAATCCGCAGGTGCTCGTGCTCGCGCCGACCCGCGAACTCGCGATCCAGGTCGCCGAGGCTTTCCAGCGTTACGCGAAGAACCTGCCCGGCTTCCACGTGCTGCCGGTGTACGGCGGCCAGAGCATGGTCGTGCAGCTGCGCCAGCTCGCCCGCGGCGCCCACGTCATCGTCGGCACGCCGGGCCGCGTCATGGACCACATCGAGCGCAAGAGCCTGAACCTCGACAGCCTGACGACGCTGGTGCTCGACGAAGCCGACGAGATGCTGCGCATGGGGTTCATCGACGACGTCGAATGGATCCTGCAGCACACGCCGGCCGAGCGGCAGACCGCGCTGTTCTCGGCGACGATGCCCGATGCGATCCGCCGCGTCGCGCACCGTTACCTGCGCGACCCGCGCGAGGTGAAGATCAAGACCAGCACGACCACGGTCGAGGCGATCCGCCAGCGCTACTGCCAGGTCAGCATCGCGCACAAGCTCGACGCGCTGACGCGCATCCTCGAAGTCGAGGAGGATTTCGATGCGGCTATTATCTTCGTCCGCACCAAGACCGCGACCGTCGAGCTTGCCGACAAGCTCGAAGCGCGCGGCTACTCGGCCGCCGCGCTGAACGGCGACATGACGCAGCAGCTGCGCGAGCGCGTCATCGAACAACTCAAGGGCGGTCAGCTCGACATCGTCGTCGCGACCGACGTCGCCGCGCGCGGCCTCGACGTCTCGCGCATCAGCCACGTCATCAACTACGACATCCCGTACGACACCGAAGCGTATGTGCATCGCATCGGCCGCACCGGGCGCGCCGGGCGCACCGGCAGCGCGATCCTGTTCGTCGCGCCGCGCGAGATACGCATGCTGAAAGTCATCGAGCGCGCGACCCGCCAGCCGATCGAGGCGCTGCAACTGCCGTCGCGCGAAGCGGTCGCAGACAAGCGGGTTGCCGCGTTCCGCCAGCAAGTCGCTGCAGTGCTCGAATCCGAAGACCTCGCGTTCTTCCGCGACGTCGTCACGGGCATGGAATCGAGCCACGAAGCCGAACTCCACGACATCGCCGCCGCGCTCGCCTTCCTCGCGCAGCGCGAGCGCCCGCTGCAGTTGCCGGAGTCGAAAGGTCCCGACATCGCGCGCCTCCCCGAACCGCGACGCGAACCGGGCGCCGAGCGCGCGCCGCGCGAAAACCGCGAGAAAATACTCGAACGCCGGCGCGAGTTTTCCGAGGGCAATCTGCAGCGCTACCGCATCGAAGTCGGCCGCAACCAGCAGGCGACGCCGAAGGACATCGTCGGCGCGATCGCCAACGAGGCCGGCATCGAAAGCCGCTATATCGGGCAAATCAACCTCTACGAGGACTACAGCACCGTCGAACTGCCGAGCGGCCTGCCGCACGACGTCCTCGACATCCTGCGCCGCGTGCGCGTACGCCAGCACCAGCTGAACATCCGCCCGCTCGACGCCGAGGAAGCGAAGCGCGATGCGGCCCGCGTGCGTCCGGGAGCCCCTCGTCCGGGCGGAGCACCGCGTCACGCGGCCCACCCCGGAAGCAAGCCGCCTCGTCCCGGCAGCCCCGGCCCGAGATCCTTCAGCAGCGAAAAGCGCCCGCCCTCCCCCGGCTTCAAACCTGGCAAGAAAAAACCGCACGATCGCTGAGCCGGCTGCGCGGCGAGGAACGGCCGGCGACCGGTGTGCAGGCGTGTTGGCCGCAAGGTAGAATGCGCCACCCATCGCGCCGGGGTGGTGAAATCGGTATACACAGCGGACTTAAAATCCGCCGCCTTCGGGCTTACGGGTTCAAGTCCCGTCCCCGGCACCAGCGAGCGCACGGTGCGTGATTTTCTCCAGGACTTCCTGCGGTGATCGTTCTGAACCTTTGCTGCGACCACGAGCACCTGTTCGAAGGCTGGTTCGGCTCGGCTGCCGCGTTCGAAGCACAGCGTGAGCGCGGACAGGTCGTCTGTCCCGTTTGCGGCTCGGCCTCGATCAGCCGGCGTCCGAGCGCTCCGTACATCAACACCGGCTCCGGGCCGCCCGCCGCTCCGGCGCCGCGCGCCTCGCCGCGCCCTGCCACACCCCAGCAGATGGACGCGGTCGCCACGGCCGTGGCAATGCTGCGCCGCTTCGGCAAGGAGTCGGAGGACGTCGGCGAGCGGTTCGTCGAGGAAGCGCGCCGCATCCACTACGGCGAAAGCGAAGCGCGCAACATCAAAGGGAAAGCATCGCACGACGACATCGGGGAACTCATCGACGAAGGCATCATGGTGCTCCCCGTACCGCCCGACGACGAAGAGTTGCACTAACCCCCTGCCGGCTCGCTCCCCGTCAGCTTCAACAGCGGGCGTGAATCAGCGGCACCCACATTTCCTGCGGCGACAGTCCGCCATGCACGCCAATCATCCGGTGCGCGTGTTCGCCGGGCATGCTGTCCGTGATCGTCCAGCCGGCTTCCATCAGCAGTGCATGGCTGCCGATGCGTTCGCGCAACTGCCGGTGTCGCGGCCCCGGCCCGAAAAACCCGCTGCGCAGCAGCTCCGGCGAACGGACCAACACTGCCTTGCCCGCCAGTTCCGCCTCGACGAACGAGCGGAAATCGTCCTCCGCCCCCCGGCGAAGCTCGCAAAGCGCAGCCCGACGTTCGCCGAACAACGGCCCGGCGAGCATTGCCGCGGCGTCCGCAAACCGTTCGAAGCGGATCACGCGCTGCGCAGGTGAATCGATGAAGCCGTGATCTGCGCTCGCAACGACCTCGACGCCGGCTCCGGCGAGTTTATCGAGCAAGGCGGCGAATGCGGCGTCGATGTGGCGAAACTGCGCGACGGCCTCGTCGGACTCGCAGCCGTGCGCATGACTGAGGGCATCGAACACCGGATAGTAGGCGTGGATATACCCGCCCGCTGCGCTCTTCAGCGCCCTTGCTGCAGTCGCTATCGCAGCGACCATTCCCTGCAGCCCGCGATACGCGACGCTGTCGGCGCCACGCCCATGCCTCGCCGAGTATGGCGAATACGCGATGCTGCGCGGATTGACGTAAATCGACTTGCGCCTGCGGTTCTGGAACAGGCTCGGGTACGGAAAGAGGCGCTCCGGCGCCATCGGGCGACGAATGAGTCCGCCCGAACGTTTCCTCATCGGCAACGGCGCGACCACCCCGCCGAACCGCCTGTCGTGGATGAACCAGCCGGTCAACCCATGGCGGGCCGGCGCCAGTCCGGTGAGCGTGGTCGTCACTGCGCTCGCCGTCGTGCTCGGAAAAACCGAAGTCAGCCGTCGCCGTCGGTTCGCGAGCAACGCGCTTCCCGCTCCAAAACGCTGCAGGAACGCGTCACCGAGGCCGTCGATAAGCAGGAACACCAGCACCGGCGCGGGTTCGTCCTGCGCGGAATCGGCACGTTCCTCGCCCGGTACCGTCCAGCGCTGGCCGTCAAGATAGGCACGGATCGCGCCGACGAGGCCATAAAGGCCGTTCGCCCCGTAATCGGGCACGACGGCAGCACGCGGCAACGAAAACGGAATGTTTCGGCAGGTGGGCATGGCCAGAGCCGGTAAACGACAAAAGGAAGGTGCGCTTGCACCTTCCTTTTGTCAATTTCTGGAGCGGGAAACGAGTCTCGAACTCGCGACCTCAACCTTGGCAAGGTTGCGCTCTACCAACTGAGCTATTCCCGCATGTACTTCTGGAGGCGGAACCGGAATCGAACCGATCAGCCGGCTTTGCAGGCCGTACAAACAGTATTGGCGCGGATTTTCGGGCCGCCGCCACTCGCTTCTGCCACCTTTCGACACGTCGTTGCGTTGTCGAGGCGCGCATAATGCCGGAAGTCTCCGCCTTCTGCAAGCGTTTGCTGCCCTCTTGCATTTGAGACCCTGTTTTTCGGAGGATCGATCCCATGACCATCAAGTCACGCGCCGCCGTCGCCTTCGGGCCGAAGCAACCGTTGCAGATCGTCGAAGTCGATGTCGAGCCGCCCAAGGCGGGCGAAGCGCTGGTGCGCATCGTCGCGACCGGCGTGTGCCACACCGATGCGTTCACGCTGTCGGGTGACGACCCGGAAGGTATCTTCCCGGCGATCCTCGGCCACGAAGGCGGGGGCATCGTCGAGGCGGTCGGCGAAGGCCTCACGTCGCTCAGCGTGGGCGATCACGTGATACCGCTCTACACGGCCGAGTGCCGCGAGTGCAAGTTCTGCAAATCGGGCAAGACGAACCTCTGCCAGGCGGTGCGCGCGACGCAGGGCAAGGGATTGATGCCGGACGGCACGACGCGCTTCTCGTACAACGGCCAGCCGATCTACCACTATATGGGCACGTCGACGTTTGCCGAATACACGGTCGTGCCCGAGATCTCGCTCGCGAAGATCCCGAAGGACGCGCCGCTCGACAAGGTGTGCCTGCTCGGCTGCGGCGTGACGACCGGCATCGGCGCAGTGCTCAACACCGCGAAGGTCGAGGCCGGCGCGACGGTCGCGATCTTCGGCCTGGGCGGCATCGGGCTTGCGGCGATTCTCGGTGCGAAGATGGCGAAGGCCGCGCGCATCATCGGCATCGACCTCAATCCGGCGAAGTTCGATCTCGCACGGCAACTGGGCGCGACCGACGTCGTCAATCCGAACGACTACGCGAAACCGATCCAGGACGTCATCGTCGAGATGACCGACGGCGGCGTCGACTACTCGTTCGAATGCGTCGGCAACGTCAAGCTGATGCGCGCCGCGCTCGAGTGCTGCCACAAGGGCTGGGGCGAATCGACGATCATCGGCGTGGCCGGCGCCGGGCAGGAGATCTGCACACGCCCGTTCCAGCTCGTGACCGGACGGGTGTGGCGCGGCAGCGCGTTCGGCGGTGTCAGGGGGCGCACCGAGCTGCCGGGCTATGTCGAGAAGGCGCAACGCGGCGAGATCCCGCTCGACGTCTTCATCACGCACAACCTGCCGCTCGAAGACATCAACCAGGCTTTCGAGCTGATGCACGAAGGCAAGAGCATCCGCAGCGTAATCCGTTTCTGAGTCTCGCTCCGCCCCGAGTTATCCACGCCGACTGTTTTCGCTGGAGGATGCCGTGCCCCTCGAACAGCTCTCATCGCAGAAATGCTTCGCCGGCTGGCTGCAGCGCTTCCGGCACCGCTCGGCGGCGCTCCACGGCGACACCGTGTTCGCGCTCTATCTGCCGCCGCAGGCCGAGCGGGGCGAGAAGCTGCCGGTGCTGTACTGGTTGTCCGGACTCACCTGCACCGACGAGAACTTCATGCAGAAAGCTGGTGCGCAGCGCCTCGCCGCCGAACTCGGGCTGATCCTCGTCGCGCCCGACACGAGCCCGCGCGGCCCCGATGTGCCGGGCGACCCTGACGGGGCCTGGGATTTCGGCCTCGGCGCAGGCTTTTATCTCGACGCGACCGAGGCACCGTGGTCCCGGCACTACCGGATGCACGAGTTCGTCGTCGATGAACTGCCGGCGCTCGTCGAGACGCACTTTCCCGCCTCCGACCGGCGTGGCATCAGCGGCCACTCGATGGGCGGGCACGGCGCGCTCGTCTGCGCGCTGCGCAACCCCGGACGCTACCGCTCGGTTTCGGCGTTCGCACCGGTCGCCAATCCGATGCACTGCCCGTGGGGGGAAAAAGCCTTCTCGCGCTATATCGGCGCCGATCGCGCGCGCTGGCGCGAATGGGATGCGAGCGTGCTGATCGGCCAGGCGCAGGAGACGCTGCCGATCCTCGTCGATCAGGGCGACCGTGACGCGTTTCTCGTCGAGCAGCTCAAGCCCGCGGTACTCGACGCTGCCGCCCGCGCGGCAAACTATCCGCTGACGCTGCGCATCCAGCCCGGCTACGATCACAGCTATTACTTCATCACGAGCTTCATCGACGACCACCTGCGCCATCATGCGGCAGCGCTTTGTGGGTGAATTCCCGACCGCGCGAGACTCGGTGACGGTGTACGGCGAGCACTTCAATACGACTGCAGCTGGAACACGAACGCATTCCTGGGGCTCACCGGCGCGCTGGAGCCAGCGTCCGCGGCGGCACCCCTCGACTCGACGAGCGCTTGCTGCGGCACCGCTGTCAAGCTGTCGCTGTGGGCGTGTAGAGAGCAAGAGACTGTCCGGACTTGCCGAACCCGAAATCCATCGTAGATTCTCGTTTATTCGTATTGGTCCAGCGTACGAGTTCTTCCGTTTCGTGAGCAGTCCGCCCCCTCTTACTTGTCGGTGACGGCCCCTTCCGAGGCGCTCGAGACGAGCTTTGCGTACTTGGCCAGCACGCCTCGCGTGTAGAGCGGTTTCGGTTGCGTCCAGCGCGCGCGGCGCTCGGCAAGCACCGCATCCGACACACCAAGGCTGATTTCGCGGGTTTCCGCATCGATGGTAATGGCATCGCCGTTCTCGACCAGCGCAATCGGGCCGCCATCGAAGGCTTCCGGCGTGATGTGACCCACCACGAAGCCGTGCGAGCCGCCGGAGAAGCGGCCATCGGTGATGAGCGCGACATCCTTGCCGAGGCCCTTTCCCATCACAGCCGAGGTCGGCGACAGCATTTCGCGCATGCCCGGACCGCCTTTCGGACCCTCGTAGCGGATCACGATGACATCGCCGGCGACCACCTCGCCGTTGAGGATGCCAGCCAGCGCCGCTTCCTCGCCGTGGTAGACGCGCGCGCGGCCCGCGAAGCGCAGGCCTTCCTTGCCGGTGATCTTGGCGACCGCGCCGGTTGGCGACAGGTTGCCGTGCAGGATGACCAGATGCGAGTCCTTCTTGATCGGGTTGTCGAAGGGACGAATGATGTCCTGGCCGGCCGGATACTCGGCGACATCGGCGAGATTCTCCGCCAGCGTCTTGCCGGTGACGGTAAGCACGTCGCCGTGCAACAGGCCGGCATCGAGCATGCGCTTCATCAGCGGCTGGATGCCGCCGATGGCGACCAGTTCGGACATCATGTATTTGCCGCTTGGACGCAGGTCGGCGAGCACCGGCGTGGTCTTGCCGAGCTCGATGAAGTCATCCAGCGCCAGCTTCACCTCCACGGCGTGAGCCATCGCCAGCAAATGCAGCACGCCGTTGGTGGAACCGGCGAGCGCGATGATCACGCGGATCGCATTCTCGAAGGCCTTGCGGGTCATGATGTCACGCGGCTTGATGTCGCGTGCCAGCAGTTCCAGCACCTGCTGACCGGCACGGAAGCAGTCCGAGGCCTTGTCGGTCGAGATCGCGTCCTGCGCCGACGAACCCGGCAGCGACATGCCCAGGGCTTCGATGGCCGAGGCCATGGTGTTGGCGGTGTACATGCCGCCGCACGAGCCCGGACCCGGGATGGCGGTGTCCTCGATCTGCTTGACCTGCACCAGGCTGAGTTCGCCTGCGGCGTGCCGGCCGACGGCCTCGAACACCGAGATGATGTCGGTGTGGCCGGCGCCGGGCCTGATGGTGCCGCCGTAGACGAAGATCGAGGGGCGGTTCAGGCGTGCCATGCCGATGAGGCAACCGGGCATGTTCTTGTCGCAACCCCCCACGGCGATGAGGCCGTCGAAGCCTTCGCAGCCGGCCACGGTTTCGATGGAGTCGGCGATGACTTCACGCGACACCAGCGAATACTTCATGCCTTCGGTGCCATTGGCGATGCCGTCCGAGACGGTGATGGTGTTGAAGATAACGGCCTTCCCACCCGCCGCGTTGGCACCCTTCTCGGCCTCGCGCGCGAGTTTGTCGATGTGCATGTTGCAGGGCGTGACATTGGCCCAGGTCGAGGCGATGCCGATCTGCGGCTTCTTGAAATCCTCGTCGGTGAAACCGACCGCACGCAACATGGCACGAGCGGGGGTGGCCTCGATGCCATCCACCACCTGAGAGGAATACGTGCGCATGTTGTCAGTGATGTCCGTCATCTCGATAACCTTTGTAGTGGCTTGCGCAAGCGCGCAGGCATTCCGCGTCGACGCAACAACTGGGCGAGGGGTGTCCAGTTACAGGTCTTGCCAACACCCGAGTCAGTGTCGGTGTTGAATACGCCCTGCCTCATCACGCCCACGGCGTGCTCGCCGCCCCGAATCTCGATCGGAATACTGACCGGACGTCGTATGAAGTGCCTCATGGCCGTCCCCAGGGGCGCGTGGTCCCTCCCTCGTAAGGGGGCTCCAGCGCAGCATTGCCGTTGGGCAGCGACGCTGTGATCGGGTTCCGGGTGCTGGCAGGCCAGCACAGTCAGCAGCAACCGACTGCCCCGCTACGGCCCGGGCACTGACGGGTCAGACGGACGATTCCCCGGTCAGCCCCGCATGCGCGGCGTCCGGGAGGCAGTCCTCCTCGCGCGCCTGCGCCTCCAGCCAGTCCGCGAGTTCGGTGAGAGCGACGAACTCCAGGTCGGGCCGCACGTCCTCGCGCTCCCAGCGTGCGCCCACCCGGTTGAGCCAGCACGCGCGCAGGCCGGCGCGGGCGGCGCCAGCTACGTCCGTCTCGACGTGATCGCCGACGTGCAGCACTTCGGCCGGCCGGTAGCCCAGACGCGTGCACGCGGCCAGGAAGATGCCACGGTCCGGCTTGGCGGCGCCGTGCTCGCACGCGCCAAGCTGGAAGGCGAAGTGCCCGGCCAAGCCGATTCGCTGCAGGTCGGCGTTGCCGTTCGTGATCGCCGCCACCGGCATCCGCGCGGCAAGGCGTTGCAGGGCGTCGAGGCTGTCCGGATAGCACTCCACTTGGTTGCGCGCGGCGTAGAACGCTTCGAACGCGGACTCCAGCAGGGACAGATCGGCACCGCTCTCGCGCAGGGCGTGCGCGAGCGTCAGCCGGCGCAGCGCGCTCACGTCGTGCGCCAGCTCCGCATTGTCGGCGAAGATCCGCTCGCGCAGCGCCCGCATCGCCGGGATCGGGAACATCCGGGCGGTGCGCGGACTATGCAACAGCATCCAGTCGTGAATAGCCTGCTCGATCCGGACGCCGATCGGGGCGAACGGCCACAGGGTGTCGTCGAGGTCGAGGGTGATGGCGCGGACGGTGAAACTCATCGGCCCATTCTAAGCCATGGGCGCTGCTGAGCGCGGGTGACGCCGTCCCCTGCCACACCTCCAACGCCGACTTCACTTGGTCACGCCGCTGCCGACTTTGCACGGATCCAACCACACTTTGCGGCGAACTGCGTACCAGGAGTATTCAGTTGAGGGGGAATCGAGCCGCCTTGCCGAGAGTCACCGCAGCGTTCGAGCCCGCTCGCCAGATGGACCTGGGGAAGCCGAAGCGCGGCATTCCACCCGCGATAGCGAGCCGCCCCGGTTCGATCGGAATTGTGAAAAAAAGTAGCAACTGCACCGATTCCCGGCGAGCCGCGTACCCTTGCTGCAGCGTGTCAATTTCTCCTGGCCACCGCCGACGCCTGGATTCCCGGCCACCTAGCCGAAGTCGAAGCGCTTCCCCGCGGACGGCCTCAGTTTTGCCGATTGCCCCATGAACCAACCTTCACCTTCCCAATTTCCTCCCTTCAGCGGTCCCGCCATCCAGACGGCGCAGCGCCGGATCGAGCCGAACCACAATGCGTTGCGCCCTGGCACCCGGCTCGCCGAGTACGAGCTTCTGTCCGTCCTGGGCGAAGGGCGATTCGGCATCGTCTATCTGGCGATGGACCATGGCCTGCAGCGCGAAGTCGCCCTCAAGGAGTACCTCCCCGCCGCCTTCGCGTCGCGGGGCAGCGGAACGGAGGTGGTCCTGCGTTCGGACAGGCACGCTCAGACCTTCACCCTCGGCCTCAAGTCCTTCGTCGACGAGGCCCGACTGCTGGCCCGTTTCGATCACCCGGCCCTGGTGCGCGTGTATCGCTTCTGGGAGGACAACGGCACCGCCTATATCGTGATGCCCTACTACGAGGGAGTCACCCTCAGGGCCGCGCGTCAGGCCATGAAGCGACCGCCGGACGAAGCCTGGCTGCGCGGCCTGCTGTTGCCGCTGCTCGGCGCGGTCGACCTTCTGCACGGCGTTTCGTGCTATCCCCGCGACATCTCGCCGGGGAACGTCCTGCTGCTGCCCGACGGCCGCCCGGTGCTGCTGGATGTCGGCGCCGCGCACCCTGCCGTCGGCGATCGGGACGAGGCGCTCACCGCCGTCCTCGATCCGGCCTTCGCAGCGATCGAGCAGTACGCCGAATCGACCACGCTGCGGCAGGGGCCGTGGACCAACCTCTACGCGCTGGCCGCGGTCGCCTACTACTGCGTCAGCGGTCGATCGCCGCTGGCCTCCACCGTCCGCGCGCTGGACGACCAGATGGAGCCGCTGTTCGAGGTCGTGGACCGCCTCTCCCGCAGTTTCCCGGAACTGAACTACAGCGTGGCCTTCGTCGCGGCGATCGAACGGGCCCTTAACGTCAGACCCGAGGAGCGGCCCCAGAGCGTGGCTGAATTCCGGCGTGCGCTGCTCGGCGGCCGCAGCGCCGCGGAATCCATCGTGGTGCCGCCCGCGGTCGAGGAAGCTCAGCGGCACGAGACGTCGCCTCCGCTCCCGTCGTCCCGCGAGAGCGCGCCTTTCCATGTTTTCCCGAGTGCCGCTGATAACGGAAACGTCGAGGACACGTCCCCGAGACGCTCGGAGCCCCGGTCGACGGAAGCCGAGGCGAAACTGCAAGCGGCGCTGGCGTGGGAAACCGGGGCCCGGTTCGGATCGCCTCCCGGGCAAGCTCCAGGCGGGCGCATGGACGATACCGACGATGCTGCTTGGCGTGCCGCCTTGGAGGCGGCCCTAAGCCCGGATCCGGCGCAGATCGGCGGGTCTCCGCAATCGCGGGGCGACGCGAAAGCGGGCAGCTGGCGCCGGAGGTTGTTCGGGGGTATCGCGGTGGTGGCGCTCGTCATCCTGGGGGCAGGCGGCTGGACGATGTGGTCGGACTACCGTGACGCGAAGGGGGTGTCGGGCTCCCTGGCGCACAGCATGGAACCGGACGGACTGCCCGCTTCTCTCCTCCCCCCGGAGCCGCCGGTGACCGTCCTGCCCGAGTCGCGGGCGGAATTACCCCCATTGGTGCCCTCCGGCGCGGTGGCCGAGCCGCAGTTGCCGCTACCGGGAACCGCTGTGCCGGAAGCGGCACCGGGCGAGCCCGCTGCGTGGGAAGAGGCCCCGGTGGCGCAAGCGCCGCCCGAGGGGGAGCCGCCGCCGTCTCGCGCCGTAGCGGAGGAAATGCCAAGCCCGCCGTCCCCCGCCGAGGCCGTCAAGAAGGAGCCGAACAATCCGCGCGTGCTATGCGAGCCGCGCACGCACTTCTCCCTCTACCGCTGCATGAAAGATGCGTGCGAGCGACCGAAGTACTTCGACCACCCCGAGTGCAAGTACCTGCGAGTGACGGACACGGTGCGGGCAATCCCGTAAGGATGAATGCCGCAGCCAATCGGGAGATATCGTGCCGAGAGCCTCTGGGAAATCGGCCGATTCCTGCCCGCTTGGCGCGGACGAGTCCTCCAAGATCAACCAGCGCTCGACCCGACTCGCGTACGACAACTTGTTCTCCTGATTGCCGGTCGACAGGAAGGAGACTTTTTCTTGGCGATTCGAACTATTGGATTTGAAATAGCGACACCGTGAGGAAGAGCATGCTCAAAAACTGGCTTGCAATGCTCCTGGGAACGTATGTGCTCGGGCTCTCCGCTCACCTCGCCGCCTCCCCGGCCGGAGATGACGGCCCGCTCGCCACGATCCCTTCGCTGGACATTCCACGCTACATGGGGCGCTGGTACGAGATTGCGAAGTACCCGAACCGGTTCCAGAAGAAATGCGTCGGGGACACCAGCGCGGAATACAGCCTCGAGCCGGACGGGAATGTGCAGGTCATCAACCGATGCCGCCTGGAAGATGGCCAGTTCGACGAGGCTGTCGGGGCAGCGCGCCAGCTCGGCGATCGGTCGTCGCCAAAACTGGAAGTCCGCTTCGCTCCGGCGTGGCTGTCCTTCATTCCCGCCGTCTGGGGCGACTACTGGGTGATCGACCTCGATAGCGACTACCAACTGGCGGTGGTCAGCGAGCCGAAACGTGAATACTTGTGGATCCTCTCCCGAAGCCCGAAAGTCAGCCCGGATGTTTATGACAAGCTGTTGCAACGACTGCGTGACCAGGGCTTCGACACGCGCAAGTTGGAGAGGACTCTCCAAGCCGCGAAGAACTGAGCGTGCGGATTCCGACCCATCGTGACCGCTGATTCCGAGCAGCGGGGCCTACCATTCGTCGCCCGGCCGGCATCGGCGTCAGCCGCGCCGAGCGGCTTCGATCGCAGCGATGTCGATCTTTCTCATCCCCATCATGGCTTCGAACGCGCGCTTGGCTACGGCTCGATCAGGATCGGCGATCGCAGCCGTAAGGGCGCGTGGGGTGATTTGCCACGACAATCCCCACTTGTCCTTGCACCAGCCGCATGCGCTTTCCTGCCCGCCGTTGCCGACAATCGCGTTCCACAAGCGGTCCGTTTCGGCCTGGTCGTCGGTCGCAACCTGGAACGAGAAAGCCTCGTTGTGTTGGAACGCCGGCCCGCCGTTCAGGCCCAGACAAGGGATGCCCATCACCGTGAACTCGACCGTCAAGACATCCCCCTGCTTGCCCGCCGGATAGTCGGCAGGCGCGCGATAAACAGCTCCCATCTGGCTGTCCGGGAACGTCTCGGCGTAGAACTTCGCGGCGTCCAGCGCGGTGCCGTCGTACCACAGACAAATCGTGTTCTTGCTCATCATCTGGGTTCTCCTGAATGGGGGAGATACGTGCAGTTTAGTCGCACAGACAGGCCGACGACTCTGCAATTTGCGCACCCCCGGAGCAATGCATGGCCGGTGTCCGGCCGATAGCGGACAAGACTGTTGCCGGCAATCTCGCCCCCCACTTTGCCCCTTCAACATAGCACCCGGAACCTGACGCGGCGTCGCTGCCCAGCGCCAACGCCGCGCGAGCCACCGGCGCGTACGAACGGAAATTGCAGCAACTCGCGCGCGTGCCGGTCCTCATCATTGATGACTTCGGGCTCAAACCGCTTCGTTCACCCGCCGACGAAGATCTGCATGACCTGATCGCCGAGCGTTACGAGCAGGCCGCCACCGTCGTCACCAGCAATCTCGATTTCGCCGAGTGGGACCAGGCCTTCCACGGCAACCGGCTCCTCGCCTCGGCCACCGTCGATCGGCTGCGACACAACGCCTATTATTGCCTGACGCTCGACGGGGCCTCTTACCGCGCGCCGCGACAGGGGCCGAACCGGGCGAAAACAGCCCGGGACCCCGAAAAACAGCGAATCTTGAACCCCGCAGACGTTCGTCAGAGCCCCTTTACGCTGGCTCCTATATGCCAATCATCAGTGGCCCGAATGTGCCGGTCAGTGACATGTGGTGAGATGGGATACCGTGCTCAAGCTTCATGAACCCTCGCAATCAGTCGAGCTTGGCCTCGGGCCGTCGCGGGCGATAACCGCGGACCGCCGTTGGCCGCCGGCGTATTCGCCAGTAAGCTCGTGCGACGGGTCGCACCGGGATCGAACGCCCCTTTCGCCTCGCCCCGCCAGGAGACCGACATGAGCGACCCATCAACCCGGCAGCGCATCCCCACCTACTGCGCCCTCTGCATTTCCCGCTGCGGCTGCCTGGCGGTGGTCGAGGACGGGCGTCTGCTCGGCGTCGAGCCGGACCCCGCGCACCCCACCGGCAAGGCGCTGTGCATCAAGGCGAAGGCCGCGCCGGAACTGGTCCATCACCCCGACCGCCTGACCATGCCGCTACGCCGCACCCGCCCCAAGGCCGAGGCCGATCCCGGCTGGCGGGCGATTTCCTGGGACGAGGCGCTCGACGAGATCGGCGACCGGCTGCGCGCCATCGGCCCGCTCGCCACCACCTTCGCGGTGACTACGCCGAGCGGCACGGCCATCGCCGACAGCTTTGGCTGGATTCACCGCCTGGCGCACGCCTTCGGCAGCCCAAACCTGATTTTCGCGACCGAGAACTGCAACTGGCACAAGGACTTTTCCCCGGCACTGACCTGGGGGGCAGGAATCGGCATGCCCGACTACGAGAACACCGGCTGCATCCTGCTCTGGGGCTTTGACCCGGCCGCCACTTGGCTGGCGCAAACCGAGGAAATCCGCCGCGCTCAGAAGCGCGGGGCGTGCTTGGTGGTGATCGACCCGCGCGGCGCCGGCCTGGCGCGTGGCGCCGACCTCTGGCTGGCGCCGCGCCCGGGAAGCGACGCCGCGCTGGCGCTCGGCCTCATCCACCTGCTGCTCGAAGACGGGCATATCGACCGCGATTTCCTCGCCCGCCACAGCGACGCCTTCGACCCCGCCCCCGACGGCCACGGCACGGTGCTGGAGCACCTCGCCGAGCGCGCCGCCGGCTTCCCGCCGGAGCGGGTGGCCGAACTCACCGGGGTCGACGCCACCGCCGTGCGCCAAGCGGCCCGGCTCATCGCCACCTCCGGCCCGCTCTCCTTCTTCACCTGGACCGGCACCTGCCAGCAGGCCAACGCCACCCAGACCACGCGCGCCATCAACCTGCTCTACGCGCTGACCGGCTGGCTGGACGCGCCGGGCGGCAACGTCTGGTTCGCCAAGCCGCCACTCGCCGACATCGCCGGCTTCGAACTGGTCGACGCCGCCACCCGGCAACACACCTACGCCCGCCAAGAGCGCCCACTCGGCCCGAGCAGCAAGGGCTGGGTGACCAGCCGCGATTTCTTCAACGCCGTCCTCGCGTCACCGGCGCCGCACGCGCTGGTCTCCTTCGGGGGCAATTTCCTGCTCACCAAGCCGGGGGCGGCGCTCGCCGAGAAGGCGCTGGCCGGGCTGGACTTCTTCGTGCAGACCGAGCTCTTCCACACCCCCACCACGCGCTGGGGCGACCTCGTACTGCCCGTCGCCTCATGCTGGGAACGCCCCGGCCTGCAAGGCGGCTTCATGGTCAGCCAGGCGGCGGAAAGCCATGTCCAGCTGCGCCCGGCGGTGGCTGCTCCGCCCGGCGAGGCGCGGGCGGACACCGCCATCGTCTTCGCCATCGCCCACCGCCTCGGGCTGGATCAGCGCTTCTTTGGCGGCGACCCCGCCGCCGGGCTGGCCCACGTTCTCGCGCCCGCCGGGCTCACCCCGGAAGCCGTGCGTGCTGCGCCGCGCGGCCTCACCGTGCCGCTCGCCACCCGCTATCGCAAGTACGAGGACGAAGGCTTCGCCACCCCGGGCGGCAAGCTGCAGCTGTGGTCCGCGGCCCTCGCCGGGGCCGGGCACGACCCCCTGCCCGACTACGCGCCACCCACGGTCGACCCGCGATTTCCCTGGCGGCTGACCTGCGGCAAGATCACACCCTATTGTCACAGCCAGCAGCGCAACCAGCCGGCGCTGCGCCGCCACGCCCCGCAGCCGGTGGCCGAACTGGCGCCCGACGTGGCGGCGGCGGCCGGCGTCGCCGACGGGGAGAAGGTGGCGATCCGCGCGGCGAGCGGCGAAATGCGCGCCGCCGCGCGCATCAACCGGCACCTGGCGGTGGGCACGGTGTGGGCGCAGTACGGCTGGTGGAGCGCGGAGGAGGCAGTCAATTACAACGCCTGCAGCGACGCCGAATGCTTCGACCCGGTGGCCGGCTCCAACGCCCTGCGCGGCATTCCCTGCGCGGTGGAGCGCCTGGTCTCAGACCGGGATCGTGGATCATTGGGTTTCGGCCGGAGACCTTGAGGAGTCCGTTGATCACGGAATTCAGCTCACCGCCGATCTGGTCGATTCGGCCAAGGGTTGCCACAGTGCGCTTCTTCACCCGCCCGGCATCATCTCGGTAGGACTCGACGAGTTGGACATAGCGGCGGCCGCCGGAGGAGGTGAGCTTGACGAACAGGCCGCCCCTTTATCAGTACGGTATCCAGCGTCAAGGAAGGCGGTTGCTGTTACAAACATGCCACAACACTTTCGGACAAATCGGACTGGAACCCGCATGAATAGCGGGGCGGGTTGCCCGAAAACGGCGTTTTTCGGCCTGAACAGTCGAACTCAGGTGGCCGGCTTGGCGCTCGTTCTCGGCAGCGAGCGATCGCCGGGACGAAGTGCTGTTCGTTATGGTGATCACCCGCGCCCGCCGTGGTGCCCCTGCAGCGCCACCACGGCGAACACCTCACTCCTTTCCGCTGTTTCACCACTTCCTGGGACACCGTCAAGCACAGCCAATTCGGTGGCGAGCCCTCGCCCCGAACTACTAGCTCCCGCGTGTATCGCCACGATGTCGCTGCGTGAGCATGATGAACTCGCGTCCACGGCCAACTTCGCTGCTGACGCACCGCTTTATTCCGCTTTACTCCGGAGTGGCAAAACCGCTTCGCCACTCGTATCTGGGCGAAAAAAAGCCCGCTATAGCCGGCTTAAGTCTTTGATTCTTTTGGAGGCGCGAACCGGAATCGAAGCGATGTACACGGCTTTGCAGGCCGTAGGATTCCCAGTATTGGCCCGGGTTTCAGGGCCGTTGCCACTCGGGCTGCCACTTTTTCTGCGGCGCTTGATGCTGCGTATCTCCGCTCTGTGCAGATGTCGCGACGACCTCGACATCCACGAAGATCCGTCCTCAAACCGCGTAGCTCAACTGGCGCTGGTGTCGCATCGCCAAGAGCACTACCCGGTCGCTCGAATGCGCATACAACACCACGTGACACTTGAGCACATATTCACGCATGTGCGGCAATCCCGCCTCATCGGCCAGGGCTTGGACCTTGCGGGCACGAATCCGCGCTTGAATGGACCGCCCGGCGAAAAACCGCGCAGGGCGGCCCCCGGCTGGCGCCCATCGGAGCGTCTCGGTCATCTCACGCAACTCGGCACGGAGCGCCCGAAATCGATCATTGGCGGTCGTCTCGTCCTGCTCGACGAAGAACGCCCTCGCCTCCTCCAGACACGCGGCGAAATGCCGCGTCGCGGCGACACTGGCTCGCTGAATTAGCGCCACCGGCATTCACTCCGCAAGCAAGCGCTTAAGCTCGTCTTCGGCGACGGTCTGCCCTTCCAGCACTTGGCGTAGCCCGACCTCGGCGTCGTCCAGCAGCACCAAGCAGGCGTGCTCCTCTTCAAGGACGTGGTAGTAGTCGAGCTTCCTGGCGTCCACGATGGCCACGTAGCTCGCGCCGTTCTTGGTCAGTATCTTTTCGGCCCCCGTCCCCACGACCTCCTCGGCGAGCTCGGTCAAGCGCGCTCGCGCCTCGCTAATCGGGACCACGTCGCTGGCACGCATCTTCGGCTCCTTAACGAATCCGTTAACGCCACCACTGTAGCGGAGAAACGAGGCTGCGGAAAGTTTGAATCGCCTGCCGCAGGGCCCAGCGCGATTAGGGCGCCCCGTTTCGCACAGGGGGTCCAACCTGCTCATGTCGGCTCGAGCGCGTGGGCATGCACAACGACTATCAGGACGCTGCCGTTCCCAGATGCCAGTCGGCGCGGATCTCCCCTACATCGGCAAGGTGAATTGAAAGCGCGACCCGCCCTTGCCGATCCTCGAAAACGAAAGCTGTCCGCCGTGCGACTCGACGATCGAGCGGCAGATCGTCAGGCCGATGCCCATCCCGTCGGGCTTGGTGGAAAAGTAGGGCTCGAACACGCGCTTCGCGGACCGCTTCTCGAGCCCCGTGCCGTGGTCCTGGACGAACACCTTCATCGCCCCGCCCGCGTCGACGATCTCGCTGCCGATCACGAGCTTGCGCGCCTCGGGCGGCAGGCTCGTCATCGCCTCCATGCCGTTTTTCATCAGGTTGAACAACACCTGCTGGATCTCGACCTTGCACAGCGGCACCAGCGGGGGTTCTTGCAGTAGGCGCAAGTCGACACTGACGTCGTGACGGCGGACCTCGAAATTGAGGAACGAGAGCGCATCCTGGATCACCTCGTTGATGTTCTCGGGTTCCTTGTCCGGCTTGTGCTTGCAGACGAACTCCTTGACGTGGCGCAGGATCTCGCCCGCCTGCTCGAGATACTTCAGCGCGAGCCCCATCGACTCGGATATTTCCCCGACGCCGTCGACGCGCTCGAGACGCAGCATGCAGCCGTTCAGGTAATTGACCGCGGACACCAGCGGCTGCCCCATCTGGTGCGCAAGGGCGGCCCCCATTTCGGCCATCGAGTTGATGCGCCCGAGCCGCGTGAGCTCCGCGTGGCGCAGCCGTTCGAGCTCTTCGATGCGCTTGCGGTAGGTAATGTCGGTGAAGGCGGCGACGACGAACTGCTGGTCCTTGCGCTCGATCAGCGACGAGCTGACGCTCAGCCAGCGCAGCTTGCGTCCCTTCTCGTCGCGCATCCCGATTTCGATGTTGTTGATCGAATCCTTCTGGAAATCGCGGATCTGCCAAGGCAGGCGATGCCTCGGGATCTCCGTGCCGTCGTGCAGGAAGAAGCGCAGCGGCAGTTTCCGCCAGTTCTCGGGCGCGGCACGCCGCACGCCGACCATCTCGGCAAATTGGCAATTGGCCTCGAGGATGGTGCCGTGCGTATCCGTGATCGAAATGCCGATCGGCAGCATGTGGAAGAGCTTCTGGTATTTCTCGCGATTCTCGTTCGCGGCTTCCTCGGCGCGCTGGCGCGTCGCGACTTCCTCCTCCAGGCTCGCGACGTGCCGGCTGAGCTCCACGGTTCGCTGCTGCACGACGATTTCGAGCTTCTCGACGTCGGCCTTCAATTCGTCCTCGATCCGCTTGTGCTCGGAGATGTCCTGCACCACCCAGATGCTGCCGAGCTTCGGGTTGGCCGGGTCGAGCAAGGTGCCGGTGACGATGCACCAGATCAGCGTGCCGTCCTTGCGCACGAACGGCCGCTCGTCCTTGAACGTGTGACCGCGTTCGAAGAAGTGGCCGTATTTCCGACCGATCGTCGCAAACAATTCGTCACTCGGGTAATGCACGCGGACCGACTGGTTGTCGAGTTCGCCGGGTTCGTACCCGAACACTTCCTCGTATCGCCGGTTACAGCGCCTGATCGTGCGGTTGAACAGGTGGCAGATCGCCACGGGCGTATTGCGAAAGAGCGCTTCATAGCCGACCGAGGCATCCTCACCCTGCTCGTCGTTCAATGCCATGTCGAACACGTCATCCCTCATGCGCACCACCTCCCTGCATCCCCAAACACCAGCAACTCGAACAAGCGACAGCGCAATCGACCGAGGGCCCACTTTCGGCAGAGATATCAATCCCTGGATCCGAGCCTGATCCGATTGTGCGCCTGCGATGCCGCAACTGCATTAGGGGCAACCCCCCTTTCGTTAGGTGTTCGCACCAATTGGTTTGGTTAAACGGGAGGTGCTTAATTCAATCCACGGTCGCCGGCCAAAAGTGCCTCGGAACCTGCGTCCTCCGTCACCTGATAGTCACACCCCTCATTTGTTTGAAGTGCAACAAACCGCAGAGGCTGTCGTGAGAATTCCTCTTGTTACCGAAATACAGAGGTTCAGCCTGCAGGACGGGCCCGGGATCAGGACGACCATCTTCCTGAAGGGCTGCCCGCTACGTTGCCCGTGGTGCCACAACCCCGAAACCCAGGACGTGCGACAGGAGTTCTACTATTACCCGGCGCGCTGCGTCGGCTGCGGCCGATGCGTGGCCGTCTGCCCCGCGGGAACGTCCCGCCTGGTGCTCAACTCGGACGGCCGCACGACCGTCGAGATCGATCGCACGGACTGTCAGCGCTGCATGCGTTGCGTCGCCGCCTGCCTGACTGACGCGCGTACCACTGTCGGGCAACGCATGAGCGTTGAGGAAATCATGCGCGAAGCCTTGTCGGACTCCCTCTTCTACCGCAATAGCGGTGGCGGAGTCACCATCAGCGGCGGCGATCCTCTCTTCCATCCTGCATTCACGTTGGAACTGGCGCGCGAAATAAAGGCGCGCGACGTCCACGTGGCGATTGAAACGTCCTGCTTTCCAAAGAACTGGGCGGTTATCCAGCCGCTGCTGGAATTTGTCGATCTCTTCATCGTCGACCTGAAATCCCTGAATCCAAAAAAACATGAAGAAGTGGTTGGTTGGCCGCTTCAGCCAATACTCGACAACATCGAGCATCTCATTCAATCCGGGGCCAATATCCGCATCCATATTCCCGTGATCCCTGGATTCAACGATTCCTCCCAGGATTTCGACGACTACATCAGTTATCTGGGTCGTCATGCCGCACAACTGGATGGCGTCGACATTCTCAATTACCACGTCTATGGAGAAGGAAAATACTGCTCCCTGGGCAGGGAAAGGGAATACGAATACTTGGGTGTGGAGGAAAACCCGCCCGAGACAGTAGTGCCTTTGGCAAAAGGCTTGAAGCTAGCGGGCATCAAGAGCGTGACGATCGGCGGGTTAGTCGGTATCACGACGGACAAGCACGAGACGATTCGCGATGTCGGCACTGGGTGTATCACATAATCAAAGGAGACATATCCATGGAAACGACCACATGCGAGCAGTGCACAAATTTCTTTCCTGTCCCCCCAGGCGCGGATGACTACGAAGCCGGCAAGGCCGATTGCGTGCGACAAAAGGAAGATGAAAAAGGCAAATACTGGCTCTCCAAGCCCGTTTTCGAGAACAGCACGCAATGCGAAGCATTTTGCGCGAAACGATAAAACATAATCCTGAGGAGACAGTCATGAATGACATCGCGAGCGCCAAGGTTCTGGAATACAAGGGGAATACGCTCAGGTTCACGCCGGAAGATCCGGCAGAAGCGAAAATTCCGGCCGACGAATTGCACGAGCATCTGCAAAAGCCGTCGACCGCGAGAACCAAGCGTCTGAAGGAGCGTTGCCGCTGGAAACATGCATCCGCCGGCGAGTTCATCGAAAAGAGCGTAACGGCCGGCATCGAGCGCATGCGTTATCTGACCGAAGCGCACAAGGCCAGCGTAGGGCAGCCGGAAGCCATCCGGCGCGCGCTCGGCTTGGCGAATGTTCTGAACAAATCGACCTTGGTGCTTCAAGAGGACGAATTCATCGTCGGCTACCACGCCGAAGATCCCAACATGTTCCCGCTGTATCCCGAACTGTCCCACATGGCGGTTCAGGACTACCTGAGGAGCGACTACTCGCCACAGCCGGCCGACGAGGCTGCGGCGATCAACGAGTACTGGAAGCCGCACAGCCTGCAAAGTAAGTGTCAGCCCTACTTCGATCCGGCAGACCTCGGCCGCATGTATCAGGTCAGCAGCATGGAGGCGCCCTCCTTCGCTTCCGGTTACAACAGCATCGTGCCGCCCTACGAAACCGTCCTGGAAGACGGGCTGCTAGCGCGCATCAAGCTCGCTGAGAAACATATCGCCGAAGCCCAGGCCGATATGTCCACCTTCCCCTGGGACGGCACCAAGGGCCTGGACAACATCGCCAAGATCGACAACTGGAAGGCGATGGTCATCGCCTGCAACGCCGTCATCAGCTGGGCGCGCCGCCAGGCCCGTCTGTGCCGGATCGTCGCCGAGAACTTTGAAACCGATCCGAAGCGTCAAGCCGAGCTGCTCGAAATTGCCGATATCTGCCAGCGCATTCCCGCCGAACCCTGCAAGGGCCTCAAGGATGCGATGCAGGCGAAATTTTTCACCTTCCTGATCTGCCACGCCATCGAGCGCTACGCGAGCGGCTACGCCCAGAAGGAAGACACCCTGCTGTGGCCGTACTACAAGGCCTCCGTCATCGACAAGAAGTTCCAGCCGATGGACCACATGGGCGCGGTGGAACTCGTCGAGATGGAACGTTTGAAGATTTCCGAGCACGGCGCCGGCAAATCGCGCGCCTACCGCGAAATTTTCCCGGGCTCGAACGATCTGTTCATCCTTACCGTCGGCGGCACGAACGCCAAGGGCGAGGACGCCTGCAACGACATGACCGACGCCATCCTCGAGGCGGCCAAGCGCATTCGCACGGCCGAACCGTCGATCGTCTTCCGCTACTCCAAAAAGAATCGTGAAAAGACGCTGCGCTGGGTTTTCGAGTGCATCCGCGACGGTCTCGGCTATCCGTCCATCAAGCACGACGAGATAGGCACCGAGCAGATGAAGGAATATGCCAAGTTCAGTCTCCACGGCAACGGCGCCACCGACGAGGAAGCACACAACTGGGTCAACGTGCTGTGCATGTCGCCCGGTATCCACGGCCGCCGCAAGACGCAAAAAACCCGTTCGGAAGGCGGCGGCTCGATCTTCCCGGCCAAGCTGCTGGAAATCACGCTTGACGGCGGCTACGACTGGTCCTACGCCGACATGCAGCTGGGCCCGAAGACCGGTGATCTCGCGTCGTTGAAGACCTTCGAGGACGTTTGGGAGGCCTTCCGCGAGCAGTACCAGTACGCGATCAACCTGTGCATCAGCACCAAGGACGTGTCGCGCTACTTCGAGCAGCGCTTCCTGCAGATGCCTTTCGTGTCAGCGATCGATGACGGCTGTATGGAACTCGGCATGGACGCCTGCGCCCTGTCCGAGCAGCCCAACGGCTGGCACAACCCGATCACGACGATCGTCGCGGCGAACTCCCTCGTGGCCATCAAGAAGCTGGTGTTCGAGGACAAGAAATACACCCTCGCGCAACTCAGCCAGGCCTTGAAGTCGAACTGGGAAGGCTTCGAGGAAATGCGCGTCGACTTCAAGCGTGCGCCGAAGTGGGGCAACGACGACGACTACGCCGACGGCATCATCACCCGCTTCTACGAGGAAATCATCGGCGGCGAAATGCGCAAGATCACCAACTATTCCGGCGGTCCGGTGATGCCGACCGGGCAGGCAGTCGGACTGTACATGGAAGTCGGTTCGCGCACGGGCCCGACGCCCGACGGCCGCTTCGGCGGCGAGGCGGCCGACGACGGCGGCATTTCCCCCTACATGGGCACCGACAAGAAGGGCCCGACGGCGGTGCTGCGCTCCGTGTCCAAGGTACAGAAGAACCAGAAAGGCAACCTGCTCAACCAACGCCTGTCGGTGCCGATCATGCGCTCCAAGCACGGTTTCGAAATCTGGAATTCGTACATGAAGACCTGGCACGACCTGAATATCGACCATGTTCAGTTCAATGTCGTCAGCACGGACGAAATGCGCGCCGCGCAGCGCGAACCGGAGAAGCACCATGACCTCATCGTGCGCGTTTCCGGCTACAGCGCCCGCTTCGTCGATATTCCAACCTACGGGCAGAACACCATCATTGCCCGTCAGGAACAGGACTTCAGCGCGTCCGATCTGGAATTCCTGAACGTCGAAATCTGAGAAACGCCGTTAAACGGAGGGGCAGCGCTCTGCTCCCCTCCATTCATGGTCATACGAAAAGATATTGGGAGCTACACCATGGAAGTCGAAAAGAACGTGCAAAACCAGCCGCATGTCGAGATGAGCACAGCGAAGCCGTGCCGCAGCTGCAAGTGGCAAACCCCCGATCCCACCGATCCGCACCGTGGGCAATGCACCGCCAACCGTCACGCAATGGGCGGCGTCTGGAAACGCTGGCTGAGGGACGTCGAGAACACGACCTGCTCCCGGCACGAGGAAGGAAAACTGAGCTTCCGCGACCACGTCTGAACATCCGACCAATGTTGTTCACCTCTCGATGAGCGTAACAATTGATCATGAAAACTTCTCCCAGCGCACACGGACTGTTCGTCCCGGAAGTCGACCCTTACTACTATGTGAGTACGGAAAATCAGAGCTTTCTCGATAAATTCGCCAAGATATCCAGAAAGCATCCCGTCAATGTCCTGGTGGTCGGCAAACAGGGCTGCGGGAAATCCTCGCTGGTGCGGCAATACGCGGCCGTCAACAAGCTCCCGCTGGCGACCTTCCAGATCGGCATCCTGTCCGAGCCGGGGCAGTTGTTCGGCGAATACGCGCTGGAGAACGGGGAGACCCGCTACAAGCAGTTTCTCTTCCCACAGGCCATCCAGACACCCAACTGCGTCATCCATCTCGAGGAGATCAATCGCCCCGAACATCCGAAGGCGTTGAACATGCTGTTCTCCATCCTCTCCGACGATCGTCAGGTATGGATGGACGAACTGGGACTGCTGCAAGTCGCGCCGGGCGTCGTTTTCTTCGCGACGCTCAACGAAGGGGCCGAATTCGTCGGCACCGAGCTTCTCGATCCCGCCCTACGCGACCGCTTCTATGTCACGACGATGGATTTCCTGCCGAACGAAGTGGAAGTCGAGGTGCTGGAAAAGAAGACCGGCGTGACGAATGAGCAGGCGAGGGAAATCATCGCGGTGGCGAACAACATTCGCGCCAATCCCGAGCTCGGCGTCGACGTTTCAACCCGCAAGATCCTGATGCTCGGCGAAATGATCGCGGCCGGCGGAACGCTGCGCGAAGCCATCGTGACGAGCCTCCAGACAGACAAGAAGACGCTCGAATCGGTTTTGCTGTCCCTGCACGTCAATCTGGGGAAGGTGGAAAAAAGCAAGACAGAGTACGTTCAATACATCGCCGCCTGAGGTCTCCCATGGCCATGACTCACGACACCGCACTTCGGCTGATGAACAGCACGGGAGACGTCAAACGTTTCCTCATTCCCGGCGAGGAAGGCTATTCGGACTTCTGGCGTCGCGACAAGTCGCCGATCGAATCCGTCGAGTTGGTGAAGCTGTTGGTCGCCATTCGCAAACTGTCGACTTTCATCGGCCGCAACGTCGGGGAGATCGTCTGGTCGGGAATGGAGCTCGACAATGCGCTCGCCCTCGATCCGACGCCGATCATGGGCACGTATCCGGTGCCGGCGGGAAAGACCGATCTGATGGTCGGCATCATGGTGCAGGAAGCGTACAAGCGCGTCGAGTGGTCCGAGCGGCTGCGCGAAATGTTCAGGCTGCGCGTCCAGCCGCCGACGCAGTACGAATACAAGTTCGACATGTTCTTCAATGTCTGCGAGTCCGTCTATGTCGACGGCTTGGCCAACAGTAGCGTGCTCGGCTACTACGCCGAGGCGGCCCGCGACTGGCGTATCGTCAAGACGCTGAAGAGCCTGATCAAGCCCCCCACCCTTTCCGAGATGCTGCACTTGTGGTGGCGCTTGGCGGCAGACCGCGATCCAGAACTCTATAAGCAGGGCCACAGCGACCTCACGCTGGGCGGCCTCGTCATGCGCGGCAGCCTGGACCAGTATTACAGCAAGCCGATGCAGACCATGAACAGCATCGTGCCGGCCCTGCGTCACGACTGTCCGGCGCTCTCGAGCGTGAGCGATCGCTGTGAATTCCGCCTCGACCTCTATGAAAAACTGTGGCGCGAAGTGCTCGGGCACATCCGGTTCTGGCCGGGCGACCGCAGTGATCGGTTCATGATGCCCGACATGGGCGAGGATGATGAGCTGGCCCAGGAAGAGGCGGAGCAAGCGGCAGTCAAGGCCACCATCGTCAATTACGCCAACCTGATCGAGGCTGCGCTGCCGCAGAAGAACCGGGATTTCACCGATCAGATCAAGGGCAACGTCGCAAACTTCGAGAACGTCGCCCGGGTCGAGGGCAACGACATCGTCATGATGGCGCGCAACCGCGTCGATCGCCACCTTTTGCACCAGCTGCAGCAAGTGGTGCGCAACGCCACCGATCGCCGGAACGTCTTCAACCGCGGTCTCAGTTCGGGGAAGATTCATAGCCGGCGGCTTTACCGCGCCCACACCACGGGTGCCGTGTTCCAGCAGAAGAAGCACGAGTTCGACATGCGCAAGAATGTCGTGCTGCTAGTGGACGCCACCGGTTCGATGGCCGACCCGAACCAATGGGACCAGGCAGAAATGATCTACCAGACGCTGTTCACCGCGATCCTGGAATACACGAGCAACGCCCGGCTATTCGCCTACAACGAGGTCAGGAACGCCTGCCGCATCACCGAGCTCTATCGTGGCGGGCGCATGCTGACAGTGCTGCCGCGCGGAAGGACGGCTTCCGGCGAGGCCATCATCGCCACGGCCTTGAATACCCGGATACCGGGAAAGAAAACACTGCTGGTCCACATCACCGACGGCGCCTCCAATTGGGGGTGCGGCGTGCCGGATGCCATCAAGTACTGCAAGGGCAACGGGGTCAGCCTGCTCACGCTGGGCATCAGTTGCAGCCTGTCCTCCAAGCAATCGCTGCGCGACGAATACGGCAGTCTCGTGCAATTCGTCGACAAGACCGAGCAACTGCCCAAACTGTTTGGCGAATTGATCATCAGCGAAATGCGTGAATCGAGGACTTCGAAGTGAGCGCGTCCTTGCTCGACCTCGTCCTGGAAGCCGAATGGCAGATGTTCGTCCGCGTCAGGAGCGCACGGCATGCACCCTGTCAGAGCGCTCCCGACAATTTCAAGACGATCCGTTCCAGCCTGTTCGAGACGTGGACGCAAGCGATGCTGACCTCTTATCTCGCAGACCTGGAACAGGCCGAGGCGGTCGGCCGAAACCTGCTCGCCGAAAAATACGCACGGATGGACAACCTGGTCCCACCGCTATCAAACAGTCCGTTGATCGACATCATCGTCACGATGGAAAGCAATTGGCAGGAAGAGTTGCAAGGTCGCTATCCCGCCCTTTATCGGCGTTGTTGCCGCAGCATGGATGAAACCGGCGACGGCCGGAACTTCGGAATCTATCTCGGCTGCGAGCTCGAAACCTATGGCGATCATACGTTGCAGCTGTATTTCGAGAATATCGAGGCCGCCTTGGCGGGGAATCGCAATCTGGCGGTGGAGGCCCTGCGTCGGCTGGTGTGCAAGAACGGCTATCGCGACCTGGACCACGCAGAGAGCGTATTGAAATCGGGAGAGGCGGCATGAACATCGACGTCCGGCTGAATCTGCTCGGCGTACTGGGCATCAAGCAAAGCGAGCTCACCCTCGACACACCGCCGGACGCTACGGCCGCCATATTGATCCGCTTGATCGATCAGCACAATCCTGGCTTCGCTGCGGCACTGACGAACGACGACGGAGGGCTCTCTCCCCAGTTCGTGTTCTTCATCAATGGCCGCAATGCGGTACATCTGGATGGCATGAGGACCAGACTGAACGCAGGCGATGTCGTCAACGTGATTCCGGCCATTGCCGGCGGCTGAAAGGGAGGCGCGACATGATCGTCGACCGGCCGGAATCGCACTTCATCTTCGTCGTGCCACTGGACCACGTCGAGTACCGCTACAACTACATCACGCTGCGCGGCGAGCCGCTGACCAACAAGCAATATCTCGAACATTGGGGTAAATGGCTCGTGTTCGGCCTGCGCGAGGAAGTCGAGGAACTGGCGAGGAAGCTGGATCCCTATGTCGAGGAAAAGAAGGTTCCCGCCGTCAAATACGACCGCAAGCTGATCACTGAATTCCAGCTCAACCGCTGCGTCATGTGTATCTATTGTCACGATGAAACCAAAGACGAAGTTTGGGAAATCCTGGCCGCGTTGGGCGTCAAGGACAAAGCATGGATGTATGAACGGGAGACGCTGGAAAAATGGTTGCCCGGCGGTGTCAATCTGGAAAAATGGATTCACGGGCGCGGACTGGATCATGAACAGGCCGAACGCGTACGTGCCGATGCGCGTGCAAAGTTCAAGAAAATTTTTGCCGATGAGAATGAAATTTTCACCGGCATCTATCAATAGCCTGAATCCGCGTTCGCTCGAACCCATGGGACCCCCGCGAGCCGCGGCCCTCGGGTGCGCTGCAGCCGTGCCGCGACACGGCGCCTCCATCCGCCTGCTCTGGCTGATCACCGGCTTCTGGATGTTGCAGCCGTTGTCGACAGACCTCTATCTGGCGTCGCTGCCGGAGCTCGCATCGTCCTTCCGTGTACCGCCCGCCACGGTGCAGCTGACGCTGTCGATGTTCGCACTCGGCGTCGCCTTGTCGCAGCTCGTCAGCGGGCCGCTGTCGGATCGCTTCGGCCGGCGCCCGGTCCTACTCGCCGGCCTGCTGATTTATATCGCGGCAAGCATGACCTGCTCACTCGCCACGGATATCGATGCGCTGATCGCCGCCCGTTTCGCCCTGGCCGCCGGCAGCTGCACCGTCGCCGTCATCGCCCGCGCGGTGGTCCGCGACGCCTATCCCGTCGGTGAGGGCGCGCACGTGGTCGCCCGCTCGACGAGCGTGCTCGCGGTAGCGCTGCTGCTCGCGCCCGTTGTCGGTGCCCAATTGCAGGCGACCTTTGGCTGGCGCGCGAACTTCGCGCTACTGACGCTCGCTGGTGCCGCGCTCGCGCTCGCCTCGGTCGTGCGCTTCGCCAAGACGATGACGCAGCGCAATCCCAGAGCGATCCAGCCCACTGCGCTGCTGCGCAACTACGCCGCGCTCCTGCGCAGCCCCGCGTTCTGGGCATACGCGCTGCCGGGGGCGCTCTCCTTCGGCATGGTGTTCGTCTATATCTCCAGCGCATCATTCGCGCTCATCGACGTGCTCGGCGTGCCGGCGCGCTACTTTGGCTACTGCTTCGCGCTCGGCGTACTCGGCTACCTGGTCGGCACGCAGGCATGCCGGCGCATGCTCCCGCGCTACGGACTGTCGCGCACGCTGCGCCTTGGCAGCACCGTGTCGCTCGCTGCGGGCACGGCGTTCGCCGCCGGGCTCGCATTGGGCGTGCAGCACTGGGCGACTGTCGTCGTCGCGCACTTTCTCGTCACGCTTGCGCACGGCATCAACAGTCCCTGCGCGCAAAGCGGCGCCGTCGCGCCCTTTCCCGAAAAAGCCGGCACCGCGGCGGCCCTGCTCGGCTCGCTGACGATGCTCTCGGCTTTTTTGTTCGCAACACTCGTCGGCGCGAGCTACGACGGCACGCTCCGTCCGCTCGCCACCGTCTCCGCGCTGCTCGCGGTCGCGCTGTTCGTCGCCGAACGCCTGCTCTCCCGCTATCGCCTTCTCGACGAGGTCCTCCGATGACCCGACCGGAACCCGTCTGCGAAACCGCGGGGATCGCCACCTGTGCCCTCGCGGCGCGCTACGTGCTGTCCGAACACGTGATCCGCTCGCTGATGGGCGGCAACATCACCATCGCACAGATCGAAGCGGCGCTGTGCACCGGCCGGATCATCGAGGAACACCGGCATTGCGAGCGGGACCCAGCGTACCTGCTGTGCGCGGTCCACGGCGGCAAGCCGGTTCATGCGATCGCTGCCCCGCGCGCCGACAGCTGGCTCGTCGTCACGCACGCCTACGTGCCGGCGCCGCCCTTGTGGCGCACCGCGTTGCACCGTTCTTTAGGAGAACTCATGTCCGATTCGATCACGACCTGTTTTTTCTGCAGTGGCGCCATCAAACAGGTCACCGTCGGCAATTTCGACTACCGCCTCGAAGGCCGGCTGTACGTCATCAAGAAGGTGCCGGCCGGCCTGTGCCAGCAGTGCGGTGAAAAATACGTCGACGCCGAGGTCGGGCGGCGGCTCAACGACTTGATCGCGCAGCAGGCCTTCACCGGCAGCGAGACGGTCGGCGTCATGGACTACGCGGCGGCGCTGTGAACGGTCTGCAACTCGCCGAACGCTACTTCGAGCGCTACGGCAACGAGCTGCTCGACGGCGAGTTCGCCGCCTGCCGCGAGCGCATCGCAGCCGGGCTCGCCGGCGACGGCTCCGACTGCCTCGGTTTCGACGACGAACAGTCGCGCGACCACGACTGGGGACCCGGATTCTGCCTGTGGTTGGCCGACGCCGATTACGCCGCGATCGGCGCGGCGCTGCAGCGCGCCTACGATCGGCTGCCGAAGTCGTTCGCCGGCTTCGAGCGCTCGATCACCGAATGGGGTGGCGGTCGCGTCGGCGTGCTCGAGATTGGCGCCTGGTACAAGCAGTTCCTTGGCCATCCGGAGGACCCGCAGACGCTCTTCGACTGGCTGCGCATCCCGGAAAAGTATCTCGCGGCGTGCACCTCCGGCCGCGTCTTCCACGATCCGCTCGACGAGTTTTCGCGGCGCCGGCGTCGGCTGCTCGCCTTCTATCCCGACGATGTGCGGCTCGCGAAGATCGCCGCGCGCTGCATGTCGATCGGCCAGGCCGGCCAGTACAACTTCGCGCGCACACTCACCCGGGGCGAACTCTTCGCCGCACGCTACGCGGAAACCAAGTTCTGCAACGACCTGATGTCGCTGGTCTACCTGCTCAACCGTCGCTACGCGCCCTATTACAAATGGCTGCACCGCGGCCTGCTTGCGCTGCCGCGCCTGGGCCATGTCGTCCATGCGCAGGTTGCGGCGCTGGTGTCGTCGGCCGACGCCGACGAAAAGCGGGCGCACATCGACACGTTGTGCGCCGCTGTGATCACCGAACTGCAGGCCGAAGGGCTGACCGACTCCGGCAGTCCTTTTCTCGTCGATCAGGGTCCGCAGATCCACGCGCACATCGACGATCCGGCATTGCGGCGTCTGAGCGTGCTGATCGGCTAAGAAACGCAGCACGGGAGATATTCATGGCAAAACGGGTACTGGTCATCGGCGGCAGTTATTTTTCCGGCCGGGTGTTCGTCGAGGAAGCACTGAAGAGGGCGAACATCGAGCTGCATGTGTTCAACCGCGGCAAGCTGCCACTAAGCATGGACGGCGTCACCGAGCACGTCGGCGACCGCGAGCGACCCGAGCAGGTGCGCGATGCGATTCCGGCCCTGGAATGGGACGCCGTCGTCGATTTCTGCGCCTACACCCCGGTCCACGTCGAAACCCTGCTCGGCAACCTGCGCGGCACCGTCGGCCAGTATCTGCTGATCAGCACCGCGACGGTGTACCGCAAGACGACGCAGCAGCCCGTCGACGAGCGCGCGCCGCTGCTCGACGGGCCGCAGCCGGAGCTGGGCGAGTACGCCTCGTACGGTTACGACAAATGCCTCGCCGAACAGGCCGCGCGCCGCGAATGCGAGCGGCTGGGGATCGCGCTGACCGTGCTGCGTCCGGCGATCATCTACGGCTATTACAACTACGCTCCGCGCGAGACATATTTCTTCGACCGCCTGCGCGCCCGCGAGCCCATCGTGATCCCGGAACCGGGGGCGTCGCGCTTCAACTTCATTTGGGTCGTCGACATGGCCCACATGCTCTGGTGCTGCATCGACGAGCCACGGACCTTCGGAGAAACTTTCAACCTCGCGTCGGGCGACGTGGTGTCCTACGCGCGCATCGTCGAGGCGCTCGGCGAAATCACCGGCAAAGCGGTCGATACGCTACGCCTGCCTGCCGAGGAGATCGCGCACCGGAACTTGCCGCTGCCTTTCCCGATCGATGAGGACCTCGTCTATGACGGCACCAAGATCGACCGCCTGTTCGGCTTCGAGCACACGCCGTTCCACGTCGGCCTGCGCGAATCACTGAAGTACTACCTGATGGTCAAGCGGCGCGAGGCAGTCGCCGCCGGCGCACAATGAATGCCGACCTGATCCTGTTCAATCTCGTCGCCTTCACGCCCGAACGCTTGGCGGGTGGGCGCGGCGCCGATCTCGTCGCGATCAGGGACGGCCGGATCCTGCACGTCGGCGACCGCTCGGCGCGCGCCACCCTCGCCGGGCCGCATACGCAGCTCGTCGACTGCCAAGGCGCGACGCTGATTCCGGGGTTCAACGACGCGCACTGTCATCCGGTCGCTTTCGCGATGACGACCCGCTACGTCGACTGCTCGCCGCTGCACGTGTGCAACATCACCGATCTGGTCCATGCGCTGCGCTCCCGCGCGGCTGACACGCGCCCGGGCAACTGGCTGCGAGCGGCGAACTGCGACCCGGTGACCCTGGCCGAGCAGCGGCTGCCCACGCGCTGGGAGCTCGACCGCGCATCGCCCACGCATCCGGCAATGGTCGTCGAGCGCTCCGGGCAGCATTGCGTGCTCAACAGCCGGGCGCTGGCACTGTGCGGCATCGACGAGTCGGCGGGACCGTCCGACGCCGGCATGATCCACCGCGATCCCGCAAGCGGGCGCGTCAACGGCATCGTCTCCGGCAACCACGCACAGGTAGCCGCGGCGCTGCCGCCGCTCTCGGCGGACGAGATCGAGGCCGGCCTGCGCGCTGCCGACCGCGCCTTCCTCGAATGCGGGATCACGACACTGCAGGACACGAGCTGGTCGAACACGCCGGCGCACTGGCAGGCGATGGCCGACTACAAGGGACGCGGCCTCCTCAGTCCGCGCGTGTCCCTGTGCGTCGGCGCCGACAGCGTGGGCGCGTTCGCCGAGCAGGGACTGCGCACGGGAAGCGTCCATCCCGACTGTGCGCCCGATGTGCTGCGCCTCGGCGCGGCGAAGATCGCCCTCGACGAGAGCACGGGGGACCCCCACCCTCCGCAGGCACTGCTCGACACCACTGCGCTCGCGGCGCACCACGCTGGTTTCCAGCTCGCCTTCCACGTCCCGGACCTCACGTTGCTGCAGCGGTCGCTGAGCACGCTCGCGTGGCTCGACAACGTCGGCTTCCGGCCCCGCTTGCCCCCGCGCTTCGAGCACTGCCCCGCCTGCCCCCGCGAGTGGATGGACCGCCTCGCCGCGAGCGGCGCGCTCGTCATCGCGCAGCCCGCGCTGCTGCCACTGGTCGCGCCGACGCTGCACGCGCGCCCGCCCGACCCGGCGCAGCCGCCGCTCTTTCCGTTCCGCTCGTTTCTGCGTCACCGTATTCCGCTCGCGTTCGGCTCCGACGCACCGCTGGTGTCCTGCGCACCGCTCGAAGGGTTGAAGGCGGCCGTCACGCGCTGCGACAGCGTAGGCCGGCAGGTTGCGCCCGAGGAAGAGATTTCGGTCGCAAACGCGCTACGCCTCTACACCTACGGAGGTGCGTGCGCGGCTGGCGACGAGGATGCGACGGGGGCGATCGAAGTCGGCCGGCGCGCCGATCTGGTGGTGATCGAGGGTACCGGTGACTGGACCACGGTCGGCGACCTCGAGCACGCGCAGGTCGTCATGACGCTGATCGGCGGACGGATCGTGTGGGCGCGATAGCGCCAGGGAGCCCCGGCCTTGTGCCGGATACCCCCGCGTGGTCATCGCGCAGACGCAGTGACCCCTGGGTCGCGCTCAGTTCGACCTACGGTTCACCGTCGCCTCGACGGGCGGCTCCAGCGTAGGTCGGACTGACCCGCAGGCGTAGGCCGAGCGCGGGGGGCGCCGTACGCCGCCCCGCGCTGCGGCCACCGCCATCCGCCGGCGCCCGGTCAGGCGCCGCGGAACTCGGGTGTGCGGCGCTCGCCGAAAGCCTTGAAACCTTCCTTGCGATCCTCGGTATCGCGCAGCACGCCCCACAGCAGGTGCGAGTACAGGATCCCGTGCTCGAGCGGCATATCCAGGCCCAGCACCGCGGCCTGTTTGGTCGCCTGCACACTCAGCGGTGCCGCGCTGGCAATCTTCTCCGCGTACGTTCGCGCGAGATCGGCGAGCGCCGACGGCTCGACCACGTCGCTGACGAGCCCGTAGCGCAGTGCCTCGTCGGCCGAAATCATCTCGCCTGTCAGCAACATCTTCATCGCCACCGCCTGCGGCACTGCGCGCGGAAGCGCCTGCGTGCCATTCAGGCCGGCGAGGCTCGCGACCTTGACTTCGGTCAGCCCGAACTTCGCGTTCGACGACGCGATGCGCAGATCACACGCGAGCGCCATCTCGAGCCCCCCGCCGACGGCATAGCCGTTGATCGCGGCGATGATCGGCTTCCACATCTTCATGTGCGGCAGGACCGGCTGACCGTCGCGCAGGTAGGTCGCGGCCATGCACTCGGTCGGCGGCGGCGCCTTCTTCATGTCCGTCCCGGTGCAGAACGCCTTTTCGCCGGCACCGGTCAGCACGGCGACGCGGATGTCCGGATCGGTGCGCACGCGCGTCCAGATTTCGGTCAGGTCGGCGGTCGATTCCGGATCGAGCGAGTTCATCGCTTCGGGACGGTTCAACGTGACATAGGCGACGTGATTCGATACTTCGAGCGTTACCGGCATTGCGGTTCTCCTATCAGGGCGGTAGTCAAATACAGCCGTTCGCCCTGAGCTTGTCGAAGGGCGTTGGCAGGGCTTCGACAGGCTCAGCTCGAACGGTCTAAATTGACGCATTCATAACTGCCTGCGGTCTGTGTGCGCTTCAGCCGGCAACGAACGGACTGTAGGTCTTGCCGTCAGCCAGCAGCTTCTTCGCGATCGAGATGCGATGGACTTCCGACGCACCCTCGACGATCCGCCAGATGCGGACCATGCGCGCAACGTATTCAATGCCCAGCTCGCGCGACAGGCCCAGCCCGCCGTACAACTGGATCGCGCGGTCGGCGATGCGCGTGAGCATTTCGGTGGCGGCGATCTTCAGCGACGATGCCTCGATGCGCAGGTCCTTGTGCCCCTGGTCCGATTTCCACGCGGTGAAGTAGAGCTGCAGCCGGACCTGCTCGAGCTCGACGGTCGAATCGGCGATCCAGTTCTGCACCGTCTGCCGCTCGGCGAGCGGCTCACCGAACGTCTTCCGCAGGTTCGCCTGGTCGATCATCATCTGGATCAGCCGCTCGGCCATGCCGGTGCAATGCGCCGCGAGTTCGATCCGCCGCACGCCGAAGCGATTCTGCAACGGGATGAACGCGTCGCCGACTTCGCCCAGCACGGCGTCGTCCCCGACCCGCACGTTGTCGAGATAGACGGTCCAGCTCGGCATCGCGCCGATCACCGGGATCTCGGCGCCGATGCGCAGGCCCGGCGTGTCCTTGTCGAGGATGAACGCGGTGAAACGCCGCTTGGTCGGCGCCGCCTTGTCGGTCACCGCGAGGCAGATGAAGAACAGTTCATCCTTGTCGCACTTGCTGATGAAGATCTTCGAGCCGTTGATGACCCACTGGCCGTTCTCGCGCACCGCCGTCGTCGTGAGCCCGCTGATGTCGGAGCCCGCGCCCGGCTCGGTCGCCATCATCGCGGAATCGATCTCGCCCCGGCAGTAGCGGCGCACGTACTTCTCGCGCTGCGCCGGAGAGCCGCACTCCTCCAGATAGTAGAGATTGGGGGCATCGGGCGGCAGGGTGAAGCCGTGGTGCGAGAAGCCGACCAGCGACTTCGACATCTCCTCGACGACCAGCGTCTTGGCGAACATGCCGAGCCCCTGCCCGCCGAGCTTCTCGTCGACCTCGATGCCCCAGAAGCCCATCTCCCGGGTGATCTTCATCAGCCGCTCGTGATCGGCGGCCGGCAGCAGCGTGTACCCGTCGGTCCACATCCGCATTTCCCGCTCCAGCAGGACCTTTTCCAGCGGCATCAGCTCGTTGGTGGTGAACCGCAACGCCACCTCCTTGAGCATCGTCTGTTCTTCGGATAGGGAAAAATCCATTTTTCGTCTCTTGTCCTGTGTTTATCGGGCCCGCTGCGCCAATTCCGGCCTTCAATCGGCGTCCGAGCGCATCAACGACTCGATCTTGTCCGCCAGCGCGTCGCCGCCGCCGCAGCGGCATTTCTCCGCGGCCACTCGCATGCCATCTTCGAAAACGGCCATCAGCGCCTCGCGGATCGTCGCGCCGTCGTGACAGCCGCCGACCATCAGGCAGGCCGCATACGGGTGGTATTCGCCGGCGCTCACGGATATGCCGCATTCGGGACAGATGTATTGCGAGAGGCCGGCCGGAATGGAATTGGCTGCTCCGGTTTGCCGCAGGTCTTGCTCATGCATGATTCATCCTCCTTTTTGCTGGACTCGCGGCCGCCCTTCTGGCTTCATCGGCGCCCGCCCACAACACTGGCCAAGGTCCCTCACACCAGGACTTCGTGACTGACCAGATTCTCGATTTCGTCATGCGAATAACCCAGCATCCCGGCGAGCACCTCGCGGGTGTGCTGCCCGATCGACGGCGCCGCGGTCTTCATCTCGAGCGGCGTGCGCGAGAACACGATCGGCGCGCGGTTGTAGAGCGTGACGCCAACCTCCGGGTGCTCGAGATAGGCCCAGAAACCACGCCGGCGCAGATGCTCGTCCTCGATCGCCTCGCGCGCGTCGCGCACCTCGCCGGCCGGCACGCCCGCTGCGAGCAGCGCTTCCATCAGCCAGTCGCCGTACTGCGTCGCAGTCCAGGCCTCGATGCGCTCGTCGAGCTCGGCCGCGTAGCGGCGGCGCATTTCCGCACTCGCGAAGTGGTCGTCCTCGGCCCACGGCGGATTGCCCATCACGCGGCGCAGCGCGGCCCATTGCGTGTCGTCGAACACCGCGATCGCGATCCATTTGCGGTAGCCGAGCGTCGTATAGACACCGTGCGGCGCGGCCTCCGCGTCGCCGTATCCTTGCGGCCCGAGCACCTCGCCGTTGGCGGCGAACGCCATCGGCGCGCTCGGCGTCATCGAGATCGCCGACTCGAGCTGCGACAGGCTGACCGTCTGGCCGCGCCCGGTGACCTCGCGCTCGAGCAACGCCGCCATGATTCCGAACAGCGTGTGCGTCGGCACCATCACGTGGTCGGTGTAGTTCGTGCCGGTGCCGAACGGCGGCGCGCCGGGAAAGCCCGCGCGCGCCGTCAGGCCGCACAGCGCATTCAGATTCACCCCGTAGCCCATGTAGCGGCTGTGCGGCCCGTCGGTGCCCTGCATGCTCATCGTCACGTAGATCGCGCGCGGGTTGATCTTCTGCACCTCGTCCCAGCCGAGCTTCCACTTCTCCATCTGGCCGACGCGGAAGTTGTTGATGACGATGTCGCTCTTCGCGATCAGCCGCACCGCGACTTCGCGGGCACTCGGATGGTTCATGTCGAGTGCGATGTCGCGCTTGTTCGCGTTGCGCGCCGCGAAATAGCCGCTGCGGTCGAGACCGGTGCCGATGCCGTCCTTGAACGGCTCGCCCCGGCGCAGCGTGTCCGGGCGCTTGACGCTCTCGATCCTGATCACGTCCGCGCCGCACTGCGCCAGCACGCTCGTCGCGATCGGACCGGCGCCGACCCACGAGAAATCGCAGACGACGATGCCCTCCAGGGCACGCTCAACGCTGTTCGGCATACACCGCCCCCTCCCGCACCAGATTGTCGATTTCCGCCGCCGAATACCCGCACTCGGCGAGGACTTCCCGCGTGTGCTCGCCGAGCCGCGGCGCATTGCGCCCGAGCCGCCACTGCATTTCGCCGAATTCGTACGGCGCGCCCGGATAGGTGACGTCGGCGCCGAGCGTGTCGTTGAACTGCGTCTGCCAGAAGCCGCGATGCGCGAGTTGCGGATTCGCGAGCAAGTCGCGGCCGTCGCTGACCGGCGTCACCGCGACGTTGAAGCGCTGCCCGGTCTCGTACAGATAGGCTTTGCTGCGCGTGCCCGTGTAACGCTCGAAGACGCGGCAGAAGGTCGCGTAACCCTCCTCCGAAGTCCGGTACGCATAGTCGATCCACTTGTCGTCGTCGAGGACTTCCCACTCCTCGACGCGTTCGGCCTCCATCCAGCGCACGAACGGCGTCCACATCGGCTTGTTGCGGCCCATGATCGCGACCAGCGCGATGAACCCGTCGGCGCACGGGTGCAGCGTCGCGCTGCCCGCCTCGCGCCCACGGCCGCGCCGGATCTTGCCTTCCAGGTCCCAGAACTGCGCCGCGTTCTCGAGCGCCATCGCCTGCGCTTCGATGCATGCGACGTCGACGACTTGGCCGCGGCCGGTGCGCTGCGCGCTGAACAGCGCGATCGCGCTGCCGACGGCCGCATAGGCCTCGGCCATCCGGTACGCCTGGTTGTCGGGCGCGCGCACCGGCTTGTCGCCCTCGACACCCGCAAGGTAGAGAAAGCCGCTCAACGCCGAACAGGTGAGATCCGAGCCCGGGGATGCGGCCATCGGTCCGGTGCGCCCGAACGGTGTGATCGACGTCTGCACGAGCCGCGCGTTGTCGCCGCTCAGGACCTCGTAGGACAGGCCGAGCCCGTCCAGATAACCGGGGCGGCAGCTCTCGATCAGCAGATCGGCGCCGTCGCACAGCCTTTGGAACGCGGTGCGTCCCGCCTCGTGCTCGAGATCGACCGCGATGCCGCGCTTGCCCGCGTTGTAGTAGAGGTACTGCAGGCTCGCCTGGCTGTCGCGCCGGTCGCCGAACCACGGGCCGACGCGGCGCAGCGGATCGCCTGCGGGCGACTCCACGTGGATCACGTCGGCACCGAGCCCGGCGAACATCTTGGCCGCGTACGGCCCGAGTTCGCCGGTCATGTCCAGCACCCTGAATCGGGAGAAATCCTGTCCCATGTCACCTTCCCCTTGCCGACCGACCGCCGAGTCCGAGTATTACCGCATCAGCCCGCGAACAGGCTCCGCCCACCGCACACGTACAGCACTTGGCCGGTGACGAAACCGGCATCGTCGTCGGCGAGGAAGAGCAGCGTGTTGGCGATGTCGTCGGGCTCGCCGAGCTTGCCCGTCGGCTGGCGCGACAGCAGGAACTGCTGATCCTTCTCGGGCAGCTCGTCCCACATCGGCGTGTGGATCAGGCCCGGCGCGACACAATTGACGGTGATCCCGGCGCGGCCGAGCTCGATCGCGAGCGCCCGCGTCATGCCGACGACACCGGCCTTCGCGGACGAGTACGGCGTCTGGCCGGCACCGCCGAGCCACGCGCGGGAGGCGATGTTGACGACGCGCCCGTGCTTGTTCTCGACCATGTGCCCATGCACCGCCTGCGTGCAGAGGAACGTGCCTTTGAGGTTGACGTCGACGGTGAGGTCCCAGTCGGCCTCGCTCAACTTGCGCAGCGCCCCTGCCCGCTCCATGCCGGCGTTATTGACGAGGATGTCGATGCGCCCGAACGCGTCGACGGTCTGCTGCACCATGCCGTCGACCGCCGCCTTGTTGCTGATGTCGGCGACCGCGCCGAGCACGCGGTGCCCCAGTGCGCTGAACTCCTCGACCGTCGCGCGCACCTTCTCCGCATCGATGTCGTTGATGACGACCGCCGCCCCGCGCTCGGCGAAACGCAGCGCCGTCTGCCTGCCCATGCCGCTCGCCGACCCCGTGATCAGCGCGACCCTGTTGCGAATTCCCATTGCCGCCTCCGTGATCAAATCGACATCGAAAAGTACGCGCTCTTGCCGCCGCAGACGAAAAGCGTCTGCCCGGTCACGTACTTCGAGCTGTCAGCCGCGAGAAAGCCGACTGCGTTGGCAACGTCGGCGGGGGTGCCCAGCCGCTTCACCGGAATGCCGGCGGCAAGCTTTTCCCGCTCGGCCGCAGGTGTCGCGTCGTTGTCGAGGTCGCCCATGACGACCGTGCTCACCGTAACGCCGTCGCGCGCTGATTCCAGCGCCAGCGCCCGCGTGAGCCCGAACAGGCCTGCACGCGCTGCGGCGACGTTGGCGCTCGCCGCGAGGCCGAGATAACGAATGTCGCTGATATTGACCACCCGTCCGAAGCCGCGCTCGCGCATCCCCGGAACGACTTCGCGCAGGTAGTGGAACGGGCCCGCGAGGCCCGCCCCGAGAGCGGCGCCGACGTCGGCGTCCGAAATGTCCTGCAACGGCTTGGCAGTCAGCACGCTTTCGTTTTGCACCAGGATGTCGATCCGACCGTAGCGCGCCATCACCCGCGCCACCGTGTCCCGGATTTCTCCCGGCTCGACCGCGTCCGTTACCACTGCGATCACCGCTACCCTCTTCTCGGCGAGTCGTGACGCGAGCCTGTCGAGCCTGCCTGCGTCGGCGCCGACGAGCGCGAGTTGCGTGCCGGGGCGGGCGAGCCGCAACGCGACCGCCTCGCCGACCGGATCGTCGGCATTGACGATCAACGCCACCCTATCTTTCATATTCGATTCCATCGCCCCATCCCCCCCTGTTACCAGTCGCTCACCAGCATGTGCATCGTGCATGCCGCGTGTTCCGTGCCCGACAACCCGCCGCCCGTCACGTGCGTCATCGCCACGCGCGGCACCGGATCGACCTGGTAGCCGGGGCACTGATTGCGCATCTGCTTGACGCTCGCGGCGATTTGCGCCGCGCCCGACGCGCCGATCGGGTGTCCGTACGACAGCATGCCGCCGCGCGGGCTGACGACGCATTTGCCGCCGTGCGTCGCGTTGCCGTCGCGCAGGAACTTCAGCCCTTCGCCTTTCGGGCACAGGCCGAGGCACTCGTAATACAGCAGCTCGGCGATCGTGAAGGCGTCATGCAGCTCGACGATATTCACGTCCTCGGGGCCGATGCCCGACTCTTCGTAGAGCTGCGCCGCCGTTTCCTCGGTGATGTCGTCGCCGGTGATGTCGCGCGGCCGGTTGTGGTACGGCCCGGAGCGCACGACCGAACCGGCGACGAGGATCGGCTTGTCGATGCCGAGCTTCTTCACCATCCGTTCTGAGCACACGACGACCGCACCGGCCCCGTCGGCGATGCCGCAACACTGCTGCAGCGTCAGCGGCGAGGCGACGACGCGCGACCTGACGACCTCCTCGACCGAAATCTCGCCCTTGAACCACGCATACGGGTTGTTGGTCGCGTGCCGGCGGTTCTTCACCGTGATCATCGCCAGGTCCTCGGCCGTGGCGCCGGTCTCGTACATGTAGCGCTGCGCGCGCATCGCGTACTTGCCGGTCATCACCGCGCCATGCACCGTCTCGATGTCCGACATCGCCGTCGCGAACGCCGTGCCCTGCGCCATGTGCAGCGTGTGGTTCTCGCAGCCGATGCCGATCGCGACGTCGGCGAGCCCCAGTGCAACATCGCGCACGGCCATATGGACTGCCATGCCGCCTGCCGAGCAGGCGCTCTCGACGTTGATGATCGGCAGATGGCCGCACATGCCGAGATCCTTGAGCACGGTCTGCCCGGTGACCATGCCGTTGGTGCCGTTGCCGACGTAGGCGCTCTGCACCATCGTCGGGCGGTCGATGTTCGAAGCCCTCAACGCCTCGAGGGCTGCGGCCCGGCCGAGCACGTCGAAATCGACTTCATGCCGGCCGAATTTCGTCTCGCCGACGCCGGCGATATAGACCTTGCGCTGCAGTTTCATTTGTCGTCACTCACCGAGAATTGAGCTTGCGGAACTTGTAGCTGACCAGCGGCACGCCATCGCGGTTGTCGCGCACGGGACCGACCGTCAGCTCGACGTCGTCGTCGCAGCGGAAGCTGCCCGGCTCGCCTTCCAGCTGCGCGAAGATCCGCAGGTTTTCCGGGAGGTCGATATAGCCGAACGAATACGGCGTTTTCATTCCCGCCTGGCCGATGAAGTTGTCGCTGAAGCTGTACAGCTTCCCCTGCCGACTCAGCGGCACGACGTCGAACTCCTCTCCCCAGCAGCTCGGGCACGGGCTCAGTTTCGGGAAATCGAGCTGTCCGCATTTCCTGCAGCGATAGCCCTTGAGATAGGGCGCGCTGCCGTCGGCGGGCGCTTCGAGCAAATCGGGGTGGAAGAATGTGATATCCGGCTTCTTTTCCGGCTTCTTGTTCGGTTTTTGATCTGACATGACGCCTCCGTAGCAATTCTTTCGTGTTCAACCTGTGGTGATTAAAGCGCTGCGGCCGGAGATCAACAATTGGTGCGAACACCTAAACGCTAGGGGGCAACCCCCGACGGGCAAGGCCGCGGAGCCACGCGTTGCCGGCCGTCGCAAGAAAAAAAAAGCGCGCCGAATGGCGCGCGAAATTTCTGGGGAGGATATCCACAAGAAAGGGGGTCGATTCAGTTTCCACCGCGCATGTTCTGCACGTTGAAGAGGTTGACCGGGACCATCTGCGGGTCGGCCTGCCCCTTGAACTGTCCGGTGGTGCAGTGCTTGGCCTGGAGATCGATCATGCTGAAGTTGTCAAACAAGACCACTCCGGAATCCTTGTTCTTTGCGAGATGAAAATCAGGGTGTGATACACCGACCATGAAGATCTTCCAAAGATCGCCCTTGCGGTCATACACGATCGTTCGCGACATTGCTGATGTTTGCGCGTCCATGTAATGAACCCGTCTGCTTACCGGATGATTGGGGTCCAACGGAGACGACTCCAGGATGTACACCTTGCGCAACTGCCACGTAATGTTCGGGAAGCAACCGCCTTGGCCGCCGAAAGAGACATATTTATATCCGTCTGCCTCCTTGTATTCATCCGACAGCTTCATGTCGTTGTGGTTATAAAACGGCATCAACATGTTGGCGGTTCCCTTGTATTTCCAGTTCATGTCAGAAATCCGGCCGTTGTAGCCCTCGAAGTCCTCGATCATGATGTCGGAGCCAAGAAAAGCGTCCGTAGTCTGCCCGGTCGACAGGCGGCGCACGCGGCGCTGGAAGCCGAGATAGAGGTAGGCGTCGTCCTGCTTCAGGTCGTCCTCGTAGCGCTGGAGCAGCAGCTGCGTGTTCTTGACGTCTTGTGGCTCTTGCACCTTTACGTAGGTAGCCCGAAATATCTTCGATGGATTCGGCGTAATTTCTGGCGTGGGAGCCTGGTTCACACGATGCGAATACTTAAGAAAATAGAAATTGAACAGAATGTTGCGCTCGACCTTGCCGCTGTCCATATTGCGGTACTGCCAGTAAAACGGTGAAATTGCCAAACCGTCGCCCCAGTTCATGCCATAACGGTAATTCCACGCGAGCTTTTCGCCTGCCCGCGGATCTGCCGCGTCAGGTTCTTCCACAAAAGGCCGCCCCGAAACATATCCGACGAGTTCACCGGGCTTGGCGCCGAGTTTGACGTTGGCGACGTTCTCCTTCGTCGCGTCGACGTAGCTTTTATGGAGGTCGAACGATGTCGTCGGTCCGACGGTAATTTCCACTGCCCCTTCCTGAAGGTGCCGCAGCAGGCTCGGGTCGAGCACCGCCTCGAACGACGACACATTGCCCTTGTTGATGACGGTCCCAGGCGTCACGCCCGGGGCCGACGGCACGCCGCCCTTGTACGGGTAGAGGGATTTCTCCACGTCGGCCTCGGTGGCCGCGTGCAGCGCGCCGGCCGCGCAGGCCAATGCGAACGGAATGGCGCCCAGCTTCGAAAGATGCTTGATCATTTTCACTGTCTCCTCTCGATGATTATCAGAACCGATAGCGGACCATCAGGTAGATGTCGTCCTCCGCCACTGCGGCGCCGATCGGTCCGGCGCGGAAGCGACCGAGCGGCTCGAAGCCCGACAGACCCGCCGATCCAGGCACGAACGGCTGTCCGGAGGCGGTGTAGGTGGTGAACGGCGGATAGGGGTTGCACGAACGGCAGTCATCGAACTTGAAGTGGTCATTGCCGCTGCCGTACTTGAAGTTGGCCCCGAAGGTGAGCTTGAAGTCGTCGGTCACGCTCCATTCGATCTGCGGCGCCACGGTATAGGCCTTCGCGCGGAACTCCCGTGCCATGATCACCTGCGGGCTCACGCGGTCGTTCGCCAGAAAGCCCTTGATCAGCAGCGTGCCGGTCAGGTTGTCCTTCCAGTCGACCATGCCGGTCTTGCCGAGCGGACCGTCGTGCTGCTCGTGATCGAAAATGTGCTGCCAGAACAACTGCGCCGAAACCAACGTCGCCCGCGTCTTGCTGATGAAGGGGATGAAAGTCGGACGGTCCACGCCGATCACCGTCCGCAGCACTTTGTTCTTCGAGTACAACCTGGGCCGGGCCGTGTTGGCGAACTCCTCGCCGCGGGTCAGCGCGGTTTCCATGCGGACCGCGACGTCGGCGTCCGGGATCTGGAAATCGAGCGATCCGCCGATGAGGTTGACGCGCGGGTAATGGACGTCGAAGGCGATCAGGTGGCTGACCGGGACACCCGCCGCCGGTGGCGTCGTATTGCCGCTCGCGCCAGTGAAGGGGTTCACCGTGCCAGTGCCGAAGGCATGCAGGCTCGGCAGTTGCGAGCGGTAGGTCAGCGCATTGATCGAGAACGCGAGGCCGTCCTTAGTCACCCCCTCGTACTTCACCCCAAGCTGCGTGTTCGCGAGCGACCATTCGGGCAGATGGACCTTGCGGATGCCGATCTGGTGCGGTCCGAAGTCAGTCGCCGCCCACGCGCCCGCGGTTCCCGGCGGCACGGAGGCGAAATTGGCGACGGTGCCGCCGTTGTCCCACAGATTGGCCATGCCACGGAAGTAGCAGCTGGCATCGAGCATGACATTCGGAGAACCGCACTGACCGAGGTTGCTTGGCCGAAACTTGTCGAAATTCCACACCACTTGCACGTTCCGGTCCTGCATGGCCTCGCTCGCCCCCATGCGATACTCGGCCTGCGCGATCCACATCGGGATCCGGATATCCTGCAGTTCGTCGTAGATGTTGTTGCGCGAGTAATCGACGGGGTTGACGACGTCTAGGACGCGGAAAAGATCCGTGCGCCCCCAGACCACCTGCTGGCGACCGAGCTTGACGAAGAGTTCGGTGCCGTCCGCAAGCGGGATCGTCTTCTTCGCGTAGAGCTCGCGCAGGAAATCGAGCCGGTCGTTGAACTCCGGCGTTTCGAGCTCGTGCACGTCGAGGTCGCCGTAGCCGCCGAAATTCCGGCATCCTCGCGAATCGCTGTCGCATGGCCGGACCGGGACACCGAAAGCGATACCGCCCTCGGTCCGGTGCCAGCGGTCGCCGAGCACGCGCATCGCGTCGTTCGGATTGGCGGCGAGATCGAAGCCGAAAGCGTTTGTCGGCGGCAGCCCGATCGCGGTGCCGATCGGGTTGTTGATGCCCCCGCCGTGCGGAACCTGGGGCAGATTGAGCGGCGTGCCGGCAGTGGTCGGCACCGGCGGCAACAGCGGCGCAGCCGTGTTTTCGAGCAGGATCGGGCCGCCGGCGCGGCGGCCGTACTCGTCCTTGTTCATCCGGTACACGCCATCCCAGCTGCCCCGCAGAATGCCGCGGACGGCCCAGCCATCGCCGATCTGCTTGTCGGCTTCGACCTGCAGCGTATTGCGGAACTTGGCGAGCCCCGCGTGCCGGCGCCGGGCGGTGTGGTTCTCGTAATAGACATCCGCAGCCCAGGGCGAAGCGCCGCCCGCCAGGTCCGGAAGGTTCTCGTCGGCCGCCAGCAACGGTCCTCCTACCGTCAGTGACAGCGCCGCGACGAGAATTCTGATTTTTGGACGCGAAAACTCCCCTGCCGTGTGCATACAGCATTTCCTCCTTTGGTGGACCCTGTGGGTTCTTGTTCGAGTCTTGCGCCCGCCCGGGGCGCCGTTACGCCCCTTGGGCGAGCGCGACGCTGGGCCCTTGCGGCTCCGGCTCGCGAATCTGGAGCACCTCGTCCTCGTCGAGATACACCGCGGTGATGAAGCGCGGCTTGAAGATCATGACCCACGCCGGCACCAGCAGCATCGCCGCCACGACGTTCAGGATCAGCATCAGGCTGAGCAGCAGCGCGGCATCCGACTGGAAGCGCAGGTCCGACAGCAGGATCCACATCACGACGCCGGCAATCAGCGTCATGGCGGTGAAGGAGACCGCGAATCCGGTTGTCGCGATCGCCTTCAGGACTGCCCGGCGGAGGTCCTGCAACACCGCCATCTCTTCACGGATGCGATTCATGATGTAGATCGCATAATCGATGCCGACCCCGATGCCGACGGCGATCACCGGCACGGTATTGACGTTCATGCCGATGTGTTGGACGCTCATGTACGCGTAAGTCATCACGGTGGCGAAGATCATCGGCAGCACCATCAGCCACCCCGCGTGCAGTGAGCCGTAGAAGGCCCACACGAAGGCGAACGACAGCGCGAGCACCAGGGGGACGATCAGGAAGTTATCGTGGCGGACCGCATCGTTGATCGCCGCGTTGACTCCGATCATGCCGCCGGCCAACTCGATGCTCAGACCGGGCGCCTTGCTCGACGGCGCGTCGATCCCCTCCTTCGCCAGCGCGATCGCGCGATCGATGGTTTGCGCCTGATGGTCCTTGTAGAAGAAGACGACGTTGGCGAGATTCTCGTCGGTGTTGGTGTATTCGTTCAGCGCCCCCGGGATCGGACTCGCCGCCATGAACGTAAACATCAGGCCGCCGATCTCGTTCGGGTCGGAGGGGATCTGATTCCAGCGCGGGTCGGTGTTGTGGATGAGGCCGTTGACCGACCGGATCAGTCCCGGCAATGCCTTCGTACCGCCGACGTTGGGATCGTTCAGCATCGTCTTCTGGAACGACTCGATCGCGCGCAGCACTTCGGGATTCTTGAGCCCGCCTTTGTCTGCCGTCCTCGCCACGATGTAGAGCTCTTCCGAGCCGGGAAAGCTGTGGTTGATCGCGCGCGACGACACGTTGTAGTCGTGCTGCGGATAGAGCAACGGGCTTCCCGGCTCGGCTTCGCCGATCTGCACGCCCAGACTCAGCCAGGCGCCCGTGGTGACGAGGACGGCCGCCCCGGCCAGCACCGCGATCGATCCGCTGCGGTGGCCGACCACGCCGAAAACCCTAACGACCAGCTTGCGCAGTATGCTCGGGCGCTCCGCCCTCACCCGCGGCTGCGGCAGGACGAGCAGCAGCAGCGGCACGACGAGGAGCACGGTGAACACCACGGTAAACGCCCAGAACCCCGCGTAATAGCCCATCTTCGTGTTGATCGGCGCCGCCCCCAGCGCCAGCACGAGAATGCCTGCGGCATCGACGACGATCGCTAGCGAGCCGGGCCGGAACAGATCGTCGAACGCGTTGCGGGCGGCCTGCCGCGAACTGTTCGTCCGGCCGAGTTCGAAGTAATACCGCTCGACCAGTTGGATGCTGTGCGACATCGCACGGGCCGCGATGAGGAAAGGAATCACCAGGTTCAGCGGATCGAGGTTCCACCCCATCAGCGAGATGAAGCCGAGCCCCCAGATCGATGACACCACGATTCCGAGCAAGGGCAGCAGCACGCCATACAGACGGCGGAAATACATCACCAGCAGCGCCACCATCAGCGCGAGCGTGTAGAGGAAGATCTGTACGATCTGCGGCAGGTAGGTGTACACCCAGCCGATCAGCACCGGGTTGCCGGTCGCATGGATTCGGACCCCCTCCGCGGCCTCGCGCGCGCGCACCGCCTGCAGTTCGGCGAAGGTCTTGCCGTAATCGATGTCGTCCGCCTCGTTGAGTTGGGCCTTGATCAAGGCCGACTTGAGATCGGGCGACACGAGCAGGCCATAGACGCGCGGGTTGGCCATGACGTCGTTCTTGAGCGCCTCGAGCTCTTCGATGCCGAGTTTCGGCTGCGTCGGATCGTAGTACAGCCGCGAGATCATCTCGCCGCTCTCGGTCAGCCAGATCTTGCGCACCGTTCGATGAGCGAGACTGGAGACCTGGTTGTGATTCACGCTCGACAGATTGTCGACCGCCTGCGTCAGGCGATGCAGGCGCGACAGCGTTTCATTGGTGAAGATGGTTCCATCTTCGACCTCGAGAGCGACGACGATCTGACTGGCGCCGCCGAAACTGCCGCGAATCTCGTTGTGCAACTGGATGTAGGGATGGTTTTGCGGCAGCAGATCTTCGAACGCCGTGTAGATCTGCAGCCCGGGAACCTTCAATGCGAAGAACACCGTCACCAGAAGGATCGCCGCCAGGATCGCGCGCGGAAATCTGAAGACGATGTTCTCCAGCTGATGGACGGCGTGGGTAAAACGATGACGCATGACGTGACCTCGCTCAATTGTTCGCCGTGACGTTCTTGCCGCTGGCGGAGCTCGTGATTTCCACGCTGCCCGCCCCGCCCGCGAGAAGAAGTCGCCCGTCGCCGAGCGGCAGAACGGCGCGCAGGTAACTCGCCTTGTGGGCATCGGCGAGCTTCCACTCGTCGTCGCTCAGCCGGAATACGAGCCCGTTCACCCCGACGCCGACCGGGTTGCCACTGTCGAGGACCAATCCGTAAATCGGCGCACCCGCATCGTTGATCCGCTTGCTCCAGCTCTTTCCGCCATCGGTGGTCTGCATGACCACCCCGGCGAGACCCGAAACCCAGCCGCGATCGCTGTCGGCGAAGACGGCCGCGTAGGGATAGAAGTCGTCGCCGATCGCCGCCAATTTCTCCCACGTCATCCCGGCGTCGCCGGTCCGATAGACGGCGCCGAATTCTCCGGTGACGAATCCTTCGCGCTCGTCGATGAACTGGACGCTGGCAAGCATGGCGTCGTCGCCGACGACTGTCGTGTTCCAGGTTGCACCACGGTCGGTGCTCGATGCGATGGTGCTCCCGCTACCCACCACCCACAGACGGCCCTTGCCGTCGCAGGTGATTGCGAGCGGATTGGCCGGCTCCTCGATTGTGCGGGCTTGCCAGTTGTCACCAGCAGCATCCGCGATCCACACCCGATGAAAGAAATCGAGCGCGGCAAAGCTGCCGTCAGCACAAGCCGCGACACCGACGAACGAGCTGAAGGGATCGAGCTGGTGCCGCGACCAGCTGTTGCCGCGATCGACCGACGTCAGCACAACTCCCGTCGCCCCGACAACCACTGTCGTCTTCCCGTTGTCCGCAGCCGCCTGAAACGCATCGGATCGCTTGATGATGCCCGACGTGGCACCGGGGATGTTCGACGGACTTGCCGATACACCGCATCCTACGAGCGTCGCGCAAAGCGATACGCCAAGAACCGCGACGTACCATGGCTTCGCCTGGATATTCATGAGTTTGTCTCCTCCGTTTGGGTGTGGTCGGTGCGCGTCGCGCAGTCCCGGCCCTTGCACGTGAAACCGCCCCGCACGATGGTCAGAATGTAGGCTTCGCCCGCGCGGCCAACAATTGGTGCGGACACCTAACGAATAGGGAGTTCTTCCTAGCCGCGTGGCGAACCGCAGCCATACCTGCTGACGGATGTGATATCCGAGGTGATATCCGACGCCCGCCTGACGGGGGTCGAAGGCGCGATGCAAGGCTGCAATGCCCGATAGCCCAAGCTTTCGAAGTCACCCGCCGCCCTCAGGCCCTTGAAACGCTCGAACGCTCGCTCCTAGTCCGAACCCGGCGGAATGCTCGGCGGGTTCGCTGACAGACGCCGGCACCTCAACGGATAGGGCCGACTTTACGAGTAGCCCCAGGCCGAAGACGTTCTCGGAGACTGAACGGCGACGTTCTGCAATGCATGTTGCATCGAACTACCACTGCGGTGACAGGAACGAGGCACAGGTAACGAACCGGTGTCGCGCTCCTCACTGTCGAGCAGGGTCGCGTGTTCAACTTCTCCTTGCCGCCCCACCGTGACGCCATGTAAGCGTGACGTACGTCTGATTGCCGAAGTGATAGTCGGTTGATGCCTCGATCACCGCGAGGGCCGGCACGCCCATTTGCAGTCGACGCAGTGGCTGTTCGTGAGCATCGACAGCTGAATCAGCTCGCCCGACGAGCGGACACCCAGCTTGCTCATCAGCCGCCCCCGGTGCGCCTCCACTGTCTTCGGGCTGATCCCCAGGATCCGCGCAATTTCCTTGCTGCTGTTTCCCTCGACGACGAGATCGAAGGTTTCCTTTTCCCTCAGCGAGAGGCTCTCGAGACAGTCGCGGTACTTGTGCCGCTCGCTTTGCTTGCCCAGTGTCTCCTTGCTCTCGGTCAGGGCCGCATTGACGGCATCAAGCAGATCCTGGTTGCGGTAGGGTTTCTGCAGAAAGTCGATAGCGCCTTTCTTGATTGCCTGCGCTCCCATCTGCGCATCCCCGTAGGCGGAGAGAAAGATGATCGGCAGGTTGAAGCCACGCTCGCACAGCGCCTCCTGGAGTTGCAGGCCGCTGAGCGACTGCATCCGCACGTCAAGAATCAGGCAGCCGTAGGCACACGAAATATCGGCGTCGAGAAACGCCTCCGGCGACTCGTACATTTTCACGTCAAGGGCGATCGAACCGAGCAACCACTTCAACGAATGGCGCACCGATTCTTCGTCATCGACGACAAACACCGTCGGCAATACTTTTTCGACCTGCATTGTCTCCTCCTTTGTGCATGGCCTGCGCCGCCCGAGACTCTTCGGTCTTCGTGCCGGCGCGGATCTCCCCTACATCGGCAAGGTGAATTGAAAGCGCGACCCGCCCTTGCCGATCCTCGAAAACGAAAGCTGTCCGCCGTGCGACTCGACGATCGAGCGGCAGATCGTCAGGCCGATGCCCATCCCGTCGGGCTTGGTGGAAAAGTAGGGCTCGAACACGCGCTTCGCGGACCGCTTCTCGAGCCCCGTGCCGTGGTCCTGGACGAACACCTTCATCGCCCCGCCCGCGTCGACGATCTCGCTGCCGATCACGAGCTTGCGCGCCTCGGGCGGCAGGCTCGTCATCGCCTCCATGCCGTTTTTCATCAGGTTGAACAACACCTGCTGGATCTCGACCTTGCACAGCGGCACCAGCGGGGGTTCTTGCAGTAGGCGCAAGTCGACACTGACGTCGTGACGGCGGACCTCGAAATTGAGGAACGAGAGCGCATCCTGGATCACCTCGTTGATGTTCTCGGGTTCCTTGTCCGGCTTGTGCTTGCAGACGAACTCCTTGACGTGGCGCAGGATCTCGCCCGCCTGCTCGAGATACTTCAGCGCAAGCCCCATCGACTCGGATATTTCCCCGACGCCGTCGACGCGCTCGAGACGCAGCATGCAGCCGTTCAGGTAATTGACCGCGGACACCAGCGGCTGCCCCATCTGGTGCGCAAGGGCGGCCCCCATTTCGGCCATCGAGTTGATGCGCCCGAGCCGCGTGAGCTCCGCGTGGCGCAGCCGTTCGAGCTCTTCGATGCGCTTGCGGTAGGTAATGTCGGTGAAGGCGGCGACGACGAACTGCTGGTCCTTGCGCTCGATCAGCGACGAGCTGACGCTCAGCCAGCGCAGCTTGCGTCCCTTCTCGTCGCGCATCCCGATTTCGATGTTGTTGATCGAATCCTTCTGGAAGTCGCGGATCTGCCAAGGCAGGCGATGCCTCGGGATCTCCGTGCCGTCGTGCAGGAAGAAGCGCAGCGGCAGTTTCCGCCAGTTCTCGGGCGCGGCACGCCGCACGCCGACCATCTCGGCAAATTGGCAATTGGCCTCGAGGATGGTGCCGTGCGTATCCGTGATCGAAATGCCGATCGGCAGCATGTGGAAGAGCTTCTGGTATTTCTCGCGATTCTCGTTCGCGGCTTCCTCGGCGCGCTGGCGCGTCGCGACTTCCTCCTCCAGGCTCGCGACGTGCCGGCTGAGCTCCACGGTCCGCTGCTGCACGACGATTTCGAGCTTCTCGACGTCGGCCTTCAATTCGTCCTCGATCCGCTTGTGCTCGGAGATGTCCTGCACCACCCAGATGCTGCCGAGCTTCGGGTTGGCCGGGTCGAGCAAGGTGCCGGTGACGATGCACCAGATCAGCGTGCCGTCCTTGCGCACGAACGGCCGTTCGTCCTTGAACGTGTGACCGCGTTCGAAGAAGTGGCCGTATTTCCGGCCGAACGGCGAAAACAATTCGTCGCTCGGGTAATGCACGCGAACCGACTGGTTGTCGAGTTCGCCGGGTTCGTACCCGAACACTTCCTCGTATCGCCGGTTACAGCGTTTGATCGTGCGGTTGAACAGGTGGCAGATCGCCACGGGCGTGTTGCGAAAGAGCGCTTCATAGCCGACCGAGGCATCCTCACCCTGCTCGTCGTTCAATGCCATGTCGAACATGTCATCCCTCATGCGCACAGCGTCCTCGCTGAGGTAGCGCACGGCCTCCGATCGCTGCAATGTCGCTGGGAATGTCATGGATATGTCCCATTCGTGGTTTGGTGCCGCGGCACTCGCCACCACGCGGTCACGATGGATCCGAGCAGAATATGTGCCAGAGGTACGTCGGGCCGGTGAAGATCTCGATATCTATAAGAAAACGCCCGAAACGACGGACAGGCGAAGAGACGGGGAAACCTTTCTACACATGCAGCAGGGCGGAATCTCACGGTGCACAGCTGATATTTGATGATTTGATCGGATCGACGCGGAGGCCTCCTGCATCAAATGATCGATTACCGAGGCGTTCGCTCGAACAAAGCTCGCTTGCCAGCTTCGCGGGATTCCTTATCATTGAATGAAACCAATCGCCCTATCCGGTCGCTGGGCATAAGCTCTTTCAATCGACTCCTGTATGGCCGGCGCGGGCCGGTGGACGGCGATCGCCGGACCGGTCCGCGCAATGTGCAGCGTCGAACTCCCGTGCGTGCAACCGCGCCGGCCCCGATCGAGGAAATCATGGCGAAAAGGCATCCAGAAGGGCCCGAGCCCGATTCACCGGGGCAAACTCACCGAGAGCGACGCGCGACTCCCAAGGGAATTCGGGAACCGGCGTTCCATGACCTTGCCAAGCGCCTGCGTTTCGCGCCCCAGCAAGGCCGCATCTGGCTTGACGACCAACGCATGATGCTGATGCATGTCAGCTCGCTTGGCGCCCTGCGACAGGAGCTGATCGAGAGCCTCGACAAGGAAACGGCGCGCGGGCTGATCACCCGCATCGGCTACCAGGCCGGCACGCGAGACGCGGCGATGGCGCGCAAGGTCCGCGCCGGCCTGAATACCTATGACGACTTCCTGGCCGGCCCGCAACTCGTCTCGCTCGAGGGCATGGTGCATTGCGAGCCGGTCGCGCTCGATATCGACGTCCAGCGCGGCCACTACTTCGGCGACTTCTATCTCGTGGACAGCTCCGAGGCGGAGGCCCACATCGCCGGCTACGGCATCGGCAACGAGCCGGTGTGCTGGATGCTGATCGGCTATGCGTGCGGCTACACCAGCGCGTTCATGGGCCGTCCCATCCTGTGGCGGGAAACCGAATGCCGCGGGATGGGGCACGCGAAATGCCGTGTGGTGGGCAAACCGGTGGAGGAATGGGAAGACGCCCAGGATGACCTGCGCTTCCTGCGGATCGGCGATTTCGTCAAATGGGCGCCACAGGCCGAGGCGCCACTGCCCGCCACGAGCCGCATCGCCGCTCGACTGTCCAGCGCACCGGAGAATAGCTTCGGCGTGGTCGGCATTTCCGCCGGCTTCAACACCGTTTGCCACATGGTCAACAAGGTGGCCCCCACCGACGCTACCGTGCTGTTCCTGGGTGAGAGCGGTGTCGGCAAGGAAGTCTTCGCAAACAACCTGCATCGCCTGAGCAAGCGCGCAGACGGCCCCTACGTCCCGGTGAACTGCGCGTCCATTCCGGAACACCTGATGGAATCGGAGCTATTTGGCGTCGAGCGCGGCGGATTTACGGGCGCTACTACCTCTCGCGCCGGGCGCTTCGAGCGGGCCGACCACGGCACGCTATTTCTCGACGAGATCGCCACGCTGAGCTTCACCGCGCAGGGCAAGCTGCTGCGCGCGCTGCAGCAGGGTGAGATCGAGCGAGTGGGCGATACGCACATCCGCCAGGTGGACGTCAGGGTGGTTGCCGCCACGAACGTGAACCTGCGCGAAGCCGTCAAAGCCGGACAATTTCGCCAGGATCTCTTCTTCCGCCTCAACGTCTTTCCGATCCAGGTGCCACCGCTGCGCGAGCGCCGCGACGACATCCCGCTAATGATGAACTGGTTCCTCCAGCGCATGGCCCGCAAGCACGATAAACAAATCACCGGCTTCCGCGAACGGGCGGTTGATGCGATGTTCGCCTACGACTGGCCGGGCAACGTGCGAGAACTGGAGAACATGATAGAACGCGCGGTCATCCTTGCCGAGGATGGCGGCGCGCTCGACCTGTGCCATCTGTTCACGAGCGGCGAGGAAGTCGATACCACCGCGTTCATGTTGAAGCGCGGCGGCAGCATCGGACGCGTCAGCGAGCCGGGGGGAGCAGAATCGCTGTCGACCGCCGCCCTCGGACACCCAGGACTTGCGGAAACGGAGGTGGCCATGTTGCGGGCCGCCGTGGTGGAGGCTAACGGCAACCTGTCGCACGCCGCCCGAGTACTGGGCATCAGCCGCCCGACGCTGGTGTACAGGCTTCGCAAGTACGACATCATGTCTGAAGCGCGCTGACCGGATGCTCCCGGGCGCGGCGCCCGGGGGGGTTGATCCGCTAGAAGCGCGTGCGGTGTGCCATGACCGCGTTGAACTGTAAATGCCGAACGCGAGCGGTAGCGCGGAATTCGGCGCGATAATTCTGCGGGAGCGACAGGTTCAGGTTCGCGCCAGCACGCAAGAAGCGCATGTGATTTCGCGCACCCCGCTCGACCGGCGTCGTTCCGACCACAATATGGACAAGGCCGATGGTGCCCGTGGTAGAGACCGGGCCTTACGTCGTCACGTCTCGAACCCACCGGCAACAAAATCTTAGCGCGCGCAACATCTGCGCCGCGGAGGTCGGCCAGCGTCTCGATGTGGCCGGCTTGGCGCTCGTTCTCGGCAGCGAGCGATCGCCGGGACGAAGTGCTGTTCGTTATGGTGATTACCCGCGCCCGCCGTGGTGCCCCTGCAGCGCCACCACGGCGAACACCTCACTCCTTTCCGCTGTTTCACCACTTCCTGGGACACCGTCAAGCACAGCCAATTCGGTGGCGAGCCCTCGCCCCGAACTACTAGCTCCCGCGTGTATCGCCACGATGTCGCTGCGTGAGCATGATGAACTCGCGTCCACGGCCAACTTCGCTGCTGACGCACCGCTTTATTCCGCTTTACTCCGGAGTGGCAAAACCGCTTCGCCACTCGTATCGGGGCGAAAAAAACCCGCTATAGCGGTCTTAAGTATTTGATTTATTGGGTAGCAGGCTGGACACCTGCTGGTAGTCCTTCACCGCCGTTTCGACGCCCAGCGCGAGATCAGTATCGGCGATTGACTGCGGCATCCGGCGTGATCGACTGCGGCGTCCGGCGTTAGCTATACCTCCGGAACGGTCATTGAATTTCCTATGCCGGCCGATTTGCATCAGACGCAAGCTATCCGGTCAGCCCGAGAAGGACTTCTGGAGACCCGAGGCAGCAGAGCGACCGGGGTCTTAGGGCCGGCCGACTTCGCCCCCCTACGAGCCGACCTAGTCCGATCCCGCCGCCAAGCCGATGAAGAAGGTCTCGATGTCCTCGTCCGTCGTGCCGGGGATCGCAACGGGAGCAGCGACGGGCTCCAGTCCCTTATCCACGGAGAAATCGGTCCGGAACACCTCAGGATGACCGTCTGCCAGGTCGGACAGGATGCTTCGCCAGCGAGTCAGCGCCGCGCCGTACAACGCCTCCAGCTCGCTTTGCGTGTGCCGCATCTCCTGGCCCCAATGGGGAATACCGCGATGGGCGCGCGAGAGATAGTGCACCTCGGCCCAGAAGCCGCCATACACGTCCTCCAGGCGGGACCGGATGGTGGATACCTCCACCGAGGCCGTGAGGCCGTACTGCTGCATCGCAAGCAGGGCGCTGGCACGCGGGGTGAACCGGATGCCGATATATCCGAAAACCGGCGCGCGGCGAAGCGCAGCATCGATCACGGCGTCGACGAACTGCAGATACCCGGGTGCGGATGCGTCGAAGTGGACCTCCCCGGAGTTGCCTGCCTGGGCGCGGTCGATGCCATAGTCGTGCGCATCGAGCATGTTCTGATCCAGCCCTCCGCTGGCCGGCCCCGCACGCGCGGTGCGCGAGAACTCGCCGGCGATCACCTGTCCCACCGCCCGCGTCACGTCCGCCCGTGCCTCGAGCACCTGATCATGTGCGATTCGATGCAGCACGATGAAGAGGGCTTCGCCGCTCGTTGCACCGAGCGCAAGGTGCTGCTGCGCAATATTCGCGATCTCAGTGTCCAAGTAAAAGTCCAGGCGCTTCTTCTTGGCACTGTGCAGCAGCCAACCGAGAAAATTCATGAATGGATCGATTTCCAGACGGTCCTTCAACGCGTCCACGATCCCTGGCGGGTTCGTCTTGTTTGCCTTGACGGCCGCGACGAGGTCGTCGTCGGGTGGGCGACCGACGAGATGCGGACGCACCGGCTCGCTGCGCTTCCATCGCCTACGCACGAAGCAGCGGTCCGGCTGCGGTAGGCCGATCACGATATTGAGGTGATGCAGCGGCATCAGCGGGCCGCCTCGGAGATCGTCGGCCAGATCGGTGAGTCTCAGATCGGTCAACAACTGCTCGTACACCTTCGGATGTCGGTCGTAATAGGCGGGCACGAAGGGCCATTTCTCGGGCCCGCCCTTGTAGCGGAACCGCCCGTCGTATTCCGCACGCTGCAGGATCGCGGCACGTAACCAGCCGCCGTCGAAGTCGCGGAGCGGGGCGTGGAACACGCCCGTCGGCCCGCCGGCACTCAGCCGACTGCCGGAAAGTTGCGCGCGCATCTCGCTCCAGCGGTGCTCCATGTTCACTTCGACGAGGGAGTACTGCGCGACGACCTCCAGCACCACCGAATAGACGACGCCAGTGCGGCCGACCCCCAGCCGCGCGGCGGAGAAAACTGCATCCTCCGCGATGAAGCGCGCATCTGTGCACCAGTCGGGTATTTGGCCGACCACCGTGGCGTTGGCGAAGGGGCTGTTCGCCGGCGTGATCCACGCTTCGCGTCCGCTCGCCGTGACGAGATGCACGGCTCGGATCCAGTCGACCAGCGGCGGAACCTGGAGGTCGGCTCCGTGCGTACTGGTGGAGATCGCCCCGACGAGCGACTGGCCTCCGCCGTCCCCCATCGTCGGCAGCGACATGCCGCACCGGGCAAGGTCGTCGAGGAGCTGGTGGAGCTTGATGCCGGCTTCGACGTGGACGTAGCGCCGGCCCACACCGAGGGGATGCCCGGAAAGCACGGCATGCAGGAAGTTGCTGCCACCATTTCGCAGCCGGCCGGCCGCCAGCTTCTCTGCGCCATCGGGAAACGGCGCGCTGAGGTGCAGTCCGAGGGCGCCAGTGTCCACCGCGTCCTCCGCCGTGCCCACCTGCGACACCGACCAGTTCGAGCCCAGCGCGCGCAGCGACCGCCCCGTGTTGCGCGCCCGCACGACAGCGGCGACGAGTTCCGAGCGGTTGCGTGGCCGGTAGAGCGAACCGGCCAAAAAGGGGTGGACGAACAACAGGTCCGTGACGGCGGCGTTGGCGTCTTCCGGGACGGTGGGGCTGAAGCAGGGCATAAGGGGCGCGCGCGTCGAAGTCCGGATGGGATCGCGGGCCCGCTCAGGTCCGGAGGATGTCGATGGCGTGCACGAACAACTGCTGCGAGATGCCCAGCCGCACGCGATGGCTGTGGGTGAACGCGCGCTGCGCCATCCCGAGCATCGCGCCCCGGCGCATCCATTCGATGCGGTCCGGCACCGGGGCGGGATGAAGTGCGTGGTCGAAGTAGAGGGCCGCATCGAACTCGACGGGTGAATCCTCCATGTCCGTGACGAAGCTGATCCACGCGCCCTGCCCCGACCCGAACGGATTGCCGACCGAGACGCGCGTGATTTCCCCGTCGTAGGTTCCCGCCGGCAGTGTGGGCCCCTCGATGTTCTGGTCGGGCATGGGTCCCAGCGGACTGGGGTAGGAGACGGTCACGACCGTGAACGGCGGCGCCTCGGCGCCTGCCGGCGGGTCCTGCGTGGCGGCCGTGCCGTCGCCCGTAGCTAAGAAAGGCAGCTTGCCCAGATGCCGCAGTTTCACCGCGCCCAGCGCGGCCACGGCCGCGAGGCTGCTCATCCCGATGACGTTAGGCACAATGACCGGCATATCGGCTTCCTCGCTGACGGCGGTCCGAATCCACTTACTGTCTAAACATAGGAACCGGACGCCGGCAGTTCAAGCGCTGACTAGGGAATCGTTCGGGATGCGTGGCACCGCGGCAAACGAGATTCTTCACCCGTAAGAGCATCGTCTGAGCACGGCGCAATCTGCGAGCCGTTGTTGGCCGCTCCGCGGCAACGCCCTGTGGAACCACGCCCGTAGCTCTTCGCGAGCGGTGCTGTACGGATGAGAAGGCACAGCTTTGGTGAGCCAGAACTGGCAAGGGCTGCTCATCGGCCTCAGCCGGCCAGGACGCGCCGATACAGCGGCAGCAGCAAACCCGCCGCTCAGCGCTTAGACTGGGGTGAGCGCCAGGTCTCCGATTCCTCGTACTGGCGAGTTCGGCCCGCTGTCGTCATCCGTCTCCTCCGAGGTACAACGGTAGGTATCAGAGTGGAGCAATCACCCGCTGCGGCCAGTCACCGACAGTAGGTCAGCCTGAACGGCCGTTCGTTCAAGGTAACTGTAATTGCCGGTATGGATATGTCAGCCGTCCCAGGCCTGGGGCGTCTATGTGCCACCGCCGAATTGACGTCATCGCCACAGGCCACATCAGCTGAACCGTGCACTTGGGCGGACAGCGAAGTGCTGTCCTTATGCGACAGAAGCTGACCTTGCGATTACCACGGACCGCGACTATACCGATCACATCTCCGAACCGCAAAAGCCGTGACTGAGGGCTTGGGAGGTATGGTGCAGCCGAACGCGATCGAGCGAAATACTCTCAAGACCGGCAGTGGGGAGCAGAAGCCCGTGGATCGCGGCTACACCACATCGCCATCGATCACTCTCCTCAAAGGGGGCGGCCTCATCCGCGGCATGGGCGAGAAGTTCCCCCCCAAGTGTGACGTTGAAGCGAGAGTGCACCGATGAAAAAGAATGGACATGGGTGCGGCGTGCGCGGTTTCGTTCCGCTGAGGCGGCTATGAAGACGGAGACGGACGTTGTCGGGTTGCTCGCACGACTTACAGGCTCCCTTCGCGCTGCGCGCGGCACACGTCCGGAAGCACTCGAACGCGCACGCCGCGTGCTCGCCAGCGCATCATTCGAATGGGACTCGGCCGTGTTCTTGCGCGCTCGCAGCGACGAGCTATCGCCAGCGGCCTCGGCAGCACTGAAGCGTATAGCGGCCGAAGTGAGCACGTTGGAGCGGGATGAAGCGCTGCACGTGCGGGTACGGAGTTGGCCGCCAGCGCTGGAGTCCCTCGCACCTCCAACGCAGTTGCTCGCCGAGCACGGAAGGATTGTCGAGTCTCTTGGCCCGTTTGAAACCGATGACTTCGATCTGATCTGGTTCGATCTGTTCTACGACGTCGAGCTCGCCTTGGTCCTGGATGCGGGGAGCGGCGCACCGCTCATTCTGATTCCGCGAACATCCGTTTCCTTGCTGACCGGAACTGCTGAGGTGAGCCATATGGCGCTGGCCCCCGGCACGGTATGGATGCGCGCCCAGGCGCTGCACTCCTCTGCACCCACGAGCGGCTACGCCGGCCTTAGGATTCGTGAAGGCTCGCTTCGCTTCAGCCAACCCGTGCAAGTCATCGGTGGGGCGTTGCGCGCCATGCCTGGAACCATCGTCACGCTGCAGCTATCGCTCGTGAGCGCTCCGTCGCCGCCACCGAGTCCGCACGGGGGCGATGCTCGGGATCTGCGGGTGGACACGCCTGCTGCGGCGACATTCATCTTTCAGGTCGGCGGCGCCGGCCGCCTCTCGTCTGCCGCTACCGGACGCCTAGCCGTGTATACGAGCCGCATTGAGCTCGCGTACGAGAGCGCGAGCGCTGAGTACGATGCTGATCTTCGGCGCCTGTGCTTCGGAGTATCGCCGAGCCCGGCGATGCTGGGGAGCGCGGATCCAGCCTCACAGTTGTTCATGCCGCGCGGCGAGGCGCGAATCGCGCGCGCCTCGTGGGCGCTGCCCGTCGTCGTCGCGCCGACCGGCGATCCCGCCAGCCTCGGCGACGTCTCCGGCAGCGGCGGCTACTTGCTCGGGCTCGATCCTGGCCTGACGGCAAAGTTCGAGCCTTGGGGCATGCGCGCAGACCACATGCTGGTGTTGGCGTCGCTCCTCATCGAATCCGGGCTTCTGTACCTGCGTGCACGCAGCAAAGCGCCCCTTCGCCAAGAACTGCAGCTCTGGCGCGCTGACGCCGCCACCTCGCGGCTCGAGCTCAGCGCGCGCGAAGAGCTGCAGTTCCTGCTTCTTGCACTTGCGGGGCCGAACGGCGGGGAGATGCTTTCTGGCGAGCACCTTCACTGCCGCGCTTACCTGGACCGACCCATCGACGCGAGCGGCGGCAAGCCGCAGTTCCACTCGGATCGCGCCCGCATCGTGCTCACGAGCCGTGCGGATGAGCTGCGCATCCATGTGAGCGCGCTGGCCGACGCCCCGAAGGATCCCGTTACCGGTGCAGCTCAGGTTCGAAGCGACGCTTCCTTCATTCTCAATAACGCGCTCGTGCGCGCATCGCCCGCCGCGCAGCTTACGCTCAGCGGACCGTTAACCGATCGTCAGAGCGTCCGATCCGGCGTGCTGCAGCTGCAGTTGGCTACCCGCTTCGTCCTGCCGACGCTCCCCGATCCGTACGCCGCGAACATCAGCCGCTATGCGCCGCGCCGCGGGCTGCCGTTGAGCGAGCGCTCGGCTGGCGAGCTCATCGCGAGCGTTCGGTGGGCGACGCCGGAGGCGCCGACGCTGGGTTTCGAGTTGCGCCAGACCGAAGCGGCGCTCGCGCGCGTGTTCCTGCCGATCACACCGGCCCCCATCGAGCCGTTCTCACGCATCGACCGACTTGCACTGCTCGAGTCGCACTTCGCACGCACGGGCGGCCAGGGACCGGAGGTTTTCCGCCTGCTCGATGTGTCCTCGCGCGCGGATCTCTTCGGAGTCGGTTTCAATCCGGTGGGACGCGAGCACCGCAGCGGCGCGGCGGCGCTGACGTTGCGCGGCCTCGATCTCGCGGCGCCGGTGCACGACGTCTCGGCGTTCACGCTGCCCGCGTTTCAGTGGGAGCCTGTGTACAACCTCGCCACCCCCGATGCGCTGGCGGGATTCCCGGACAAGCTCGTTTCGCCGACCGACGGTGGCGCGACGCGTATCGCGACCTCGAGCACTTCTGTCGTCGCGCTCGCGCCGATTCCCGTGGTCACCACGATGCTCGAGGAGTACGGGGCCGAGCCCGGCAGCGTGCTTGGCGCGCGCTTCACGTTGCCCTTCGGCATCGTGGCTTCGGCGCGGCTCGAGACGCCGCAACAACCGATGCTCCACGAGTTGCCGCAGTTCACGAGCACGGCGCCTGCATTCACTGCATTGGGCATGAGCGGCGGCCTGCAGGTCACCCTTACGGCGGCTGAACCGTCGCCGCTGCAGCCCGCAGGCTCACCGGGCGCCCTTCCGGGAATGGCGATCCAGACCGACAATGCAGGCGGCTGGAACGTGCTCAAGAGCGCCAGCGTTGATGAGATGTTCAACGACTCGTTCGCGAAGATGACGCCGATGGCGCCAGTCGAGCGCATCGACGTCTCGGGGTACGGCGCGACCACGTTCAGCAACTGGCGGCGCACATCCAGCCAGGCGACCGGGGTCACGCAGGTAAAGTTCGAAGCCATGGTCGGCCGCACTTCAAAGGAAGTCGTCCAGGTGCGGTCGCGGCTATACCCCTGGGCCGCGGTCGTCGTTCGGATCATCACGATGTCGCGCACCGGCAGCGCCGGCGTCTTCCGCCGCGACAGCGGCTGGCAGGCCGCGAGCGACGGCGACTACAACCTCCCAGGCTGCATCGTCCACCGAGGCGTCGCGCCGCGACTGACGAACATCCGGCGCATCCGCGACACGACGAACGTTTATGAGCGCATGTACGGGGGCGAGCTCGTGAAGCTCGTCGGCGTGCTCTTCGATGCGGACGTCGAGGTCGAAAGCGTCACGCTCGGCGCCAACGGCGAAGGCCGGGTCCCTGCGCGCGACATTGTCGGCTACGTCCAGGTGTCGCCCACTGACTCAAAGGGCAACCTGAAGCCGCTCACGGCCGAACAGCTTTCGGACCTCCTGCAACACACGGGCGCCATCGGGGGTCCACTCGACTGCGAGTTGAACATCGCGCAGTCCGGGATACACATGCGCCTGTCGCGACTCGAGGTGGACCGCACCGAGACGCTGGCCGGCGGCGCGCAGTTCGCAGCCGTCGTGCGCGGCGCCGCGGAGCTGCCGCTCGCAGGCCAATGGACGTTCGTGTATCGGCCGCACGATCAACAGGACTTCGGTCCGCTAGAGCCCACACGCCCCATTCCCTTGATCCGCGCGAACGCGGTCGCCGGCGCCCCCTCGCCCTGTCGTTTCGCCGATGCAAGCGAGCTGCACCGCCTCACGCAGCCGAAGTCCGAATACGCGGTGCTCTGGTCCGGCGACGCGCAACGCCTGCTCGCGCCGCAGCCGCAACTCAAGTTCTCGGAACCGATCCTGCATGCAGGCTCCGCGCTCTTGTTCGCCGACATGTACGCACTTGCGGCGGGCGGCGTAGCGATATTCCCTCGCAGCGATCTTGCGAATCCGCTGCCTGTGGGCACAACGCTGAGGCTCACCGGGCGACGACGCGTGCGCCTGGAGATCCCACAGCAACCAAGCCTCGCTGCCGGCCAGTTCCGGCTCCCGGCGGCAGAGCGCACGATGTCCCAGAGCGCGGCGTTCCGGTTCCGCTCGCGCCTGCATCCGGACTCGACCGCGCACCTCACGATCGATTCGGACCAGACGCCGAACTGGTCGTGCACGATCGGCCCGGTCTCATCGCTGGCCGACATCGCAGGGCTGAATGAGTTGCTGCAGGTGCGGGGCGAGCTGACGAGCAGCGCTGCAAGCGCACCGCAGCTCGCCAACCCGAGGATGATCTTCGGCGGGCCGCTCGCGCCCGTGCAGAAAGTGCTTCACTTCCTGTCGGGGTTCGGCCTGGGCTTCCCGTTCGACATTTCGATCACGAACGTGAAATACGGCTTCAAGAGCGGCTGGAAGTACGTCTTTCCGAAGTACGGCCTTGAGAAGCTGGCCGCCGATCTGGGCAAGCTGCCGGAGATCGAGCTGAAGGGGCGCTGGGGTATCGAAAGCGAGGTCGCGAAGGACATCAACAAGATCGTCGCCGAGCATTCGATCATCAGCACCAAAGGCACGAGCAAGGCCGCTCTGCGCGGCTGGCATTTCAACCTTGAGGCGGAAGCCAAATGCCATTGCAACGTCCTCTCACTTGTGGGCATTCTTAAAGGGAATGCCGACGGCGTCTACAAGTTCGAGTTGAGCGGCGAAGAGGACGGGACCACCCGGCTGTCTTATCTGTTCGGCGTAGGCTGGTCGGGCGATGCCGACGTCGTCGGGATAGATTTCTCTGGAGAGCACAGTTACGGGATTGTTTTTCGACACTTTATCGGAAAGGAGCAACTTGAACTCGGCGGCGCAAGCGAATGGGGGGTGGAAGCGACTTTCGGCAAGGGGTTAGCGGCGGCAAAGGTCTCTTTCGAGTTGATCGCGCTCGTCGAACGCACTGAGGACATTCACTTCAAGGGCGAAGGCACACTGGCCATCGACCTGACGGTCGGCTGGGTCCTCAGCAAGGAATATGAAGTCGAGTTCACCGTCGATGAAGTATTGGAAGCCGTCGAGTTCGCCGCGGACAAGGTTCTGCCGTAGCGAAAGGAGCGCGCCGCATGGCCATCACTAATGTGCGTCTTCGAGTTCTCTGCTTTCCCCAGAGCTGGGACGGACAGGAGCTCTCAGTGCGGGTCCTGGTGGCGCCGTTCGGCAATCCGCTGCTGCCGTTGGAGGTTGGGTTGAAGCCCTTTGCGCAGGCCAATCTGTCGCTCTCGGCGCAGTTGTCCTCGGCTATCGACAAGCTACCCGATCCGGCGACTATCGCTGAGCGCCTCACGCTCGACGCCGCGACGCCAGCCAATCTGCAGGGGACCTATACGGCGCTCGCCGCGGATCTGCAGATCGATCCCTCTGCGCCCGCGCCCTACAAGCCGCCCACGAAGACACAGTTCCTGAAGATGCTGATGCCCAGCTATCTGAAGGCGGCAGGCGTCAGCGCACCGCGCACCGAGTTCGCGGTCACCGACAACAGATATGTATGCGCGCTGATCGACGGTCCGCGCCCGAAGCGCACACCGACGCCGAAGACGCCGCCGAGGTGGGACAGCGTGCTTGCCATGGCGCTGCGCCAGCCGCTTCTCGCCGAGGCGCTGGGACTCATCTATGCCGCCCGCGTGCGCCCCGCCGATCCATTGCTGTTCTCGGAGGGCGGCTGGCTCTATGTGACGCTCGGCCAGCAAAGCGACTACTTCGCCGAGTTCGCGATACCCGACTTCGCGTTGATCTACGCAGCGCGCATCCCGCGGCTCACGCCAGGCGTCTCGGCCCCTCTGTTCGCACCTGTTCTGTTCCCTGTGTCAACCACGTCGCCCGCCGGCTCATATGACGAGCTCCTCCAGGAGACCGAGCACTATGCAGACGGCTTCGCGCGCCTGGTCCACGCGTACCAACCGGAGCGCACCGACTATCTCAATCTCTCGCGCTTGGACGCGCGACGGCCGCGGCCGCATCATGAGACCGGACTGAAGCTGGGATGGGATGATGAACAGATCGTGATCTGGCTCAACCGGCAGATCACCGACGATCCGCGCAACGGAAAACCCGACGCGCGCAACACGCCGCTCGGAGTTCAGGGCTTTCGCGTCGACGTTCGGGCGGATGAGAACGCACCGTGGCATTCACTTGTGCGCATGCAAGGACCCATTCGCGTCGGCGCTTCGATGATTGGCGACTTCGACGGCGAGATGGCGATCGAGCTCGCGCCATCGCAACTGCAAGGCGAGCGCGACGGCGACTACTGGCTGCCGCCCTACTACGCGCAGTGGACCGGCGCCTCGCTCGTCGCCGCAGACGCCCTTGCCCGCGAGATTTCCGGCTTCCCGCCGCTCGACCGCGTGCTGAAGCCCGTCGACGAGCGTGCGGTGCCGCTGCGCTACGGCTCGACCTATCAGTTCCGCGTGCGGCTGATGGACTTGAGCGGCGGCGGCCCATCACCGCAGACCCCGGACACTCCGGCCGGCTGCATTGGCGTCAGCCGCTTCCGCCGCTACCTGCCGCCCGGTTCGGTGAAGATCGCGGAGCCTATCGAACTGCCGGATGGATCGCTGCGGCTTTCCATCAAGCGACCGACACTTGGTTATCCCGCCCTCACCTACACTCAGCAGGCAAACGCGACGCAAGCACTGCTGGCAGATATGGCTGCGGCACGCGCAGACGGTCGGCCCCCCTGTGGCCCGGATCCAGATGTGCAACGCCTGCGCATCGACGTCCGCGTCGCAAGCCTCGAAGCGGATTCGAAGAACGACGCCGAACCCACGCCGCAGCAGCGGCTGTACACCGCATTTCGCGACTTCGATCCGAATATCGCCGAGCCGCTGGAGTTGCGTGTCGAGTTCTACGACTCGATCGATCTTGAGGACTTTCCCGCGCCTGCGGACGCCGGATCGCTTGTTCTTCCGAGCGCACGCACCGTGCACGTCAGCTTCATGGCGCTCGCACGCCGCGATCCCGCGATGCCGGCCGCGACGGCCGATCCAATCGCCGCGGAGATGCTGGACATCGATGCACTTCCGGATGAGGAGCCCTCGCTGCACTACTACGGCAGTCACGTCGCACGCGTCGGCGCCTCGCACACCGTGACGCTGCGCCGCGAAGCCCTCGATGAGCGCGAGTTGTGGGCAGAAGCTGCGGCTGCGCCCTTCCAGGGCCTCTTTCTACAGCCCTCGCCCGTCCACGACGCACAGCTCACGCATACGAATGCCGCAGTCGGATCGCAGGAGCAGGCGCCTGAATCAGCGATGCAACGACTCGCTCGCAGGCTCCGACTGCAGCAGCGCGATCTCACGCTGCGCGCCCCCGTCGGACGGCGAGTCGTGTTCGGCGCCTCTGATGCGGTCCGCCATGTGCTCTCGCCCGACCACTCGACGATCACGTTCGCGAACGAAACCGAGATCACAGCGCAGTGGCTCATCGCGGTTCCGCTGCGACTCGCGCGCGATTGGACCTGGGACGGACTTACCGACGAAGGCGTGGCGATCTTTCGGCACGTGAATGGCGCGGCCGATGAGCTTGCCGGCTACGTCTCGCCGCGACGCACACTCAGCGGCAGCGCCGTGCAACGCGGCGTCCCGCTCGAGCGCGCATCGACTGATCTGGTGTTCTTCGACGCGATCGATCCGAAGCCCGACCCGGGCAGGTTTCCTACGGAGCTTGAGGTGAGCTATCGCGCGGTTCCCCGCTTTCGCGTCGCGCCGGCGCAGGTGCCCGCGGACTGGAGCGAGGCGCTGCGCCTGCCGATGGCCGCAGCGCCAACGCAGGTTCCGCGCATCGCATCGGCAGGCATTGCGCTTTCCGGCTATGTGCGCGATCAACTCTACTCGCAGACCGCGGTTCGCCAGCGTGCGTTGTGGATCGAGTTCGCAGAACCGGTTACGAATCCGCATGATGCGTACTTCGCACGCGTGACCATGCACGCAGCCGACCCGATGCTCACAGCAGGCGAGCCTGCGCCGCCGCCGGGGCCGCTGGAGCCGCCGCTCGACATCGACCCGGAACCGATCCGTGCGATCGTCGCCGGCCAGCCGGAGGATTCATCCGGTCTCAGCGCGATGCAGCGTCTGATTCCGGCCGATGGCGACGGTCCGATCCGCCACTTTCTGCTGCCCTTGCCGCCGGCGCTCTCCGAAGTCTCGCCAGAGCTCTTCGGCTTCTTCACCTACGAGTTGCGGGTGGGCCACGCGCAGGGTTGGTCGACAGCGCAGGCGCGTTTCGGTCTGGCTCAACGGCTCACGGGCGTGCAACATCCGGCGCCGACGCTCAAGTGCAGTCTCGCGCGCACTAGGGAGCACATCTGCGTCAGCGCGCCGTTCGCGACGCCCGTCACGGGAGGCCGATGGGTTGGCAAAGAACCGCCGGCCTCGCAGCTATGGGCGCTGCTCTATGCGCAAGCGCAACTCGCGGACGGCAGCGACTGGCGCAACATTCTCATTGGACGCACGCAGCTGCAGTTCCCGGAGAATGCGCATCGCCGTCGGGCAGGCTTCGAGCCGCACGGGGTCGGCTACTGGGATCACTACGAAATCGAGAATTGGCTGGAGGTGCTTGGGCTGCCGGCCAACGCTCCGTTGAGTGCGCTCGCCATCGAGCTGCTTCCCGAGCCGGACGCCGTCTTCGTCGATCCGCTGGGGAAGGATCTCGGACAGGTGCGTGTGCTGCGCACTTCGCCTCTGACGCCCGTTCCAGCGATCTGTCTCGATACCGAGCCCTCCTGATCCTACACCCCACAGCCGCACTGTGAGGTGGGTCGGCAAGCGTGGAGTCCAACGGTTTAAGCGTATCTGTCCGGTAATCCCCAGGCAGGTCAAGTCGCCAGCGCCCTTGATTCGCGCGCTGTGGGTCGAGACCCCCCGAGGCGTGGCTTGAATCGCCCCGGGTTTCGCGGAGGCTCCAACTCTTGAGAAGATGGAGCCATGAAGAAATCAGCGAAGTTCTCCCCCGAGGTGATCGAGCGCGCGGTGCGTCTGGTGTTCGAGGCCAAGGATCAGTACGAATCCCAGTGGGCGGCGATCGTGTCGATCGCGGCAAAGATTGGCTGCACGTCGGAAACATTGCGCCGATGGGTTCGGCAGCATGAGCGCGACACGGGCCAGCGCGAGGGGCTCACGAGCGCCGAGCAGCAACGCATCAGGGAGCTCGAGCGCGAGGTGCGCGAGCTCAAGAAGGCCAACGAGATCCTGCGCCTGGCCAGCGCGTATTTCGCGCAGGCGGAGCTCGACCGCCGCAACAAGTGATGAACGGATTCATCGACACGCACCGCGAGCGCTTCGGGGTCGAGCCGATCTGCAAGGTGCTGCAGGTCGCCCCGTCGGCCTATCGGCGCGCCGTGGCACGCCGGCGTGATCCGGCTTTGCGCTGTGCCCGAGCCCGCCGCGACGAGGTGCTGGAAGGTCACATCGAGCGGGTGTGGCAGGCGAATCTGCAGGTGTATGGCACGCGTAAAGTGTGGCGGCAGTTGCAGCGCGAAGGCCTCGAGGTCGCCCGCTGCACCGTCGAGCGACTGATGCGGGCCCAAGGGCTGCGCGGCGCGATGCGTGGCAAGGCGGTTCGGACCACCCGGCCCGATCCTGCTGCACCTTGTCCGCTCGATCGCGTCAATCGGCAGTTCGCCGCCGAGCGGCCAAACCAGCTCTGGGTCTCCGATTTCACCTATGTCTCGACTTGGCAGGGTTTCGTGTACGTGGCCTTCGTCATCGACGTCTTCGCCCGCTACATCGTGGGCTGGCGGGTGAGCCGATCCATGCACACGGAATTCGTTCTCGACGCGTTGGAACAGGCCTTGTGGGCGCGACAACCCGAACGCAACGCCTTGATTCACCATAGCGATCGCGGCTCGCAGTACGTCTCGATCCGCTACAGCGAGCGGCTGGCAGAAGCAGGCATCGAGCCGTCGGTCGGCAGCCGGGGCGACAGCTACGATAACGCCCTGGCCGAGACGATCAACGGGCTGTACAAGGCCGAAGTCATCCACCGGCGTGGCCCGTGGAAAAGCGTCGAAGCGGTCGAGCTGGCCACCCTCGAATGGGTCTCATGGTTCAACCACCACCGCCTGCTTGAGTCGATCGGGTACATTCCCCCAGCCGAAGCCGAGGCAAACTATTACCGCAACCTGAGCGAGCAGGCGGTCGTCGCCTGACTCAAACAAAACCGCCTCCGCGAAACCCGGGGCGATTCAGTTATCTGAACATGGCTCTGTTGGCTGAACAGAAGAGGAGTTGATGAGACGGGCCGCCTGACGATCGGGCGACGTGAGGGCCGGCACTACGGGCTTCGCCCTTCGTGCCGGCCCTCACGAATCGGAATCAGCCGATCATCTTGACGCACACAACTTCCATTTCTGAAGGTGCAGTAGAAGCGCACCAGCTTCGGGGGCAAGCCTTCGCACCGAACTACCCGCTCCCGCGTATCGCCACGCTGTCGCTTCGCCAGCATGATGAACTCGCGTCCACGGCCAACTTGGCCGTGGACGTACTGCTTTATTCCGCGTTACTCCGGAGTGGCAAAATGGCCTTGCCACTCACGCCGAAGTAATAAAAAAACCCGCCGTAGCGGGTTAAGCCATTGATTCTATTGGAGGCGCGAACCGGAATCGAACCGATGTACACGGCTTTGCAGGCCGCTGCATAACCACTCTGCCATCGCGCCAGCTTGCTGACCTGCCTTCCCGATGCGCCTTCACCGGGCGGAAAATCCGAATGGAATTTCCTGGAAATTCTGGAGCGGGAAACGAGTCTCGAACTCGCGACCTCAACCTTGGCAAGGTTGCGCTCTACCAACTGAGCTATTCCCGCTGAAAGATCGCCATTATAGGTTCGTATTTATGCCTGTCAACCGCTTTTGTTTCGAATATCCCGGTCGTATCGGGCGAGCTGCGGCATCGCTCGGTGTAGGTAATACCCCATCGACCACAACGTCAGGGCTGCCGCAATATAAATCAGGACGTTACCGATCGCGCGCAGGTCCAGCGACAGCAGCGGGGCATTGTAGAGCAGCAGTGGAATGGCCGTCATTTGCGCTGCGGTTTTCAACTTGCCGACAAAAGCGACCGCAACCCCGGTCGACTGGCCGACCCGCGCCATCCATTCGCGCAGCGCCGAAATCGTGATCTCCCGCCCGATGATGACGACAGCGATGATGGAATCGACGCGCGCGAGCTGCACGAGCAGGATCAGCGCCGCCGCGACCATCAGCTTGTCCGCGACCGGGTCGAGAAATGCGCCGAAGGCCGAAGTCTGGTTGAGTGCGCGGGCGAGATAACCGTCGAACCAGTCGGTCGCGGCCGCGATGATAAAAATGATCGTTGCGGCGAAGTTTTTCTCTTCGGCGTCGAGCCAGCTGTCGGGAAGATAAAACACGCCGACGAACAGCGGGATCAGCGCAATGCGCGCCCAGGTCAGCGAATTTGGAACATTGAATAGCATTGAATGAGGCCTTTCGGGCCGATGCGAGCGCGTCAATGCAGCGCATTGTATATCGCTTCCGCAGTCTTTCGGCTGACCCCGCCGACGCGGCACAGGTCCTCGACGGTGGCGGCGCGCACGCCGTCGAGTCCGCCGAAGCTCGCAAGCAGGTTGCGCCGGCGCGTCGGACCGATGCCCGGAATGTCCTCGAGTCGTGACCCGATACGCGCTTTCGCCCGCTTGGCGCGGTGACCCGTAATGGCGAAACGGTGGGCCTCGTCGCGGATTTCCTGGATCAGGTGCAGTGCCGGATGGTCGATCGCGAGGTTCTGCATGCGGCCATCCGGGAAAACCAGCGTCTCCAGGCCGGGCTTGCGCTCTTCGCCTTTCGCCACCCCGACCGTCGCAATCGACTCCAGCCCGACGTCAGCCAGCACCGAACGTGCCGAACTGACTTGCCCCTTGCCGCCGTCGATCAGTATCAGGTCGGGGCACACCCCCTCCCCGGCTGCGACCTTGCCGTAGCGGCGCTCGAGGACCTGGCGCATCGCGGCGAAGTCGTCGCCGGGCGTGATTCCGGTGATGTTGTAGCGGCGGTATTCGGAGTTCTTCATCGCTCCGTCGACGCAGACGACGCATGACGCGACGGTCGCTTCGCCCATCGTGTGGCTGATGTCGAAGCACTCGATTCGCCACGGCGCCTCCGCCAGGTCGAGCGTCTCGCGCAGCGCTTCGAGGCGCATTTCGGCCCGGCCGGTGTCCCGCGCGCGGGCGACGATCGCGAGGCGCGCGTTGTTCTCCGCCATCCCCATCCACGCTTTTTCAGCCTCCAGACGCGGCGCGAGCAACGCGCAGGGCTTGTCGCGGATCTCGTCCATCAGCACCCTGACCGGGGCGAGCGGCACATTCACGAGGAGTTTCGCCGGCAGCTCGTGTTCGCGGTAGTGCTGCTCGATGAACGCCAGCGCAGCGTCGAGCGTGCCGATCCCGGCCGTCGCACTCGGGAATTGCGGGCGGTCGCCGAGATGCCTCCCGCCGCGCACCATCGCGATGTTCACGCAGGTCACGCCGCCCTCCTCGACCGCAGCGATAATGTCCACATCCTCGTTCTTGCGGCTGTCGACGAACTGGCGCGCGAGCACCGCCTGCAGCACGCGCACCTGGTCACGGCACGCGGCGGCCTCCTCGAACGCCAGACGCTCGGCTGCCGCGTGCATGCGGGCCGTGAGGTCGTCGATGACTTCCGAGGCTCGACCTTCGAGGAAACGCGCCGCGAGCCTAACGTCGGCGGCGTAGGCGTCCTTGTCGATCAGGCCGACGCACGGCGCGGTACAGCGCTTGATCTGGTGCAGCAGGCAGGGGCGCGAGCGGTTCTGGAACACCGGGTTTTCGCAGGTGCGCAGGCGGAACGTCTTCTGCAGCAGGTGGATGCTTTCGCGTACCGCCCACACGTTCGGAAACGGGCCGAAATAGCGGGCGCCTTTGGTGAACGCGCCACGGTGGTAGGCGAGACGCGGGAATTCGTCGCCGGACAGCTCGATGTACGGATAGGTTTTGTCGTCGCGAAACAAGATGTTGTAACGCGGCGCGAGACTCTTGATGAGGTTGTTCTCGAGCAGCAGCGCTTCGGCTTCGGAGCGCGTCGGCGTGATGTCGACACGCAAGATCTGCGCGACCATCATCGCGATCCGCGGGCTCGGCTGGGTGCGCTGGAAATAGCTCGACACGCGGCGCTTGAGATTCTTCGCCTTGCCGACGTAGAGCACCCGCTCGTCGGCGCCGATCATGCGATAGACACCCGGTTCCTCGGGCACCGTCCTGAGGAAGGTCCGCGCATCGAACGGAGTGCCGGGAGCAGCCATCGTGAAGACCCCCGCTAGCGCGATCTAGGCCGCGTCCTCGACGAGGCCGGCGACGACGTCACGCGCTTGCCGATAGACGGGGTGCAGCTCCAGTGCGAACGGATCGGCAGCTTGCGGCCGCGAGCGCAACGCGTCGATGCGTGCCCGGCTCTCCGGGGCGATGTCGGGCGCCCACCGGTCGAGCAGGTCGACCGCGAGGTCGGGGCGGTTGCACACCAGCACCATGTCGCACCCAGCGCCGAACGCGGCGCGCGCGCGGGCAACGATGTCGCCGACGACGGTCGCGCCTTCCATCGTCAGGTCGTCGCTGAAGATCACGCCGCCGAAGCCGACGCGCTCGCGCAGGATGTCCTGCAGCCAGAAGCCCGAGAACCCGGCCGGATTCGGATCGACACGGGGGTAGATGACGTGCGCGGGCATCACGCCGGCCAGCTGGCGCCCGAGTCGGTGGCGGTAGGGGCCGATGTCCTCGGCCCAGATCGCCTCGAACTCGCGTTCATCGACCGGGATCTCGACGTGCGAATCCGCTTCGGCATAGCCGTGGCCCGGAAAATGCTTGCCGACGCACCCCATGCCGGCCTCCGCCATGCCCGACACCAGCGACTGCGCGAGCGCCGCGACGACGAGCGGATCGCGGTGGAAAGCCCGGTCGCCGACGACGCGGCTGCAACCGTAGTCGAGATCGAGCACCGGCGTGAAGCTGAGGTCGACGCCGTGCGCGAGGAGCTCGGCGGCGAGTACATAGCCTGCGCAGCGCGCCGATTCGAGCGCGGCGACATGGTCGCGCTCCCACAGGCGTCCCAGGCAGCGCATCGACGGAATACGCGTGAAGCCGCCGGTGCGAAAACGCTGCACCCGACCGCCTTCGTGATCGACGGCGATGATCAGCGCCGGGCTACGTAGCGCGTGAATCTCGGCAGTCAGCGCCAGCAACTGCTCCGAGTCGCGGAAGTTGCGGGCGAACAGGATCACGCCGCCGACCAGCGGGTCGAGCAGCCGCTCGCGCTCTTCGTCGGTCAGCGCGAGGCCTGCGACATCGAGCATCACCGGCCCGAGCGGCCGGACAGTGGCGGGCAAATCGGATTGGAAAGTCATCGTTTCTCGATCAGGGCGAAGGCGACAACGTAGTCCACTTCGTCGGTGAGGCTCAAATGTGCATTAAGGCCGCGCTCGGCCAGAAAGCCCGCCAGCGCCGTGTCGTAGCAATACAGCGGCTTGCCGAGCTCGTCGTGGCCGACCGTTACCGCGTGCAGCGTTGCCGGAACCGCGACGCCAGTTCCGAGGGCCTTGCCGAAGGCTTCCTTCGCAGCAAAACGCTTCGCGAGGAAACGTGCGGGATCGCGGCTCGCCGCAAAACCGTCGTGCTCGGACGCGGCAAGAATCCGCGCGGCGAAGCGCGCCCCATGGCGGTCGAGGGAGCGCTGCATGCGTTCGACCTGCACGATGTCGGTGCCGATGCCGTGGATCATGCGCCCCCGCTCATCGCCCGGCGCCGGCGGCCTCGCGCATCAGCCGCTTCATTTCGCGCACCGCCTCGCGCAGACCGGTGAACACCGAACGGCTGACGATGGCGTGCCCGATATGCAGTTCGCGCACCCCCGGCAAACGCGCGATCGGCTGCACGTTGTAATAATTCAGCGCATGGCCGGCATTGAAGCGCATGCCGAGTGCCCGAATCGCCTCGCCAGCGCGGCAGACCTTGTCGATCTGCTCCACGACCGCAGCACTCTGCGCATCGCGGCCGGCGGCGTGAAACGCATGGGCGTAGGGGCCGGTATGGATTTCGCAGACCCGGGCGCCGATGCGGGCGGCCGCCTCGACCTGCTCGAGTTCGGCGTCGATGAACACGCTCGTGACGATTCCAGCATCGGCGAGCCGTGCGACGACGTCTTTCAGCCGGCCTTCCTGCGCCAGCACGTCGAGTCCGCCCTCAGTCGTCACCTCGTGGCGCCCCTCCGGCACCAGCATCGCCATCTCGGGCTTGAGCGCGCACGCGATGCCGACCATCTCGTCGGTCGCGGCCATCTCGAGGTTCAGCTTGATCTGCGTGAGCTCGCGCAACCTGCGCACGTCCTCGTCCTGGATGTGGCGGCGGTCCTCGCGCAGATGCACCGTGATGCCGTCCGCTCCGCCGAGATGGGCTTCCATCGCGGCCCAGGCGGGGTCCGGTTCCCACGTGCGGCGCGCCTGGCGCAGCGTCGCGACGTGGTCGATGTTGACGCCGAGTTCGATCACAGTTCCTGCAACTCCTTCAGCACCCGGCGCGACTGCAGCGGCTGTCCGCCGAGATAGTGGTTGATCAGCAGACGCAGCAGCGCCTTGCTCTGGAAAAGGGTTTCGGCACGGGAAAAATCGCCATGCGCCATGTCGAGCAGCGTCTGGCCGCTCACGCCCGGCAGGCCTTCGTCGTCGCCGGCGAGGCGTACCGGACCTTTCTCGATTATATAGACGTACTGCTGCGCGGGATCGACGGCCCGGTTCGAGTCGCCTTCGAGGTCGAGGCCGACGCCGTAACCGAGTTCGCGCAACAGCGTGAGTTCGAAGCGCCGCAGGATCGGCGCCGCGTCGCCGCGCCCGAGTTGCGAAAGGGCGTCCGCGTAGGCCTCGAACAGCGCCGGGTGCGCATCCTCGCGTGCAGTGAGCCGCACCAGCAGTTCATTGAGGTAGTAACCGCACATCAGCGCCCGGCCGGTGAGCAGCGGCTGCCCGCCGCGCCACTCGGCACGCACCAGGGTCTTGACCTCGCCCCCGCCGGACCAGTCCATCAGCAGCGGCTGGAACGCCATGATCACGCCGCGCAGCGCCGACATCGGCCGGCGCGCGCCCTTGGCGACCAGCGCGACCCGGCCGTGGTCCCGCGAGAAAATCTCGACGATCAAGCTGGTTTCGCGCCACGGATACGTGTGCAGGACGAACGCAGGTTGCTGGTCGATGCGCTGCTTCTGGCTCACGGCCCCACGCGCATGGTCGGGTTATTCGTAGCCGAGACTCTTGAGCGCCCGTTCGTCATCGGCCCAGCCGCTCTTGACCTTGACCCACACTTCGAGGAACACCTTGCCGTCGAAAAGCTTCTCGAGTTCGACACGCGCCTCGGAGGCGATGCGCTTCAGCTGTTCGCCACCCTTGCCGATGACGATCCCCTTGTGGCTGGACCTGTCGACAACGACGGCTGCATAGATGCGGCGCAGATTGCCTTCCGTCTCGAACTTCTCGATCTCGACGGCGACGCCGTACGGCAATTCGTCGCCGAGCAGGCGGAACAGCTTCTCGCGCAGGAATTCCGCCGCCAGGAAACGTTCGCTGCGGTCGGTGATCTCGTCGGCGCCGTACATCGGCTCGCCTTCGGGCAGCAACGGCGTGGCCGTTTTCACGAGAGCTTCGACGTTCGTGCCGCGTTCGGCGCTCAACGGCACGATTTCGGTGAAAGGATAGACTTCCGCCATCTTCGCGATGAACGGCAGGAGCTGGCTCTTGTCGCACAGCCGGTCGACCTTGTTGATGACCAGCACCACTTTCGCGTCGGCTGGCAGCACCGAGACGACTTTGCGGTCGTCGTCGCCGAAGCGCCCGGCCTCGATGACCAGGAACACCAGATCGACGTCGCCGAGCACCTGCGACACGGTGCGGTTCATCGAGCGATTCAGCGCGTTGCGATGTCGTGTCTGGAAACCGGGCGTATCGACGAACACGAACTGCGCTTTGTCGCTCGTCAGGATGCCGGTGACGCGATGTCGCGTGGTTTGGGCCTTGCGGGAGACGATGCTGATCTTCTGCCCGATCAGCCGATTCAGCAAAGTCGACTTACCGACGTTGGGGCGCCCGACGATGGCGACGAAGCCGGTGCGAAACGGCACCTTGTCATCGGCCTGCGGCGTGTTTTCCTGATTCATTGCTTCCTCAACTGGGCCAGCGCGAATTCCGCCGATTGCTGTTCTGCGGCACGGCGGCTGGTGCCGCGGCCGGTGGTGCGAAGGTTCAGTGCGTTGACCTCGCACACCACCTCGAATTCCTGCGCATGGGCTTCGCCGTGGACTTTGGCCATCACATACGTCGGCAGCGGCAGCTTGCGCCCCTGCAGCAGCTCCTGGAGTGCCGTTTTCGGGTCTTTCGCGGCCACGCCCGGATCGATCGCGGCGATCATCGGGCCGTACAAGCGATCGATGACCGCTTTCGCGGCCGCAAAGCCCTGATCGAGAAATGTCGCGGCGAACACCGCCTCGACCGCATCGGCGAGAATCGACGGACGGCGAAAGCCGCCGCTCTTCATCTCGCCTTCGCCCAGGCGGAGATATTCGCCGAGGTCGAGTTCCAGCGCGATCCGGTGCAGGCCGTCCTGGCACACCAGCGACGCGCGCAGGCGCGACATCTCGCCTTCGCGCAGGCTTGCGAAACGCTCGAACAGCGCAATCGCGACGACGCAGTTGAGGATGCTGTCGCCGAGAAACTCCAGGCGCTCGTTGTTGGGCTGTCCGAAACTGCGATGCGTGAGTGCCTGCTCCAGCAGCGCCGGATCATCGAACCGGTGTCCGAGGCTGCGCTGCAGGGGATCGAGCTTGCCCGCCACTACTGCGCGGCCGACGTGGCCTGGAAGTCGAACAGCAGGCTGACGTTCCCTGCCACCGGCACCTTGCGTTCGTAGACAACTTCGACGACCGTCTTCCCGCCCGGCCTCGTGATGTCGAGGTCTGCCCCGCTGACCGTGACGACGTCGTCGATCTGGCGGCGCCGGTCGAAGCTGCGGCGCAGTTCGGGCGTCGCCACGCCGTTGTCGCCTTCTTCCGCGACCAGCTTCACGTTGCGCTTGATGGCAAGGTATTCGTTGATCGCCGGCACGGTGCGGAAAGCGACCAGCAACGCTGAGCCCAAGAGCGCCCCGACGATCAGCACGCCCATCAGGCTAAGACCCAGTTGTCTGCTTTTCATGCGATTAAGTTCTCCGTATCAATGGAAACCACCGATGCGCTTCATGTCACTGAAGTTGAACCAGATGAAAAATGCGCGCCCGACGATGTTCTCGTCCGGCACAAAACCCCACACGCGACTGTCGCTGCTTGCGTCCCGATTGTCGCCCATGACGAAATAATGCCCTTCCGGCACGGTGCAGGTCACACCGGCCGTCGTGTAGGTGCAGTTTTCGCGGTACGGGAAGTCGAGCACATGCGGAACGAATGCCGGCGTGTCACGCTCGATCAGCACCGAATGGTTGGCATCCCCGAGTTTCTCGGCGAAGCGGGGGGAATAGTAGAGGCGATCCGGGTGGAGATAGTCGGGCTGGGGTACGAGTTCGACCACTTCACCGTTGATCCGCAGTCGCTTGTTCAGGTATTCGACCTTGTCGCCGGGCAGGCCAACGACACGCTTGATGTAGTCGAGCGAAGGATCGGCCGGATAGCGGAACACCATCACGTCGCCGCGTTTCGGCTCCTCGACGTCGATGATCTTCTTGTTGATCACCGGCACGCGAATGCCATAGACCCATTTGTTGACGAGGATGAAGTCCCCGACGAGTAGCGTCGGAATCATCGAGCCCGACGGAATCTTGAACGGCTCGACGAGAAAGGATCGCAGCGCGAACACGATCAGGATGACCGGGAAAAAACTCGCCCCGTACTCGACCCACCACGGCGGAGGGGCTCCCGGAGCGCGGCGTTTGCGCGCGACGAAGCGATCGATCAGCCACAGCACTCCGGTGGCGACAAGCAGCAGGAACAATACCAGGGCGAAATTCACACGGACTCCGTATCGAAGCGTTCCGGCGCCGTCACGCCGGGCTGCGCATCATTTGCCTTCATCGACCCGTAGCACGGCGAGGAAAGCTTCCTGCGGGATCTCCACGTTGCCCACCTGCTTCATCCGCTTCTTGCCCTCTTTCTGCTTTTCGAGCAGCTTCTTCTTGCGCGAGATGTCCCCGCCATAGCACTTGGCGAGCACGTTCTTGCGCAGCGCCTTGATCGTTTCACGGGCGATGATGTGGGAGCCGATCGCCGACTGGATCGCGACATCGAACATCTGGCGCGGAATCAGTCCGCGAAGTTTCGCCGCCACTTCGCGCCCGCGGTACTGCGCCGACGCCCGATGGACGATCACCGACAGGGCGTCGACTTTTTCGCCGCCGACCAGCAGGTCGAGCTTGACTAGATCGGCTGCACGGTACTCCTTGAACTCGTAGTCGAGCGATGCGTAGCCGCGTGAAACGGACTTCAGCTTGTCGAAAAAGTCCATCACGACTTCGTTCATCGGCAGGTCGTAGATGAGCTGGACCTGGCGGCCGTGGTAGCGCATGTCCACCTGCGCGCCGCGCTTGAGGTTGCACAGCGTGATGACCGGCCCGACGTAGTCCTGGGGCAGGAAGATCGTCGCGGTGATGATCGGCTCGCGGATCTCGGCGATCTTCGACTGATCCGGGAGCTTGGCCGGGTTCTCGACGCGGATCACCTCGCCGCTGTTCATCACGACTTCGTACACCACCGTCGGCGCGGTCGTGATGAGGTTCATGTCGAATTCGCGCTCGAGCCGCTCCTGCACGATGTCCATGTGCAGCAGGCCGAGAAAGCCGCAGCGGAACCCGAAACCGAGCGCTTGCGAGACTTCCGGCTCGTACTGCAGCGAGGCGTCGTTGAGCCGGAGCTTTTCGAGCGAATCGCGCAACTGGTCGTATTCGCTCGATTCGACCGGGTAAAGTCCGGCGAACACCTGCGGCTTGATTTCCTTGAAGCCCGGCAGGGGCTCACTTGCCGGGCGCGTCGCGAGCGTCACCGTGTCGCCGACTTTCGCCGCCTGCAGCTCCTTGATCCCGGCGATGATGAATCCGACTTCGCCGGCCGACAGGTGAGGCCGCGCCACCGACCGTGGCGTGAACACGCCGACCTGGTCGCACGGGTATTGCGCGCCGTTGGCCATCAGCAGGATGCGGTCCTTCGGCTTGAGCACGCCATCGACGACGCGCACGAGCATCACGACGCCGACGTAATTATCGAACCACGAGTCGATGATCAGCGCCTTCAGCGGCGCGTCCGGATCGCCTTTCGGCGGCGGCACGCGGCGCACGACGGTTTCCAGCACGTCCTCGATGCCGAGTCCGGTCTTCGCCGAACACAGCACCGCTTCGGACGCATCGACGCCGATCACGTCCTCGATCTCCTTGCGCGCGCTCTCGGGATCGGCTGCCGGCAGGTCGATCTTGTTCAGGACCGGAACCACTTCGACGTTCTGCTCGATCGCGGTATAGCAGTTCGCCACGGTCTGCGCCTCGACGCCCTGCGAGGCATCGACGACGAGCAGCGCGCCTTCGCACGCCGACAGCGACCGGCTGACTTCGTACGAGAAGTCCACATGGCCCGGCGTGTCGATCAGATTGAGGTTATAGACCTGCCCGTCCTTGGCCTTGTACTGCAGCGCAGCTGTCTGGGCCTTGATCGTGATTCCGCGCTCTCGCTCGAGATCCATCGAATCGAGAACCTGCGCCTCCATCTCGCGATCGGACAGGCCCCCGCAGAAATGGATGAGCCGATCGGCCAGCGTGGACTTGCCGTGATCGATGTGGGCGATGATCGAAAAATTTCGGATATGTTGCATGCGACAACAAAAGAAAGGTGCCATGCGGCACCTTGGATGAATTGGTTGACCTGGCTAAGGCGCGGATTCTAGCGGAAAACGTCGGCAATAGGCACGAACGGCCGCCGCGTCGAGCCGGTAGCGGCACAGTTCGGTATCGCCGCCGAGCACTACCGGGACCAGTTCGTTCCAGCGCGCCTCGAGTTCGGGGTCGGCATCGACGTCGAGAATGCGCAGCGTCCAGCCGAGCTCCGTGGCCAGCGGCCGGAGCTCATCGAGCAGGTCGTGGCACAAGTGGCACCACTCGCGGCTCAGGACCACCAGCTCGCACACCCCGCTCACTCGCCGGCCTGGAGCGTCACGTAGGAAGTCCCCTCGCCGCGCTGCACGAGCAGCGTCACCTGCTGGCCGTCCTTGAGTCCCGAGACGGTGCGCGTGAAGGCCGCGACCGATTTCAGCGGGACCTGCCGACCACCCGACACCAGCGCGAGGATGAAGTCGCCGCGCTGCAGTTCCGCGCGCGCGGCCGCCCCCTGCACGCGCTCGACGATCAATCCATGCTCGACCTCGCGCTCGCGCCGCTGCGCCGGCGTCGGCTCAGCGACCACCAGACCCAGCTTGTTCGGCGCCGGCTGCGGACGCTCGGTGCGGCGTGTGCGGGCCGGCGCGTCATCCTGCCATTCACCGACCGTGACGCTCAGTTCGTGCGGTTCCCCGTCGCGGTACACCTGCACGTTGACCCGCGTGGAGGGCCGACTGGCTGCGACGATGCGAGGCAGATCCGCCGATGCCTCCACGCTCTTGCCCGCGAAACTCACGATGACGTCGCCCTGTTCGATCCCGGCACGCGCTGCCGGGCCGTCGGATTCCACCGCGCTCACGAGCGCCCCTGCGGCCCGCGGCAGGCCGAAGCTCTCCGCGAGCCCGCGCGTCACCTCCTGTATCGCGACCCCGATCCGCCCGCGCTGCACGCGGCCGGTGGTGCGCAGCTGCTGCTGTACATCCATCGCAACGTTGATCGGGATCGCGAACGACAACCCCATGAACCCGCCCGTCTGGCTGTAGATCTGTGAATTGATGCCGACGACCTCGCCCTGGAGATTGAACAGCGGGCCGCCGGAATTACCCGGATTGATCGCGACATCGGTCTGGATGAACGGGACGAAGTTCTCGTCGGGAAGGCTGCGGCCGGTCGCACTGACGATGCCTGCCGTCACGGAGTGATCGAAACCGAACGGCGACCCGATCGCGACGACCCATTCGCCCACCTTCAGCTTGTCCGGATCGCCGATCACCAGCTTCGGCAAGTCCGTCGCCTCGATCTTGATCAGCGCGACATCGCTGCGCGTGTCCGCGCCGATCACCCGCGCGCGGAATTCGCGTTTATCGACGAGGCGGACGAGGATCTCGTCTGCCGCATCGACGACGTGTGCATTGGTGAGGATGTAACCGTCGGGGCTGATGACGAACCCCGAACCGAGCGAGCGGTTTTCAGGATCGGCCCTCGGCAGCTCGGGCTTGCGGGGAATGAAGCGACGAAAAAAATCGAACATCGGATCGTTTTCGTCGAAACCCGGAAACAACGCGGTGCCTTCCTTCGGCGACTGGCTCGTGCTGATATTCACGACCGCGGCGCCCTGGCGCTGCACGAGCTCGGTAAAGTCCGGCAGCGATACGGCGGAGGCTGCGGCCGCGATCGGCATCAGCGACAACATCACGACCGCGACCAGACAACGAAACACCGCGCTCCACGACGTCATGAAGCCGTTCCCGTGGGGTGCCCGCACGACGCCGGCTCCTGCACCATCTCGACGTCGAACGCCTGACGCAACCGCGCACTGCGCAGCACGAAGCGATTCAACCCCACTGCGGCAACAAGACCGCCGACGCCTCCGATCAACGCAAACAGATCGCCCTGCCCTTCAGCCGCCAGGCCAGTCCCGAGCGCCGCGCCGGCGATGAGCAGGACGACGCCCAGGCCATAGCCCAGCAAGGCACCGCGCAGGGGAGCAGCATCATCGATGCGCAGGCGTACCGCGTCGCCCGCTTCGGCGCCGATCCGGTTCGGCACCTTGAACACTTTGTCGGGCGCTTTGAGCGCATAGGCGAGTCCGGTCGAGCGGCACCCGCCCGGTTCGTCACAGCGCCCGCATCCGCCCGCGCGATCCTCGATGCGAACCCACGCCTCGCCGCTTTCCGCGCGCGTGACAACCGCCCTGGCTTCGATCATCGTGCGACCGGCTCGATCCCGTCGCCCAACCTCTGGACTGCCCGCAGAGGAACCTCGCCCAGCGTCGTGACCAGGTGGCCGGCAACGACGCGCTTGTACGTGTTTATCGCGCCGCTGGCTGGCAGCGGCCCTGCATTATTGACGGCACCATCCGGGCCCAGCGATTCGATGAACACCGAGATTGCGGCCAGACCGTCACTGAATACGAGATGGAGAACTTCGGCGCGATCACGCCCTATCGGACGTCGCACGATCGACTTCATCGAGTACCCGGGCAGCGGCGTCGTCAACATCCAGCCGCTCTCTTCCTTTCCCACCTCGACCCCATGGGCGCGGACGACGCGCCATCGGTCGTCCTTGACATAGCGCGGCTTGAAGGCTTCGGTGGCAATCTCGCCGCCGATCTTCACATCGCTGAAAGTGAACTGCTCGATGATCTCGCCGCGTTCGTCGATCGTGCGGGCCTTGAGCAACAGGCCGGACTGGACTTCGGCCCACAACAGATGGCCGTAGCGCAGGTCGTCCTTGGGCTCCAGGATGACGAGCTGCGCGCGAGTCCCGCGACGCGGCTAGGTTCGCCCTTGCGGATGCGGTAATTCTCGGTAAGGCTCCCGAACGATGCCGGAAGCCGTGCGGGAAACGCGCGCTGTCCGCCCGGCTGATCGATTATGACGATCTTCTGGTCCGGCAGGACGCATCGCACTTCGCTGTTGGTCCGGATCACCTCGCGAGGGCTTCCGTCGAGTACCTCGAGCCGCTCGTGCTCCGTCCCACCCGCGTCGACCATGTGCGAGATCCGGGAAGTTTCGAAATTCTTGCCCGACTGATAAATGAAAGTCCCGGAGTAGGTCAGGCGTTGTCCTGCAGTAGCGATGCGCTCGAGCCAGGACACCGGGTCGCTCGGTGCCTGCGCCAGAACCTGGGTCTGGGCGAACAGCAGGCACAGACTCAACGCAGCGGCAAAACCTCTCATCGATTGACGTCCTGTCTCACGTCCGAAACTGTCCGGACGTGCTGTATGACGCCCGAAAGCGGCCCGCCGGAAGTCATGGCTTGATGCGCGAAGAGATATTCGCGCTGGCGGTCGACCTGGGGTGAGGGAGCCATGTTCGCCGCCACCGGGACGGAAACATTTTCCACTGCCTGGATGCCACTGACAGCGCTCGCGGTGCGGATCTCTCCTTCGGGCTGGGCATTCAGTGTGTACGCGACCCACCCCACGGCGGCGACGCCCATGATCGACGCGGCGAGCGGCATCAGCGATTTTCGCGCCCGAGGCTGCGAAGCCCCCGGCGACGCACTGGCGGAACCGGAAGCGGGAGGGGCAAGCACGGTCGGCTCGGCTTCGATGCCGGCCATCACCCGGGCGACCAGACCAGGAGAAGTGTCCCGGGCGCCTCGCAAGACGTCGCCTATCAGGCAATATGTTTCCCAGTCGGAGCGCAAAGACCGATCTCGACGAATCGAGTCAAATACCGGGCTCATTGCCTGTTCGTCCAGATCGCCATCCAGCAGTGCCGACAGTTTGTCCTTCATGAGTACCACCCACCTACCAACGTTTGTCAGGAGCCGTATCCAGCAGCGGCCGCAGTCGTTCAGCAATTGCCTCACGCGCCCGGAAAATCCGGGACCGGACCGTCCCGATGGGACAATCCATGATGCTCGCGATCTCTTCGTAGCTAAGGCCTTCCAGTTCTCTCAGCATGATCGCGGTGCGCAGCTCCTCGGGCAGCGCCTCCATCGCCTCATCCACCGTCTGCCCGATCTGGCGCGTCATCATCAGCCGTTCAGGCGTATTGATGTCGCGCAGGTTGTCGCCTTCCTCGAAGGTTTCCGCCTCTTCCGAATCGAATCCGGTCGAAGTCGGGGCACGGCGGCTCTGGGATACCAGGTAGTTCTTAGCGGTGTTGATTCCGATCCGGTAAAGCCAAGTGTAAAAAGCGCTGTCGCCCCTGAAAGAACCCAAGGCACGGTAAGCCTTGATGAACGTCTCCTGGGCGACGTCCTCCACCTCGGCAGAATCGCGAATCAACCGCGAAAGCAGCCTATGCAACTTGCGTTGGTATTTTGTTACCAGCAAGCCGAAGGCTTGCTTGTCGCCGCGCTGCACGCGTTCGACAAGCTGCTGATCAATTTCGCGATCGCTCATGAGCGGGTCGTTTCTCTAGGTTGGGCAAAATCCGCGCCAGTATAACGACCGCCCATGAGTCCGGCAAAGCCGAAGCTACTGCAACAGACACAGCCCTTCAGGAATAGTTCAGACGACGAAGGGGTCTTGTGATTCCGCTGGATGCAATAGTATGCGTGAACTCCGGCCGCTCCCTGCGACGTGCTATATTCCGGCGCGCGACCGACCCTGGATGCCCACGACCTTGTCAATACAATACGACGTACTCATTCTCGGCAGTGGCGCCGCCGGCCAATCGCTGGCACTGCGCCTTGCGGACCATCTGCGCGTTGCGCTGGTGACCAAACGCTCGATCGCGGATAGCGCGAGTTCCTGGGCACAGGGCGGCATTGCAGCGGTACTCGACGCCACCGACAGCATCGAAGCCCATATCCAGGACACTTTCACCGCGGGCGCAGGTCTTTGCGACCCGGCGGCGACCCGTTTTGTCGTCGAACACGGCAAAGCTGCGATCGAATGGCTCATACGCCGGGGCGTTCCCTTCACCCGGGAAGACCAGTCCGCGATCGGATACCACCTGACGCGTGAGGGCGGGCACTCCCATCGCCGCATCATCCACGCCGCCGATGCGACCGGGGCCGCCGTCCAGGCGACGCTCACCGAGCGCGTCTGTGCGCACCCGAACATCCACATTCTCGAGAATCACATCGCGATCGACCTGATCCTCGGCGACAAGGTCGGACGCAATGGCGAAGGCTGCCTCGGGGCCTACGTGCTCGACATCGCCGACGGACGCGTGATCACGATCGCGGCGCGCAGCACAGTGCTCGCGACCGGAGGGGCCGGCAAGGCCTACCTCTACACGACGAATCCGGACGTCGCCACCGGCGACGGGATCGCGATGGCGTGGCGCGCCGGTTGTCGCGTCGCGAACCTCGAGTTCATCCAGTTTCACCCGACCTGCCTCTACCATCCCCAAGCCAAGTCGTTCCTGATTTCCGAAGCCGTTCGGGGCGAAGGCGGGATCCTCAGGCTTCCTGATGGCACGCGCTTCATGCCGGAGCACGACCCGCGAGCGGAACTTGCCCCGCGCGACGTCGTGGCGCGCGCAATCGACTTCGAGATGAAGAAACGCGGCCTCGACTGCGTCTATCTCGACATCAGCCACAAGCCGGCCGACTGGCTGCGGGAACATTTCCCGAACATCCACGCGCGCTGCCTCGAACTGGGCATCGACATGACGCGCGAAGGCATCCCCGTCGTCCCGGCCGCTCATTACACCTGCGGCGGCGTCGTCACGGACCTTGCCGCTCGCACCGACGTGGCAGGCCTCTATTGCGTCGGCGAATCGGCGTGCACCGGCCTGCACGGCGCGAATCGGCTCGCGAGCAACTCGCTGCTCGAATGCCTGGTATTCGGCGAAGCGGCCGCGAAAGACATCCAGGCGCGCCCGCGCGACCCGATCGCTGCGCTGCCCGAATGGGACGAGAGCCGGGTGACCGATGCCGACGAAGAGGTCGTGATCGCGCACAACTGGGCGGAATTGCGGCGCGCGATGTGGGACTACGTCGGCATCGTCAGGACGACGAAGCGCCTGCAGCGCGCTCAGCACCGCATCCGCCTGTTGACGAGCGAGATCAACGAGTTCTACTCGAACTTCCGCGTGACCAACGACCTTATCGAATTGCGCAATCTGGTCGTCACTTCCGATCTCATCGTGCGCTGCGCGCTCGAGCGCAAGGAAAGCCGCGGACTGCACTTCTCGCGCGACTATCCGGGACTGCTCGACGAGGCTCTCCCGACGATCCTGCAGCCGCGAAAAACCTGAGCCTACCGCCGCGCCCCCGGGTTTTCGCCGACCCTCACCTCTTGGGGAGCGGCACGAACTTTCTGCCGCAACCAGATGCGCAGCCCGCGCCAGTGTCCTCCGGGCAGGTTGCCGGGCAGCAGCATGATCGATCCACGACAGCGCGTCCCGGTGGCGTCCGCGTCGTGGCGTCGCCATTGTAGCCAAACCGCCCATCCGAAATCGGTGCAGCCCGCCTCCGGCGCCAGCATCGCCACTTCGCTGCCGTCGCGAAGCGTTCCATCGTTCTGGAGCGTCAGAACTCGGCCAGCCTTGCGCCACTCCATACGCAGGCCGGCGAAGAGCGATACGGCAAGCACGAAAAGAACAGGATAGAGAGCCGGCGCGGAAAGCGACGAACGCAGAAACGCGATCGCCGCGATCGTATGGATCGCGGCGATCATGACCAGTGCCTGTCGGGATGGCCTGAGCGGCAGTTCGAGCGGATAGCGCACGTGCAGCGCTATCCCGTCCGTTCAGATGCGGCGAAACGCCAACGTGCCGTTCGTGCCCCCGAACCCGAACGAATTCGAAAGCGCTGCCCGGATCTCCATCGGACGCGCCTTGTTCGCGACGTAATCAAGGTCGCAGCGCTCGTCCTGCTCGAAAATGTTGATCGTCGGTGGCGCGATCTGGTTGTGCAGCGCCAGCGCGGTGAACACGGCTTCCACACCTCCCGCGGCCCCGAGCAGATGCCCGGTCATCGACTTGGTGGAGTTCACCGCGATCGACTTTGCCCGATCGCCGAAACAGCGCTTCACCGCGGTCGTCTCGGCCACGTCTCCAAGCGGCGTCGAGGTGCCGTGGGCGTTGACGTAGTCGATCTCCTCGACCGTCATGCGCGCATCGCGCATCGCGTTCGTCATGCAGCGCGCGGCGCCGTCCCCATCTTCGGCCGGTGCAGTCATGTGATAAGCATCGGCGCTCATGCCGTAGCCGGATATTTCGGCGTAGATCCGGGCGCCGCGCGCCTTCGCGTGCTCGTACTCTTCGAGGACCAGCACGCCGGCGCCTTCGCCGAGCACGAAACCGTCGCGTCCCTTGTCCCACGGACGGCTGGCAGTAAGCGGATCATCGTTGCGCGTCGACAACGCCTTCGCCGAGGCGAAGCCGCCGACGGCGAGCGGAGTGACGGTGGATTCGGCGCCGCCGGCCACCATCACATCGACATCCCCGTACTGAATCAGGCGGGCTGCCTCGCCGATGCAGTGCGTCGCCGTGGTGCACGCCGTGACCATCGCCAGGCACGGGCCTTTCAGTCCGAGCATGATCGACAGGTTGCCGGCGATCATGTTGATGATCGTGCCGGGAATGAAGAACGGGGAAATCTTGCGTGCCCCGCCTTTGAGGAAATCGTCGTGGGTCGCTTCGATCATCGGCAAACCGCCGATCCCCGACCCGATGTTCACCCCTATGCGCTCCGCATTGGACGCGGTAACGTCCAGTCCGGCATCCCTGAACGCCTGGATGCCCGCTGCCAGCCCGTAGTGGATGAAAATGTCCATACGACGCGCCTCCTTCGGAGAAAGGTAGGCGCCGATATCGAAACCCCGCACTTCGCCGGCGATCCTGACCGGGAAGCTGGAGGCATCGAAACGCGTGATTTCGCCGATGCCGGAGCGGCCGTTGACAATGTTGTCCCAGGCTTCCGGAACGGTATTACCGACCGGCGAGATGATCCCGAGACCGGTAATGACGACTCTGCGACGGGTCAATGTTCGCTCCGGTAATCAGATTTATTTCTTCAGATGAGCGGTGACGTAGTCAATCGCCTGCTGAACCGTGGTGATCTTCTCGGCCTCTTCGTCCGGGATTTCGCACTCGAATTCTTCTTCCAGCGCCATGACCAGTTCGACGGTGTCCAGCGAATCCGCGCCCAGATCGTCGACAAAAGACGATTCGGTCTTGATCTCCGATTCGTTCACGCCAAGCTGCTCGGCGACAATCTTCTTGACGCGCTGTTCGATGTTCTCCATGAACTAACTCCTTCCCTGAATGATCCAGATATGAATAAAAAAGCCGGCGTATTCTACCAAAAAGGATGGCAACCGCTATCGCGGCCGGCGCTCACGACATGTACATACCGCCATTCACGTGCAGGGTCGTCCCGGTAACGTAAGCAGCGGCGGGTGAAGCAAGGAAGGCGACCGCGGCGGCGATCTCCTCCGGTCGGCCGAGACGACCGAGCGCGATGTTGCCCAGCAGCGCGTCGCGCGCCGCTTCGGGCAGTGCCCGCGTCATGTCGGTGTCGATGAATCCGGGCGCAACGCAATTGACTGTGATGTTGCGGCTGCCAAGTTCGCGCGCGAGGGCGCGGCTCATGCCGGCCACGCCGGCCTTTGCTGCCGCATAATTCGCCTGCCCCGGATTGCCGGCGCTGCCGACCACCGAAGTGATGTTGATGATGCGCCCGCCGCGCGCCTTCATCATGCCGCGCATGACCAGGCGCGACATGCGGAAGACGGACTTGAGATTGGTGTCGATCACCGCATCCCATTCGTCATCTTTCATGCGCAGCGCGAGATTGTCGCGCGTGATGCCCGCATTGTTCACGAGAATACCGACTGCGCCAAAACGCTTTTCGATCTCTCCGATCGCTGCCTCGCACGCAGCGCCGTCGGTCACATCGAGCGCCAGACCGCAGCCTTCGGCGCCGGCTTCGAGCAGGCTCTTGCCGATTTCGGCCGCGCCCGCCTCCGAAGTCGCGGTCCCGACGACCGTGGCGCCGAGACGACCCAGTTCGAGCGCGACTGCGCGGCCGATACCGCGTGAAGCGCCGGTCACCAGCGCCACTGCCCCTTTCAGGGGTGAATTCGTTGCGCTCATTTGACCGCCGCGATCGAGAGTTCGAGACTGGCGGCGTCGTGAATCGAGCCACCCTGGAGGTCGCCTGCGATCCGCTTGGTCATCCCGGCGAGCACTTTGCCCGGACCGCATTCGAAGACGTGGCTGATGCCGCGGCGGGAAATTTCCTGCACGATTTCGATCCAGCGAACCGGCGAGAACGCCTGCCGGACCAGCGCGTCGCGGATTGCCGCCGGATCGTTGCACACAGCGACATCGACGTTGTTCAGCACCGCGATCTCGGGCGGCACGATCGCGACCGTCGCGAGGCGCTCGGCCAGCCGCTCGGCTGCCGGCCTCATCAGCGCGCAGTGAAAGGGAGCGCTGACCGGCAACAGCATCGCGCGCTTCGCGCCGCGCCCTTTCGCTGCCTCGATCGCGCGTTCGACCGCAGCTTTCGCTCCGGCGATGACGATCTGGCCCGGCGCGTTCAGGTTCGCCGCTTCGACGACTTCGCCCCGGGACGCCTCGGCGCATGCTTCGCGAACCGCATCGACGTCGAGGCCAAGCAGCGCTGCCATCGCCCCTTCGCCGGCCGGAACCGCCTCCTGCATCGCCTGCGCGCGAAAGCGCACCAGCGGCACGGCGTCCTTGAAGCTCAGCGCTCCGGCGGCGACCAGCGCCGAGTATTCCCCGAGGCTGTGACCGGCGACGAGCGAAGGCTTCGGTCCGCCGGCGGCCAGCCACGCGCGGTACGCGGCGACTCCGGCGGTGAGCATCAGCGGCTGGGTATTCACCGTCAGCGCGAGCCGCTCTGCCGGCCCGTCGCTCACCATCTGCCACAAATCCTCGCCGAGAGCATCCGACGCTTCGGCAAAGGTGTCGCGAATCTCCGGCCGCTCACCGTAGGCCGACATCATGCCGACCGCTTGCGACCCCTGTCCGGGAAAAACCAGCGCAAAAACCATCGTATCCGTCCTGTATCAGAATTGGAGCAGCGCCGCGCCCCACGTGAAACCGCCGCCCACCCCTTCGATGAGGAAGCGGTGCCCCGGGCGGACACGGCCGTCGCGGACAGCGAAGTCGAGCGCCAGCGGAATCGATGCCGCAGAGGTGTTGCCGTGGCGATCGACGGTCGTGATCACTTTGTCCATCGAGACGCCGAGACGGCGCGCAGTCGCCTGCAGGATGCGGATATTCGCCTGGTGGGGAATCAGCCAGTCCACCGCGTCGATCGTGACGCCCGCGTGGTCGAGCACTTCCAGCGCGACGTCGCCCAGCACCCTGACCGCGAACTTGAACACCGCCTGGCCGTCCATGCGCAGGAACGGGTCGCCGACGACCTGACCGGCCGCCACTGCGCCGGGAACGCAGAGGATCGGATGATGGCTTCCGTCCGCGTGCAGCGCGCTCGCCAGGATTCCCGGCGCCTCGGCCGCTTCGAGCACGACTGCGCCGGCGCCGTCCCCGAACAGCACGCAAGTGCCGCGATCCGACCAGTCGAGAATGCGCGAGAACACTTCGGCACCGACGACCAGAGCGCGCTTGTGGCTGCCGGAGCGGATGAACTTCTCGGCGATCGTCAGCCCATAGACAAAACCGCTGCAAACCGCCTGCACGTCGAACGCGGCAGCGCCATTGCGAATACCGAGCTTCGACTGGAGCAATGCGGCGGTGCTGGGAAAGATGCAGTCGGGCGTGGAGGTCGCGACGATGATCAGGTCGATGTCGTCGGGCCGCACTCCTGCCGCTTCGAGCGCGCGCTCGCTCGCCGTCGTCGCCAGATCGCTGGACGACATTTCCGCCGACGCCAGATGCCGAGTGCGGATTCCGGTCCGTTCGATGATCCATTGGTCCGACGTATCGATTCCGCGCGCGACCAGGTCATCGTTGGTTACCGGGTCGCCCGGCAGGAAGCTGCCAGTTCCGGCGATCCGTGCGTAGATCATGCTGCTACCCCCATAGCCGTCATCCGTTCGGTAATGCGCTCGATCAAGCGGTTCGATGCCGCCTCGGCGGCGCGGTGGATTGCCTGCTCGAACGCGAACGCATCGGCCGAGCCGTGACTCTTGACGACCACGCCGCGCAATCCGAGCAGCGCCGCACCGTTGTAACGACGGTGATCGACGCGATGCTTGAAGCGCTTGAGCGCCGGCATCGCGATCAGCGCCATCGCCTTGCTGAGCAGATTGCGACTGAATTCCTCGCGCAGAAAAGTCGCCAGCATCTGCGCGAGGCCTTCCGAGGTCTTCAACGCGACGTTGCCGACGAATCCGTCGCACACGACGACGTCGGTCGTGCCCTTGTAGATGTCGTCACCTTCGACGTTGCCGTAGAAGTTCAGGCCGCTCGTCTTCAGCAATTCCCCGGCCCGCTTCACCACCTCGTTGCCCTTGATCGCTTCCTCGCCGATATTGAGGAGGCCGACCGTCGGCCGGTCAAGATGCTCGACGGCCGACACCAGCATTGCGCCCATGATGCCGAACTGGAGCAGATGCTCGGGCAGGCAGTCGACGTTGGCGCCCAGATCGAGGACGTACGTCTGCCCCTTGCGTGTCGGCAGAATCGTCGCGATCGCCGGCCTGTCGATTCCCGGCAAGGTTTTCAGCACGAAGCGCGAAATCGCCATCAACGCGCCGGTGTTGCCGGCCGACACTGCAGCCTGCGCCTCGCCGCACTTGACGAGGTCGATCGCGACGCGCATCGACGAATCCTTCTTCGTGCGCATCGCAATGGCCGGCGGATCATCCATCGCGACGACTTCGGACGCGGCGCGGAGCGAAAGCCGCTCGCCGAATCCGTTCCCGATCGCGCCGATCGCCTGTTCGAGCGCATCTTGGCGCCCGACGAGGATGATGCGGGCTTCGGGATGATTGCGCAGGAACGCTCGCGCAGCAGGAACGGTCACGGCCGGGCCATGATCGCCACCCATGCAGTCGATCGCAACGGTGACACCCATCGGCTTCTCGCGTGGCTCGAACAATTGATTCGGATGAAAAAACGGCGCAGGCGCACAAGGCGCCGCGCCGTTTCCGGTGACCGGGCTTATTCGCCCTTGGTCTTGACGACCTTTTTGCCGCGGTACACGCCGCTCGGGCTGATGTGGTGACGCAGATGCACTTCACCGGTGGTCGGCTCGACCGCCAGCGCAGGATCGGTCAGGAAATCGTGCGCACGGTGCATGCCACGCTTCGAAGGGGACTTCTTGTTCTGCTGAACAGCCATGAAACGCTCCTAATACAAATATCGCGCCTAAGTTGCGTCATCGCTCTTGCGAAGCTTCTCGAGCGCAGCAAAAGGCGATTTCTTTTCCGCCCCGTCCGACGGACGTGGCACGTCACACTTTTCATGCCGCGGCGCTATGGGCACCGCGAGTACGATTTCGTCTTCGACGAGCGCCAGGACATCCAGATCCGGCGTCGCTTCGATCGCATCGAATTCATCGTTTTCCAGCTCGCCTTCCGGAATCGCCTGCCCCGGCCTGACCAGTTCGAGCCGGGTTTCGATGTTCAGCGGCCAATCCATCCGACCCAGGCAACGCTGACACTGCAACGGAAACACACCGGTCGCGCGCAGCCTGAGACGCGGCTTGCGATCGACCCCCAGCTCCCCTGACAGCTCATAGATGACTTCCCCCGAAGTATCGAGAAGCACATCCGCGAGCCGCCTCAGATCGGCAGACGGGATGGTGCCGGACAGCTTGCGCCCCTCGGCGGCAAACTTGAACGGATCCGGAATAAGGCATCGTTGCGACATAAGGCGCGCATGATATTATTTTCGGCTTGCCCTGTCAAAATAGCTGAAGCGGCCGCACGATATTCGATCGCCGGCATCCCGCCGGGCAACTGACTGAAATCAATATCTCTCCCGCGACACGCCCGATACCGATGAAACTCGTCCTCGCTTCGACCTCCGCGTACCGGCGTCAGCTGCTCGAGCGCCTCCAGCTACCGTTCGAGACGGCCCGCCCGGACGTCGATGAAACGCCCTTGCCGAACGAGATGCCGCGGGATACCGCGAACCGCCTCGCAGTGGAGAAAGCGCGCGCAGTCGCGGCGCGCGATCCGGATGCCTTAGTCATCGGCAGTGACCAGGTCGCTGACCTGGACGGCGAAATCTTCGGCAAACCCGGAACGGTCGCGGCCGCGATCGGACAGCTGCAACGCATGCGCGGGGCGACGGTGATATTCCATACTGCGGTGGCCTTGGTCAACGCACGCAGCGGGCAGGTCCGCTGCGAGAACGTACCGACGCGGGTGAAGTTTCGCGAGCTGTCGGACGACGAGATCGTTCGTTATGTCGACAAGGAACGTCCGCTCGACTGCGCCGGCAGCGCGAAGTCCGAAGCGCTGGGAATCACGCTGCTCGACTCGCTGTCCGGCGACGATCCGACCGCGCTGATCGGCCTGCCGCTGATCGCGCTGTCGCGCATGCTGCGGGCCGAAGGCCTTCAGCTGCCATGAAGCCGCCATCGGGAACGTTGTTCCTGGTGCCGGTGAGCCTCGGCGACACGTCTTGGACGCGCTTCCTGCCGGCCGAAGCGCAGCGCATCGCGACAGGCATCCGTCACTTCGTCGTCGAAAACGCCAAGACCGCCAGAGCCGAACTCAAGCGCCTCGAACATCCGGCGCCATTGCGCGAGCTCGACATCCGCGTCCTGCCCGAGCGGGACAGCGACGCCGAGCTCGACGCGCTGCTCCAGCCGGCGCTTGCCGGGGAACACATCGGCCTGATGTCCGAAGCCGGTTGCCCGGCCGTTGCCGATCCGGGAGCGCGGCTCGTGGCCCGCGCGCATGCGCTCGAGATCCCGGTCCGGCCGCTGGTCGGACCTTCGTCGATCCTGCTCGCGCTGATGGCCTCGGGGCTCAACGGCCAGAGCTTCGCGTTCAACGGCTATCTCCCAGTGGCCGAAGCCGAACGCGACCGGAGCATCCGCCAACTCGAAGAAGAGTCACGCCGGCTCAAGCGCACGCACATCTTCATCGAGACGCCCTACCGCAACGAACGGCTCCATGAAGCGCTGCTCGCAGTCTGCCACACGACTTCGCGCCTCTGTATCGCGCGCAACCTGACGACCGACGACGAATGGATCCGCACGCGCACCATCGCTGAATGGCAGCGCGCCCCGAAGCCGGATCTCGCGCGACGCCCTGCGCTGTTCCTCATTCTGGCGCGCTGATCCCCCCGTCGCCGCCTTCGAGCAACTCGCCCCACGCATAGATCAGCAGATCAGGCATTGTCCCGCAGCCATGCTGCCAAGTCTGCCGGAGTCGCAAGGACGTCGACAGGTGCCTCCGCCTCTAGCGCCGCGCGCGGATGGGCGCCGAACGCCACCGCGAGGGATTCGACGCCGGCATTCCTCGCCATCTGCAGGTCGTACGTGGTGTCGCCCACCATCAGCGTGCGATGCTTCGCAATTCCGAGCTCGTCCATGATCTCTTCGAGCATTGCCGGATGAGGCTTCGAAAAACATTCGTCGGCGCAACGCGTGGTGTGGAAATACGGCCCCAGGCCGGTCTGCTTCAGCGCCCGCCCGAGCCCGAGCCGACTCTTTCCGGTCGCCACCGCGAGGCTCCGTCCCATCGCTGCAAGCTGCGCAATCATCGCGGCGGCGCCGGGGAAAAGCGTCAGCTCGTGGTCGCGTGACAGGGAATGAAAGCGATAACGTTCGACCATCAGCGGGTAGTTGCTTTCGGCCAGGTCGGGTACCGCATGGCGCAATGCCTCCGACAGGCCGAGGCCGATCACGTGGCGCGCGCGCTCTTCCGACGGCTCGGACAGGTTCAGGTCACGCGACGCCGCCAGGATTGCCGCGACGATCGCCGCAGCCGAATCCATCAGCGTGCCATCCCAGTCGAAAACGATGAGGTCGTAGCGGTCAGCCATGCTTGCGCGGCTCCGTGGCGTCGAGGTGGGCGAGGAAGGACTGCAATTCGGCGGGCAGATCGGCTGTCAGCGTGATCGCTTCGCCTGTCAGCGGGTGGGCGAAGGACAGCCGCGCCGCGTGCAGGAACATCCGCTTCAGGCCTTCGGCCTCGAGGGATTTGTTCAGCGCGAAATCCCCGTACTTGTCGTCGCCGCACAGCGGAAAACCCAGATGTGCGAGGTGGACCCGGATCTGGTGCGTGCGTCCGGTCTTGAGTTCGACTTCGAGGAGGCTGAACCGCGACCACCGCCGCACCAGCCTGACGATGCTGTGCGAGGCCTTTCCGTCGCCGCTCACCCTCACGCGCCGTTCGCCTTCGGCGGTGAGGTACTTGAACAGCGGTTCCTTGACGTGCTGCAGCGGGTTCGCCCAGCGGCCGGCGACCAGCGTCAGGTAACGCTTTTCGACGCGCCCCTCGCGCATCATGTCGTGCAGCGCGGTCAGCGCCGAGCGTTTCTTCGCGATCATCAGCAAACCGGAGGTTTCGCGGTCGATGCGATGCGCGAGTTCGAGCAGCCGCGCATCGGGCCGTTGGCTGCGCAGCTGTTCAATGACGCCGAAGCTCACGCCGCTGCCGCCATGCACCGCTTTGCCCGACGGTTTATCCACTACCAGCAGCGCTTCATCCTCGAAGACCACCGGCAGCGGTTCTCCGGCCGGAGCGGGCCCGCTTGTCGTCTTCTCGGCCAGCCGGATCGGGGGAATACGGATTTCGTCGTTCTCCGCAAGACGGTACATCGGGGCGACCCGTCCGCCGTTCACCCTGACCTCGCCGCTGCGCAGGATGCGATAGACGTGGCTCTTCGGCACGCCTTTGCAGATCCGCAACAGGTAGTTGTCAATACGCTGGCCGGCCGCTGCCTCGTCCACCCGCTCGCGCCGTACCGCAATCGCTTTGCCTTGTCCCATCATCCTGAAATATACTTGGCCCCGGTTGGCCCCGGTTGCAGTCGAAGTCCCTCGCGCACGAAAGCGGATGCGGACGGACGACAACGAGCCCGAATGCGAGCTCCCGGGCAACCAAAACGTGCCAGCGCTGCCAAAAAAGGCATTGATGGTAACGCAATCGACAAACTTCAATCCATTTGATTGAATCTAGACGCGTAACGCACACGCAGGATCAAGGGTTCCGGCCTTCGGCGGGAACACGCGAGAATTCGACCAGCCGACCCATCACTGCCCATTACCGACCAGAAAAAAGTAGGCATCACTACCCGCTCCTGATCTCGTAGTAAGCGCGATGGTGCGCGCCGTTCGTCCTGCCCGTGGGTTCCGCGCGGGGGAACGACATAAATGAAGCGCATGCTTTTCAACGCGACGCAGGCCGAGGAATTGCGCGTTGCGATCGTGGACGGTCAGAAACTGATCGACCTCGATATCGAATCGGCCGCCAAGGAACAACGCAAGAGCAACATCTACAAGGCCGTCATCACCCGCATCGAACCGAGTCTTGAAGCCGCATTCGTCGATTACGGCGGCGAGCGGCACGGTTTTCTGCCGTTCAAGGAAATTTCCCGCACCTATTTCGCCACTGGCACCGATGCCGGCAAGGTCCGCATCCAGGACGCGCTGAAGGAAGGTCAGGAACTCATCGTCCAGGTCGAAAAGGACGAACGGGGCAACAAGGGTGCTGCGCTCACGACCTATATCTCGCTCGCGGGCCGTTACCTTGTCCTGATGCCCAACAACCCGCGCGGCGGCGGCGTGTCGCGCCGTGTCGAGGGTGACGAGCGCACCGAGCTGCGTGACGTCATGGATCAGCTCGAGATTCCTTCGGGCATGAGCCTGATCGCGCGCACCGCCGCGATCGGGCGCAACGCTGAAGAGCTGCAGTGGGACCTGAACTACCTGCTGCAACTGTGGCGGGCGATCGATGGCGCAGCACAGTCGCAGTCCGGCGCTTTCCTGATCTACCAGGAAGGCAGCCTCGTGATCCGTGCGATCCGGGATTATTTCCAGCCCGAGATCGGCGAAATCCTGATCGACACCGACGACGTGTACGAACAGGCGCGGCAGTTCATGTCACACGTGATGCCGGCGAACGTCAACCGCGTCAAGCGCTACAGCGACGACGTGCCGCTGTTCTCGCGCTTCCAGATCGAGCACCAGATCGAATCCGCGTACTCGCGCCAGGTTACCCTGCCGAGCGGTGGAGCGGTCGTCATCGACCACACCGAGGCGCTGGTGTCGATCGACGTCAACTCCGGTCGCTCGACCAAAGGTGCGGACATCGAGGAAACCGCGTTCCGCACCAACCTCGAAGCGGCCGAGGAAATCGCGCGCCAGCTGCGCTTGCGCGACCTGGGCGGCCTGATCGTCATCGACTTCATCGACATGGAGTCGCAAAAGAACCAGCGCGAAGTCGAAGGCCTGCTGCGGGACGCGCTGCGGCACGATCGCGCGCGCGTCCAGACCGGCAAGATCAGCCGCTTCGGCCTGCTCGAACTGTCGCGTCAGCGCCTGCGCCCGGCGCTCGCCGAAACCAGCTACATCCCGTGCCCGCGTTGCAACGGCACGGGCCACATCCGCAGCACCGAATCGTCGGCGCTGCACATCCTGCGCATCCTCGAAGAGGAAGCGATGAAGGAAAACACCGGCGCCGTGCATCTGCAGGTTCCGGTCGACGTCGCGACTTTCCTGCTCAACGAGAAGCGCGTGGACATCGCGCATATCGAGGTGCGCCACAAGATCCAGATGATCATCATCCCGAACCGCCACCTGGAGACGCCGCACCACGAAATCACTCGCCTGCGCCATGACCAGCTGAACCAGGAAGAAGTCGCGCTGGCGAGCTACCAGATGGTCGGCAAACCTGCGGAAATCGATCTGCGGCTGCCGTCGAAGGACGACAACAAGCCGCCGCGCGCGGAAGCCGTGGTGAAGGGAATCTCGCCGGCCCAGCCTGCCCCGATCGTCGAACCGAAACCCGAGCCGCTGGCGGCGCCCGCCCCGGTCGCGAAGCCTGGACTGTTCCAGCGGCTGTTCGGCTGGCTGCGCAGCGAGAAGCCTGTCGTGACGCCGCAGCTGGCTCCGGAAGTTGCCCCGAAGCAGGAGCCCCGCCCGCGGGCCGAGCGCAGCGACACTCGCCGCGGCAACAATCGCAACCGTCGCGATGGCCAGCAACGCACCGAACGGGGTGAGCGTGACGAGTCGATATCGGCCGCCCAGGCTGCAAGAGGGCCGATGCGAAGCGAACGTGCGGAGCGGCCCGAACGGCCCGAGCGTACAGAACGATCCGACACCGTCGTCGAGCGCGGCGACAGGCCCGCCCGTCCGGAGCGTGACAACGGCGGCCGTACGCGCCAGGGCCGTGGTCCGCGCACTCAGCCGAAACAGGGTGAGGCCGGCGCTGTAGTAGACAACGTCGTGGAATTGCCGGTCAGCACTGTCGCAATCGCCGCCGCCCCGACTGCACAGACGGAGCCTGCCGCCATCGTTCCCACAGCCGAAGACGGCACTGCCGAGAAGCGCCGTCGCCGCAGCCGCGGCCGCCGTGACCGGCGCGGGACCGAACAGCAGACGGAAGTTGCCGCATCGGGGGACGAAACCGCGGAAACCTTGGCCGAAACAACTGTGCCGAGCATCGAAACCGCACCGGAAACGACTCCAATCGTCAGTGCCGAACCGGTTGACGAGGCCGCCGCCGAACTGCCCGGCGTTGCCGCGGAAGCTGCCGCCCCGCTGCCTGTCGCCGTCACCTCACCGGAACCCATCGCTGTCACAGCCGAAGCCGCACCGTTGCCTGTTTCTTTGCATCCGGCAACCGGCATCGAGGTTGAAACACCTGCGGAAAGCGAAGCAGCGTTGGCGCCGGTGAAGTTCGAAACTGCCGCGGAACCTGTAGCCGTAAGAGAAGCTGCAATTGAACCGGCACTCGAAGCGAAAGTTGCACCGGAAGCGGCGATCGAAGCTGCCGAGCGCGCGCGCGAATCGTTGCAGGCCGCTCTGATGGAGCCCGTCGCCCCTGCAGGTGCCGAACCGGCACAGGCACCCGTGGGCGAGGAATTGGCCGAAGCTGAAACCGAGCAGGCGTCCACTGCGGCCCCCGCGCAAGAGGTCATCGCGCCGGAAACTGAAGTCGCCGTAACCGAAGCCGAAGTCAGGGCGGCCGAGTCCCGGGGGCCCTCCGCTCCGATCGACCTCGGCGTGAATCTGGCCGAAAGCGGCCTGGTGATGATCGAGACCAGCCGCGACAAGGTGCAGGAGCTGGCAAGTACGGCGGACGAGACGCCTGCCCGGCCGCTGGGACGCCGGCCGCGTCCGGCACCGGTCATCGTCAACGAACCGCTGCAGCAGGTCGAAACCCACTCCAAATAAGCCTTGCGTTTGGCGCAAATGGGGCCGTCCTCGCGGACGGCCCCATTTTTTCGCGCTGCAGCCCCGGAAGCCCGCAATGCCGGAAGCGGCAGGCGAACTCTTGTTCACCTCAGCGCCCGACTATCTCCTCGAGCAGACCTTCGACGGCATCCTCGCAGTAATCCAGCACCGCCTCGAAACCGTTCTCGCCCCCAAAGTAAGGATCGGGCACCTCGCTCAGCGGGTGCTTGCGGGCGTAGTTCATGAACAGCTGCAGTTTCGGCCGATAAACTTCCGGGCAGAGGTTGCGCATGGTCTCCAGATGGCCCGCGTCCATTGCCAGAAGCAGGTCGAAATTCTGGAAATCGGCCATCTCCAGTTTTCGCGCCCGCAGCGTGGAAAGATCGTAGCCACGCTTTTCTGCGGCTTTCCGGGCGCGTGGATCGGGAAGCTCCCCGATGTGGCCGCCATAGGTTCCGGCGGAGTCGACCATGATCGTCGCGGACAGTCCGGCCGCTTCGATCCGGTGACGGGTAATGCCTTCGGCAGTCGGCGACCGGCAGATGTTGCCCGTGCAGACGAACAGGACTTTCGTCAATCTTTCCTCCTTCATGGGGTGCCGTGCTGGTCGGCGCCGAACGTCCGCTGTCGCAGGCGGAACAGCTCATCGCGTGCGGCAGCCGCTTTCTCGAATTCCAGGTTGCGGGCGTGCTCCTGCATTTCCTTTTCCAGCTTGCGGATCAATTTTGCCACGGTCTTCTCGTTCATCGAAAAGTACTCGGGTGGCGGTTCGGCCACGCTTCGCCCTTCGCGCGCCTCGTCACCTCCATAGACACCGTCGATGATGTCCTTGATCCGCTTGCTCACTGTCTTCGGCACGATGCCGTTTGTCTCGTTGAACGCGATCTGCTTGGTCCGCCGTCGTTCGGTCTCGTCGATTGCCGCGCGCATCGACCGGGTCACCACGTCTGCGTAGAGAATGGCACGGCCGTTGATGTGTCGCGCGGCCCGCCCGATCGTCTGGATCAGCGAGCGCTCCGAGCGCAGAAAGCCTTCCTTGTCGGCGTCGAGGATCGCGACCAGCGACACTTCGGGGATGTCCAGCCCCTCGCGCAGCAGATTGATACCGACAAGCACGTCGAATTTTCCGAGGCGCAGATCGCGGATGATCTCGACGCGCTCGACCGTGTCGATGTCGGAGTGCAGGTAGCGGACGCGGATCCCGTTCTCGGCGAGATAGTCGGTCAGATCCTCCGCCATGCGCTTGGTCAGCGTCGTGACCAGCACCCGCTCGCCCGCTGCGATGCGCCGCTTCGCTTCGGACAGCAGGTCGTCGACCTGCGTGGTCGCCGGCCGGACCTCGATCGCCGGGTCGATCAGCCCGGTCGGACGCACGACCTGCTCGACCACCTGCCCCTGGTGTTCGGCTTCATAGGTCGAGGGCGTTGCCGAGACGAAAATCGTCTGCGGCATCAGGCGCTCGAATTCCTCGAATTTGAGCGGTCGGTTATCGAGCGCGGACGGCAGCCGGAAACCGTAGCCGACGAGGTTTTCCTTGCGCGAACGATCCCCCTTGTACATGCCGCCGACTTGCGGAATCGACACATGCGACTCGTCGACGAACAGCAGCGCATCCGACGGCAGATAGTCGATCAGCGTCGGCGGCGGCTCACCCGGCCCACGTCCCGAGAGGTGGCGCGAGTAGTTCTCGATGCCCTTGCAGAATCCCATCTCGTTGAGCATTTCGAGGTCGAAGCGGGTGCGCTGCTCGATGCGCTGCGCCTCGACGAGCTTGCCCGATGTCTGGAAATACGCCGACCGGTCCCGCAGTTCGTCCTTGATCGCCTCGATCGCCTTCAGCACCGTCGCGCGCGGCGTGACGTAGTGGCTGGACGGATACACCGTGAAGCGCACGAGCTTCTGCTTCAGGTGCCCGGTGAGCGGATCGAACAGCGTCAGGTGCTCGACTTCGTCGTCGAACAGCTCGATGCGCACCGCAAGTTCGGCGTTCTCGGCCGGAAAAACGTCGATGACGTCGCCGCGCACGCGAAAAGTGCCGCGGCGAAAATCGATGTCCGACCGCGTGTACTGCATCGCGACGAGACGCTGCACGAGGTCGCGATGCGCGATGCGCTCGCCTTCGCGCAGGTGCAGGATCATCGCGTGGTAGTCGACCGGGTCGCCGATGCCGTAGATGCACGACACGGTCGCGACGATGACGACGTCGCGCCGCTCCATCAGGCTCTTCGTCGCCGACAGGCGCATCTGCTCGATGTGCTCGTTGATGCTCGAATCCTTCTCGATGAACAGATCGCGCGACGGCACGTAGGCTTCGGGCTGGTAATAGTCGTAGTACGAGACGAAATACTCGACGGCGTTTTCGGGGAAGAACTCGCGGAATTCCGCGTAGAGCTGCGCGGCCAGCGTCTTGTTCGGCGCGAGCACGAGCGCCGGCCTGCCGCAACGGGCGATGACGTTCGCCATCGTGTACGTCTTGCCCGAGCCGGTCACGCCGAGCAGGGTCTGGTACATCAGTCCGTCGCCGATGCCCTCGGTGAGCAGCTCGATCGCCGCAGGCTGGTCGCCGGCGGGCGGGAATGGCTGGTGAAGGCGGTACGGGCTGTCCGCGAAAGTGATCACCGGAACGCTGTCGGTCGAACTCGTCATGCTAAAATTTCCGGCTGTTTCAGGCGCTTGCCGGGTTGCCGTCCAGGACGGAGTGGCCACGGCAAGAGGCCTATTATTTCCCAAAACGCGGCTCAAAGCACGGCAGCCTGGACCCGGACTCGAGACGAGGCTTCGGGCCGGACCGCGCGCCCGCCCAACCTGGAGTTGTGTATGCCTTCGATCTTCGCCGCCGTCGAGATGGCGTCCCGTGACCCGATCCTCGGCCTGAACGAGGCCTTCAACGCTGATACCCGCACGGACAAGGTCAACCTCGGCGTCGGCGTCTATTACGACGACAACGGCAAGATTCCCCTGCTGGCCGCAGTGAAGGCTGCCGAAAAGGCGCGCCTCGAGGCAATGCCGCCGCGCGGCTACCAGCCGATCGAAGGCGCTCCGGCTTACAACAACGCGGTGCAGAACCTCTTGTTCGGCAAGGATTCCGCGCTGATCGCCAACGGCCAGGTCGTGACGATCCAGGCGCTCGGCGGCACCGGGGCGCTGAAAGTCGGCGGCGACTACCTGAAGCGGCTGAATCCGGCCGCAACCGTCTACATCTCCGACCCGAGCTGGGAAAACCATCGTGCGATCTTCGAGTCCGCCGGTTTCGCCGTCGACACGTACCCGTACTACGATCCCGCGACGCGCGGCGTGAACTTCGCCGGCATGAAAGCGAAGCTCGGCGAACTGGCTGCCGGCTCCGTCGTCGTGCTGCACGCGTGCTGCCATAATCCGACCGGCGCGGACCTCACTGAAGCGCAGTGGGGCGAAGTGGTCGAGGCCTGCCGCGCGCGCGGCCTCGTGCCCTTCCTCGACATGGCGTACCAGGGTTTCGCCGACGGCATCGAACCGGACGCGGTCGCCGTGCGCCTGTTCTCCGCCAGCGGCCTGCAGTTCTTCGTCTCCAGTTCGTTCTCGAAGTCGTTCTCGCTGTACGGCGAGCGCGTCGGCGCGCTGTCGATCGTCACCGCGGACAAGGGCGAAGCCGGTCGCGTGCTGTCGCAGGTCAAGCGCGTCATCCGCACGAATTACTCGAACCCGCCCACCCACGGCGGCGCAGTCGTCGCTGCAGTGCTCAACGCCCCCGAACTGCGTCAGATGTGGGAAGACGAGCTCGCCGGCATGCGCGATCGTATCCGCGCGATGCGCGTTGGCTTGGTCGAGAGCCTGAAAGGCGCCGGCGTCGCCCAGGATTTCTCGTTCGTCATCGAGCAGCGCGGCATGTTCTCCTACACCGGCCTGTCCGCCGCTCAGGTCGAGCAGCTGAAGAACGAGTTCGGCATCTATGCGGTGTCGACGGGACGGATCTGCCTCGCGGCGCTGAACTCGCGCAATATCGGCTACGTCGCGAAGGCGATCGCGTCCGTCGCGAAGGCGTAAAAATCCTCCTGGTCAAATATTGACGGGTCCGCGCCGGATATCTATACTGCGCGGCTCAATTCCCCGATAGCTCAGTCGGTAGAGCAACGGACTGTTAATCCGTGTGTCCCTGGTTCGAGCCCAGGTCGGGGAGCCAAAAATTCGGTCTGGCGATTTTCGCCGGACACCTTACCGATCCCCGATAGCTCAGTCGGTAGAGCAACGGACTGTTAATCCGTGTGTCCCTGGTTCGAGCCCAGGTCGGGGAGCCAGGAAAAGCAGGACAAGGCCAGCCTTCACCGGTTGGCCTTTTTCTTTTCCGCGGCCCGTTTCCGGCCGAATAGCGTTGATGTGCTGTCGCGGCTTCGCCAGATTGATGGCTTCGGGGTCATCCGGACTCGGGCGGCGGACCTCGGAGACAGAGGGTATTCGCTTACCATTGATCGGCTTTATGGGTCCGGTATCCTGTGCCCGCGCTGACGTTGAATAGGTAACGTGAAATGTCGCACGCAGAGATTAAAAGGAAGCTTGCCAGCAGTCGAAAGGACCTCCTCGACATAGGGCTGCGCAACACGATGGTCAACTTTCGCAGCGGCCCCAGGAGCTTGGCGATCGTCGGTGAGCGCTCGGAGCAGATCCTTCAGCTCCTGTACCGGCAGAACAAGGCCATGACGTTCGTGCCCGCACCCGAGAAAAAAACGAAGGGCGGGAAAGACACCGGGAACAGCATCGTCAGGACAGACTCCGTTCAGGACCCGGCCGCGGAGTCGGGTGAAGAGCGCGGGGAAGTCGAGGCGGCGGCCCCGGACGCGGCGACGATGGCCCTCGTCGCAGAACTCGACGGCGTCGATTGGGCGAATGAGGACGTCGCCGGCGGCAGTATCGCAGCGCAGCATACGGATACCAAGCTGCAGACGTCTCTTTCCGAGGAACGGCTATTTCTCAGCCTGCTGAAAATTCACACCGAAGCGCAGACCTTCATTGAGGAGCAAGGGGTAAACATCCTTTTTCTTGCGCTGGGCTTCCTGCATTGGTACGAGGCTGAATCCTCCGACAAACTTCGCAAGGCGCCGCTGCTGCTCGTGCCCGTCGAGCTGTCCCGCACGGGCACCCGGGATATCTTCCGGCTGCGCTACAGCGACGACGACCTCGTTCAGAACCTGTCGCTTGCTGCGAAGCTCAAGACGGACTTTGCGCTCGATCTGCCGCAGTACCTGGCTGATGCGAACGCCGATGCGTCCGAGATGCCGGGCACCGAAGCTTTCTACGAAGCCGTTTCCGCGTGCGTGTCGAAGCAGCCGCGCTGGAAAGTGGTACGCGACGAGATCCACCTCGGTTTTTTCTCGTTCGGCAAATTCCTGATGTTCAACGACCTCGACGAGACAGTCTGGCCCGAGGACAAGCGGCCGAGCGAACATCCGATTCTCGGGCGCCTGCTCGGCGAAGGCTTTTCGAACGAAACCCCTTTCGTCGCCGAGGACACCCGTCTCGACACGATCATCGAGCCGGGCGAAGTGCGCTTCGTGCGTGACGCCGACAGCAGCCAGACGATGGCGATCCTCGAGGCGCGGGAAGGCCGCAACCTGGTGATCCAGGGACCGCCGGGCACGGGAAAATCCCAGACCATCACGAACATCGTCGCGGAGCTGTTGGCGGGCGGCAAAAAAGTGCTTTTCGTCGCCGAGAAGATGGCGGCGCTCGAGGTCGTCAAGCGCCGCCTCGACGAGTGTCATCTGGGCGACGCGGTTCTCGAACTGCACAGCCACAAGGCGACCAAGCAATCAGTGATTCGGGAGCTCGAACGCACCTTGCAGCAAGGTCGCCCGCTGGCTGCCGACGGCACGGACGACCTGGCGGCACTCAAGGAAGTCCGCGACGAGCTGAACGCGTACTGCGAGGCAGTCAATACGGCCATCGGCGCGAGCGCAATCCCCTTCATCACCGCGCTCGGCCATTATTTGCGCATTGGGCGCAAGCATGAGAGCTTGCCGGTGTGGTCCTTCGAGCCGATGAAGGCGTGGTCCCACCGAGACCAGCTCCGCGCTCGCGAGAAGGTCGCGGAGCTGGCCCGTCACGTGCGGGAAAACGGGCCGCCGTCGCTCAATACGTTCCACGGGACCGCGTGCACGACGTTCTCGCCCGTGCAGCAGGCGCAGGTCACGGAGGAGTTGCGGCACGCCATCACGGTGCTGGCGCGCCTGCTGGAGTCGGCGGGGCAGCTGGCTGCCCGCTTCGGCCTCGAACGTCCGGCGACGCTCCAGGATGTCGACGTGGTCTGTCGCACAGCCCGGCGCGCGACCGAAGCGCCTTCGCTCAGCGGCATGCGGCTGGATAGCGCAGCGTGGAAGGCGGCGCCAGAGTCCATCCGGGCGCTCGTCGCGGCCGGCCGCCTGATGGCTTCGACGCGCGCCGCGCACGACGGGATGCTGATCGAACAGGCATGGGAACAGGACCTGCTGACCGAGCGCCAGCACCTCGCGCAGCTGGGCGAAAAGTGGTGGCGTGTTTTCTCGGGCGCCTATCGACGTGCCCGCGCCCGCGTTCAGGGCCTGTGCAAAAAGTCGCTGCCCAAGGACAACGCGTCGGCCCTCACGCTGGTGGACGGCATCCTCGGCTACCAGCTGAGCAAGCGCACTTACGACCAGCATCTCGCGCTCGGTGAAACGGTTTTCGGCACCCAATGGATGGGCGAACGTTCCGACTGGGAAGCCTTCGGGCGGGCGAGCGAATGGATCGTCGCACTCCACGGCGACATCGGCAAAGGGCTTCTGCCTGCCGGCATCGTCGACTTCCTCGCCGGCCACTCCAATGCCGACAGTTTGGGCACTTCGATCGCCGTGATCGACGCCGCTGCCACCGCCTTGCGGACGCGGGTGACGACGATCGTCGACCTTCTGGGTTTCGCCCGGAACCGACCGGCCTCCACGCTCCTCGACTCCCCTTTTGTCGAGCTGCGCGAGCAGCTTGCGACATGGCTCGAAGCGGTGCCGACGATCTACGAGACGATCCGCTTCAACGCCCTTCACGACGAGCTCATCGCGCTCGGATTGCCCGAGGTGGCACAGGCGGCAGCGGACTGGGAGCGCGACGCGGACGACCTCGTTCACGCGTTCGACTACAGCTGGTATGCGGGCCTCGTCGCCCAGGCCTACGGCGCCTCGCCTGCGCTCGCCCGGTTCGACCGGGTCAAGCAGGCGCACCTCATCAACCGCTTCCGCCACCTCGACCAGCTGTCGCTGGGCCACGCGCAGGCCGGCCTCGCGAAGCGGATATGGGAGACCCAGCCCCGTCTTTCCGATCCGGGAGAGATGGCCATCGTGCGCAACGAGGCCAACAAGAAGCGCCGCCTGATGCCGATCCGCCAGCTCATGGAGCAGGCGGGCCGCGCGGTGCAGGCGATCAAGCCGGTCTTCATGATGAGCCCGATGTCCATCGCCAGCTTCCTGCCGCCCGGCAAAGTCGAGTTCGACGTCGTCATCTTCGACGAAGCCTCGCAGGTGAAGGCGGTCGATGCGTTCGGCGCGCTGCTGCGGGGCCGCCAGGCGATCGTCGTCGGCGACACGCGCCAGATGCCGCCCACCGATTTCTTCGGACGGGACGTCGAATTCGACGAAGAGGACAACGTGACCGCCGACATCGAGAGCGTGCTGTCGCTTTTTCGCGCCCGTGGCGCCCAGGAGCGCTACCTCAGCTGGCATTACCGCAGTCGCCATGAATCGCTGATCGCCGTATCCAATGTCGAGTTCTACGAGCGCAGGCTCACCATTTTCCCCTCGTCGGGCATGAACGCATTGGCGACGGGCCTGGAGATGGTTTGTCTTCCGCATGCCCTGTACGACCGCGGGCGCACGCGGACCAACCGCGACGAAGCCCGCGCGGTCGCCCAGGCAGTGATGGAGCATGCGACGACGCACCCGGGCCTGTCGCTGGGCGTCGTAGCGTTCAGCGTCGCGCAGCGCGACCTGATCCAAGTGGAGCTGGAGTTGTTGCGCCGCAAATCGCCCGAGCCTGAGCGGTTCTTCACTGACGCCCATCCGACCGAGCCCTTCTTCGTCAAGAACCTGGAAAACGTCCAGGGCGATGAGCGCGACCGCATTTTCATCAGCATCGGGTACGGGCGCAACGAGTCCGGACGTATCGCGAAAGAGTTCGGTCCGCTGAACCGCGAGGGCGGCGAGCGGCGCCTGAACGTACTCATCAGCCGCGCGAAGATGGGCATGACGGTGTTCAGCAACTTCCGCGGCGAGGAACTCGACATCGACGAGACTGCCAGTCACGGCGTGCGGGCCCTCAAGCACTTCCTCAAGTACGCCGAGACCCGCGTGCTGGACATCCCACGGGAAACCGGCCGCGCGCCCGACTCACCCTTCGAGCTCGAAGTCATGACCGCGCTGCAGGCGCGCGGCTACCGGATCGAACCCCAGGTGGGCACGGCCGGATATTTGATCGACATGGCGGTCAAGGACCCGGAGCTGCCGGGTCGGTACGTTTTGGCGATCGAATGCGACGGGGCGGCCTATCATAGTTCACGTTCGGCACGCGACCGGGACCGCCTGCGCCAAGGCGTTCTGGAAGGCCTCGGCTGGACCTTCCACCGGATCTGGAGCACCGACTGGTTTCGTGACCCGGGGCGTGAACTCGACCGCGCGACCGCCGCGATCGAGGCGGCGTGCGCACTGCGCAAGGCGGCCCGCCCTGTTCAACCGGCCGTCAAGCCCGTGAAGGCGCCGCTCATAGAGCGTGCGCAGCCGGACGCGGAGACGACTTTGCCTGGCGTCGCGACTTACCGCAAAACCGTTCTGCCGCGCTGGAAAGGCGCGGAGGCGATCCACGAGGTCGGCCTCCCGCAACTGGCGGATTTCATACAGAACGTCGTGGCGATCGAAGCCCCCGTCCATGAAGCCGAGGTAACCCGGCGCCTCATGGAGGCCTTCGGCGTGAGTCGTGCCGGCAGTCGCATCACGCAGGCGGTCACGAGAGCAGTCGAACACGGCGTGCGCGCCAGGCTGTTCAACCATGCGGACGGATTCCTCGATACCGAACCCCGTGGCGAGGTCCAGGCACGAAGTCGTAGCGCCTTTGCGCCGGCCGAGCGCAGGATCGAATGGGTCTCACGAGAGGAGCTGGACGCCGCACTGCTGCAGGCGATCCAGGCCGGTTTCTCGATGGATCGGGACGCAGCGATCACCAGCGCCCTCGATCTCCTGGGCTTCGGGCGCGCCTCGGCCAACATTGCCGGCGTCCTGGGGGAACGGCTCGATACGCTCCTCACCACCGGCCGCCTTCGGCTCGTCGCGGATCGCTACGCCGTGGCCTGAAATCGAGCCTGCCGGAGAAACTGAGTCGATCGTCGAGGACCACGCAAACCGGAGCGATTGCGCAAGATCTACCCCCGCCAGATAACCCAGAGCTTTTGCTGCCACCCCAACGAACCCCACCAGCGCTCCCCTTCCTCGTACAACGTGATCCCATCGGAAGTGAGTGTGTAATAGTGGGCGAGCAGACCTACCCTCGCGCGGGGAGCGATGTAGCCGTTGCGCTCCAGGTATGTGAAGAAATGCACCGCCAGCGGAACACCTTCAAGGTGCATCAGACACGATACGTCGAGAAGTCGTATGAACGGATGTCCCGATCGCATCGCCCGCAACACCTTGAGGACATGCCACCGATGGGGAACCCGTTCCTGCCTGGACAATTCAATGGCACTCGAGATCATCGTAGGCTCCAGGATGGGCAGAGACACTACGTGAAGCAAATTCAGATCCTGCCTTGCCTCGCCAACGGAGGGGCCGTGCCTCAATGATCGCTCCGCCTGCGGTGGCGGTGCATGCGCCTCGGCCCTTCGGCAAACGCATGCTGCGCGGCGGTCATCACGGCGAGCGCCGACGCGACGCGCTGGTTGATGCTGTCCTTCGGCAGGACGCCCTTCGCATCGGGAGTCCCTGCGGCCAGCCCCGTCAGCACGGTCATCGCCTCATCGACCGTTGCGACGCTGTAGATGTGAAATCGTCCGTTCCGCGCCGCTTCGACGACATCGTTGCGCAGCATCAGGTGACGCACGCTCGCCGACGGGATCACGACGCCCTGCTCCCCAGTCAGCCCGCGTATCGCGCAGAGGTCGAAAAACCCTTCGATCTTTTCGTTCACGCCGCCGATCACCTGAACCTCGCCGAGCTGATTGACCGATCCGGTAACGCCGAACGACTGGCGGATCGGCAGCTGCGCGAGCGCGGACAGCAGCGCGCACAGCTCCGCGAGCGATGCAGAATCACCTTCGACCGGCACGTACGACTGCTCGAACACGAGACTCGCCGACAACGACAGCGGCTGATGGCGGGCATAGCGGGATGCCAGGAAAGCCGAGAGAATCAGCACGCCTTTGGAGTGGATCGCCCCGCCGAGCTCGATTTCGCGTTCGATATCGATGACGTCGCCTTCACCGAGCCGCGCCGTCGCGGTGATCCGCACCGGGTGACCGAAGCGCTCTCCCGCCATGTCGACGATCACCAAGCCGTTGATCTGGCCGCAGCGCTCGCCCGACGTCGAAATCAGCGTCGTCCCCTCGACCATCGCTTCCAGCACTCGCTCGGAGTAGCGCGCATAACGCCGCGCGCGCGAAGCCACGGCGAGATCGACCTGCGCACGCCCGATGATCGTCAGCTTCGCGCTGCGTGCATGGTAGTCGGCCTCACGCATCACATCGGCTAGCAGGCGCGTCTGCAGCGTCAACCGTCCGCCGTCTTCAGCAACACGGGCGCCATGTTCGACCATGGCGGCGATGCCGCTGCGGTCGAGCGGCAGCAGGCCCGCCGAGCGTGCGAGCGTCGCCAGAAGATGGGCGTAACGCACGACATTTTCGGCCGTCCGCGGCAGGTCGTCATCGAAATCGGCGCCGACCTTGAAGAGCTCGGGGAAATCGGGATCGTGCTCGGTGAGCAGGAAGAACAGCTCGCGATCGCCGATCAGCACGACCTTGATGTCGCACGGCACGGGCTCCGGCTCGAGGGTCACGATGCTGGTCCAGCCCTGCGCCTCGGCCGGAGGCTCGATGCGGATGTCGCGCCCCCGCAGCACCCGCTTGAGTCCATCCCATGCAAAAGGTTGCCCGAGCAAGCGATCGACATCGATGACCAGGTAGCCGCCGCAGGCCCGGTGTAGCGCCCCGGCACGGATCAGGTTGAAATGCGTCACGAGCGTGCCCATCTGCGCGATGTGCTCGATGCGGCCGATGAGGTTGACGAAGCCCGGATTGTCCTCGTACACGACGGGCGCTCCGCGCGTTGCCGAGTGATCGACGAGGAGGTTGATCTGGTAACGGTGAAATCGCGTCCGCGCTTCGTCCTCGGAAACGTCTTCCTCGTCTTCGGCGCCAGCCCACTCCTCGCCGCTGTCGAGCAATTCGGCGGTGATCGCGGAAAGGAAACTCTCCACCTGCTCCAGGTCCACGTAGCGCTCGCGCAAGCCTCGTGTCAGATGCGACACGGCCGGTGCCAGCGCGTCGCGCGCGGCCCGCTTCATGGCCTCGTGCAGTTCCTTGCGCCAGCCGGGAAATTGCTCGAGCAGATCGGTGAGCCGCTCGCTCCATGCGCCGACCTTGGCCTCGATCGCCTCCCGCTCGGGCTGCGGCAACGCCTCGAAGTCTTCAGGCGACATCGTCCCGCCATCGCGGATGGGGGCAAAGACGAAGCCTTTGGGCGTTCTGAGCAGCGAAATCCCATCCGCCGCGCACGCCTGCCCTAGCTCACGCAGCGCCGCCTCCTCGCGCGACTTGTGCGCTTCCTGCAAGGATTCAGTACGGCTGCTGTAAGTGTCGCTGTCGAGCGCGGCGTCGATCGCCGGCCGCAATTCGCGGATGAATGCCTGCATGTCGGCACGCAGCATCGCCCCTCGCCCTGCCGGCAACGTCAGCAGCCGCGGGCGCAGCGGATCGTCGAAATTATGCAGATAACACAGGTCCGGCGGCACCTCGCCCTGGTCCGCGAGTTCGCGCAGCAGCCGCTGCACCGCGACATGGCGACCGGTGCCCGATTCACCGAGGACGAAAACATGGTAGCCGGGCTGGCGCATCGCAAGACCGAAGCGCAACGCGTCCTCGGCCCGCGCCTGCCCGAGCCCTCCGGGCAGATCGGGGAGACCGGCCGTCGAATCGAATTCGAAAACGTCCGGGGCACAGACCACGCGCAACCGTTCCGCAGGCAGAGGCTCGAAATCGGCCATATCGTCGTTCTCCAGATGCCGAAATGAAACGGGAGCTCCGGCCGACCTGCCCGAAGCTCCCGTCATGATCCCCTCCAATCCGCCTCAACGGCAAGGCGCCGATCAACGCCACTCCTTGCGTCGCATGTCATTTCCCCAGCGCTGGTCGTGGGGGCTGACGACGTGCTCGAACTGCGGAAAACACCGGTCGTGCTCGAGAAGCAGCGCCATGATCGTCGCGCCGTGTTCGCGCGGAAAACCCTGCCGGGTGCCGCCGCGCGTGTCGGTCATCAGCATGAAAAGGAACTTCCGGCACTCCGGGCTTCCCCAAAGCAGGTCGATCTTCCGCAGATGGGGAAACCGCTCGTAAAGCTCATCGGTAGATGTTTCGGTAACTCTTCTCCGCATCGGAACACTCCGCCCGGCCTCGTATGGCCGTTGAAATCCAGAATTCGCTTTTATATCCGAGCCGCCGGTTGCGAACCACCGGGACCGGCAGCCTGTCGTGACACAGTAGGCACACCGGAAGGAACACGATGAATGGAGAGGCTGAACCGGCGCGGCTTGCGCGGCTTGTCGATGCTGCCGATAATGGAAAAGCCGACGGCTGCCATCCTGGCTGCTTGCTCCAGGGCAAGGAATCCGGAGGCTCGGCGTCCGATAATCGCCAAAAGCTCTCAGCGAACTGCCTCACATGAAAATCATCCCGATTCTCCCCGGCCCTTCGACCGCCTTGCAGGCTGTCCCCGGCACCGCATATCCGACGGACGGCCCGCTGAAGGATCGTCGCGACCGCGCGGTGCAGGACCTCCGGATTTCCGTCACCGACCGCTGCAATTTCCGCTGCATCTACTGCATGCCGCGCTCGGTGTTCGGGGCCGACTACCCGTTCCTGCCGCGCAAGGAACTGCTGTCGTTCGAGGAAATCACCCGCGTCGCCCGCCGCTTCGCAGCACGCGGCGTGCGCAAGATCCGCATCACGGGCGGCGAGCCGCTGCTGCGCAAGCACGTCGAGAACCTCATCGAAATGCTGGCGCAGATTCCCGACATCGAACTGACGCTCACGACCAACGGCGTGCTGCTGCCGAAAATGGCGCGGACCTTGAAGGACGCGGGGCTCGATCGCGTCACGATCAGCCTCGACGCGATCGACGACCCGACTTTCCGGCTCATGAACGATGCCGATTTCCCGGTCGCGGCGGTGCTCGAAGGCATCGCCGCGGCAAAGGATGCGGGGCTCGGACCGATCAAGGTGAACATGGTCGTCAAGCGCGGCGTCAATGACCAAGGCATCCTCGACATGGCGCGCCATTTCCGCGGCAGCGGCCACATCCTGCGCTTCATCGAGTTCATGGACGTCGGCAGCTCGAACGGCTGGAAGCTCGATTCGGTCGTGCCGTCGCGTGAAATCATCCAACGCATCGACCAGGTCTTTCCGCTCGAACAGGTCGATCCGAACTACACCGGCGAAGTCGCCGAACGCTGGCGCTATCGCGACGGCGCCGGCGAGATCGGCGTCATCTCGTCGGTGACGCAGGCATTCTGCTCGACCTGCTCGCGCATCCGGCTGTCGACCGAAGGCAAACTCTACACCTGCCTGTTCGCGCAGACCGGGCACGATCTGCGTGAAATGCTGCGCGCGGGCGTCTCCGATGACGAACTGGACCAGACGATCGCCGGCGTATGGCACAACCGGGAAGACCGCTACTCGGAAATCCGCACTGCGAATACCGCCGGACTGCGCAAGATCGAAATGTCCTACATCGGCGGTTGAGCCACGCCGGCGACGCGCATACCGTCACCGTCAGCCCGCACCGCCTTCCGCCCGCCTCACCGACGCCACCATCACCGGGACCAATTCGTCGCTGCCGCCCTGGTCGAGCTGCGCCGATTCGATCTTCTGGAAATGCGCGCTGATCTTGCGCGAGCTGACCTGTACATCCTGAACGTCCTTGCTCGCCTGCTCGATGTGGCGTGCCAGCGCGTTCATGCGTTCGTCGAAGCGCGCGAAGTCCTTCGCGAGCTTGCCGAGCGCATCCTTGATGACGTGCACCTGCTTGCGCGTCTCGACGTCCTTCAATACGGCGCGCGCGGTGTTCAGCACCGCCATCAGCGTCGTCGGCGACACGATCCATACCCGGCGCCCCTGCGCGTAGGCGACGACCTCAGGATGATGGGCATGGATCTCGGCGAACACGGCCTCGGCGGGCACGAACATCACCGCACCATCGGAAGTCACGTCGGGAATGATGTATTTCGACGCGATCGCGTCCACGTGGCGCCTGACGTCCGTGCGAAACGCCGTCTGCGCGAGCTTGCGGTCGATGTCGGAAACGCCTTGGCCGACCATGCGGTGGTAGTTTTCGAGCGGAAACTTCGAATCGACACCGACAAGGCCGGTCGGTTCGGGCAGGCGCAGCGCGCAATCGACGCGCGCGTTATTCGGCAGCGTGTGCTGGAATTCGTAGGAATCGGGCGGCAGCATGTTCCGCACCAGCGCCTCGAGCTGGACTTCGCCGAACGCCCCGCGCGCGCGCTTGTCGCCGAGCAGTTCCTGCAGGCTGACGACGTTCGTCGTCAGGCCGTCGATCTTTTTCTGCGCCTCATCGATCGTCGCGAGTCGTGCCATGACGTTCGTGAACGTCTCGTTGGTCTTGCGAAAACCTTCGTCGAGGCGCTCGTTGACGTGGCCGGACAGGGTTTCGAGACGACGATCGACGCTGCGCGTCATCGCTTCGATGCTCGCGGCGAGCTGGCCCGAGGCGCCCGCGAGGCCGCGCTGCAGCAGGTCACGGTCGGCGCGCGCATGTTCGGCCAGCCGGTCGGCCTGGCGTGCGAGGCCGTCGTGCAGATCGCCGAGCATCGCACGGTGCTGTCCGGCGAGCGCGGCGCCGACTTCGCCGACGAGCACCTCGGGGAGATCCTGTTCGAGCCGGCGCATGCGCCACGCCAGCCAGGCGACGATCACGATCAGTCCGGCGAGCAGCCCGGCCAGCATGTATTCAGGCATCCGCAGCCCACTCCGTTCGAAATCGTGTCGGATTATAGCGACGATGATTCGGCCCGCCCGGTCCGATTGCGACAGCCGCGGCGGTGCCACCAGCCAAGGCCAGCGGACCGCGCCGGATAATCGCCTGCAGCGCCGCAGGGATGCCGGAGGTCAGCGCCGGCATCACGCCGACGCGCGCAGGCTCGCGAGCGGCGGGCGCGCGAGCAGCTTGCGCGTGCCGAGCCAGCCACCGGCAACCACCCCGCCCGCACCGATGACGATCGCGAGCACGGTCGGCCACGGTGCCGGCACGTACGCCATCTTGAACACGTAATGCGCAAGCGCCCAGCCGATCACCGTCGCACCGACGCCGGCGAGCGCGCCGGCGACGCCGCCAAGCACGAGAAATTCGGCGAGCAGCGCGTCGCGCACCTGGCGGTTGCGCGCGCCGAGCGTGCGCAGCACCGCGAGTTCGTAATCGCGCTCGTCGTGCGTCGATTGCAGCGCCGCATACAGCACGACGAACCCGGCCAGCACCGCGAAGCCGAACACGAACTGCACGATCAGCACCAGCTTGTCGGTCATCGAGCGGACCTGCTCGATGACCGCGCCCACGTCGATGACGGACAGGTTGGGGAAGCGGGCCACCAGCGCGGCCGTGAACGCGTGGCTTTCAGGCGGCAGACGAAAGCTCGTGATCAGGCTCGCCGGATCGGCTTCGAGCATGCCGGGCGCGGCGATGAAAAAGAAATTGACCCGCATCGAATTCCAGTCGAGCTCGCGCACGCTCGTGATCGGTGCCTCGACGAGGCGTCCGGCGACGTCGAAACGGACATGGTCGCCGACCTGCAACGCGAAAGTCTCCGCGAGGCCTTTCTCGACCGAGAACTGAGGTTCGCGCTGATCGCCGTGCCAACGTCCCTCGGCCACTCGATTTCCGTTGGGAAGCACGGCGCCGTAGCTGAGGTTGAATTCCCGCTCGGCGAGCCGTTTCGTGCGCTGATCGACGAAATCGTCCGGATCGACCGGCCGGTCGTTGATCGCGACCAGGCGGCCGCGGATCATCGGCATGATGTCGGGAGCAACGAGTCCGTGGTCGACGAAAAACGCCGCGAGCGCTTCGCGCTGATCGGGCTGGATGTTGATGATGAAGCGGTTCGGCGCGTCCGGTGGCGTCATCCCGCGCCAGTTCTCGAGCAGATCGGTACGCACCAGCGTCAGCAGCAGAAGCGCCGTCAGCCCCAAGCCGAGCGCGGTCGCCTGGATCACGCTGCCCGCCATGCGCCGCGCCAGCGACGCGAGCCCGTAGCGCCAGCCGCCGTGGCGGATCGTGCGGCGGCCCCTGGACCCGGTGATCGCGTGCAACACGCCCCACGCGGCGAGCGCAAACAGGCCGAGCGCCGCCGCAAAGCCGGCTGCGACCGTCACGCCGAGCTTCAGGTCGCCGGCGATCCAGAAAATGATCGCGAGCAGCGCGCCGGCGCCGCACGCCCACGCGAGTCCGCTGACCGGCTCGACCGCGCCCATTTCGCGCCGCAGCACGCGCACCGTCGATACTTTCCCGAGGCGCAGCAGTTGCGGCAGCACGAAGCCGACCAGCAGCACCATGCCGACCGCCACACCATGCGCAAACGGCAGCAGCGACGGCGCCGGCAGCTCCGCCCCCATCACTTCGGCGAGCACTGTCGCGAGCCCGAACTGCACCGCCCAGCCAGCCACGCCGCCGAGCGTCGCCGCGACGAGCCCGAAGAACACGAACTCGCCGACGACGATCCACAACACCTGCGCCTGGCCCGCGCCGAGGCAGCGCATCACCGCACAGCCATCGAGATGACGCTGCATGAAGCGGCGCGCCGCGAGGCCGACCGCGACCGCGGCGAGGATCACCGCGAGGAGCGCCGCGAGCCGCAGGAAGCGCTGCGCCTGGTCGAGCGCGCCGCGCACCTCGGGGCGCGCATTCTCGATGCTTTCGACCGCCTGCCCGCGTTCAAGCCGCTGCTCCGCCCAGCGCTGAAAACCCGCAACGGCGTCCGCTTCGCCGGCCAGATGCAGCCGCCACCTCGCGCGACTGCCGGCGATCAACAGGCCGGTTGCGGGCAGGTCCGCGGCGTTGAAGATCGCGCGCGGCAACAGGCTGAAGAAATTCGCGCCGCGATCCGACTCGAAAGTCACCATCGCGCCGACGCGGAATTCGAGCTGCCCGAGTCCGACGGTGTCGCCGACCGCGACGCCGAGCGCGGCAAAAAGCCGTTCGTCGAGCCAGACTTCGCCCCGTTGCGGCATTCGCTCAGCGACCGCATCCGGCTGGTTCGGGCGGGGCGCGACGCGCACGCTGCCGCGCAGCGGATAGTCCGCCTCGACCGCCTTCACGCCGGCAAGCTGAGCCGCCTCTGCCGTACTCACCATGCTGGTGAATACCACTGTCTCGGCGGTCCGCAGGCCGCGCCGCCGTGCTTCGTCCGCGAACTCCCGGTCCCACGGCCGGTCGGCGCGCAGCAGCAAGTCGCCCCCGAGCAGCTGGTTCGCTTCACGGTCCAGCCCGTGCGACACACGGTCGGCAAGGAAACCCACGCTCGTCAGGCTCGCCACCGCGATGACGATGGCGAGGCCAAGCAGGAGCAGCTCGCCCGCGCGCAGGTCGCGCAACATCATGCGCCATGCGAGCCGGATGGTTTTCATGTCGACCGGAAGGCCGTGTCGCGCCCGTTCATCGTGCCGGCGCCAGCACCTTGCGCACCAGTTCGACCCAGTACGCGACGCCGGTCGCGATGATGCCGTCGTTGAAGTCGTAAGTCGGGTTGTGCAGCATGCACCCGCCTTCGCTCTCGCCGTTGCCGATCCAGACGTAGCAGCCGGGCTTGCGCTGCAGGAAATACGCGAAGTCTTCGGCCCCCATGCTCGGGCGCGCGTCGGTCGCGACATTCACCGACCCGACCAGTTCGCTCGCAACTTCCGCACACACGGCAGCTTCCGCCGCGCTGTTTATCGTCGGCGGATAGCCGCGGCGATAATCCAGCCTGACCTCCACATCGAACGCCGCGGCGACGCCGTCGCAGATGCGCTGCAGCGCGGATTCGACCCGGTCCTGTACGATTTCGCTGAAGGCGCGCACGGTGCCGCACAGCTGGGCGCGGTCGGGAATCACGTTGTACGCCTCGCCGGCATTGAACCGCGTGACGGAGACCACCGCCGAGTCGATCGGATCGATGGTACGGCTGACAATGGTCTGGATCGCCTGCACCAGCGCCGCGCCCGCGGTCACCGGGTCGGCCCCCAGATGAGGCATCGCCGCATGGGCGCCGTGGCCGCGCACGTCGATGTCGAAACGGTCGGCGCTCGCCATGACCGGGCCGCTGCGTACGCCGAATTGTCCGGCGGGCATGCCGGGCCAGTTGTGCATGCCGAAAACCGACTCCATCGGAAAACGTTCGAACAGGCCGTCTTCGATCATCGCCAGCCCCCCTCCTTCCCCCTCCTCGGCAGGCTGGAAAATCAGATATACCGTGCCGTCGAAGTCGCGGCGCGCCGCGAGGGCTTCGGCCGCACCGAGCAGCATCGTCGCATGTCCGTCATGCCCGCACGCATGCATGCACCCTTCGTGCACGGAACGGTGAGCGAACTCATTGCGCTCCTGCATCGGCAGAGCGTCGATATCGGCGCGCAGGCCGATCGCCCGCAAGCTGCGGCCGCCGCGCACGACGCCGACGATCCCGGTCCTGCCGAGACCGCGGTGCACTTCGATGCCCGCGGCTTCGAGATGGCGTGCGATCAGGTCGGCGGTACGGTGTTCGGCGAACGCGAGTTCGGGATGAGCGTGGAGGTCGCGGCGTATCTCGGTGAGTTTCGCGAGACGGGGCCGGATGGATTCGATGACGCTCATGTCTGCCCCCTTGTGAACCGGGTTTCGGTGACGTTGTGCGAAAACATCGAGTGTAATGATCCTGGCGCCGGCCGTCGAACCGGGCGCTGTCTGCCGGTCGCCGCGAATTGCTTCCGTTCCACGGGGAAAGCGAGCGGCCTTCCCCGTAGAAAGTGTTGCGGCCTTCGTTACGAGGGCCTCAGATGACGCCCTGCGCGAGCATCGCGTCGGCGACCTTGACGAAGCCGGCGACGTTCGCGCCGTCGGAGTAATTCACTGAACCGTCGGGCTTGGTGCCGTACTGCAGGCACATGCGGTGAATCCCCTGCATAATCTCGAGCAGGCGCGCATCGACCTCTTCGCGGGTCCACGACAGCCGCATCGCGTTCTGGCTCATCTCCAGCCCCGAAGTGGCGACACCGCCGGCGTTGCTCGCCTTGCCCGGCGCATACAGCACGCCGTTCTTCTCGAACACGCGCACGGCAACCGCATTGCAAGGCATGTTCGCGCCTTCGGCGACGCACTGGACGCCGTTGCGCACGAGCACCGCGGCGTCGTCACCGTCGACCTCGTTCTGTGTCGCGCACGGGAACGCGATGTCGACCGGGACGTGCCACGGCCGCTTGCCGGGCTCGAAATGCAGGCCGAGGCGCTCGGCGTATTCGCTGACGCGACCGTAATGCACGTTCTTGACGTCCATCAGCACCGCGAGCTTTTCGGGGGTGAAGCCCGCCTCGTCGATGACGGTGCCGCTCGAGTCGGACGCGGTGATGACTTTTGCCCCTAGCGCCATCGCCTTCTCGATGCCGTACTGCGCGACATTGCCCGAGCCCGAGACCGAGACCGTCATGCCGGCCATCGTCTTGCCGGCGTGACGCAGCATCTCCTCGGCAAAATACACCATGCCGTAACCGGTCGCCTCGGGGCGAATCAGCGAGCCCCCATAGCTCAGTCCCTTACCTGTGAACACGCAGCTCGCCTTGTTCGACAGCTTCTTCATCATGCCGGCAAGGAAGCCGATCTCGCGCCCTCCAACGCCGATGTCACCGGCGGGCACATCGGTATCCGAGCCCACATGCCGATACAGTTCGGTCATGAAACTCTGGCAAAAGCGCATCACTTCACCGGGGCTGCGTCCTTTCGGATCGAAGTCGGAGCCGCCCTTGCCCCCGCCCATCGGCAGCGTCGTCAGCGCGTTCTTGAACGTCTGCTCGAATGCCAGGAATTTCAGCACCGACAGGTTCACCGACGGGTGGAAACGCAGTCCGCCCTTGAACGGCCCGATCGCCGAGCTGTGCTGGATGCGGTAGCCGCGGTTGACCTGGACTTCGCCGCGGTCGTCGACCCACGACACACGGAACTGGATCGCGCGCTCCGGCTCGACGAGGCGGTCGAGCAGGCCGTGTTCGGCATAGCGCGGATGTTCGGTGATGAACGGTACGAGGCTTTCCATGACCTCGGCCACCGCCTGGATGAACTCGGGCTGACCGGGATTGCGTTGTTCTACATGAGACAGGAACTCTTCGAGGGACTGATAGCGCATTGCATTGGCCTTTGGCAGGAAGGTGACCGGACACCCGCGACGCGGGCGGACGAGGATTTTCCTTGAAGTTGCCCTTCTATGCACTATTTTCGTGCTTGCGCACCACATCCTGGTGCATCGCGGCTCCATCGCAAGCGAACTGCCAAAACCCTTACCTGGTTTCGGTCCGCGGCGCCGAGGACGCCTTCGTGCGCCTGCTGCGCTCGGTTCGCACCAACTCGGCGATGTCGGTGTTGCCGTTGGCCTGCGCCCAGCTGTCGACCGTGAAGCCCGCGTCGTTCTTCTGCTCGAGATCGACGTCCGTGCGCAGCAGCCGGCGCACGACGTCGATGTGACCGTTGCGCGCGGCGAGCATCAGCGCGTTCGATTTGTTCGGCGCCAGCGCGTTGACGTCCGCATCTTGCGCCAGCAGGCGTTCGAGGATCGCGACACGGCCTTCGAAAGCGGCGTACATCAGCGGCGTCCAGCCGTCGTGATTGACCGGAGCGCCGGCGTCGAGGAGCAGATCGACGACTTCGTCATGGCCCTTGAGCACCGCCATCATCAACGCCGAATCGCCCGCTGCGTTGCGTTGGCCGAGCTTCGGCCGGAATTCGAGAATCGCCGCAACAGTGTCCGCGTGACCTTCGCGCGCCGCAAGGATCAGCAGCGTATTGCCCTGTTCATCGACGGTGTTCGGATCGAGCCCGCGGTTGAGCAGCTGTACCAGCGGCCGGGTGTCGCCGAGCCGTGCAGCGTTCAGCGAATCGTCATAGCTGCTGGCCAGGACGGGTGCGCTGCCGAGCGCGAGGACAAGCAGCGCGGCAAGGATCGTTCGCTTCATGGGATCAGGATCTCCGGGCGTGGCGGAACAGGCGAAAGAAATTTTCGGTCGTCGCCGCAGCGATGCGGTCCAGCGGCTCGTTGCGCAAGCGCGCGATCTCTTCGGCGACATGCACCACCCACGCGGGTTCGTTGGTCTTGCCGCGGTGCGGTACCGGCGCGAGATACGGCGCATCGGTTTCGATCAGCAGGCGATCGAGCGGAACGTACTGCGCGACCGCCTTGAGATCGGTCGCGTTCCTGAATGTGACGATGCCGGAGAAAGAAATGTAGAAGCCGAGGTCGAGCGCCGCTTCGGCCACCTCGCGCGTCTCGGTGAAGCAGTGCATGACGCCCCCGGCGCCGGCGGCATCTTCTTCGCGCATCAGGCGCAGCGTGTCGGCCGCGGCGGAGCGGGTATGGACGATCAGCGGCTTGCCGCAGGCCCGCGCGGCACGAATGTGGGTGCGAAAGCGCGCCCGCTGCCATTCGGGGGCGTCCTTCTGCCAGTGGTAATCGAGGCCCGTCTCGCCGATCGCGACCACCTTCGGGTGATCGGCGAGCGTGCCGAGGCGCGTCTCGTCGGGCTCCTCGACGTCGTCGCTGTCGGGATGAACGCCGACCGAAGCGAAGAGATTCGCATGACGCTCGGCGAGCGCCAGCACACGCGGGAAGTCTTCGAGCTTGACGCTCACGCACAGTGCATGACTGACGCGATTCGCAGCCATCGCCGCGAGCACGGCGTCTTCACGTGCGGCCAGGTCGGGAAAATCGAGATGACAGTGTGAATCGACGAACATGGAATCGACGAACCTCGGGGAAACCGGGTGGAATCAAAGGGTGTGGGTCGGGCGACTGGAACCGAGGTGCCCGGCGAGGATCTGCTCGATGCGCCCGCGCAGCGCGCGTCCCGAATCGTCGGCGCTGAAATGCACGCCGATCCCCTGCGTACGGCCGCCTTGCGCGCCATGCGGCGTGATCCACACGACGGTCCCCGCGACCGGATGCTTCGTCGGGTCGTCCATCAGTTGCAGCAGCATGAACACCTCGTCGCCGATCTGATGGGGCCGCGGCGTCGGCACGAAGATGCCGCCGTTCGCAAGGAAAGGCATATACGCGGCGTACAGCGCGGACTTCGAGTTGATGTTCAGCGACAACACGCTCGGCCGTGCGGCGCTCGGTTTGCTTTCGCTCATGATCGGGGCCTCGCCACCGCGCGTGCATAGCGCACCAGCATGTCTTCGAGCATCAGCCGGGCATTCAGCGGATGCTGTGCGACCCGGCGAATCCGGGCGAGTTCATTGTAGCAGTTCAACACTGCGGCGACGTCCGAGCGCTGCGCCAGCGCGCACATCACACCTTCCTCGCGCGGGAAGAACCGTACGCGGCCCCCGAGGCGCAGCGAAGCGAGATCGCTGACCCAGCGCTGCATCCATTCGACCAGCTGCACGATACCGAAACCGGCTGCAAGCGCTTCCTTCGATTTCAGCCACGCTTCCCACTGGCCCGCGAGCTGGAGCGGATCGGTCGGGGGCAATTGCCCCACGTCGCGCACGAAACGGCCCAGCAGCGCACCGGCGCGCTGTGCGGCCAGCCGCTGCGCGGCAAGCGGCATGCCGCCGGCCAGTGCGAGCAGGTCCGCTGCCGGCGCTTCCTGCGTGCCGAGCCACTGCGCCACCACGTCCGCCGCGGGCCGCGAAAAGCTCCACTGCTGGCAACGGCTGCGGATCGTCGGCAGCAAGCGGCGCGGAGCCGACGACACGAGCACGAACAGGCAACCGGCGGGAGGCTCTTCGAGCAGCTTCAGCAGCGCGTTAGCGGTATACGGGTTCATCGCGTCGGCCGGATCGACGACGATGACGCGCCGTCCGCTCTGGTGGCCGGTCACCGACAGCGATTGCTGCAGGTCGCGGATCTGCTCGATGACGATCTGCGTGGACTTCTTCTTTGCCGACCCGGCGTCGCGTTCCCCGCCTTCCCTGCTCTCGTCGCCGTCGCCGGCTTCCATATCCGCCGCCGGCACGATCATGAAGAGATCCGGGTGGTTGCCGGAGCGGCGCAGCTGGCAAGTCGTGCACTGGTCGCAGGCGCAGCCGTCCGGGCGAGGCGTCGCACACAACAGGCGCGCGGCCAGCGCGTCGGCAAGATCGCGCTTGCCCAGGCCCGCCGGCCCCACGAACAGCAGTGCGTGCGGCAGGCGTTCACCGAGCGCGACGAGCCGCTGCCAGGTTTCCTGCAGCCACGGGTGAATCATCGCAGGCAGCACTCCTCGACGATCGCCTCGACTTCGGCGCGGATCGATTCGGGAGCGCGCGCGGCATCGACGACGCGGATGCGGGCGGGCGCCATGCGCGCCCGTTCGAGGTACGCGGCGCGCACCCGCTCGAAGAAATCGCGCTGCTCGCGCTCGAAGCGGTCGGGTTCCGCGCCGCCCTTCGCGAGCCGCGCGGCGGCGACCTCCGGCGGCAGATCGAAGACGAGCGTCAGGTCGGGCTGGAAGCCCGGATGCACCCACGCTTCGAGCGCTGCGAACTTCGCCGGGTCGAGGCCGCGCCCGCCCACCTGGTACGCATAAGTGGCATCCGAAAAGCGGTCCGACACGACCCACCGTCCGGCCGCCAGTGACGGCAGGATGCGCGCGGCAAGATGCTCGCGGCGCGCGGCGAACATCAGCATCGCTTCGGTTTCGAGGTGCATCGGCTCGTGCAGCAGCAACTCGCGCAAGCGCTCGCCGAGCGCGGTGCCACCCGGTTCCCGAGTTTGTTCGACGGACAGGCCGCGCGCCTCGAGCAGCGCGACGACGGCCGCGATCTGGCTGCTCTTGCCCGCTCCGTCTATGCCTTCGAACGTGATGAAACGTGCCTTCGCCTGCGATCCGCTCAACTTCCCGTTCTCCGCTGGTATTGACTCACGGCCTTGTTATGGTCGTTCAGATTCGTCGAAAACTCGCTCGTGCCGTCACCGCGAGAGACGAAATAAAGGTAATCGGTCGTCGGCGGCCTGACTGCGGCAATCAGCGCATCGAGCCCCGGCATCGCGATCGGGGTCGGCGGAAGTCCGTCGCGCGTATAGGTGTTGTACGCGTGGTCGGTTTCGAGGTCGCGCTTGCGCAGGTTCCCGTCGAACGCGCTGCCCTGGCCATAAATCACCGTCGGATCGGTCTGCAAACGCATGCCGCTGCGCAGGCGGTTGACGAAAACCGACGCAATCAGCGCGCGATCTTCCGCGCGACCCGTTTCCTTCTCGACGATCGAGGCGAGAATCAGCGCTTCGTATGGCGACCCGAGGGGCAGATCGGGATTTCGGGCCTCCCACGCCTGCGCCAGCCGCTCGTGCATCGCCCGATACGTGCGGGCGAGCAGCGCCAGCGCGCTCGACTGCTTGTCGAAAAGATAGGTATCGGGAAAGAACAGCCCTTCGGGGTGGGATTCCGTCGCACCGATGCGCTGCAGGATCTCGGCCTCCGAAAGGCCCGCCGTGTCCTGGATCAGCTCGGGGTTCGCTTCGAGCGCGGCCCGTACCTGGCGAAAATTCCAACCTTCAACGAGGCGCAGTTGAGCCTGCGAGACATCCCCACTCGACAGCTTGAGGATCAGCAGCCACGGCGTGATGCCGGCGTGGACTTCGTAGCTGCCCGCGAGGATGCGGTCGGCCTTGCCCGTGAGCCGCGCGATCCAGTACAGCACCCGCGGATCGACCTCGACGCCCGCCTCGGCGATCGCCGCAGCCGCCTCGCGCATCGTAAAGCCGCGGTGCACCGTGAAGTCGACGACCGGCCGGGCGAGCGGCAGCGGACGCGTGACATACCACCACGCGGCGGCGAGACTCGCTGCAGCGCCGAGTGCGACGACGAGAAACAATCGGAGGAGCAGCGACTTCATGCGATATTAAAATAATTGGACGTCGGCGTGTCGGAGGCGATGCGCCGACGACCGCTGGCGGCGGACGGACCCTATAATACTTCATCGCATTCTTCGACTCCGGCTTAACGACATGAATACGAATAGTACGAATACGACCTGGACCGATTCGACCTGGACCGATTTTCTCATTGCGGAAGGCGCCACGATCGAAAGCGCCGGCATCCGCTTCGATGCCCCGGACGCCGGGCTTGCGCCGGCTGCCACTGTCGTCGTGCCGCTCGTCAATCTCGGCATCATCCGCAGCCGCGGTGAAGACTCCGCGCCGTTCCTGCACAACCTGTTCTCGAACGACGTCAAGAACCTCTCGGCCGCGGGCGCGCAGTGGACCAGCTTCAACTCGCCGAAAGGCAGGATGCTCGCCAGCATTTTGCTGTGGAAGGAAGCCGACGGTCACGCGCTCGTGATGTCCGCCGACCTCCAGCCGGCGCTGCTGAAGAAGCTGTCGATGTACGTGCTGCGCAGCAAGGTCAAGCTCGCCGATGACAGCGCCGAAACGGCGCTCGTCGGCGTCAGCGGCAGCGACGCGAGCCAGGTGCTTGCGCGCGCCGGGCTCGCCGTGCCGGCCGGCGCGATGACGCAGGCCGTAACGGAAAACACGCGCTGCATCCGACTCGACGACAACAACTTCCTCATCGCGCTTCCCGTCGCCGAAGCCCCGCAAGCATTTGGCGCGCTGCTCGCAGCGGGCGCCACGAAGGCCGGCACCGCAGCGTGGCAGCTCGCGATGGTCCGCGCCGGCGTGCCTCTGATCACCGTTCCGACGCAGGAAGAATTCGTCGCGCAGATGCTCAACTATGAAGTCATCGGCGGCGTCAGCTTCCAGAAAGGCTGTTACCCCGGCCAGGAGATCGTCGCGCGGACGCAGTACCTCGGGAAGCTCAAGAAGCGCATGTATCACGTCCGGATTGCCAATGGCGCCGAGCCGCTGCCGGGCGCCGATCTTTTCGCGCCGGAGTTCGGCGACCAGTCCGCAGGCAAGCTGGTCAACGTCGCACCTTCCCCGGAAGGCGGGTTCGAGGCGCTCGCGGTCATGCAGACCAGCTGCGCCGAGGCCGGCGACGTACATCTCGGCAGCCTCACCGGTCCGCGGCTTTCGTTTCTCGATCTTCCTTACGCCCTGCCCTGAATGATGGCCATCAGCGAAACCGGGCGCATCCATTACTTCATCTACTACCGCATTCGCGCCGGCGTCGACCGCGACGACGCGCATGCGAACGTGCGCGCGATGCAGGCCGCCGTTGCCGCCCGCACGATGGTCGCGGGCCGGCTGATGGAGCGTCGCGGCGACGATGCGACGTGGATGGAGATCTACGAATCCGTTGCCGATCCGGTCGCTTTCGAAGCGGCGCTCGGTGCGGAGACCGAAGCGCATCGGCTCGCCGACCTGATCGAACCCGGTTCGGCCAGGCACCTCGAACGTTTCGTCGAATGTGCCTGATCGTCGTCGGCTGGCAAGCTCACCCCGACTACACGCTCGTCGTGGCCGCGAACCGCGACGAGTTCCTCGCTCGTCCCGCCGTGCCCGCTCATTGGTGGACCGACGCGCCGGATCTGCTCGCCGGCCGGGATCTCGAAGGCGGCGGGACGTGGATGGGAGTCACGCGCGGCGGGCGCTTCGCAGCATTGACGAATTATCGTGACCCGACGCTGCACCGGCCCGGCGCGCCGTCGCGCGGCATTCTCGTGCGCGACTGCCTCACTGCCGCCGACAACGTCAATGCCAACACCCAGGCAACCCTTGGCCGCATTGCCGCGGTCAGCCCGGACTACGCGGCGTTCAACCTGCTCGTCAGCGACGGTGCGCGTCTGGGCATTCATGAAAGCACCACTGGCGCCGTGAGGCTCCTTGAGCCGGGCATCTACGGGTTGTCGAACCATGTCCTCGACACGCCGTGGCCGAAGGTCCGGCTCGCCCGCGAGCGCTTCGCCGCCGCCCTCGCCCGCCTGCCCGAAGACGAAGAGGATGCGTTCCTCCCGCTGTTGCGCGACGACGCTCCAGCGCCCGACAGCCATCTGCCGGAAACCGGCGTCAGCGCAGACTGGGAGCGTTGGCTGTCGCCTGCCTTCATCCGCGCGCCGGGTTACGGCACGCGCTGCTCCACCGTGATCACGGTACGGCGCGACGGCGACGTGAAGTTCGTCGAATGGACGTGGGATGACCAGGGCGAACTTGCAAGCGAGGTGCGGCACCGCTTTACCGCACGCACTCCCGTTGCACGCTGAGTCGCAGCAGACGCGCCGTGCCTGCCGCGTCGCCGCGTGCCGCCTGGCGGCCCTACTCGACGATCTCGACGGGGGTGCCGGCCGGGACGAGTTCGAACAGCTCGATGATGTCGCGGTTGCGCATGCGGATGCAGCCGTGCGAACGCGGCACGCCCATCGGCTCGTCGTCCGGCGTACCGTGAATGTAGATATAGCGGCGCATCGAATCGACGTTGCCGAGCCGATTGCGACCCGGCTCGCAACCGCACAGCCACAGGATGCGGGACAAAATCCAGTCGCGGCCGGGATGCTGGGCAGCGAAACCGGGCGACCAGATCTCGCCGGTGGGACGGCGTCCGCGAAATACCGCGCCTGCGGGCGCTTTGGCGCCGATCCTGGCCCGAATGCGGTGCAGGCCGCGCGGCGTGCAGCCGCTGTCCCGAACTTCGCCGGCACCCTTTTCGCCGGTCGATACCGGATAGCACCGGATGCAGGCGCCGTCCGGCCCGAACAGAAACAGCCGCTGCCCGGCAAGGCTGATCCGGATGTGCATGATCGTCACGCGATGAGGGTGCGCCCGCGCCGGGCAGCGAAGAACCCCGACAACAGGCGACCGCATTCGTCGGCGAGCACGCCGCCGGCGACTTCTGCGTGATGATTCAGCCGCCGCTCGGCAAAAAGATCGATGATGCTGCCGGCAACGCCCGTCTTCGGGTCGCGGGCGCCGAAGACGACGCGCGCCACCCGCGCATGCATGATCGCGCCGCTGCACATCGCGCACGGTTCGAGCGTGACGAACAGCTCGCAGCCGGGAAAGCGGTAGTTTCCGAGCCGTTCTCCCGCGTCGCGCAACGCCATCACTTCGGCGTGCGCAGTCGGATCGTGGCGCCCGATCGGCTGGTTGAAGCCGCGGCCGACGATCTCGCCGTCGAGCACGACGACCGCGCCGACCGGCACCTCGTCGCACGCCCCCGCCATTCGCGCCTGCTCCAGCGCCGCCCGCATGAAATCTTCGTCACTCATCGCACTCGTCTCCTCGCGCCGCAGTTTACTGGAGCGCGCACGTGCAGCGCCACGACAGCGCACGCCGGTGCGCGGGCAACGTTGAATAATCGCGGTGGGGACAATACGATGATGCGCTTTGCGTCCAGCTCCCCATCTACCCCCGTCCTACCCCCGTCCGGCAACAATCAGGCCGCCGTCATCGATGCCAGATAATTCCAGTGTCACCATGGACCAACTTCGGGTCGGGCTGTACGTCGTTCTCGATGTCAGCTGGTTCGAACATCCTTTTGCGTTCAGTCATTTCAAGATCAAGACCGAGGAGCAGATCAGGACCATCCGTAGCCTCGGGCTGAAGACTGTCCGCTACAACCCGTCCCTCAGCGACATCCAGCCGCCACTCCAAGGCACGCCGCAGCCAGACCCCGACGCAGCCGCCGCGGAGGCCAAGCCGGATCTGGTCCCCGCGCTCCAAGCCAAACGCGCCTTGATGGAGCGGATAAAAGCGCAGCGCGAAGCTGCCGCACGCATCGAGAGCGCCTTTATCAATTCAGCCAAGGCGATCCGCGACATCGAGAAAAACCTGCTCTCCCGGCCTGCCGAAACCGTGCACCAGGCGACGCAACTGGTGACGCAGATCGCCGAGTCGATACTTTGCGCGCCGGAACTGGCGATCCACGTGATGGGCGACAAGATGGGCGGCGAGGAGCTTTATTTTCATTCGTTGAACGTCACGATGCTGTCGATGATGGTCGCGCGCGACATCCGCCTGCCCCAGGCGGTCGTCGGCGTGCTGGGCATGGGCGCGTTGTTCCACGATATCGGCCGCAGGGAGATCCCGAACAGGATCCTGTTGAAAAACGAGCCGCTGACCCAGGCCGAACGGCATCTGTATGAAATGCATTGTCAATACGGCGTCGAAATTGGCCAACGGTTGCAGCTCGCCCCGGCGGTCCTGGCGATCATTCGGGAGCATCACGAGCTGTTCGACGGCACCGGCTACCCGAACAAACTCAAGGGCGAGGCGATCGGCCTGCTGTCGCGCATTGTCGCCATCGCCAACTATTACGACGAGTTGTGCAATCCCGTCGATATCACCGATGCGATGACGCCGCACGAGGCGCTGTCGGTGATGTTCGCCAAGCTGCGCAACAAGTTCGATCCGAAGCTGCTGCAGATATTCATCCGTTGCCTCGGCGTCTATCCGCCGGGAACGATTGTGCAGCTGTCCAACGGCGTCATCGCGATGGTCGCCACCGTCAATACCGCCGCGCCGATGAAGCCGATGATCGTGATCTACGACGCGAACATTCCGAAGGACGACGCGATCCTCGTCGATCTGGTACGCGAACCCGATCTGAACATCGCACGGGCCATCAGGCCTGCACAGGTACCGGGAGAGATCTACAACTACCTGAGTCCGCGCAAGCGGGTGAGCTATTACTTCGACGCCGGCAAGCCCGGGCAGGAAGCGGTCGCGACATGAACAGCCTTCCGCAGTTGATGCTCGATCACAGCCCGCACATGATGCTGCTCGTCGAACCGGTCCATCTCGGAATCGTCATGGCTAACCGCATCACCGCGCAGGCGCTCGGATATTCCGCCGACGAGCTGCTCGCGATGACCATCACCGACATCGAAAGCTCGCTGCAGGACGTCTTCTACTGGGAAGACGTGCGCAACGGCCAGTATCGCGAGATCGAGAGCCATGAAGGGCTCTATCACTGTGCCGATGCGTCGATGCTGAACGTCGTTAAGTCCGTCCGGGTCGTCGACCACGGCGGCGCGCCCCTGCTGCTGGTGCAGGCAAGGGACGTTCAGAACGAGCGCAAGGTCGAGGACGCGCTGGAGCAGACCCTGTCGCAGCTCCGGGCGACGCTCGAATCGACCGGCAACGGAATCCTCGTGATCGACGGGCACGGCCGCATCTCGAGCATGAACCGGCTGTTCAGCACGATGTGGCACATCCCCGACGACCTGCTGCTCGAGCGCAACGACGCGGCGATCATCGAATTCATGGCGGAGCACGTCGTCGAGTCGGAAAGCTGTCGCGCGCGCCTGCAGGCGATCGTCGACAGCAGCGAAACCGAGGATCTCCTGCGGCTCGGAGACGGCCGCGTTTTCGAATGCAAGTCGCGCCCGCAGTATCTTGGCGAGCGCATCGTCGGGCGTGTGTTCGGCTACAACGACATCACCCAGCGCACGCATGCCGAAGAGGCGCTGCGCGACTCGCGCGACAGGCTGGAAGAACGCGTGCGGGAGCGGACCGCGGAACTGGAAACCGCGAACGCGACGCTGCTGGCCGAGAAGATGCGCCAGGAGGTGCTGATCAGGAAGCTCGAAGAAGCGCAAAACCAGCTGCTGCAGTCGGAAAAGATGGCTTCCATCGGCCAGCTCGCCGCTGGGGTCGCGCACGAGATCAACAATCCGATCGCGTTCGTCAACTCCAATCTCGGCACCTTGCAGAGATACACGAACGACATGCTGAAGCTGCTGGCGGCCTACGAGCAGCTCGAAGAAACGCTCGCTGCGGACAAGCTCCGGGATCTCGACGAGTTGAAGAAGGAAGTGGACGCCGCTTACCTGAGCGAGGACATCGCCAGCCTGCTGAGCGAGTCCCTCGACGGACTGCAGCGGGTGAAACGCATCGTGCAGGACCTGAAGGATTTCTCCCACGTCGACCGCTCGGAGCGCGAGTGGGCAAACCTCGAGACCGGGCTCGAGAGCACGCTGAACGTGGTGTGGAACGAACTCAAGTACAAGGCCGAGGTCGTCAAGGAATACGGCAATCCTCCACAGATCGAATGCTTCCCGTCGCAAATCAACCAGGTATTCATGAACCTGCTGATCAACGCAGCGCACGCGATCGACAATCGCGGCCGGATCACACTGCGCACCGGGCACGACGCACACAACGTCTGGGTGGAAGTGAAAGACACCGGCAAAGGCATCAAGCCGGAGCACGTCGGGCGGATCTTCGAACCCTTTTTCACGACCAAGGCAGTCGGCAAAGGCACCGGGCTCGGCCTGTCGCTTTCATACGGAATCGTACATAAGCATGGCGGACGCATCGAAGTCCGCAGCGAAGTCGGCACCGGATCGACTTTCAGGGTCGTGCTGCCACGCAACACGGGAGCCGGCCACCCGGCTCACGAGTAGCGAAAGAGCGGAAACCGCGGAATTTCTTCGGGGCTCCGGGGTTGGCACGGAGGATTCGGGAGGGGTGGGGCGGGCCCGACCCACCTCCTCCTGCAGAGGGGCAACGGCGCTGTGCTGCCGCATTCGGCAGCGCAGCGCCGCTCGCCTCAATGCTTAACGCCTTACGCCGCAGCCAGCGCCTTGGCGAGTTTCGCCTTCAGCCGCTGGGCGGTCTTCTCGGCGCCAACGACGAAGCGGCTGTGCTTGCCGCGGGCGACTTCCTCGAGCGCGTCGCGCGCGGTGAATTCGAACGTCACGGCCGGACCATTGACTTCGGTCACCGTCACGGTGATCTCGATCCACATGCCGAGCAGGGTCGCACCGACGTGGTCGAGTTCGACGCGCGTGCCGACCGAGTCCTTGCCGGCTTCGATGTTTTCGAGCAGCAGGTCACGGCAGACGACTTCGATGTCGTACAGCAGGCTCGGCGTCGAGTAGACGCGGCAATCGTCGCCCATGAATCCGATCGTGCGACCGGCATCGATGTCGTAACGCCGCGTCGAGGTCAGGCCGGGTTTCAGGGTCTCGCTCATTTGATTTCCTCCAGTTGTTCCATGTTTTCGAAAGGCAGCCGCCCGGATGGAAGGCTGCCGCTTTTTCAACCAAGTCTATTGATTGCGGTTCTTGATCGCGTCCGCGTTGAGGCGGGCCTCGACGTAGCGGACCAGCGCCCGGGTGCCGCGCCCGCAGTTGCGGAACACGCACACGCCCTGGTCCATCAGGCGGCCGGCCATCGCGTCGTAGAGGACGCCGCCGTCGACGATGCCGATCACCGGCTTGTCGTTGCGTTCGACCAGCGGGGGCATCAGGTGCACCGTGCCTTTCGGGTCCGACAAATCGAAGCCGGGCCGCAGCTTGCTCGATTCGAGGGCGCGGATCGACGGCGCGGTCGGGTCGAGGCCGACGACGACCGCGTCGATGTTCGGGTCGTCGAGGAAGGCTTGCGTGATCAGCAGGTGCGCTTCGTCGTCCGCCCCCGGATTGATGTCGATCGGATTGCGCACTTCGACCAGCGCGTCGAGCCGCTTCGCCGCGAGGATCTCCCCGACGCGCTTGACGGTCGCCTCCTCGAGCGCGCCCATCTCCAGCGCGAAAGTCTCGGAGATGATCGAATCGGCCATGCCGACAGCCTCGAAACCGGCGCCGCTGATCGCCCCGATGCGTTTGCCGACCTTCTTGTGATGCAGCGCGCCGGCGATGTAGAAAAGATCGTCGAACGTATTGAAGTCCTCGGCAACGATTGCGCCGGCCTGGCGCAGCACCGACTCGAACAGCACCGGGTCGCCGGCGATCGAAGCCGTATGGCCCATGACGCCGCCCGCGCCCGCTTCGGTGCGGCCGGACTTGTAGACGACGACCTGCTTGCCGTTTTCGACTGCGCGGCGCACTGCCTTGGCGAAATCGAGTCCGTCGCCGTCCTTGAAGCCTTCGATGTAGACGCCGATCGTCTCGATATCCGGTCGTTCGGCAAAGAAACCGAGCATGTCGCCGTGCGTCAGATCGGTCTGGTTGCCCAGCGCGAGCATGTAGCGCGGGTCGAGCCACGGGTTCTGCGACAGCCGCGTGATCATGAACGCGCCGCTCTGGCTCAGCATCACCGAGTTGCGTTCGGGCTTCTTCTGCGGCTTGGGCAGGCGCTCGAGCGGGATGAACCAGGAATCGTAGCCGCCCGGATGCGACACCACGCCGAGGCAGTTCGCGCCGAGGAACACCGGCCCGCCGTCGGGTCTGCCGTGTGCTGCGTTGATGCGCGCGGCGAGCGCCGCTGCCGGCTCCCGGCTCTTCGCCGTCTCGCCGAGGCTGCCGGGAATCAGCATCACCGATTCGACCGCGTCGGTTTCGATGATCTCGTCGACGAGGCCGTACACCGCGTCGGCGGCGACCGCGACGATCAGGAGGTCGAGTTTGTGGTCGAGCGCCTTGAGGCCCTCGACGCAGCGCACGCCGTCGATCTCGGTCTCGCCGGGACGCAGGATCGTCAGCTTTTCCTTCGGATAGCCGCTGCCCATAAGGTTCTTCAGGATGATGCGGCCGAAGTTCATGCTCGTCGCCGACACGCCGATGATGCCGATCGATTGGGGATGGATCAGCTTGTCGATCTTGTGCACCGGGCGCGGCAGGCGACCCGCGACCGGGGCGCCGAACTCGAAGCGGGCGCTGCCGACGGTCGGCTTCTTGTTGAACTGCACCGAGTCGAGTTCGAGCGTGCGCAGCACGTACGGCGCTTGCGGGTTGGCCGCGGAATACTCGCGAGCGAGGCCGAGCATCAGGCCGAAGCAGAATTCGAGCACCTGGTCCGGCGGACGACGTCCGTCACGCTGCGCGAGCGCTGCCATCTTGCGGTACGCGAGGGTGCGCCGGAACAGGTCGAGAAAGCCGGCGGCGTCGGTCAGTTCGACCGAGGCCGAAACGCTCGCGCGGTCCTTGCGGAAATTGTCGCGGTCGAGCTGCGCATCGATGCCGCCCTGCCCTGCGGTGATGACGATGCCGAACTCGCGCGTGTTGTTCAGTTCGATGCGAAGATCGACGCCGCCCGGCGTTCCCTCCGCCAGCGCGGCGCCGAAGCTCGCGACGAACTTCTCGAGTTCCGCGGCATTCAGCGCGTCGCGCCCTTCCGACGCTGCCTGCTTGAACAGCTCTCCGGCCACGGCGTTCACCGCTGCGCCCGGATTGAATGTCGACCGATCGTTCACTGTGCTGTCTCCGTTATCGCCCCGCGGATTGCCGCGCGGCTTTTGTTGGAATTCCCTGGTGCTATCGGTGCCGTATCACACACTCGCCTTCGGCCGCTTGTCTATGACGCGCTTTGCCTTGCCGACCTGCGTGCGCTCGATGCTGCCCGTCTCGAGCACGTGGACATCGGCCGACACGCCGACGGCGCTCTTGATCTCGTGGCGGAGCTCGGTCGCAATCGCGGCGCGCTGGCTCGCACTGAGCACCTCCGACAGGTCGTGGCGCACTTCGGCGAGCACCGTCATTTCGTCCATGTGGTGTTCACGGGTGATCTGAAGCTGGTAATGGCCGCACAGGCATTCATGCTTGAGCAGGATTTCCTCGATCTGCGTCGGGAAGACGTTCACGCCGCGGATGATCAGCATGTCGTCGCTGCGGCCGGTGATCTTGCCGATGCGACGCATCGGCCGCGCGGTCCCCGGCAGCAGCACGGTAAGGTCGCGCGTGCGGTAGCGGATGATCGGCAGCGCTTCCTTCGTCAGCGACGTGAACACGAGCTCGCCCGGTTCGCCGTCGGGCAGCACTTCGCCGGTCTGGGGATCGATGATTTCGGGATAGAAATGGTCTTCCCAGATATGCGGACCGTCCTTCGTCTCGACGCATTCGCACGCAACACCCGGGCCGATGACTTCGGACAGCCCGTAGATGTCGATCGCGTCAATGCCGAGGCGCGTCTCGATCTCGCGGCGCATCTCGTTGGTCCAGGGTTCGGCGCCGAACACGCCGAGGCGCAGCGACGTCGAAGTCGGGTCGATGCCCTGGCGCTGCAGCTCGTCGGCGATCGTCAGCATGTACGACGGCGTCGCGAGGATGATCGTCGGGCCGAATTCGCGGATCAGCTGCACCTGCTTCTCAGTGTTGCCACCGCCCATCGGGATCACCGCGGCGCCGAGGTTCTCGCCGCCGTAATGCGCCCCGAGGCCGCCGGTGAACAGTCCGTAGCCGTAGGAATTGAGGATGATGTCGTTGCGCGTGCCGCCGGCGGCGCGCAGCGAGCGCCCCATGACGCCCGCCCACATCGCGATGTCGTTCTTCGTGTAGCCGACGACGGTCGGCAGACCGGTCGTGCCGGACGAGGCATGCACGCGCACGATCTCGCTCATCGGCACCGCGAACATCCCGTAAGGGTAGTTCTCGCGCAGTTCCTTCTTGCTCGTGAAGGGGAAACGGGCGAGGTCGGACAATTGCTTCAGGTCGGACGGATGCACGCCGGCGGCGTCGAACGCGGCGCGGTAGTGCGGCACGTTGTCGTAGGCGTGCTGCAACGACCATTTCATCCGTTCGAGCTGCAGCGCGGCCAGTTCCTCGCGGCTCGCAGTCTCGATCGGTTCCAGTTCATCACCTGCCGGGGCGCGCCCCGACTCCCAGTCTTGTCTAGCCGCCATGGGCCTGCTCCGAAAAACGTTGGATGAATTTTGAATTTTCCACGACCTTCCCCTGGATGTGCTCGATCTGCTCCGGGCTCAGGTGACGGAATCGTCCCATGGCCTTGAGGTAGTCGGTGACCGGCAGGGGGTCGTCGACGGAGCGACTGAACCTGAGGCCTTCGCTCGGCGTGAATTCCCACAGCATGACGAAGTTGGTCTCGACGGCTTTCCTCGCGACTTCCATGTTCTGGTCGGACGGAAAGCGCCAGCCGGTCGTGCAGGGAGAATAGACATGCACGTAGGCGAAACCGGTTTTCGACGCTTCGATCGCGCGATCGAGCTTCGCGTAGAGATCTTCCATGTACGCCGTCGACGCGGTCGCGACGTACGCGCAGCGGTGATTCACCATCAAGAGCGGCAGGTTCTTCGCGTCCTGCGTCTTGCCCTGCGCGGGCTGGCCGGCGCTGCAGCCGGCGCCGATCGGCGTCGTCGAAGTCCAGGCGCCGTACGGCGTGCAGCTCGAGCGCTGCATGCCGGTGTTCATGTAGCCTTCGTTGTCGACGACCATGAAGAGCATCTGCTCGCCGCGCTCGGCGGCTCCCGACAGCGACTGGAAGCCGACGTCGGACGCCCCGCCGTCACCGGCGATCGCCAAGGCGGTCACGTCGCGCCCCATCCTCTTGAACTGGCGCTTGACGCCCGCGAGCATCGCCGCGGTGTTCGTCAAGAGCGGATGGAAGACCGGGACTTTCGTGCCGGTCGTGCCGTTGAAGCCGACCGAGCCCATCCCCGGCACGCACCCGGGCGGAGTCGCGAGCACGGTGTCGGGGCCGACGCGGCGCAGCGTGTGGCGCATCAGGAGTTCCGTGTTGCAGCCTTGGCAGCCCGCAAGCCCCGGCGCGAAGAGGTCTTCCCAGTCGCCGACTTCGTTGTAGATGTTCGCCGTCGTCACATAGGTCAGCGCGCCCTTGCTGCACACCGGCACGCACGCCGGCTTGCCATCGCAAGTGTCGCACTTCGACACGTGGCCGCTGACTTCGTCGAGCGCGATGCCGCCGTACGCACAGCCGACCGTGCACAACAGGCAGTCGACACATTTCGAAGCGTCCCAGCCGATCACGCCCGATGCGCCGTCCTTGGCCAAGGCGCCTGCCGGACACACGGTGACGCATTTCGGATCGGCGCACTGGCGGCACAGCGCCAGCTCGAACGCTTTTTCAGTGGCGTCCTCAATTGCGTCCCTGATTGCGTCCTGAGTTGCGTTACCTCGGCCGACGATCTGGATGCGCGAGCGCGCCCAATCATCGGTGCCGGTCTTGGCCTGCGCGCAGGCCGTCATGCAATCGCCGCAGCCGTCGCACTTGGCGGGGTCGAAGGCGATCGTGCTGTAAGCTCGTCCCATATCTGCTCCTTGATCGGGCGCTTCTAGCGCCACGTCCTCGACATCAGCTCACGGCCGACTTTGAGCGGGTCGGCGACCAGGCGCTCCTTGTCTGCCGTGAGGTCCATGCGCCGCACAATCAGCTGGCACATGATGCCGCCGTCGAAGAATTCATTGACGCCGAAGATGCCGGCGAGGCGCCCGTCGCGGAAGATCGCCTTCAGGTAACGCCCGGTTTTTTCATCGAAGCGGGTCAGGACCTCACTGCCTTCGGGCGCCTCGCTCGAACCGACCGAGATCGCATGCCGGCCGAAGAAGTGGTAGGTGTTGAGCGGCACGCCGCCCGGGTAAGGCTTGATGCCGGCATCGCCCGCCATCGCCATGCCGGCCAGACGTCCCTGCTCGGTCGCCGAAGGCAGGATGGCGTTGACACGCGGCGTCGGCGAGAAGAAATGCTTCGCCTGCGCGCAGTCGCCCGCCGCCCAGACGTTGGCGACGCTCGTGCGCATCGTGTCGTCGACGAGGATGCCGTGGTCGAACGCGACGCCGCTGCCGTTCAGGTACTCGAGGTTCGGCTTGACGCCGGTCGCGACGAGCAGGAGATCGGCTTCGAGCGTCGTGCCGTTGGCGAGCGTCAGGCGCGCGCCAACGGGTGACGGCTCGAGGCGCACAACGCGGCTGCCGGTGAGGATCTTCGCGCCGTTGTCGGTGAAAGCTTGCTCGATCATCTGCGCAGCGACTTTGTCGAAGTAGCCCGCGGTGAGCTGGTCGCTCATCTCGACGATAGTCACGCTCGCGCCGGCCTTGACGAGGTTTTCGGCCGCGTGCATGCCGACGAGCCCTGCGCCGAGCACCACTGCCTGGCGCGATTGCGCGATCGCGTCGCGCAGCCCGAGTGCGTCGTCGAGCGTCCGGAGCACGTGGTAGGACACGGTGTCGATGCCCGGGATCGGCGGGATCGCGGGGGAGGTGCCGGTCGCGAGCAAGAGCTTGTCGTAGCCGAGCCGCGTGCCGTCGGCAAGTTCCGCGGTGTTCGAGTCCGCGTGCAGCGCGGCGAGCCCGGCGCCCGGCCGGTAGCTCACTGCGTTGCGCGCGAAGAAGTCGTCGTCGCGCAGGAATACCCGCTCGGGCGCGGATTTTCCGGACACGACATAGGGCAGCACGGTCGGCGAATACGGCAGGTGCGCGTCGCGCGTCACCACCGTCAGTGTGCCGGTCGCGTCATGCATGCGGATCGCGCTGATCGCCTCGAGCGCCGCGTGGCTGCTGCCGACGATCAGGTATTGGGTCTGTTCCATCGCTGGTTCCATGGTTCTGCCGCCCTCAGTCATTCTCGTTGAGCCACACCGGCTCGGTGGGCGCCGGCCCATCGAGCAGCCGCTCGGTGGCGTCGATGACGCGGTGAAAGTGTGGAATCGTGATGTCCGCGCCTGCCAGGCCGCCGATGAAGCTCATCGCCGGCAGCACCGTGCCCGATTCCCGCGCGAGGCGGTACAGCACGCCGAGCACTTCCTGGTACATCGGCCCACAGTTCCAGCGGAACCCGACCGAGCGGTCGACGACGCCGAGCGCGCGCACTTTCGACAGCGCACGCATCAGCGCCTCGACCGGGAACGGGCTGAACGTCTTGATCTTGATGAGGCCGACTTTCTTGCCGGCTTCACGCGCCTCGTCGACCGCGTCCTTTGCCGCCCCCGTCATGCTGCCGAGCGTCATGATCGCGAAGTCGGCGTCGTCCAAGCGGTACTCCTCTACGAGCGGCGCGTAGCTGCGCCCGAAGCGCTCCGCCCACTCGGCATGCACCGCTTCGATCACGCCCAGCGCGTTCTGCATGCCGCGGCACTGGCTCTTGCGATAGCGCACGAACGTCGCCGGCCCCTTGCCGCCCGCGCCTCCGGTGAGCGGATCGACCGCCATCGGCTTGAGCGGGTCGAGCGCGACGTGCCAGTTGACGTCCTTCGTCCCCATGAACGCATCGACGTCCGACTGGTCGGGCAGCTCGATGCGCGCCGTGCCGTACGACAGGTAATTGCCGTCGAGGCAGATATTCACCGGCAGCATCACGTCGTGGTCTTCAGCGATCCTGAACGCCATGACTGTCGTGTCGAGCACTTCCTGCACCGTCTCGCAGTAGATCTGCACCCAGCCGACTTCGCGCACCGTCATCGCGTCCTGGTGCCCGCCCCACACGCACTGCGGCGTGATGCCGTCGCGCGTGACGATCGACATCACGATCGGCAGGCGCATGCCCGACGTGCGGAAATACGGCTCGAACATGAACGCGAGGCCCGGCCCGCAGGTCGCCGTGTAGGTGCGCGCACCGGCCAGAGCGCCGCCCTGCAGCACCGACAGCACCGAGTGTTCGCCCTCGGCGTCGACGATGTCGGCGTCCATCTTGCCGTCGGCGATGAGGCTGGCGACGTGCTCGACGAGCGAGGACTGCGGCGTGATCGGATACACCGCGACCATGTCGGGGCGCGCGAGCGCGACGGCCAGCGCGGCCGCTTCGTTGCCTTCGCACAGCATCACTTTCTGCTTCTTCGGCGCGCTGACGGCGGGTTTTTCGAGCGTGGTGGTGCTCATGTTCACTGGGCCTCCCCGATCATCGTGATCGCGCGCTGCGGGCACTCGGTCGCACAGATGCCGCAGCCTTTACAGGTGTTGAGGTTGAAGTCGAACCACGCGGCGTGCTCCTCGACGCACTGCACCGGGCAGTACAGCCAGCACACCGCGCATTTGACGCATTTGTCGCGGTCGACGACCGGGCGCTGACTTCTCCAGTCGCCAGGCAGCATCGGGCTGATGTCGGTCGCGACCGGGCACAGGTCGTCGGGGACGTTGGCCTGCTCGAGGTTGAACAGCGGATAGCTTTGATGCCGGCTCATGCGGCGACCCTCCTTTCGATCTGGTGGACGGTCGTCTCGGCGTAGCCGCGCTCGAGCGCCGTCATATTCTGCGCGAGCCCGGCGTCGCGAAAGTCCGAGTGCTCAAGCGCGCGCTTCAAGGCGTCGAGCGACACCACGCCCGTCGTCTTCGCGAACGCGCCGAGCATCAAGGTGTTGGTGATCGGGCGGCGGAAGACCTCGAGAGCGATTTTCACCGCGTCACACAGTCCGACGCGCCCGACCGTGTCGGGCAGCACGAGCTCCGCGAGCGGCTTGTGCGTCGCCTGAATGAGCGTGCCGCCCGGCTTCAGGCCGGCGAAGATATCGACCGAGCGGGTCAGCGTCGGATCGACGCAGATCAGGCAGTCGGGGTTGTAGATATTGGTGAGCTGGCGGATCGGACGCTCACTCGCGCGCAGGAACGACACGACTGGCGCGCCGCGCCGCTCGAAGCCGAACGACGGGATCGATACCGCATATTTGCCTTCCTCGACCAGCGCCGCGGCCAGAATGCCCGACGCCAGCACCGAACCCTGGCCGCCCCGGCCATGGAATCGCACCTCGTACATCTTGTCTCCTCCTGCTGCTCGCGGAACCCGGCTCGCTGGCCCGGTCCCTGTCGTTTGCTTCGGTTGGCGGGGGGTCAGCCCCCGGCCGTTCAGCTGGCGCCGCCCCAGCCCGGTTTCACCGCGGCGCCGGCCGGACCGCGCCCGCGCACCGGGAGGTGCGGCAGCGCGAAGCCCTGCGTGAAGGCGGCGCGGCGCACCAGCGTGTATTTGACGAGCCACCCGCCGCCGACCGCGATCAGTCCGGCCGGAATCAGCGCGAGGCCCGCCAGCGGCGCGCCGAGCGCCGCAACCAGCAGCAATGCCGCTGGCAGCAGGTTGCCGAACTTCAGGAACTGCCCATCGACCGCCGCCAGCGCACGCAGGCTACCTTCCGGCGCCCCGTCGGCACGCAGGCCGGCGAGATAACTGCGCCACAGCAGGACGCGAATCAGCAGCAGCCCGAGCGTCACGGCGGCGACTGCGATCTGGCCCGCCGCGCTCGTCATCACGAACGGCGCTGCCACCGCGACCAGCGCCGCGCCTTCAGCGAAACCGGTCGCGACCAGCATCGGCCGGCAGCGCGCGTGGCGCCACGCCGGGATCCCCTTGTCGGCGGACAGAATCCGCGCCTGGGCATAGACGAAAGCGGCGCCGAACACGCCCGTCAGCAGCACGAAAATGCTATGGCCGGTGAGCAGCGCGAGTGCGCCACAGACAAACACCAGCGGCGCCACCGCCGCTTCGCGCGTCATCCACGACGTGGCCAGATGTCGATAGACGTTCAACGCCCGCCATGGCTTGCCGATCTCGAACCACACGCAGGTCAGCCCCGCGCCGATCAGCGCCATCCCGCCGAGCAGCAGGGCGCGAACGTCGATGCCCGCAAGGCTCGCCAGGGCGGCGAAGAACAGCAGCCCGCCGCCCGCTCCGCCTGCTATGAAGTTCGACGCCGCGCGCCAGTCCCAGTTGTGCTGCTGGCGCGGCCCGATCCGGTCGCCCGCCTTCAAGGTCTTCGCTTTCATCGCGGCGTTCACCCCTTGTCCCAGATGTAATACACGCCGGGGCCCGTGCCGAGTTCCTCGTGCATGCGAAACGATTGCGTCTCGGCCAAGAGCCGGCTGACGTTGCTGTTGGGGTCGTCGATATCGCCGAAGCTCATCGCTCCCGAGATGCACGAATTGACGCACGCCGGCGTGACTTCGGGGTCGCGCCCGGGCACCTGCCCGGTCCTCGCCGCCTCGTCGATGCGATCGACGCAGAACGTGCATTTCATCGACACCCCGATGCGTGCCGGGTCGAAGCGCACCTCTTCGGACTTGATCGGCGTGTCGCCGTAGGCGAACTTCGCCTCGTGCACGATCGAGCGCGCCTCGTACGGACAGGCCATCACGCAGTTCGCGCAGCCGATACAAGTGTCGTAGTCGATGGTCACAAGACCGTCGGCGCGCTTTTTCGTCGCCGTGGTCGGGCACACTTCCTCGCACGGCGGCTCGTCGCAGTGCATGCACGCAACCGGCACGAAGCTGCGGCGCACGTCGGGAAATTCGCCCGTTTCGATATCGAGCACGCGGCGCCACTGCACGCCCGGCGGCGTCGCGTTGGCGTTCTTGCACGCCGCCGTACAGGTCTGGCAGCCGACGCAGCGGCGCAGATCGATGGCCATCACGTAGCGGGTCATACAGTCTCCTTAGCAGCAACCTTGCGCAGCGCAACGCGCACGATGTCCGAACCCGAGCCAGTCGCATCGGTCAATTCGAGCGACATCGGCGCGATCGTGTTGAGGCTCGGCATGCCGAAATCCTTGGCGAAAGGCGTCGCCCAGTGATCGAACTGCCCGAGGATCACGAGCGTGTCCGGGCGCACGCCCTGCGCGAGCACGGCGTCGCCGTAGGTCGCGCCGATGTGCGAGCGGATCTCGACGCGGTCGCCCTCAGCGATGCCGAGGCTCTTCGCCGTCTTCGCGTTGATGATCACGCCGGTGTGGCCGCGCACGTTCTGCGAGACTTCACGCATCAGCGCAATCGAGACGTTGCCGCCGGTGTGGTACTGCATGCTTTTGGTCGCGAGCAGCCACAGCGGGAAGTCGTCCGGGTTGGCGCCGACATTGACGAGCTGCTCGGTCCAGCGTCCGGGCACGTCGTGCCACTCGGGCAGCGCCGTGTATTCGGAGAGCTGCGCGTCCCACCAGTGCATCTTCTGCTCGTGTAGCCGGTTGCCCAGCTCCCGGCCGATCCGCAAGAGGCGCTCCTGGTACGGCATCTCGTAGCGGAGATTGTGCTTTTCGAGCGTCGGCGTGAGGTACCAGTCGAGCTTCGACATCGGCACCGTGTAGAAGCCGTGCTCCTTGAACCATTCGAGGTCGTGGGTTTCGGCGCCATTCGACAGGCTTGCCGACGAAGCCTTGCAGATCGCGTCCCAGATCGGCTCGACACCATGCTCCTGGCTCAGGTCGAGCGAATGGTCGTAATGCTCGCCTTTGAGCGGTGCCCCGCCCCCGGCACCGCGGTTGAGCGCAGCGTTGTAGCCTTCGAGGAGCCCGGTGCGCTTCGCCAGCTCCGTGCTGATCCACGTGAAATCGCGCGCCTCGCCCTGCGGCGCCACCGCGGGCTGGCGCAGCACGACGCCGCGGTGTTCCCAGAACTGCTCGACGAACTTCGTGCCGCCGACCTTGATCATCTGCAGCGACTCGAGGTCAGTCGCCTCGGGCAGCAGCACGTCGGCCATCCAGTTGGTCTCGTCCACCGTGTAGGCGAAGCACACCGTGAAGGGAAACGTCGCGATCGTGTCGACCAGCGTCGGCGTGTCCCAGAACGAGATCGCCGGGTTCGAGCGATAGACGAACCACACGTCGGGCAGCGTCGGTACCGGCATCGACCAGTCGCTCGGCACTTCGCGCAGGTGCATCCACGCCAGTTGCGTCGGGCCCAGCGCCTGGCTCCAAGCGCTGTTGCCGACGATCGGCACGAGCGTGCGGTGCGCGTTGCGCCCCGTCGGCGTCGACACCCAGTGTTCCTTGTCGGTCGGGTTGAAGTTCTGCGCCATGAAGCCGTCTTCGCCGGCTTTGACGCTGACGTGGCGGTCATCGTGCGGGCGGTTCAGCCGCACCGTCGTGCCGAGCGTGCCGCCGGGGTTCTCGAGCGCGCCGACGAGAGTCGCCAGCAGCGTCCTCGCCCAGCAGCATTCGAACGCGCCCCAGCCGTTGTTGACCGACTTGCCGAGCGTCACCGCGACCGGGCGCAGCGGCAGAGTGTGGCCGTCGATGTCGATCGTCGCGCCGATCGACGCGGCTTCGAGGTATTCGTTGGCGATGCGCCGGATCGTCGGGGCCGGCACGTCGCACACGCCTGCCGCCCATTCCGGCGTGTATTTCTTCATGTGCTCGACGAGCATCGTGTACGCGGTCCTGCCTTCGACCGCGCCCATTTCGCGACACGCATCGTCGGCGTCGACGCTCACGGCACCGGCCACGGGGAAACACCCGGCCACTGCCGGCACTGCACCCGCCGTATCGAACGGCACGGCGCGCCCGCTCGCCTCGTCCCACAGCAGCGGTTTGCGGGTCGCCGCGTCGCGCAGGTACAGGCCATCGGGGCCGACGAGATACGGCGACGAGGTGCGATCACGCAGGAACGACACGTCGAGCTTGTCCAGACCCTGTTCGCACACCAGCACGTGGATCAGCGCGAACATGAACGCCGGGTCGGTCTTCGGCCGAATCGGCACCCATTCAGCGGAACAGGCGCCGGTCACCGACAGGTGCGGCTCGACCTGCACGCGCTTGTAGCCGCGCACGCGCGCTCCGGCGTGCCGCGTGACCGCGCACGGGCCGCCGGAGGCTTCGACGTTCGAGCCGATCGAGATCACGTAGTCGGCAAGCGGCGTGTCCGCCGCGACCGTGAAGGCGCGGTGCCAGAACTCGCCATACAGGTGCTCGGAGTGCACGCACTTGACGCCCTGGCCCGAGCCGAAGCTGAAGTCGATCGGACCCCACGCGGAAAGAAAGGCCGGGAACGTACCCATGTACATCGCCGGCGTGCCGCCATGGCCGAAGCTCGCTGCGAGCCGCGGCAGGCCGGCTTCGTCCGTCACCCCTTTCTCGCGCGTCGCGGTGAGCTTCGCGGCGACGAGATCGAGCGCCTCGTCCCACGACACCGGCACGAAGCCCGGATCCTCGTTGCGCCCCTTCTTCGGGTTCGTGCGCTTCATCGGCTGCAGCACGCGGTGCGGGTTGTAGGTCTTTTGCACCAGCCCGTAGGCTTTCACGCACACGCGCCCGCGCGCCGGATGCACATCCTCGGCGGCGAAGTTCGGCTCGATTTCGGTCGCGACGCCGTCGACGACCTTGACGGTCATGAAGTCCGGGCCGGCGACGCAGTTGTAGCAGTAGCTCGCGACTTTGGCGACCGACTGCGGCTTGGGGGCAAGCGTCATGTTGTTTCTCACCTCAATGAATGCGTTGCGGGTGCGAATACACGCTGTGGCGCTCGCCGCGTGCAAACCCGATCAATGTGACCCCGGCCGCTTCGGCCAGGCGCACCGCCATGCCGGTCGGGGCCGACACCGCCGCGACGACCGCGATGCCGACGGCGGCGGCTTTCTGCACGATCTCGTAGCTCGCGCGGCTCGTCATCAGCACGAAGCCGTCGCCGAACGCGCTGCCGCTGGCGGCGACCGCGCCAATCAGCTTGTCGAGCGCGTTGTGCCGGCCGACGTCCTCGCGCACGAATTCGACCGCCCCGTCCAGGCCGCACCACGCCGCCGCATGCACCGCACCGGTCAGGTGGAACAGGTGCTGGCGCGCGTGCAGCTCGGCCTGCGCCCGGGACAATGCGCGAGCCTGCAGCGCGCCGCGGCCCGCATCCACCGTGCCGAGCGGGCGGCCGGCGATCTGCTCGAGGCTCTCGACGCCGCACAGCCCGCAGCCCGTGCGTCCGGCCATCGCGCGGCGGCGCTGGCGCAGACCGGCGAAGCGTTCGCCGGCGATGCGCATCTGCACTTCGCTGCCCAGGGGGTGGTCGACAACTTCGATGTCGTAGAGCTCACGGGCCTCGTTGATGATGCCTTCGCTGAGACTGAAGCCGAGCGCGAAGTCTTCGAGGTCCTGAGGGGTGGTCATCATTACGGCGTGGGAAAATCCGTTGTACACGAGGGCGGCAGGAACTTCTTCGGCAACCAGGTCTTCTTCGCGGGTGGCGTCGCCGTCGATCCAGCGCTCCACCCCCACCCTGCCGTGCGAATCTGCGATCGAATCCGAATCGTGCCGCATCGCTCACCCCGCCAACCGGTTTCACCCCGATCCGCCGAGATTGGCGGATCAGCTCCTTCAATTGACCGTAACGATACAAATCAAGCCAATATAAGTCAATAGATTTGTATCGTTTTTCATCCAACGTTTCATGGTGCGATGCATCATTGCGCGTCGCGGCAGCGAACGTCGCATTTTGCTCTCCGGCGGCCGGGATCCGCTGTCCGAATCACGTTCCTTCTGTTCTTAAATCGCCCGAGCGGCGCTAGAATCAATCAGCATTCAATTCAATAACGAAATAACCTTCCCTCAGAGAAACACGTTCACGACAATGAAGAGCCGGTTCATTACGCAGTGGATCAACGACTACCTGGCGGAACGCCGCGTCCGCGCGAACTCGCTGATCATCACCATCTACGGAGACTTCATCGCCCCGCACGGCGGAACCGTATGGCTCGGCAGCTTCATACGGCTGGTCGAGCCGCTGGGCCTGAACGAGAGAATGGTCCGCACCAGCGTCTATCGACTGGCGCAGGACAAGTGGCTGGTTTCCGAGCAGATCGGACGCAACAGCTATTACAGCCTCACCGCCTCGGGTCGGCGGCGGTTCGAACACGCCTACCGCCGAATCTACGACGCACGGCAGCTACCCTGGAACGGCGAATGGCAGATCGTGATCCTGCCGTCGACGCTGGCCACCCCGCAGCGGGACGCGCTGCGCAAGGAACTGTCGTGGGCGGGCTACGGAACGGTCGCCCCGAGCGTGCTCGCACATCCGTCGGCGGATACCGAAACCCTGCTGGAAATCCTGCAGGAGACCGGCACCCACGACAAGGTCGTGCCGATGACCGCCACCAATCTTGGCGCGCTGTCGAACCGGCCGCTGCAGGATCTGGCGCGCGAATGCTGGAATCTGGAGGCAATCGGCGCGACCTACCGGGAGTTTGCGGACCGGCTGCGGCCCGTGCTGCGCGCGCTGCGCACCGCTCGCGACCTGGATCCGGAACAATGCTTTCTCGTGCAGACCCTGACGATGCACGATTTTCGCCGCGCCCTGCTGCACGACCCGCTCCTGCCCGATCAACTGATGCCTGCCGACTGGAGCGGCTCGGTGGCCCGCGAAGTGTGCCGCGACATTTATCGCATCACCTACCGTCTCGCCCAGCAGCACCTGATGGCGACATGCAAGACGCCCAATGGCCCGCTGCCGCCCGCCGCACCATACTTCTACGAACGTTTCGGCGGCCTCGAGGACACTACACACCGGGAAACGGCGGAGCAGCAGTAGCACAGAAACGCAGAACCGCACCTCCGCTGACTGCTGACCCGGAAACCGTTCCTGGTCAATCAATCCATAATGCGTTAATGATACACAAAAAGCGCTTTCGCGCTTTTTGTTTGTATCGTATTTCGTCACCCTCTCCGTGTCGGCGAGGGGCCGCCAGATCGGGCAACACCGGAAGAGGCGCTACGCAGCGACCAACGGCACGATGGCATCGACCGGACAGACGTCGATGCATTGCGGCGAGTCGAAGTAGCCGACACATTCCGTGCACTTGCCGGCGTCGATGACGAAAATGTCGTCTCCGGTCGCGATTGCATCGTTCGGGCATTCCGGAACGCACACGTCGCAGCTGATGCAGTCGTCGTTGATCATCAAGGCCATTACCGCTTTCTCCTGGTTTGTATGCTTGGGTCCATGGTGATTCGGCCCGGGTTGGCCGGAGGAGTGCATCGGCGGGAGGCACCCCTCCGGCTATCGCCAGCATTCCGATGGCCGAACGGTAACACCCGTAATGCTCCCAGTCAAATTGTTTGATGTCTAACAATACAAGCGCAGTTCAACGCGGAGCCGATCTGCGGTAGCATTCGACCCTGGAACCTGAGTGGCGCCCGTGACGCCAAGCCCGGAATGGACATGACAAAAAAGAAAACATCCGCAGACAAAGGCCTCGATTTCGGCATTCTGCCCAGTCTGGCGGGTTATCAGCTGCGGCTTGCACAGATCGCGATCTTTCGCGATTTCGCCGCTGCGCTCGGCGAGTTCGACGTCACGCCCGGACTGTTCGGCGTCATCGTCATCATTGACGCGAACCCCGGGCTCAAGCAGAGCGAACTTGCCCGTGCCGCGCACCTCGACCGCTCGACGGTGGTTTCGGTGATCGACAATCTCGAACGGCGCGGTCTCGTCGAACGACGCCCGGCCGAAAACGACCGTCGCTCGAACGCGCTGGTGCTCACTCCGGACGGGGTCGCGCTGCTGAAAAAGCTCAAGCGCCGCGTCGGCGAACACGAGAAACGGCTCGTCGAACACCTGTCCGAAGAGGAGCGCGTCACGCTGGTGAGGCTGCTGCAGAAGATCTTTCCGGAACAGCGTCTGACGCAGTCGCATACGTAAGCCAGATTCGGCGGAACGCTTCTGCAAAAACGACGGCGAGACGTCTTGACCTCGCCTCGCCGTCGCGCGTCGCATTATCGTTCGCGGAAGACTCCGGTTTCTTGCGCCCGCCCGGTTCGCTTGCGACCAGCGGTGCTACCTGCTGCCGGGCGACTTCGTGGACGCTGGAGTCGCGCCAGAGGCGGAGGCGCTCGCGCCGGCGGGACTCGTCCCTTGGGCGGACGGCGACGACCCGGTCGTCGCGGCCGAAGAACCGCTCGCAATTCCACTCGCGCCCGACGTCGAGGTCGCCTGCGCGCTCTCGGCCGTCCCCGACTTCATCGCGGACCCCGAACCGATATGCAGGATCCCCTGCCGCTCGGCCTCTCCCTTCGCGGCGGCAGCAGCCGCCTTGGCGACCGCCTCCATGCCGCCCGGTCCCGCGCCGGTCGTGTCGTCGCCTGCCTCCGCTGACCTGGCCTTGCGATCGACCTCGGACGCGGCGGCGCTGACCGCGGCCGTAGCGACCCGCTTGCCACGCTCCAGTTGCTCCTTGCCGGTCTCCGTGGCGCGATCGACAAGCTCATCGCGGTATTCACCGAGCAGTTCGTCTTCACGCCGCGTCGACGGCAGTCCCGCACCCAGCGCGGCGCCGATTGCCACGCCGATCGCGCCGAGCACGAGCGGCTGCTCGGTGGCCATATAGCTCCAACCGCTGGAGGCGCGCTCCGCGTAATGCTTGGCCGAATCGCGCGCGTGGCGGCCCTGTTCGCGCATCCGCTCGCCGGCGTGCGATCCGGATTCGCGTGCGTGCCCGACGCTTTCTCGCGCGCTGTGAGCCGCGCCACTGACACTTTCCCTGACGCTGCGCGCGGCGTCGCCGACGCGATGGACCACGTCGCTCACCGCCGAACTCGCACGCTCGGCCGCGCCCTTGATCCGTCCGGTCGAGGACTCGTCGTCCGCAGCCCTCGGGCGAGCGATGTGCTCTGCACTGCGCATATGCGTGCCCGTTCCCGACGCCATCAGCCACGCGAGGCCGACCGCGACGAGTGTTGCCGGCAGCGGGTTGTCCCTGACGCTGGCGCCGAGATTCGCCACGTAATCGCCCGACCCGCGCTTCGTGTAGTCGAGCACCTGGTCGAGCAATTGCCCCGGCGACAGCCGGCGCTGGATCGCCTCGAGCGTGTCGCCCATCCGTGCGCGCTCCGCTGCGATCTCGGCCTCGATCTCGTCCGGGCTGCGGTCGGATGTCATCGGCGCATCGGGCGCGCGCGTCTGCCCCTCGTCGAGATACTGCTGCGGCTGCCGGTAAGTGGCATTCCTGGGATTGTCTGTGTTCATCTCGTCTGCTCCTTCACGAATTCCTTGTCCCTGCGCAGCGATTGCGCGGTGCGCCGCGGCACGAGGTTGCGCGCGTCGAGGTTGTGGCGGCCGCGATTCAGCATCACCAGCCCGATGACCAGGACGATGACGCCGACGAGCAGCGCAGCGGCCCACAGGCCGATGTCGGCGAACACGGCGATCGCGCGCGCAATGCCGTCGAGCAGCACCAGCACGCCGGCGAACGCGATGACCCCGCCCACCGCGAGCGAGGTCAGCGCGGACGTCGTCTGCGAAATCTTTTCGCTCATCTCCGCCTTCGCGAGATCAATCTCCTTGCGCACGAGCGTCGAGGTTTCACGCATCAGATCGGTGAAGAGTTCCGGCAGGCTGCGGGTTTCCTTGTTGATGTCCATCACACTGGCCCTCCAGCCGGCAGCTTGGGTTCCCGTTCGCCCGGGGTGACGGCGGTACCGACCGAGGGATCTGCGCCGGAGACGGTGCGATCGAGCGGATTGGTCGAATGACCTGTGCCGAACGGGTGTTCTGCCGCGGGTGCGTGCGCGGCAATGGGGACGTTTGCGTCGTCCTGTTCGAAACCGGCGCGCCCTTGATAACGCTCGAAGTCGCTCCCGCGATCCCGCTCGCCGGCGCGCTCCTGTTCGTGCGGCCGCCGCGCGGAACTCTTCAACATTCGCGCAAGCCCGAACCCCAGGACCACCGCGCCGCCGAGAAACAGCGCCGGCTGCCTGCGCGCGAGGTCCTGCGCATCCGAGATGAGGCCGTCGACCTTCTTGTGCTCCATCGACCGCGCAAAACCTTCCAGCCGGTCCGCAGCCCAGTCAACGTAGTGGCCGACGCTCTGCTGCTCCTGCTGCTCGAGCTCGTCGCCGGCACGCCGCAATGCCCGGGCGAGACCGCCCGCGCCCTTCGCAACGCCGCTTTTCTGGCTGTCGAACAGCGACTCGGCGAGATGTTTCGCTTCGCGCCGGATCTCCCGCTCCGGCCGGCCGCGCCCGCCGTCGCCTCCGTCACCCGAAGCGTTGCCCCTGCCGGCACTCGTGTCACCCGGCGTGCCCACTTCCATTGTCGTGCCGACACCTGCCGCGGCCCCTGCGGCCGACGGCCCTGCCGCAGTGCCGCCGGTCGACATGCGAAACGCGTCGCCCGCGCCGGGGATGTCCGGATTGTTCGTATTCATCGTCGCCTCCTGTCACTCGGTTGCAGTCCATTCATGGCCAGAGCAGCGGCCCGGCCATCACGGCGAAGACAGGCAATCGGTGTGCCTTCTATGGAAGGCTCGACGGTGAACGAGGAAGGACAGTGGAACCGGCGCGGTTTGCTGGGGAAGATTTGTCCGACGCGCAGGCTGGGGTAGTCCCGGACGTTACGAATCCGGCAATCAAATACAGCCGCTCGCCTTGTGCTTGTAGAAAGGCTGCCGGGGCTTCGACAAGCCTGGCCCGAACGGAATCTTGTTGTCGGGTCGGCAATAACGCCGGGCAGCCGGATCTGATTCCGCGGCTTTTCCAGCCCCGTTGCGGGGCTGGCTGAGGAGCGAGATGTTCACCAACGAATCGCGGCACCTACAACGGCAGCACGACCTTGAACCACGCCTTGTCGCCACGGAATCGATTCTCCGCTTCCGTTTCATGCTGCCACTGGGCGATGAACATCGTCCCGGTCTTGCTCGTGTAGCTCACGCTCGGGCCGATGGCGAACACTTCACCTCGCCGCCCGGACGACCACGGGCCGATCGCCGACGAAATCTTCCTGCCCTCGAGCTTGTCGTCGGTGGTCTGCTTCAGATAGTAGCCGGACAGGCCCACCGCCCACGGGCCGATATGCTTTCCGACGACGTAGTCCATGTGAAAGTCGTCGCCGGACTCGTAATCCATTTTCGGCGCGCCGGGCGCCGGGCGGAAATCCTTGTTCTTCGACTTGATGTTGTACATGAACTTGCCGGACACCTCCCAGCCGGTGTCCGACAGCCATGTCATCGCGAAAATCGGTTCGATGCTCCAGTAGTTCGTCCCGATGCTCTTGCGCGGATCGCCGGACTTGTACTTGCCGCTCGGCAGGTTGAAGTCGAGCGCGACGGTCCAGTGCAGGTTCGGCGTATGCCAGGCAACGATAATCGGGTTGATCGTGATGTCGCCGAGATCGGTCTCCGACGCGCTGCGTCCGCCGAGCTTCACCTCCTGGCTGACCACCGGCACGATCAGGTGCATGCCCCAGTCGCCGCCGAGGATCTTCGTGTCGGTCATCTTGATGAAGCGCAGGGCGTCGAACCATGCGCGCACCGACGTGTTCGGTACCTTGTCGCCGTCGCCGTCGCGCAGCTGCGCGTCGTAATAGCCGAAGTAATTCAGGAAATAGTTGCCGGGCGGCGGCACTGCGCCGGCCAGCCAGTTTTCCGCGCCGTTCGGGTACTGGTCGCCACCCTCCTTCGCCACTGCATTGCCCGCCACCACGGCCACCAGCGCGGTGGCCACAGCCATTTTATTTAACTTCATGTTTTCTCCCTGATATTCGATTTTCCGCACCACCCGCCCCACACTGCGCATCGCGGCGCAGTGCCGGGGACCGGGCTGCATCAGAACGGGAACTGCCGCTGACCCAGTTGCACGGTGATCCACTTGAGTTCGGTCATCTCGTCCATCGAGTGATGCCCGCCCTCGCGCCCGAAGCCGCTGTCCTTGACGCCGCCGAACGGCACATGCGGCTCGTCCATGATCGAAGAGTCGTTGATGTGCACCATCCCCGCCTCGAGCCGCAGCGACAGGTCGAACGCTTTCTGCAGGTCGTTCGTGATCAGGCCCGACGAGAGGCCGTAGCACGAGTCGTTCGCGAGCTTCAGCGCCGCTTCGCTGTCTGCGGCGCGGATCACCGATACCGCCGGGCCGAAACTCTCTTCGCGGAACACCAGCATGTCGGGCGTCACGCCGGCGAGAATCGTCGGCTGGTAGAAAGCACCTTCGCTCCTGCCCCCGGTAAGCAGCGTCGCACCTTTACTGACGGCGTCGGCGACGTGGCCATCGAGCACGCGGCACTGCTTGCGGTCGATCAGCGGGCCGATCACGGTCTGCGGGTCATGCGGATCGCCGACCTGAAAGCTCTTGATCTTGGCGGTCAGCTTGTCGCAGAACGCGTCGAAGATCGGCGCCTCGACGATCAGGCGCGAGTTCGCCATGCACACCTGGCCCTGGTGCAGGAAGATGCCGAACGCGGCGGCATCGACTGCGTAATCGACGTCGGCGTCCTTCAGCACGATCAGCGGGCTTTTCCCGCCGAGTTCCAGCGTGATGCGCTTGAAGTGCTTGCCGGCCTCAGCCGACAGCTCCCGCCCGACCTCGGTCGAGCCGGTGAAAGTAATCATGCGGATGCGCGGGTCGGAGACGAAAGTGTTGCCGAGCACCGAACCCTGCACCGGCACGACGTTCAGCACGCCTTTCGGCAGGCCCGCGGCCTCGAAGATTTCGGCGATCTTGAGCCCCGTGACCGGCGTGTAGCTCGCGGGCTTCAGGATGAAGGTATTGCCGGCGGCGAGCGCGAGCGCGACTTTCTTCGTCGCGAGGAGGAACGGGAAGTTGAACGGCGCGATGCCCGCAATCACCCCCAGCGGCCGGCGCACGCTCATCGAGAACACGCCGGGGCTGTCCGACGGGATCGTCTCGCCGGTGATGCGCCGGCATTCGCCTGCAGCGCTGCGCAGCAGGTTCACGACGAACGACGCCTCGAACATCGCCTTGCCGAACGTCGAGCCGGCTTCGTCGATCAGCACCTCGGCCACTTCCGGGATGCGTTGCTCAAGGATCGTCGCTGCGCGCATCAAGATCGCCTCGCGCTCGTTCGCGAGCGTGCCGCCCCAGCTTTCACGCGCGCGGTACGCCACCGCGATCGCGCGCTCCAGATCATCGGCCGAAGCCTGATGCACGCGTCCGAACACTTCGCCGGTCGCCGGATTGAGGTCGTCGAGAATCGTGCCCGACGACGACTCGACCCATTCACCGTCGATGAAGAGCTTGTATTCCTTCATGTCTCCTCCTAGAGGCTGATGCCGCACCGGCCCGGCGCGATGATGTTGTTCGGATCGAGCGCCTGCTTCAGGCGCTTTTCGACGTCGCGCTTCACAGGCCCGTAAGTCGCTGCGACCTTCTCGGCGAATGCGGTGCTCGCGCGGTACATGCCGTAGCCTTCCTTCGCGAAGGTATGCAGCAGCTCGTCGTAGCACGCGTAGGCGTTCTTGGTCTGTGTGTCGTCCGAACGGTCGTAGAGGAGATCGATGACGTGATGCATGTCGCGCCAGCCGACAATGAATTCGCCGACGTAGTCGAAGCCGTACTTGCCGAGGATCTCCTTCGCCATCTTCATCTGCTTGAGCGTCTCGGAGCCTTTTGCCTGCGACACCGGCGCGAACCAGATCGAGCCGCCGCCGCCGCGCCAGTTGTACAGCCCGAACTCGCCGAGGTTCGGCTTGCCTTTCATCAGGTCGAAGCGGTATTGCAGCGCCTGGCTGCCGCGCGAAGCTTCTTCGGTGATGATTTTGCCGCCGGTGGCGGCCGCGACCGCCTCGATGATTTTCCAGTTCGCGTCGTTGGTTTCCTTCGTGCCGTAGAGACCCGCGTACACGTTCCACGCGCCGATGCCGTGGTCGGCCTGGATCTTCAGCACTGCGTCGTCGGAAATCGCGCCCTGCCCGGTGACGTAGTCGCTGCGCTTGACCGGCGTGCACGGCGCTTCCCACAGCGTGTGGGCGATCACCACGGCGTTCGGGATCACCATCGCGATGCGCAACGGGCGTAGCGCATCGACGATCTTCGTGATGTCGGTTTCGTTCGGGTACTGGATGCAGAACGGGCGGAAGTCCGGCGGCGCCGGCATCAGCCACATTCCCATTTTCGTGACGATGCCGTAGTTCGACTGCGTGAAGATGCCGTCGAGCGTCGGTCCGTAGCCCCACTTGAACACCTGCCAAGTGTTCGAATTCTCCATCGCGCCCATGCCGGTGCGCAGCACTTCGCCGTCGGCGAGCACGACTTCCATGCCGCACGAGAACATGAAATGTTCGCCGTAAGGCGTGTAACCGACGCCGCGGTCGACCATGTTGCCGACCGGGCCGGCGATCGCCGACGGCGCCGGGCACGAGAACCACAGCGGAAGGTTGTGCTCCTGCAGATAGTCGTAGAGCTGCTGGTAAGTCACGCCCGGTTCCACGAGCGCGGTGCACAACTCCGCATCGACTTCGATGATCCGGTTCATGCGCCGCAGGTCCAGGACGATCTGGCCGCGCTCGACTGGTGCTGCCGAACCGTAGCCGATGTTCTTGCCGGTCGAGATCGGATAGACCGGCACGCGGTACGTGTTCGCGACCTTCATGATTTTCCGGACCTGCTCGACGCCGTCCGGCATGACCGCCGCGGACGGCGCATGCTGCGCATCGGCCACCGGCACCATGATCTTGTTGTACGGCGCGAGTGGCTCCTCGTCGACGAGCACGTACTCGGCGCCGACGATGGCGCGGATCTCCTGCATCGCCTTGTCGAAATCGCCGGCCGTCACGCCTTTCGGCAGTACCCTGTTGTTTGAACTCATGCTGCGGTCTCCGTGGATGTATGACCTCGTCCGATGCTCGAGGTGTTGATGACGAAAGACACGAGGCTCGCCGCGGAAGCGCCGCTGGCGCTTGCGAACGCGTCTTCGGCAACTGCAGCCGGGCTGCTCGACCTGGCGCCTCCGCGACCGACCGCCTGGGCGTACAGGCGCCCGATACGGTCTGCCGGCGACGCGACGCCGTCGGACCAGACGAGATTCGAGTCGAGGCCGGCAACGGTGCAGCAGCTGCGCACCGCCCCTTCTGACACCCTGTGATGCGTCTGGATCACGCACGCCGCGCCGCGGGAAGCCGCGAGCTGCTGGACGATCACCGCCGAGGCATCGTCCATGACCCCGATCAGATGCCCGTGGCGCGCGCCGTCGAGGATCGACATGACGCTCGCGTAGCGGCCCAGCTCGTTGCCGTGCGGTGCAAGCCGGGCGACGCGCAGGCCCCTCGCCTCCAGGCTGCCGGCGATCCGTCCGGCGAGCGCCGCCGCAAAAGGCAGATCGACCTGGCTGACGAGGGTCACCGGGACTGCGGCCCCGATATCGGCCGGCGCGGCTGCGGCTGCGAAGGTCCCGAGCGGCATTCCGGCCAGCGCTCCGCCTCCCAACACTCCCTTGAGGAAATCACGTCGCTCCATAGCGCGCCTACTCTTTGGTAAGCGGCGCGCTGGCGCCGATCAGCTGGGCCACCTCGGCAAGGGCCGCGTCGTCGATCTCGCTCGGCCGGAAACTCGGCATCGCCCGATTGCCGTGGCGCACGACGCGCTCGATGTACACCTGCGGAAGCTGCCGGCCCTTGAGCACCGGACCGACATTGGCCTCGTGACAGTGCGCACAGACTTTCTCGTACACCTGCGCCCCGTCGCGCCACTGCCCGGCCCCGGCACCGGCCGCCCCCAGCATCGCCCCGGCGCCAATAACTAAACACGCCAACCTGTTGGCACGCATCCCGTTCTCCTCCCTGTTTCCCGTCTCTGCGGCATTCCCGCAAAGGCAGTAACGCAAGGTCCATGCCGAGTTGGGCAGCGCGGGTATTCTCCATTGTTTTCAGTCAGTTATGAAATCAGCTAGAGCGAGAAGCACAACGGGGAAAGTGTCGGAAATCTGGACATATTCCGGTATGGCGTGCCTATGCCGGTCGCTTTGTCCAGTTGTCCCGGGTTTTCGCCAGGGTGTCGCAAATTCAGGCAGTGTCGGTTTTTGCGACAGAACGGCGCGCATGAGCGTCTCGCCGAACGGCGGTACGCGGATAGAACGGGCACAGCCCCACTCGGTCGTGATGAACTTAATCGACCGTCCGCAAATGCGCGTCGGCGGGACATGCGTCGGCCACCCTCGACGGGGCTGCAGATCGCATGCCGCAAACGCGAGAAGTCGGCACCGCCGACAAGATCGGCAGGTGCCGGATTCTCGATCAGCGGCGAATCAAACCGCGGTGATACATCTGGCGGGCGAGTCGGCGACGATGCGGTTCCAAGCGACATACGCCGATGTAATTCCCAGCACGACCGCAGCAACGGGGCCGGCCGCCACCATGCCGACGTTCCACGCTCCAGCGCCCCACCCGATCGACCCGAGCAGCGAGCGTGCCGTGACACACTCTGCCAGGCCGCGTGAATTCGCGTATTGCACGGCCCCGAGCTTCAGGCCGACGACCGCCACGATCCCGCCCGGCGTGCCAATGAGCGCTGCAACTGCCGGATTGCCTTCCGCGAATCCCATACCCAGTGCTGCTGCAGTTGTGCCGATGTCGGCAGCCTGTCCGGCCATCGCAAGGTCCACCCCCTCGGCCGATTCGATGACGGCATGCTCTTCGCGTACCACCTGGCCCTCCTCGATATACAAGGACATCACGCCGCGTTGCTCGTAGGGCTCGCCGTCAAGCAGCATTACCGTGTGATACCAAGCGTCGATGCGATCATCGAATTGCTGCGCGTGGGTGATTTGGATTGTGCGGTCAGTCGATCTGGAATAGAGGTCAGCATAATCCGACTCGTGGGCCAGAAATGTCCCGTCCTCATAGCGCGCCTGAAATTCGTCGAGGGGCGAAGCGGACGCGTCGGCGGCCGCAAGGGCTCCTGCCAGGATCACGATAAGTGCGACCAGGAACGCTGTTGCGTCTTTGGAAAACGTTCCAGCCGACTGGTCCCCTGTATGTCGTTCAATTCGAGATGTACCCAGAATCGATGTCATGATCGCCCCCCTTTGGCCCGCTGTTGAACTTATTGGCGGATGGAATGCACGCAACCTCCGCTGCAGGCATTCGATGCATTTTGCGGGCCATAGCGAAAATCAATTTTACTTTCAATGGATTACGAACTGCGTCGAAGGCATGGAGCAGCCAGATGTAAAAATCTTCGACAAAATGTAACGGCAGGATCAGGCGGCCTTTTCGCTGCGGCGGGATCAGGGCGAGGGACCTGCATCACTGGAGTCGCCGCAAAGCCCTGCGCATTCCGCGGATTCAGCCCGGCACTTGGAGAGGAGTTGATGTCCCGCGTTACCTGACATCGGCACGCGTGAGCGGAAAATCGACTGCGGCGAGTTTCAGGTCGCGAGCGCGCCCTGCCTCGACCTGCGGAAACGGGAGGCGAGGCGCAAACTGCCGAACCGGTCGTGGCGCTCGGAGACAGGTGCCACCTGCGGAGAATGGCGGGAAATCGGCCTGCACAACGGCACATTGAAGTGACGGCCGAAAAACCCGCCGCCTCGCAGCAAGCCGTTACTAATCGGCAGGCTGGGTAGTGCGCAGAAAACGATACACCGTCGAGCGCGACACGCCGAGCGCGTGGGCTGCGGCGCTGACGTTGCCGTCCAGCTTGTCGAGCACCCAGACGATGTATTCGCGTTCGAATTCTTCGAGAGGCGTGATGGCGGAAAAGGCACGGCGCGCAGCGGAAGCCGTCGATATTTCCGGCGGGATCGACAAGATCGAACAGACCGTAGCCTCGTCGATCGTCTCGCCCTCGTGGAAGACCAGCAGGCGCTCGATGACGTTGCGCAACTCGCGCACGTTGCCCGGCCAAGGATAATCGGATAGCCGGGACAGCGCCGCCGCGGAGAGGCGCGGCAGGCGGGTCAGGTGGGATGCGGCGCGGCGCATCAGGTAGTCGACGAGCAGCGGAATGTCTTCGCGCCGCTCGCGCAGCGGCGGGACATGGATATGGACGACGTTCAGGCGATACAGGAGGTCGTGCCGGAATTTGCCCCCCGCGACCAGCGCATCGAGGTCGCGGTGCGTCGCGGCGATGACGCGCGCGCGGGTGTGCCGCAGCGCGGTCGCTCCGAGTTGCCGGAATTCGCCGCTGTCGAGCACGCGCAGCAGCTTCGCCTGGCAGGCGGCGGGAAGTTCGCCGATTTCGTCGAGGAACAGCGTTCCGGCGCTTGCGACCTGGAACAGGCCGTCCTTGTCGCTCGTCGCCCCGGAGAACGCGCCCCGTTTGTGGCCGAACAGTTCGCTTTCGACGAGATCGTCATCGAGCAGACCGCAGTTCAGCGGCACGTACGATTCGGCCGCGCGGCCGCTCCAGCGGTGCAGCGCGCTCGCGACGACCTCTTTGCCGGCGCCGCTCTCGCCGGTGATCAGCACCGGCAAGTCGAGCGGTGCGGCCTTGCGGACGAGCGCGAGGGTGCGCTGCCAGGCGGGGCTCGCGCCGATCACGGCCGCCTCCTCCGGGCCGCGCAGATGGGCGATTTCGGCGCTCAGTGCTGCGCAGCGCTGTGCCATCGCACGCTTTTCGAGCGCACGCTCGACGACGATGTCGAGCTCGGTCAGCTTGTAAGGTTTCGACAGGTAGTCGAAGGCCCCGAGCTTCATTGCCGAGATCGCGGTGTCGACGTTGCCGTGCCCCGTCAGGATAACGACTTCGATCAGCGGGTCGAGCTCCTTGAGGCGCTTCAACACCTCGATGCCGTCGATGCCCGGCATCTTGATGTCGACGAGCGCGAGGTCGATTCCACCGTGTTGCGCACATTCGAGCGCCGCTTCGCCGTCCGCAGCTTCGCTGAGGCGGTAGCCGGCGCGGCCGAGCCGGCTGGTGAGCAGCTGGCGGTACAGCGCCTCGTCGTCGACGATCAGGATATGTCGGTTCATCGGTCCGCCCCCTCGATGCCGGCTTCGTCGTACGGCAGCGAAATCCGGAACCACGCCCCGCCTTCTTGCCGATTGCCGCAGGTGATCCTGCCGTGCAGCTCGGACATGATCCCGTAGCAGATCGACAGGCCGAGGCCGGTACCGCGGCCCGGCGGCTTCGTCGTGAAGAAGGGGTCGAAGACATGGTCGATGACGCCCGCAGGCAGACCAGCGCCTTCGTCGAGCACGCCGAACTCGACGGCGTCGTCCGCGCTTCGCAGCTCGACCCGCAGGCGGCCCGCGCCGTTCATCGCGTCGCGTGCATTCTTGACGAGGTTCTGGAGCACCTGGTCGAGCAGCGTCGGGTTCGTGCGCACCGGCGGCAGGCGCTCCTCGATGTCGAACGTGATCTCCAGCCCGCGCGTGAGGCCGACCTCGCGATACGAGGCAAAGCGCTCACGCACGTACAACGCGACGTCCACCGGTTCGATCGGCGGACTCTGTCGGCGCGAAAAAAGCAGCAGATTGTCGGTGATCGCCTTGCAGCGCTGCGCCTGTTCCTGGATCGTCGTCAGCCCGTCGCGGATGATTTCCAGGCCGGGGATCTGCGCGGCATTCGGGATCGCCTCCATCAGCGACTGCAGCTCTTCGGCGAAGCCCGACACGAGGCCGAGCGGGTTGTTGATCTCGTGCGCGATGCCGGAAGCGAACTGCCCCAGCGAACTGAGGCGATTCGCCTGCGCGAGCTGTCGCTCCATTTCGCGCCGGGCGGTGATGTCACGCGCGACGCCGATCACGCCTTCCGCTTTGCCATTCGTCAGCAGCACCGCGGTGCTGACTTCGAGGAGGCAGTTCGTCCCGCCCGGCGCCTCGATCGCGATCTCGAACGGCAGCCCCGGCCCGCCGGCCAGACGCCGCCGGAAATCCCGCTCCAGTCGCAATGCCGACGAATGCAGCATGAATTCGCCGCAGCGTCGGCCGATCGCGCGGTCCGCGGGCACGCCAAGAAGCTCCGCCATGCGCGTATTGACGAAGCTCAGGCGCCCGTCCAGATCGAGGATGTACACCGCATCGTTGATGATGTCCTGAATCTGCTGTTCCCGATTCTCGAGCCGCGCGGCATATTCGGTGAGCTTGCGTTCGCGTTCCTGTTGCGCAGTGACATCGAGCGCGAGACCGCTGTAGCCGACGATCTTGTCGTCCTTGATGACCGGCTCGACCTGCAACTGCACGGGGAAAGGGTGTCCGGCCGAATCGCTCATCACGACATCGAGGCGGCTCACACTGCGCTGCCGCGCGCTCTGCTTCAGGAAGCTCGACGCCTGCGCGCGATACTCCGGCAGCACCAGATCCTTCAGGCGCAGCGACGGCAGCTCGGCCTCGTCGATGCCCAGGCGCGTCCGCCCGGCCTTGTTGAGCTGCACCAGACGACCGGACAGATGCAGCGCGAAGACGATTTCGGGCAGATCCTCGATCAGGTTGCGGTAACGCTGCTCGGACGCCTCGAGCTCGCGCGTGCGCTCGAAGACCTTGGTTTCGAGTCCGTTGATCTGATCCTTGATGTTCAGCGGCTGGAAATACTTGCGCAGTTCGGCGAGTTCGGGCGAGCCGTCGTCGGCATTCATCAGCGTCCACGAACAGCGCTCGTCGCCGCGCCCTTCGCATTCGTGCTCGATGCAGATCATGTCGGTCTGGAACACGAACGACGCGAAGCCGGACGCGTAGCCGGCCAGCGTCCAGCACACCGCTTCATGAGAGCGGCCGAACAGGCGCAAGTGCTGCTCGGCTTCGTACGAGCGGCGCCAGAAACCGCCCATGCGATAGCGCCGGCGCTCGCAGTCGATCTCGACGGAGCGGGTCTCGACTTCGGCGATGCCGGCGAACATGTGCGTGCGCGGGCCGCCGCGGACGAACTGCTCGATCGTGTCCGGATGCATGTACGCGGCGAGGAGGCCGGCATCCTCGTGGCCGCAACTGAAGCCGTAGCGCGTCAGGACGACTTTCGCCGCCTCCGCGCCGAGCGTCTCGACGAGCTCCTTGCGCAGCGCTCCCATCGCATCGGTATGCAGCAGGATCGCGCGACGGCCGCAGAACTCGATCGCCCCTTCGTTGGGCCGCAGCTCGACGAGGGAGAAGAAATCAAGTTCGTCCGCGCGCATTCCCGTTCTCCCCTACCGTGGCAGAATTTTCGCAATGCGCGCGGGGCCCACCTCCGGTCAGGACACGCCGACTGCGCTCTCGTGCAATGCCCGCAGACGCCCGCGCTGAAGCTTGCCGGTGGGTGTCAGCGGCAGCTCATCGAGCCAATGGACCCAGCGCGGACGGCGATGACCGGGCAGCGTCGCAATCCCTTCGTCCATCTTCCGGCGTGCTTCGCTGCCGCGCTCCGGCGCTGCCACTGCGAGCACTGCGAGCGCCGTCAGGCCGTCGGCGGAGCTTACCCCGACGGAGGCGATCTGATGAAGCGTTTCGCCACAGACCGATGCGAGCGACTGCTCCACCCACAAGGTGCTGACCCACTGGCCGGCGATCTTCAGCATGTCGTCGTTGCGCCCGGTGTATTCGAAACGCCCGTCGGCGTGGCGCAGGAACATGTCGCCGGGAGAAAACCAGCCGTCGCGGAACCCGTCCGCCTGCGCCTCGGGCCGCTTCCAATACGCGAGCGCGACTGCCGAATGGCGGATCCACACGCGCTGCGGCACGTCCGGATCGACGTCGTCGGCATGACGGACTTCGGTCAGCGGGGTCGGCCGCATCAGGCCGGAATCGTCGTCGCTGAAGAGCATCAGGCACAGCGTCTCCGACGTCCCGTAGCCGCTGATCAACGTGTGGCCCGTCGCTTCGCGCCAGTCCTGCCGCACCCCCAGCGGCAGCGCTTCGCCGGCCGAGACGTAGTGGCGGATGCCGTATTTCGCGATCCGCCGCGCGACGCCGGTCTGCAGCATCTTGCGGTACAGCGTCGGAACGCTGAACAGCAGCGTCGGGTGGTGTTTTTCGACCATGTACTCGACGCGCTCGGCGGTCGGCCATTCGCGATCGAGGATCACCGTCGCGCCGACGCGCAGACCCGCGAAAAGGCTGTTGCCGAGCGCGTAAGCGAAGAACAGCTTGGAACTGGCGTAGAGCCGGTCCGCCGCAGTCAGCCCGAGGATGCCACAGGCGAACGAATGCGCGTCGGCGACCGTGCGCTGCGCATGGACGACGCCTTTCGGCACGCCCGTCGTCCCGGACGTCCCGATCCACAGGGCGGCGTCCTCGGTGGCGCGCTCGAGCGGCGCGATAGCTTCGGCCGCAGCGAGGTGCGTCGCCCAGTTGGACGTGCCGGGGCCGTCCGCGACGATCTCTGCGGCGGTATGGGCTTCCGCGACGAGCGCGCTGGCCTGCTCGTTCTCGCACCAAACGAAGCGCGGCTCGCATTCGTTGAGGATCGGCGCGAACTCGTTCATCGACAGGCGCGGATTGACGCCGATCGCGACCCCGCCCGCCCAGATCGCGCCGAGGTAGGCAACGACCCAGTCGACACTGTCCGGCGCGAACACGATGACGCGATTGCCGGGTTGCAGGCCGAGTGCCTTCCACGCGCCGGCCGCACGGCTCACGCGGTCGCGAAGCACCGCGTAACTCACTTTTTCATCGTCGCATTCGATCGCGATCGCCGTGTCGGCGCCCGTCGACAACAAAGTTTCCGCAGCATTCATTGCGATTTCTCCTCTAACCCGGAAGGCCCGGATTTCATTCAATCACCCGGACCAGAAACAGCGTCAGGACCGGGAAGAAAACCAGCAGGACGACGCGCAGCGCGTCCGACATCAGGAACGGCACGATGCCCCGGAAAGTCGCCGACATCGGGACATTCTTCGCCATGCTGTTGATGATGTAGACGTTCATTCCGACGGGCGGCGTGATGAGGCCGACTTCGACGACCATCAGCGCGAGGATGCCGAACCAGATCGCCTTCTCGGACTGGTCCAGGCCCCAGAAGTCGAGCCCCATGATCACCGGAAAGAAAATCGGGATCGTCAGCAGGATCATCGACAGGCTGTCCATGACGCAGCCGAGGAACACGTAAATCACGATGATCGCGAACAGCACCAGCAGCGGCGGCAGTCCCGAACCCGAAACCCAGCTCGCCAGTTCCGCCGGCATCTGCGTCAGCGCGAGAAACACGTTGAGCACGTCGGCCCCGAGCAGGATCAGGAAGATCATCGCCGTGGCCTCGGCGGTCGAGTACAGCGACTCCATCAGTCCGTCCAGGCGCATGCCCTTGGCGACTGCCAGCACCCCTGCCCCGATCGTGCCGACCGAAGCGGCCTCGGTCGGCGTGAAGATGCCGCCGTAGATGCCCCCGATGACGACGACGAAGATCGCCAGCACCGGCCATACGTCGATCAGCGCACGAATGCGCAGCGCCACGCTCTTGCGTTCCCCCGCCGGGCCCGCATCCGGGTTGAGCCGACAGTGCAGCGCGATGACGGCGATGTAGCCGAGGGCGGCGATGATCCCGGGAATGAGCGCCGCCGCGAACAGCTTGGCGATGTTCTGCTCGGCGAGGATCGCGTAGATCACCAGCACGACCGACGGCGGAATCAGGATGCCCAGCGTCCCCCCGGCGGCCAGCGTCGCTGTCGCGAGTGCCGGCGAGTAATTGAGCCGGCGCAGTTCCGGCAGCGCGACCTGCCCCATCGTCGCCGCCGTCGCGAGCGACGAGCCGCAAATCGCGCCGAACCCTGCGCAAGCGCCGACCGCCGCCATCGCGACCCCGCCGCGGTAATGACCGATCATCGATTCGGCGGCACCGAACAGCGCTTTCGACAGGCCACCGCGCGACGCGAAGCTGCCCATCAGCAGGAACAGCGGGACGACCGACAGATCGTAGATCGAATAGCGCCCGTAGGCAGCGGTCTTCAGATAGCCGAGCAGCGGATCCCAGCCCGCCATCGTGACGTAGCCGGCCACGCCGGTGATCAGCATCGAGATTGCGATCGGCACCCGCAGCGCCAGCAGCACCAGCAGGAAAACGAAGAAACTTGCACCGATTGCCGTACCGCTCATGCTGGCTGCTCCCGGAATTTCTGTGAGGACGTGTAAAACGCGGTCGCGGCGAGCAGCGCGAAAGACGGCGACATCAGCATGTACGCGTACCAGGTGGGCACGCCGAGCAGCATCGAGGTTTCACTGCTGGCCCTGAGATCGACCGTGCCGATCGTCATTCGCCAAGCCACGATCCCAGCGCAGATGGCGAGCAACAAGGCACCGAGACCGTCGAGTCGTGCCCGCATACAGGGGCGCAGGCCGGTCGTGAAGAAGTCGACAAACACGTGGCTGCCGCGCATCTGGCCCCACGGCAGGAACGCGGCGACCGCAACGGCGGAACCGATCTGCACCAGTTCGAAGTCGCCGAGCACTGCGTTGCCGGTCAGCGCGCGGCTCGCGATGCTGAACACCGACATGATGCTGACCGCGACCAGCACCAGTCCGCCGGCCGCGGCGAACGTGCGGGAAAGGAAGAACAGTGAGCGGCCGATCGGGTCCTGCGGTGCACAGACCGGCGTTGCAATGGGTTCGGACATTTGAAGTCTCCCGGTGAGGCGATCCCGGCCGGCGAGCGATTCGTCGCCGGACCCGCAGACCGCGGGTCATGTGGCCGCGATGCGAACCGAGGCGGTTCGCATCGCGAGGTGCCGAATGCTTCAGATCGGATCGTGCTTCTGGATCAGGTCCTGCGCGCTCTTGAGCAGCGCCTTGCCGTCGTATCCCTTGCCCGAGACTTCCGAAACCCACGAGTCATAGACGTGCTGGCCGGCCTTCTCCCACTTCTTGAGTTCGGCTGCGGGGATGACATTGAACTGGTTGCCGCGGTCCGACGCCAGTTTGCGCGCGGCGGCCGCCGACTCGTCCCACACCTTGCCGACCCACGTCGAGGCCTCTGCTCCGCCATTGGCGTCGATGACCTGCTTCAGGTCGGCGGGCAGGCTGGCGTACTTCGCCTTGTTCATCGCGAAGACGAACGCGGTCGTGTAGAGCGCGCGCGCTTTCGGGTCGCCTTCGCTGTGGAACTTGACCAGTTCGTGGGCCTTGACCGCAGGGACCACTTCCCACGGCAGCATCGCTCCGTCGATGACGCCTTTCGACAGCGCTTCGGAAACCTGCGGCACCGGCATGCCGACCGGCGTCGCACCGAGCGCGGCGAGGAACTTGTTCGTCTGGCGCGTCGGCGCCCTCAGCTTGAGGCCGCGGAAGTCTGACTGCTGGGTGATCGGCCCTTTGACAAGGTGCAGTTGGCCGCTGTCGTGGACGTGGAACAGGATCGGATGAATGTCCTTGAACTCGGTCTGGTCGAGCTTGTTCACCGTGACGTATTCCCACAATGCACGACTCGACAATTCCGCCGTCTTGGTCATGAACGGCAACTCGAACACTTCGACCGCGGGGAAGCGCCCGGCGCTGTAGCCGGGCAGCGTCCAGACGATGTCGGCGATGCCGTCACGCGCCTGATCGATCAGCTGCGGCGGCGTGCCGCCGAGCTGCATCGCCGGGTAGATCTGGCATTTCAGCCGGCCGGCGGATTCCTTGTTGATCTTGTCGCACCACGGCGTGATGAACTTCGCGTGCGCCGTCGAACCCGGCGGCAGAAAGTGATGCACCTTCAGCGTCACTTCCTGCGCCGACGCTGCACCGAACGCCAGGGCCATCGTCGCCCCGGCCACTACCTTGAATCCCGCTGAAATACCTTTGCTCATCTGCTCCTCCGGTGTATCGGTTCGTGGTTTTTGTTTTCCTGCACGATAGGCCTGGGGCAGGCGCCCCACAACACGAAGCACCGCCTATTTTCGCTTCGATTGATGAATATCAAACAATCTACGATATTCATAAATGCCTCTTGCCAGGGACTTCGCAAGCGGGTTGTCCCCGACCTCAGGACGGCTCTGCAGCGGCACGCGCCGTGAAGCATCCGATGCCTGATGGATGAATTCGTTGATCTTTTGTTTGACTTGTAACTATTTGTTAGACACGATTCGGAAAATACATTGGCGCAAGAATGGTTATCGCCCCGGCGATGCGCCGACAAGAACCGGCACAGGTTTCACCAGGGAGAGCAGCACCTTTCATAACAAAGTTCAACTTGCCGGCCTGCATCGGACGAGTTTGCAACGGGCTTCGAATCCACATCAAAAAAGGGGAAATCAATGCACAAAAAACGTCTCGCCATAGCGGTCTCTTGTATCGTCGCCGGTCTGGTTTCGGCTTCCGCCGCAGCCCAGTCGAATGTGACGGTATATGGCGTGGCCGATGCTTTCATCGGCTACGGCAAGACCGGAGACGCGAAATTTACCGGTGTGCAGAGTGGCGGCTGGGCGGGTTCGCGCCTCGGCTTCCGCGGCACCGAAGACCTCGGTAACGGACTCAAGGCCCTGTTCACGCTGGAGTACGGGATCGAGCTCGACCAGAACGCAGGCCTCGGTGCAGCCCCCAACCTTTCGCGGCAGCAGTTCATCGGCCTGCAGGGCGGCTTCGGCTTCATCGGCCTCGGTCGCCAGTACCACCCGGGCTACTACGTGTTCAAGTACGACGCCATCGTTCCCGTGCCGATCAGCCCGCAGTTTGCCCTGGCGGCTGCCGCCGGATCGAACCTGGTAGCAGGAGGTCCCGCCCGCGTCAGCAACTCGATCAACTACAAGTCGCCGAACTTCGGCGGCCTGACGCTCAACGCGATCTATGGTCTCAATGAAGTAAACCAGGACGACGACCGCAGGAAAGGCGACATTGCCGCCATCGGCGCCGACTACGCGAACGGCCCGCTCGCCATCGGCCTGATCTACAGCCAAGTGAAGGAACACGTCGGCGACGAGGACAAGCGCGAAGCATACATCGGCGGTTCCTACGATTTCGGCGTGTTCAAGCTGGCCGGCTCGTATCAGCGCATCGAGGATGCCACCGCAGCGGAAGACACCGACAACGTCTGGCATATCGGCGGCACCTTGCCGATTGGCACCTCGGGCAAATTCTCCGTGGCCTATGGCCAATTGGACGCGGATACGAACGACAGCGACGCCGACTCCTGGGCTTTGGTGTACTCCCACTCGCTGTCGAAGCGCACGCTCGCCTACGCTGGTTACGGCCACATCAGCAACGACGACGGACGGGCAGTCCGCTCCCCGTCGTTTGTGAGCGCGGCCAACACTTCGCCCGGCGACACGAGCCGCAACCTGATGGTCGGTTTGAACCACCTGTTCTGATCATCTGCTGCCCAGAATCGACGGGCGCCGCGGCGCCCGTTTTCATTTGCACCGCCGTTTCGATGCCCGGGCGGGTGGCGCGATCGAGGGATGAGACAGCGCAGAGGTTCGTCGCCGAAGGTTCGGAAATCAGTTGCCGTTCGAAGGCATTCATTTCTCGCCGCCATTGTTTGACGTCAAACAATTTGCTCTCTATACTTCGAAACACCCCTTGATTGCCACGGATACGCCAATGAATATCAGGACGAAGGTCGAGCAGTTGTGCGCCAGAATGCATGACGAGCCGCAGTTCCCGACACAGGGCCTGACCCTGTTCGTCGATCTCGAACGCCGCGAGACGCGCCGCAAATACCTGCCGCGCGACGTGCTGCAGACGTTCCTCGGCGGCCGCGGCGCCAACATGTACCTGCTCTACAATCTGCTGCAGGAAGAACGCGACGCGCTCGACCCCGAAGTGCCGCTGATCTTCGGCGCCGGCACGCTTACCGGCGACATGCCAGCCGCAACGCGCGGCAATTTCACCAGCCGCTCGCCGGAAAGCGACGCGATCCTCGACACCAACGGCGGCGATTACTTCCCGTCCTTCGTCAAGCGCCACGGCTACGATCACATTGTGCTGTACGGCCTGGCGCCGCAATGGACGCTGCTGCGCATCGCGCACGACGAAGTCCAGTTCCTCGACGCGACGCCTTACGTCGGCCTCGATAACCTCGAGATCCCCGGCGCCATCGAGCGCGACTTCGACTGCACCGAACGCAAGGACATGGCGCTCGCCCGCATCACCAGTGCCGGCGAAAACCTCGCGCTGTGCAGCGGCATCATGGGCGGCATCAAGGCGATCTGGGCGCGTGGCGGCGGCGGCGCGAAAATGGGCGCGCTGCGCCTGAAAGCGATCATGGTGCACGGCAAGCCCGACGAGGCGCCGAAAGTGGCCGAGCTCAAGGCTCACAACAAGGTGATCGGCAAGAAGATCACTTCGACCTCGGTCATCAAGAATGCGCTCAAGCAGGTCGGCACGCCGTTCCTGTACAAGCCTTCGCGCGTGCTCGGTGCGCTCGGCACGATGAACAACCAGAAGACCGCGTGGCACGAGTCGCTTGACGCCGACAACTTCGACCCCTACCGTCCCGGCATGGACGGCTGCTTCAAGTGCCCGGTGCATTGCCGCAACCTCAACGACATGACCCCCGAAGGCAAGGGCGGCTGGGGCTCGGCGGCACTGAAAGGCCTGAAGGGCAATGCGAGCTACGACAAGGCCCAGGCCGATGTCGAGCACAAGAAGCAGCGCACCTACAACGGCATCCATAACGACGGCCAGTTCGACAAGTACGACAAGGGTGACGGCCCGGAGTACGTCACTGTCGGCAAGTTCGGTCCGATGATCGGGCTGCGCGAACCCGAACAGGTGCTGCGCCTCAACAACATCCTCAACGACCTCGGCCTCGACTCGGCCTCGACCGGCAGCGCGATCGCGTGGGCGATGGAGCTGTGGCAGCGCGGCATCATCGACGCCAGTCACACCGGCGGCCTCGACCTGTCGTGGGGCAACTACGAGTCGATCGAAAAGCTGCTGTTCATGACAGCCAAGCGCGAAGGCTTCGGCGACACGATCGCCGACTCGTCACGAGCCGTCGAGCGCGGCAAGTACCCGAAGGAAGCGCTCGATTACCGCATGGCGGTCAAGGGCCTGTTCCAGTCCGATCCGCACGACGCGCGCATCCTCAAGGCGTTCGCGCTCGGTCTGTCGGTCGCGACGCGCGGCATGGACCACCTGCGCAACCGCGTCACGCTGGAGATCAACGCGCGCATCAACGACGACGCGGCATTCAAGACGCAGCTCTACGGCGGCGCCGTCGTGCCGGAGCCGAACGGCTACGGAGGCAAGGAGTTCGCGGTGCGTCGCTGCGAGAACACGTTCGCCGTCGGCGACTCGGTCGGCATGTGCCGGTTCAACACCAAGCTGTTCAACTCGCCCACCACGCCCGACTGCGGCGACTTCGCGACCCAGGTGTCGACTGCCACCGACGTGACGCTCAGCGCCGATGATCTCAACGAGATCGGACGCAACATCACCGGCATCGAGCGGCTGCTGAACTTCCGCCTCGGCCTGCGCGCGAAGGACGACACGCTGCCGCGGCGCTGGTTCGACGAGGAAATCGAAGTCGGTCCGTTCAAGGGCGAGAAAGTCGATCGCAAGGAATTCGAGGCGATGAAGTCGCGCTTCTACACGGTCACCGGTCTGAACGCCGAAGGCGTGCCGAGCGCCGACTGGCACCAGCAGCTCGCCCGCACGATGACCGGCTTTGCGGTCCGCGTCGAACTGCCGAAGCCGATTCCGGGTGCGCCGGACAAGGACATCGTCATCGACGAGCCGGTATCGAACGTGATCGCGCTGCGCGAGGCGCTGCGCCGGCGGTTCCCGGAAGCGCAGGAGGAACTCGGCGACCATTCGTGGAACGTCGCGGTCAACGGCCGCATGGTGCTGTCGGGCGAGCGCGAGACCGCGTTGAACGATGGTGACCGCGTCACGCTGGTGCCGATCATCGCCGGCGGCTGAGGCTGCGGCCGCCGAGCGGCCTGACAGCAAAGAACGCCACAGCGCCCCGCCAGCAGCGGGGCGCTGTGCTTTTGGGCGCCGGATCGGTCGGGCCGTGTTGCCCCGCCTGCTACACCTCCATCACCCCTGAGCATCGCGCCACTGCCGGTTCGTTGTCTATGATCAGACAAACGGGCCCTGCCGCCATCGCCGAAGGAGACGGAATCATGCAGACGAAAGATGACATCGTGCGTCGTGTTCTTGCCGCACTCGAGCGCGGCGCGCATATCGATCCCGTCGTTCATCCGCTCGACGTGAGCGTTGCCGCGGGCGTGGTGACCCTGTCCGGCGAAGTGCCGGGAATCGCGAGCAAGCGACGCGCGGTTACAGCCGCCACCGAGGTCGAGGGTGTGCAGACAGTCATCGATCGGCTGCGGATTGCACCGGTCGCGGAAGCAGGCGACGGCGCGATCCGCGACGCGGCCTGCAAACGGATTTCGCGGGACGTCGATTTCTTCAACTGCACGCTGCGGGTCCTGAGCTCGGGTCGTCTGGAAGTGCTGCGCGACGCGAGCGTCGACCCGAGCGGCGCGATCGATATTGCCGTCGAGGATGGCGTGATCACGCTGAGCGGCCACGTCATCAGTCTGTCCCACAAACGCCTGGCGGGGGTGCTGGCGTGGTGGGCGCGAGGTTGTCGCGACGTCGACAACGCGCTCGAAATCCGGCCTCCCGAAGAGGACAACGACGAGGAAGTCGTCGAGGCGATGCGTCTCGTGCTCGAAACCGATCCGCTCGTGCATGCGGAGCAGATCGCCATCAGCAGTCGCGACTTCGTCGTCACGCTCAAGGGCGTTGTGCCCTCCGAGGACGAACGCCAGCGCGCCGAACTGGACGCGTGGTTCCTGCACGGTGTCAGGGGGGTGATCAACGAAATCGAGGTACGCTGAGCCGGCCGCTGGCCCGTCCCCTCGTCTGCCCGACCTGCCGGCCGGGTGAATCGGCAAGCACGGAAAAACCGTCCGGAGAACCACGTTCCAGCATGGCAAACGCCGAAAACACCGACCGCATGCGCCTCGACAAATGGCTGTGGGCAGCGCGCTTCTACAAGACGCGCTCGCTCGCCAGCCAGTCCGTCGAGGCCGGTCACGTCAGGCTCAACGGTCACGCCGTCAAGCCTGCTCGCGACGTGCGCCCGGGCGACACGCTCGAGATCGTCACGGGCGATGCGCACTGGACTGTCGTCGTGCGCGGCCTCAATGAGCAGCGTCGTCCGGCGCCCGAAGCACGCGAGTTGTACGAGGAGACCATCGAAAGCGGCGAACGGCGCGCGGCGGAAAAGGAAAACCGCCGGCTCGCGCCGGTACCGGGCAGCGATCTGCGCGGGCGCCCGACGAAGAAGGCGCGGCGGCAAATCAGGGGGTTCAACGAAGGCGGATGAAAGCCGCGCGCGTTACGCGTCCGTGTCGATGCGCCCGAGCGCCTCCGCGATCGCGTCCGCATTCGCAGGGCGGACCAGGCGGGCGACCTCCTTTCCCTCTTTCAGGAAGATCAGCGTCGGCCACAGCTTGACGCCGAACGAGCGGCCGAGCTTGCGCCCCTTGCCGTCTTCGACCCTGATATGCCGCACCCGCGGATGGCGGGCGAACGCAGTGGCGATCAGCGACTGCGCCGCCTGGCAATACCCGCACCAGTTCGCGCCGAACTCGACGACAGCCGGCTCCTGCAGCGCATCGATCTCCGCACGCTCGGGCGCAGTCGCGGAATAGGCAGTGTTCGCAGTGTTCGTCGTCATGTCATTTCCTTCCGGCAAAGTCTGGTGCCGAAAAGGTATATCAAAAAACGGGCCCGAGGGCTCGCGAAAGCCGTCGGGCCCGCTTGGGCCGGTCTTCCGCGGGCTTTTGCACGTCGCGTCAGCCCGCGGAAGGATCAGTTTTCAGAACGCCGTGCTCAGGGTCAGACGCGCATTGAGAGGCGCTCCCGGGCTGATGTTGTTGTCGCTGTGCGCCGTCGGGAAGTATTCCTTGTCGGTGATGTTCTCGACGTTGAGCGCGAGCCGGGTCTTGCGGTCGTTGAAAGTGTAGTAGACCGCGCCGTCGACGCGGGTGAACGACGGCAGTTTCACGCTGTTCGTGAAGGACGTATAGCTCGACGACTGGTTGATCACGCCGAGACCGACGCCCCAGCCCTGACCGAGGTCGAAGCGGTTCCAGATCGACGCCATGTGGTCGGGAACGAGGCCGACCTTGCGTCCCTTGGGCCCGCTGGAGGTTGACTTCGTGATCTCGGAGTCGAGGTTCGCGTAGCCGGCGAAGACTTGCCACCACGGTGTCACCTGGCCCTGCAGACCGATCTCGAAGCCTTCGGTGCGCTGCTCGCCGGTCTGCACGAAGAAGCCCGGGTTGAGCGGGTCGGCGGCACGCACGTCCTCGCGGTCGAGGCGGAACACCGCCGTGGACAACGTCAGCGCGGGTGCGAGATCCCAGCGCGCGCCGATTTCGTAGTTGATCGCTTTCTCGGGCTTGAGGTCCTCGGTCGTGGGCGACAGGCTCAGCTGTTCGCCAGCGGGCAGGAAGGAGTAGCTGTAGCTCGCGTAGTAGGTCTGCGCCGCCGTCGGCGTCCAGATCACGCCGAAACGCGGGCTGACTTCCTCGTCGGTGGTCGACAGGTCAGCTGGATTCGCACGCTTGTCGTTGAAGTCGACGTCGAACTTGTCGTAGCGCAGGCCCGCAAGCACTTTCCACTGCTCGTTCAGCGCAATCTGGTCCTGCAGGTAGATGGCGTAAGTATTCGACTCGACGTTGTTGTTCGCGTCGCCGGCAGTCGGATTGAAACTGATCGCCGTCCCGAAGGGATTGCCCGCCGGCACGACGTTTGTGCCGGGCGCGAACTGGCCGCTCTTGCGTCGGCTGTCGCTGTCCTGATAGCCGAGCTCGATGCCGGCGAGCAGCGTGTGCTGCAGGCCGCCGATCGCGAACTTCGTCGTCAGGTCGGTCTGGTTGAAGACATTCAGCCGGTCGTTCGAGTTGTTGTAGGCGGACAGCGTGAGGGTTCCCCCGCCATTGATCGCGCTGCCGGCGAAGACGTTCTGGTAGAACTTGTCATACTGCGCCGCGCGGAAGCTGTTCCGCAGCTGCACGCCGCCAAAGTCGTGCTCGATGACTGCGGTGAGCGCGTCCACACCGGTGAGCGATTCGCTCTGGTCGGCATTGCCGAAGAAGCGGCTGCGGCTGTCGTCGAACGGCCGGCCGTTCTGCGACGGCACGCCGCGGTCGGCGGTGCGCTCGTCGCGGAAATGCTCGAAGCCGAGAGTCAACGCCGTGTTGCCGCCTGCCGTGAAGGTGATTGTCGGATTGATGCCGTAGCGCTCAAGGTCGACGCCGTCGCGGAAGCTGTTGGCTTTTTCGGCCATCGCGTTCAGGCGCCACGCCGCCGCGTCGTTGATCTTTTCGCCGACGTCGACAGTGCCGCGCAGCTGATCCCAGCTGCCGACGGTAAGGCTGGCTTCGCCGAAATGGCCGAACACCGGCCGCTTCGTCACGCGGTTGACCACGCCACCGGCGCCGCCGCGGCCGAATGTCATGCCGCCCGGGCCCTTCAGCACTTCGACGCGCTCGAGGTTATAGACGTCACGGAAGATCTGCGCGTCATCGCGGATGCCGTTAACGAAGAAGTCGGCCGTCGTGTTGTTGCCGCGGATGACCATTTGGTCGCGGTTGCCTTCACCCTGCGCCGCCGTCACGCCCGGCACGTAGCGCAGCACGTCGGACATGCCGCGCATCGCCTGGTCCTGGATGACTTCTCCCGGCACGACGGTGATCGACGCCGGCACTTCTTTCAACGGCGTGTCCGTCTTGGTGAAAGTGGCCGAACGGGTCGCGCGATAGCCTTCGACCGGTCCGTCGGCCCGCTCGGCCTCGCCCTTGACGAGAACCGGGCCCAGCACGGCGTCGGCGGCATGCACAGCGACATGAGCGCCGCCGAGCGCGGCGAACACGGCCACTGCCGCGGGCTTCATGCGGATCTTGAACGACATCTATCTTGCTCCTTCGTGAATCCTGGCTGGCTGGGAGAGATGTCGCCTGGCTTGCCGTTGACTGGAAAATTTGCGCCGAATCGTCCCGGGAGATTCGACGTGAGTAAATGAGAACGGGCCGCATCATAAACGCGAAGCATTCTCAGTGACAAGCGGTTTAAATTCGGCGCAATCGCTACACGCGCGCACCCGTGGATTCGCGGCTTCAAGAAAGGAAGCGCGGGTTCGGGTCCGATCAGGATGCAGGCAACGCAGGGGATTGGCGGAGCTGAGAAAAGCGGACTCGCGCCTGCAAGCGGCGCGGCAAATCGGAACGAAAGCGTTTCAGGCCCTGTGCAGCCGGTACCGGCTCGCTATTGTGCGCAAACGCTGTGCGGTACCAGCATCGGGTGCCCGCTCAGGACTTCGGCCACAGGATCATCTGGGTGCAGCGGAACAGCGCGAGCTTGCGCCCGGTCCCTTCGTCGGTCACGACGGCGTCCCACACCTGCGTGCTCTTCCCCAGATGCTGAGCGGTCGCGACACACGCGATGCTGCCGTCCCTGACCGTGCCGAGATGGTTGCTCTTGAGTTCGATCGTCGTGAACGATTCGGCGCCGTCCGGCAGGTGCGCCATCGTGCCGTAGCCGCAAGTGGTGTCGGCCAGCGCGACGATGCTCGCCGCGTGGAGAAAATTGTTCGGTGCGAAATGCAGCTGCCTGACGGGCATCCGGCTGTTGAGCGTGCCCTGCTCCACCGACAGGATTTCGATGCCGAGATAGCCTGGCAGGTATTCGCCGCCGCGCTGATTGAGCACGTCGAGTGTCACATCGGAGCGGAGTCGGCTCATCTCTGTCCTTGAGAAGAGGGCCTGGCGACGCCGAGGCCGATAAATTCGATTGTCGCGTGCGGCCCGCTCTCGAGAAAACGCGGCGCCGCCTCAAGTTTTCTTGTTCCCTTGGGGGCACGGAAACGGCAAAGCTGTTTCCTGGCGGGCTCTCAGAACGGCAGCCGGCGCCTCGGAGCTTGCGCGGGCTTTTCGCTGCGGGCGGGGGGAGCCGCCTTGACCGGCTTGCGCGGCAGGTTCATCTCGTCGCGGGCGAACCGGACCTTGCCTTCCAGCTCGCAACCACGCATGCCGGGCGAACAGACCGCGCCCTGCACCCGCTGACAAATTCCTTCCAGATCGTGAGGACAGCTCCACGCACTCATGCTCGAACACTCCATTTCCATATCAAAGAACCTCGCGACCTGTGGTCACGGACAGTGCATTTTCGGGGGCCGCAGTCGGGATCGCCGAATCGTGCGCCCGTCATGCCGGCACCGTCATCATCGACCTCCGCCCCCCGCACTGGGGTACCAGCCTAGCGCAAGGGGCGCTTCGCCTCAAGGACCGCGGCGGAGAAAACGCCGGCGACCGCGCGCTGACGCTGATACGACCCGTCCGAAACGCTCACCGCAACGCCCGCGCGATGAACTGGCGAGGCACGCGAGGGCGAGGTACGCGATCGGAAAACCAGCTGCGCACGTCTTCGTCGAGACCGATGCCGTGCATGTAGTTGTACAGCGCCTTGTTCAGCGCAGTCCCCAGCATGTCGTGGTCGACGCCCGTCGGGTCGAGGAAACGCACGTCGTTGCGCGCGAACGATGCCGGCGGTAGCGGTGCCAGCGTGACGCCGTACATTTCGGGCTGCTGGCCGACGGGCGAATGCACGGTGCAGGCGAAGCGATGGAAAAACCCGGACTGGATGCAGCCGGCTTCGAAGAGCTGCCGCACGTATTCGAGCGCATCCACGGTGTCCTGCACGGTCTGGGTCGGAAACCCGTACATCAGGTAGGCGTGGACGAGGATGCCGGCTTCGCTGAAACCGTGCGTGACGCGCGCGACCTGCTCGACCGACACCCCCTTGTTCATCAGTTTGAGCAGGCGGTCCGACGCGACTTCGAGGCCGCCCGAAATCGCGATGCAGCCGCTGTCGGCCAGCAACCGGCACAGCTCGGGCGTGAACGATTTCTCGAAGCGGATGTTGCCCCACCACGAGATTGCGCGGCGGCGGTCGAGAAGCTGCTGCGCGAGCGCTTTCAGCGCTTTCGGCGGCGCGGCTTCGTCGACGAAATGGAAACCCGTCTGGCCGGTCTCGTCGATGATCGCCTCGATGCGATCGACCAGCGTCGTCGCGGCGACACCGTCGTAGCGCGAGATGTAGTCGAGGCTGACGTCGCAGAAGCTGCACTTCTTCCAGTAGCAGCCGTGCGCGACGGTGAGCTTGTTCCAGCGCCCATCCGACCACAGCCGGTGCATCGGGTTGAGCATGTCGAGGACCGAAAGGTAGCGGTCCAGCGGCAGGCCGTCCCAGGTCGGCGTGCCGACTTCGGCGAACGCGATGTCGGCTTCGCCGATGTCGATGTAGCGCACCGTCGCGTCGTCGCCGGGCACGAAAGTGCGCACCAGGCGCTGCCGCGAACGCGCGCCGGCAAGGTGGTCGAGCAGCGCCAGGATCGGGCGCTCGCCATCGTCCAGCGTCACGTAGTCGAAATAATCGAATACCCGCGGCTCGCGGAGTTCGCGCAACTCGGTATTCACGAACCCGCCGCCCAGGACCGTGACGATCGCTGGGTCGTGTTCCTTGATCGCCTGCGCGATGCGAAACGCCGCGTAGACGGCCCCCGGGAACGGCACCGACAGCAGCACGAGCTGCGGCGCATGGCGTGCGATTGCGTCCAATGTCAGCGTGCGCAGCGTGCGGTCGACGAGATTGAGCGGCGCTGCGAGGGCTTCGGCAAGCGGATCGAAAGTCGGCTGGCTCTGCGCCAGCGATTCGGCGTAGCGCACGAACTCGAAGCGCGGATCGACGGCTTCGCGCAGCACGTCGGCGACGTCGTTCAGATACAGCGTCGCAAGATGCCGCGCCCGGTCCTGCAGTCCGAGCGCACCGAACGCCCACGCGAGCGGATCGCCTCCGTCCGGATCGACATAGACGTCGAGCGACTCGAAGCGCGAGCCTTCGGGCAGGAAGCTGCGCCCGGCGATGCGGTGCGCGACGGTCGGATCGCGCCCCTGCAGAAACGCGATCGCCGGCCCGATCGTCGTCCGGTAGCGGTCGAATTGCGCGAGGAAATCCCGCACGCGCGGCGGGCGTTTGGATTCGGGCGTCGCTTCGATGTTGTCGCGGATCGCCGCCAGGCCGTCGCCGGAAAACAGCCGCAGCACGAGCGCCAGCGCCAGATCCTCCTGCACCGCATCGATGCCGCGCGAGCGCAGGAAGCCGGTCAGGTACGCGGTGGACGGGTACGGCGTGTTGAGTTGCGTCATCGGCGGGATCACCGACAAAACGCGCAAGGAGGTGTCTGACATCATGGCAGGAGAACCTGTCGGGAAGACCGGATCGGTGAGCGGGGTCGCGGCAGGAACGTCCGCTGACGGCAGTGACGGCCTGATCCTTCGGGAATCGCCACAAGGTTTGCGCTGGGCTCGGGCCGCACATTCTAGAGGCAATCATTGCGGCCTGACAGCGGACACCAAAAGGAGACAGTCGTGGCAGGAAGTCAGGTCGTTCCCCAGCCGCAGACGGACATCGCGACGATCCTTTTCGGCGCGTTCGACCGCCACAACTTCGGCGACCTGCTGTTTCCGCACGTCGTCGCCGCGATGCTCGACGACCGGAAGCCGGTGTTCGCCGGTCTCGTCGACGCCGATCTGCGGCGTTTCGGCGGGCATGCGATCCGCGCGATCGGGCCACTCGCGGCGGCCTGTGGTGAGCGCCGCGTCAACCTCATCCACGTCGGCGGCGAGATTCTCACGTGCGGCGCGTGGCACGCCGCGGTGATGCTGCTCCCGCTGCGGGACGCGCACGTAGTCGTCGCCCGCCTCGACCCGCGCCCGGAAGAGGCGCTGGAATGGGCGCAGCGCCGGCTGGGCACTCGCGCCCTCGCACCCTATTGCGTGCCGCAGAATCTTTTCCCCGCTGCACGCCTGATCTACAACGCGGTCGGCGGCACGGGCTTTCGCGAGTGCGACGAAGCATTGCGGACCGAAGTCCTCGCGAATCTTCGCGCTGCCGATGTCGTCGGCGTGCGGGACCGCGAGACGCTCGCGCAGCTCGGCGCGGCAGGCATCACCGCCCGGCTCGTGCCCGATCCCGCAGTCATGGTCGCGGCGCTGTTCGGCGAGCGCATTGCCCGGCACGCGCGCGTAGGCGAAATCGCGCAGATCCGCGCCGCGTTCCCGCAAGGTTATCTCGCGGTTCAGTTCAGCGCCGACTTCGGCGCCGACGCAACGCTCGACGCGATCGCCGCCGGGCTCGAACGCAGCGCACGTTCGAGCGGTCACGGCGTCGTGCTGTTTCGCGCCGGCGCAGCGCCGTGGCACGACGACACCGCCTGCTACGCGCGGCTCGCGGCGCGCCTGCCGGCGACACCGCTGAGGATCGTCGAATCGCTCGACATCTGGGACATCTGCGCGCTGATCGCAGCGAGTCGCGGGTACTGCGGCAGCAGCCTGCATGGCCGGATCGTCGCGATGGCCTTCGCGCTGCCGCGCGTCAACTTGCTCCACCCGTCCGCGGGCGAACGGCCCGGCAAGCAGGCGGCTTTCGCCGCGACGTGGGAGCCGCCGGAAGTGCGTGCGACGGTCGCGCTGGAGGACCTCGCGGACGGCATCGGCGACGCCCTGAACGCCGAGCCGCAGCAGCTGCGGCAGATCGCGCGCGAACTCGTCGAGCGCTATCGCAAGGAGTTCGACGCAACGCGGCAGCGGCTCGAATGAAGCGGGCGGCGCGGGCTCTCGAGAAACAGCTTCCATTCGCCATTATTGGCTCGTCAGCTAATTACCGTTCGGGCTGAGCTTGTCGAAGCCCTGGCAGCGCCCTTCGACAGGCTCAGGGCGAACGGCCTCGGCTGTTTCTCCGTCTCACTTTGCCTCGCCACGGCGGGGCTTACTTCGCTCAGAAGGCAGCAGGGTGGAAGCGGATCAAGGGCCCGCCGGCTTCCCGCACGGCCTGCGAGCACGCCACCGCCTGCGGGCCGAAGCTTGCGATGTAGAAACGGGCGAGCTCGACGAGGCTCGCGAGGTACACCGGGTCGCCTTGGCCGGCCGCGAGCCGTCGCCGCGCGGCGAGCGCGACGCGCGCCATCTGCCACGCACCGCACGTGATCCCGAGCAGATGCAGGAACGGCACTGCGCCAGCGAGCACTTCGGCAAAGCGTTCCTTCCCGTTCGCGAGCACCCACTCGGCCGCTCGTTCGACGGCGATAATGCTGTCGGCGAATCCGTCGGCAAGCGACGCGAGCTGGGCCTCTTCGCGCAACATCGCAGCAGTCGCGTGCAGGTCCGCGATCAGTTCGCGCAGCGTCTCGCCGCCTTCGCGCAGGATCTTGCGGCCGATCAGGTCGTTGGCCTGGATGCCGGTCGTGCCTTCATAGATCGTGATGATGCGCGCGTCGCGGGCGAACTGCGCGATGCCCGTCTCCTCGACGAAGCCCATGCCGCCGAACACCTGGATCGCGTCGCTGCAGACCTGCTGGCCGACTTCGGTGCACCAGCCTTTCGCGACCGGCATCAACAGGTCGACGTAACGCCGGCATTTCGCGGCGAAGGCGGCCTCCGGATGATGCTCGGCGAAGTCGAACCAGCCGGCTGCGGTGTATAGCAGCGTGCGCATCGCCATCACCCGCGCGCGCATCGACAGCAGCATGCGCTTGACATCGGGGTGATGGAGGATCGGCTGGCCGGCTTCGCCGGTGATCGCGTCGCGGCCCTGCACGCGTTCGCGCGCATAGCCGAGCGCGAGCTGATAGGCGCGCTCGCCGAGCCCGGCGCCCTGCACGCCGACGCCGAAGCGCGCTTCGTTCATCATGATGAACATCGTCTCGAGGCCGCGGTTCGGCGCGCCGACGAGCCAGCCGACGGCGCCGCCGGCGTCGCCGTAGCTCATCGTGCAGGTCGGGCTGCCGTGGATGCCGAGCTTGTGCTCGATCGCGATGCAGCGCACGTCGTTCTTCGCCCCCGGATTGCCATCGGCGTCGAGCAGGAATTTCGGCACGAGGAACAGCGACAGCCCTTTGACGCCGGCCGGTGCGTCGGGCAGCCGGGCGAGCACGAGATGGACGATGTTGCTCGTCAGTTCGTGCTCGCCGTAAGAGATGAAGATCTTCTGGCCGAACAGACGGAAGATCCCGTCGGCGGCAGGCTCGGCGCGGGTGCGCGTCGCCGCGAGGTCGGAGCCCGCCTGCGGCTCGGTAAGGTTCATCGTGCTGCCCCACTCGCCGCTGACGACTTTGAGGAGCCACGTCTGCTTGAGCTCGTCGCTGGCGGCGATCAGCAAGGCTTCGGCCTGGCCGACGTTCAGCTGCGGCAGCATCGCGAACGCCATGTTCGTCGCGAACCACATCTCCCACACCGGCGTCGACACGAGCTTCGGCAGGCCCTGTCCGCCGAATTCCGGCGGCAGCGACAGGCCGGTCCAGCCGGCGTCGACGAAGCGGTCCCACGCATCCTTCCAGCCGTCGGGCGTGACGACGCGCCCGTCGGCATCCAGCCGGCAACCCTGCACGTCGCCCTGAGCGTTGATCGGGCCGAGCACGCCGGCGGCGAACTTGCCCGCCTCGTCCAGGATCGCCTCGACGACGTCCGGCGTCGCGTCCTCGAATCCCGGCAGCGCAGAAACCGCGTCCTGCCCGGCCAGCTCGCGGAGGATGAAATGCATGTCGCGCAGCGGCGCGGCGTAATCGTGCATGGTGGCGGCTCCGGCCGGCGCAGGTCCGGCCAAGTGGTCTTAGCGGGGTGCGAGGCGGATCGCGCCGTCGAGGCGGATCGTCTCGCCGTTGAGCATCGCGTTCTCGACGATCTGGCGCGCGAGCTGCGCGTATTCGGCGGGTTCGCCGAGGCGCGGCGGGAACGGCACGGCTTCGCCGAGCGATTTCTGCGCCTCGGGCGGCAGCGCCTGCATCATCGGCGTCAGGAACAGGCCCGGCGCGATCGTCACGACGCGGATGCCGAAACGCGCGAGCTCGCGCGCGATCGGCAGCGTCATCGACACGATGCCGCCTTTCGACGCGGCGTAGCCGGCCTGGCCGATCTGGCCGTCGTACGCGGCGACCGACGCGGTGTTGATGATCACGCCACGCTCGCCGCCGGCGTTCGGCTCGCCTTTCGCCATCGCTTCGGACGCGAGCCGGATCATGTTGAACGTGCCGACCAGGTTGATGTTCACGATGCGCGCGAACGTGTCGAGCGGATGCGGGCCGTCGCGGCCGAGCACTTTCGCGGCGCTGCCGATACCCGCGCAGTTGACGAGTCCGTTGAGCGCGCCAAAGCGCGCGAGCGCGAGCTCGACGCAGCCGCGTGCATCGGCTTCGGACGCGACGTCGGTACGGTGGAACGCCGCGCGGGCGCCGAGCTCATCGGCGAGTTTTTCGCCGCCGACGCTGTTCAGGTCCGCGATGACGAGGTTCGCGCCGGCGCCGTGGAACGCGCGCGCCGTCGCTTCGCCGAGCCCAGACGCCCCGCCGGTGACGATAAAAGTGCTGTTTTCGAGTTTCATCGTTTTTCCCCTTTTCCGCGACCGGTCGTTCAGTCGGCGTTCTCGACGACGATCGCGACACCTTGGCCGCCGCCGCAGCACGCCGACGACACGCCGAACTGCAGCCGCGCCTCCTGCAGCTCGCGCGCCACCGTCGTCGTCAGCCGCACGCCGGATGCACCCAGCGGATGGCCGATCGCGATTGCGCCGCCATGCACGTTGGCACGCTCGCGGTCGAGCCCCAGTTCGCGCTCGCACGCGAGGTATTGCGCGCCGAAGGCTTCGTTGATCTCGACGCGCCCGAGGTCGCCGACAGTGAGTCCGGCTTTCACCGCTGCGGCACGGATCGCCGGCGCCGGCCCGATGCCCATGATCTCCGGCGGCACTGCCACCGACGCCGCCGCGACGATGCGCGCGAGCGGGCGGATGCCGTGCGCGCGCACCCAGTCGCCATGCGCGACGATCACCGCGGCCGCGCCATCGACGATCGCCGAGCTGTTGCCGCCTGTCTGCACGCCACCGAACGCGGGTTTCAGTTTTTGCAGCGCGTCGAACGACGTCGGGCGCACATGGCCGTCGCGATCGCACACTTCAGCCCGGTCGGCGAGCTTCAGCGAACGGGCGTTGTAGCCGTCGAGCTCCCATTTCGCATTGACGACGGGCGCCACCTCGCCGGCGAACCAGCCCGACTCCCACGCCGCGACGGCGCGTGCAAAGCTCTGCTCGGCGAAGCGGTCGACCTCGTCGCGCGAGATGCCGTAGCGCTTCGCGAGGTTCTCGGCGGTGTCGCCCATGCTCGCGCCGGGCGCGGTGTCCTTCGTCGCTTCCCACAGGAAGTCGCGGAAATCGAGCTGGCCCATGCGGAAACCGGCGCGGTGCGTGTACGCGGCGATCGGGTTGCGCGACATCGATTCGGTGCCGACGGCGAGCGCGACTTTCGCCTTGCCGAGCGTGATCTGGTCGGCGGCGGCGATGATCGTCTCGAAGCCGGTGCCGCACAGCCGCTGCACGAGCAGTGCCGGCACCGACGGATTCACCCCCGAATACAGGCCGATGTGGCGTGGCAGGAAATACGCGTCGAAACTCGCCTGTGCCATGTTGCCGGCGACGATCGCGTCGATCTCAGTGGCAGGGATGCCGCTCCTGTCGAACAGCGCGCGCGCCGCAAAGATGCCGAGGTCGGTCGGCGACACGTCGCGCAGCACGCCGTTGTAGTCGGCGAAAGGCGTGCGGCTGCCCGCGACGAGCCAGATGTCGTCATAGCGCGCGGCATGGGCCGCGGCTTGCGACGCGGCGTAGGAATTCGTCGTGTTCATCGCTGTGCTCCCTGACCTTTGCGCTGCAGGAACTGGCCGATGCGCTCGGCGACTTCCGGGCCGGTCTGCGTGACCGCGGCGGTCAGCGACTCGACGAAGAAGCCGTCGTCGGCCGCCATGTTCTCGATGCGGGCGATCGACGTGACCATCGCCCAGTTCGCCATCGGCGCGTTCTCGGCGATCCGGCGCGCGAGCTGCTGCGCCTTCGCGAGCGCTTCGCCGGGCCCAACGAGGTAATGCGACAGGCCGAGGCGCTGTCCTTCGTCGGCATCGAGGATGCGTCCGGTCAGCATCATTTCACCCATCCGTCCGGCACCGATGATCCGCGCGACGCGCACCGAACCGCCCCCGCCGACGAAAATGCCGTGGCGCCCTTCGGGCAGCTGATAGATCGTGTTCGGCTCGGCAACGCGCACGTGCGTCGCGGCCGCCAGCTCCAAGCCGCCGCCGATGACCGCACCGTGCAGCGCCGCGACGACCGGAATGCCGCCGTTCTGGATGCGGCTGAACACGCGGTGCCAACCCTGTGAGTGCTTCATGACGCCGAAAGGCTCGCGGTGCTGGTGCTCGGTCAGGTCGAGGCCGGCGCAGAAATGCTCACCCTCCCCGGCCAGCACGATCACCCGCGCGCTGTCCGGGATGGTCGCGAAAGCGTCGTCGATCGCGGCCAGCAGGCGGTCGCTGATCGCGTTGCGCTTCGCGGGGCGAGCCAGCGTGACGGTGTAGATGTCGTCCTCATACGAGGTTCTTACCAGTTGTTCGGTCATCAAAATGATCCTTTCGTGATTCATGCCGAAGTTCTCCGGTCGGCGTCCGGCTACACGGTGACGACGGACTTGTCCGGCATCGCCGCGTACAGGGATTCGACGAGGTCGTGGCGCCGGGTCAGCACCGCGCGCTGGTTGATGTAGCCTTTGTCAGTGATCTCGCCGGCTTCGACCGATGGCGGCTCGGCCATCAGCAGCGCGCGCGTCGGGCACGTGGACGAGCCGCCGCCGGCCTGCATCATCGCGGCCATGCCGAGACGCACGCGGGCGAGCACCGCCGGGTTCGACAGCACCTGCTCGACCGGCGCATCGGCAGGCAGTCCCGGGCACAGCGAACGGCATTCGGGGATGTTCGGGAACACCAGGAAGCCGATGTCGTCGCGGTCATGCCCGGTGACGACGATGTCCTGCGCGACCGGCTTGAGCGCGTCGATGCCTTTCACGCGCAGCGCTCCGACATGCACCCACGTGCCGGTCAGCAGCTTGAAGTCCTCACCGACGCGCCCGTCGAACAGCAGGCCCTGTTCGGGACGGGCCGGATCGACGAACTCGACCGCGTCGCCGATCAGGTAGAAACCTTCGTCGTCGAAAGATTTCGCCGTCAGCTCGGGCTGCTTCCAGTAGCCGGGGAACACATTCGGCCCCCTGACGCGCACTTCGAGCTTGTCGGCCGAAGGCACCAGCTTCAGTTCCGTGCCGGGCACCGGCACGCCGATGACGCCCGAGCGCACCGCCTGGAAATGGCAGTCGGTCGCGAGCGGCGAAGTCTCGGTCGAGCCCCACGACGAAACCATCGTGACGCGGCGGCCGGTCGCTTCCTCGGACAGGTTCTCCAGCTCGGACCACAGGTGCTGCGGCAGCGCCGCGCCGGCGTAGAAGATCAGTTTCAGGCGCTTGAAGAAGCTGTCGCGCAGCACCTTGTCGCGACGCAGCACCGGCACCAGCATGTCGAACGCGCGCGGCACGCTGAAGTAGATCGTCGGCGAGACGTCGCGCAGGTTGCGCAGCGTCCTGTCGAGCAGCGCCGGGGTCGGCTTGCCGTCGTCGAGATACATGCTGCCGCCGAAGCGCAGCACCATGTTGAAGTTGTGGTTGCTGCCGAAAGTGTGGCTCCATGGCAGCCATTCCATCAGCAGCGGCGGCTCGTCGACTAGGAAAGGCCACACCAGCTCCTTCGCGAGTTGGCTCGCGCACAGCATGCGCTGAGTGTTGATGACCGCTTTCGGCGTGCCGACCGAGCCGGACGTGAACAGGAACTTCGCGATGGTGTCCGGCGTGAGGCGCGCGTATGCGCCCATCACTGCCGCCTCGTCGCTGTCCGCCTCGATATCGGCGAATGGCATGCAGCCGGCAGTCGGTTCGCTGCCGCCTCCGGCGACGATGACGCCGTCGTGCAGTGGTCCGATCGCCTCGATCGCCGCCGCGAACCTGCCGACCGGATCGGCATAGATGACGCCCGGCCGCAACAGCTCGATGTTCGCCTTCAGCTTGGCGAAGTCCTTCGACATCAGCGAGTTGCCCGACGAGATCGCGCACGACGGCACGCCGATGTGCATCGCCGCGAGCATCAGCAGCGCATGCTCGATCGAGTTGTCGGAGAGGATCGCCACCGGCCGCTCGGCCGACAGGTTCTGGCCGAGCAGCCAAGTCGCGATCGCGACGACGCGCCGGCGCGCTTCGCCATAGCTGACGCGGTCCCACTCGCCGGCCGCGTTGCGCTCGGCGAGGAACAGGCGCTCGGGAGTGTTGCGCGCCCAGCATTCGAGCCACTCGCCGACGCAGCGCGCGTAGCTGTCCGGCAGCGGAATTCCGGAACGCAGGATGCGGCTGCCATCGGGGCGTGCCTCGACGTTCACGACCGGCCGGGCGAACATCGCGTCGATATCGGATATCACGGTGCTCATGGGATTTTCCGTTGGGGTTACTGCGGGATCATCTTGTACGCACCGCTCTCGATCTTCACGAGCACGTGCGAGCGCGCATCGAGACCGAAGTGGTCGGCCGCGCTCATGTTGAACACGCCATGACTGCCGACAACCTCCTTGTTCGACTCGATCGCGTCCCGCAGCGCCGCGCGGAACTGCGGCGTTCCCGGCTTCGCGGCCTTCAGCGCGACCGGGATCGCCTGTTCGATGAGGCGGAACGCATCGAACGCGTGACCCGCGAACGACGAGAACGAGCCTGCGCCGTACGCGGCTTCATATTTGCGCACGAGCTCGCGCCCGGCCATCTTCGAGGGGTGGGCGTCCGGCACCTGGTCGACGACGACGACGGGGCCGACCGGCATGATCGCGCCTTCGGCGGCCTTGCCCGCAACCTTCAGGAAAGCTTGGTTCGCGGCCGCGTGGGTCTGGTAGATCTGGCCTTTGTACCCGCGCTCGCCGAGCGTCGTCTGCGGCAGCGCCGCGGGGCTTCCGGAGCCAACCACCAGCACCGCGTCGGGCCGCGCCGCGACCAGCTTCAACACCTGCCCGCTGACCGACGTGTCGGCGCGCGCGTAGCGCTCGACCGCGACCATCTTGATGCCCGCCGCTTCGGCGCGGCTCTTCACGGCGCCGAGCCAGTCTTCGCCGTAGGCGTCCGAAAAGCCGATGAAGCCGAGCGTCTTGACGCCCGTCGCCTTCATGTGAGCGAGCAGCGCATCGGCCATCACGCTGTTCTGCTGCGGCGTACGGAACACCCATTTGTTGCGGTCCTCGGGCAGCGACACCGGGCTGATCGCGACCTGCGGCGTCCCGCTCTCTGTTGCGACTTCAGCCATCGCCGCAGTGGCCGGCGTCGTCGACGAGCCGACCAGCACGTCGACGCTGCTTTCCGTGACCAGCTTGCGCGCATTCTTCGTCGCGATCGACGGATCGGTCGCGTCGTCGAGCACGATGTAATGGATTTTTTCCCCCGCGATCTGCGTCGGCAGCAGCGCGAAGACGTTTTTCTCCGGAATGCCGAGCGACGCACCGGGGCCGGTCGCCGACAGTGAAACCCCGACCGTTATATCCGCGACAGCGGGTTGAACAAACGACAGCGACGCGAACGAGCACAGGACTGCGAGCTTCTTGACTTGCATGGTCACTCCTCTGGTTCTGACTCCGGATTTCCCCGGGTCAATCGAACGGCGGCTGGACCGCTCTGGGTATCGCGCCGAAAGATGTCGGCGTGTCGCAAAGTTAGCAATGCTGAACGATCTTGTCAAACACTTGTTCAAGTAGTTTGTTAGTGAGTGTCGCAAGACAGACGGAACGCAGCACGCGACGATTCGACGCCGTGCAGGCAGACGTTATGCGGGCGCGTTTCCGGTCATTGCTCGCTATCATTGCGACCCCGACGCACTGCAGGATTTTGGATGGCCCCGAAAACGACTTCCGACGACAACTCGCCTGCGCTCGACACCGAGCAGGCGGTACTGCGGCTCGCGCGTGAGGAGCCCGAGCTCGGGCAGGCTGCGGTCGCGGAGCGGCTGCGGCGATCGGGAGTGCGGATTTCAGCGTCTGGCGTGCGCTACTTGTGGCAGAAGCACGGGTTGGAGACGGCGGCAAAGCGCCTGCAGGCACTGATACGCGATTCGGATCGGGGGCTCGCCGCGCTGAGCGACAGCCAGCGCCGGCTGCTCGAGCGCGCGACGTTGAGCGCGCAAGCGGCGCGGGGACCGTCGGGGGGTAAAGCCGGGCCGCTCGACGAGCCGCTGGACCGGCGACAGGTGATCCTCAACGCAGCGGCCGAACTGTTTTCCGAACAGGGCTACGACCGTGCCTCGATCCGCGACATCGCGAACAAGGCCGGACTGCTCGCCGGATCGGTCTATCACCACTTCGCGTCGAAGGACGAGCTGTATCTGGCAGTGCACCGCGAAGGTTTCCGCGATGTCATGGAAGCGGTGCAGCGCGCGGTCGACAGCGCGAGCGACCCGTGGGAGCGCCTCACGCGCGCGTGCCAAGTGCATGTGTATCTGATCGTCGGCGGCTCGCCGGTGCACCGCGTGACGGGCCACAGCCTGGCGCTGATCGGCCACGACGCGCTGCTGGCGAAGATCCGGCCGGTGCGCGACGACTACGAGGATCTGTACCGCGGGCTCATCGACGCCCTGCCCGTCGCGCCGGGCACCGACCGCTCGCTGCTGCGGCTGACGCTGCTCGGCGCGATGAACTGGGTATACCTGTGGTACCGCGAGGGGCAGCGGTCGCCGCAGGAAATCGCGGCGACGATGGTGAACATGCTGCGCTGGGGCACCAGCCCGCGATAACGGGCGCACCCCGCGCGCCGCGCGAACGCGGCGCGCGGCCGACTCAGTCGGAAATGGCGCCTGCCTCCGCGGCGAACGGCAACGGCAGCTCTTCGGTCGGAGCGTGGGCCGCGCTGCGCGCGACCAGCGACACCGCGAACGCCGCGATCGCGCCGGGGATCGCGAAGAACATGAAGTTGTACTCCAAAGGCATCGCCATGCCGAGCAGCGTCCCGCCGAGGATCGGCCCGACGATCGCGCCGCTGCGCCCGACACCCGACGCCCAGCCGATGCCGGTCGAGCGGATCGCCATCGGGTAGAACTGCGCCACGTACGCATAGAGCAGGATCTGCGATCCGATCGTCGTCGCGCCGGCCGCAGCCACCAGCAGGTAGAGCACGGCAGTCGGGCTCTTGAAGCCGAGCAGGCTGATCGAGAACGCGGCGATGACGAAAAACACCATCAGCACGGTCTTCAGGTGCAGCCGGTCTGCGATGAAGCCGCCGCCGATGGCGCCGAAAATCGCCCCGAAATTGAGCACCAGCAGGAACGACAGGCTCGAGCCGAGTCCGTATCCCGCCTGGGTCATCAGCTTCGGCAGCCAGGACGCGAGCGCATACACCATCAGCAGGCACATGAAGAACGCCAGCCAGAACATCAGCGTGCTCAGCGCGCGCCCGTTCTTGAACAGCGCGACCAGCGACACGTGGGACGTCTTGCCGGTCGGCATCTCGTAGCGGTCGCCGATCCGCGGCGCGAAGTTCGGCTCGACCCTTCCGAGCAGCACGCCCGCTTCGGCATCGCGCTTCGCATGCAGCAGGAAGCCGATCGACTCCGGCAGCGCGTAGAGGATCACCGGCAGCAGCAGCAGCGGAACCCCGGCGACGAAGAACACCGATGGCCAGCCGAAATTCGGGATCAGGTACATGCCGAGGCCGGCCGACAACATGCCGCCCACCGAATAGCCGCTGAACATGATCGCGACCAGCGTCGTGCGCAGCTTTTTCGGTGAATATTCGGTCATCAGCGCGACGACGTTCGGCATCACCCCGCCGATGCCCAGCCCGGCGATGAAGCGACAGATCGCGAACTCGGTCGGTGTCGTCGCAAAGCCGTTTATGAACGTGAAGAAACTGAACAGCACGACGCAGATCGCGATCACTCGCTTGCGCCCGAACCGGTCGGACAACGGACCGAAGATCAGCGCCCCGAACATCATCCCGAACAGCGCGTAGCTGCCTAACGTGCCGGCCTGCAGCGGCGTCAGGTCCCACTCTTTCATCAGCACCGGCAGCACGACGCCATAGATCACCAGGTCGTAGCCGTCAAAAATGATGATCAGCGCACACCAGAACAGCACCTGCCAGTGAAAGCGGTTGAATTTCGCCTTGTCGATCAACTCGTGTACGTCGATTTTCCGCATTGCCTGTCTCCTGTTGGTTAAATCCTGTGCCACGCCGCTTCATGAAGTGTCGGCGGGATCACTATCGAATTGACCGCACGGCGCGCGCCGTGCGGTTTGCGTCAGCCTGCGCCGAGATGCTTCTGCAGGAGTTCGGGCTGCGCGCGCAGCTCCGCGCTCGAGCCTTCGAACGCGACCTTGCCTTTGACGAGGATGACGTTGCGATCCGAGATCGAGGTCACCGCCGCATGGTTCTTGTCGATGACGATCGTCGCGATGCCGGTCGCGCGGATCTGGCGGACGATGTACCAGATCTCTTTCGCGATCAGCGGCGCCAGGCCTTCGGTCGCCTCGTCGAGGATCAGCACGTCCGGGTTCGTCATCAGCGCCCGACCGATCGTCAGCATCTGCTGCTCCCCTCCGGAGAGCTGCCCGCCACCGTTCGTCAGCCGTTCGCCCAGTCGCGGAAAAGTCTCCAGCACCCGCTCGTACGTCCAGTCCCGGCGTCCGTCGATGCCCGGCTTGGCGGCCATCAGCAGGTTTTCGCGCACCGAAAGGTTCGGGAAAATGCCCCGCCCTTCCGGCACGTAGGCGATGCCCTTGCGCGCGATCAGATACGGCGCCGAACCGGTCATCGTCTTGCCGCGCACCGCAACGCGCCCGTGCCGCGGACGAACGTGGCCGAGCATGCTGCGGATCAGCGTCGTCTTGCCCATGCCGTTGCGGCCCATCAGCCCGATCGTCTCGCCGCGGCGCACGACGAAATCGATGCCGTGCAGGATGTGGCTGCTACCGTAGAAGGAATGAAGGCCTTCCGCTTCCAGCAAGGTTTCACTCATCGTCGGGTTCTCCTCCGCCCAGATAGGCTTCCTGCACCGCGAGGCTCGAGCGGATCTGATCCGGCGGCCCGCTCTCGAGCACCTGCCCGGTCACCATCACGGTAATGACGTCCGCGACCGCGAACACCGCGTCCATATCGTGCTCGACGAGCAGGATCGCGTGATCGGCCGAGAGCTTCTGCAGCAGCGAGACCATCAGCTGCGACTCCTCCGAGCCCATGCCGGCGAGCGGCTCGTCGAGCAGCAGCACCGACGGCGCGGTCGCGAGCACCATCGCGATCTCGAGCTGGCGCTGCTCGCCGTGGCTCAGCGTCGCGGCGACGACGTCGCGTCGCGCCGCCAGTCCGGCCTGCTCGAGCGCACGATCGGCCGCGCTGCGCAGGTCGTCGTAGTTCTGAGCCCGCGAGAACACATGCAATGCACGCGGCGCGCGCGACTGCGCCGCGAGCCGGCAGTTTTCGAATGCCGTGAACGCCGGGAAGATGTTCGTGCGCTGATAGCTGCGGCCGATCCCGGCGCGCGAGCGCCGGTCCGGGCTCCAGCCCGAAATATCCTGCCCGCGATAGAGAATCTGCCCTCCCGACGGCGGCAGATCGCCCGACAGCAGGTTGATCAGCGTCGATTTCCCGGCGCCGTTCGGTCCCAGCACCGCGTGCAGCTCACCGCGATGCATGTCGAGCGACACGTCCTTGTTCGCGGCCAGCCCGCCGAACTGGCGCGACAGGCCGCGCGCGGCCAGTACCAATTCACCCATTCGAGCCACCTCCCACGAGCAGGCGGCGCACCCGCTGCGTCAGGCTCGACAGCCCGCCCGGCAGCAGCATCACCACCAGCACGATCACCGTGCCCATCAGGAACTGCCAGTGCTTGGTCAGCGCCGAGAACACTTCCTGCAGCACGACGAACGCGAACGCGCCGATCGCCGCACCGTTGAGGGTGCCCATGCCGCCCAGGATCACCATCAGCAGCACGTTGCCCGACTGGTGCCACGACAGGATCTCCGGCGTCACGAAGCCGAACTGGCACGCCGAGAGGAACCCGGCCACGCCGGCCAGTGCGCCTGCGATGACGAAACCGGCGAGCTTGTACAGGAACACCGGGAAGCCCAGCGACAGCATGCGGTGTTCGTTGCTCTTGATTCCGGCAAGCGCATGCCCGAGCGGCGAGCGCAGCAGGATGCGCAGGAACACGTACGTCGCGACCAGCAGCAGCAGCACGACGTAGTAGAAGTGCGCGGCGTTGCCGAGGTCGAGCAGTTGCGTCTCGCCGATCCGCAGTTCCGGCTTGAAGTTGATGAACACGCCGTCCGACCCGCCGCCGAGCGGAGAGTCGTGGAACACGAAGTAGATCATCTGGGCGAACGCGAGCGTCACCATGATGAAATAGATCCCCTTCGTCCGCAGCACGAACAGCCCGATGACGAACGCGGCGACTGCCGCTGCGAGCACCGCGGCCGGCAGCACGAGCCACAGGCTGGACGGGTCGTACTGCGGCGACACCAGCACGACCGCATAGGCGGCGATGCCGAAGAACGCGGCGTGGCCGAAGCTGACGAGGCCGGTGAAACCGACCAGCAGGTCGAGGCTCATGGCGAAGATCGCCATGATCATGATCTTCGTCAGCAGCTCGCTGTAGTAGTCCGAGCCGAACAGCGGGAAGATCGACAGCACCAGCAGCGTCGCCAACAGCGCGCCGCGCGGAGTCTTGATGGCTGCAGACATGGTCATATTCTCCGGAAGATGCCTTCAGGGCGCCACAGCAGCACCGCGGCCATCAGCAGATAGACGGTCAGTCCGGCGAAGTCGGGAATGATGACCTTGCCGAACGTGTCGGCGAGGCCGATCAGCAGGGCCGCGACGAACGCTCCCCACACGGAACCGACGCCGCCGATGACGACGACGACGAAACAGATGATCAGCACCTGGTTGCCCATGCCTGGATAGACCGACGACACCGGCGCCGCGAGCATGCCGGCGAACGCGGCGAGCGTGACGCCGAGCGCGAACACGAGGCGGTAGATGAGATCGATGTTGATGCCGAGCGACTGGACCATCTCGCGGTTGCTGCTGCCCGCGCGAATCATCATGCCGAGTCGGGTGTGGCGGATCAGCCAGTACATCAGCACTGCGAGCACGATGCAGACTCCGGACATGAACAGCCGGTATACGGGATAGCTGAGGGTCTCGCTGAGCTGGATCGACGCCGATAGCATCTCGGGAATCCGCACGCCATGGACGTCGTCGCCGACGATCATGCTGCGTATCTCCTCGAACATCAGGATCAGTCCGTAGGTCAGCAACACCTGGTCGAGGTGATCGCGCTTGTAGAGCCGGCTGAACAGTCCCCATTCGAGCAGGAAGCCGATCAGCGCGCTGAGGACGATGCCGAGGAGGATCGCGACGAAGAGATTGCCCGTCGCCGAGGTCAGCGCGAACGCCATGTAGGCGCCCATCATGTAGAAGCTGCCGTGGGCGAGGTTGATGATGCCCATGATGCCGAAAATCAGGGTCAGTCCGCTGGCGACGAGGAACAGCAGCAACCCGTACTGCAACGCATTCAGTAGCTGAATCAGGAAGGTCGTCAAGTCCATGAAGGCTCCAGTCCGGGCCGCCGCGAAGGCGCCCGGATGACGGCGAAGCGAGGGGCCGCGGAGCCGCAGGCGCGGCCCCGCGTGGAGAGGATTACATGCGGCAGCCGCGAGCCGGGTCGGCCAACGCCTTCGCTGCCACCGACACGACCTTGTTTTCCTTCCCCTCGACCTTGCGCAGGTAGATGTCCTGCACCGGGTTGTGGGCCTTCGATAGCGTGAACTTCCCGCGCGGACTGTCGATCGTCGCGGATTCCATGGCCTTGACCAGTTCGTCACGCTTGCCGACGTCGCCCTTGACGGCCGCGAGGCCTGTGGCGAAGAGCTGCGCCGCGTCATAGCCCTGCACCGCATAGACGTCCGGCTGCATCTTGAACGCGGATGCGTAGGCGGCCCGGAACTCCTTGTCCTTCGGGATATCCAGGCCGTCGGCGTAATGCAGCGTCGTCAGCAGGCCCTCGGCGGCCTCGCCCTGCGCCTCGAGCGTGCCGTCGGTGAGGAAGCCCGATCCGTACAGCGGGATCGTGCTCTTGAGTCCTGCCGCCGCGTAGTCCTTGACGAACTTCACCGCGCCGCCACCGGCGAAGAACACGAACACCGCGTCCGGCTTGAGCGCCGCGATTTCGGTCAGGTACGGCTGGAACTCGACGTTCGGGAACGGCAGGTACAGCTCCTTGACAACTTTGCCGCCGGCCTTTTCGAACGCTTCCTTGAAACCCGCCACCGACTGCTCGCCGAACGAATACTTCCAGCTCAACGTGACGACGTTCTTGTGCTTGCGCTCGGCCATCACGTTGCCCATCGCATAGGCCGGCTGCCACGCCGAGAACGACGTGCGGAAGATGTTCGGCGCGCACAGCGGGCCGGTGATCTCGTCGGCGCCGGCGTTCGGCACGATCAGCAAGGCCTTGGCCTCGCGCGCGACGCGCGTCATCGCCAGCGCGACGCCGGAGTGGACCGTGCCGACGAGCACGTCGACGTTGTCGCGCTTGATCAGCTTGTTCGCGTTCTCCGGCGCCTTCGCCGCATCCGACTCGTCGTCGACGGTGAAGTATTCGACCTCGCTCCCGCCGAGCTTGCCCCCGCCCTGCTCGACCGCCAGCTTGAAGCCGTTGGTGATCGCATTGCCGAGCGCCGCATAGGTGCCGGTATAGGGCAGCATCAGCCCGACCCGCACCTTCCTCGCGCCCTGCGCGAACAGCGGCGCAGACGGCAACGCCAGGCCTGCTGCGACCGCGGCGCTGGAGATCAGAAACTGGCGACGATTGACTTCATGACTCATGGCGGGACTCCTCCGGTGGTTGGCCGATCATTCGGCTCGATACGTTTATTGGAACGTGATGTTACACGGAGGACGCGGCGCGCAGCTTGAATCGCTGGATTTTTCCGGTCGCGGTTTTCGGCAGCTCATCGACGAATTCGAGCCAGCGCGGATACTTGTACGGCGCGAGTTTCGATTTCACGTGCAGCTTGAGTTCGTCGCCGAGGCCGGCGGACGGGCGCAGGCCGGGCTTGAGCACGACGAACGCGAGCGGCTTGATCAGGCCGTCGACGTCGGCCTTGCCGACGACTGCAGCTTCGAGCACTGCCTCGTGAGTGATCAGCGCGGACTCGACTTCGATCGGCGAGACGTAGATGCCGCCCACCTTGAGCATGTCGTCGTTGCGGCCCGCGTAGGCGAAATTCCCGTCGGCGTCCTGGCTGTACTTGTCGCCGCTGCGCGTCCACTGCCCCATGAAGGTGTCGCGGCTCTTGCTGCGGTTGTTCCAGTAGAGCGCCGCGCTGGTCGGACCGCGCACCTGCAGTTCGCCGGATTCGCCGGGCGCGACTTGTTCGCCGTCGTCCCCGACGAGGCGAAGCTCATAGCCGGGCACCGGCTTTCCGCTGGTGCCGTAGCGCGCCTCGCCGTGCCGGTTCGACAGGAAGATGTGAAGCATCTCGGTCGAACCGAGGCCGTCGAGGATCTCTACCCCGAAGTGCTCGGTCCAGCGCTTGCCGACTTCGGCCGGCAGGGCTTCGCCCGCGGACGCGCAACGGCGGATCGACACTTCGCTGCGCCCGGGAAGTTCCGGGCTCGCAAGCATCGATGCGTACAGCGTCGGCACGCCGCAATACACGGTCGGCTGGTGCTGGCGCAGCACGCGGGAGACGGACGCAGGCGTCGGGCGCTCGGACATCAGCACTGCCGTCGCGCCCGCCGCCAGCGGGAAAGTCAGGCCGTTGCCCAGACCATAGGCGAAAAACAGCTTGGCGGCGGAGAAGACGACGTCGCTTTCCTGCACCCCGAGGATCGGCCGTGCGTACAGCTCGAACGTGTTGATCAGGCTCGAATGCAGATGGACCGTGCCCTTCGGCGCGCCGGTCGAGCCCGACGAGTAGAGCCAGAAACAGGGATCGTCGGCACACGTCGGCGCGGCTTCGAACGGCGGGCGCGGTGCGGCGACGAGATCGGCAAAATCGAGATGGCTGCCCCTGACGCCTTCATCTCCGCCGGATACGACGACGTTCTTGACGAACGGGCTCTGCTCGATCGCATTCGCGAACGCCGGCAGCAGCAGCGACGACACCACCAGCACGCGGGCGCGGCTGTCGCGCAGCATGTAGCTGTAATCGGACGAGGTCAGCAGCGTGTTGATCGGCACCGGGACGACGCCGGCCTTGATGCAGCCGAGAAACGCCGTCGGAAAATCGACCGTGTCGAGCAGGCATAGCAGCACCCGCTCTTCCATCCGCACGCCCATCTCGCCGAGCGCGTGGGCGAAGCGGTCGACGCGCTCCGCCAGCTGCGCATAGGTGTATTGGCCGGCGTCGTCGATCACCGCGATCTTGTTGCCGCGGCCGGCACGCAGGTTGCGCTCGATCAGATCGTGGGCAGCGTTGTAGTCGCGCGGGATCGTGATGTGCGGGGGGCTCGACGTGTGGTCGGCGGTACTCAGTTCTGGCATGGTCTGTCCTCCAATTCGACTCGATTGACGATTTCTTTCACCGACGCGATCCGAATCCCGCCCAATCGTTTCGACCCGCCGCGTCGATGCCGCGCGTTCGCACGGTGGCGCAGTGGCTAACGGATCGTCATGCCGCCGTCAGCTGCCAGTATTTGTCCGGTCACGTAGCTCGACGCGTCGGAGGCGAAGAACAGGAACACCGGGGCGATCTCTTCCGGCTCGGCCCAACGTCCGAGCGGAATGCGATCGAGATACTTTTCCTTGAAACGCTCGTCGGTGCGGATGGTTTCCGTCATCGGCGTCGCCGCGCCCGGCGCGATCGCGTTGGCCGTGATGTTGTAGCGCGCCAGCTCCTTCGCGGTGCTCTTCGTCATGCCGAGGATGCCCGCCTTCGCGGCGCTGTAGTTGATCTGACCGATCGTGCCCAGCAGGCCAGCCGTCGAGGTGACGTAGATGATGCGGCCGTACTGGCGCTCGATCATGCCGCCGACGACCGCCTGAAGACAGTTGAAGGCGCCAGTCAGATGCACGCCGAGGACCTGCTGCCACTGCTCGGGTGTCATCTTGTTGAGCATCGCGGTGCGCGTGATGCCGGCGTTGTTGACGAGAATGTCGACGCGTCCCCATTTGGCCGTGACCTGCTCGGCCATCGCCAGCACCTGGTCGCGGTTCGACACGTCGCACGCGACGCCGAGCGCCTCGCCGCCGTTCGCGACGATCTCGGCCACAACGGCATTGGCGGCGTCGATGTTCAGATCGATTACCGCCACTTTCGCGCCCTCGCGGGCGTAGGCCCTCGCCACCGTGGCGCCGATGCCCTGCCCGGCGCCGGTGACGATGGCGACTCTGTCCTTCAATTGCATGTCTGCTCCCCTTGTTGCGGACGCGGCTACTGAATTAGGTACAGCCAGGGATTTCGCTCTCTCCCAGGCGAAAAAAAACGGGGTGGGTTAAAGACGGATCACCGTCGCCCCCACCCCGAGAAGGGAGAGACTTTTGACTCTAGGACTGCGGCTTGGCCAGGACCTGCTCGGCGAAGGCGTCGTTGAACGCATGCCCTTCGGCGACGAGCTGGCGGAACTTGATGAAGTCGATGACGTCCTTGCCGGTTGCCTTCTTGTTGTTGAAGGCGGTGAAGCCGAGGTATGCCTCGTGGTTCATGTTCGCGGCGAGCCAGTGACGGTTCGCGAGCTTCATCTGATCCCAGAAGAACTTCTTCTTGCCGCGGATGCCGTCGATCGACTTGATCAGGCACTGCGGGAAGAGGTTCGTGAACTTCCACACCAGCGCATTGACGGCTTCGTCGAGCTTCGCGAAGTCGGTCGTGCATTGCGCGATCAGTTCCTTCGCCGCCTTGGCCTTGTCGGCGGCGACCGGCTCACCGTAGACCAGCTCGCCGTCATCGACATACGCGTCGGTGCGAACCAGCGGGTTGCGCACCCATTCGCCATCTTTCTTCAGCACCGGCACGACCTTGGTGATGAGGTTCTTGGACTTCATCTTGTACGCGCTCCACGGCTCGCACGAGATGCAGTTGTACATCGCGTCTTCCATGTTCAGCATCCACGGCAGGAAGTCGGTCGAGCCGCCGTCCGGCGCGCTGCCGTGCTTCGGGCCGGCTTGACCGAACACCGCCATGTCGGAGGTGACCGTGAGGTCGGTCGCCATGCCGATTTCCTGGCCGCCGCCAACGCGCATGCCGTTCACGCGGCAGATCGTCGGCTTCTTGCAGTTCAGGATGCCGTCGACCATCGCGTTGAACAGATCCATGTACTCGCCGTACTCGTTCGGGCGCTGTGCATAGTAGGACGCGTACTCGGCGGTGTTGCCGCCGGTGCAGAACGCCTTGTCGCCGACGGCGGTAAACACAGCCGCGACGATCGTGCGGTCGGACGACGCACGCTGGAAGCCAGCGATGATCGCCTTCACCATTTCGGTGGTGTAGGAGTTGTACTGCTTCGGGTTGTTCAGAATGATCCACGCTGCGTACAGGCCGGGAACCACGTTGCCCTGCGGATCCGTCACCGGGCGCTTCTCGAACAGGACCGAGGGAGCCTCGGTACCGAAGTGCTCTTCGCCCAGCAGGGCGTGATCCTTGATTTCGTTGTCGCGGGGCAGCCAATCGAGTGCCATGAAATGTCTCCTGTTTTTACAGTTGTCAGCGTGGTTCAGAAATCGGGCGTCAGGATGACGCGTCGCTTGAGTTTGCCGTGGTGCGCCTCGTCGAACACGTGTTCGATCTCGCTCATCGGACGCGTTTCGACGAACGGTCCGAGCTGGATGCGACCGTCGAGGCACATGTCGCGCACGGCGGCATAGCGGTCCGGCGGGCAACCCCAGGTGCCGATGATTTCGGCATCGAAGGCCATCAGCTTCGACAGCATGTAGTTCGTCTCGGCCGTGCCGTAGCCGACGATGACGAGCTTGCCGGTGAAGGACAGCAAGGACAGCGCCAACTCCTGGCCAGGCTTGCTGCCGGTGACCTCGAAGATCTTCCAGCCGTAGTTCGACGGCAGGCCGCGCTCCTTGCAGAACCCCTTGAAGAGCTCCTTCACTTCCTTGGCGCTCTTGTCCTTCGGGTTGATGATGAAATCGGCGCCGAAGCCCTTCATCATCTCGAGCTTTTCTTCGTTGATGTCGATGCCGATGACGGCTTTCGCACCCATGCCTTTCGCAGTCTGCACCATGAAGCTGCCGACGCCGCCCGCCGCACCGACGACGATCACGAGGTCGTCCTTCTTCAGGTCCGCGCGCACGGCAGCCTGGTAGGGCGTCGTGACCGCGTCGGCGACCACCGCGAGATGCTCGAGCGGCGTGTCGCCGCGGTTCTCGACCACGCACAGGTACTTCGACTGCGCGACGATGTGGCTCGAATAGCCGCCATAGATGCCCATCGAGTTGCCCGGCATTTTCTGCGCGAGACAGCGGTTGCCGCGACCGGTCTTGCACAGCTCGCATTCACCGCACGGGATCACGGCAGGGACGATGACTTCCTTGCCGATCATCGAGGCTTCGCCGCCGATGATGGTGCCGGAGATCTCGTGGCCGAGCGACAGCGGCGGCTTCTGCACCGTCGGCACGCCCATGTAGAAATACGACAGGTCGGTGTGGCACACGCCACAGCCGGCGATCTTCACGACGACGTCGCCCGGTCCGAGTTCGGGCATCGGCACGCGCGTCTTTTGCAGCTTGCCCGGCTCGGTCATCTGCCAGGTATCGATGAATTGCGGAATCACGCTTGTCTCCATTAAATCAGTGTCGTTCGATCGATCGCGGCGGTCAGCGGTGACGCCACACCGGCTTGCGCTTTTCGAGGAAGGCGGCGAGACCTTCTTTCGCATCCTCGGTCGCCATCAGTTCGTTCAGATAGATGTTTTCGGCGACATCGAGCGCCTGCCCGAACGGCTTGCCGCTGGTCGCGCGGATCGTCTTGCGCGTGCTCACCAGCGCGGCGCGCGAAAGCGCGAGATACGGCGCGACGAAAGCCTGCACGTCGGCGGCGAAAGTTTCCTTCGCGAAGACGCGGTTCACGAGTCCGATCGCACGGGCTTCCTCGGCCGCGATGTTCTCGCCCCCGAGCAGCAGTTCCATCGCCCGCGCCGGCGGCACCAGGCGCGGCAGCAGCACCGCCGCGATCGGCGGGAACACCGCGAGCTTGATTTCGGGCTGGCCGAACTTGGCATTCGCCGCGGCGACGATCATGTCGCACGCGATCGCCACTTCCATGCCGCCGCCGAGCGCCGCGCCGTTGACCGCGGCGAGCGTCGGCACGGGCAGTTCCTGCAGGCGGCGGAAAATGCCGTGGAACACTTCGATCATCCGGTCGACCTTGTCCGGCGTGTGGTCAGCGACCTCGACACCGGCCGAGAACGCCTTTTCACCGGCGCCGGTGATCATCAGCAGCTTGACGTCAGTCGCGACGAGGCACTGTTCGAGCGCGACGTTGACTTCTTCCATCGTCGGAATGTCGAGCACGTTGAACGGCGGCCGGTTGATCGTCAGCGTCGCCAGGCCATTGGCGACGCTGTAGGTAATGAACTTGAATTGCGCTTGCGTCATGGTGTCTCCCGTTTCCCGTTTTTTCCGGGTCGTGCGGTTGGATCGTGTTCAGTTTTCGTTCTTTACCTGCAGGCGGTACGGGCACACGGCGTCGCAGTCCGCACAGCACACTTCGCCGTCACAGCTGATGTGCCACAAGTCGGCGCCGCAATTCGTGCAGCGGCGTTTGGCCTCCGCCGAGATCGTCGGGCGGAGTTCCTCCGCCGACCAGAAATCGATGACTTGTCCCATGTCGGTGCCGCTCAGAACAGGTCGTCGAGTTCGTCCGAGCCGCCGCCCGGCATCTTGCCGTACTGCTGCAGGTAAGCCTGGATCATCTGGCTTTCGCGCGACGTGAACATCGCCGCTTCCTCGAACACGAAGTTCGTCGCGTCGCCGCCGCGTTCGAGCTGTTCCATCAGCCCTTCGCGCAGGTTCTCGACGCCCTTGATCATCAGCACGTTCTTGTCACCGTCGAGCAGCTGGAACACGCCGGCTTCGGTCGGCACTGCGGCGATCGCCGCGGCGTCGAAAGTCAGCGACGATTCCGGCGGCAGCACCGCTTCGGCGATCTTCGGCGCGAGGTTGCACTTGAAGCAGCGCGCAGCCTCCAGACGGGCAGTCGCGTCGTCGAAGCCGAGTTCGACTTCGTCCCAGCCCGTGCGCTGTTCCGGCGCAAGCATGATCGGGTGGAACTTGCGCGTCGTGTTGAAGCCGTCCTTGCGACCGATCCACGGGTTGGTTTCCCAGCCGTCGCGCAGCAGCACTTCGGAGATGTCGCCATCGCCGCCGAGCGCCTTGTCCATCGCCGAGGCCGCAACCCGGCCTTGAGCGACCGACTCGATCAGCGTCGAAGGTCCGAGCACGCAGTCGCCGCCGGCATAGACCTTGGGCCGGCTCGTCAGCATCGAATCCTCGCGCACCGTGATGCGGCCCTTGCGGTCGGTCTCGACGCCGAAGCCTTCGAAGCGGTTCGGGAACTGGCCGATCGCACCGATCACGAGATCGACGCCTTCGACGATTTCCTCGCCGGTCTCGACCGGGCGACGGCGGCCGGAAGCGTCCGCTTCGCCGAGCGCCATCTTCGCGTACGTGATCTGCAGTCGGAAACCGTTGGTGCCCGGCTCGATCTTCTTCGGCGCGAGCAGGTAGCGGATATTCACGCCTTCCTCGACGCAGCCTTCGAACTCTTCGAGGCGCGCCGGCATTTCCTCGCGGGTGCGGCGATAGACCATGTCGACTTCGGCGCCGTAGCGGCGCGACGAGCGCGCGTTGTCGGTCGCGACGTTGCCGCCGCCGATAACCGCGACCTTCTTGCCGGTCTGGATGCCCTCGGGCGTATTCACGAGGCCCATCGTCACCGCTTTCAGGTAAGTCGGGCTGTCGACGACGCCCGGCAGGTCGTCGCCGGGGATGCCCAGCCTGTCGCCGCCCTGCGCGCCGATGCCGACGAACACCGCCCCATAGCCGTCATTGAAAAGTTCATCGACGTTCTCGACTTTCGCGCCGTAGCGGAACTCGACGCCGAGCGCCGCGACCTCGCTGACTTCGTCGTCGATGACTTCGGCCGGCACGCGGTACGACGGGATGCCGTAGCGCGCCATGCCGCCAGCGGCCGGCTGGGCGTCGAAAACCGTGACCGCGTGACCCTGCTTCGCGAGGTAGTACGCGACGGTCAGGCCTGCCGGCCCGGCGCCGATCACGCCGGCCTTCTTGCCGGTCGCGGGAAGCTTCTTGGCGAATTCGCGCCAGATGCCGGTGTCGTTATCGGCGGCGATGCGCTTGAGGTTGCGGATCGACAGCGGGTCGTCGAGGTCCTTGCGGCGGCAGGCCGACTCGCACATCGCGAAACAGGCGCGGCCCAGGATGCCCGGGAACGGGAGTTTTTCGCGCACCACCGCGATCGCCTCGCCATACTTGCCTTCGGCAGCGAGCTGCACGTAACGCGGCACGTCGATGCCGGCCGGGCACGCGGACTTGCACGGCACCATCGATTCCTCGCGGCGGGCGGGGTCGAGCGTGCGGTCCATCAGCGCACCGGTCGGGCACACGGTCACGCAGGCCTGGCAGAACGTGCAGCCGGATTCGATCAGTGTCGGCGCGATCGTGCCGACATAGGTGCGTTTGCCTTGCGGCGTCTCGACTTCCTTGACTTCGAGGCAGCCGACGCCGCGCACGTCGTTACAGGCGACGAGGCAGCGGCGGCAGTCGATACAGAGGTTGTAGTCGCGGTCGAAGAACGGCTCGTCGAGGACGATCGGCAGCTGCGCGGGCTTGTACGGCGGAGTCGTGTTCGGGATGCCGATGTAGTCGGACACCTTGCGCAGCTCGCAGCTCGAGAAGATCGAACAGCAGCGCGTCTCCTGCGGGTTGCCGTACGAGCACTGCGAGCGCGAACAGCCTTCGCGCTGCGGACAGGTCAGACAGACGTGCGGATGGGGGCCGAGGATCTTGGCGAGGCTCGCCTGGCGCGATTCCTGGATCGCGGGCGACTGGGTCTTGACGACGAGGCCGGCCTTGACCGGCATCGAACAGGCCTTGCGCAGCCCCTCTTCGCCTTCGACCTCGACCATGCACAGGTTGCAGCCGCCGTCTCCGGCGCCACGCTGGCCGGCCGGCGGCAGATCGGGATGCGCGCACAGCGCGGGAATGTAGAGGCCGGCCGCCGTCGCGGCATTGAGGACCGACGCGCCGGCGGGCGCTTCGACCTCGACGCCGTCGATGCTGAACTGCACCGGGGCGCCGAACTCCGGCATATCGACCGGCCGGCTGGCCTTCCACCACCTGATCTCGGATGTCTGTACGGCTTCCATGTCTCTCGTCCCTCTGCTATCGCCGGTTTTCGCTTTCCGGCGTCGTTTTGCGCTGTTCTTGCTCCAGGCTCCGGGTCGGCGGGGCCAGGTTGCGTTCGATTGTGCGGTGGTGCGGTGTTCGCTGCCGGACCATGCCGGGCAGCGTCCGGGCTAGGCTGCGAGTGCTGCCTGCGTGAAACCGGGGAAGTACCCTCCCTGGCACGCTCCGGCACGCACCGCCGCGATGAAACTCTTCATGTCGGTCACCGGCTGCAGGAACTGCGTCGCGCAGCGGCCGACCGCTTCGGTCTTGTGGCAATCGCTGCCGCCGAGCGACGGCAGCGCCATGTGCCGCGCGGCGGAGATCGCCAGTTCGTTGTCGCTCTCGCGGTTGCCGCCGTTGTGCGTCTCGACTGCTGCAAGACCCGTCAGGTCGAGCACGCTTTCGAGCAGGCACGCCCCGACTTCGCGGAACGGATGGGCCGGCACGCAGATGCCGCCGATTTCATTGATGCGCTCGACGACTGCGGCCAGCGGGAGGTAGTTGTCACGCCCCCAGATGTTCCAGCTGTCGTCTTCGACGCCGTAGGCCAGCATGTGGCCGCGGTCCGTCGCAATCTCGACGCCGCGCAGAACCAGCATCCCCTCGTCGCGACCGACCTGCTCGACCGGCTCCGACGCCTCGTACGAGTAATGCTCGGTGATGCAAACCGCATCGAGCCCGAGCTCACGGGCACGCCGGATCAGGTTCACCGGCTCCAGCCAGTTGTCGTACGAGTATTTGGTGTGGCAGTGGCAATCGATCCACATGGGGATGGGCTCCGCGCAGTCGTTTCTCAGACCACCGTGTATTCGAGGTTGATGCGCTTGGAAGGCACGAACTTCTGCCGCGAGAAGAATTTCTCGAGTGCGAAGTCGTCCCAGTTCACCAGCGTGTAGACCTTGCTCACGCCGCCCGCCTTCATGTTCATCATGAACTGCTCGAGCAGCTCGCTTGCAACGCCATGGTTCTGGACGCGCGGGTCGACGCCGATCGTGTCGATCGTCGCGGTGCTTTCCGGAATCCCGAATTCACCGAAATAGATGTCGCCCATGACGAAACCGGCGACCTTGCCGTCGATCTCACAGACGAGCGAGGCATTGATGTTGTGCTTCGGGTTCAGGATCGTTTCGAGCTTGCGCTCGTAGTAATCGCGACGATTCTGCTTCGAAGCCACGGCATCGATCTCGACGATCGCATTCAGGTCGTCCTTGTTCATCACCCGCATTACGCGCTTCTGTTCGGCCATCTGCACTCCTCCTTGGGTATCGCGGCTTCGCGCTGGACGCGCGTCGCACGCCGTTCAGAACAACTCGTCATCCTTCTGCGGCACAGCCGCGCGGCGCGTGTATACCGTGCCGATGATCTTGCCCATTTCCTGGTCGGCGTCGAGGCAGGTGTTGCAGCCGTCGCCTTCGCTCTTGTAAGTCTCGACGTGCACCTCGAAACCCATGCCCCGATAAGCCTCGGCGATCTCCGACAACCGCGGTTCGCCGATCGTCGTCAGTCGCTTCCAACCCTGGCGCAACAGACGGTCTTCGATTTCCTCTTCTTCATTCGCTGAAGCAAGCTTGATCGGGATCATCTTCTTCACGTTCACTGCGGAACCCTCCGTCGTCACGCCTTTCATCTCGTCCGGCCTACCAGGAATGCTTGATCGCGCCCGGGGTACAGGCGGTGATACAGGGCAGGCTGGTGTAGCCACCGGCCGGCTTGCATTCGGCGCAGCTGTAAGCGAGCGTACGCGTGGATTCCTTCTTCACCCATGCCACTTCGTCATCGTAATCATCGGTGATGATTTCGAACATATTCTTCGGGCAGGCGGTCAGACAGGCGCGCGCCGCAGTACAGTCGATGCACTTGTCCGTGTCGATGCTGATGTAATACTCGCCGGAACCGTCCTTGTAGCCGTAGTTCGCGATCATGTCCGTTCTCTCCTGTGAATTGAGTCGTAGGCTGCCGGCCGTCCGGAAAAACCGCCGCGTTCACTCGCGGCGTTTCCCCGAGACGGCCGGCGCTGCTTCAGCCCCGACTTCAGGCGGCTTTCGCCTGCTTCTGCATCAGCGTGTAGCCAAAGAGCGCTGCGCCCAGCGCGCCGGCGATCTGGCTGTCGATCTTGGTCTCGACCTGCTTGATGCCGAGGATGCGCTCGATGCGCTTCACGACACCCGGGTTCTTCGCGATGCCGCCGGTGATGAAGAAGCCTTCCTCGACGCCGATGCGCTCGAGCAAGCTCACGACGCGCTCGGCCATCGCCTGGCAGTAGGCCGCGATCACCTTGTTCTTGGTGTAGCCGGCTTTCAAGAGACCCAGCGCTTCGGACTTGGCGAACACGACGCAGATCGACGATACCGCTTCCGGCTCGACATCGACGTCGAACGAGCGCGGGCCCAGTTCGGCGATCGGGATCTGCATCAGGTCGGAGATGACTTCCATGCCGCGCCCGGTACCGGCCGCGCACTTGTCGTTCATCAGGAAGTTCGTGACCTTGCCTTTCTCGTCGCAGTGGATCGCCTTGCAGTCCTGCCCGCCCATGTCGAGAATCGTGCGCACCTTGTTGCCGCCCATGTAGTTGGCGCCGCGAGCGTGGCACGCGATCTCGGTGATCGCCTTGTGGGCGAACGGCACGTTCACCCGGCCGTAGCCGGTGCCGACGACATAGTTGATGTCCTCGAGCTTCATGCCGATCTTGTCCATGATGCCCTGCAGCGCGTTCCGCGCCGAGTCCGGCGAGTTGTTGCCGGTGCGCATGCTGTTGTAGCCGTACAGCTCGCCGTCACAGACCAGCACCGCCTGCGAGGACACCGAACCGACGTCGATGCCGCAGGTGATGATCTTCGCGTCGCGCCAGTCCTTGTTCTCGTCCCAGACGGTGTTTTCCTGCCAACGCCAGAATTCCTTCTTCTCGGGGGCCGCTTCTGCCACCGATGCCGCAGCAACTTCTGCATTCATTTTGATCGCTCCTTTATCCGTGTCGTTTGGCGGTTCAGTGCTGGCGCTCGGCCGCAATCAGCGCGCAACCCAAAGCGCTGACGAATTCGGGCAACTCGGGCAGCAGCACCTGATCGACGTCCATCGCGTTCTTGAGCGACTGGACGAAGCCGGGGTTGTGCACCATGCCGCCGATCAGCACGACGTTGCCTTCGATGCCGACGCGGCGCACCATCGCGCACACCCGGCTCGCCACCGCGTCGAGCACCGCCTTGGCGATGTCTTCCTTCGGCGTCGCCGAGTGGATCAGCGACACCACTTCGGATTCCGCGAACACCGTGCATTGCGCGTTCATCGGGATCGACTTGTCCGAGCGCAGGCTCGCTTCGCCGAATTCCTTGAGCGTGAGCTGCAGCGCGCGGCTCATCGCCTCGGCGAACGAACCCGCCCCGGCGGCGCACTTCTCGTTGCCGGCGAAGTCGATCGCCTTGCCGTCCGAGTCGGTCTTGATGCCGCGACCTTCCTCGGCACCGACGTCGACCACGGTGCGCGCCTGCGGGTACATGTACACCGCGCCGCGAGCACCCGCGGTCATCTCGGTGACGCCTTCGGTCGCGAACTCGACCTGCTTGCGCCCGGCGCCGGTCGCGAACACCGACTTCACCTGGTCACGCGACACGCCGGCCGCGGCCAGCGCTTCGGTGAAAGCCTTCTCGGCCGCCTGGTCGGCGTCGATGTCGCCCGGCATCATCAGGTGCGCTTTCTTGACCGCGTAGTTCAGTTGCGGCGCGCCATCCACCTTGATCTCTTCGAGCAGCACCACCTTGACGCTGCGCGAGCCCATGTCGATTCCTGCGGTAATCATTCTTCGTGTCCTCCTTGAGTTCTCAGTTCTGATCAAGCAGCTTGCCGACGCATGCCGAGCTGTTCCATGAACGCATCGACACGGGCCTGGGTGCGGACTTCGTCGAACTCACGCTCGTCGCCCATGTTCCCTTCGAACGTCATCACCGGGACGCCGGCCTGAGCGATCGCGAGGCGGTTTTCCATGATGCCGATCGACAGGCCTTCGCAGCCGCGGTTCAGGTGCAGCATCACGCCATCGACACCCCATTCCTTGATGATGCGCAGCATCATTTCGCTCTTGATGCGCGGATCGTAGAAGTGCTGCCACTGGGGCTTCGACAGGTTCCAGTCGGCATACAGACGCACCGCCGTCGCGCGATCGTTCATCTCGATGCCCTTCTCCCACGGCAGCGTGCGACCACCCCACGAACCGTCCGGCTTGTCTTCCCAGATGCCTTCGAGCGCGAAGGTGTAGAGCGAACCGATCGACACCGCACCGTAGGTCTCGAGGTAGCGGAAGATCTTCAGGAACGACCAGGGCGGCTGCGTATCCGTCATCAAACGCACGGACTCGTTCGGCACGGCGGCGATGCCGCGAGCAACGCGATCCTTCACTTCCTCGTACAGCTCGTCCATGAAGTCGGCGCACCACTGCGACGACTTCTGCAGCGTGCAGAGCACGTACAGCGAGTACATCGTCTTCTCGTCGAGCGGCGCGGGCTTGACCTTGTTCAGCGCGCAGATGTCGGCCCAACGGCTGGTCGAACGCATCTCGTTCTTGACCGCCTTGATGAACAGCTCGTCATCGAACTTGCGCCCGCTCGCCTTCTCGACGAACTCGATGCCGTCGTGCAGCTGGTTCGCGACGTAGTCGAGGCGCGCATCGGTCATGTCGCGATACGGGCCGACGCCGACGTCGAGGTAGAACTCGGGAACCTTCTCTTCCTTCGCGACGTGCTGGTACCACTTCGAGTGCGAGCAGCAGATCTGCGTCTGGAAGACGAAGTCCGGCTTCGGGAACTCGCCGCCGAACGCGTACTTGTTCAGATGCATGCCGCCCCAGTAGATCCGCATGTACGAGCACAGGTCGCGGGCAAAGCCGTAGGCTTCCGCTGCGTCCATACACTCCTTCGCGAACTTGCGGTCATGCGCGACAGCTGCCGCATACGGCTCGCCGGTCAGCGAATACACGTCCTCGCCGAGGCCGGCCGGGATCGCGTCGAGCGCCCATGCCGAGCCGGACCAGCGGATGCCGCCCTTTTCCTTCGCCCGCGCGTAGTTCTGGTAGTACTGCTCGCGCAGCTGCTTGGCCTTGCCCCACAGCTTGAGCGGCTCGGTCGGATACTTGTTTGCCATTGCGTTCATCGTTCTCTCCGCAGTCAGTTCAGAACAGCTCTTCTTCGCTCAACGTCTCGAGGAATGCCTCGATACGGATACGGAAGGGGCCGATCGGGTTCGTGATGTCGAATTCCAGGAACAGCGTCGGGATGCCGTTGGCTTCGAGGTGACGCTTCAGGTCCGGGTAGTCGCCCTCGTGCGGATCGCAGAACTTCTGCTGCAGGAAGATCGCACCCTGAACGTCGTAGTCCTTGGCCAGGCCGAGCACGTGGTCGTAACGGGTATGAACCGGGTAATCCTTCGTCGGACAGGCCGGACGATCGCAGTAACGATCGGCAATCGCCTTGATGACATCGGTTTCCGGCTTCGACTCGTTCCAGAAGTAACGGGTACCGGAGCACTGGTCGTCGATGACGATCGTCGCGCCGACCGATTCCACCATCGCCATGAACGCGATGTCGTCGTTTTCCGACCCGATGGTCATGAAACGGGCACCAGTCTTGCGCTCGACCTGGCGCTTCGGCAGCGCGGCGAGAACCTTCTTCAGCTGCTCGTTGTGCTCGCGCTTGTCGATGAACTGCGCGGTCAGCGATGCATAGACAGCTTCGACACCGGTGACTTTCGGATTCGCATCCTTGCGGTAGTCGAACAGTTCGCGCAGCAGGCGGCGGTTCTCGTCGACCACGGCGAGCGACTCGCGCAGCATGTCGTCGGTGATTTCCTTGCCGATCAGCGTCTGCAGGAACACGCGGAACGACTGCAGCTCTTCGTAATGAGCCTTCTTCGCATGTTGCGACTGGACTTCGTTCGGCATCGGCACGTAGTAGTCCCACTTCACCGTCGGGACATGCTGGCGCCACGAACCGAAGGTCTGGCGATACTGGATGCACGACTGGGTCAGCGTGACGCCTTCAGCGTAATCGAAGCGGCCGAGCAGGCCTTGGGCGAGCGAGTCGCGGCAGAACGGGCAGAACATGCCGAAGATGTGCGGCTCGGTCACGTTTTGCGGTTCATGGGCACCGAGCACGCGCACCGGCAGCATGCCGGCGGCAATCAGCAATTCCTCGGCAGTGTAGGTACACATCGTTGCCACCACTTGCCCACCGGTCCGTGCCTTCCAGTCCCGTGCATAATCGTGGCGCTTCTCGTACCAAGTCTTGAACTGGTCGAACAAACCATCGCTCATCGAACTATCTCCTCTGATTTATCCGCGACGCCTGTACCGACCCCGCGGCTGCTGCATTATTTTTCCGGCCCTGCATGATTGCGCATAGTACGCACTCCAGTGCAGCCGCTGTTGACATAGATCAAATGCGGCACAGGAAAACTGCACTCCCGTGCATTTTTCGTCGGCATTTTCTCCGGACATGCAATTTTGTGCATTGCAGCAAGATAAATCGGACCAAGCGGAGCGTGAAAACGCCTCTGGAGAGCCCGGAGTCCTCTTGGAAACGGCACGCAGGGATGAAGCGTTGAGGGAGATTGCTGGGCTCGCCGGGGCCCCCGCGAAGGCGGGAGGGGGAAAATTTCGGCGGCGCGAGGAGCGGCGGGGAAAAGAGGCCGCCGGAGAATGGCAGCGGCACGGCCGGTGACGCCGACCGTGGGCAGTTCAGGCCGAAACGACGACTTCACGCAGCGCAGCCAGGCTCTGCTCAACAGTCATGCCCGATGTTTCGACGATCGCGTCGGCCTTGCTGTACATCGCGATACGGCCGGCAATGATGCGGCGCAAGTCGTCCATCGCCTCCTGACTGTCCTTCATCGGGCGATAATCGCCCTGTGCGACGACGCGCTCCATGTGCTCTTCGGGCGAAGCCTTGAGCCACACCGTGTAGCACGACGACAGCAGGAATTCGAACGTTGCCGGCTCGGAGACGATGCTTCCGCCCGGAACGAGCACGAAGCGCTCGTTGTTCTCTATGATCGACTCGAGGCTGCGGCGCTCGTAGCGCCGGTAGGCGCCCTGCCCGTAGAGCGAAAAGATTTCCGAAAGCTCGGCCCCTGCTTCCTGTTCGATGGTCTTCGCCAGCTCGAAGAATGGCACTTCGAGATTTTTCGCCAGCAGGGAACCTAGCGTCGTCTTGCCGGCGCCGCGCAGTCCGATCAGCGCAATCCGCTCACGCCGCCCGGCCTTGCCGGACGATTCAAGTTCGTTTTCCAGCAGGCCGCGCGCCCAGTTCAGCTTTTTCGGTGAAAACCGGCTCAGGTATTGCACCAGCAGCGTCAGCTCGGCCGGTTGCTCGGGCTCTTCGCGCACCAGGTCGACGAGCGGCAGACCCATGCCCAACGCGATCTGTCGCAGCAGGATGATCGAGATGTTGCCGTGCCCGGTTTCCAGTTGAGCGAGGTAGCGTTCCGACACCCCCGACTGTTGCGCCAGCGCTTTGCGCGTCATTCCGCGCCGGGCACGCAGTTCGCGTATACGCTCGCCAAGCATCAGCAGATAGCCGTTTTCTTCGACCGTCAAATCGGGCCGCTTCAGTCTTTCGCCACTGTTTTCGCTGTGCATGAGCGTTCACCGTTGGAAGGATGATTCATATCGATGCATTATAGTGCACGGTTTTCGCATCTTTGCAACCGCTTATGGCAATTGCGCGAAAATGGGTATTGTGCGGACCGATACGTGCCTTCAAGATTTCTTGCGGTACATCAACGCTTTTCGGCGATTGGACTCGCAGAGTTAGATGTGCTCCGAACGTCAACAAAAAGGCGCAACAATGAAAAGACATACCGACAACGAGACACGCATCACGAATCTTCGCTATCACACGCAGGGGCCGGATGATCTTTACATACCGATTCCGTTCCTGTTCGTCACCAGCCGCATGCGCGACGAGATTGCCGCCGAGCGGCAGCTGATCATCGATCTCGCCCAGTCGGCAACGAAAGTCCGCCAGCTCGAACTTCTCTCGCGCTACGACCCGTGCGTCAGCGCCGATGCCTTCAATTCGGTCCTCCATATGTTCGAGGTCGATCGGCAGGATTGACTGGCAGGCCTGCAATACTCCCGCGGTACGCGATTCACCCTGTCTCCAACTGAAAAGCCACCGCGCCCGCAGCGCGGCGAAACCGTCATCCTGGTCCATGGGTTATGGATGCACGGGATCGTCTTTCATTTTCTGCGGCAAGCGCTCATGCGCTGCGGTTTTCGGGTGGAGACCTTTTCCTATCCGTCAGTGCGTCGCGGTCTTGCGGCGAACACCGATCTGCTCGCGCACTTCGTCGCCGCCCGGGAGGCCGAAACAGTGCACCTCGTCGGGCACAGCCTGGGGGGATTGCTGATATTGAACCTGCTGTCACGGCCTGCCCTGCCGCACAGGGGCCGTGCCGTGTTGATGGGAACGCCATGTCGCGGATCGCATTGTGCGACCATGCTGGCAGGGATTCCCGGATGCGCGCGGATCGTCGGACACTCCATGCAGGACTGGCGGGGAATCCCGCGGCCGCTCGCCGCCGGGGTGGAGATCGGCGTCATTGCGGGTGATCGCGGCGTCGGCACGGGACCGCTGCTGTTCGGCCTGCCGAAACCCAATGACGGCATCGTCGCGGTCGCCGAGACGCAGCTTGCCGGTGCGACCGACTCCCTCACGCTGCACGTCGCCCATTCCGAAATGCTGTTCTCGAAAGCCTGCGCGCGCCAGGTCGCAGCTTTCCTCGCGACGGGACGCTTCCTGCACGAAGGCGACGAGCGCCCGTAGCAGGGGCGAATCAAGTTTTCGGATCGCCTCCGGGTTCGCGTTGCGGTGTCTCACAATCCCGCGCCTCGCCGCCGCTGTCCACGCTGGCGTCCTGCCGGCCGCCCTCGAGAAATTCGCCCGGCACCGGCAGCGGCGTCGACGGCACGACCATGTCCTCGGGCCGCAGCTGCTCGGTGAAGCCGGCCAACGAACTCATCGTGCACCGGTCGCGCCGCGTCACCGGTTCGCTCGTCATGTAGGCGACCACGAGCCGCGTCAACGCGACCAGCGCGTCGCGGTGGGTGCGTTCCTGCGCGTGCGACGCATCACCGCCGAAGCCGATCAGCGCCGTACGGATATCGTTGCCTGCCTCGACCGCTGCGGCCGAATCCGAGCGGTAGAAGCGGAACACGTCACGCCGGTGCGGGATGTCATGCTCGCGCGCGAGCGCGATCAGCTTGTGCGTGAGGTGGTAGTCGAACGGCCCCGACATGTCCTGCACGCAGATCGTCGCGGCATGCTCCGACGTATTCTGGCCTGGGGCGGCGATCGAGATGTCGAGGCTGACCATCTCCGCGATCTCGCCGTGCAGCGCCGCGGACGCGCCCGAGCCGACTTCCTCGGTGATCGTGAACAACGGGTGGACGTCCACCGCAAGGGGCAGGCGATGGTCGCGGACCGCCTTGCATGCAGCGAGCAGAGCCGCCACGGCGGCCTTGTCGTCGAGGTAGCGCGAGTTGATGTAGCCGCCGGGCAGGACTTCGGTCTGCGGATCGAACGCGATCCAGTCGCCGACGTGCAGGCCGGCCTGTTCGAGCTCCAACGCCGTCGTTGCCGGCACGTCGACCCGCACTTCGACGTGGTCCCAGCCGACCGGCTGGGTGTCGATCTCGCTGCCGAAGGCGTGCCCCGAAGTTTTCAGCGGCAGACAGGTGCCGCGCAGCTGGCAGTGGTCGGTGAACACTGTTAGGCGCGAGCCCTCGGCAAATCGCGCCGACCAGTGACCGATCGGCGCGATCCCCAGCCGCCCGTTCGGCTTGATCTCCCGAACCATCGCGCCCAGCGTGTCGAGGTGCGTGACGACCGCGCGCGCCGGCTGCGCCTCGCGGCCGCCCAGGGTCGCGCGAATCGCGCCGCGCCGCGTGAGCTCGTACTCAATCCCGAGCGCCTCGAGCCGGGCGGCGGTATAGCGCACGACTGCATCGGTCAGTCCGACCGGGCTCGGGATCGCGAGGAGCTGCAGCATCGTCTCCTCGAGGTAGTCGTAGTCGATCTCCGGCAATGCATTGGCGAGCGGAATCATCATCCCTCCTTTCGTGATTCAGGCGGCCCGGGTGCGCGGGAACAGCAGGTCGATGAAGCGCTCCGCGGTCGGCTGCGGCTCGTGGTTGGCCAGGCCCGGGCGCTCGTTCGCCTCGATGATCACGTAATCGCCGCGGTCGACCGCCGGCACCAGGAAATCCAGCCCGGTGACCGGGATGTCGAGCGCCCGCGCCGCCGCTTCGGCCGCGTCGCGCAGCGCCGGATGAAGCTCATCCGTGACATCGTGGATCGTCCCGCCGGTGTGAAGGTTCGCGGTATTTCGCACCCTGACCTGCACGTCTTGGGCGAGCACGTCCTCGAGACCATGTCCCTGCATGCGCAGGCAGCGCTCGGTCTCCTCGTCGACGGGGATGCTCGACTCGCCGCCGGTAGCGGCCTGGCGCCGGCGGCTCTGCTTCTCGATGAGCTCCAGCACCGTCGAACGCCCGTCACCGACGACAACCGGCGGACGGCGCACCGCCGCAGCGACGACGCGAAAGTCGATGACGACGATGCGCAGATCCTCGCCCTCGCAATACTGCTCGAGAATCACGCGGTCGCAAAAATGATGAGCGCGCTCGATCGCAGCCGCGACCTCGTCGGGCGAGCGCAGATCCACGCTGATGCCTTTGCCCTGTTCGCCTTCGACGGGCTTGACGACGACCACGCCGTGCTCGGCGAGGAAGCGCTCGTTGGCCTCGGCATCCGTCGCGTCCGCCTGCGCCGGGACGTGCAGCCCCGCTTCGCGCAGCAGCTTCAGCGTCACCCGTTTGTCTTGGCAGCGGCTCATCGCGATCGCGCTGGTCAGCTCCGACAGCGACTCGCGACAGACGATGCTGCGCCCGCCCAGCGTGAGGCGGAAATAGCCGTTTTCCGCGTCGAGCACTTCGACGAGGATGCCGCGCCGGCGCGCCTCGGTCACGATCAGGCGGGCGTAAGGATTGAGGTCCTGCGCGCCGTTTTCCGGGCCGGTGAAGAGCGGTTCGTTGATCGCGTTGCGCCGCTTCACGGCGAACGCTGCGATGCGCTGGAACCCGAGCTTTTCGTACAGCGCGATCGCCTGGCTGTTGTCATGCATCACCGACACGTCGAGGCTTATCCGCCCGCGCGCCTGGTAATGCTCGGCGAGGTAGCGCACGAGCGACTCGCCGACGCCGGGATGGGCGGCTTGCGGGGCGACGGCGAGCGCCCACAGGCTCGCGCCGTGTTGCGCGTCGGCGAACGCCTCGACATGGTCGAGTCCCATCGCGACGCCGATGATCTCGCCGCTCGTGCGGTCTTCGGCCATCGCGTAGGTAATCGCCCTGCTCGCGCGCTCGCGCCACACGCGCTGCGTATCGACCGGCACCATGCCACGGCTGCGGTACAGCACGTTGATCGCGGCGACATCGGCGCGCGTGCGCAGGCGTCGCAACGTGAAGCCCCGCCTCGTCTGGCGGGCGCTGCGATAACCGCCGAGCGACAGCCGAAAAGCTTCGGAAGGATCGACGAAGAGCTGCTGCGGCGCTGCCGCGACCACGACGTGCGGCTTCTCGACGTAGAACGCGATGTCGCGCTGGCCGGGTCGCTCCTGCAGCAGTTCCGTCGCGAGCAGCGCCGGTTCGCGCCACGTCTGGCCGGGCAGCAGTCGTCCCCAGCCGCACTCGATCACGACGTTGTCGGGCATCGCCTGGGCCTCGGGCTGGCCGGCAGGCAGGTGCAGCGGCGGGTTTCCGGTGCGCAGCGACCGGGCAAGCTGTTTGCGGATCATCGCGTCACCTCAGCGGACATGGGTCTGCAGCCACCATTCGAGCAGCCCGAGCTGCCAGAGCTTGGAGCCGCGCAGCGGGGTGATGTGCGCGCCGGGATCGGCGAGCAGCATGTCGACGTATTCCCGGCGGAACAGGCCGCGCTCCCGCGCGGCGCGATTCGTCAGCGCGTCGCGCACCCGCTCGAGCACCGGGCCTTGCAGGTATTTCAGCCCCGGCACCGGAAAATAGCCTTTCGGCCGGTCGATGACCGCGGAAGGAATGATCTGGCGCGCCGCCTCCTTAAGCACGCCCTTGCCACCGTGCGCGAGCTTGTGGCGCGCAGGAATGCGTGCCGCCAGCTCGACGAGTTCATGGTCGAGGAAAGGCACACGGGCTTCCAGGCCGAACGCCATCGTCATGTTATCGACGCGTTTTACCGGGTCATCGACGAGCATCACGGTGGTGTCGAGACGCAGCGCCTTGTCGACCGGGTCGATTGCACCGGGCAGGTCGAAGTGGGCGGCGACGAACGCAGCGCTGCAGTCGTCGGCACGATGTGCCGCGGCAACCGTGCGGGAATACTCGTCGTAGTCGCGGTCCCGAAATGCCGCGAGGTAATCGGCAACCGGGTCGACGCTGCCAGCGAGCTTCGGGTACCAGTGGTAGCCGCCGAACACCTCGTCCGCCCCCTGCCCGCTCTGCACGACTTTCGAATGGCGCGACACCGCCTCCGACAGCAGGAAAAACCCGATGCAGTCATGACTCACCATCGGCTCGCTCATCGCCGCGACCGCTTCCGGCAGCCGCGCGAGAAGTTGCGCCTCGGGCACGAAAATGCGTTCGTGGATCGTGCCGAAACGCTCGGCGACGATGTCGGCATATTCGAACTCGTTGCCCTTTTCCCCGCCGACGTCCTCGAAGCCGACGTTGTAAGTTCTCAGGCCCTGCACGCCAGCCTGTGCCATCAGTCCGACGATCAGGCTCGAGTCGACGCCGCCCGACAGCAGCGCGCCGACCGGTACGTCCGCGACCAGGCGCCGGCCGACCGCACTGCGCAAGCCTTCGAGCAGGATTTCCGTCCATTCCTCGAAGCTGCGCGCCGCGTCGTTCGGGTCGTGCGAATAGGCCAGCGACCAGTAGCTGTGTTCGCTGCGGCGCCCGTCCGTGTCGACCGTCATCAGCGTCGCGGGCGGCAGCTTGCGCACGCCGGCGAGAATCGTGTGTGGAGCCGGCACGACCGCATGGAACGAGAGGTAGTGGTTCAACGCGACGGCATCGACCGTGGTATCGACGCCGCCGGCGGCAACGAGCGCCGGCAGGCTCGACGCGAAGCGCAGCAGGCCGGGCTGTTCGTTGTAATACAGCGGCTTGATGCCGAGCCGGTCGCGGCCGAGCACGACGCGGCCGCTGTCCCGCTCCCAGATCGCGAAAGCGAACATGCCGTTGAGCCGCTGCACGAAATCCTGCCCCCACGCGTGGTAGGCCTTCAGCAGGACTTCGGTGTCGCCCGTCGAGTAGAACCGGTAACCGAGGGTCTCGAGCTCGCGGCGCAGCGCGCCGTGGTTATAGATCGCTCCATTGAAGACGATCCCCAGGCCGAGCGCCGGATCGAACATCGGCTGCTGCGCCGATTCGGACAGGTCGATGATCTTCAGCCGGCGGTGGCCGAAGCCGAGCGCGCCCTGCACGAACACCCCGCCGCTGTCGGGGCCGCGCACGCGCTGTCGCGCATTCATCCGCTCCAGCGCCGCCACGTCAGGCGACTGTCCATCGAATCTGATTTCACCTGCAATACCGCACATGTTTTGTCCCCTCCTTCGTCCGCGTGAATCGGCGCTCATCGTCCAGGTGCCGGGACGCGCCCCATCGGAGGCACGGCACCGGATCACGCGGTCCATTCAGTCCGGGTCTTCGCAACACACGGCCGAAACCTCGTGTCGGGAAGCAAGGATCGGAATCTCCGGCAGCACACCGGATCTCGATTGTGACGAAGCGCCGGCTCGGACGTTGCCGCGCTCCGGCGCGAAAGTGGAAGCCATTATAGCAAATTGCTTTTGCACAAATATTTTATGCGACAGCGATCAATGCAGGGCTTGCAGGTTTTCGCCCCGTCAGGCCGAAGGCCGGCGTGTCGCCAGCAGGCTGACGATTACGCTCGATCCGATCAGCACGGCGACGATCGTCAACGATGCGGCAACCGGGACGTGATACCAGGGGGCAATGAGCATCTTCACGTCGATGAAGGTCAGCACGATCGACGGGTTCGCCGATCGTGACGTCGTTGCTCATTGAATGCTCATGTGGCGAAGCCGCGAAGCGCTCGCTATCTACAGAAGATGTCCAACTCTGGCGCAGTACATTGCCCCGCGCCTCACGGGTGTCTCACTGGTTCTTCTCGCAGTTGATCATCCACGGCACGCCGAAGCGATCGAGGCACATGCCGAAGCGCGCTGCCCAGAACGTTTGCGCCAGCGGCATCTGCACCGTACCGCCTTCGGCCAGCGCTCTGAAGATGCGTTCGGCCTCGGCAATGGAGTCCACGTTCAGCGATACCGCACAGCCGTGGATGCCTTCGTACGGGTGCTCGGGAGTCGTGTCCGAGCCCATCAGCACCTGGTCGCCGACCGCCAGGCGCGCATGCATGATCCGATCACGCTGCTCCGGCGTCAGCACCTCGTCGCACTGAGGCGCTTCGCCGAAACGGGCCAACGCCGTCACGGTGCCGCCAAGACAATCGGCATAGAAGCGGAAAGCGGCCTCGCACTGGCCATCGAACGTCAGGTAGGGGTTGAGTAGCATCGCGTGCTCCTTTTGCAAGTCGGAGTTTCACTGTCGGGTGCGGACTCGGCGCCGGATACCTCGGTCGCCTGGTTTTCATCGTAGTACAACAGCGGAGCCACGCATTCGACCGGGCTGGCCGTTCCGGGGGTGGAACGAGCGTGCACGGTGCGTCAAACCAAACAGAACGCCCCTGCCCGGTTTCCCGGACAGGGGCGTCGTGGTGAAGCGACTGATCAGGCGAACCCGATCGGCCCGGCTTCCTGCATCAGACCGTGACGGTGTCGGCCACGCTCTTGAACTCCTCGATCTGATCGAAGTTCATGTAGCGATAGACGTCCTTCGCCTTCGCGTTGACCACTTCCACCTGCGACATGTACTCCGCGACTGTCGGAATCTTTCCCAACAGCGCGCACACTGCGGCAAGTTCGGCCGAACCGAGATAGACGCGCGTGTCGATGCCCAGCCGGTTCGGGAAGTTGCGCGTCGAAGTCGACATCGCCGTCGAGCCCTTGCGGATCTGCGCCTGGTTGCCCATGCACAGCGAGCAGCCCGGCATCTCCATGCGTGCGCCGGACTTGCCGAGCACGCCGTAGTAGCCTTCCTCGTTGAGGATCATCGCGTCCATCTTCGTCGGCGGGGCGATCCACAGGCGGGTCGGGATGTCCGACTTGCCTTCGAGCACCTTGCCCGCGGCGCGGAAGTGGCCGATGTTCGTCATGCACGAGCCGATGAACACTTCGTCGATCTTGTCGCCGGCGACTTCGGAGAGCAGCTTCACGTCGTCCGGGTCGTTCGGGCACGCGACGATCGGCTCGGCCACGTCGGCCAGATCGATCTCGATCACGGCGGCGTATTCGGCATCGGCGTCGGCCTTCAGCAGCTTCGGATCGGCGATCCACGCTTCCATCGCCTTGATGCGGCGGCCCAGGGTGCGGGCGTCCTGGTAGCCGTTGGCGATCATCCACTTCATCAGCGTGATGTTCGAGCGCATGTACTCGATGATCGGCTCTTTATCCAGGTGCACCGAGCAGGCGGCGGCCGAACGTTCGGCGGCAGCGTCGGACAGCTCGAACGCCTGTTCCACCTTCAGGTCGGGCAGGCCTTCGATTTCCAGCACGCGGCCGGAGAAGATGTTCTTCTTGCCCTTCTTCTCGACCGTCAGCAGGCCCTGCTTGATCGCGTAGTAGGGAATCGCATTGACCAGGTCACGCAGCGTCACGCCCGGCTGCAGCTTGCCCTTGAAGCGCACCAGCACCGATTCCGGCATGTCGAGCGGCATCACGCCGGTCGCCGCCGCGAACGCCACGAGGCCGGAACCGGCCGGGAAGGAGATGCCGATCGGGAAGCGGGTGTGGCTGTCGCCGCCTGTTCCGACGGTGTCGGGCAGCAGCAGGCGGTTCAGCCACGAGTGGATCACGCCGTCGCCCGGACGCAGCGCGACGCCGCCGCGCGTCGAGATGAAGGACGGCAGTTCGCGGTGCATGCGGACATCGACCAGCTTCGGATAGGCGGCGGTGTGGCAGAACGACTGCATCACCAGGTCGGCGGAGAAGCCGAGGCAGGCCAGATCCTTCAGCTCGTCACGAGTCATCGGACCGGTGGTGTCTTGCGAGCCGACGGTGGTCATCTTCGGTTCGCAGTAGGTGCCCGGACGCACGCCCTGGCCTTCCGGGAAACCGCAGGCGCGGCCGACCATCTTCTGCGCCAGCGAGAAGCCCTTGCCGGAGTCCGCCGGGGCCTGCGGCAGGCGGAACAGCGTGCTCACGGGCAGGCCCAGCGCTTCGCGCGCCTTGGCCGTGAGACCGCGGCCGATGATCAGCGGAATGCGGCCGCCGGCGCGCACTTCGTCGAGGATCACGAGGGTCTTGAGCTGCGATTCGGACACCACGGCGCCGTTCTTGAGCGCGGTGACCTTGCCGGTGGTCGCGTCGACTTTCAGCTCGATCTCGTCGCCCATGTCGAGCTGGCCGCAGTCGAGCTCGATCGGCAGCGCGCCGGCGTCTTCCATCGTGTTGAAGAAGATCGGGGCGATCTTCGAGCCCAGGCACACGCCGCCGAAACGCTTGTTCGGCACGAACGGGATGTCCTCACCGGTGAACCACAGCACCGAGTTGGTTGCCGACTTGCGCGAGGAACCGGTGCCGACGACATCGCCGACGTAGGCGACCAGGTTGCCCTTCGCGCGCAGCTCTTCGAGGAACTTCACCGGGCCGCGCACGCCCGATTCTTCCGGCGTGATGCCCGGACGCGGGTTCTTCAGCATCGCCAGCGCGTGCAGCGGGATGTCGGGGCGCGACCAGGCGTCCGGCGCGGGCGACAGGTCGTCGGTGTTGGTTTCGCCGGTGACCTTGAACACTGTGAGCTTCTGCGACGCCGGCACTTCCGGACGGCTCGTGAACCACTCGGCGTCGGCCCACGACTGCATCACGGCTTTCGCGTTCGCGTTGCCGGCGACGGCCAGGTCCTTGACGTCGTGGAAGTAATCGAACATCAGCAGGGTCTTCTTCAACCCTTCGGCCGCGACCGCGCCGACTTCGGCGTCGCCGAGCAGGTCGATCATCGGCTTGATGTTGAAGCCGCCGAGCATCGTGCCGAGCAGTTCGGTGGCCTTCGTGCGGGACACCAGCGCACACGTCTCCTCACCCTTCGTGACTTCGGCGAGGAATTCCGCCTTGACCTTCGCGGCATCGTCGACGCCCGCCGGCACGCGGTAGGTCAGGAGTTCGACGAGGAACTCTTCCTCGCCCTTCGGGGGATTCTTCAGCAACGCGACCAGCTCCTCGGTCTGCTGCTTCGACAGCGGCAGCGGCGGGATTCCGAGGGCGGCACGTTCGGCGACATGGGCACGGTAGGCTTCAAGCACGGGCGATTCCTTCCAATATCGTGGCGGTGGCAGGGCGTCCGGGTGCGTACCCGAACGGGACTCTGTGATTATATGTCTTTTATAAGACCTGGTGTGCGATGCAGCATCCGGGTCATCCCGTTGCCGCGCCGGGATTCTACTCTTCCCGCTCCGGTTGCGGGCCGGCTGGCGCCCCCTCATCACGCCGTCATTGCTTTGGGCAGCGCTTTCGACTAAACAGGGCAAGGAGCACGACGGGAACGAGCGCCGCCAGCAAGGGCTCCAATGGTGGCTGTGCAACCGGCGGCGGCACCTCGCGCCCTTCGACGAAGTCCCATTCATCGGGAGACGAACCATGCTCCATACTCTGTTCGACACGCTCCAGACCTTCTCCACCCCCACCGGGCGCAGCGGCCGCTATTATTCATTGCCGGCCCTGGAAACCGCCGGCGTCGCGACGATCTCGCGCCTGCCGGTGTCGATCCGCATCGTGCTGGAAGCCGTGTTGCGCCATTGCGACGGCAGGAAAGTCACCGAAGAACACGTGCGCCAGCTCGCCGGCTGGACAGCGAACGCGCCGCGCACCGCCGAGATTCCGTTCGTCGTCGCCCGCGTCGTGCTGCAGGACTTCACCGGCGTGCCGCTGCTGTGCGATCTCGCCGCGATGCGCAACGTCGCAGCCGACATGGGCAAAGACCCGAAGCTGATCGAACCGCTGGTGCCGGTGGATCTGGTCGTCGACCATTCCGTGCAGGTCGACCACTACGGCTCACCGCTCGCGCTACGGCAGAACATGGAACTCGAATTCCAGCGCAACCGCGAGCGCTACCAGTTCATGAAATGGGGGATGCAGGCATTCGACACGTTCCGCGTCGTGCCGCCGGGCATCGGCATCGTCCACCAGGTCAATCTCGAATATCTGTTCCGCGGCGTGCGCGGGCACGACACCGGGGATGGCATGCTGTATTACCCGGACACGCTCGTAGGCACCGACTCGCACACGACGATGATCAACGGCGTCGGCGTCGTCGGTTGGGGTGTCGGCGGGATCGAAGCCGAAGCCGGCATGCTGGGCCAGCCGGTCTACCTGCTGACGCCGGACGTCGTCGGCGTCGAACTGAAGGGGCGACTGAACGAAGGCGTCACGGCGACCGACCTCGTGCTGACCGTCACCGAACTGCTGCGCCGGCACAAGGTCGTCGGCAAGTTCGTCGAGTTCTTCGGCGAAGGCACTGCCAGCCTGACCGTCACCGACCGGGCGACGATCGCCAACATGGCTCCCGAGTACGGCGCGACGATGGGCTTCTTCCCGGTCGATGACAAGACCGTCGCGTACATGCGCGGCACCGGCCGCAGCGACATTGAGTGCGAACTGTTCGAAGCCTATTTCCGGGCGCAGCAGCTGTTCGGCGTGCCGCAGGCGGGCGAGATCGACTATTCGGAGACGGTCACGCTCGACCTCGCGTCGATCGTCCCGTCGCTCGCCGGGCCGAAGCGGCCGCAGGACCGCATCCCGCTGTCCGACATGGAAGAGATGTTCGACCGGCTGTTCTCCCGGCCGGCAAGCGAAAACGGCTTCGGCCAGCCGGAAGCTGCCCTCGGCACGCGTTTTCCGACGAAGCTGCCAGACGTCGACCTCGGCCATGGGGACATCCTGATCGCGGCGATCACGTCCTGCACGAACACCAGCAACCCGGCGGTGCTGATCGCCGCCGGCCTGCTGGCGAAGAAAGCGGTCGCGAAAGGGCTGCGCGTGAAACCCCACGTCAAGACGTCGCTCGCGCCGGGCTCGCGCGTCGTCACCGACTACCTGCAGAAGGCCGGGCTCCTCGAACCGCTCGCCGAGCTCGGCTTCGCGCTGGCCGGCTACGGCTGCACGACCTGCATCGGCAACTCGGGTGACCTCGCGCCGGAACTCAACGATGCAATCAACGAGCACGACGTCATCGCCGCCGCGGTGCTGTCGGGCAACCGCAACTTCGAAGCGCGCATTCATCCGAACATCCGCGCCAACTTTCTCGCGTCGCCGCCGCTCGTGGTCGCGTTCGCGATCGCGGGGCGGGCCAACGTCGATCTCATCGAGAACCCGCTGGGCACCGGATCGGACGGCCACCATGTGTACCTGAAGGACATCTGGCCGACTTCCGACGAGATCGCCGCGGTGATGCCTTTTGCGATGGACCCGGCGACGTTCACGCGCCTGTATTCCGACTTCACGAAAGACCACGACCTGTGGAACGAGATCTCGGCGCCGGCGGGGCAGGTGTACGCATGGCCGGAATCGACCTACATCGCGCGTCCGCCGTTCTTCGAAGGTTTCTTGCCGCAACCGGGTGCTGTCGCCGACATCAAGGGCGCGCGCGTGCTGCTGATGCTCGGCGACTCGGTCACGACCGACCACATCTCGCCGGCCGGCTCGTTCAGGGAGACGACTCCGGCGGGGCAGTGGCTGATCGCCAAAGGCGTCGCGAAGCAGGATTTCAACTCCTACGGCTCACGACGCGGCAATCACGACGTGATGGTGCGAGGCACTTTTGCCAACGTTCGGATCAGGAACATGATGCTGCCGCCGAAACAGGACGGCTCGCGCGTCGAAGGGGGCTATACGCTTCTCGACGACCGGCAGACGACGGTGTTCGACGCCGCGACCGCATACATGGCGACCGGCACGCCGACTGTGATCTTCGCCGGCGAGGAGTACGGCACCGGCTCGAGCCGCGACTGGGCCGCGAAAGGCACGCAGCTGCTCGGCGTCAGGGCCGTCATCGCCAGAAGTTTCGAGCGGATTCATCGCTCGAACCTCGTCGGCATGGGCGTGCTGCCGCTCCAGTTCAAGGGCCAGGACTCGTGGGAGAGCCTCGGTTTCGTCGGCGACGAGACGTTCGACGTCCTCGGCATCGATGCGACGCTCCAACCCCAGCAGGATCTGTCGCTGGTCGCGCACCGGCGCAATGGCGAGAGGATCGAGGTGCCGGTATTGTGCCGCATCGACACGCCGGTCGAGGTCGATTACTACCGTCATGGCGGCATCCTGCCGTACGTGCTGCGGGAGATTCTCGGGCGCGTGCAATAGAATTCGCCGATGCGACGAACCGCCGCCCCGCCCTGCCCCTGCCAGTCGGGCAGATCGTTCGACGACTGCTGCGCTCCGCTCATCGCCGGCCAGCTGCTGCCCGACACCGCGGAGGCGCTGATGCGCAGCCGCTACACGGCGTTCACGCTGGGCGACGAGGCGTATCTCCTCGCCAGCTGGCATCCGTCGAGCCGGCCGGCAGCCATCGATTTCACGGCGGAGCCGGCGCGAAAATGGATCGGGCTGCAAATCCGCCAACACGTCCAGACCGGTGCAGATACCGCCGTCGTCGAGTTCGTCGCGCGATACCGCGTCGGCGGCCGCGCTCATCGCCTGCACGAGACGAGCCGATTCGTGCGCACCGAGGGCCGCTGGCAGTATGTGGAGGGCGATATTCAGGAGTGAAGCCGTCACGCGGCGCTCCCCGGCCCCTATAATTGCCCGGAAATATCCCGTTTGACTTAATTCCGATGACAACCGACGAGCCGCAGGGCGATCCGGCAACGAGAAAAACATGAACCTCGAAAAAGTCATCTTCGGCTTCTTCATCGTGCTCGCCGCCACCCTCAACTTCGGTTTCTTCGTCGGCGACATCGACGATCCTTCGCATCACGACATCTACGAGCTTTTCGCAGCGATCGTCGTGAGCCTGGTCGCGACCGTCCTCAAGTTCGGCGACCGTACCCAGATCGGCGCGGTCCACCTGGCGACGAGCCTGGTGGCGGACCTGCAGCTCACCGCGGCCGCAATGGTATGGGGCTATGCCGCGCATGTCTCCGCAGGTGGAGTGACGCCGGAGATGGTCGCCCGGGTGGTTTCACTGTCGGGCGGAGCGCTGTTCGCGAACGTCGTGTCGGTGGCGATCCTGATCGCCGAAACGATCATGCAGCGCCGCTAGGCGGCGAGGCGCGCCGATGACGCCTCTGCTGCGCCATCACAGCATCATTCTGCTGATCATGCGCCGCCTGCGGGCGCCGCTGATCCTGCTCATCAGCATCCTTGCGATCTCGGTGCTCGGGCTGACGCTCGCGCCGGGCGTGGACGACGAAGGCAGGCTCCACTACCTGAGCTTCTTCCACGCGCTCTATTTCATGAGCTACACGGCGACGACGATCGGCTTCGGCGAGATTCCGTACGCATTTTCAGACCAGCAGCGCCTGTGGGTGACGCTGTGCATCTACCTGTCGGTGATCGGCTGGGCGTACAGCATCGGCACCGTCTTTGCGCTGCTCGCCGATCGCAGCCTGCAGCTCGCGATCCGCACGCATCGCTTCCTGCGCGCAGTCAAGCGCCTGCGCGAGCCGTTCTACATCGTGTGCGGATATGGCGAGACCGGACGGCTGATCTGCAGCGCGCTCGACCAGCTCGGCTATCGCGCTGTCGTCGTCGAATGCGACGAAGTCAAGGCCGGGGAAATCGACCTGCACAGCTACCGGGCCGACGTGCCGACGATGTGCGCCGATGCGCGCAACCCCGAGCTGCTGCAGTTCGCCGGCCTCACCCATCCATATTGCATCGGCGTGATCGCATTGACGAACGACGACAGCGCGAACCTCGCGATCGCGATCGCCGCCCGCCTGCTCGCGCCGAAGATCCCGGCGCTGTGCCGCGCCGAGACGCCGGAGACCGCTGCCAACATGGCCTCGTTCGGCACACGTCACATCATTAACCCGTTCGAGAAGTTCGCCGAATACCTGTCGCTCGCGTTGCACGCGCCGGCCGCGTGGCATTTGCTGACCTGGCTGACGGGACTGCCGGGGACGACCGTCGAGCGCGAGCGGGATCCGCCGTCGGGCAACTGGATCGTATGCGGCCACGGGCGCTTCGGCCGGGTGCTGGTGCAGGCAATGGAACAGGAATCGGCGGTATCGATCACGATCATCGACCGCGAGTCGTCCGACAACCCTCACCACCGCTGGGTGCAGGGGGATGGCACCGGCGCCCCGGCGCTCGAGCAGGCGGGCGTGCGCGAAGCTGCCGGCATCATCGCCGGCACCGGCAACGACGTCGACAACCTGTCGATCGCGGTCACCGCGCGCGAACTGAATCCCGAGCTGTTCGTGATCCTGCGCCAGAACCACTATGCCAACCGCTCACTGTTCGAGGCCTACGATTCCGACGTCGACGTCGTGCCCAGTGAAATCATTGCGCACGAATGCCTGGCGATCCTGACGACGCCGCTGCTCGTGCCCTTCCTGAACGAGGTCAAGCGCCGCGACGAACCCTGGTGCGCGGCGCTGCTCGACCGGCTGACCGGACGGTTCGGCTGGCAGGTGCCCCGCGTCTGGAGCGAACGCATCAGCTTCATGCAGGCACCGGCGCTCCACCGCAAGCTGATGCATGGCGCGACGATCACGCTGCGGGAAATCCTGCGCGCCCCTTCGAACCGCAACGATGAACTCGCGTGCGAGGTGTTGTACCTGCACCGCGACGACGACGATCACCTTTTGCTGCCCGATCCCGACACCGAAATCCGCGCTGGCGACGAACTGTTGCTGGTCGGCCGGCAGGAGGCGAGGCGTGAATTCGACCTGACGCTATCGAACGAACACGCCCTCACCTATGTGCTGACCGGACGGGATCTGCCGGGAGGATGGCTGTGGGAGAAATTCTCGCGCGCTCCGGTGGCAAGTCCGGCCGCGCACGAACGCTGAGGGGGTTCAGCCCTGCGCAGCGACGAGGACGACCGTCTCGTTGCCGAAAGCGATCGTCTGGCCTGGGCGCAGCTTGGCCCGCTTGCGCGATTCGACCCGCCCGTCGACGAGGACCCGCTGGCCTTCGACCGCGGCATGCGCTTCGCCGCCGGTTCCGGTGAGGCCGGTTGCTTTCAGCAGCTGGTCGAGCTGGATGTATTCGCCGCGCACGGCAAAGGAAATTGTCATTGCATACTCCCGCACCGCCCTCTCGAGCTGCGCGAATCAATTGATCGATCGGAAGCCGCGAGCCTACACTGCCAGCTCACCGTCTGCCGCTTCCGCGAACGAGAAACATGCCGCTGCCGCTCCTGCCGAGAATCGACCGCACGTACGTCCACGCGAACAAATCGGGGGCGCTGCAGCCGATCCGCACCGAGCGCGCATTGATCCGCGACGAAGACTTCGACTTCACCGTTCGCTGGGTATCTTCGCTCGCGCTGAAGGATGCCGGCCGGGTCAGCGCAGCGTTGCGCCGCGACCCGGACCATAATCCTTTCCTGCCACCCGAAGAGGACCTGAACGTCGGGCCGGTCGGCAAACACCATCTCGCGGTGCTGAACAAATATCCGGTGATCGAGCGCCATCTGCTCATCGTCACGCGCACGTTCGAATCCCAGACGATGCCGCTCAGCCTTGCGGATTTCGTCGCCCTCGCGCGCGTCACCACCGAGCTCGGCGGGCTCGGTTTCTACAATGGCGGCGCCGAAGCCGGCGCGAGCCAGCGCCACAAGCATCTGCAGTGGGTTCCCGCCACCACTCCGGCCAGCTCGAACTTCAACCGGATCACGGCCCGCCTGCCCGCAGTCGGGCCTGGTGAGGCCATATTCGACGCGAAGCTGCCGTGGCGGCATCGTTTCATGCGTCTTCGGCCTGCGCCGCCGGGCAGCGATTCCGCGGCCCTCAACGGAGCAGCCCTGCACCAGGCTTTCCAGGCCGCCTGTGCCGCCCTCGGCATCGCTGCGGACCGCGACCCGATGCCGCCCTACAACATGCTGACCGGCAGCGGCTGGCTCGTCGTGGTTCCGCGCAGCCGCGAGCAGCATCAAGGCATTTCGGTGAACGCGCTGGGTTTCGCGGGATCGCTGTTCGTGCGCCGCCCCGAACAGATCGACGTCGTGCGCCGCATCGGCCCGCTGCACCTGCTGGCGTCGGTCGGTTTTCCCGCGTGATCGAAACCGGAAACACCCGGAGCCGACACCGGCGGACGTGCCGGCGTGCCGAGCCGCTTCAGGATTGCAGCGGCGGCAGGCCGTGCCGGGCACGCGCCCGGCCGCACCCATCTTCGCCGATCCCGAGCGCCGCATAGGGCGCAAAGTCGCGGCACGGCGAAGGCCGGCTCGAATAGATCGTGCACTGGGCGCGCACGCCGATCTCGCCCGCCAAGGCCACGCAGCGCGGCTCTTCGTCGGTGCCCCGCATGCGCACGAGCGCGCCGGTCACCGGCACGGTCATGCCGTCGGGCACGCCGCCGGCCGTCGCACTCGCCAGCTCGGAACGATGAAAATCCACCCGAAAAGCCGCGCAACACGCGCCGCAGCGGGTGCAGTGGTCGTCGCTCATCGGCTTGCCGTACCGCGCGCCCTGCCTTCGATGACAAAAGCCCGACAGGCCGAACTGGCCGTCATCGCGGGGCGCCGCAGCATTTCTTGTATTTCTTGCCGCTGCCGCACGGACAAGCCTCGTTGCGCCCCGCACTTGCCGGTGCCGGTGCAGCCGGTTCATCGACCGACAGCAGCTCGACCGGTGCGAGCCCGAGCTTTCGCCACTGCCCGATGATCTGCCCGACGCTGGTGACAGCGAGTTCGAGCCATTGCAACCGGGTGGCATCGTCAGCCGCGCTGGCCGCCGCTTCGTCGGCCCAGGGCGCCATCATGGTATCGATCGCATCCCGCACGGCCTGCGCCGCGTCCTCGGGCACGCTCCGGTCCCAATCGTCCGACCACAGCTCGAGCCCCTGGGCGAAGCCTTCGATCCATTCCTCGCCGATACGCAGCGAATCGCCGTCGCTTGCCGCGTAGCAAAAAGGCTCCCACCCTTCGGGCTCGCCGATCGTGGTCGCCAGCTCGTTGTAATAGCGCCGCACCAGTCCGATCGCTCGCTGCATCTGGCTTCCCGAACCGAACGACGCGTCCTCGCCGTGTGCGGACCACACCTCGGGCAGCCACCGTTCGGGGGCGATCCGCCGCGGCGACGCCAGCACCGCGACGAGATATCCGTCGAGCATCTCCAGGTCCATGCAGTCTTCGGGCACCGCGTCGGACGTGAGCAGTTCTTCGAGGGCTTCGAACTGCGCGTCGTCGAGCAGATGCGAGTTCGGCGTTTCGTCCTGGGGCGCTGCTTCGATATTCATCGTTTCTTCTCCGTCAAGGCACGCAGGGTGCGCCTTCGGGCAACGGCGCGCAAGCCGCAGGGCCGAGGTCGCAGACGACGCGATACAGTTGCTGGCCGGAGTCCCGATATTTGCGCTCGAAAGGCGTCAGCGGCATCGGCGCCTCGAATTCCTCCGGGATGATTTCGCGGCCGGTCACGCGCCGCAGCGCACACGCGAACTCCTCGATATAGACATGCCAGTTGCTGCGGCACTCCAGCACGCCGCCGAGCCGCGGGATGAACGGGAACACCGGATGGGCGTGCCAGCGCCGCGCCAGATGCCCGATCTTCGGCCACGGGTTCGGATACAGGATGTAGTGGCGGGCAAGCGTCAGGCCGGCATCGCAACACAGTCTCCAGTAGTCGACGAGATCGGCGCGCACGAACACCATGTTCGTCGGCAACAGCGCCTGCGGGTAGGGCTTGCGCCGGCTCAGGCGGTCCTCGGACTGGTCGACACCGATCACCCAGTGGTCGGGAAAGCTGCGCGCCAGCTGGATCGTGCTGTGCCCGACGCCGCACCCGGCATCCAGGATAAGCGGCGCCGTTCCGTCCCACCGTTCCAGGCTCGCGGCGAAAGCCGCCCGATTGTAGTCGGCGTAAGGCTTGCGGAACGGCTCGGCGAGATGGCGCTCGACGCGACGCAACAGCTGCTCGTGGATGCCGGACTGGGCGCTCGCGGGAATGCGGGAATTGGCGTAGCTCATCGACTCGGGACTCCGGCGGCAAGCGCCGGACCGACTCTCCCGCGACACGTCACGAGAGAGTCGATTTCAGCCCGATGGCGCATCGAAGGGATCTCCTGGAAAAGGTTGCCCGCGCGAGGATGATTCCTGGACAGCCGGTTCGGCCACTGTCCGGTGCCGGGCGCATGTTGGGGGACGCCTTTATCGGCGCGAAAACGAGCCGCACACGAAGCTCCGGCAAGAAAGCTGCGTATTGTAGGGGCAATCGCGCGCCAGCGCAGGCGAGTGGGAGCGGCACAGGCGTAGCCGCTCGGTTGCCCGCAGTCGTGCGCCGATCCTTGCTTTTGCTCCTTTCATCCCCGATAATTCTATGTTTCCATCAGCTCTCAGGGCGGCCACAGTCACCGCCCGCTCGTACAAGGGAATCATCATGAAAGCGGACATCCATCCCAAATACGCCGCAGTCCAGGTGACCTGCTCCTGCGGCAACACCTTCGAGACGCGCTCGACGCTCGGTAAGCCGGCGCTGCACGTCGAAGTGTGCGCGGCCTGCCATCCGTTCTACACGGGCAAGCAGAAGATCGTCGACACCGCTGGCCGTGTCGAACGTTTCCGCCAGAAATACGGCAGCGTCCAGCGCCTCGGCTGATTCGTGGCCAAAGTCTAGAAAAGGCAGCTTCGGCTGCCTTTTTTATTCAACCGCTGCCGCGCCGTCGGCCCCCGTCGCTCGCCACAGCGCGCCCGACCGTTTGCCGGCTAGAATTCCGCCCTGACGACGACGGTGCGTCGCGAACGTGTCCGTGGTGGTCCCCGCACCTGAAAGTGCTGCCCGACACCCGTCCCGAATGACTCGCACCCCCAACTCTCCCCTGCCGAAGCAGCACCTTTACGGAGCAGCCGGGCTGGCCGTGCTCGTCGCGCTGTATCTTCTTGTCGGCCTGACCGGCCACGTCCCGTGGCGCGGCGACGACGCCCGGCATTTCGGCCCGATCTTCGAGATGCTGCAGGGCAACGGCGTTCTGTTCCCGCTGATCGCCGGCGAACCGTCCACAAGTTTCCCGCCGCTGTATTACTGGACCGGTTCAGTGTTTGCGCTGCTGTTCGGCTGGCTGTTGCCGCCGCACGATGCGGCTCGCCTCGCCACTACGCTATACACGGCGCTCGCGATCTTCTGGATCGCCCGCGCTTCCGCGCGGCTGTACGGCAAGCACACGCGCACTCCGGCCGCGCTGCTGACGCTGGGCACGCTGGGACTGGTGCTCCACGCGCACGAAACCCAGCCGATGATCGCCGTGATGTCGTTCGTCGCGATGACCCTTGCCGGCCTGTCGCTGATCCCGACGCGGCCCGCACTCGGCAGCCTGCAGGCCGCTGCCGGTTCGGTGCTCGCATTTCTCGCCGGCGGCCTCCCCGGCGTGATGCTGACGCTGCCGCTGTTTCTCGTCGTCGTCATTGCATGCCCGGAATGCCGCAACCCGCGCGCCAGCGGCGGACTGATTCTCGGCCTGAGCCTTGCCGTGGGAGCCGGCGCGCTGTGGCCGCTGGTTCTTCACTATCAGGCTCCCGAACTGCTCGCGCTGTGGTGGCGCAGGGAATGGCTCGAGTTCGGCGCGGACCCGCTGCGGCCCGACGAGTTTTCACGCCTCGTCGAACTGTTCGGCTGGTTCGCCTGGCCGTTGTGGCCGATCACGCTGTGGTCGTTATGGCGGGCACGCCGCCAGCTGATGCGGATTTCCTGGCTCCTGCCGATCGCGTCAGCGCTGCTTGCCGGCAGCTGGATCATCGCCAACGGCAGCCTCGCGCAGGCAACGATGCTCCCGCTGATCCCCCCGCTCGCATTGCTCGCGGCGGCTGGCATTCCCACGTTGCGCCGCGGCGCAGCGAATGCTTTCGACTGGTTTGCGGTGATGACCTTCGTCGTCTTCGCGCTGCTGGTCTGGATCGCATGGACGGCCCAGGCCGTCTCCTGGCCCCCCGGGCTTGCGCGCCACGTCGCAAGAGTCGCCCCGGGCTTCGAACTCAAAGGGAGCGTGTCGCAGGCGCTGGCCGGGATCGGCATCTGCGTGACTTGGGTCGTGCTGATGTGGCGCCTGCCGCGCTCCTTCAATCGCGGCCCGGCAAGCTGGGCGATGGGCATGACGACGTTGTGGTGCCTCGCGGTCGTGCTGCTGATGCCGTGGTTCGACTACGACCGTAGCTACCGGCCGGTTGCGACATCGCTCGGGATCGCGCTGGCCGGGGAAAGGAGCGACTGCGTCGCGATGCTCGGACTGTCGCCAAGCCAGCGCGCATCGTTCCATTATTTCGCCGGCGTGCGGCCCGAGAGGGTTTCCGGCAATGAAACGGCCTGCAGTTTTTTGCTGGTATATGATAGCCGCAGCCCCACCGCGCTCCGGCCCGCCCAGGAATGGCAGCAGATCTGGGAGTATCGTCGGGGCGGTGGCAAACAACTCGAAATATTCCGTCTTTATCGCCGTGACTAAACCCCGTGACTGAACCCTTTACCCCTGCGCATCGGCTGCCCGCCTGGAGTGCGCTCGAAAACCACGCTGCCCGCTTGCGCACAACGCACGTCGCGGAACTGTTCGAGCGCAACCCCTTGCGCTTCGCGACCTTGTCCTTCGGTCACCGCGGCCTGCTGCTCGACCTGTCGAAGCAATCGATCGACGCGCCCGCCCTCGCTGCCCTCGTCGATCTCGCTGGCCAGGCACGCCTGTTCGACGGTATCGAAGCGCTTTTCGCCGGCGAACATCTGAATTTCACCGAAAATCGCGCGGTGCTGCACATGGCACTGCGCGGCGCCTGCGCGGCCCCGCCCGAAGACGCGGCAACGCTCGCGCACTCGCAACAGCGCATGCGTGCTTTCGCGGCGGCGCTGCGCAGCGGAACGATCACCGGCGCGAGCGGAAAACCGATCCGCATCGTCGTCAACCTCGGCATCGGGGGCTCCGACCTCGGCCCCCGTATGGCGGCGCAGGCACTCGTACCGACCGGGTTGCAGGCGACACCGGAAGTCCGCTTTGTCGCGAACATCGATCGGCGTGAGCTCGACGAAGCGCTCGCCGACGCAGACCCGGCAAGCACGTTGTTCATCGTCTCCTCGAAAAGCTTTGCGACCGCCGAAACCCTGGCCAATGCGCAGGCAGCCCGGGCCTGGCTGCAGGCCGGCCTGGGAGCCGGTTGTGACCCGGCGCTGCATTTCGCGGCAGTCAGCAATGCGACCGACGCTGCGGCCGCGTTCGGCATTGCCGCGGAACGCGTCTTCCCGCTGCCCAAGTGGGTCGGAGGGCGCTATTCCGTATGGTCGACGATCGGGCTGCCGCTGATGCTCGCAATCGGTGCGAGCGAGTTCGACGTGTTCCTGGCCGGCGCGCGCGCGATGGACGAACACTTCCGCACCGCGCCGCCGGGCGAAAATCTCCCGGTCCTGATGGGCTTGGCAGGCCTGTGGAATACCGATTTCCTCGGCATCGAAAGCCTCGCGCTGCTGCCCTATGCGCACGGCCTGCGCAGTTTCGCCGCGTGGCTGCAGCAGCTGGAAATGGAAAGCAACGGCAAGCGCTGCCTGCGCGACGGCTCCGCGAGCACCGTCCCCACTTCGCCGATCGTGTGGGGCGGCGTCGGCACCGTCGGCCAGCATGCGTTCCACCAGCTGTTCTACCAGGGCACGCGTCGCGTCGCGCTCGATTTCATCGTCCCGGTCGGGGCGGACGACGCGTCCCAGCGCGCCCTCGTCGAGAACGCGTTCGCTCAGGCGGCCGCGCTGATGGCGGGGCGCAGCCTCGACACCGCGCTCGCCGGGCTGCGCGCGAAAGGACTTGCGGAAAGCGAAGCGGCAGCGCTCGCGCCGCATCTTGCATGTCCGGGCAACCAGCCGAGCACGACAGTACTGCTGCCCGCACTCGATGCGTTCTCGCTCGGCCAGCTGATGGCCCTGTACGAGCACAAGGTGTTCGTGCAAGGCTGGATCTGGGGAATCAACAGCTTCGACCAGTACGGCGTCGAGCTGGGCAAGGAGATGGCGCGCAGTCTTTCGGCGGGCTTGCGGGAGAAGCACGACGCTTCGACGGCAGGCCTTATGGCGGCAGCCGAGGCGATGCGGCGTACTTCCGACCGCAGCTGATCGCACCCGGCTCGGCCGGAAATCACGGCACGAGGCGCAGGAAATTGTCCCGGTAATGGCGCAGTTCGGCGATCGACTCGTAGATGTCGGCGAGCGCTTCGTGCTTGCCCTTTTTCTCGACCCCTTTGTACACCTCGGGCCGCCAGCGTTTCGCGAGTTCCTTCAGCGTCGAGACGTCGAGGTTGCGATAGTGGAACCAGGCTTCGAGCTGCGGCATGTAGCGTGCCAGGAAGCGGCGGTCCTGGCATATCGAATTGCCGCACATCGGCGACGTGCGCGCCGGCACGTGTTGCTGCAGGAACGCGAGCATCTGCGCTTCGGCGTCGGCTTCACCGATCAGCGACGCCTTGACGCGATCGGTCAGGCCTGATTTGCCGTGCGTGTTCCGGTTCCACTCGTCCATTGCGTCGAGCACGCGGTCGGGCTGATGGACGGCGATGACCGGCGCTTCGGCGACGATATTGAGCTGGGAGTCTGTGATCACGATCGCAATCTCGATGATGCGGTCGGAATCGGGCTCGAGGCCGGTCATCTCCATGTCCAGCCAGATGAGGTGGTTCTGATCCTGTGCCATAATCCTTCGGCCCGGTTTAACAAAGCGCAGATTGTGGCATAAATCGCCGCACCCCGCTTTCCACCCCCTCCCGCATGGCCCCGACACCTTCTCAGCCCTGTTCGTCGCTGCGCTTCTCGCCACCCTTTTCATCAAGGTCGGGCTGATGCTGCGCCAGAGGCATCACGTGCGGGCGCGGCGGGATCAGGTGCCTGCGCCGTTCGCGGACTCGATCAGTGTCGAATCGCACCGCAAGGCTGCCGACTACACCTGCGCACGGATGGCACTGGGCGTCGTCGACGCCACGGTCGGTGCGGCGTTCGTGCTGGCACTGACGCTCGGCGGCGGCCTGCAGGCGATGCACCGCGCCCTTGCCGGATGGTTCGACCCTGTCGGACTCGCACACGGCATCGCGCTGCTCGCCGCGCTCGGCGTCCTGGGCTGGCTCATCGAAGTGCCGTTCGCGCTGTATCGCACTTTCGTCATCGAAAAACGCTTCGGTTTCAACAGGATGACTCCGGCGTTGTACGCCGCCGACGTCGCGCGCGAAGCGCTTCTTGCCGCGCTCATCGGCCTGCCGGTGCTCGCCGCGGTGCTGTGGCTGATGGGCGCGATGGGCGAGCAGTGGTGGCTGTGGGTGTGGCTGTTCTGGTTCGCATTCAACCTGCTCGGACTGTTCGTCTGGCCGACGTTCATCGCCCCGCTGTTCAACAAGTTCACCCCGCTCGCCGACGAAGCGCTGCGAAAGCGCGTCGAAAACCTTCTCGCGCGCTGCGGCTTCCGGTCGCGGGAACTGTTCGTCATGGACGGCTCGCGTCGTTCGGCACATGGCAACGCCTATTTCACGGGCTTCGGCGCCGCCAAGCGCATCGTGTTCTTCGATACGCTGCTCGACAAGCTCAGCCCCGCCGAAGTCGAGGCCGTTCTCGCGCACGAACTCGGGCACTTCCATCACCGCCACATCTGGAAGCGGCTCGCGGTGATCGCCGCGACGAGCCTCGCGCTGCTCTGGCTGCTCGCCTGGCTGATGGAACAGTCCTGGTTCTTCGCCGGACTCGGTGTCGACGACGGGGCCGGCAGCACTGCGGCCGCCCTGGCGCTGTTCGCGCTGGTGCTGCCGGTGTTCGCGTTTCCGCTCGGACCGCTGATGAGCCACTGGTCACGGGTGCACGAGTTCCAGGCCGACGCGTACGCGGCCCGGCAAGCGAGCGCAGCCGATCTCGCCGCAGCGCTGGTCAAGCTGTATCGCGACAACGCCTCGACGCTGACGCCCGATCCGCTGTATTCACGCTTTTTCGATTCCCACCCGCCAGCTTCGCTGCGGGTTTCGCGCCTGCGCGCGGGCACCTGAGGCTTGCGAACCCAATTGACTGCATCCCACTCGCCCGACAGCGGCGCAAGCCTGAACGGCGTCATCACCGCCGCGTTCGGCCGTCACTATGAAGTCGATATCGCCGCACCTCACGCTGCAAGCGGCTCCGATCCGGCGCAGCCGCGGCTGAAGTGCTATCCGCGCGGCAAGAAAAGCGTCTTTGCGTGCGGCGACGAAGTCGAGATCAACCCTACCGGCAGCGGACAGGGCGTCATCAACCGCTTGCACCCGCGCCGCAACCTGCTGTGGCGTTCGGACGCGTTCCGCGAAAAGCTCATCGCCGCGAACCTCACGCAGGTCGTGGTCGTCGTCGCGACCGAACCGGGGTTTTCGGATCGGTTGATCTCGCGCTGCATCGCCGCAGCGCAAAGCCAGCAGATCAGTACCCTGATCGTGCTGAACAAGGCCGATCTGCGCGATCAGCTGCCGGCCGCCCGGCGAATCCTCGCGCCGTTCGAGAAACTGGATTACCGCATCGTCGAACTCAGTGCGCGCGAAGGGGCCGGAGCGCTGCGCCCTTTCCTCGCGGGCCAACGGAGCATCCTCGTCGGCCAGTCCGGCATGGGCAAATCGACGCTGACGAACGCCCTGATACCCGAGGCGCAGGCAGCGACGCGGGAAATTTCGGAAGCGCTGAACAGCGGCAAGCACACGACGACGTTCGCGCGTCTCTATGCGCTCGACGGCGGGTGGCTGATCGACAGTCCCGGCCTGCAGGCCTTCGGTCTCGCGCACCTGACTGCCGACGAACTGGCGGCGAGCTTCGTCGAGTTCGCGCCGCACTTGGGAAAATGCCGCTTCCGCGACTGCCTGCACGAATCCGAACCGGGCTGCGCGCTGCGGGCGGCGATTGCAGCGGGAGCGATCGATGCGCGACGCTTCGAGCACTTTCGCGTCATCCGCGAAGAGATCACGCACGCGAAACGGCAAACGCAGGGCTGGTGATTCGTCCCGCCGTCCTCCGGACCGCGGAGAATTACAGGCGAAAAAAACCCCGCCGCAGCGGGGTCTCTTACCGGTCGCGAAACGCGATCAGACGCGTTCCCAGATCGTCGTGATGCCCTGGCCGCCGCCGATGCACATCGTCGCCATGCCGTAGCGGCCATTGACGCGGATCAGCTCGTGCAGCAGCTTGGTGATGATCACCGCGCCGGTCGCACCGACCGGATGGCCGAGCGCGATCGCGCCGCCGTTCGGGTTCGTCTTCTTCGGGTCGAGGTCGAGGCCACGATTGACGGCGATCGACTGAGCGGCAAACGCTTCGTTCGATTCGATCACGTCGATCTTGTCCAGCGTCAGCCCGGCGCGCTGCAGCGCGAGCTTCGAAGCGGGAATCGGGCCTTCACCCATCACGTCGTTCGGCACCCCGGCGATCGCGTAAGCGACCAGGCGCGCGATCGGTTTGTGGCCTGCCGACGCAGCCTTGCCCGCCTCGGCCAGCACCAGGAAGCTCGCAGCGTCGTTGATGCCCGAGGCGTTGCCGGCGGTCACCGAGCCATCCTTCTTGAAGGCCGGCTTCATCTTCGCCAGCGCTTCCATCGTCGTCATGCGCGGATGCTCGTCGGTGTCGAAGACGACCGGTCCCTTGCGCGTCTCGAACGTGATCGGCACGATCTGGCTCTTGAAACGGCCATCGGCGATCGCCGCCGCCGCACGGTTCTGCGACTCCAGCGCGAACGCGTCCTGCTCCTCGCGGCTGATGTTCCACTTCGTCGTCAGGTTTTCTGCGGTCACACCCATGTGCCCGACACCGAACGGATCGGTCAGGACGGCAACCATCGCGTCGATCGCCTTGGTGTCTCCCATGCGCGCGCCACTGCGCAGCGCCGGCATCAGGTACGCGCCGCGCGACATCACTTCGACGCCGCCGCCGATCGCGAAATCCGCGTCGCCGAGCATGATGGCCTGGGCCGAATTGACGATTGCCTGCTGCGCCGATCCGCATAGGCGGTTGACCGCGAAGGCGACCGAATCCATCGACATGCCACCCTGGACCGTCGCCAGGCGCGCGACGTACGCGTAGCGCGACTCGGTCGGGATGCAGTTGCCGACCGCGGCGAAGCTGATCTGCTTCGCGTCCACCCCGGAGCGGGCAATCGCTTCCTTGACGACCACAGCGCCGAGTTCAGCCGGTTCCATGTCCTTCAGCGAACCGCCGAAACCGCCGACCGCCGAACGTACCGCACTCAAAACCACTACTTCACGATTCGCCATCTCAGTGCTCCCTCCTCAAAAATCAACGACCAACCCAGCCGGCTATCACAACCAAAGCGAGCATTAACAAGCAAAGCACCAGCGCTCGCCATACCAGGCCCACGGTACTCTGCATGTAATCGGCATCGGCTTCCGCGCCGACGCCCATTTCCGGCCGCTCGACGATCTCGCCGGACTCGTGCACGGGCATCCCTAAGCGCACTCCCAGCGCTCCCGCACCCGCTGCAATCAGTATACCGGACGCCCTTTCGCCCCAGAGCATGGCCTGGGTGCGCCAGCAAAACACGGCATCCTCGAAATCGCCGACGACCGAAAACGACGCTGCGGTCAGGCGTGCCGGCAGCCAGTCGATGACGGCGAACGCTTTTCTCGCGAAGCGGCCGAACTCGCCGAATTCGATATCGCGACGCTGCCCCCATTCCTCGCCGAGGAAGCGCGCCAGCCGATAGAAAATCGCGCCCGTCGGTCCGGGCATGACGATGAACCAGAACACGACACCGAACACGTTACGGTGCGCGGCGACGAGCGCTTTCTCGATCGCGAGCCGCGCGACCTCGCTCGAACTCGCTTCGGAATACTGTCCGCCGCGCCATTCGCCGAGGAGCGTGCGGGCGCGCGCAAGCTCTTCCATGCGCAACGCGAGGTGGATGTCGGTGAAGTAATGGCTCTCCTGGCGAAAGCCCATCGTCAGATACAGCACGCCGATATTGAATGCGAACGCGAGCGTCGGGTGGATCAGCCACAGCAGGACGAAGACCAGCGCGCCTCCCAAGACCGCGAGAAGCATCAGCAACCACCACGCGATCGTTCCGTTGCGCGCCCGGCCGTCGTTGAAGCGGTCAACGAGTACGCCGGAAAACCGCCTGAGCGGATCCAGAACAACCTGCCGGACCGGCAGCGGGCGCAGCTGCTCGATAAGCAGTGCAACGATCAGCGAGAAAAGCGTCATTCAGGGGGAGGTCGGGGAAAAAAAGTCTGCAAACCATTCATTTTTGGCCAAGATACCACAAAAGGCCCGGCCTTTTGTGCACCACGGAATAAGCCAGGCGCTGCATCGCCGGCGCTCCAGCGGCGGTTTCCCGGCCTCCGATCCGGTTTGCGGAACGGCCGGCGATAGCGCTTTTTTACCCATACGAAGCGGGTGACTTGCTGCACAGCGCCCCGTCCAGGTCGCGGCCGGACGTGAAGCGCCATCGTGCCGATCGCACGCGAAGGAAATCGGGCGTAATATTAGAGTTTTCTTTTATACGACAGACGAGGAGATTCCGATGAAACTCATTCCCGCCCTCAAGTGCCTCCCCACCCCCGTGGCCGTCGCGCTCGGCTGTGCCTGCCTGTCGTTTTCCGCGCTCGCTGCCGACGACGCAAGGATCGCGGAAGCGCGGGCAGCGGCGTCCTCGCTGCCGCCGAAGCTGCTGGCCGCGCTGAACGAGAAAATCGCCGCGGTGGGTCCCGAAGGGGCGATCCCGGTGTGCAAGGACATGGCGCCGGCGATGGCCAAAGAAGTCGCGGCAAGCACCGGCTGGCAGCTCAAGCGCGTGAGCCTGAAGCCGCGCAACGCGCAGCGCGCCACGCCGGACGCGTGGGAAAAAGCGGCGCTGGAAGAATTCGACCGCCGCGCCGCTGCGGGCGAAAACCCTGCGGCATTGGAGAAAGGGGAAGTGGTCGAGGCTGCCGGCAGGCCCGTCTATCGCTACGCGAAGGCCCTGCCGACGCAGGCGCTATGCCTGAGCTGCCACGGCCCGCGCGACCAGCTCAAGCCCGAAGTCAGGGCCGTCATCGACGAGCATTATCCCGACGACCGCGCCACCGGTTACAAGGAAGGGGAGATCCGCGGCGCGATCGTCGCGACAAAGCGTCTCTGACACCCGCCATCACCTGAAGGCAGGTCCCGGAACCGCCCTTTACACGGGCCCCGGGGCCGTCTCCATCGCAACACGCAGTGCCGCCGCATCGTTTGCCGCGTCGATATGGAAATCATGCACCGGCAACATCTCGCGCAGCAGCGCGCCGGAAACCGTGTCGTCCTTCAGCAGCGCTGCGGTCACGGCGTGCAGCACGTGACGATGGCGTTCCAGAGTCTCGCGGCACGCACGCTGCGCCGCTTCGAGCATCGCGCGCGCTTCGCCGAGCGCCCGCTCCTGGATGTGCGGCCCGACCAGGGCTTCGGGTACGCCGGCGAGACTCAGCAGCCCGAAATGGCTCGAAAACCCCATCGAGCTGACCATCTCGATCGCCAGTTCCGAGGCCCGCTTGAGGTCGTCGGCCGCGCCCGACGTCGTGTTGCCGTAATTCATCAGTTCGGCCTCACGGCCGGCCAGCAGCATCGACAGCCGCGCCTTCAGTTCGCGCTCGCCATACAGCGGCACTTCGTCCTCGCGGCTGACGAAGGTCACGCCGAGCGCCTGGCCGCGGGGCTCGATGCTGATGCGCTCGACACGGCCCGCTTTCAGTGCATGGGCAACCAGCGCGTGGCCTGCCTCGTGCACCGCAATGCGCTCGCGGTGCGTTTCGGTGAACGCGGCTTTGAGGCTCGAGACTTCGCCGCCGAGTTGATGCGTCTCGAGCGCACGGTGCAGGTGAGCCTGGGTCACCGAAGCGCTGCCAGACTCCGCCGCCAGCACCGTCGCGCGATTGACGATGTTGGTGATGTCGGCGTGCGACAGGCCGCTGCTCGCGCGCGCGAGCGCCTCCGCGTCGATCGCTGCGGGCTCGGCCCGGACGCGGGCGAGACACAGCTCGAACAGTTCGCGACGATCGTGCACAGTGGGCAGATTGACGCGCGCGACGAGGTCGAAGCGGCCGGGGCGGCGCAGCGCCTCGTCGACGTTGCCGACGTGGTTCGTCGCGCCGATGACGATGATGTGGTCGGAAGTCGAGAAACCGTCCATCTCGACAAGCAGCTTGTTGATGATGCGGTTCTCTTCGGACTGCCCGCCCTCGACTTTCGCACCGCTCGCGCGCTTGCCGATGCCGTCGAACTCGTCGATAAAAATGATGCAGGGGGCATTCTTGCGGGCGGTTGCGAACAGCTCGCGGACCTTCGCGATGCCTTGGCCGTAGAACATGCTCGAAAAATGCGAGCCATCGACAGCGATGAAGTTGGCCTTGCATTCGCCGGCGAGCGCCCGGGCCAGCAAGGTCTTGCCGGTTCCGGGCGGACCTTCGAGAAGCACGCCGCGCGGCGGCTTCGCCCCGAGCGCGAGATATTTCTGCGGGTCACGCATGAAGGCAGTCACCTGCTGAAGCGAGGTCTTGGCATCCGACGCGCCGACGACGTCCGCGAAACTCGTCTGCGGCTTCTCGGCAAGCTTGGCTTTCGCGCTGCCGCCCATTGTGCCTTGCCGCAGCAGATAGATGCCGAGCACCACCATCGCGGCGACCGTCAACAGCGTGAAGAGCCGCTCGAGCACGCTGCCCGTGCTGGCGAGGATGCGTTCGCCGAGTGTGCGCGAGTCGATGCTGATGCGGGTCAGCGCGAAACCCTGCTGCCGGCTTGCGGTTTCGAGGCCGGCCAGCAGTCCTTCGTCGCCGGCGACGAGTTCGGTGCTGATTTGCTCGCCGCTGCGGGTCGTCGCGAGCACGCGCTGGCCATCGACGCCGGCCGCGGCGATCTCGCCCTGTCGAAGCTTGTCCGCGAAGACCGAGGCGTCGAGCGGGTGATCGAGCCACATGCGGGGGCCGGACTCGAACTGGCGAGCGAGTTCGGTCTTGCCGGCCGCGCTCGGCGCGTGGCTGTGGTAGTCGAACGCGACCCAGCCGGCGACAACGGTGAAAAACACGGCGACGGAAAAAAGGATTTGGACCCAGCGGGGCCAGGCAGAGAATAGCTTCATCGACGATCCGGGATTCAGCCCCGAATAGGACCGTCGGAGGGTCCGGGCAGGGCCTGCTATGTGGCGGCGCGAACCGCCGGGTTCAGCTTCGAGTGCAGCGTGCCGGGCTGTGACCGCCCCGCTGCACCCTCGATTATTGCTACCGCACACGCAGTATTTTTGTGCGGTGAAGCATTCTTTCCCAGCAGCCATTCGCGAGCAACTTTCGCGCGCCCCGCCACTACGATGACGTTCGCGCAGGACAGTCCGTGGGGCGCCCCGCGCTGCCAGACTTCGGCAGGCATTACGCCTATGCGTTATGCAGTCGGCTTCGCGACACCAAACAGCTGCCGAAACACATCGTTACAAATTGACTGTCCGATGTTCGATTGCCGGATCGCTCCCGAGCGGCGACCCTTCCAGTCAGCTGCTCGTCCTGATCCACTCGGCGATCGTCGAGGCGGTCGGAATCCGCCCCGACGAAACGAGCTTTTCATTGATGACGAGACCCGGCGTCTGGATGACGTCGTAGTCGATGATCGTGGCCATGTCGGTGATCTTGACGATGTCCGCTTCGACGCCGACCGACGCCACCGCCTGTCGCGCGACCTCCTCCAGCTTGCGGCAATTCGCGCAACCGGGCCCCAGAACCTTGATGGTGATCATGATCAGACTCCCCCGAGAGCTTTGGCTTTCGTATTGCGGCTCATGAAATTGACCGACGTCACGAGCAACCCGATGAACGCCGCGAGCCACAGCGTGATGATCAACAGCGGCATCCCGTCGATCCACGCACCGTAGGTCAGGCCGGCCGCGGCACTGAACAGCGCAACGAGGCCGACGTAGACCGCGGTTTTCTTCCTGCCGAGAATCGCCGAGATGATCAGGATGCTCTGCAGCGACAATTCGGGATCGGACATCAGGTACGCAAGCAGCGGCCCGCGATGCATCCCGAGATCGAGGAACATCTTCGCGATGGGAACTTCGACGAGCGTCGGGAAGTACATGAACACGCCGAAGGCGACGCCTGCCAAGTTGCCGGAAAGCGAATTGGTGCCGGCGATAGCTTCGATCCATTCCGGCCGAATCAGGACGCGGATGACGCCGACGAGGAAGACGCCGATCACCAGCAACGGAAAGATCTGCTTGACGAAGCGCCACGATTCCCACAGCCAGTCCTGAACGTTTTCCGTTGCGAGCCGGCGCGAGCCGACGTGATACAGGACGGCGAGCGCAGCCGCCACGCCGAAGAACTTGCCGGTCAGGCCGACGCGCAGGCCCTCCGGGGTGGCCTGCAGCGACAGCGCCGCAAACAGCAGGGTCACGCCGATCAGCGCGAGGCTCGCGCGGGTCCAGGCGGTGACGCCGTCCTGGATGTTCTCGAAGCCCCGCCATGCGGTGAAGCCGATCGCAACGAGCAGCGCGATCAGCACGACGCCCTGCACCGACACCCCTTCTTCGCCTCTGGCTGCGTCATAAGGGACGAGGCGGTCGAGCGCAGCCTGCCAGCCGGCGGCGTTCGCCGCGGGGAGATCGAACGAAAACGCCGTCCCCGTCAGGACGCTCAACTTGAGCGTGCCAGCCAGCAGCAGCGCGATCCAGACGAGCAGGAACAGCAGCGCTGCGTGTTGCATACCCGCTGCGCGTTGCGCCGAAAACAGGGTGTCGGTCGCCTTGTCGTGCGCGGCGTCGTCGGCACGGAAGACGAGCGCCATGATCAGCCCGATGCCGATGCCGAACGTCAGCGACAGGATGAAGCGGGCCGCTGCGAGATCGGGGCCGATGATGCCGCCCGTATAGACCAGGGCGAGGATGTTCGCCGCCGGGGCGAAGAACAGGAACGTGATCGCAGGGCCGAGGCCGGCGCCTTTCCGGTAGATCCCCGCGAACAGCGGAACGATCGTGCACGAACAGACCGCCAGCAGCGAGCCTGCCGCAGCGGCGGCGGGATACGACACGGCCTTGCTCGAATTGCGTCCGAGAAAGCGCGTGATCGTTTCCTTCGGGATCAGCGCCGCCATCGCGCCGGCAATGAAAAAAGCCGGCAGCAGGCAAAGAAGCACGTGTGCCGCGAGATACGCCGCGAGGTTGCCGAGCCCGCCGTAAAGGAGCGGGACAAAGGCAGCGGAAAGGGTATCCATGAAACCTCCCGGAGGAGACGGCCACGATGTAAATAGTATGTCAGAAAAACCTGATGCAGGATGCGCCGCGCCGCTGCCCGAGGCCGAACGAAAGTGTCGGCAGCAACCAGCGCTTGCAGGAGCGGCCAGGACATCGTTCGTGACGAACTTCGGAAGCGATCCGGTCGCGGCGGGATGACAGCACGTCCGATGCCGGAGGCGCTCCGGCAGCGACTTCAGGCGGGTTGTGCGTGAACGGGGATCTCCGGCTGGCTGCGCTTCTCCGGGTAATAGCACATGTAACCGCTCGCGCAGTGGCTCGGCGCGTCGCGCAGTCCGACTGCGCATTCGCGGACTTTCGTCTCCGGTTCGCCGTCCTCGATGCGGCGCAACACCTCATGGACGAGCTCGACGCTCTTCACCTTGCGCTCGCTCGCCCCTTCGCGCCCGGCGATCTTCACCGAATGCACCCCTGCCGCGTGCATCGCCGGCATTGCGCAAAGGCCGCACGGGCCCCACGGGTAGCCGTTCGGCGCGACCGAAAAACCGTTGCCGAAGCGATACCACAGCCAGCGCTTGTAGTCCTGGTCGTTTTTTTCCAGCCGCCGCAGCGCCCGTTCGGCAGGCGCTTCGCCGCTCGCCGCGCGGTATTCGAACTGGTAGTTGTCGATGCAGATCGGTCCGCCCTTGTTCATCGGCAGATGCACGGTGTGGCACGTGCCCTCCTCGAACACGCAGCCGTCGTTGAGGACGAAGGCTTCGATGTCGAGCTCGGGGAGTTCGGTTGCGATCGCGGAGATTTCCGCAACGGTGACGTCGCGCGGCAGGATGATGCGGCGCGCGCCGAGCTGCGCGAAAAAGCGCGCCGATTCGACGTTGCGGCAGGTCGCGACCGAACTGACGTGGATCGCGAGATCCGGGACGTTCGCCGTGAGCGAGGCGATCAGCGAGATGTCGGCGACGATCGCGGCGTTGCCGCCGATGCTGCGAAAGTGCGCGGCGATTTCGGTCAGCGCGTCGAGGTGCTGCTCGCCGTATTGCTGCGCGTTGAGGACGAGGAACACTTCGGCATCGAGCGTGTGCGCGTTGTCGATGACGCGCTCGAGGTCGGCATAGCCGTTGAGGTTGCCGAACACGCGGCGATTGACGCCCGAAGTGTTGAAACGCCGGATCCAGTCCGGCGGCACGACGCCGCAATACAGTTCGCGCGCGCCGGCCCGCACCAGCGGTTCGACTTCGGCAGGCGTGCTGATCGGTGCAGTGATTTTCATAGGACTCCCGTAGGGCCGCCCCCAAGGGAGGCCTCAACCCCCTCGGGGGGCAGCGAACAAAGCGAGCGTGGGGGCTTCATGTCAGGCTCCCGACAGGACGATACGGCTGACCCAGCCATTCGCAACCGCCTCGGCGATTGCCGCCGTCATGCCAGGCGCGTGGCGGTAATACATCGTGTTGCCGCGCTGTGAAGTCTGCAGCTCACGCGTGCCGGGGCGGGCACCGACTTCGGAGAAGCCGAGGCATTCGCGGCGGCAGCGGTGGCCGGGCGAAAATTTTTCCGGTACATCGAGCGCCAGCGAACCGAGCTTGCAGATGCGGCCCTTCGCGATGTAGCCATACGGCGCGCGTACGCCGACAGGGAAATCGATGCCGGCATACATGTCGGCAGCGCCGAACGGCGGGAAGTCGAGTTCCAGGCGGCCGATGCCGAGATTGTCGAGGATTTCGCGGAACGGGCCGGCGCGCAGGCCGTTCGGGTACATGCGCGCCCACGTCGCGGACGGCAGCCGCGGGTCCTTCAGCATCTTCCCGAGCAGGCGCCCGGCGACCGGCCGCAGATCCGGGAATTCGCGCTGCACGACGCGCGCGACGCCCCAGTCGTTGACGGTCACTTCGGCGCCCGCAGGCAGGCGCGCGAACGCGGCGCGAAGCGGCTCGAACAGGCTGTCGCAGGCGATCGGCGTGACGAGGCCGAACGTGACTCCCCAGCGCTCGCACAGGGCCACGGCGCGATCGATCGCCTCGACGCTCGGCAGCAGGTGCTCGCAGAACTCGCTGCCGAGGAAGAAATGCGTCGGCTCGGCGTCGTCGGGCAGCGTGACGCACTGTCGCGCGTCGCCGAGCTGTTCGAGATAGTCGTCGCGCGTGACACGCTCATGGCGCGCGAACGCGGCCAGCTCACGCTCGTCGACGAGCGCGAAGCCGAGCTCGATCGGACCAGCAGGAGGGTTTGGCGTAATCGAAGCGGTCGGGGTTGAGGTCGAGGTCATGAATCGGTCTCCGCGATTCTTCTGTTTTCGCGCCCGTGCCAGATGGCATAGGCCGCGAGGTGGTCGAGGAGCCCGCGAAGGCCCGCGTCGGGGTGCTGCACGAGGTGATTCGCGACGATGCCGGCAAAGCGCGCCGCCGCCATGCTCGCGCCACCGGGGCGTCCGCCGGGCGCGTCGGGACAGGTTCCCCACGCGGCGCCGGCTGCGCTCGCCGGATCGAGCCGCGACCATTGGTCAGGAGCGCAACGCGCATCACCGCTCACCGCGAGCACGCCGGGATAACGCGCCGGATAGACCGGCGAGCCGCGCGCCGGCGCTGCGGCGACGAGCAGCACGCCCTGCCCCACGGCCCGCTCGCAGGCTTCGCGCAGCACGCGGCGGTCGTCGGCGAGGCCGAGGCTCAGGTTGACGACCCGGGCCCCTTCGGCGACGCACCAGTCGATCGCTGCGGCGACGAGGCGCGGCGTCGCGGGTCGGGCGAGCGCGGCGACGCGCGCGTCGAGCAGGCACGCGGTCGGCGCCGCATCGAGGACCAGCGCGGCGACGCATTCGCCGTGCGGCAGCGCAGGGCGATGCGGCGCTTCGCAGCGTACGCCCCCATCGGACGACTCGGCGCCATCGAAGTCGCCGCTGGCGAACTGCGCGGCGGCGTGCAGCGCCGCCGGCGGCACGCGCTCGAAACCGCCATCGACGATGCCGACGCGCAGTTTCATACGGCCCTCAGCAGCGGCGCCGGCGCTCGCACCGGCGGCTGCTCGACCAGCATGCCGTCACGCAGTTCGACGACGCCGTCGAGCTCTCCGACGGATGCGAGGTTGTGCGTGATGACGATACGGGTGCGCCCGGCGAACACGCGATCGACCGCCATGACGATCGCTTGGGCGACCGGCAGATCGAGCCCGGAGGTCGTCTCGTCGAGGATCAGCACCGCCGGGTCCTGCAGGATCGCGCGGGCGAGCGCGATGCGCAGCCGTTCGCCGCGGGACAGCGCCGACGCCGACGCGCCGACTGCCTTGTCGAGGCCGCCGGCGTGGGCGAAGCGCGCGAGACCGGCGAGGTCGAGCGCGCGCAGCAGCGCCGGCTCGTCGGCGTCCGGCGCGACGAAGCGCAGGTTGTCGCGCACGCTGCCGGGCATCAGCACCGGGTCCTGATCGACGACGACGACGCGCCGCCGCAACTCGGCAAGATCGAGCCGATCGAGCCGCACGCCGTCAAGCAGGATGTGTCCGGCGGCCGGATCGTAATGACGCTGCAGCAAATCGATCAGCGTCGATTTGCCGGCGCCGGACGCGCCGACCAAGGCGAGCTTGCGGCCAGCCGGGATGTCGAGCGACGCGCCGTCGAGCACGCGCGTCTCGCCGTAGCCGAAACGCACGCCGACGAGGCGGAGGTCGCCGCGCACCGGCCGGGCGAGCGCGACGGGCTCGGCCGGCGACGTGACCGTCGGCAGTTCGGCGGCCAGTTCGCGGATCCGCTGCAGGCTGACTTTCGCCCGCTGCCAGCCCATGAAAACGCCGGCCGCAGTCTGCAGCGGACCGGCGGCGCGAGTCGTGTAGGCAATGAACGCGACGACGACGCCGACGGTCAGTTCGCCCGCCGCCGCGAGGCTGCCACCGACCGCGAACACCAGCAACACGCCGAGCCCCGACAGGATGCGCTGCACGCCCCCGGCGCCGAGCGAAGCGACCTGCGAGCGCCGCAGCGCCGCGAAATAGTCGCCATGATGCGCGCGCAGCTCGGCCTCCTGGCGCGCGCCGGCATTCGTCGCCTGGATGAACTTCATTGCACGCAGCGATTCGACGAAAAAGCTCGACATCGCCGCGCTCTGCTGCCGCACCGCCTGGGCGCTGCGCTCGAGCCATCCGCGCGACCCGAGCAGCGCCGCGACATGTAGCGGCACGAGTGCGAACACCAGCGCGGTCAGCAGCGGGCTCAGCGACAGCATCAGCGCCAGCGCGACGACCAGCGAGAACGCCGCATTGAGGAGCCCCATCGGCGCGTCGATCGCAAAACGCTGCACTTCGGCGACGTCGCCGTCGAGCCGCGACAGGATCTCGCCGCCGCGGGTGCGCGCGTAGTAAGTCGGCGCGAGCGTCTGGAGGTGGCGGTAGATCTGTTCGCGCAGGCCGAACAGCACGTGCGCGGACAGCTTCAGATACGCGAGCCGGGAAACGGCTTCGATCGCGACGCCGGCGACGAGCAGCGCGAGGAACGCGCCGCACAGCTGCAGCACCACGTCCATGCGCCCGCCGACGATACCGTCATCGACGAGGCGCTGCGTGAGATACGGCGGCAGCAGCGCGGCGCCCGACGCGAGGAAGGACAGCACGACAATGCCGCCTACGGCGCCCGCGCGGCCGCGCACGGTCGGCCACGCCCACGCGAGCGCCTGCAGCGGCAGCGATCCTTTTTTCCGCAGCGCGATCACGCGGCGACGCTCGTCAGCGCTTCACGACCCGCAGCCATCCGATCGACTGATCCGCCCCGCCCGGCATCATGATCTCGCCGGTTTTCTCGAGTGTCTCGGCGTCGTGGATCGCGATCTTGTCGAGCGCCCCGCCGATATAGACTTCCTTGCCGTCGCCCGAGATATTGACGGCGTAGAACGTCTGCTCGAGGTCGACGCGCTTGATCAGCTTGCCGGTTTCGGTATCGACTTTCGACAGCTGGTTCATGACGAGGAAAGCTTCGTTGCGAGCGGCCGGATTGATCACCGACGAGAACATCGCCGTCTGCGCGTTCTCGAACTCGACCGTCTTCAGCGTCTCGGCGTCGAGGTCGAACACCGCAATGCCGGCCTTGAACGCGTCCGCGGAATCGGGCGCGGCAGCGGTGTTGGCGACGAAATACGGCGTGCTCAGCGCGCGCGCCTGCTCGAACGTTCCCCACATCGCCAGGACGTCCGGCTCACCGAGGCCGGGGCGATCCCAGTGGCGGATCGGGAAAGTCTTCTCGATCGTCCCGCTGCGGGTGTTGAACAGATACATGTCCCAGCCGAGCGCGAGCAGGTGGTCCTTGTTGCCGGTCGGCGCGAGGAGACTGATGCGGCGCGGCGCCGGGAACGTGCGGCGCGGCTTCGCGCCGACGCCGTCGGCGGTGTCGAACACCGCGATGTAAGTGTCCTCGACCTGGTACTCGGAGCGCCCGAGCACGACCGGCGCCTGGTGCACGTACAGCTCGCGCCCGTCCTCGCTGACGGCGGCGGCAAAAAAGCCCTTGATGCGCTTGCCGGGACTCGAGAAGTCGGCGCGGAAAACCTGGTTGCCGCTGTCGAGGTCGATGCCGACGACGCTTTCCATGCGGTTGGTCAGCACGTAGGCGACTTTGCCATCTTTCGGCACCGTGATCGTGCCGGGCACGCCATCGCCGGGGATCGTGATCGAACGCACGACTTCGCGCTTGGCCGGGTCGATGACGTGCAAGGTGTTCGGCCGCGTCACCGTCAGCAGGTATTCCGCGGCGATCGCGGACGCCGATGCCGCAATGCAGCACAGCGCAACGAGCAGTTTCTTCATGATGCTCAATCTCCCGGGAACAGGGTCTGCAGCTCGCGCCAGTCGCGCAGCGCCGAGTTCTTGCCGTCGGTCCAGTCGCGCGCGCTGTTCAGGCCGTCGGCGAGCTGCGCCGGCCACCAGCACGGATCGGTGCAGCCGTAGAGATCCGCCTCCATCGGCTGGCACAGGCTGGCCAGTCCGCCGAAGGCGTCGACTTCCCAGCCCGGATCGAAAGTCGTCGTGCAGCCGACGACGCTGCTCATCAGCTGCACTTCCTCGCCGTTGCCTTCCTGCACAGCGTGTTCGAGCAGCTGTGCCTTGTGGTTGAGGGCTCGCAAGCGTTTCATTGTCTGGCACTCCTTTGTCCGTTGGAGGCGTTGAAATAGGCCGGATTGGCGATCGCGATCTCGCCGAAGGCTTCGAGGCCGAACGCGATCCACGCACGGATCTGCTCGCAGTACTCGAAAGTCGGCAGGAACGGGTCGCCGTAGCGGGAATACGATTCGTGGTAGCAGCCGCCGGCGCACAGGCTTCGCGCCGGGCACGTGCGGCACGTGGCATGCGGGTTCTGCGCGGCGGTGACGAAACCGGACAGCGACTCGCGCGCGATGCCGCTCGTCACGTCGCCGAAACCGGCGAGGTCGGAGTCGGAGCCGGTGAAGCGGTGGCACAGCGAGATCTTGCCGGTCGTCCCGACCGCGAGCAGGCCGACGCCGGCGCCGCACGGCAGCACCTTGCGCGTACCCATCCACAGGTCGGTCATCAGCTGGTGCATGTTGCCGAAGCCGTGGCGCCGGCCGCGCTTGGCTTCGCCGACGTATTCGCGGCCGAGCGCCTGCATCGCCGCGAACACTTCGTCGAGCTCCTGCGGCGACAGCCCGACCGGGGAATCCGGCCCCGCGGTCGCCGGCGCGAAGCCGACTTCGAAGAAGCCGAGCTCGTCGTGCAGGTGCCGGTAAATGCCGGCGACGTCCACGTTGCCCGAGGCGAGCGTCACGCGGGCGCCGACCGGGCGCGACTTGTAGCGTTCGAGCAGGCGCTGCACGCGCATCGCGACCGTCTTGTAAGTGCCGCCGCCGGCGATCGTGCGGCGATGCCGGTCGTGCTGCGCTTCGCCGCCGTCGATGCTGACGGTGATGCCGAAGCGGTGCGCATCGAGGAAATCGATGACGTCGTCGGTGAGCAGCGTCGCGTTGGTCGTCAGCGAGAACTCGACGTCCTTGCCGGCGGCCGCGGCCTTCTGTTCGGCGTATTCGACGAGGTCGCGGATCACCGCGATGCGCGTCAGCGGCTCGCCGCCGAAGAACACCACTGCGACGCGCTCGTTCTCGCTCGCTTCGGCGAGCAGCAGATCGATCGAGCGCGTGCCGGTCTGGTAGTCCATCACCGACGAGTTCTTCGGCGACGTCAGGTCCTCGCGGTAGCAGTAGCTGCAGCCGAGGTTGCAGCCGGTCGTCAGCGTCAGCACGAGGGTCTTCAGCGGCGAGCGCTCGACCAGCCGCGGCGGGATCTCGTAGTGCTTCGGCTGCGGTGCGACGATCCCCAGCTCGATGAAGTCGCTGAGACTGTCGCACAGCTCACCCGGCGAATAACGCCCGTCGAAGCGCGCCTGGATGTCGTCGGCGGCGACCGCGGGCGTCGACTCGAACAGCCCGAGCAGGTCGGTCGCGGCCGGATCGAGCTCGAAGATCGACGTCGTCGGCACGTGCAGCAGGACATGCCGGCCGCCGGAGCGGATCGAACGATAGTTGTGGGCCTGCACCTGCAATGTCGTCACGGGATGTCTCCTTCAGCGCAGCGGTGTCGGGTTCCAGCGCTGCGCAACCACCATCAGCTGGCCCTTGCCGTTAAGCGTCTGGTCGCCGTCGGCGACCGTCGCGATGACCGACAGGTTGCCGACGTTGTTGATGCCGCCGCGTCGTAGCGGATTGGGACCACCGAACGACGGCACGAACTGGCCGTGCGGCGCCATGTGACCGGCGTAGCGCGCGTCCTCGTCGTGGCGCGCCCGGTCGTCGAACGGCTCGGTCGACCATTTCGCGGGCACGCTGCCGAGGCGGATGTCGTCGTCGGTTCCCGGTTTGCCGTCCGCGCCGTTGAGGAAGGCGATGGCGTCGAACTGCGCGCTCATCGGCGCCACGGTGCCGCCGCCGAGCCGCGCGACCGCAAACGCGGGCTCGACGCGCACTGCGTCGAAGCGTTTGAACACCGCGACGGTCTGCGCGGACTCGCGGCCGCCGACGACGACCTTGCGCACCCCTTCGGGCGCATCGGCCGCGACGCGGACGCGCACTTTCAGCCCGCCGGGCGATGTGCCGAGCCATTCGACGACTTCGATGCCGGGGCCGAAGTCGACTTTCGCGTCGAGCGCGACGCCGGCGAGCGTCAGGTCCGCCGTCGCGCCGTTGCGCAGCATCCGCGGCGTGACCGAGACGAGCTCGTTCTTCACCGCGTCGTCGGCGCGCACCGCTTCGAAGCGTGCACCGATCTCGTCGGCTCCCTTGAGGAACCAGCGTCCCGACATGCGCGAACCATCGGGGCTCAGCGCGAAGATCGAGCGCGTGTCCTCGTTGCCGAGCTTCGCCGAGCCGCGCCATTCGTAGCCGGTGTAGACGATCGCGTCGCCCTGCCCGCGCACCGTGTTGCCGGGGCCAAAGCGCAGCTCGTAGCTGACTTCGTAGCGATCCGGCCCGGCCGCGCGCGCCGTCATCGTGCCGGTGTACGCCCCCCAGCCCGGGCGCTCGCCAGCGACGACCCAGTTCCCCGTCGCAGGGCGATGCTTCGCGCTGCGCCATTCGCGCCAGGCCGGCGTGTCCTTCGGGTACAGCGCTGCCAGTCGCACGGGCATCTGATCGCGGGCGATCTCCCACCAGTTGCGGTCGCGGCCCATCGCCGAGTATTCCGCACTCGGGAACTGGCCCAGGTGCGTGTGCATCAGCTTGCGCCATTCGCCTTCGTCACGCCGCTGCAGCGCGACGCGTCCATAGCTGTGGCAGCGTCCGCACATCTGCGCGAGTTCCTCGTCGGGCGCAGTGTCCTGCATGTTCGGCTGGCGCTCGGTGAGCGGACGGTAGGCCGCGCTCTCCGACGGCGCGAGGCCCTGTCGGTCGGCGAGGTATTTGACGATCGTCTGCCGCTCACCGGGCGTCAGCTCGACCTTGTGCCAGATGCCCATGCGCACGACCGTCATGTCCCAGCCTTCCGGGCTCTTGCGGATCTCCGAAATGCGGTTCAGCTTGCCGTTGTCCAAGTGACAGGCGCCGCACTTCGCCTCGAGCAGCTGCTGCGCCGCGGCGTCACCGTTCGCCGCGTGCGCCACACCGGCCACGCCTGTCGCGACGGCCAGAACGCCCGCGATCCTCGCCCCATACTGCATTGCGTCGCGAATCCCGTCGCGAACCCCTTCGCGAAACGCCTCGCTCATTTGCGCCTTCACATCGCCCTCCGTTTCCACCCAAGTGGTTCTTTATTTTGAGGAATGCTCATCGTTGCGCCTCTCGTCCCTGTCAGCTTCCGCCGGCACCATCGTCGAGCAGCCCGGCGCGCGCCACCGCGGCGGCTCGAGCCGCATCCGCCGCTTGCGGCCCGATTTCGAGCTGCTTCGCGAGCCGGTTCATCAGGCGGTCCTCGAGACGGACGAGATCGCCATCCGCATAGGCCACCTCCCACAACATCGTCAGCACCTCCTGCCGCTCGGCCGCGTCGAAGCCCGCACGCACCGCTTCAGCGAACTCCCAGTCGTCGAGCACCTCGGCGAAACGTTCGTCGGCGATGGCCACGAGCTGGCGTGCGACGTCCTCCGCCAGGCCGAAATGCTTGTGCAGCAGGCGGCCGACAGCCGCGTGCTCACGCTCGGTGGCGCGATGGTCGATGTACATCGCCTCGAGCAGCAGGACTGCGACGGCAATATGGCGTCGCTCGAACGGACCGGTTTCCAGTCCTTCGGGCTGGAGTTCGCCGGACAGCAGCGCCATCAGTTTTGTCAACATGCGGAGGTCTCCACGGAATGTCCTGAATTAGCGCGCCGGCACGAGCCGCTCGACGCCGAGTTGTCCGGCCACGACGACGCCACCGCTGTCCGGGGCCGTCATCACCGCGGCGAGGTTCTGCCGGTCGGGCCGGATTTCCAGCTGCAGCGGGCCGCTGCCCTTGCCGCGCAACACCACGCCGCCCGCTCCGACGACGATCACGCCGCCGTCGGTCGTCGTGATGCCGGAAGTCAGCGACTGCTCGGTGCCGGTGTCTCGCGCCTGCCAGGTATCGCCGCCGTCCCGGCTCGTGATGACCTTGCCGCTCATGCCGAGCAACACGACTTCGCCGCCGCCGAGCTCGAATCCGCTCCATAGCGAGCCGGACACGCCGGTATCGAGCTTCGTCCAGCTCGCGCCACGATCGGTCGAGCGGAACGCCAGGCCGCTTTCGCCCGCAATGAACAGCGTGCCGTCGCGCACCGAGAACAGGTGGTTGAGGTGGTAGTCGGCATCCTGGCCGCTGCCCACCGCCATCGGCGTCCAGCTGCGCCCGCCGTCCGCGGTGCGGAACGCCACGCCGTAGGCACCCGTGACGTAGCCCCGCTTGGCGTCGAGGAAATGCACCGACAGCAGCACCGGGCGCTCGTCGAGCACCTCGAGCAGCTTCCAGCTCGCGCCGCCATCGTCGCTGCCGAGGATCACACCGCCATGGCCGACCGCCCAGCCGTGCCGCTCATCGACGAAATGCACCGCTGTCAGCAGCGCGCTGACGGGCCCTTCGGCCTGCTGCCAGGTATTGCCGCCGTCAGTCGAGCGCACGACCATGCCGTAGTCGCCGACTGCGACGAGCGTGTTGCCGGCGCGTGCGATGCCGGTCAGCGGCACTTTCGCTGCGAGCCTTGCTTTCATCGCCGGCACGGTCGTCGTGATGCTGTCCGGAGCGGCCGGGGCGGCCGCGCACGCCAAGGCGCCGATCGCCAGGCCCAGTACCACGATGCCGCGCGTGAATCGGTTCGATCTTTTCACGGGCATCTCCTCAGTGAGCCATCAGCGGCGCGCGGACCGGGCCGCGGCGCGGAATCAGCATGTCGATCGTGACCGCCAGCGCCGGCAGCAGCGTGATCGCCATAATCATGTTCATCATGAACATGAAGGTCAGCAGCATCCCCATGTCGGCCTGGAACTTGAGCGCCGAGAACGACCACGTCGCGACACCGATCGACAGCGTCACCGCGGTGAATACCGTCGCGACGCCGATCTCGCGCAGCGCCTGCTTGAACGCCGTGACGATGTCGTCGCCATGCGCGAGGTGCATCTGCAGGCGGTTGTAGATGTAGAACGCGTAGTCGACGCCGATCCCGACCGCCAGCACCATCACCGGCAAGGTCGCGACCGTGAGCCCGATGTCGAGCTCCTTCATGAACCAGTAGCCGAGGAAAGTCGCCAACGTCAGCGGCACGCAGCACGCGATCATCGCGCGCCAGTCGCGATACACCGCGAACACCAGCACCAAGATCGTTGCATACACGTAGAGCATCATCGGGAGTTCGGAATGCTCGACGACTTCGTTCGTCGCCGCCTGCACGCCGGCGTTGCCGCTCGCGAGCCGCACGGTGACGCCGTCGAACGGCTGCATCGCGCGGAAATGCTTCACTGCGGCGACGACCCCTTCGATCGTCGACGCCTTGTGGTCGGCCAGATAAAGATTCACCGGCAGCAGCGTGCAGTCGGCGTTGAAAAGCCGCATGCCTTCAGGCACCTGGCGCACCGCTTCGCCGAGCGTCAGCTCCTCGCGCGGCAGCGCGGCCCATTTCGGGTTGCCCTCGTTGACTCCGGACGCGGCGAGCTTCGTCATGCTCGGCAGCGACTGCGCCGACAGCACGCCGGGCACGTTCGCGAGATACCACGTCAAGCGGTCAACATAGCTCATGACGTCGTGGCGGTAGCAACCGTCCGCAGGCGATTCGACGACCACCGTCAGCAAGTCGAGACCGAGGCCGTAGCGCCCGACGACCGCTTCGACGTCCTGGTTGTAGCGCGAATCGTCGTGCAGTTCCGGTGCACCGGGCAGCACGTGGCCGACGTGGCGGCCTTGGCTCTGCCAGACTGCGATGCCCATCAGCACGAGGCACACCAGCGTGCCAATCGCGGCGTTGCGCGGGTTTGCGATATGCACACCGAGCGTCGACATCATGCGGTTGCGCATCGCCTCGACTTTGCCCGCGCGCAGCACGAAAGCGTCGTCGAAGCGGAAATAGCTCGCGACCACCGGCAGCATGATCAGGTTCGTGACGATCTTGTAGGCGACGCCGACCGAGGCGGTGATCGCGAGCTCGCGGATCATCGGGATCGGCACCAGCACCAGCGTCGCGAAGCCGACGAAGGCGGTGATCAGCGCGAGCGTGCCGGGCACGAACAGGCCCGTGAAGCTGCGGCTCGCTGCGGTGTAGCCGTCGGCGCCGTTGATGACCTCCTTGGCAATGTAGTTCACCTGCTGGATGCCGTGCGACACGCCGATCGCGAACACCAGAAACGGCACCAGGATCGCGAGCGGGTCGAGGCCGAAGCCGAGCAGCGTGATCGTGCCGAACTGCCATACCACCGACACCAGCGAGCAGGCGAGCGGCAGGAAAGTCAGCATCAGCGAGCGGGTGTACCAGTAGACCGCCGCGGCAGTGAGCAGGAACGCGAGCGCGAAGAACTCGATGACGCTGGTCGCCCCTTCCGAGATGTCGCCCATCTGCTTCGCGAAGCCAATGATGCGGATGCGGATGTCGTCGTCGGTGAAGGCGTCGCGGATTTCGCGCTCGAGGCGCTCGCTGAATTCCTGGTAATTGAGCCGTTCACCGGTCTGCGGATCGGGATCGGCCAGTTCGGCGACGACCATCGCCGACGACGAGTCGTTCGCGACGAGGCTGCCGATGAAGCCGCCGACGATTGTGCGCTCGCGGATCGCCGCGATGTTGTCGTCGGTGAGCGCCTTGACGGTGACGTCGCCGCCGATCACGTCCTCGGCCCGCATGCCCTCCTCGGTGATCTGCACCGCCCGCGCGTTCGGGGTCCATAGGGACGTCACCGTGCGGCGGTCGACGCCCTTCATGAAGAACACCGCCTGGGTGACATCGTGGAGTTTCGTCAGCGCCTTCTCGTTCCAGACGTCGCCGTTCTTCGCCTCGACGGTGACGATGATGCGGTTGGCGCCGAACAGCACATCGCGGTACTGGTTGAAAGTCTGAATGTATTCATGGTCCTGCGGCAGCTGCTTGTCGAAGCCGGCGCTCATTTCGAGGCGGGAAGCGAACACCGCCATCACCACGGTGAAGCCAAGCAGCGCGAGCAGGATCATCGGGCGGTGCCGGAAGCACGCCTGCTGCAACGCACGCACCAGTGTCTCGATCATGTTGGGTATCCGTCAGGCCGGCACGGCGGAAAGCTCCCGCCGCGCCGGCGCTCTAACTCAGAACGAACGCGAAATGCTCGCGGCCAGGAAGTCGCGGTCGCGCATCAGGTTGTTCGCGCCGCCGCCGGAGAAGTTGACCCACTGGATCCCGCCTTTCCAGTTGTCGCGGTAGTTCGCGAACAGCGACAGCGTCAGCGCCTTGCGCCCTTCGACGAACGGCAGCCCGTTCGGCGTCGTGCCATTGACGTCGTGGTACCAGTCGATCTGCGGCGTCAGCGTGACTCCGGTGCCCCACGCGTTCGGGTAGTTCAGCGCCGCTTCGACGACGTAGCCCCACGAGGTCTTGTCCGGCAGCGAATAGTCGGGCAGGAAGTACGGCGTCACGCCGCTGCGGTCGAGACCCGGGTAATGCGCGACCGCGGCCTCGGCGAGGATGAAACCGTCGACCGCGCCCAGCGCCTTCGCGATGCCGCCGAGCGGATCGTTGTGCGAGAACGTGTAGAAGCCGGTGAGGTGGAACTGGTATTTCTCCTCCTCGACGAAACCGGGATGCCTGCCGTTCTCGTAGCTGCTGAACCTCCCCGCGAACGGCACCGTCGGGTCGACGCCGACGCTGTCGTCGGGCCGGTAAGACAATTCCGCACCGACGGCGATGTTCATCAGCTTGGTGTTCGCCGAGATCGCGTACAGGTCCTTGTCCTCGCCGTACGCGAGGAAGTAGCCGGTGACGGCGCCTTCCGGAGTGCCGGTGAAGCCGAGGAACGGCAGCTTGTCGTGGTAGCGCTGATACGTGAACGCGAACTCGGTGTCGATCTCCTCGGCGTTGTAGCGGAAATTCACGCCGTACTGGCCGCCTTTCTTCGGCTCGTCCTGGCCGAGATAGGGCACTGCCAGGCCTTCGGCGATGAGATCGGCATCGGGAAGACCGGGATCGTCACCGCAGCGACCGTTCGGCAGGCCTGCGCAGGCGCCGACGCCGGCAAAGTCCTCGATGATGCTCGTCGGCACGTATGCGATGCGCCGCCCCTTGCCGAGCACGTCGACCGTCGAGAAGAACGTGCCGGACGGGTCGAACTTGAAGCCGTTCCAGCGCCACTGGTAGTACCCCTCGACGCCGAGCTGCTCGGTCAGGTCCATCGAAGCCGAAATCATCTGCGCCGGGATGAAAATTTCCTTCAGCTGCGTGCCCGGCACGTGGAATTTCTGCAGGTCGATCGCGTTGATCTGGTTCACGCCGCCGACGATGAAGATGTCCTCGCCCCACGAGAGCACCTGGTTGCCGACTTTCACCTTGCCGCGACGGTCGCCGAGGCTGAACGTCTTCGCGACCCACAGGTCGAGCAGCGTCGCATCGTCGGTCGCCTCGCTCGCGACGTCGGTGCGCTCGGTGTCGTCCGCCTTCCAGTCATGGAACCAGTTCACCCGGGCGAGCGCGCTCCAGCCACCGGGGTACTTCAGCGACAGGTCGTGCGTGCCTTTCAACGCCGCGGAAACAATGTCGTCCTCGTCGTAGTTGAGGTTGCCGTCGTCGAACTGGGTGTAGTTGAAGTCGGCGTTCGCGTAGCCGTTTCCGGCCTGCTTGGTGTGCAGCTCGTTGTTCGTCGTGTTGTTGCAGCCGCCGCTGTCGTTGCTGATTATCGAACAGCTCGGCGATTCGAGCCGGCTCGCGACGCCGAACGAAATCGTGCTGTCGAGGCTCCCCGACAACCCTTCCTCGGAACCGAAGCGAAACGCCTGACTATCCGGCGCCCAGCAGGCCGCCGCCACCGACACGGCCAGGATCGACGGCGCGAACGCGCCCCGACGATGCAAAATCGTCTTTGTTTTCATTGGTTTTCTCCCTCGAGTGGGCGGCGGTCAGCGTTCGCCGCGGCGACGCATTTCGTCCTGCGTGAAGTTCGCGGCCGTAATCCGGCCGTCCTTCGCGGCGGTCAGGTCGAGCACCTCGCCTTCCGCAGTCCAGTTGTCGACGACGTAGCGGCGCGCGACGAGGTCGTACATCTGCGTCTCGTAGGTGATGCACGCCCCGACCTCGGGCGCCGCCCACAGGCTGCCTTCCTGCACGCGCCACAGGTTGCCCTTGGCGTCATACATGTCGACCTGCAGCAGGGCCCACGAATCCTCGTCGAAGTGGAACACGCGCTTCGCAAAAGAATGGCGCTTGTCCGGCTTCACCGTCGCCTCGACGACCCATACGCGATGCGGCTCGTAGCGAATGAGGTCGCGGTCGACATATTCCGGCCCGAGCATGTCCTTGAACTTCTGCGACTTGTCGATCAGCTTGTACGAGTTGTACGGGACGAACATCTCCTTCTTGCCGACCAACTTGTAGTCGTAGCGATCGAGCGCGCCGGTGAACATGTTGATCTGGTCGACGAAGTACAGGTTGTCGAAGCCGGCGACCTGGTTGTCGTACGCGAAGGTCGGCGAACGGCGCACGCGGCGCTGTCCCGGGAAGTAGATCCACGCGTCCTGCGGCTTGTCCACGTACGTATGGACGAGGTAGCCCTCGCCGGCGCGCGACGGCGGCGTCAGCACGTCGTACAGCAGCTTCGCCTCGACGCTGCCCACGTCCGCCGGACCGGTCACTTTCGGGTCGTTGAACGGATACATCTCGTACGCCCACTGCTTGTTCTCGACGTAGGAGCCGTCCTTCTCCGGCATCAGCGCCGCGATCTGCGCGCGCCGGCCCAGGCCGGTGTAGCGCAGCTTGAAGTTCCACATCGCTTCCGCACCGGTTTTCGGAATCGGGAACGGAATCCCGGCGCCGAACACTTTTTCGAGCTGCCAGCCGTCGCCGCCGAGCTTCGCGGCCGTCGCGTTCTTCTTCGTTTGCTCCGCAACGAAGTCGGGCACCGGACAGCTGCGGCGGCTCGGATACACGTCCATCCGGTAGCCCTGGTACGCCTTGATCAGCGCAACCTGCCCGGCCGACAGCTTGTCAGCGTATTTGTCGACGTTCGACGCATCGATCGAATAGAGCGGCTTGTCGTCCTTGAACGGGTCGAGATGGCCCGGCTTCCAGCCTGCGGGCGCTTTCGTCATGCCGCCGGTCCAGGCGGGAATCGAGCCGTCCTGGTTGGCCGCGGCTTCGGCGCCGATCGGCGTCAGGTTCTTGCCGAGTGCGGCAGCTTCCGCGTCGCTAGCCGCCGCCTGCACAACCGAGCTGCCGATAAGGGCCGCCACGGCGAGACAGATAAGGCCCAGGCGGGGCGGTTTGATGGTCGTTCTGGTCACGTTCGTCTCCTCGCTTTTTGTGTGTGTTGCCTGTACTTCTGCTGCCTTCACGTTCTCGATGACGTGTTGTGCTGCCCGCTGCGCGCCGCAGCTCTGCGCCTGCAGGATCGGACGCAGCCGGAATCCGCAGGCGACAGCCGGGAACGAGCGCAGACTGCCGGGGAGGAAAGATCGGAGTGCACGGCATACGCCGGGCGATGTGCCGGGAAAGGCGCATGCGGCGCAGCGGATCGCAAGCACCGGGCGTGCAGGGCGTGACGTCGAGCCATGGGTCGACCTCCTTTTCGGGCGACGGCGGCCGAGGGCGCGCCTTCGCTGTCTCCGTGTCCCGCTCGCGATTGTGCGGCGGATCGTTTTATTGTCGATTGGGCCCGGTCTGCGGACGCATCGGTGAGGCGGATTGTAGGAACGGGTCTTCGTCAGGCGTTATCCGAAATCGGCAAGCACAATTTCCCTGCCGCCTGCCCCACGCGAGACCGAAACGGCGGCGCGAACTGCACGACCGGCGCAGGAACGCCTGCCCCCCACTGACGCCGGAGCGCATCGCACCCGCCGATCCCAGAGCCAGCGGTTGTGAATCGCGATACACGAAACAACCGAAAAAACTTGTTCCCCGTGTGGGTTTGGGATTAGTCTGAAAGATATAAAGAAAACATCATCAGAACACTTTCCGGTCAGGAGACAGACCGAATGGAAGCTCTTGCAATGACGGCGGCAAGCGACGACCCGGCGCTCGCCGGCGACGACGCTTTTTCCGTCGTCCAGCTCGACACGCGCGACGCGGACGACCACGCGTCGTGCCTTCAGCATTGGCGCCAGCGCTACGACCAGTTGTCGGCAGGTGCATTCTCCGGCAAGTTCGAGGAGTTCTGGTTCGGCAACGTTCAGGTCTTTCGCGAGCGTACGAACCAGGTCGTGCACGAAATCGGCAGCGCGTGGGAAGGCTCGCGCACAGTGGGCGTGCCGGTCGCGCTCGACGGCACGGGCTGGTACTGCGGCGAAGCCTGCGGAGTGGATTCGCTGATCACGCTGCGCGGCGGCGACGATCTCGACTACCGGACGCCGCGTGTGCACGACGTCGTTGCGGTCACGACCGACACCCAAGCGTTCAGCGACTACGCGGCACAGGTGGAGCACCGCGACATCGAAGCCGAAATCGGCAACCGCCGGGTCATCGCCGCGACGCCCGAACAGGCCACGACGCTGCGATCGTTCCTGCTGACGGTGATCTCCAGCCTCGAAGCGACACCGGAACTGCTCCGCCATCCGCAGATGCGCAAAGGCCTCGAGCAGGCCATTTACGCCAGCCTCCTCGCAGCCATCAGCGGCTCACCGGACGCTGCGCGCGCATCCACGCCGGGACGCGGGCGGCAACTTATCGTCGATCGCGCGCGCGAATACATGAACGCCCACATCGACGAGCCGATCACGGTCGCGGACCTATGCACCGAGCTCGAGGTATCGCGGCGCACGCTGCAATACAGCTTCCAGGACATCCTCAACCTCAACCCGGTCAGCTTCCTGCGCGCCCTGCGCCTGAACGGTGTGCGTCGCGCGCTGAAGAGCGCCGAGCATGGGCATGCGGCGGTCGCGGACATCGCCGCGCAATGGGGCTTCTGGCACCTGTCGCACTTTGCGGCCGACTACCGCACGATGTTCGGCGAACTTCCGTCGGAGACGCTGCGCAGCACCGGGTCCGGCGCGAACCGGGTGGCCTGCTAAGCGGGCGGCCCGTCCAGCTCTTCCCGCTTGTCGGCTCGCACGTCGGCCAGCGCCTGCGTGCCGATCAGCCCCTCGGCTGCGGCATGCGCGGCAGCGAACTCCGTATCGGGCGCGAGCACGAGCTGGGCGCCCGCCTCGCGGACCTCGGCGATCAGACGGTCGATCGCGGCGACCCGGTCGGGATCCGGGTCGATGCTGCGAATGTAGAGGACGCGCACCCGGTCCGGATGCCTCCGAACGACCTCGCTGTAGATTTCCGGATCCTTTTCGCCGCTGTCACCGATCAGCACGAACGGCAGCTCGGGATAGCGCGCAAAAATCCGCTCGATATGACTGAGCTTGTGCAGTTGCTGATCGCCGGATGCGAACAATGTGTGGTCGCCGAAGTCTTTCAGCAGCAGCGGTCCGTCCGGGATGCGCTGCAGGCGCAGAAACTCGACGAGCGGCGTATAGAGATTCCACGGACTCCCCGAGACATAGAAAACCGGATTGTTTTCCGCGCCGCTGGCGCCGTCGCGCAGCGCGCGGTAGAACGCGGCGACACCCTTGAACGGCTTGCGCGTGTGCGCATTCGAGCGCACGAGCAGCAACACCATGCGCAGCTTGTCGGTGACGTTCGTCCACATCACCGTGTCGTCGATGTCGCTGATCACACCGAAACGCGCCGTGGGCGGCGGGACGAGAATCGGCGCCGCGGCGCGAACCGCGGCGCCCGAGCGCGGGAGCGGATCGACGAGCTCGAGTTCCGCTTCGTGCCAGCCCGACCGCTCGAGCGGCGTAGCCAGCGAGAGGTCGATGCGGAAATAGCCTTCCATGTCCGCGGTCACTGTCTCGTCTACCCCGGCAAAGCGTACCCTCACCCGCGCCTGCGGAACCTCGTCGGATTCGAAGCGCTTGTACAGCTCGACGAGATTGTGCCACGTACGCTCGCCTGCGCTCGGTGCCACGAACCCCTCGTCCTCGAGCACTCGACCGTGGACGAACACCTCCTCTCGCGTCCCGTAGCTCGCGTATGCCACGATAAGAAACGGCCCTGAGGCGGGCCACAGCCTTCCCAGCCGCACGCGCCCCCGATCGATGAAGTCGTCGGTGCGGCCAACGAAAGCGGTAAGCCTGCGTTTCCAGACCATAGGCAGTCCCTGCTCCAGCGATTGTCGAGCGCCCTAGCGTCGTTCAGCCCACCCGGGCCGCCCCCTAGTCCGCAGGGCCGCGCCGCAGCCAGCGGTAGCCGTACGGTTCAAGCTCGAGACGGAAGTGTCCTTTCTCCTCGACCTCGTGGCGGTGAAACGCGAGCACGTCGTGCAGGTGCTCGCCGCGTCCGACCGGCAGCAAAAACTTCACCCGCTTCGAGCCGAGGTTGTGAACCACGAAGCACGTCGAATCGCCCAGCTCGAAGCGCTGCGCGAGCACTTGCGGCTGGTCGGTGTCGATCCACGTGCATTCGCCGAACGCGAACTCGGGGCATTCCTTGCGTCGCCGCAGCGCGCGTTCGAGCCAGTTCAGCAGCGAGTCGGGGTCGCGCCGCTGCGCCTGGACGTTGACCGTGCGATAACCGAACTCGCCGTCGGCAATCGGCGGCAGCGCGAGGCGATCGGGTGCGGCAGACGAGAAGCCGCCGTTCGGCTCGTCGTTCCATTGCATCGGCGTGCGCACGCTCTCGCGCGCCGGCAGCGACAGGTCGTCGCCCATGCCGATCTCGTCGCCGTAGCGCAGCACCGGCGTGCCCGGCAATGTCAGCAGCAGGCTGTGCGCGAGCTCTATGCGCCGCCGGTCGTTGCCGAGCATCGGCGCGAGCCGACGCCGGATGCCGCGGCCGTAGAGCTGCATGTCGTCATCGGGGCCGAACGCGCGGAACACTTCCTCGCGCTCGGCATCGGTCAGCCGGCCGAGGTCGAGCTCGTCGTGACTCCGCAGAAAGTTGTTCCACTGGCACCACTTCGGCAGCGGCGGCAACTCCGCGTAGGCTTCGCGGATCGGCGTCGCGTCGCCACGCGCGAGCGCGAGGAACAGGTGCTGGTTGACCCAGAAGTTGAACGACATGTGGATCATGTCGCCGTCAGCGAAGTAATCGGGCACCTCCTCCGGCGTCAGGTTCGCCTCGGCCATCAGGCAGACCTCGCCGCACAGGGTCTGCGCGTGGTGGCGCAGCTCGCGCAAGTACCGATGCGGGTCGCGCTCGCCTTCGACCTCGAGGCCCTTAAGCTCGATCAGGAACGGCAACGCATCGATGCGAAAGCCGGTGACGCCGAGCTGCAGCCAGAAGCCGACGATCTTCTCGATCTCGCGCACGACTGCGGGGTTCGCGATGTTGAGCTCGGCCTGATGGTCGTAGAAGCGGTGGTAGTAATACGCCTTCGCCTCGCGATCCCAGGTCCAGGTCGTATGCTGCTCGCCGGGAAACACCATGCCCTGGTCGGCGTCGTCCGGCTTATCCTCCTTCCAGACGTAATAGTCGCGATACGGCGAATGGGGGTCGTTGCGCGCGGCCTGGAACCACGGATGCTCGACCGATGTATGGTTGACGACGAGGTCGACCATGACGTGCATACCGCTCTCGCGCGCGCGGCGCGAAAACTCGACGAAGTCGCCGAGTGTGCCGGTGCGCGAATCGACGCTGTAGTAGTCGACGATGTCGTAGCCGTTGTCGCGCATCGGCGACGGAAAGAATGGCTGCAGCCACACGCAATCGACATTGAGACCGCGCAGATAGTCGAGCTTGCGCCCGAGGCCGACGAAATCGCCGGTGCCATCGCCGTTGCCGTCGGCGAACGTGCGCACGTCGAGGCAGTACACGATCGCATTCTTGTACCAGTGTTCAGCCATCCGCTTTCCTTCGCTCCCGCGTCACGAGCCACGCACGCAGCACTTCGGCGACGCTCCATGCCTGCGCGATGCATCCCCCGGCGCGGTGCGGCGGCTCAGCGCCGTACACCTCGCTGAGGCTGCCGATCCCGGCTTCGAGAAGTTGCGCGGGAAACGCCTGAAGAAATTCGCGTGCTCCAGTGCGCCCGCGCACACGGATCCGGGCATCGACGAAATGGCCGAGCAGCCACGGCCACACCGTGCCCTGGTGGTAGGCCGCGTCGCGTTCGCGCAGCGACCCCTCGTAGCGCGCCTGGTAGCCCGGCTCGCCGGGCGCGAGCGTGCGCAGCCCGACCGGCGTCAGCAGTGCGCGCTCGACGGCCGCGAGCACGTCGTCCCAGCGATCCCGGTCGAGCACCGGATGCGTCAGCGACAGCGCGAAGATCTGGTTCGGTCGCAGGCTCGCGTCGTCGCCGGCCGGCCCGTCGATGACGTCGAAGAGGTGGCCGCGCCCGCTCGACCAGAAGCGCGCGTTGAACGCCGCCTGCACGCGGTCTGCGAGCGCGTCGCAGCCGTCATCGGCGACGCCGAGCAGTCGCGCCCAGCCGGCCATTAGCCGCAGCGCGTTGTACCACAGTGCCTGGATCTCGACCGGTTTGCCACGGCGCGGCGTCACGACCCAGTCGTCGACCTTCGCGTCCATCCACGTCAGCTGATAGCCTTCGGCGCCGGCCTGCAGCAGCCCGTCCCGCGGATCGACGCCGATGCCGAAGCGTGTGCCGCGCAGGTGATGCGCGACGACGTCCTGCAGCGCCGGATAGAGCTCGCCGACGAGCGCGATGTCTCGCGTGCGCAGCACGTAGCGCTCGAGCGCGTGGAAGTACCACAGCGTCGCATCGACCGTGTGGTACAGCGCTTCGCGTCCGCCCTCCGGGAACAGGTTCGGCAGCAACCCGTCGCGCAAATAGCCCGCGAACGTGCGCAGGATCGCCCGCGCCTCGTCGAGCCGGCCCGTGCACAACGTCAGCCCTTCGAGCGAGATCATCGTGTCTCGCCCCCAGTCGTTGAACCAGTGATAACCGGCAATCACCGAGCGGAACGCGCTCTCGCCCGCCGACCCGCCAGGCGGCTCATCCCTGCGGCTGCCCGGCAGCACGATGAACTGGTCCGCGGCGAGCGCGAGCCGCTGCGCGATTCCGTCTGCCTCATCGAACCCGCCGCGGGCAAGCAGCGCCTCGAGCCGCCCACGCTCGGCGTCGAACCACGTGCCCGCATCGAGCGCCGGCAGCTCCGCGTCCGTCGTCGCGAACAGCGCCGCTTCGCACTCCTGACGCAGCTCGAACGACCAGCCGCCGGGGCTGTGCATATGCTCGACGCGGTCATAGCCCCGATCGCGTTCGACGCGAAAAAGCACCTCGCGGTCGATCTGCCAGTCCTCGACGAATGCGCTGTTGTCCGGCCGCACCGCGACGCGCAGCACAATGTCGCGCGTCGGTTGTCGGATCCGCAGCACCTGTCCGCCGTCTTGCGCCGTCGCGCGCTCGAGCTCGCACGGCCGCGCGTCGTCGCATACCAGCGCGGCGTCCTGACGACGCGGGCCCACGTAGAGCCGTACGCGCATCCGTCGCGCCGGCCCGTCGAGCAGCCGCCATCGCACGCACACCGCGTTGCGTCCATGCGGCATCACGATCGACCGCTCGACGATGCTGCCGTCGATGTCGAACACCCACACCGGTGTCAGCCCGTCGAGCCGGAATTCGCGCAGGTGACGTTCGGCAACCCCCTTGCGCGTGCCGTCGATAAACTCGGCGCCGCCGAGATTGACCGGCCCGGCGGAGGTCTCGATAAGTTCGTCGAGCCGCGACAGCGCGACGTAGCGCCCTTTCGGCTCGGACAGATTCGGCACGAACAGCCCGTGATAGCGGCGCGTCGGCATGCCGAGGAGGCTTCCCGACGCGAAGCCGCCCATCCCGTTCGTCACGAGCCATTCCCGCTCGCGCAGCGCCGCCGGATCATCTCCGGGCTTCCAAGGCAGCACGAGCGGAACGAGCGGGCGAGGAGGAATCATCGGTCGTTCGTGGTCCATGCCAAAAGGACCGCACCCGCGCCGCGGCGTTCGCGCATTTCCCGATCTGCCGGGATCGCCGCCTTGATAGCTGCGGTCCCCCGCGGCAAATTTGCCGCAGCCGAGCCTGGCCATCGGGTCAGCCGCAGACGCGCGCAGAAAACGACCGGCGGAAGCGATATAATCGGCCCGCTCGAAGGTGCCGCGACGATCGATGCCGCGGAGAATCGGGAAGCAGGTGAAATTCCTGCGCTGCCCCCGCAACGGTAAATGCGCGCCCTGCGCAAAGCCCGGAGACCGGCCTTCGTGATGGTGACTGCGTTGCGGGCCGGCCGCGCAGCACGTGCCTCGTGCCCGTGCCAGCCCCGCATTCGACAACCTTTGCGCGGGATTCAATGGGCTCACCCGGTTCTCGATCCGCCTGGTCCGGCGGTAATGCCGCCCGCAGGCAGTTCTCGTCGGTCCAGTGGGGATCGCTGGCTTTCGTCGCCGGCGCACACGCGGCCGGGCTGCTCGCGCTGTCGGGTCTCGGCGGCCCCGCGCCGGCCCGGGTTCCGCCTTCCGCACCGGCGACCCTCAGCGTACGCCTGATCGCCCCGCCGGCGCCGGCCGCCCCTCCGTCGGTGACGCCAGTGCCCGCGGAGGCGCCGCCTGTTGCGACAGTCGCACCACGCAGCACCGTCGCAAAACCGGCAACGCGACCTGCGCGCCGCCCCCGGCCCTCAGCCCGCGTCGCCCCGTCCGTCCCCGGCGCCGGTCCTGCCCGGCGAGGCATCTCCGCATCCCGACGACCCGCCCCTGCCCGTCGCCGACGCTGCGCCATCCTCGTCACCTTCCGCCAGTGCAGGGGCTCCCGACACACCTTCTGCGGCGCCCCCACCACCGGCTTCACAAGGGACGGCCGTTGCAGTGACTCCCCCAAGCTTCGATGCCGCCTATCTGCATAACCCGGCGCCCACCTATCCGCGATCGTCGCGACGACGCGGCGACGAAGGAAAAGTCATCCTCAAGGTGCATGTACTCGGGGACGGCAGCACCGACGCAGTGGAAGTGGCGGAAAGCAGCGGCCACTCGCGGCTGGACGAGGCGGCGCGCGAAGCCGTGCGCAACTGGCGTTTCACGCCCGCGCAGCGGGGAGAGGCGCGGGTCGACAGCTGGCTGCGCGTTCCGATCGTGTTCCGTCTCGACGATTGAATGGGTCAGCAGTGCGTCGCGCCAGCAGTCCAATTACACCGGCGCATCGAAACCGGCATCCTCGACCGCCTCGCGCAGTTGCTGCTCGGACACCGTTGCCGGGTCGTACTGCACGCGCGCCTGCGCCGAATCCAGCGACACGTTGGCGTCCGTGACGCCGGGGAGCGACTTCAGCGCCGCCGTGACGCTGTTCACGCACCCGCCACAGCTCATCCCTTCGACCCTGATTACCGTTTCAACCATCACGAGTTCTCCTGTCCACAGAAAATCACCGCCCTGGCCGCCACCGCTTGAGCAACAGTGAATTGGTGACGACCGATACCGAACTCATCGCCATCGCCGCACCGGCGATCACCGGATTGAGCAATCCGAACGCAGCGAGCGGGATGCCGAGTATGTTGTAGATGAACGCGAAAAAAAGATTCTGCCGGATCTTGGACAAAGTCGCGCGCGACAGGTCGATCGCGTCGGCGACACCGTGCAGGCTGTTCCTCACCAGCGTGATGTCGGCCGCTTCGACCGCAACGTCCGCCCCGACCCCGATCGCGAACGACACATCCGCCGCGGCGAGCGCCGGCGCGTCGTTGATGCCGTCGCCGGCCATCCCGATTCGTTCGCCGTCCTGGGCGAAAGTCTGCACCGCGGCTGCCTTGTCTGCCGGCATCACGCCCGCCTGCCACTCGTCGACGCCGGTTTCGCGAGCGATTGCGGCCGCCGTGGCAGCGTGATCGCCGGTCAGCATCACGACCCGCAAGCCGCGCGCCTTCAAGCGCGCCACGGCGCTCGCCGAATCCTGCCGCACGCGATCGGCGACCGCGATCACGCCTGCGCACCGGCCGTCGACTGCGACCGCGACCATCGTCTTGCCGGCCGCTGCGAGGCTCTCCCACGAGACGCCCGACATGTCGATGCCACGCTCTGCGAGGAAAGCGGGAGTACCGAGCACGACGTCCCGTCCATCGACCCGGCCCGACAGTCCCTTGCCCGGCTCGGCGACGCTGTCCCCGGCCGGGGCAATCGAGGCGCCCGTCGCGCGCGCCTCGGCCACGACTGCCGCAGCGATCGGGTGCGCGCTGGCCTGCTCGAGCGCCGCCGCAATGCCGAGCAGGCCGGCGCGGTCCCAGCCGTCGGCCGGCACGACGTCGCTGACCGCCGGCGTACCTTCGGTCAGCGTGCCCGTCTTGTCGACGACCAGCACGCGGATTTTCTCGGCGAGTTCGAGCGCTTCGGCGTTCTTTACAAGCATGCCCGCGCGCGCACCCTGTCCCGTTCCGACCATGATCGCGGTCGGCGTCGCGAGCCCCAGCGCGCACGGGCACGCGATCACGAGCACGGCAACCGCGCTGATCAGCGCCTGCGCGAAGTCGCCGCCAAGCCACCACCACGAGACGAAAGTGACGACGGCAATCCCCACCACGACGGGCACGAACACCGCCGCGATGCGATCAGCAAGGCGTTGCACGGGCGCTTTCGAGCCCTGCGCCTGCTCGACCATGCGGATGATGCCGGCGAGCAGCGTGTGGGCGCCGACGCCGGTCGCCCGGCAGCGCAATACGCCTTCCCCATTGAGCGTCGCGGCGAACACCTTGTCACCGGGCCGCTTGTCGATCGGCATGCTCTCGCCGGTCAGCATCGCCTCGTTGAGCGCCGACACTCCGGAAACGACTTCGCCATCGACCGGCACGGCATCTCCCGGCCGCACCACGAACAGATCCGCCGGCTTCAGGCTGTCGACGGGAACCGCGACGAGATCGCCGTCACGTTCGACATGCGCGACCCTGGGCTGCAGGCGCAGCAGCGCATCGAGCGCAGCGGTGGTGCGAGCCTTCGCCCGGGCTTCGAGCAGCTTGCCGAGCAGAATCAGCGTGATGATCATCGCGGACGCTTCGTAATACACGTGCAGGTCATGGCGACCGAACAGCGTGACGATCGCGCTGTAGCTCCAGGCCATGCTCGTGCCGAGCACGACCAGCACGTCCATGTTCGCGCCGCCTCCTCGCACCGAGGACCAGGCACCGCGGTAAAAGCGCGCGCCGATCCAGAACTGCACCGGCGTCGCGAGCATCAGCTGCAGCCAGCGCGGCAGGAACTCGTGGTGCGCGTCGGCCGCCCAGCCCCCACCGAACATCGCGGGCATCTGGGCAGCGAGTGGCAGCGTCAGCAACACAGCGATCCAGAAGTGCCGCAGCTCGGCTTTCCACACCGCCGCCTGCCGCAAACGCACCTGCTCCCGGTCCGCAAGCCCGGTTTCCGCGGCAGAAAAACCGGCACGCTGCACGGCATCCTTCAGCGCTTCGACCGCTACCAGACCGGGCTGGTAACGCACCGTGGCGCGCTCGGTGGCGAAATTCACCGCTGCCTCGACGCCCGGCAGACGGTTGAGGACTTTTTCGAGCCGCGCCGCGCAGGCCGCGCAGGTCATGCCAGAAATCGCCAGTTCGAGCGTCGCCGCCGGAACATCGAAACCCGCTTTGCGGATCGCCGCGACGACCTCCGCGGGGCCGGCCTGGACGCCGGAGAAGTTGACGCGCGCTTTCTCGGCCGCGAGATTCACATTCGCACTGACGCCGGGCAGGCGGTTCAGCACTTTCTCGATGCGCGCAGCGCAGGCGGCGCAAGTCATGCCGGAGACCGGCAGTTCGATTGCAGCGTTGCGCGGATCCATCACGGGATTGTTCATTGGTCGCCTCTGCAAAACACCGAAGGTCAACGGTCCGCGGAAACGATGTTGCGGACCGCAGCTGTCAGTGGCAGTCTAGACCCTGTACCAAAGTACGGAGTCAACTCCCATGAGCAGCGAAATCACGATCGGCACGCTGGCACGGTCTGCCGGCGTCGGCGTCGAGACCGTGCGCTACTACCAGCGCCGAGGCCTGCTGCCGACGGCAGGCACGAAGAAAGGAGCGTTTCGCGTCTATGGCGATCCGGAGCTCGCGCGCCTGCGTTTCATCCGCCGCGCCCAGGCACTGGGTTTCAAGCTCGATGAAATCGCCAGCCTGCTCGCCCTCGACGAGGAAACCGACCGCGAAAGTGCCCGGGCTTTGGCAAGGACGAAGATTGCGGATGTCGAAGAGCGCATTCGGCAACTTCAGAGCGTGCATTCCGCCTTGCAGGAGCTCGTCAGCTGCTGCGAGCACACGGAAGCACCGGCACCGTGTCCGATCCTGCGCACCCTCGGCGGGGAGGCTGATTGACAAAGTGGCACAGGGAGAAAAGTTCGCTCGCCGGCGGCATTCACACTTCGCAGACCACCCCGCTCCACAGCTTGCCCCCGAGCGTCGGCGCGTTGTAGAGCCCGAATACTCCGAACCCGAGCACCAGCAGACCGGCGGCGAAGCGAACTTTGCCGTTGCGCGTGACATCGCGGAACCGCTTGAAGAGCATTCCTGCGAGCATCAGGTTCGGCAGCGTCCCGAGCCCGAACGCCAGCATCAGTCCGGCGCCGCGCCCCGCCGAGCCGGTGACGAGCGCAGTGGTCAGTACGCTGTACACAAGGCCGCACGGCAGGAACCCCCACAACAGGCCAAGCGGCAGCGCCTGAGCCGCCGAACGTGCCGGCAGGAAGCGCCGCGTCAGGGGTTGAACCACCCGCCACAGCCGCAGCCCGACTCGCTCCACCGGCGTCAATAGGCGCGTGAAGCCGGTCAGGTACAGGCCGAGCGCGATGAGCATCAGGTTCGCCAGCACATAGAGACCAAGCTGGACCGGCAGCACGTCGTTGAACAGGAGGCCGACGGTGCCGAGCGCGCCGAGCACCGCGCCCAGCAGGGTGTAGGTGGCGATGCGCCCGAGATTGTAGGCGAGGTGGATCGGCCACTGCCGACGCGTATCGCCCAGCATGCGCACCGAGGTCATCGCCCCGACGATCCCCCCGCACATGCTTACGCAATGAGTTCCGCCAAGCAGGCCGATGAGGAAAACTGCGATATAACCGGTTTCAGGCATCAGGTAGCGTCGAATCAAGCGAAAGCGACGCGGTACCGCGTCGCAGAAAACGCTTCTATTCTAACACTCACCTGTCGCCGGGCTCCGGCCGTGGCGCGGTCAGATCACCTTGGAGTAGCGAGCACGCTCCCGATCGGCCCGCAGATACCGGTCGAACACCATTGCGATGCCCCGCACCAGAAGACGGCCTGCCGGCATGACGCTGATCCACTTGTCGGTAACCTCGACGAGCCCAGCCTCTTCCATTGCGCGCAAGTCCTGCAATTCTTCGGCGAAATAGTCGTTGAACTTGACCAAGTGCGCGATTTCGATCGAATCGATCGAAAGCTCGAAATGACACATCAGCGCCTGGATGATCGAGCGGCGCAGCAGGTCGTCGGCTGTCAGCTCGATGCCGCGCAGCACCGGCAGTTCGTCGCGATCGAGCGCGTCGTAATACTCGTCGAGCGATTTGTAGTTTTGCGAATATACCGGTCCGATCTTGCCGATCGCGGACACGCCGAACGCGAGCAGGTCGCATTCGGCCTGCGTCGAATAGCCCTGGAAGTTCCGATGCAGCCGGCCCTGGCGCTGCGCGACGGTCAACTCGTCGTCCGGCTTCGCGAAGTGATCCATGCCGATATACACGTAGCCCGCGTCGGTCAGCCGGCGGATCGCCAGCTGCAGGATTTGCAGCTTCGTGTCCGAAGTGGGCATGTCGACGACGGTGATGCGGCGTTGCGGCTTGAACAGACCCGGCAGATGCGCATAGCTGTATAGCGAAATGCGGTCCGGGGACAGCGCAAGAACCTGTTCGAGCGTGCGGTTGAAGCTGATGATGTTCTGCTTCGGCAGCCCGTAGATCAGATCCAGGCTGATCGACTTGAAGCCGGTCGACCGGGCCGAGTCGATGACCAGCTTGGTTTCGTCGAAACTCTGCACCCGATTGACCGCGACCTGGACGTCCTCGTTGAAGTCCTGCACGCCGACGCTCATGCGGTTGAAACCCAGGTCGGCAAGCAGCTTGACCGTTTCGAAGTCGACTTTGCGCGGGTCCACTTCGATCGAGTATTCGCCGTTCGGCACCAGAGTGAAGCGCGAACGGACCGAATCCATCAGCTGGCGCAACTCGTCGTGCGAGAGGAAAGTCGGCGTTCCTCCTCCGAGGTGCAGCTGAGTGACCTGATGGCTGCCGCCCAGCGCCTCGGCCTGCATGCCGATTTCTTTATCGAGGTATTTCAGGTACTTGGCGGAACGAGCATGATCTTTCGTGATGATCTTGTTACACGCGCAGTAGTAGCAAATCGTGTTACAAAATGGGATGTGGAAGTATAATGAAAGAGGTTTGCTTACCCCGCCCACCGCACGCTGGGCAAGCCAGTCCCGGAGGGCGCGGTCATCGAAGGCTTCGACGAAGCGATCGGCGGTCGGATAGGACGTATAGCGCGGCCCGTTGATATCGAAGCGGCGGATCAGCTGCGGGTCGAATACAAGATCGTTCTGGCTGGTCATAGTTGTATCGCTCGGGTGCGTTTCGTACGATCGCAAAAAGCAGCGCCGTGGGGGTTGACGTGGATCAACGGACTTCCTTGGCAATCGCAAGTCGGACTTGAACAGAGGGCATTATTATCGTGCAAATGAAGGCCACGGTGCCAATTACGGTAGCCAGTCTGAAAGTCGCGTGTTCCCAGTGCAATCTGGTCGAGCTGTGTCTGCCGTTCGGCATGTCGGAAAACGAGATCGACCGCCTCGACGAACTTGTCGGAGCGCGTCGCAAGATCAAGCGCCAGCACCACCTCTATCGCGCCGGCGACGCTTTCGAGGCGATCTACGCGATCCGTGCCGGTTCGTTCAAGACGGACGTGCTGCTTGAAGACGGACGCGAGCAGGTCACCGGTTTCCAGATGACCGGGGAGATGCTCGGGCTCGACGGCATCAGCACGGAACTGCATTCGTGCAATGCGATCGCGCTCGAGGACAGCGAAGTTTGCGTGATCGCTTACGGCAAGCTCGAAGAGCTGTCGCGCGTCGTCGAAGGTCTGCAGCATCAGTTCCACAAGGTGATGAGCCGCGAGATCGTACGTGACCACGGCGTCATGACGCTGCTCGGTTCGATGCGCGCGGAAGAACGTCTGGCGGCGTTCCTGCTGAACATGTCGCAGCGCTTCACCGCGCGCGGCTTCTCTGCAGCGGAATTCCATCTGCGTATGACGCGCGAGGAAATCGGCTCGTATCTGGGGCTGAAGCTGGAGACCGTGTCACGGGCGTTCTCGAAGTTCCAGGAAGAGGGACTGATCGCCGTCCAGCAGAAGCACATCCGCATTCTCAATATCGGCGGCCTGAAAAAGCTGATCCACCACCCGTCGCCGCGCGCCTGACCTGGATCAGGAACTGCGCGGCGGCGCGTCCTGCCGCCGTCGCGCGGTCATCGTCGCGGTCAGGGCGGCAACGTCCTGTTCTGTCAACAACTCGCGCGCATACGGCAGCAGTTCGCCCTCTTCGCGCTCCATGTGGCGCCGGTAACGGGCCGTGAATTGCTCGACTTCCGCGGCCGACAGGTCCGCCGGCTCGCCACGGGAGATCGGCTCGAGCTTCGCCCGGATTGCGGCCCAGGCCGCGAACATTTCCTGGTGGTCCGCCAGTATCCAGTCGATCAACTCGTGGAGTGCTTCCCGGCGTCCGCCATCGACGCGCGCGCGCAAAACCGGGAACAGGTCGTCTTCCTCATCGAGATGGTGATTGACGGCAGCCAGGTCGAAATAGCGCATCACGTTGGCGGCCGCCTGTTGTGCCTGCCGGTCGGCGCCATGCTCGGGCAGCCACGCCGCGAGGCGTGACAGCGTCGCGAGCTGCGCCTGCAGCCGCCCATGGCAGGCTTCAAGCATTTCGAGCGGCGTTTCCAGGCCGGGAGCAACGGGTATCAGGGAATCAGCCATCAGAAAGCTCCGGTAAGAACAAGAAAGCCGGCCGCATTCTTCGTCAACGCGACCGACACGATCCATGAAAAGACGAGCAATGCGCAGACCAGCGCGAAGACGCGTATGCGCATTGTCGGGCCGCCGCGCAGCGCGATGTAACCGAGCACCACGTAGACGACCAGCCCGATCACCTTCGCCGTGACCCACGGGGCGACGAACGGGTACTGCGCGCTCAGCGCGGCGAGCGTGATCGCGCTGGCGAGAAACACGGTATCGATCACGTGCGGTACAACTCGGGTTGCGCGGTGATCGAGCAGCGGGCTGCGCCGCATCATCCATACCCCCTGCAGCAGGAATCCCGACCCGCTCAACATCGCACAGAGGATGTGCAGGTGCTTGATCGCAGCGTACACCGCACGTCAACCCGGCCGGCCATCACTGCGCGGGCGCAGATAGACGGGCAGATATCGGGTTCCCCACAAGCCGAACACAGCAATCCAGCCCAGCGCCGCGGCGAGCATCACGCCGCTCGACCAGGAAGGCGGCACCATTTCGCCGGCCACGCGCACGACCACGACAAGCTCGAGCCCGAGAAATAGCGACCACGTCAGCTTGTCTGCGACGAGCTTGCCGCCCGAATGTCCCAAAGTCACTCTCGACACCATGCCGAGCAGTACCGAGCCGAAGAATCCGACACCCAGCGCGTGCAGCGGCGCGAGGCCGAGCCATGCATGGCCGAACAGCGCGGCGACCCCCTGCAGCGTCGACAGCAGGAAAGCGATCCCGAGCCACGCGAAACCGATATGCAGCATCCCCAAGAGCGGCACGCGCAAAGCCGGGATGAGGCGCCATTGCACCGACAGCCACAGCGCAGTCGCCGCCGCGGGCGCATCGACGATCCACGTCATCGCCCCGAATCCCGCCATCGCCAGCGCGCCGTGGATGACACTCGCCCCCAGCACCACGCCGAGCGCCCAGCGCGGACGGACGATCACGTAATCCTTGACGATGTTGCTGGAAAAAAACGGAATCATGCGGTGACAGACCGTAAAGAACACCGGCAGCAGGCACCACCACACCCCGAGGCCGATCGCCACGCGCGCCCAGACGCCGTCACCGGTGATTGCGAAAACGAACCAGGCGAGCACGCCGAAGGCACCTGCCGTGAGCGCAGCCGTCACAAGTCGGGCGTGCAGCGAATCGGGATTGTCGTTGAATGCCACGCCCCACAGCACCCGCAGGACGCCGCCCCACCCGGCCAGCACCAGCAGCAGGCCGACCGCAAGCAGGCCGGGAACCCACAATCCGATGATTGCAACGGCCCACCCGGCGACGAGCAGACGCCACGGTGGCAGCCAGACTGTAACGGGCACGTCCTGCGCGCCCTGCCAGCGCGGCATCGCGGTAAGGAGAAACCCGAACATGAACAACGGGAACACGCCCGCGAGGACCAGCAACGCATGCATCCAGCCCGGCGGAAGCGTCCACGGCAGCGGCGCCACCGCGCCGACGCGGCCCGCGAGCTCGAACGCCCACAGCACGAAGGCCACGAGCAACATCACGCCACCGGAAAAGAACATCGCCCGATGCGGCGCTGCGAAGAGAATCGGCGGCGCGGGCGCGGCCTGGGTTTGAGTCTGCATGGTGCTGCGTTCCTTCAGTGAATCCCTGCCCGGCCGTTACGGCCGGGAATTCCGGGGGCAAGGGTCCGACACGGTAGAATGGCCAGTTGTTTCCGCTGGAGGCCAAGATGCCCAACCCCATTGCCGACATCCCCACCCTGCTGCGTCAGATTTCGTTCTTCAGCGAACTTTCCGCCGACGACATCGACCGGGTTGCCCGCTACACCCGGGAACGCACGCTGGAAAAAGGTGAAGTCCTGTTCCAGCGCGGCGACCCGGTCCATGGTTTCTTTTTCGTCGTTTCCGGCCAGGTGAAACTCGCGGTTTCGTCCGCCCAAGGCAACGAGAAAGTCGTCGAGATCATCAGCCCGATGCACAGCTTCGGTGAAGCGGTGATGTTCCTGAACCGCCCGTATCCCGTTTTCGCCGAAGGACTCGTGGCCACCCGCCTTCTCCACATCGGGCAAGCGGTCGTCTCGGATCTGATCGACCAGGACTCCAGCTTCGCCCGCAAATTACTGGCGGGCATGGCGATCCGGTTGCACAGCATGATCCAGGACGTCGAAATCTATTCGTTGCGCTCGAGCACTCAGCGGGTGATCGGTTACCTGCTGCAGCAGGTCGAGCAGGAGGGCGCCACCGGCGCTCAGGATATCCAGCTGCCGACCAGCAAGCAGGTCATTGCCTCGCGTCTGAACCTGACTCCCGAAACGCTTTCGCGAATTTTCCACGACCTCGTCAATGCAGGACTGATCACCGTCCACGGCAAACACATCGCCCTGCACGATCCCGTCGGCCTCGCCCACTACCAAGGCTGATCGCAAGAGCGGGCGGGCTTGCAGGCCTGAAGCATTCTCCCCAGCGCTCCGAGTGCTCACCTTGACTCGGGTCAATTGCATAAAGAAGCCCGTGGAGAGGGCCTGGACGGCGGCGTCCGGAAAAGCCGCGGGACGAATCGTGCTCAGATCGTGCTCAGTGCTCGAGGACATAGACCCCAGGTGCATCCGCGAGCCGGGGATAGGCCTCCGATGCGGCGTCCCGCGCCTCGACCAGCTCTCCGCACCGCGGCGTGAGCCAGTTCATCCAGTCGGTCCACCAGCTGCCCGGCTCTTCCGCGGCTTTCGCATGCCACGCTTCCGCGGCGTCGGAGCGGTGCGCGTCGGCGACACGATACTTGCGCTTCGGCGGAGTCACGGGAGGATTGACGATGCCGAGAATGTGCCCCGAGCTCGACAACACATAGCGCTTCGGTCCGGTGACGAAGTTGTTGACGCGATAAGCCTCTTGCCACGGGGCGATGTGGTCGTCCTCGGCGGCGACGGCATACAGCGGCTGCGTGATGCGGGCGAGATCGATCGGCTCGCCGGCGACCACCAGCGCATCGGGCTCGATCAGCCGGTTGTGCAGGTAGAGTTCGCGCAAATACCATGAGTGCATCGCGCACGGCATCCGCGTCGTGTCCATGTTCCAGTACAGCACGTCGAACGGCGGCGGCGCCTCGCCATACAGCCAACCGTGGACGACGTAGTGCCAGATGAGACTATTGGAGCGCAGCAGGCGGAACGCGGAAGCCATCTCCTTGCCGTCGAGGAACCCTTTGCGCGCCATGCTCGCGGTCAGATAGCGGATGCTTCCGTCGTCGATGAAGACTTCGATGTCGCCGGGCTTGCGGAAATCCACGAGCGTCGTCAGCAACGTCCAGTCCGCCACCGGGACGTCTTCCGCGGGGAAACGCCGGTTGGCCCACGCCATGTACATCGCCAGCGCTGTCCCGCCGATGCAGTAGCCCACGGCGTGCACCCGGGCGGCGCCGGTAAAGCGCCGGGCCGTCTCGACAATCGCGTGAACGCCGTCCTGCAGATAACGGTCGAACCCCACATCGCGCATCCCGGCGTCCGGGCTCTTCCAGCTCGTGATGAACACGTCCAGCCCCTGGTCGAGGAGGAAGCGGATCATGCTTTTCCTTGGCACCAGATCGAGGATGTAGAACTTGTTGATCCAGGGCGTGACGATCACGACCGGCTCGGCACGCACTTTGGCCCGGGTCGGCGCGTAATGAATGATTTCCAGCAGATCGTTGCGAAAGATGACGGCGCCGGGGGTCGTCGCAAGGTTCCTGCCGACCTCGAAATCGGCGGGATCGGTCATGCGAACGTCGCCCGCCTGCAGATCGCCGAGAAAAATGCCATATCCGCGCAAGAGGCTCGCGCCGCGGGCCTGCATGGCCTTGCGCATCGCGACGGGGTTCGTCCAATAGAAGTTCGTCGGCGCCACTGCATTGATCCACTGGCGCCACCAGAATGCGGCCCTGCGACGCTCCTTGCCGGACATTCCGGGAGTGTTGTACAGCATGTCCTGCATGTGGTGGGTAAAGGCCAGGTACCACTCCTTGATCAGATCCCAAGTCGCCATATCCGTCCAAACGGGGTCGGCAAAGCGTTCGTCGTCGGCATTCGGGCTGATCGGATCGGGATTCGCCAGCCCCACGGCGCGGCGCCACGAGTGCTCCTGCAGCCGCCAAAGATCGGAGGACAGGCTGGCAAGCCTTTCCGCAAGTTCCTGGGGATGCGCAGCCCAGGCGAGTTGCGCATGCACGATCGGCGCTGCGACGCCGAGGGGATCGACAGTGCCCTCGACGTGGTCGTGAATCTCGCGCAGCGTCCGCCGCACTGCCTGCGGCGGTGTGAGCGGACTGGAGGGCTTTCCGTTTCTTGCTGTATTCACGCTCATCATCCCGTCGTTTTGGGGCGAATCGCTGCATCCTGCAATCGCCGCCGAAAGGAGCCTGCTCAATCAATCCAGCGCGTAGACGTTCCCCGGTGCAGGAATCGTAATCCCGGCCCACTGCAGCCGCGAGGCGAGCGCCTCGGCAAACGCTGACGCGGCTTCCTGTTCACCATGAACCACGAACGTCCGGCGCGGCGCCTCTTCGATGTGCCCGAGCCACTCGAGCAGCTCCGGCTGGTCGGCATGGGCGGAGAGTCCTCCGATCGTATGCACCTGCGCACGCACTGCGATGGATTCACCGAACAGCGTGATCGTGCGTGCTCCGTCGACCAGCCGGCGACCCAGCGTCCCTGCCGCCTGAAAGCCGCAGATCACGATGCTGCACTCGCTGCGGCCGACGTTGTACTTGAGGTGGTGACGGATACGCCCGGCTTCGCACATGCCGCTTGCCGAGATGATGACCAGTCCCGAGGGCTGTGCGTTCAATGCGATCGAGTCCTCGACGTCCTGGACGAAACGCACGCTGATCCTTTCCGGATGGGCGCGAATCCAGGCGAGCAGGGACCGGGTTTCCTCGTCCCACAGTTCGTCGTACTGCAGGGTCAGCTCCGTCACGGCCGATGCCATCGGAGAATCGACGACGACCTCGAGCCGCGGGATCTTCCCCGCCCTGACAAGATCGGCAAGAACAAAGATCACCTCCTGCGTGCGCCCCACGGCAAACGCAGGAATGATCACGTTGCCGCGCCTTTGCTCCAACGTATCGCGCAGGACGTGAATCAGTTCCGACTCAGTAGCCCCGATGGGACGATGCGCACGATTGCCATACGTCGACTCGATGCACAGATAATCCGCCCGCGGGATCTTCACCGGATCCCGCAACACCGGTCGCATCGGTCGCCCCAAATCGCCACTGAAAACCAGCCTGCGCGACGTTCCGCCCGTTTCGATGTCGATTTCGACGATCGCCGAACCGAGGATGTGGCCTGCCTCGCGGAACCGGTAGCGCACGCCGGGGTGCGGAACGATCTCTTCGTCGTAGGCAACCTTGCGCAGGCTCGCGAGGCTCTCGCGCGCCTCGTTAACCGTGTAGAGCGGCGCTGCCGACCAGCCGTGCCGCGCGTTCTTTCGGCGGCTGTTGCGGACCGCCCACTCCGCCTCCTTCTCCTGTATGTGCGCCGAATCGAGCAGCATCACGCCGAGAAGGTCGACTGTCGCAGCGGTCGCATGGATTTTTCCCCGGTAACCGAGCGAAACCAGCCGTGGCACAAGCCCCGAATGATCGAGGTGAGCGTGGGTCAGGACAACGAAATCGACTTCGCAGAGGTCGAAGTCGAGCGCCTGCAGGTTCTTTCGCGTCGCATCGCGGCCGCCCTGGAACATGCCGCAATCCACGAGGAACATGCCACCCTCGTGGCGCACCCTTGCACACGATCCGGTAACCTCGCCGGCGGCGCCGAAAAATGTCACGTCCATAGCCCCTCCCGCAATGCGGGTAGCTTGTTCTCATATCCCTACGTGCTGGTTGACCTGTGTCAATCGTCCGCCGCTGCCCGCAGCGCGCCATCGCGCCCGACGTGGCTATAATCAATCGTCCATCAAAAACCGAGGGAGCAACGCGATGTTCAAGCACATTCTCGTCCCCACCGACGGCTCGCCGCTGTCGGAAGGCACTGTCGCACGGGCGGTTTCGTTCGCTAAGGATGCCGGCGCGCGGATCACCTTCTTTTATGCGCAGCCCGATTTTCCGATGCCGATCTACGGCGAGGGCGCGCTGATCGATCCGACCACACCGGAGCAGTTCGCGAAATCGGCCGAAGAGGAAGCGAGGAAGATCCTCGGCAAGGCCAAGGCGGTGGCAGATAGCGAAGGGGTCGCTGCCGACACCGATACGCTCGTCAACGAAGTGCCGTACGAAGCGGTCATCGACGCGGCGAAGCGGCACGGCTGCGACCTGATCTTCATGGCTTCACACGGTCGCCGGGGAATTGCCGGCCTGTTGCTGGGCAGCGAGACGCAGAAAGTGCTTACCCACAGCAATATTCCCGTGCTGGTGTATCGCTGAGATTGACGGCCGGCAGGCGAAGCCCGCCGGCGGCGGGTCTCGCTGCAGCGAGCTAGGGCTGCTGCCGGTTCAGCTCTTCCGGACTGCGCAGCAGAAACAGCGTTGCCAGGCTGGAGACGGCACAGACGATCCAGAAACCGAAAAACCCGATCGAATAAGTAGCCGTCAGCGAATATTCAACAGGTTCGCCAAGAAAATACAGGGTCTTGGGATCGACAACGGTAAAAAAAACCGCTTCGGCAATGCCTGCGACAAGAAACGAAGGCCACAGGACCTGGATCCATTTCAGCACGTGACACCCCCTTCGCCAGTCAGTTAAGAATCCGCGGGGACTATCCGGATCTCCGCGCCCGTCGGCCCGAGGATGGTTTCACTGAGTCGCCACGTCTGCGCCTCGTCCTCGAGCTGAATCAGCCAGCGACCCGTCGATAGCGGTGCGACAGCCCCGGCGAACGTCCCGTCGCGCCCTTTAAGCAGGAGCTTCTGATCCTGCCCGGCGCGCGTCGGATGCGCGATCGTCAGCACGACTGTCGGGGGCAACACGATTCCCTGCGCGGCGTCCAGCCGAATGCTGACCTCCTCCGCGCGAAGCCGGAGATCGGCGACGAGGCCCATTTCGCGTGCCCGGACCGAGCGCCCGATGGTTTTTTCGATTGTCTTGCCCTGCTGGTAGTAATCGTCCACCACCAGCCCGTCCCAAGTGGTGATGGCGAGCCACAAGGTCACTGCGCCCGCAAGCACGGCGGTCGCCGGGATTGCGATCAGGAACCACGGCCAGCCCTGCCGATACCAAGGCTGAATGTCTTTCGTCAGAACTGCTGTGCGCATTCGATCGATCCCTCTTAGCGCGGCAAATGGAAAGTCGTGTCTTCCTGCACCGACACGGACGGATCACCGCTCATGCCGACATCGAAGACGATTTCGTGCGAACCCGGCGCCCCCGCTTCGGGCGGCACCCGCACATGCACTGTCACGGATTCGGTCGAGGCCGGAGCGATGCTCACCTGCCGGACGCCGTCGATGCGAATCCCGTCCAGGCCCGACACGGCGATGTCGAACACACGAGGAGTCTCGAGCATGTTCATGATCTGCAGCTGGTAGACGTTCTCGATCAAGCCCCCTTCGACTTCGCGTGCGAGAGTTGCCCGATCGCGGATCACGTCCACTCGCAGGTCGGAACGGGTCGCCAGGCCCCACAGCAGCGCGATGCAAACGGACGTCAGGATCGCGCTGTAGATCAGCGTTCTCGGCCGCAGCACGTGCGCGACGATTTCCTTTCGTCCCCAGTGCTGCTTGAGCGCATTGTCCGTGGAATAACGGATCAGCCCGCGCGGATAGCCCATGCGGTCCATTACGCCGTCACAGCCGTCGATACACGCCGCGCAACCGATGCATTCGTACTGCAGGCCCTGCCGGATGTCGATCCCGGTGGGGCACACCTGGACACAGATCCCGCAATCGACGCAGTCGCCCAACCCGGACGAGCGCGGTGCGACGCCTTTCCTGCGCGAGCCCCGCGGCTCGCCGCGCTCCTGGTCATAAGTGATGACGAGGGTGTCGGCATCGAACATCACGCTCTGAAAACGTGCATAGGGGCACATGTACTTGCACACCTGCTCGCGCATCACTCCCGCGAAAAGGTAGGTGAAGCCGCCGTAGAACAGGATCCAGAACATTTCCCATGGCCCGAAACTCAGCGTCCTCGCCGCCTCGAGCAACTCCTCGAGCGGCGTGAAATACGCCACCAGCGTGAAACCGGTCCACAGCGACAGAAGAATCCACGCACCGTACTTGGCCGAGCGGATCGCAAGTTTTCGCGCTCCCATCGGCGCGCTGTCGAGTTTCTTGCGCTTGAGATGATCCCCTTCGATCTTCTCCTCGATCCACATGAATATTTCGGTGTACACCGTCTGCGGACACGCGTACCCGCACCACAACCGCCCCGCAATCGCGGTGAAGAAGAACAGCGCAAAAGCGGAGATGATCAGCAGGATCGCGAGGTAGAACACGTCCTGCGGCCAGAACACCCAACCGAAGATGTAGAACTTGCGCTCGGTCAGGTGGAACAGCACTGCCTGCCGGTCGTTCCACGTGAGCCAGGGCAGGCCGTAATAGAGGATCTGCGTAAACCACACCAGGATCCACCGCCAGGTCGCAAAGCGGCCGCTCACCGAACGCACATGGAGCTTCTTCCGTGCAGCATAGAGGTCGTCGGACTCGGCGGCCGATTTGTCGCGCGGGGAAGGGAACTTCCGAAGAGGTATCGGGGCGGTCATATATCGCTATATCCGTAAATTCTAATTTCTCGGGCTTGAATTCCCCGGGTCGCCCCCGGGGAATCCCTGCTGCCCGAAACGGTTTACTGCGCCGGCTTGTTCGAGAGGCCGTACACGTACGCCGTCAGCAGGTGCACTTTCGCCTCGCCGAGGAATTCGCCGAACCCCGGCATCCGGTTCATCCGGCCCTTCGTGACCGTTTCCATGATCGTCGCCTCCGAAGACCCGTACAGCCAGGCGTCATCGGAAAGATCAGGAGCGCCCATCGCCGGCATCCCTTTCGCTTCGGCTCCGTGACAGGCCGCGCAGTTCTGCTGGAACAGCTCCGCACCCCGCTGCGCGCGCAGCGAGTCGTGCGCGAGGCCGGACAGCGAGCGCACGTAGTTCGCGACATCCTTCACGCCGCCGGCGCCGAGCGTCGGACCGAGAGGGGGCATCACGCCGATCCGCCCGTTGGTGACGGTGGCCTTGATCGTCTCCGGATCGCCGCCCCAGTGCCAGGCCTTATCGGTGAGGTTCGGGAAGCCTTTCGCCCCGCGCGCATCCGACCCGTGGCACTGCGCGCAATAGGTCACGAACAGCCGCTGCCCCATCCCGCGGGCCTCGGGGTCCGCCGCCACTGCCGCCACGTCCATGCCCTGGTACTTGGCGAAGATCGGCGCGTAGCGCTCTTCCGCCTTCCGGATTTCCGTTTCGTACTGCCCGACCGACGCCCATCCGAGCAGGCCTTTCGCGTTGCCGAACCCCGGATACAGGATCAGGTAGACGACTGCGAAAACCAGCGTCAGCCAGAACAGGTACAACCACCAGCGCGGCAGCGGGTTGTTGTATTCGGCGAGGTTTTCGTCCCAGACGTGGCCGTGCAACTCCACTGGGCCAGTCTCGCGCTTGTTGTTCGACATCAGCACGAACAGGCAGAACAGCAGGCTCAGGGCCACCAGGCCCATCACATACACGTTCCAGAAACCGCTAACAAAGTCAGCCATTTTTTATCCTTCCTTGGCTTGCCGGCCACCATGCGGCATCGGCGCATCATCATCGGTGAAGGGAAGCAGCGCCGCTTCATCGAATCCGGCCCGGGCACGTTTGCTGTAGGCCCAAAAACAGATGCCCAGGAAGCAGGTCAGGCCGAGCACGGTGATGAGGGATCGCAAATCGTTGATATCCACGGCGCTTCTCCTGTTCTTCACTTGAAGTTCGAAAGCGCGGTACCCAGCCCCTGCAGGTACGCGATCAACGCTTCCATCTCGGTCTTGCCTTCGAGCGCTGCCCGGGCCCCGGCGATTTCCTCGTCGGAATACGGATGACCGAGGGTGCGCAGCACCTGCATTTTCTGCTCGATGTCGTCCGCCTTGACCGGACGTTCGAGCCACGGGAACGCAGGCATGTTCGATTCCGGCACGACGTCGCGCGGATTGTTGAGGTGCACCCGGTGCCACTCGTCCGAGTAGCGACCGCCGACGCGCTGCAGGTCTGGGCCGGTCCGCTTCGAGCCCCACTGGAACGGCCGGTCGTAGATGAATTCGCCGGCGACCGAGTAGTGGCCGTAGCGTTCGGTCTCGGCCCGGAACGGCCGAATCATCTGCGAGTGGCAGTTGTAGCAGCCTTCGCGGACGTAGATGTCGCGCCCGACGAGCCGCACCGGATCGTACGGCTTGACGTTCAGCTGGTTGCCTTGGCGATCGATCGGCATCGTTGTCGACTTCTGGAAGAACAGCGGGACGATCTCGACAAGACCACCGACGCTCACCGTCAGCAGCGTGAGCACGATCAGCCAGCCAACACTGCGCTCGATAAAATCGTGATTCGATTTGGATTTGGCCATGTCACGTTTCTCCGATCAGGCGTGCGCAGCGGCGGGAAGCACGACGGGAGCGTCGTACGCGCGGTGGCCGGCCATCGTTTTGACCATGTTGTAGAACATGATGAGCATGCCGGTCAGGAAGAGCACGCCGCCTGCCAGGCGAATCGACCAGAACGGGTAGCTCGCCTTGACGCTCTCGACGAACGAGTACGTAAGGGTGCCGTCCGGATTCGTCGCACGCCACATCAGCCCCTGCATCACGCCGGCAATCCACATCGACGCGATATACAGCACGATGCCGATCGTCGCGATCCAGAAGTGGGCATTGATCAGGCCCGTCGAATACATCTCGGTCCGGCCGTACATGCGCGGCAGGAGGTAATACATCGAGCCGATCGAGATCATCGCGACCCAGCCGAGCGCGCCCGAATGGACGTGACCGACAGTCCAGTCCGTGTAGTGCGACAGCGCGTTCACCGTCTTGATCGACATCATCGGACCTTCGAACGTCGACATGCCATAGAACGATAGCGCGGTGATCAGGAACTTCAGGATCGGGTCGGTGCGCAGTTTGTGCCACGCGCCGGACAGCGTCATGATGCCGTTGATCATCCCGCCCCACGACGGCGCCAGCAGGATCAGCGAGAACACCATGCCGACGGACTGGGTCCAGTCGGGCAGCGCGGTGTAGTGCAGATGGTGCGAGCCGGCCCACATGTAGGTGAAGATCAGCGCCCAGAAGTGCACCACCGACAGGCGGTACGAATACACGGGGCGCTCTGCCTGCTTCGGCACGAAGTAATACATCATCCCGAGGAAGCCCGCGGTCAGGAAGAAGCCGACCGCGTTGTGGCCATACCACCACTGCACCATCGCGTCCTGCACGCCGGCGTACGCCGAATAAGACTTGGTCAGCGTTACCGGAAGCGCGGCGCTATTGACGATGTGCAGCAGCGCGACCGTCAGGATGAACGCGCCGAAGAACCAGTTCGCGACGTAGATGTGCGAGGTCTTGCGCTTGGCGATGGTGCCGAAGAACACGATCGCGTAGGACACCCAAACCACCGCGACCAGGATGTCGATCGGCCATTCGAGCTCGGCGTATTCCTTGCTGCTCGTGATGCCGAGCGGCAACGTGATCGCGGCCAGCACGATGACCAGTTGCCAGCCCCAGAACGTGAAAGCCGCGAGACCCGGCGCGAACAGCGTGGTATGGCAGGTGCGCTGAACGACGAAATACGACGTCGCAAAGAGCGCACAGCCGCCGAACGCGAAGATCACCGCGTTCGTGTGAAGCGGACGCAGCCTGCCGAAGTGGAACCATTCCGCGACGTTGAGTTCCGGCCATACAAGCTGTGCCGCGATGATCACGCCGACCAGCATGCCCACGATTCCCCACACCACTGTCATGATGGAGAACTGGCGCACGACTTTGTAGTTGTAAGTCGCTTGCGATTGCATGTAACTGCCCCCCTGATGAAAAACCTTTACGCCCGGTCTGCAGTCATCGACGCACTAGCATCCGGGACGAACGCGTCAATGCACAACACCGCTGATCGGCCGTTGACTTAGGTCAACATTATATTGCACCGCGCAATCGGGCGGAAGCATATGGAGCACCAATCGCGCAAAAAAACCATGTTGGAAACATGGTGAAAATCGCAGGCAAAAAAAAGGGTGCGTATCGAACGCACCCCCAACCCCAACAGAGAGACATGAATACCAGCTGCCGGAATGCCTCCCGAAATTTCGCGGCGACACCCGTAAAAACCATGGAAAAAGTATGCCCATCTCGGCCGGATGAAGTTTTGACCAGGATCAACAAAGAGTGTCCCCGGCAGTGCCGCGAGGTGCTCCGCCTCACTTCGGCGCCTCGCGGTCGGTGCCGTCCGGCTGCTTCTCGGCAGGCGGTGGCGCATCGCGGTCGTCCATCAGCACCCGGTACGCCGGACCTTCCATATCGTCGTACTGCCCTGACTTGAGCGACCACCAGAAAATCACGCCGATCACGAAAACCAGCACGACCGAGAGCGGGATCAGGATGTAAAGGCTTTCCATCAGCGAACCCCGCTCTGCGGTTGGCGCTGCAGGCGCAGCGCGTTGAGAACGACGAGCAGCGAGCTCCCGGCCATGCCGATGCCCGCCATCCACGGCGTGACCAGGCCGGCCATCGCGAGCGGCACCGACGTGAAGTTGTACGCGAACGACCACCACAGGTTCTGCCGGATGATCCGCAGCGTGCGGCGCGAAAGGTCGAGCCCGCGCCCCAGCCCGGCGAGATTCTCGCTCAACAGCACGATGTCGGCTTCGTTGCGGGCGAGCTCGGTGCCGCCGCCCATTGCCACCGACACGTGGGCCTGGGCAAGCACCGGCGCATCATTGACGCCGTCGCCGACCATCGCCACCACTGCCCCGGGAGCACGCTGCAGCCTCGCCAGGAACTGCTGTTTGCCCTGAGGCGTCAGCCCGCCGTGAGCGTCATCGATACCGAGACCCTGCGCGACCGCATCGACCGCGCCGGGCGAATCGCCGCTCAGCACCGTCATGCGCACTTTCTCTGCGAGAAGCTTCGTCGTCAGCTGCGCCGCTTCCTCGCGCGGCACGTCCGCGAGGCGGAACAGACCGAGCCATTCGCCGGTTCTGCCGAGCGCGATCACCGACCCGCCCCGCGCCTCGAATTCCGCGCACCGCGCGGGTTCGAGGAGATCCAGTTGCGCTGCGACGTAGGCCGGGCGTCCGATCGCATGGCGCACGCCATCGATCCGCCCCGCGATGCCTTGCCCGGTTTGCGCGATGACCTCATCGACCGCGGGCAGCACGTCGTCACCCCCGACGCGGCGCAGTGCCTCGGCGACCGGATGTTCGGAATCGCGCTCGAGCGCCGCTGCCAGCACTCGCAATTCGGCTTCGCCAAGCTCGCCGAGCGGCAGGACTTCTTCGAGGCTCATCCGCCCCCGCGTTAGCGTGCCGGTCTTGTCGAAGACGAAGTGATTCGCGCGCCCGAGCGTCTCGATCGCGTGGCCGCGCGTCACCAGCACTCCGATTCGGGCCAGCGCGTCGGTCGCTACCGTCAGCGCCGTCGGCGTGGCCAGCGACAGCGCACAAGGACACGCGACCACCAGCACCGACACGAACACCCACAGCGCCCGCCCCGGCTCGATGAAGTACCACGCGAGACCCGTCGCGAACGCGAGCACCAGCAGCGCGACGATGAACACGACTGCGACGCGGTCCGACTGCTGCGCGAGGCGGGGCTTTTCGCTCGCGCCGCGCTCCATCAGGCGGCGGATCGCCGCGAGACGGGTCGAGTCGCCGACCTGCTCGACGCGCACCGTCAGCGGACTCGAAATGTTGATGCTGCCGCCGGTGACCGGGCTCCCGGCAAACTTCGGCACCGGCAGGCTCTCGCCCGTCAGCAGCGCCTCGTTCGCCTCGCTGCGTCCGTCGACGACGACGCCGTCGGCGGGCATGACTTCACCGGGACGCACCCGCACGAAGTTGCCCGGTACCAGTTGCGACACCGGCACGCGCTCCCCGTCCGGCGCCGGCCAGCCGGGCAGGCGCTCGGCAAACGCCGGCAACACCTTGCCGAGCTCCTCGACACCGCGCACCGCTTTCTGGCGCGCGACCATCTCCAGATAGCGCCCGCACAGCAGGAAGAACACGAACATCGTCACCGAGTCGAAATACACTTCGCCGCCCCCGACGAGCGTCGCCCACAGGCTTGCCGCGAACGCACTGCCGGCTCCGAGCGCCACCGGCACGTCCATGCCGAGGCGGCGCAGCTTCAGGTCGCGCAACGCCCGCTGGAAAAACGGCGCCGCGGAATACAGCACGACCGGAAGCGTCAATAGCAGGCTCGCCCAGCGCATCAGCTGCTCGATGTCCGGCGCGAGGTCGCCTTCCGGCGCGATGTACGCCGGGAACGCGTACATCATCACCTGCATCATGCCGAAGCCGGCGACAAAGACGCGCCACAGCATCGACCGCCGCTCGCGCTTGCCGATCTGCTCCGAGCGCTCCGCGTCGTACGGATACGCGCGGTAGCCGATCGCCTGGATCGCGGAGAGGATCTCGGACAGCTTGACGCGCCGTTCGTCCCAGCGCACCCGCGCACGCCGGGTCGCATAGTTGACCTCGACCAACGAAACGCCCGGCTGGCGCGCGACATGCTGTTCGTTCAGCCACACGCACGCCGCGCAGGTGATGCCTTCGAGGATCAGCGCCGCTTCGCGCTCGTGCTCGCCGATCGGCTGGACGAAGGTTTTCTGGAAATCGGGATGATCGAACAGCCCGAGTTCCTGCAGTTCGGCGGGCAGCGCCTCCTTCTGCGGCTCGGGCATCGCGTCGCGATGGCGGTAGTAATCGGTCAGGCCATTGGCGACGATCGACTCGGCGACGGCCTCGCAGCCGACGCAGCACATGCGCCGCGACGCGCCGTCGATCGTCACGTAATGGTGCGTGTCGGGCGGGACCGGCAGGCCGCAGTGATAGCAGTCCTGCTCAGGCAACGATGCTCGGACAGACTCGATTTCGGAAGCGCTCATCAGGGAAACACCGAGGGCGGCAAGGGCGGCGAGTGGGCGGCCCCCTCCGTCCGGTCAGGCAGCGAAACGTCTTTTAGCACACTTGATGTCCCGCCGCTATTGCAGTGCAGCAAAACTTGCGGCACGCCAACCCCGAAGAGCCGCAATCGTCGCACGCGCCGCTTACCGTCGCCGCGGCGCCGTCCGCTTCAGCTCATTTCGCTGTCATGCGAATCGCGCCGTCGAGGCGGATCGTCTCGCCGTTGAGGTAGGCATTCTCGATGATGTGGCGCACCAGCGCCGCGTATTCCGCAGGCCGTCCCATGCGGGACGGGAACGGTACGGTCCTGCCGAGGGAATCCTGCACTTCCTGCGGCATGCCCATCAGCATCGGCGTCTCCATGATTCCCGGCGCGATCGTCATCACCCTCACGCCGAAGCGCGCCAGCTCGCGCGCCACCGGCAACGTCAGTCCGACGACGCCCGCCTTCGATGCCGCATACGCGGCCTGGCCGATCTGCCCGTCATAGGCTGCGACCGACGCGGTGCTGACGATCACGCCACGCTCGCCTTCGTCGTTCGGCGCCGCCTTCGTCATCACGTCCGCCGCGAGGCGCATCATGTTGAAGCTGCCGATGAGGTTGACGGTGATCGTGCGCGCGAACGATTCGAGCTGGTGCGGTCCCTCGCGGCCGACGACTTTTTCGGCCGGAGCGATGCCGGCGCAGTTGACCAGCCCGTGCAGTGCGCCGAAGCCGGACACCGCGCGCTCGATCGCCGCCTTCGCGCTCGCCTCGTCGGTCACGTCGGTCGCGACGAACGCCGCCGCGGCGCCCAGCTCGGCCGCCAGCGCCTCGCCCGCGTCACGATTCACGTCGGCCAGCACCACTTTGCCTCCGGCGCCGACCAGCATCCGCGCAGTCGCCGCCCCCAGCCCCGATCCGCCTCCGGTGACGACGAACACACCATTTTCGATCTTCATTGCGAGACTCTCCGTGAATGCCGCCCGGATCCGGGCGTTCGAGGGCGCAACATAATGTCCGTTGACGTCAACGTCAACCTCGGCGAGCGCTACACGGGCGCCTCGCCACCGAGAAACCGGTACAGCGACACCAGGATTCCCGCCGTCGCGCCCCAGATGAAATACCCTTCGTACGGCATCGCGTAATACTGTCGCATCCGGCCCTGGTACTCCATCGTGTGGCGCTCGTGGTTGGCCGGATCGAGGAAATGCGCCAGCGGCACTTCGAACGCTTCGGCAACTTCGAACGTGTCGAGCTTGAGCTCGAACGGCGGATGCACGAGCCCGACCACCGGCGTGATCCTGAAGCCGGTCCCGGTGAAGTATTCGGGCAGCTCGCCGAGCAGCTCGATGCGTTCCGGATCGAGACCGGTCTCCTCCTCCGTCTCGCGCAACGCCGTCATCACCGCCGAGACGTCCGCCTTCTCGACCCGCCCGCCCGGAAAGCTGATCTGGCCCGGATGATGGTGCAGATGATCGGTGCGGCGCGTCAGCAGCACGGCGAGCCGTTCCGGGCGCAGGACCACCGGCACCAGCACCGCAGCCGGGCGAAACTCGCCCCGGTGGGAGCCGTCTTCGCGCACCGGCGCCATCTGCGGCGCATCGACAAACCGGCGCCGCAGCCCCTCGGCATCCAGTGCCGCTTCCATGAGCTTCTTTTCGATCACTCGTCTTACCTCTCCAGAAAACGCCCGGCGGCCACGGATTTTCTTGTCCCGTTCGCGGGCGGAAACGGCAAAGCCGTTTCCTGGGGCGTTCAGTAGCGCTTGCGCAGCACGAGCCGGTCACCGTCCCGCTGCATGTCCATGCGGCCGAGAAAAGTCATCCCGAGCAGCACGAACGGCAGGTCGTTTTCATGCACCAGTCCATCGACGCCGTGCACCACGATGTCGCCGACGCGCAAGGTATCGAGCCGCACTTTCCACACCATTACCGGCCCGCTTGCCGTCTGTGTGTGGGCCGGCATGCCGCGACGGTAGTCGATGCCGGCCCGCCGCGCATCCGACATCCCAATCGACACCATGCTCGCGCCGGTGTCGACGAGAAAACGCACCGCGGCGCCGTTGATCGTGCCGTTCGCGAAGTGATGACCGGAGGAATCGGCAAAAAGACTGGCTGTCGCCGATTCCGCTTGCGGCCCGTCGGCGCGCAACACCGCCTGCCCGAGCGCAATCCGGCGCGGCGTGCGGTCAACCTCGACGACCGCCGTCTCGCCGCGCACTTCGATCAACCTGACTCCCTCGCGCGTGCGCTCGCCGACGGCCAGCGTCTTCGGGGCGCCACCATCGACGATCAGCACCGCCTTCGCGCCGAACACGCCGACCAGCTCGACCTCCGCGCCGAACGACGCCCCGGCGCAAGCCGTCCCGAGAGACGCCACCGCAACCCGGCACAGCTTGGAAATCTGCCGCATCGATGACCTTCGAAGAAGAAATTGCGCCTCGAACCCGCCCTGCGAACCGCTCTCGAGACAACCAAGAAAGGTTACCGACGAATACCCGATTGCACCAGCAGGACGGGCTGATCCCCGACTTGGGCCGAGGTTGTGATGGTGCTGGAAAACACGATTTGCATAATACGCCCTGCTGATTTATATATTTGTCATGAATCGGAAAATGCACGGGCTCACCCTCGTTGAACTCATGGTGACGATCGCGGTGGCTGCGATCCTTTATTCAATTGCGCCGCCGCTCCTCGCCAGCTTCCTCGAAGCCAGTCGCATCAGCGGTGCGGCCGACCTCCTCGTCACGCAACTGCACTACGCAAGAACGGAGGCGATACAACAGAGCGCGCCCATGTTCGTAACGTACTCGATGAAAGACACGGTCAATTGGAGGATGGGCATTCACGACCACAGCCAGTGCGACACTTCGCTGTCCAACCCGGCGCAACCCGATGCATGCACCATCCCCTCCAGCGGCGGCAGAGCGCTCACGGTGCTCGACGGGGCGCAATTTCAAGGCATCACCGCCAGCGCAAACCGCAATGCCACCCGGTTCGACCCGATTTCGGGCACGACGCTCGGCACGAACGTCACCCTCTCGTTGCGGTCACCCGGCGGCAAGGAAATCAAAGTGATCGTCAGCAACGTCGGCCGAATCCGGACCTGCTCGCCGAAAACAGCAGTAGCGAAAGTGACCGGGCATCCTCCCTGTCCAGACGGGTGACCCATCAAGAACGAAGCACCCCCTCCTGATGCTTGAGCAGCGGAAGCTGCACGCGCACGATAAAGCTGTCTTCCTGCTGCCAGGTTCGCAGCTGCGCTTCCGCATCGAAATGCAAAGCTAGACGCTCCGCTATGTTTGCCAGCGCGATCCGGTTTCCCGCAGGGGTTCCGCTCGTTGAATCCGTGATCGTGTTCTGCACTTCGATATCGAGAACCCTGCCCCGGCCCCCGATTCGGACCCGGATCTCGCCACCGTTTTCGGATGGTTCCACGCCATGCCTCACCGCGTTCTCCAGCAACGGTTGCAGCAGCAACACGGGCACAGGGACTCCCTGCGGGGCGCCTTCGCAGTCCCATGTCACGTGAAGACGTTCACCGAGGCGAAGCTGTTCGATCTTCAGGTAAGAGCGTGCAAGGCGGATCTCCTCGGCAAGCGGCACCAGCGAACGAGGCTCCGCGAGCAGCACCCGGAACAGGTCGGACATGTCGAGCAGGACCTGCTCCGCGAGGCGCGCGTCGCGCCGAACGAGCGATACAGCGGTATTGAGGCTGTTGAACAGGAAGTGCGGCCGGATGCGTGACTGCAGCGCCATCAGGCGCGCCTCGGGCAGTGCAGGAGAAAGCACACGTTGCCGCCAGTTGAAATACGCCAGTAGCAACCCGGCCAGCATGGCCGCGAATACTGCCGCCTTCACCGCCCCTCCCGTAGGCGCGCCGCCGACCCAGGCGCGCACGCCCAGATCGAGCGCTCCGGAAACCGCCGCCGCAACACCTGCCACCGCCCACACTCCCCTCCTGTACGGCAAACGGCCCAGCGACGGCGAGAGCAGAAAAAGCAGCAGCACGACGAGCAACAGCGAGGACTCGAACAACAGTCCCGACTCGGTGATGTGCAGCAGCACGGCAAAGCCCTCCGGTGCATGAGCCACCAGCGCGACACTGCTCGCAAACTCCGCGATGACCAAAATCCGCAGCATCACTCCCAGATTGCGGAAATCGGGGAGCGTCACGCTGTTGCCGGAGCCCGCATAACCCATGCTGTCATACCTCGAAATTGCGTCGTCGCGCCGGGTGCCGAGCCAACTGCCCTGCCGACTTGCGACACCTTAATATCCTCAGTCGATACACCGCTGCCAGTCATCGCGCCGTACGTGCCGCCTGTCGAGCTTCTCTCGCACGGCTCTGTAATAAAGTGTAAGACTATGTCAGAGTCCGGAGGGCCTTCGACACGTCCGCGCCGACCTAGGCCGCTTCGAACTGAAAAGCCGCATTTCCACCAACCCAAACTCCAGCCATTCGGAGAAACACATGAAGTCCAGAACAGGCGGATTCACGCTGATCGAGCTGATGATCGCCGTGGCGGTAGTCGCAATTCTCGCAGCCATCGCCGTTCCGTCATATATGGAATCCATCCGCAAGTCGCGCCGGTCGGACGCAACGACCTCACTGGCAAAGATCCAGCTGGCGCAGGAAACATACAGATTGAATAACACTACTTACGGCACCTTGGTCCAATTGGGGCTGGCCGACCCGCTTCCGTCTACTGAGGGCTATTACACCATCGCACTAAGCGCGGTTTCAGCGATTGGCTACACCGCAACGGCGAGCCCGGTGAGCGGAAAATCCCAAGCTGCAGACACCACCTGCACAACGATCACGATGACCGTGACCGGCGGCGGTAATACGGTAAGCAACGGACCGACTGCCGCCTGTTGGAGTAAGTAACATGGACGATGGCACCCGCAGTTCAGGTTTCACATTGATCGAGTTGATGGTGGTGATTGCGGTCGCCGCAATCCTCGCAACCATCGCCGTACCGTCGCTTAATGATTTCATAAAGAAAGCAAGGGTTCGGGGCGCAGCGGAAGCGCTTCACACCGATCTCACTTATGCTAGGTCCGAGGCCGTGCTGCGCAATCGGCAGATTACGGTTTCGATTACCCCCGGCGAAGACTGGTCTTACAGCGTGAACGACACGGATCCTGGCTGCGCAACGCCGGCAGACTGCGTAATCAAAACGGTTGCAGGCAGCGCGTTCAATGGCACGATATTGACGTCAGAATTTACATCACTGACCTTTGATGGCACGCAGGGCACCATCACCGACGCCGTCGGCGGCACTATCGGCGTAGACACAATTTTGGTTGGAAACAGCACAGGAAAGGCGGGCGTCAAGCCTATGCCAATTTCAGTGAAGCTCTGCGCGCCTTCGACCGATGGCGCATCCATGGGGTACCCATCATGTTGAAACCCCAACGCTCTACGCAGAAAGGTCTGTCGCTCGTCGAACTGATGGTCGGCGTCACCGTCGGCTTGGTCGTGATGACCGGCATCACAACGTTTTTTGTCAACTATCTGCAAAACAACCGGCAATTGATTCAGATGGCGCGTCTCGATCAGGAGATGCGGACGGCAATGGACATCGTCGCACGCGACATTAAACGCATGGGCTACAAGCGTGACGTTCATCTCGATATCCTTAATCTGACCCAGGATTCGAGTTCCCGGGCTGCGACTTTTCCGATTTTCCTGAATCCGCAAGCCGATATTAGCGGAAGCGAGATCAAATTCTGGTACGACGAGAACTCGGACGACACCTTGGATACCGGTGCGACTACCGAGCAGCATGGCTACAGGTTGGACTCGAATACGCTTCAGCGTCGGGACGGAGGTACTTGGCAGGCCATTACCGACCCAAACGTCACCCAAATTACCGAATTCGCGTTAAGCCGAACCTATCGTTGCATCGACATCGATGGAGACGATCCTGCAAATGGAGGTCCGGCGGTCTGCGCTGGAACACCGCCCACCCCTTCGAAAAGCCATGATGGTGCTCATTTCGTCACCGAGATCGCAATCACGATGTCGGGCCAGTTGAAAGCTGATAGCGCCGTTAAACGGACGTTGAATGAGCGGGTGCGAGTGCGCGCCGACATCTTCAAGGGGGGTGCCGCCGAGTCCACCCCTCCCGCAACATGAGGTCCGCTATGAATAAGCGCAGGAACACAATTCGGATGCGCCAGCACGGCGTTGCAATGATCGTCGCGCTCGTGCTGCTTGTCGCGGCGACCCTGACCGCCCTGTTCACGAATCGCAATCTGGTATTTGGCGTGAAAAGCCAGGCCAATCAGATCAAGTCAATCATGGCTCAGGAAGCGGCGATGGGCGGGCTCGAAGCATCGCTGGCGGTGCTGGCAAAAAAAACGAATCGCGAGAAGCTGCTAATCGGATCGCCCTCAGATCCAGTGACCGACCCATGGTACGACGGTACGCTTTACGGTTTCTTCCTCGACACGAGCAACACCCCGAATGGCCTCGTGGATGAAGTAAGACTCGCCGCTACGACCGACGGCACCATGCCAACGGCACCAGTTGGCGTAAACATCAGTTCCTTTCAGGCTCGCTTCAAACGCTTGAGCACCCCCTCCACAATCACGGATCCCAACAGGGCGATCCTGATCAACGTGTTGGGTTGCGCCGACGGACAGGCGCCCGGCGCGGCTGCTTGCACGTCCCGAGCCTTAGCGACTCAAAGCGTAGTATTCAAACCGAGCATGGTCTCAGCCCCCTCTGCTGCGCTCACGGCGAAAGGGAATGTAAGTTTCAGCGGAAACGTCACCATTACCAACACAGAGGCCGCCACAAACGGCACCACGGTCCACGCCGGAGGCACCTATACCTCGGATGGCAGCGCAGACCTGGTTACGGTGCCGGGTACCCCCCCGGAAGCGAGCGTCGCAAAAGAGGATTCAACGCTTTCAAATTTGACCGGTGATCGATTTTTCCAAGGTTTTTTTGGCGAAAGCAAGGACAGCGTCAAGGCGGAAGCCGTGCAGATAGATTGCAATGGCCCTTGTCCGAGCGCGATCGATAGCGTGGACGGGCAAGGCAAGGTCATCTGGGTGAATACCACGAGCGGAGCACAAATTAACTCGAACGTTACAATTGGTACCGCCTCGGAGCCGGTGATCCTGATCGTCGACGGACCCTTGCAAATAAACGGCAATGTCGTCATCTACGGAGTAGTTTACTGCAGTGCGTTTACCTGGAACAACTCCGGAGGTGGCACTTCACAGATCATCGGGGCAGCCATTGCCGAGGGGAATTTCCAAGCAACAGGCACCCCGAATCCGACTTATGATTCCAATGTTCTTAATAACGTCAAACGTAATCTAGGCAGCTATGTGCGAATTCCGGGCGGATGGAAGGACTGGTGTAACGACTGCGATTTTCACTGATTGGTGAGATTTTATCGTTACGTCACACTGGAGAAACAATTATGAAATCTGGCTCTTCGCTTCGATCAACCTTCACCGCCAAAAATCTGCAAACCGGCAGCAGTCTGATCGAAGCTCTACTTGCTCTTGTGATTCTCGGTTTCGGGTTACTCGCAATCGGAAAATTCCAAATTACCCTCGCCGATGCGATCGGAACCGGTCGGGACCGGGTGGAGGCGCTGTTCCTTGCGCAGGAGCAGATGGATCGGCTACGGGGATTTGACGTAATCGATGTTCCGGCAACTCCCCTGGCCTCGAATTTCGCGTATGCCCAAATCGCCAACGTTCCGAGTGCGGCGATCAACAACAGCAATTACGTCGCAGCCTTCAATCGCGGGACGACGGTAACCGCCAACTCGGTTAGTCTGACTTGGGCAGGAACGCCTTCCGTCACCGTCACTCCTGACCTCAAACTGGTCCTGATCGACATGACTTGGAATACTAACTTTTCAATAAGTAGTGTCACTATAGAGTGTATTGACACTCTGGTTGCCGGAAGAATGACTTCACGAGCTCGGGGAGTTTCTGAATGCTGCGCAGGGCCCCGAGTGCGAGGCGCTTCATGTCCTCCTTGCTCTCGACCACCTGGCGCGAAACCTTGCGCTTCACATGCGCCCAGACCGTTTCGTCCGGGTTCAGGTGCGGCGAATACGGCGGCAGGTAGAACAGCTTCAGCCGGCCGCCGAGGCTGTCGACATAGGTCTTGATCAACTTTGCCTTGTGGATCGGATGACCATCGACGATGACGAACACCGGCTTCTGAGCGCCGATCATCAAGCGCTTGAGGAACTCCAGAAAGACCTTCGCACCGACCGAGCCTTCATGCAGCATGAACCGAAACTCGCCCTGCGCGCTCACCGCCGAGATCATGTTCAGCGAAAAGCGCCGGCCGGTGGCCGTCACCACCGGCGTCTGGCCCTGCGGCGCCCAGGTGGTGCCGGTGTGGTAGTCGGAACGGATTCCCGACTCGTCGGCGAAGTAGATCGTCGCGCCCGTCGCACGCGCTTCGGCGCGAATGGCGGGATAGGTCTCGGTCTCCCAGGTCCGCACCAGCACGGGATCCTGCTGCCAGGCCTGATAGAGCGGTTTCTGGGCGCTGAAGCCCAGGATCTTCATGAGCCGGTGGACCGAGGAAACCGACAGTTCCTTCTTGAGCTGACGATTGATCAGGTGACGGATCAGCGTCAGCGTCCACAGCCCGAACTCGAACTTGAACTGCTGCGGGGTGTGGTCGCGGACCGCGCGGGCGAGCCAGGCCATCTCCTCGGCGCTGAGCCTGGGCGGACGTCCCGGGATCGGCTTGGCGAGCAGGGCGTTCTGGCCGCCGTTGGCGAAGTCGGCCAGCCAGCGGAAGACGCTGCGAGGATTCACGCCGAACGAGGCGGCGACGCTCTGCACGGTCTGCCCCTCACGCACCGCTTTGATGGCCTGCTGCCGCATCACCTGCAAGGTGTGATGATCGTGGGCGCGACCGTCGGAAGTTCGCTTGCATTTCATGCCGCATATTATCGCCTATATGGCATTACTTTCGGGAAAGTTAGTAACAAGCAAGGCGCCACCCGAACTCTGACGCTACCCTCTATCATAGCCAAACATGATCCGGCCGACGCAGCGTGGCTAATTGCGTGCCAGACCGATACCGACATCCGCTGCGGCACCAAGGATGTCATCAAGACGCCATACAATCGCAACTTGCGCATTCCTTATCCTGCAAAGGATCTAACGGGTGGAAAAAGCGCTTTCGCCCCCCCCGGATCACCGAATGTACGGCTTGTGTTCAACAACGATACAGGGATCATCGAGTACCGCTGTACCGATAAGGACGCAACTATTAGTGATGACGTTCTGGCAGATCTAACTACCGGCAACTACACCGATTGCACGGTTTTGAAGGGGTACCTGCTTTCCGGATATATCAGCGCGGGAAAGAGCTCAAGAGCTCCCCCAGAATTCCTGAATATCGGCACGACTAGCATATCTACAGACACAACCACGATCGGGGGTCAGACAACCATTTCAGCAGCGGCGAATATCGATCCAGGCACTCTTGTCGACGAATGCTTCGACGACAGCGCCCTTCCAAACACGCCCGATCCTGCCCCAGTCCCGCCCGATCCAACAAAGAAGATGAATCGGGACATCATTTCCTACAGCTGCGTTATAACACCCGTCGACAATGATGGCGATTTAGCCACACCGCCGGTCTGGTCAGGTACGCTTACGGTAGATTTCACGGGAACGGGAGCTAAAGTCGGGGCTGAGAATGAATCGGGTGTCAAGGTCTGTCGCTTTGGTGTCGAAGGCGTTAGTGACGGCAGTATCGAGTCGAACCGCGCTCACCCGTCGTCTTATCTCACGGTGACAGAAAGCCTCGAGAATCAGAACTTCATCGTGATTAAGCGCAATGCGACCTGCAACGAGGATGACGAAATCCCGCATCAAACGGTCAGCGAGTGAGAGACGACAGGGAAAAGTCTGGCTTATTTACCCATACGTCATCAAAAATCCATCAGTTTACTGAGCCGCCGAAGCTCCTCCTCGAATCCCGGCGGCAGGTCGGGTTCGGGGCCAGCGGCCACGTGGCTTTCGAGATCGATCACCGGTTCCACCGGAGAGAATTCCTGCACTGGGGCGGGGGTGGGGACCGCTGCGGCGCCTACCTCTGTCCCCGATTTCACTCTCGCAATCAGCTGATCGTGCCTCAGGACTTTTTCGGCGTTCTCTCTCAGCGACCGCTTGTTGTCGTCGTGCTTCCTGCGCATGATTCTGTTCAGGATTCCAATCACTCTTCAGACGTCCCTTTGCTTGTGAATCGGAGCCTCGATCGGGCGGTGGGGCTGTCGATGAAGGGCCATAGTCTACTCGACGAGCGGCTGGGATGACCCCCGGAGGGTGAGACCGTCGCCGATCACCCAACGGGATCGCAGCCCCGCGTCGCGGGAGGAGCGGCGCAGCCCTCCTGAACTGCGCCCCCTCCCGCCTTTTTCCCTACAGCTGCCGCATGAATGCGACCAGGTCGGCTTTCTCCTGCCCGTTCAGCTTCAGCGCCAGCACGAGGTTGAAGAACTCGACTGTGTCCTCGAGCGTGAGGCAGCGCCCGTCGTGCATGTACGGCGGGCTGTCCTTGATGCCGCGCAGCGTGAAAGTCTTGATCGGTCCGTCGCCCGGCTCGTCGAGGAAGCGTTCGAGATGCAAGTCGTGCATCTGGTGGTCGAGGTAGGCGGGCGGCTCGTGGCAGCCGGCGCAGCGGCCTTTGCCGAAAAAGATGGCCTCGCCGCGCAGCTCCTGCTCGGTCGCCTTGGCCGGGTCCAGCCGCCCTTCGACGTTGAGCTTGGGCGTCGGCGGAAAGTCGAGCATGTTTTGCAGCTGCGCCATGTGGCTGACGTGGATGCGGTCGAAGATCGTGAACCCTTTTTTCATCGCGTGGATCGGGTCGCCGTTGAAGTAGGCGGTGCGGAACTCGAACTCGGTGAAATCCTCGACGGAGCGCAGGCTGCGCTTGGAGCCATGGATCTGCTGGTTGAAGAGACCGCGCAAACTGGTCGTATCGAGGCGGAAGCGCCGTTCCTGCGGGCGGTCGTCCGGGTTCAGGTGGAATTGCCCGGTCGTGTGGCCGTTGACGTGGCAGTCGAAACAGGCGACGCCCAGGCTCGGCTGTGCGCTCTTGCGGTCGTCGGTCGCGTTGAATTCTTCCTGCGGGAAAGGCGTGACGAGGAGGCGCAGTCCGTCGAGCTGAACCGGCGTCAGGATGCCCTTGAACAGGCGGTGGAAGTTGTTGATCGACACCACTTCGCCGCGCGACACGTCGCCCAGCTCCGGGCGGTTCTGCAGGAAAATCGCTGGCGGGAATTCCGGCAGGAAAGCTTCGGGCAGGTCGAACTCGACGTCGAAGCGCTCCAGCCGCGGGAACATGTCGATCTGCATCTGCGGAAACACCTGGCCGCCGGTGGCCTGCTTCGGATGAGGCAGCGACGGATAGGGGAAGAGGCCGCGCTCGCGGATCTGCTCGGGCGGCATTTCGGCGAGGGCATCCCAGTCGACGCCTCGCGCAAGACGTGCGGTCGGCCCGACCGGCAGCGGCTTGCCGCGGGACATCCGCGCTTCCGGGTCGAGGCGAGGCGTCAGGTCGTAGCGGCTCGCCAGCAACCCGCGCTGGGTCTGCATGACCTCGGCGCGGGCGGCGACGTCGGCGCGCATCGTTTCCTCGAAAGTCTGCATCGGCTCCTTGGCGTTCAGGGGGTCACGGGCGAAATCGAAGCCCAGCACGCGGCCATTGTCGGGCTGGTTGCGGAAAGCCGGCGACAGCGGCGCACCCTCCGGGGGGTTGAACACGTTCGACCGGTCATGTTCGGACAGGCGCTGCTCGGGGCGGGTGATCGGGACTTGGCCGGGGGTTTGCACTTCGGCCGCTGCATCGCGGGGCGCCGCGGCGGGGCGGTCGGGAGCGTCCTGGGCATGACTCGGTGCTCCCCCCGTCAAGAGGGCGGCGACCACAACACTGGCACCGAAAACCGGGCTACGTCGTCTGTTCATCGATCTCTCCTTTGGCTGTCCCCGGAAGCGTCGCACGCGGCCCCCCGACCGTCCCCCGAGGCCCGGGGCGGTCACCAGTTGGAACACTAGACGCTGAACAGCAGGATTGTTATGACGAACAGGATGTACATCGACTACCAAAAACGGGTAGTCGACGTCGGAAATGCAGGGTTTCCCGGGGGGAGTTTTCCGAGAATCGCCCGTCGCTTCGACGCCGGATCGCTCGCGCCGCGACGCGCACAAGGTCAGACGAAGATGTCGATCGATCCGCCAACGGTTGCGCCGGGAGTGGGCGCGACCGCGGGTTGGGGGAGCGCCTGAAAGAGCTGCGCGGCGTGGGATTGCTGCACGTCCATCGCCTTCCTCAGGACCAATAGCGAAGCTTGCGCCTGGACGGTGGCTGCGCTATTTGCGGAGGCGGTGGCGGCGATCGCGGCGACGTTCATCGGCGGGCGCCGTCAGTCGCGGAAGTTGCCGAACTGCAGCGGGAAGTCGGTGATGTCCTTCTTCACCAGCGCGATCGCTTCCTGCAGGATGTCGCGTTTCGCGCCCGAGACGCGGATCGCTTCGCCCTGGATCGCGGCCTGGACCTTGAGCTTGCTGTCTTTGAGCAGCTTGACGATCTTCTTCGCGAGGTCCTGCTCGACGCCGACGCGGACCTTGAGCTCCTGCTTGAGCTTGTTGCCGCCGATCTTCTGCAGGTCGCCATATTCGAGGCAGCGCACGTCGATCTTCTTCGCCGTCATTTCGGGCAGCAGGATCTGGCGCATCTGGTCGATCTGGAAGTCGCTGTCGCCGAACAGCGTCAGCACTTTTTCGCCCTGCTCGACCCGCGCGTCGCTGCCCTTGAAGTCGTAGCGGCCGCTGATCTTGCGGTTGGCGACGTCGACCGCGTTCTTCAGCGAAGGCAGATCGACTTCGGACATGATGTCGAAGGATGGCATGGCTCGACTCCGGTCAGCCGAAGTGGCAGACGTAGTGGTACGGTTCGCCGGCAACTTCGATGTCGAAGCTGGAATTGGCCGGTACCTTGAAGGACTCGCCGGCGCCGTAGACGTTCCACTCGCCCATTTCACCGTTGGCCCCTTTCAGGCGCACGCGGCAGCTCCCGCCGACCCCTTCCATGATCTCGGGCGCACCGGTGTTGAACGTCAGCGTTGCCGGCAGGATCACGCCGACGGACTTCTTCGTGCCGTCGGCCAGCACGATGCCGTGGCTCACGCATTTGCCGTCGAAATAGACGTTGGCCTTGGTGGCGACAGTGACGCCGTCGAACTTTTCGGTGAGGCTCATGATTGCTGCTTTCCTATTCGATGCCGAGAAATCTCTGGATGAAACTCTTCGCGACGAAGCCGACGAACCCCAGCCCGAGCGCGATGAACAGCCACACGGTGCCGTATCTGCCGGCTTTCGACTGCTTCGCGAGGTTGCCGATGATGAACAGCATGTACACGATCAGCGCAGTCAGCAGGATCTTGAGCGACCAGTCCTCGAACTCCGCGATCGTCAGTCCGAAGATGACTGCGTCGCCGTCCATCGATCGGCCTCCTTAGCCGCGCTTCGTCTTCGCATTCGCCGCGATGCGCATGCGCAGTGCGTTGAGGCGGATGAAGCCGTGCGCGTCCTTCTGGTTGTAGGCGCCCTGGTCGTCCTCGAACGTCGCGATCGTCGGGTCGAACAGCGAATCGGTCTTCGAGTCGCGCCCCGTTACGATGACGTTGCCCTTGTAGAGCTTGACGCGTACCCAGCCGTTGACCGATTCCTGCGTGTTGTCGATCAGTGCCTGCAGCGCGCGACGCTCCGGGCTCCACCAGTAGCCGTTGTAGATCAGGCTGGCGTAGCGCGGCATCAGGTCGTCCTTGAGGTGCGCAACTTCGCGATCGAGCGTGACCGACTCGATCGCACGGTGCGCGCGCAGCAGGATCGTGCCGCCCGGGGTCTCGTAGCAGCCGCGGCTCTTCATGCCGACGTAGCGGTTTTCGACGAGGTCGAGGCGGCCGATGCCGTGCTTGCCGCCGAGCTCGTTCAACTTCGCGAGCAGCTCGTGCGCCTTCAGGCGCGTGCCGTTGATCGCGACGAGATCGCCACGCTCGAATTCGAGGTCGACGTACTCGGCCGCATCCGGCGCCGCTTCCGGCGACACGGTCCAGCGCCACATCGACTCCTCGGCTTCCGCAGCCGGATTCTCGAGGTGGCGGCCTTCGAACGAGATATGCAGCAGGTTCGCGTCCATCGAATACGGCGAACCGCCCTGCTTGTGCTTCATCTCGATCGGGATGCCGTGCTTCTCGGCGTACGCGAGCAGCTTCTCGCGCGACAAAAGATCCCATTCGCGCCACGGCGCGATGACTTTCACGCCCGGCATCAGCGCGTAGTAGCCGAGTTCGAAGCGGACCTGGTCGTTGCCTTTGCCGGTCGCGCCGTGCGACACGGCCTCGGCGCCGGTCGCGCGCGCGATCTCGATCTGGCGCTTGGCGATCAGCGGGCGGGCGATCGACGTGCCGAGCAGGTATTCGCCTTCATAAACAGTGTTGCAGCGGAACATCGGGAAGACGAAGTCGCGCACGAACTCTTCGCGCAGGTCGTCGATGAAGATGTTGTCAGGCTTGATGCCGAACTTCAGCGCCTTCTGGCGCGCAGGCTCGAGTTCCTCGCCCTGGCCGAGATCGGCCGTGAACGTCACCACTTCGCACTGATAGGTATCCTGCAGCCACTTCAGGATGACTGAAGTATCCAGCCCGCCCGAATAGGCAAGCACCGCTTTCTTGACGTCGCTCATGTCGATTTCCGCTTTTTCCGATTTCCGCTCAACAGACAGGCCGCAGCCCTGCGGTCTGCAGCCTGGACTTGCAAAGACGCCGGCTAGTCTTCGACTTTGCCGAGCACCAGGTATTCCATCAGCGCTTTCTGCACGTGCAGGCGATTCTCCGCTTCGTCCCACACGACCGACTGCGCGCCGTCGATGACGTCGGCGGTGACTTCCTCGCCGCGGTGGGCCGGCAGGCAGTGCATGAAGACCGCATCGGCGCGGGCCGCCGCCATCATTTCGGCGTCGACGCACCAGTCGGCGAAATCCTTCATCCGCTCGTCGTTTTCCGCCTCGAAACCCATCGACGTCCACACGTCGGTGGTGACGAGGTCCGCGCCCTTGCACGCTTCCATCGGGTCGGCGAACTGCTCGAAATGACCGGTGCCGTACAGTCCGGCCCGTTCCGGCTCGACTTCGTAGCCGGGCGGCGTCGACACGTGGACGTTAAAGTCGAGCAGCTCGGCGGCCTGCAGCCAGGTGTTGCACATGTTGTTCGAATCACCGACCCAGGCGACCGTCTTGCCCTGAATCGAGCCGCGGTGCTCGATGAAGGTGTAGATGTCGGCGAGGATCTGGCACGGGTGGTATTCGTTCGTCAGCCCGTTGATGACCGGGACGCGCGAATGCGCGGCGAAGCGCTCGATGATGTCCTGCTCGAAAGTGCGGATCATCACGACGTCGCTCATGCGCGAGATCACCTGCGCCGCGTCTTCGACGGGCTCGCCGCGACCGAGCTGCGAGTCGCGCGTATTGAGGTAGATCGCCGAACCGCCGAGCTGCTGCATGCCGGCTTCGAACGACAGCCGCGTGCGCGTGCTGGCCTTCTCGAAGATCATCACCAGCGTGCGGTCGAACAGCGGGTGATAGGGCTCGTAGCGCTTGAACTTGTCCTTGATCCAGCGCGTGCGCTCGAACACGTGCCGGTATTCGTCGCGCGTGAAATCCTTGAACTGCAGGTAATGCCTGGGTTTGGTCATCGCGCGCCCGTTCATTCGAGATGCTTGCGCACCAGCGGCGCGAGACGCGACACCAGCTCCTGGGCATTGGCCTCTGTGAACACCAGCGCCGGCAGCAGGCGGATGACGCGGTCGGCGGTGACGTTGATCAGCAGGCCGGCGTCGAGCGCCTGGCGAACCAGGTCGCCGCACGGACGATCGAGCTCGATGCCGATCATCAGCCCGCGGCCGCGGATGTCGACGACGCAGGAAAGCCCGGCGAGCGCTTCCTGCAAGCTGGCGCGGATCGCTTCGCCGACCTTGACGGCATTCGCCATCAGCCCGTCGTCCTCGATCGTCGCCAGCGTCTCGAGGCCCGCGGCGCAGGCGAGCGGATTGCCGCCGAAAGTCGAACCGTGATTGCCCGGTCCGAACAGGCCGGCGGCGCGCCCGGCGGTGATGCATGCGCCGATCGGCACGCCGGAACCGAGGCCCTTCGCGAGCGTCATCACGTCGGGGGTCACCCCACCCTGCTGGAAACCGAACCAGCTTCCGGTGCGCCCCATGCCGCACTGGACTTCGTCGCAGATCAGCAGCCAGCCGCGCTCGTCACAGATCGCGCGCAGCTCGCGCTGGAAGGTTTCGTCGGCGATATTGACGCCGCCCTCGCCCTGGATCATTTCGAGCATGACCGCGACGACGTTGTGATTGTGCTCGCCGACCGTGCGGATCGCGCCGATGTCCTTGTACGGCACGCGCAGGAAACCGGACACCAGCGGCTCGAAGCCGGCTTGGGTCTTGCGGTTGCCGGTCGCCGACAACGTCGCCAGCGTGCGCCCGTGGAACGCGTTTTCCATGACGATGATCGCCGGCTGGTCGATGCCTTTCCGGTGTCCGTAGAAACGCGCGAGCTTGATCGCCGCCTCGTTGGCCTCGCAGCCGGAGTTGCAGAAGAACACTTCGTCCATGCCCGACACCGCGGCGAGCCGGTCGGAGAGTTCTTCCTGCAGCGGGATGCGGTAGATGTTCGACGTATGCAGCACCTTCGCCGCCTGGCCGGCGATTGCGCGCACCAGACGCGGGTGATTGTGACCGAGCGTCGACACGGCGATCCCGGACAGGGCGTCCAGATAACGCTTGCCCGTCTCATCGAAGAGCCAGACCCCTTCGCCGTGCGTGAATGCGACCGGCAATCTGGCGTAGGTATTCATGAGATGCGACATGGAGGACCCCGATCAGGATGAAGCAGAAATGCACACGGCGGCACTCGCCGCCGTGAATAATCGAAGGGTCGATGTTAAGCGAAAAATGCGCGCCTTGTACAGATTGCAAGCCCCCGTTCCGAACCCGCGCCGCGTGTCGCCTCCCCGCTTCATCACACTCGCATCATGAAACCGTCAGCCACGACATGAAATCGCAAAGCCGGTTTTCTGCTAGAATCCGCCGCGTCTTTCGCGGTCCTCACAACACCGGCTCGAGCCGGGACGCCGCCTTCTGAAATTCCCTCAGCCGCCGGGTTGCGCCACATGAGCCAATTGATCGAAAGCTTTGTCATCATCGGGGTCACGCGAGAGGGAAAGACTTTCCGCCCGAGCGACTGGGCCGATCGCCTGTGCGGCATCATGTCGGCATTCGGCGCAGATCACCGCATGATGTATTCGCCCTACGTGCGCCCGGGCTGCACGCTCAAAGGGCACAAGGCAGTGCTCGTCGATGCCCGACTGTACGAAATCGAACCTCTGGCCTACAAGTTCCTGCTCAACTTCGCGAAAGACAACGACCTGGTCGTGGACCGGATCGACGACGATCAGGTCAAGATCTGATTCTCCGCGCAGCCCGGCCCTTTTCGGCTCGCGGCAGAAGCGGACGTTGAACCAGAAGCGGGCGTTGAACCCTCGCCGCGGCGGATGCGACGCTGAAAATGAAAACGGCGACCTGAAGTCGCCGTTTTCATTTGCTGCCAGCCCGGTGTGAAGCTCAGGCAGTCATCGCCTTGATCGCGGCCGACAGGCGGCTCTTGTGGCGAGCGGCCTTGTTCTTGTGGATGATCTTCTTGTCCGCGATGCTGTCGATGGTGCTCATCGAGGTGCGGAACGTGGCTTGCGCCGCAGCCTTGTCGCCACCCACGACGGCCTTTTGCACAGCCTTGATCGCGGTACGCAGACGAGAACGCAGGCTGCCGTTGTGAGCGCGGGCCACGACCGCCTGACGGGCGCGCTTGCGGGCTTGTGCCGAATTGGCCATAGATGTTCTTCCGTTGGTTGGTTCTTGAAAACGCGCGAGTCTACCGATTCGGGCTGTCTGATGCAAGTGCGCCGCGAGCCTTCAGCCGCTATCATCCTCCCCTTTTGGCTACCCCAGATGAATCTGCTGCGCGCCCTCGCCACCGTAAGCGGCATGACCCTGTTGTCGCGCATCCTGGGCTTCGTCCGCGATTTCGTCATCGCTCGTGCGTTCGGCGCCGGGATCGCAACCGACGCTTTTTTTGTCGCGTTCCGTCTGCCGAACCTGCTGCGGCGCATGTTCGCCGAAGGTGCGTTCTCGCAGGCCTTCGTGCCGATCCTCGCCGAATACCGGAACCGCCAGGGGCCCGAGGAAGCGCACCGGCTCGTCAATCGGGTCGCCACGGCGCTCGGGCTCGCGGTAACCGCAGTGTCGGTGCTCGGCATTCTCGCGTCGCCGTGGATCATCCAGGTCACGGCGCCCGGGTTTGCGGCGAATCCGGACAAGTTTGCGCTGACTGTCGAGCTGACGCGCATCACCTTCCCCTACATCCTGTTCATGTCGCTCGTCGCGCTCGCCGGCGGCGTGCTCAACACTTGGAGCCGGTTCGCGATTCCGGCCTTCACGCCGGTGCTGCTGAACCTGTCGTTCATCGGCATGGCGCTGTTCGCCGCGCCGTACTTCGACCCGCCCGTGCTCGCGCTCGGCTGGGCGGTGTTCATCGGCGGCGTGCTGCAGCTCGCGCTGCAGCTGCGCCCGCTCGCGCGCATCGGGCTGCTGCCGCGCTTCGATCTGAATCTGTCGGATCCGGGCGTGCGCCGCATCGCGAAGCTGATGGGGCCGGCGATGCTCGGCGTGTCGGTGAGCCAGGTTTCGCTGATCATCAACACCGTCTTCGCGTCGTTTCTCCCCAGCGGCAGCGTGTCGTGGCTGTACTACGCGGACCGCTTGATGGAATTCCCCGCCGGGCTGCTCGGCGCGGCGCTCGGGACGATCCTGCTGCCGAGCCTGTCGAAGCTGCACGCCGACGAACAGCCCGAAGCTTTTTCGTCGCTGCTCGACTGGGGCCTGCGGCTGACGCTGATGCTGACGCTGCCGGCGGCGCTGGCGCTGGCATTGCTCGCGGTGCCGCTGATCTCGACGCTGTTCCAGCACGGCGCGTTCACCCCCGCCGACGTGATGCAGACCCGCCTCGCGCTGATCGCTTACACCGTCGGGCTTGCCGGGCTCATCCTCGTGAAGATCCTCGCGCCGGGCTTCTATGCGCGCCAGGACATCCGCACGCCGGTGAAGATCGCGCTGCTGACGCTCGCAGCGACGCAGCTGATGAACCTCGCTTTCATCGTGCCGCTGCAGCACGCCGGGCTCGCGCTGTCGATCGGCCTCGCGTCGCTGCTCAACGCGGGGCTGCTGTATCGCGGCCTGAGGCGGCGCGGCGTGTACCGGCCACAGCCGGCGTGGGGCCGGTTCTGGCTGCGGCTCGCGGGGGGGCTGGTGGTGCTCGGCACCGTGCTGTGGTTCGGGCGCGGCGACGATGCCTGGTGGCTCGCGGAAGGCGGGCTGGCGCGCGTGCTGCGGCTGTCGGTGGTCGTCGTCGCCGGCATGGTTGCGTATTTCGCGACGCTTTTGGCACTCGGCTTTCGCCTGCGCGATTTTCGCCGCCGCGCCGCGTAGGTCGGCGGGAGGTCGATGTCGCTCCGGAGGCGGGACGCCGATCACCGCAACGCGCTCTACAATGAATCCATCCCGGCTTTCCCGCCGCCCCACCGAAGGAGCCCGAGGGCATGAAACTCACGAGCCAGAGCTTCACCGACAACGCCACGATTCCCGGCGAATTCGCATTCTGCATTCCCGCGACCGCCGGGCACGTGTGCCTCGGCAGCAACCTCAACCCGCACCTGGCATGGAGCAGCATCCCGTCCGGAACCCGCTCGTTCGCGCTGATCTGCCATGACCCCGATGTTCCAGGCAAGGGCGACGACGTCAATCAGGAAGGACGCGTCGTGCCGGCGAGTCTGCCGCGCGTCGATTTCTTCCACTGGGTGCTGGTGGATCTTCCCGCGGAGCTGAGCGAAATCGCCGCCGGCAGCTTCTCGGCGGCCGTCACGCCGGGCGGCAAGCCCGGGCCGCAAGCGCCGCACGGGCGGCACGGAATCAACGATTACACGGCGTGGTTTGCCGGCGACGAGTCGATGCACGGCGACTACTACGGCTACGACGGCCCCTGTCCGCCGTGGAACGACGAGCTGGTGCACCATTATGTCTTCACGCTCTACGCGCTCGACGTCGAATGCATCGCGCTCGAAGGCCGCTTCGGCGGCGCCGAAGTGCGCAATGCGCTCACGGCCCATGTGCTCGCCGAGGCGAAGCTGACCGGCCTCTATAGCCTGAATCCCGCGCTGGAGCGCCGCGCGGGGTGAGGCAGGCGGGCGCGGCGAGCACGCGTCACGGACGGTACGGCGCGAGCCTGCGCGGCACGCCAGGCAGCGCGAAACGCGGGTAATCCGGCAGTCCGCCGGCGAAACACGCCGGCATTTCCCCTTCGATCAGCGGGCGCAGGTACGCCCGCGCGGCGTCGGTGACGTGCAGCCCGTCGGCGCGAATGAAAGCCGCAGGCACCTGGCGTTCGAGGTTCGCGACCGCGGCCACCGCGACGGGCGCGACGTCCCAGCGGTACGGCGCGTCGGCGAGGCGGCGGATCGCGGCCATCACGCCGTCGCGCCCCGCCAGCGCGTACTCCACCGCCGCCTGCCCGACGGCGCGAGCCTGCGCGTGGTCCGTCGCCGACACCAGGTGGCCAGCCGCGCGCTGCAGATAGTCCGGGATCGCCCAGTGATGCTTGTAGCCGAGGCGCGCGTGGATCAGGCGCGCGATGCACTGCCCGGCGCCGCCGAGCTGGACATGCCCTTTCGCATCCTCGTCCTGCTCCATCAGCAGCGAGCCGTCGGCGCGGCGGATGCCTTCGGATACGGTGATCGCGCAATAGCCGAGACGCGACACGGTGGAGCAGACCGCCGCGAGGAAAGCTTCCTCGTCGAACGGCACTTCGGGCATCAGGATCACATGCGGCGGCTCGTCGTCGTTGCGCGCGGCAAGCGCGGTCGCCGCAGCGAGCCAGCCGGCGTTGCGCCCCATGACTTCCAGCACGAACGCGCGCCCGACGCGACTCGTCATCGCCGCCAGGTCGAGCCCGGCTTCGAGCATCGACGTCGCCGCGTATTTCGCTGCGGAGCCGAAACCGGGCGAACAGTCGGTGCCTTCGAGGTCGTTGTCGACCGTTTTCGGCACCCCGACGCACACCAGCGGATAGCCGCGCTCGGCAGCCGCACGCGACACTTTCGCAACCGTGTCCATCGAACCGTTGCCGCCGTTGTAGAGGAAGTAACCGATGTCGTGGGCCGCGAACACCGCGAACAGGCGGTCGTACTGGTCGCGGTTCGCCTCCGGCGCATCGAGGTCGAAGCGGCACGAGCCGAACGCCCCGCCCGGCGTGCCGGCGAGGCGGCGCAGATCGGCGGCCGACAGCGGCGCGGTGTCGATCAGATCCTCGTCGAGCGCGCCGAGAATGCCGTGACGCGCAGCGAGCACCCGCCCGACCGCATCGGCGCGGGCCCGAGCGGCTTCGATGACGCTTGCCGCGGTCGCGTTGATGACCGCGGTCACGCCGCCGGACTGGGCATAGAGCAGGTTGGCTTTGTTCATCACGGTCCAGAAACGCAAACGCGGCGAGGGACGGGAAAAATTCCCGCCGCTCGCCGCGCCATGCGGGAAAACTCCGGTTTACTTCAGCGCCGCGAATGCCCGCGCGGTGATTTCGTCCACTGCGCCCAGACCGCTGATCTTGCGCACTTTCGGCGCGCCCGGCTGGCCCGACGCGGCCCACTTCGAGTAGTACTCGACGAGCGGCTTGGTCTGGGAATGATAGACCTCGAGGCGCTTCGCCACCGTCTCCTCGCGGTCGTCGTCACGCTGGACCAGGTCTTCGCCGGTGACGTCGTCCTTGCCCGCGACTTTCGGCGGATTGTACTTGACATGGTAGGTGCGCCCTGACGGCAGGTGCGCGCGCCGCCCGCTCATGCGCTCGATGATCTCGCTGTCGGGCACGTCGATTTCGAGGACGAAGTCGATCGGCACGCCGGCTTCCTTCATCGCGTCGGCCTGCGGGATTGTCCGCGGGAAGCCGTCGAACATGTAGCCGGACTTGCAGTCGTCTTCCTTCAGGCGATCCTTCACGAGGCCGATGATGATGTCGTCGGACACCAGGCCGCCCGCATCCATGACTTTCTTCGCCTCGATGCCCAGCGGCGTGCCGGCCTTGACGGCGGCGCGCAGCATGTCACCCGTGGAAATCTGCGGAATGCCGAACTTCTCCTTGATGAAGTTCGCCTGCGTACCTTTCCCCGCGCCCGGCGGTCCCAACAGAATCAGACGCATACACCTCTCTCCCAGTCAGGCGGCCGATGCTGCCAGCCGCGTCGTTATGCAAAAAAGAACTGCCAACAAAAGCCGCAAAACTTAACCGACTCGTTCATGGCGGTCAAACGCCGCCCGCACGCGCTCGAGGTCTTCGGGGGTGTCGACACCCGCGGCCGGAGCAACTTCGACAGGCATCACCCGGATCCGGTGTCCGTGCCACAGCGCGCGCAACTGTTCGAGCGCTTCCCATTGCTCGAGCGGAGACGGGGCAAGGCTCGCGTAGCAGCGCAGGAACGCGACGCGGTACGCGTACAAGCCAACGTGACGCAGCACCGGCAGGCCGGCGGGAATCCCGTCGCGGGCAGTGGAGAACGCATCGCGCGCCCACGGAATCGGGGCGCGCGAAAAATACAGCGCGTGGTCACGCGCGTCGCAGACGACCTTGACGACGTTCGGGTTGAAAAGCTCGGCCGCGGCGTGCAGCGGGTGCGCCGCCGTCGCGATCGCCGCGAGCGGGTCGTCGGCGAGCGCCTGGGCGACGGCCGCGATCAGCTTCGGCTCGATCAGTGGTTCGTCGCCCTGAACGTTGACGACGATGTCGTCCGCTTTCCAGCCCAGCGCTTCGACGACTTCGGCGAGCCGGTCGGTGCCGCTCGGGTGGTCTTCGCGCGTCATCAGCGCATCGCCGCCGGCCGCCCTGACCGCGTCGAACACCGCCGGGTGATCGGTCGCGACCCACACCGACGCGGCGCCGGCGCGGCGCGCCTGCTCGAGCACGCGCACGACCATCGGCTTGCCGGCGATGTCGGCGAGCGGCTTGCCCGGAAGCCGGCTCGACGCGTGGCGCGCCGGGATGACGACGTGGAACGCAGCCATCAGCGGCGCCGCAAGGCGTCGACTTCTTCGGCGCCGAGCTGGCGCGCTTCCTCTTCGAGCATCACCGGGATGCCGTCGCGGACCGGGAAGCCGAGGCGGTCGGCCTTGCACACCAGTTCCTGCTTGTCCTTGACGAAGTCGAGAGGGCCCTTGCAGATCGGGCACACGAGGATTTCAAGCAGTCGGGCGTCCATGCGTCAGTTTCTCCAGGATACGTTCGGCGGCGCCCGCGGCGATATGCGCTTTCACCGGGAACTCCCAAGTGTCGGCGGACGCGAAAGACGCGCATTTTACCGCATCCTTGCTGGTGAGGATTTTCGGCTCGCCCGACGCGAAATCGAGGTCCGCCGCGGTGAAGGGATGATGATCGGGAAACGGGTGCGGCACGACATCGAGCCCCATCCCGGCCAACTGGGCGAAGAAACGCTCCGGACGGCCGATGCCGGCGATGCCGTGCACACGCCTGCCGCGAAACGTTTCGGCATTGCAGCATGCGCTGCCGTCGAGGCGGCGGAATTCGGCGCCTTCGAGATGCATCGCATACACCGGACGCCCGTCGAGTAGCGACGACAGTGCGGGCGACAGTGCGCCATGGGCGACGACGATATCGACGTCGCGCAGTCGCCCCGGCCTTTCGCGCAGCGGCCCCGCCGGCAGCAGCCAGCGATTGCCCAGCGTGCGTTCATCGACGACCGCGATCTCGACGTCGCGCGCGAGCGGGTAATGCTGCAAGCCGTCGTCGGCGACGATGACGTCACATTCGGGGTGTGCCTGCAGCAGTTTGAGCGCTGCGGCGGGGCGATCGGCGCCGACAGCGACCGGACAGGCGGTGAGGCGCGCGAGCAGCACCGGCTCGTCGCCGAACAGCCGCACGTCCCCGTGCGGTGGCACGATCACGGCCCCGGCGACTTTGCCGCCGTAGCCCCGGCTGACAATGCCCGGCGTGAAGCCCGCGTCCCGCAGCCGAGCGACGAGCCATTCGACGACCGGCGTCTTGCCGCTGCCCCCGACCGCGATGTTGCCGACGACGACGACCGGCACCGCAAGGCGCACCGCACGCCGGATCCGGAGCTTGAACAACTGCCGGCGCGCGGCTGCAAGCAGCAGGAACAGGGCCGACAGCGGCAGCAGCAGTACGGCTGCGAGCGAGCGGGTCTGCCAGAACGCCGGCGCGTTGCGCGGCATGGGTCAGAACGACCGCGCCGGTCCCTGGCGGGAAGAGGCAGGGGCCGGCGTCATTGGGTCGGCGCCTGGACCGCGAACGTGATGCGCGACAGGCCCGCCCGCTGCGCTGCCTGCATCGCGTTGATGACGCTTTGATGGGCGGCTTTCGCGTCGGCATTGATGACGACGACCGGCTCATCCTTTCCGGCAGGAACCGCCCGTCCGAGCGCCGCCGCAATCGCCTCGATGTCCTTGCCTCCGACCGGCTGCCGGTTCACGAGGATGTCGCCGGTAGCGCTCACCGCGAGGTCGATCTCGTCGGGCAACGTCTCGGCCGGCTGCGCTTCGCCTGTCGGCAGGTTGATCTCGAGGCCGGAGACTTTCGAGAACGTCGTCGTCAGCACGAGGAAGATGATCAGGACGAGCATGATGTCGATGAGCGGGATCAGGTTGATCTCCGGCTCTTCCTGGCGTCGGCCGCGCTGGAAGTTCATGTGCGTTCTCAGGCGCGACGCTCGCCGTGCACGACTTCGACAAGCCTGATCGCCTGCTGCTCCATTTCGATGACGAAGCTGTCGACGAGGGCGCGGAAATGACGCCAGAAGATCGTCGCCGGGATCGCGATGATCAGGCCCAGGCCGGTGGAGTTGAGCGCGGTCGAGATGCCCTGCGCGAGTTGCTGCGGGTTCGTGCCGGCGGCGCTTTGCGACGCGAAGATGTCGATCATGCCGACGATGGTGCCGAAAAGCCCCATCAGCGGGCTGATCGCCGCGATCGTGCCGAGGGTCGTCAGGAACCGTTCGAGCTCGTGCGCGACCACCCGGCCGCTCTCCTCGATCGCCTCCTTCATGACCTCGCGCGAGCTGTTGACGTTGCGCAGTCCGGCCGCGAGAACTTTCCCGAGTGGCGAATGGGCCGCGACGCGGTTCGCCATTTCACTCGATACGCCTTTCTGGCGCAGATCCGCGAGCACCTTGTCGAGCAGGTCGGGAGGGGCGATTCTGGAGCGGCGCAGCGTCGTCACGCGCTCGATGATGAGAGCCAGGGCGATCACCGATGCCAGCAACAGCGGCCAGATCGGCCAGCCCGAGGCCTGTATGAGCGCGAACACGCGAGAAGACTCCCCTTTGCAAAGGCGGAACTCTAGCGTTCGCATGTCGGCAGGGCAAGCTCGGCCACTCGGGCAGCGGGCCTCGAAGAATCCACAAAAGCTGTGGATAAGTATGTGGATTTTTCGCGGATAGCGCCCCGAAACTCTGTCGCGTCAAGCCAATGGCCACTTCGATCAAAAAATGAGCAACTAAAATTTCCTTTATTATCAATATGTTGAAAATACGACCTTGAATAGAAAGGGTTTTCCTAATCAGGATTGACAAGGCGCCGCGCTTGTGGATTCCGCTACAATCCGCGCATGCAAACCGAGCTCCCGCATGGCGACGGGGATCCGTGCCGCCTCCCTTCGGCTGGCCACGTGCTGAGCGTCGCCGAACTCAACCGGCTCGCGCGCCAGACGCTCGAATCCCGCTTTCCGCTGCTGTGGGTCGGCGGCGAACTGTCCAACCTGACTCGCGCGCCATCGGGCCACCTGTACTTCACGCTGAAAGATGCGCAAGCGCAGGTTCGCTGCACGATGTGGCGCAATCGCGCGCAATTGCTGCCATTCCGGCCGGAAAACGGCATGCGTGTCGAGGCCCGCGCGCTGGTGACGCTGTATGAGATGCGAGGCGACTTCCAGCTCGGCATCGAAGCGCTTCGACAAGCCGGGGTCGGCAATCTTTTCGAAGCTTTCGTGCGCCTGAAGGACAGGCTCGCCGGTGAAGGACTGTTCGATGCCGCCTTGAAGCGGGCGCTGCCGCGCTACCCGCGCCGCATCGGCGTCGTCACGTCGCCGGCAGCGGCCGCGTGGCACGATGTTCTCGCGACGCTGCGGCGACGCGCGCCGCACCTCGAAGTCGTGCTGTACCCCGCTCCGGTGCAGGGAGAGGCGGCTCGAACGCGATTGGCCGAGGCGGTGCGCGTTGCCTCGGCGCGCGCCGCAATGGATGGCATCGACCTGCTGCTGCTCGTGCGTGGTGGCGGCGGCATCGAGGATCTGTGGGCGTTCAACGACGAAAACCTCGCCCGGGCGATCCGCGCGTGCCCGGTGCCGGTGGTCAGCGGCATCGGACACGAGACCGACTTCACGATCGCCGACTTTGCCGCCGACCTGCGCGCGGCGACCCCGACCGGCGCGGCCGAGCTCGCGAGCGCCGGCTACCATGAAGCCTGCGCGCGCATCACTTCGCTCGGCCGGACGCTTTCGGCGGCGCTGCACTATCGCCTCGACACGCTCGCGCAGCGGATCGACCGCGCCGCCTTGCGCCTCGTACACCCGCGCGAACGCCTCGCGGTGGCACACGAGCGTACCGCCCGTCTCGGCGTGCGCCTCGCCGCCGCGATGAGCCGCCGCCTCGAGCGCCTGCACGCCCGTAACGAGCAGCTTTCCCTTCGCCTCGAAACGCGCCGGCCCGATATCGACCGCGAGGCCGAACGCTGCGCACGCCTTGCGAACCGCCTCGTCCTCGCCGCAGATCGCCTGATCGACCGGCATCGCGCACACCTCGCCGGCCTCGCCGCCCATCTTCAGCACCTCGCGCCACACGCCGTGCTGGCGCGCGGCTACAGCATCACACGGGATGCCCAGGGCCACATCCTGCGCACGTCGGCGGGTGTCAGCAGCGGTGAAAAGGTATCGGTCGAACTGGCCACCGGCCGACTTCATGCTACGGTGAACAGCACGGACGCATGACGCGAAAAACGCGCGGTTCCGGCAGAGCGCTGTTTGCGGAGTCGCTGTTGCGGCATTGCCACCATCATCAAAGCCCGCCTAGAATCGGCAGGCTTTTAGCCCAACAACCTGAATTGCAACAGGAGAGAGAAAAATGGAACATGCCCTGCCTCAGCTGCCCTACGCGAAAGAAGCGCTGGCCCCGCACATCTCGGCCGAGACGATGGAATTCCACTACGGCAAGCATCACCAGGCCTACGTGACGAACCTGAACAACCTGATCAAGGGCACCGAATTCGAGAACCTCGATCTCGAAGCAATCGTCAAGAAGGCCCCAGCCGGCGGCATCTACAACAACTCCGCCCAGGTCTGGAACCACACCTTCTTCTGGAACTGCATGAAGCCGAGCGGCGGCGGCGAACCGGCGGGCTCGCTGGCCGACGCGATCAAGGCCAAGTGGGGTTCGTTCGAAGACTTCAAGAAAGCCTTCACCACCTCCGCCGTCGGCAACTTCGGCTCCGGCTGGACGTGGCTCGTGAAGAAAGCCGACGGTAGCGTCGACATCGTCAACATGGGCGCGGCCGGGACGCCGCTGACGACCGGCGACAAGCCGCTGTTGTGCATCGACGTGTGGGAACACGCCTATTACATCGACTACCGCAACCGCCGCCCGGACTTCGTCGCCGCGTTCCTGAACAATCTCGCGAACTGGGACTTCGCGTCGAAGAATTTCGCCGCCTGAGCGAGCGCTGTTTCGCGCCCCTTCGACGGGGCGCGCAAAAAACGAAACGGCCCGTCGACACACGTCGACGGGCCGTTTTGCCGCATGCGAGAGCCGTCGCCGCTACGCGACCAGACCTTCTGCCTTCATCGCCTCCTGCACCTTCGGCCGCTGCGCGACGCGGGCGATGAACGCCTGGATGTTCGGCCACTTCGCGACGTCGATCTTCAGCATCCCTGTCCAGTTGAGCACCGTGAACAGATAGGCATCGGCGGCGGTGAAGGTGTCACCGGTGACGAACTGCTTCCCGGCAAGGATTTTTTCCAGCGCATCGAAGCGGCGCTCGATCGTGCCGAGCTGCACCTGTTTGGACTCCGGCGTCATCGCCGGATTGAACAGCGCCCCGATCTGCTTGTGGACTTCGGTGGCGGCGAAATTGAGCGCCTCCATCTGGTGGTAACGCTCCATCGTGCCGAATTTCGGCACCAGCCCGGATTCGGGTTTCTGGTCCGCGAGGTACTGGCAGATGACCCCCACTTCCGTGAGCACCTCGCCATTGTCGAGAACCAGCGCCGGCACGTAGCCTTTCGGATTGATCTTCCAGTAGTCGTCGCCGCCGGCAGTCTTCTTCGTCGGGATATCGACTTTTTCCAGTTCGACCGCAAGGCCCAGTTCGCGCGCGACGATATGCGGCGCGAGCGAGCATGCTCCGGGGGAGTGATAGAGCTTCATCGACGTCTCCTTCGAGGGAATTGAATCCTGAGGTGCTGCGCGTTCCGGCGAGTGGACGTTCCGTCCACCCCATGCCGGGCAGCAAAAACTCTAACACAGCATAAAAGAATGCCCCACACTATGCGCGAGCCCCGCTCGACGGATAATCGCCCCGCTGTTGCCCTGCAGGAGCAGACGAACATGAACATGCGCAATCCCTCGCCCGCGACGCCTCCGACAATTCCGGAACCCCCTTCCCGCACCCGCAATCCTCTCGACATCAAGGTTCATGCCGCGCTGGCACGGGCGACGTCGTCGGTTTCCCCGATGTCCCTGCTGCTCGCGACGATCGACTGGGCCGGACACCTTGCCGGCTCGCCGGGCAAACGGCTGGAGCTCGTCAACCTCGGGCTCGAACAGAACCGCCGCCTGGTGCGCTACATCCGCGAACTCGCACGTGCGCTGCCGGGCTCGCCGGCCCATGAATGCATCGAGCCTCCGGCGCGCGACCGGCGCTTCGTCGCCGACGAATGGCACCACTGGCCGTTCAACCTGATGCACCAGTCCTTCCTGCTCGCCGACGAATGGTGGCAGGCGGCGACGCGCGGCGTTCCCGGCGTCTCCCGGCATCACGAGAACGTCGTCTCGTTCACCGCACGGCAGTGGCTCGACGTCTTTTCACCGGGCAATTACCTCGCGACGAATCCCCTCGTGCTGAAACGCACCACCGAGCAGGGAGGAACGAACCTGTGGCGGGGGCTGGTGAATGCGCTGGACGATCTCGAGCGCGTCGCGACCGGACACCCTCCAGCCGGCGCCGAAGATTTCGTCGTCGGCCGCGATGTCGCCGTGACGCCGGGCAAAGTGGTGCTGAAGAACCGCCTGATCGAGCTGATCCAGTACTCGCCGACGACCGAAAAAGTCCATCCCGAACCGGTCCTGATCGTTCCGGCGTGGATCATGAAGTACTACATCCTCGATCTGTCCCCGCACAATTCGCTCGTGAAGTACCTCGTCGACCAGGGACACACGGTGTTCTGCATCTCCTGGAAGAACCCGGGCGCGGAAGAATCCGACCTCGACATGGAAGACTATGTGCAGTCCGGCTTCCATGCGGCACTCGCAGCGGTCAACGCGATCGTCCCCGACCGTAAGGTGCATGCCGCCGGCTACTGTCTCGGCGGCACGCTGCTGTCGATCGCCAATGCAGCGATGGCGCGCGACGGCGACGAGCGGCTCGCGTCGATGACGCTGTTCGCGGCGCAGACGGATTTCACCGAGCCGGGCGAGTTGGCGCTTTTCATCGACGAAAGCGAAGTCAGCCTGCTCGAAGCCCAGATGGCCGAGACCGGCTACCTCACCGCCGGGCAAATGGCCGGCGCGTTCCAGTTGCTGCGCTCGTACGACCTGCTGTGGTCGCGCATGGTCGGCGAATACCTGATGGGCGAGCGCGCGCCGATGAACGACCTGATGGCGTGGAACGCCGACGCGACGCGCATGCCCGCGCGCATGCACACGCAGTACCTGCGGCTGCTGTTTCTCAACGACGACCTGAGCGAAGGACGTTACCCGGTCGGCGGCAAACCCGTTGCGCTGAGCGACATCGATACGCCGATTTTCTGTGTCGGCACGGTCACGGACCACGTCGCGCCGTGGCGGTCGGTCCACAAGCTGCATTACCTGACCCCGGCGGAAATCACCTTCGTGCTCACCAGCGGCGGTCACAATGCGGGCATCATCAGCGAGCCCGGACGCGCACGACGGCACTTCCAGATCCTCGAGCGGCGTGTCGGGGGCAACTATGTCTCACCCGACCACTGGCTTGAAATCGCGCCCCGACACGAAGGGTCGTGGTGGCCGGAGTGGATTGCCTGGCTGAAGGCGCGCTCGACCGCTCCGGTCGCGTCGCCGACGCTCGGTGCACCGCAGTCCGGCTATCCCGTCCTCGATGATGCCCCCGGCCAGTACGTGCGGGAAAAATAGGCACTTGCCGGCCTCCACCGCCATCCCGTTCGTCACTTCCCGAAAAGGAGGTCGCCATGCATTTCGACACGCGTGCGTCGCTGGCGCTGTACAAGACGAATCTCGAACTGTACTTGCGCCTGTGCGCGCTGCTGCGGGAAAACAGCCTGCGCTGGATCGACGCGAGCACTCATTCGATCGACACTTGCAGCGCCGAATTGGAAACCGCCGTCGGTCGCATGCTCGCTGCCGGCGACTGGACGGCAGTGACGCTCGCGGCGGGCGAAACGCCATGGAAAGCCGCGCAGCACCAGGTCAATGCCGTGCAGCACCTCGCCGAAACGATGATCGGCAGCCAGAGCGCTTTCGTTACGGCGGTGCAGGAAGCCTTGTCGACGTGGCAGCGGGACGCCGCTGCGGCGCTGCGGGAGACGACCGGCGCAATGCCGCTCAGCACGACTTTGCGGGACCTGATCGAGGATTATTTGCCTTCGGTGGCGCCGCCGCCGCAAGCTGCCGCGGCCAAACCTCCGCGTGCGCGCAGGGCGCACTGACGCGTCCTGCGGGTTCATCGAGGCGTGAGGAAATCCGGCGGCCGCGGGGCGAGGGGCCGCTGAGGGGGGCTTCACCCCGCGCTCAGACTCCGCGGTCGCCGGCGATGTAGTGTTCGAGCTGCTCGATGATGAACCGCTGCTCCGCGACGATGCTTTTCACCAGGTCGCCGATCGACACGATGCCGACGACCTTGCCGGAGTCGACGACGGGAAGATGGCGAAGCCGCTTCTCGGTCATCAGCGCCATGCATTCCTCGCTGGTCTGGTGCAGGCTCACATACCTCACCGGCGACGACATGATCGCGCGCACCGGCAGGTCCCTCGATGAGCGCGCGAGCAGGATGACTTTGCGCGCGTAGTCGCGTTCGCTGACGATGCCGACGAGCCGCTCGCGTTCCATCACGAGAAGCGCGCCGACGTTGTGTTCCGCCATCCGCTCGAGCGCCTCGAACACTGACGCGTCGGGCCCGATCGTATAGACGCTCGGATCGCGCTTCTCCTTCAGAATGGCGGCGACGCTTTTCACGGGCTTCTCCCCGGCGGATCGGCTGATAGTTGATCGTAGCCTCTGGATGCCGGCGTTGCCAGCGGGGCGAAACCGGGGCACGGGCCGCGCTGTTTTTTCAGGCCTCGGACAAGTGACCCCACCGAACGACCGCGGATGTTCTAACATTGGCACCAATGAATCGGCTATTGCTCTCCGGACTTCCCCTCATGCTCCCGCGCACGCGTCTTCTCCCGGTCATCGCTGTCATCGGACTGCTCCTGGCCGGCTGCTCGTCTCCCCAGCCCGTCTACCGTACCGAGACTTTCGAACCCGAGTCCCCGTTCGTCAATTGGAGCACGCAGGAACCGCCTGTCGCGTGCGAAGTGGGCAAACGCGCGCTGCTGAGCCAGGGTTACCGCATCGACAGCGCCAATCCGACGAGCATCCGCGGCGAGAAATTCTTCCAGCCGAAGGCGGACCACGGGATAACGCTCCACATCACGCTGGTGTGCCTGCCCAGCAACGTCGGAACGGTCCTGTACGCCAACGCGCTGCAGACGCGTTACGAGCTGAAGTCGAGTTCGAACAGCACCGGGGTCAGCGTCGCCGGCGTCGGCTCGATTTCGCTGCCGTGGACTGCACACAAGGAAGCGCTGGTGAAAGTCGGCGAGGAAACGGTCGCCGACCCCGATTTCTACCGTCGCCTTTTCGCCCTCATCGACGCCCTCGACGCCTGAGGGCCGCGCATCGCAGCGCTACGTTCGGATCAGGCCTGCCCGCAGCGCGCAAGGACCACCCCATCGGCGGTGGCTTCTGCCAGCTGCCCGATCTCACCCGGGGCGATCGCCCGGGCGCGCAACTGGCCGCAGCCGCCGTCCACATCCTGCCCCGCCGAATGGCGCAGCTTCGTCAGGATTCCGCGCCGGTGCAGATGGCGCGCCATTGCCGCCGCATGCTCCCACGAAGGACGGGCGAAACCCGTGCCGGCGACGCTGTTGTACGGGATGAAGTTCATCACCGCGTACTTGCCGGTGAGGAGCCGGACGATGCCGTCGAGCTCCTCGTCGTCGTCGTTGACCCCTGCAAGCAATGTCCATTGATACTGGATCGGATATCCGGTCGCGCGGGCGTAGGTTTCGCCTAGCTCGACGAGTTCGGCCGGATCGATGCGCGGCGCGCGTGGCATGAGCTTCGCCCGCAACGCGGCGCGGGTCGTATGCAGCGACAGCGCGAGCGCCGGCTTGACCTTCCCCTGCGGCAGCCGCTCGAACACGCGCCGGTCGCCGACGGTCGAGAAAACCAGGTTCTTGTGTCCGATCCCGCCTTCGGTGCCGAGCAGCGCGATCGCCTCGAGCACGTTGTCGAGATTGTGGGCGGGCTCGCCCATGCCCATGAACACGACTTTGCGGACGACCCTGCGCGAACGGGCGAGCACCACCTGTGCGACGATCTCGGCGCTGCCGAGCTGGCGCAGCAGGCCGTCGCGGCCAGTCATGCAGAAAGCGCACCCGACGGCACAGCCGACCTGCGTCGACACGCACAGGCCGTCGCGCGGCAACAGCACGCTCTCGACGGTCTGGCCGTCGGCCAGTTCGACCAGCAGGCGCGCGCCATCCTCGCCCGGATGTTCAGAGCGCACTTGCGCAAGCGCGGCGAGTTCCACGGCCAGTGCGGGCAGTCCGGCGCGCAGCGGCGCAGGGAAAAAATCCTCGGACCGGCATCGGCCGCCGTCGAGCGGGAGTGCCTGCGTCCAGGCGCGCAACACGCGCTCTTCGTGGCAGGGTTTGGCGCCGCTCCCACGCAGGCGCTGCCGGATATCGTCGATACGCATCAAATGCGCGAATGCTAGCATCGCCGGCGCAGCTCGCCTATTAACCCGGCACCTAAATACCGTTCGGACTGAGCCCTTCGGCCTTGCTCGGGAGGGCCTGTCGAAGCCCTGGCAGTGCCCTTCGACAAACTCAGGGCGAACGGTTGTATTTGATCGGGTTAATAGCCGCGCTTCGGGACAGCAAGGTACCCGTTTTCCCACGATGCCAGCTACACCGGGTGCGGTATCGGCAACCTCCCCGATCCTGCTCATAATCTCCTTGGCCAGTCGCTCTTTGACGACTATTAATCAGTATTAGCGGGTCGAGGCGCAGCCGGTGGTGCACCGATACCCGAATCGACGCAAGATGAGGAGACCAGACATGAAGAATTTCCCGACAGAACAGCTTCGGACCGAAAACATGGAGTGCGAATTCGTTCCACCGCTCGATCTGCCGGAAACCTGGGGGCTCGCGTGGGAACGCCAGTTGAACGCGGTGCTCGCCTGGCAGGCCGCAAATGCGGACAACAGCGCGGAAGCGAGCCCGCTGACGAATGCAACGGCGAGCGCCGGGGCGGCGACGTTCCGGCAGGTGGACGGCACGCCGTGCGCACCAACGATGCGGACGATCACCAGGATGACGACGCTGCTCGATTCGCTGCGGGAGCGGACGGTGCAGATGCAGAGCGAGGCTGCGAACGTCGCGATCGCCGAGGTGTCTCGTTCCCGCGCTCCGGCGTCGGACCACGAGGGGAACGATCAGGCATTGCGCCCGCTCGACGCGGAAAACGCGCAGCGAATCACCGAACTCATCCGCTCGTGGTTCGAAATGACCGCCGCTGTGCAGACCGAAATGGGGTTGCTGGCTGGCTTCGGTGCGACCGGCGCGCAGAACGACGCGGCCACACCGGTGGTATTCGAGCGTCGCACCCAGGCTCGCGTGATCGACTTCCCCGACCGCCGTCGCGCGGCGTAACGATCCCGGCAGGTGAACGCCCGCTGCAGGGAATGGACCTTGCAGCGCGGTGTTTATCTGCCTCTGTTTTTTCCCTCGCTCTCCCCTTCTCTCCGCTCATCCCGCTCGCCGCAGCACTCCCGCGTCCCTGCTGCGCCGCGCCCTGAGACTCTGCAGTCCGGTGTTATCCTCGCCCGCTCGCCTGGCAATCCGTTCCGGATACGGCCTGCGCCTGGATTTCATTCATGCTGCAAGTATTCACGATCACCGGCCCGGTCTTCATCGTCATCGCCCTCGGGTTCGCCGCCGTGCGCTGGGGGTTTTTCGCGAAGTCCGACACGCGCATCCTCGGCAAATTCGCGATCAACATCGCCCTGCCGGCAATGCTGTTCAAGGCGCTGACCGAACGGCCGTTCGCGGAAATCCTCGACACCCGTTACCTGCTGGCCTACGCGCTGGGCTCGCTCGCGACCTTTGCGATCGGCGTTGCGGCCACGCGCTTTTTTCGTCACAAGAGCCTGCAGCTGAGCGCCGTGCACGGGATGGGGATGTCGCTGTCGAACAGCGCCTTCATCGGCTATCCGATCGTTCTGCAGTTGCTCGGGCCGCCCGCGGCGATCGCGCTCGCGCTGTGCTTTCTCGTCGAGAATCTGCTGATCCTGCCTCTCGCGCTGGCGCTCGCGGAGAGCGGCGACGGCAACGGTGAAAGCGCTCTCGAGGTCTTGTCGAACACGTTTCTGCGCCTCGGGCGCAATCCGCTGATCCTCGCGATCGCTGCCGGGTTCGCGTGCGCGATGCTCGAACTGCGGCCGCCCGGGCCGGCGCTGCGGGCGATCGACCTGCTCGCGCTGGCGTCGGCCGGCATCGCGCTGTTCGTCATCGGCGGCACGCTGGTCGGGTTGAAAATCAAGGGTATGCGCGGCGACATCGCGTATATCGTCGCCGGGAAGCTGCTGCTCCATCCGCTCGCAGTGTTCGCCGCAGTCATGCTCGTTCCGCCCGCCGACCGCGCGCTGCAGATCGCCGCGGTGACGTTCGCATGCATGCCGATGCTGAGCATCTATCCGATCCTGGCGCAGAAATACGGCCGCGAAGACCTGTGCGCCGCGGCGTTGATGGCCGCGACGGTCAGTGCGTTCTTCACGATCAGTGCAGTGATCTGGGTGCTGCAGGCCGGCACGGCCTGACCGCCTATCCGGCGACCTCTTTCAGCACCTCGAGGAATCCCGCCAGCAACGGATTCGGGGCGCCTTCACGCGTGGCAATGGCGAGCGAAAAATGCGCTCCCTCGTCGCGGATCGCCAGGTAGCGCACGCGTGGCAGCCGCACGCACTCCAGCGGCGCCGGCAGCAGCGCGGTGCCGAGACCCGCGGCGACCAGTCCGATCTGCGTCGTCGCCTCGCGCGCCGTCTGCACGATGCGCGGCACGAACCCGGCGCTGCGGCACAGGCGATCGAGGACGAACGGCAGGCCCGAACCGACATCGGGCGGAAACGCGATGAAGCCGTCGTCGCGAAATTCCGCAAGCGACACTTCCCCCCGGTCGGCCTGCGGATGCGCGGCATGGACGACGAGCCGCAACGGGTCACGCCCGATTTCGCGTGCCCGGATGCCGGCGGGCACTTCGAGGCCGCCGTGCCGCACGAATCCGACGTCCAGAACGCCGTGCAGGATCGCACCGAACTGCTCCGCCGTGAACATCTCATGCAGCTGCAGACCGACTTTCGGATATCGCTGCCGATAGGTGTATAGCGTGTCGGCCAGTGTCGACGTATACGGCAGCGAAGACGCAAATCCGACTTTCAGTTCCCCGGCCTCGCCACGTCCGGCCCGCCTTGCCTCCTCGACCGCTTCGCGCGACTGGGCGAGGATTTCCCGCGCGTGGTCGAGAAAGCGCCGCCCCGCTTCGGTGAGCGCGACGTGCCGCCGGCTGCGATCGAACAGCGGCGTGCCGATTTCCGTTTCCAGATCGCGAATCTGCATCGACAGCGGCGGCTGCCCGATATGCAGCCGCGCAGCCGCGCGCGTGAAGTTGAGCTCTTCGGCGACGGTGACGAAATAACGAAGATGGCGCAATTCCATGATCTGTTTTTTATATCGATAAGGCCAGAACAATATATTGGACTCGTTGCATCACGACCGCCTAGCATTCGTCTCGAGGAACAGCGCATTTGCCCGAGGAGACGACCATGCCCAGCCGTTGCGACACTGCCGACGCGATCGGCGAGGACGAGCGCATCGAAGCGGGCAGCAGCGCGTTCCGCAAAGCGAACCTCGCGATGTTCGTCGGCGGCTTTGCGACGTTCGCGATGCTCTACGCGACTCAGCCGATCCTGCCGCGCCTGGCCACCGATTTCGCAGTCGCGCCGACCACTGCCAGCCTGTCCGTCGCTGCGGGAACGGCCGCGCTCGCGGCGATGCTGATCCCGGCGAGCGTGCTGTCGGACCGTTACGGGCGCGAGCGGGTGATGAAGGCAGCGCTGGTGCTCGGCGCGATCGTCGCGCTCGCGGCTGCGTTCGCTGCGGATTTCACGCAACTGCTGGTGCTGCGCGTGCTGCTCGGCGCAGTGCTCGCCGGCCTGCCGGCGGCGGCGATGGCCTATCTCGGCGAAGAGGTCGCTCCGGGCGCGCAAGGTCGTGCGATGGGCCTCTATATCGCCGGCAATGCGCTCGGTGGCATGAGCGGGCGTTTTCTCGTCGCCGTGCTGACGGACTGGAGTTCCTGGCGGCTCGCCCTGGGGGCCCTCGGCTTCATCGGTGTCATCTCCGCCGCGCTGTTCTGGTACGCGCTGCCGCGCTCGCGCCATTTTGCGCCGCGCGCCGCCGGGCTCGGCAACGTGCTCGCCGACGTCGCGGCGCTGCTCGGCGACCGAGGCATGCGCAGCCTCTTCGCGATCGCGTTCCTGATGATGGGCGCGTTCACGAGCCTCTATAACTACCTCGGCTTCCGCCTTCAGCTCGCACCGTTCTCCCTCGGCCAGAGCGCGATCGGCGGCGTGTTCATGCTCTACCTCGTCGGCACCGCCTCGTCGGCATGGACCGGCCGGCTCGTCGACCGGGTCGGCCGGCGCACGGTGCTATGGGCGATGATTCTCGCCAGCGGCTGTGGCCTCGCGCTGACGCTGTCGGGGGCCCTGCCCGCGGTCATTGCCGGCGTCGCGGTGTTCACGTTCGGCTATTTCGGCGCGCATACGGCGGCAAGCGGGTGGGTCGGCCGGCGCGCCCACGACCGCCGCGCCCTCGCAGCGGCCCTGTACCTGTGCAGCTACTATCTCGGGGCAAGCCTGCTCGGCACGCTCTCGGGGCTGGCGTGGGAGCGCGCGGCTTGGCCGGGTGTCGTCGCGGCGCTCGCGCTGGCGATGTCGATTGCGCTGGGAGCGGCGTGGTGGTTGCGAAAGCTGGAGCCGCTCGCCACGCCTTCCGCAACCGTGCTCAACCCCGCATCCTAGTCTTTGCTCAAGCTGCGCGACGACTTCGTGTCGCGTCGAAAACTCGACGGGCACGCGTCGTAACACGTTCCGCCCCCGTTTCTTGTTACTCTCGACCTTCACCACGCTCGCGGGGCTGTGTTCCCGCAACTCCGTCTCATTGAATGGAAGAAAACATCACCATGACTCAAGCTCGACCCCGTGGCCTGTCCGCCGATCCGATGCTCCAATGGACCAACCTCGCCGTCAGGACGATCGAGATGATGATGGCATCCACCCAGGTGATCGCTCACCGCACGACGCGGATGGCCGGCGCGGGTTTTGCGCCCAGTGCGAGTGACCAGGAGGAATTCGCGCTGATGGGGCAGGAAAAATTCGAGGCGGCCACCGAATCGGCGCAAGCGATGACGATGCACCTGATGAAACTCAACCAGCGGCTGTGGGAACAGACGTCCGCCCGCATGATCGAGGGCGCCACTGCAATGCTGTCGCTGGCTGGCAGCCAGACGCTGGGCCAGTCGGTCGAACGACAGGCCGATCTCTTCAATCTGGTTTCGGAATCGGCGCAGAGCATGTCGAAGCTCGCCGGCTCGGGCGTGACGCTCGCGCATCGCGGACTCCGCCCGATCCATGCCAAGGCGACAGCCAACGCGAAGCGTCTCGGGGGGCTGTAACGCTCCGCCAACAGGTGGATGACTGAGGGTGAAAAACCCGGGCGACGGTCTCCTGCTCGGTAGCGAACTTCGGCCGTCACCCGTCGGCACCGTGGATCAGCTCTTCCGGCCGGCGGTAGGGGAAGGTGCCTGCGGGTTGCGGTTCTTCTCCTGCAGCGACTTCAGCAACCCTTCGATACCGCCGCTACTGACCTCGTTGTTGAAGCCGCTGCGGTAATTCGTGACGAGACTGACTCCGGCGACAGTTACGTCGATTACTTTCCACTCGCCTCCCTTGTCGACGAGCCGATAGTCGAGATCGATCGGCTGCCCCCCGGGCTTGTTGATCTGGCTCTGCACCAACACTTCCTTCGCGTCCGGCCCTTTGCGCATGGGCTTGAAAGTGACCGTCTCGTCGCGGTACTCGGTCAGCGCGTTCGCATAAGTGCGCACCAGCAGCGTGCGGAATTCCTCAGTAAGCTGCCTACGCTGCTCCTCGTTCGCCTGCGCCCAGTGGCGCCCGACGGCGAGCGCAGTCATGCGCGGAAAATCGAAGTGTGGCGCGATGCGAGTCTCGATCAACTCGGCGGCGCGCGTGCTGTCTCCAGAGCGTATCTGCTTGTCCTCGCTGAGGATCGTCAACACCTCTTCAGTGACGTCCTTGACCAGAGCATCCGGCGCCTTTTGCTGCGCGGCGACCAGCAGCGACGCAAGCAACAGCAGAACAGCAAGCAGCGAACGCGCGAACATCGGCATCATGAACTCCTTGGCATGCCTCCCGAAGCACCGGATGTCGATCCGGCACGCCGGGAGCCTTCGAGCGGAGGACGACATGACAGCTACGTCCGTCGTCCCGTGAAGGGCATTTCGTCACGGCGTCTTCTTGTTGCCGGCGTTCCACTCGTTCATCGACAGCTTGCCATCCTGGTCGGTGTCGAGCTGGTCGAAGCGCGCCGTCAGATCGGCCGAGCGCTGTGCCTCGGCCTTGGTCACCTGACCGTCCCTGTCACGGTCCAGTTCCATGAACATCGTCGCGTCTGCGTCCTTCGCGGTATCGCTACCCATCCGTTCGCCCGGCGAAGCCGGAGTCGCCGGTGTCGCCGGGGTCGCAGGCGTGGTGGCGGAAGGCGTCGTCCGGCTGGGGGACGTGCCCTGGCCACTGCCGTAGCCGCTGCCCTGGGCTGCCGCCGTCAGCGGCACAGCTGCCGCGATGATCAAGGCCGTGAGAGTGAGTTTGCGTTTCATGATGGTCTCCTGAGGGTGTCTGATTCGAGTCGGCAACCGGTGAAACTCCGGCGTTGGCGAATGAGCAAATTCGGTGCCACTCGGGGAAAACCCGCAAGGGCAAGCCTTTTGGCTGAGGCGACGTCGCGGGCAGCGCGTCCTCGGGCAGCGAATCCGTCGCCGATCCACAACAGCCGGGCAGCACCTGCGGGAGGCGCATGCGCGGCTGCGCCCCCCATCCGTTGCCAGCGCCAGCGGGGACAAGTGCCCAGCCATGACAAATGTTTTCAGCTCCGACGGCTTTGTCGCCAGTCGGCGACAACGGCAGTTCGCGCATGCATTCGGTTCGCCATCGCGGAGGGCGCAGCGAAAGGCGCCGGCCCTGGCCGATTGACAAATGCGAAGCCGGCTTCTAAACAGGAATAGTCAAAAAGAATAAGCCCCCGACCGCCGCGTCCGGGTGCGCGACGACAGCGGCGACGAACCGCGGGGGTGCGATACGTCCGGCGGGACTCTACGCCCCTCGCGACCTTCGCCCGAATCGCAGCCCGCCCGCGCGGGTGGAGCGCACTTCCGACGGAGGCCCGATGCCGAACACATTGAAACCGGGCGAAATCCTCGTCCACCTGCCGGGCGAGGCGCTTCCCGCAAACGTTGCTGCCGACGCGCTGCCGCCTGCGCTGACCGCCGGAAGCCGGGCTGCGCCAAGCGCTCCGGACCTGTTTCTCGATCGTATCGTCACGGTCGAAGCCGCGTTCAGTCTCGTCGCACCGGGCCGCGCGGGCGGACCGGAAAGCGCGGTCTCAGTCGTCGACGACCGCCTGTTCGCGCTCGAAGCGGGAGACGGCACGACGGTCATCATCCGCGCCGACAAGCTGCGCGACGATCTCGCCCGAGTGCGTCCTGCAGCGTTGCGCGCGGACGGTTCGCTCGATCTCGCTGCGCTGCACGACCCGGACGCGGCGGCGCGCGGCGTGGCTGGCTGGATTTGGTCGGGAGTGTCAGTGTTGTCGCTGCGCAGCGACGCGATCACTGCGGATGCGCTCGCGAAGGCCGGCGAATGGCTGCGCGACTGGCTCGGCGAAGCGGCGCCCGATCTCGCCCCGGCCGGTGCATCGTGGCTCGGCGCGAAAGCGCTGATGTGGGCGATCGAAAGCCGTCTGCCTGGCGAACCGGGAATCTACCACTGGCGCAATGAGGCCCCGCCCGCCGCTTCCGACCGCTGCGAGCCTGGCGACGCACGGCTCGCGAACGGCGCGGACGCGCCAATCCTGCTGTTCATCCACGGCGCCGGCTCGCACACCTTCGCCAGCTTCGGCGATTTGCGCAGCGGCAGCGCCGCCGGCGACTGGGAGGCGCTGGCGCAGCGCTTCGGCGGCCGGGTGTTCGGCTTCGAGCACCGGACGTTTTCCGAAAGTCCTATCGACAACGCGCTCGCGCTCGCGCGGGCATTGCCCGCAGGCGCCCGGCTGTCGCTCGTCACGCACTCGCGCGGCGGCCTCGTCGGCGACTTGCTTTGCCTTGCCGGCCTCACCGATGCCGCGATCGCCACTTATCGTCGCGATCGGCCGCCGAACACAAGCGAGACGGCGCAGCAAAAGCGCCTGCGCGAACTGGTCGCGGCGCGCGAACAGGATTCGCTGCGCGCGTTGCGCCAGGAACTCGCCGACAAGAACTTCCGCATCGAACGTTACGTCCGCGTCGCATGTCCGGCGCGGGGCACGTCGCTGCTGACGGACAACCTCGACGTGTTCCTGTCCGGCCTGCTGAGCCTGACGACGAAGCTCGTCGGCGCGGCGACCGGCCCGGCCGGCAGCGCGGCGCTGTCGGCTTTCACGCGCGTCGTGCTGGAGGTCGCCGCAAAGCGCATCGACCCGCGCTTTCTGCCGGGCATCGAGGCGATGCTGACCGACGCGCCGATGGCGCGGCTCCTCGCGGACGCCCAGCGCAAGCAGGGCATCGCGATGTCGATCATCAGCGGCGACATCGAAGGCGGCAGCGTGCTCAAGCGGATCGGCGTGCTGTTCACCGACTGGATGTTCTTCGACCGCGTCGACAACGATCTCGTCATCGATACCGAGTCGATGTACGCGGGGCTGGCCGCGCGCAACGACGCCCGCTACCTGTTCGACCAAGGGGCATCGGTGCATCACTTCAGCTATTTCTCGAATCGACGCACGCGAAGCGCGCTGCGCGACTGGCTGACCGCCGACGAGCCCGCGACGCTCACCGCTTTCGCGCCCCTCGTCCGACGTCATGAGCCCGATGCCGCGAGCGTCCGCACGCGTGCAGCGAGGCGCGCCGCGCCGCTCCGTGACAGCCGGCCCGTCGTGATCCTGCTGCCGGGGATCATGGGTTCGCACCTCGAGGTCCGCGACCCGGACCGGCGGCCCGGCGAAGGCGACCGGGTGTGGTTCGACTTTCTCGATCTTGCGAGCGGCGGGCTCGCAAAAATCCGTTTCGACCGGCCGGACGTGCGCGAGGAAGCGCTGTTCGACATGTTCTACGGGGCTCTCGCCGACTACCTCTCCGACAGCCACTTCGTGATCCGCTGCCCGTACGACTGGCGGCAGGCGCTGCAGGCCGACGGCGCCTCGGCCGACCATCTCGCGGCGGTGCTGAAGCAGGCCCTCGCCGAGCACCCGAACCAGCCGGTGCGCCTGCTCGCGCACAGCCTCGGCGGCCTCGTCACCCGCACGATGATCGCGAAGCACCCGCAGCTGTGGGCGCAGCTCGTGCACCGGCCCGGTGGCCGGCTGGTGATGCTCGGGACGCCGAACAACGGCTCGCACCTGATGGTCGAGGCCCTGCTCGGCAAGTCCGACCTGGTGCGCAAGCTCGCGCGGCTCGACCTGCGCCACGACATGCAGCACGTGCTCGACATCGTCGCCGGCTTCCCCGGCGCGTTGCAGCTCCTGCCGCGGCCGGGCTTCGTTGACAACGGCGCAGCCCTGCACGCCGACTATCTCGACGCCGCGGTGTGGCCGGCGCTCGCCGAGCAGAACCAAGACCGCTGGTTCGGCAACCACGTCGCCGCTCGACCGGATGCCGACACGGTGGCGCAGGCCCGCGAGCTGTGGCAGGTCACGCTCGCGACGGGCACGGCACCGCAGCCAGTCGAGCGCGTCGTCTACGTGTTCGGCAAGGCCGACAACACGCCGTGCGGACTCGTGCTCGACGGCGGCCGGCTGAAGATGGTCGGCACCCCGGAGGGCGACGGCTCGGTGAGCTGGGCGTCGGGGCGGCTCGCCGGCCTGCCGGACGGGCAATGCTGGCTCATGCCGGCCGATCACGGCAGCCTGACCGGCACCGCGGAGCACTTTCCGGCCATCGTCGAGCTGCTGCACGCCGGCACGACAAGCCGCCTCGGCCGCCTGCCGGTGTTGCGCGGCGCGGCCGCGGCGACGGTGACGTACGACGCTCCTCCGCCGGTGCTGCCGACCGAGGAGGAACTCGCGCGCAGCATCCTCGGCGGCAAGCCGAAACCTCGCCTGCCGGCGGCGAACCTGCAGTCGCTGCGTGTTTCGGTGGCGGCGATGGACCTGCGCTTCGCCCGCGACCCGGTCATCTGCGGCCACTACATCGGCGACACGATCGCCGGGGCCGAGGCCAGCATCGACCGTTACCTCGTCGACGGGGCGTTGCGCCAGCGCGAACGACTCGGCGTGTACGCCGGTGAAGTCGGCTCGAGCGCAGTCGTGCTGCAGGCCCCCAACGCCGCAGACCGGTTGCGCGGCACCGCGCGCGGCGCCGTGATCGTCGGCCTCGGGCGCTTCGGCGAAGTGACGACGCTGGACATCGCCGAGACGGTGCGCGCCGGCGTGCTGCTTTTCTTGCTGCACTCGCTGGACCCTCAGGATGGCGACGCAGCGCCCGTTGACGACGCCGGTAGCGGGTTGACGCTCGCGAGCCTGCTGATCGGTTACAACTCGACCGCGCATATCGGCATCGAGGACTCGATTGCAATGATCGTGCGCGGCGTGATCGCGGCGAACCGCCAGTTCGCCGACGCGATGCCGGGCACCCGGCTGCGTGTCACCCACCTCGAGCTGATCGAACTGTTCCTCGACACTGCGATCAGTGCGGCGCGCGCGGTACGCGAACTGCCCGAACGCATCGCCGCCGATCTGCGCCGGCTCGACGCCCGCGTCGCGCCGGCCGAAGAACTGCGCGAGGGTGAAGGCGCGCGCCCGCGCCTCGCGGTGTTCGCGCGCTTCGGCTACTGGCCGCGGCTGATGGTCACCGACGCGGATCGCAGCGACGAATCTGCGTTCGACGGCGAAGACGACATCGGGCAATTGCCAGCCCTTCCGGGCGAGGCGCCGCATCCGCCTGCCCGGCCGGTCACGTCGCGGCTCAACTACGTGTTCCTGTCCGAGCGCGCCCGCGCCGAAACCGTCGTGCAGCAACGCCAGCCCGGCCTGATCGAGGCCCTGGTGAAGAACGCGATTGGCCGCGACGAATACAGCGCGGACCTGTCGCGAACGCTGTTCCAGCTGATGATGCCGCTCGAATTCAAGGCCACGGTGCGCGACGCTGAAAAACTCGTGCTCGTCGTCGACCGCTACACCGCTAACCTGCCGTGGGAGATGCTGCAGGCGGAGGACCAGCCGCTCGCGCTAAAGACGGCGATCGTGCGCAAGTTCGCCTCGCCGCGTTACCGCCGCAACCCGATGATCCTGACGCGCAAGGTCGCGTGCGTCATCGCGAATCCCTCGACGCGCGGTTACCACGCCGCTTTCGGCGAACCGGTCGCCGCTGCGCCGCCGCGCGCCGATCACCTCCCGGACCTCCCCGGGGCGGCGGCCGAAGGGGCGGCGATCCGCGATCTGCTCGCCGAGTGCGGCTACGAAGTCACTTACGGCGAAGGACTTGAAGCGCTCGACGTGTTCGCTCGCCTTTTCCATCAGCCGTGGCGCATCCTCGTGATCGCCGCGCACGGCGTGTTCCGCGTGGTCGCACGCGACGGGCATGCGCGCAGCGGCGTCGTGCTGTCCGACGGGCTGCTGCTCACGGCAGCCGAAGTCGGCCAGATGGAAACCGTGCCGGAGCTCGTGTTCCTCAATTGCTGTCACCTCGGTGCGATGACTGTGCAACGCGAAACCGCGAACCGGCTCGCGTACAGCCTCGCGCGCGAGCTGATCGAGATCGGCGCGCGCTGCGTCGTCGTCGCCGGCTGGCAGGTCAACGACGAGGCGGCGAAAGTCTTCGCGACGACTTTCTTCGACGGCTTCGTGCGTCGCTGCCAGCCGTTCGGTCCGGCAGTGTTCTCGGCGCGTCGCAGCACGTGGGAGCGCTTTCCGCAGTACAACACCTGGGGCGCCTACCAGGCGTACGGCGACCCCGAGCATGTGCTCGAGCCGTCCGCAGTGGAGACGGAAGGATGGAGCACGGCGGCGATGGTGTCTCCGGTGGAGCTGGTAAATGCGCTCGACTGCGTCCGCGTCGCCCTCGGCCACGCGCCTCGCGATCTCGCGACGCTCGAATGCGAACTCGGTGCTTTGCTTGCACGCGGGCCGGCCGCGTGGCAGGCGCTTCCTGAAGTACAGGCGGCGCTCGGCGCGGTATATGGCGAACTCGGCGCCGAAGGATTCGAGCCGGCGCGTGCCGCATACTGCCGCGCGATCGAAGCCGAGGACGGCAGCGGGCGCGTGCCGATTCGTGCCGTCGAACAGCTCGCGAAGCTCGAGGTCCGTACCGGCGAAGCGCGCCGCGAGATCGTGCTGATCGACCGGGCGATCGCACGCCTGCGCGGCCTCATTACCCTATGCTCGGCCGACCCGACCCGACCGCAGGACGCAGGCGCCGAAGGCGCGGCTGCACGCCACGCCGAACTCGGCCGCGCGCTGATGCGCAAGGCGGCAGTGCTGGCCGCTTCCGGCGGGCGCAGGGCCGACGTCGATGCGGTGTTACGTGAGAGCCGCGACGCGCTCGCGTTGGGAGCGGACAACGTGAGCGCCGAGCGCATCGCCGACCAGAGCGCTGCCGCGGCAGCGCTTCCACGCGGATCGCCGGGCAGCAGCAAGACTCGACCGGCAAAGGCCCGACGATCGAAGAAGAAGACCTGAACGGTCGCGGCATCGCTGCGTCCGGGAATCCCGATTGCTTGCGAGCGGCATGGCCGCAACGTTGTACCTTCGCGCCTCCGCCAGGCGTGAAATGAGGTAGCAACGCGCCGGAGATCGCGGAGGCACGGGACAGATGAAAGCGGGGGGAGTACTCAAGGGCATTGGGGTGACGGTTCTCGGCCTGATCGCGCTGCTCGTGCTCGCTGCGCTGCTGTTCGACCCGAATTGGCTACGCGGCCCGATCATGAGCCAGACGACCGAGAAGACCGGCCGCGAGCTCGTGATCAACGGCGATCTGGACATCGACTGGGGCTGGCCGGTTACGCGCCTAAGCGCCGCCGGCGTCACGTTTGCGAATCCGGAGTGGGCCGAGGAACCGCAAATGTTCACTGCAGAGAACGTCAGCGTCGGGGTCAGCCTGCCGCAGTTGTTCAGGCGCGTCGTGATGCTGCCGACGATTACGCTCGACCGCGCGGATGTCTTTCTCGAACAACACCCGGACGGCCGGAAAAACTGGCTACTCGACCGGGAGCAGAAGGACGAAGGCGCGCGTGTCGGCATCGGCCGCCTCGCGCTGCACGACGGCCGCATCCGTTACGCGGATCCCGCACAGAAGACACGCATCGACGCCACGCTGTCGACGACCGGCGGCGGGGACAGCGGCGAAGGCCAGCGTGACGGCGCAGCCGGCGAGAAACCCGGAGCCGACGCCCCGGCTGGCACAGCGGCCGAAGGCGGCATCCGGTTCGATGCAAAAGGGCAATACAAGGGGCTGCCGATGAATGCACGCGGCACCGGTGGCCCGGTACTGGCGTTGCGCGACGAGGAAACGCCTTACCCGCTCGACGTGCAGGCGCGCTTCGGCGACACGGCGGTGAAAGCCGAAGGGAGCATCACCAGCCTGCTGAAATTGACCGCGATCGACCTCGACCTGGACCTTCGCGGGGCGAGCATCGCTGACTTGTATCGGCTCATCGGCATCGCGCTGCCCGAAACGCCGCCCTACCGCACTACCGGTCACCTGATCCGCAACGGCACGATGTGGCGCTACGAGAACTTTTCTGGGGCGATCGGCAAGAGCGACGTCGCGGGCACGCTGCAAGTCGCCACCGGCGGCGAACGGCCGGCGCTGCATGGCGACCTGGCGTTCAAGCTGCTCGATTTCGCCGACCTCGGCCCGCTCGTCGGGGCAAAGGAAGCGCCGGCCAAATCGGAAGACGCTGCCCCCGACGCGCCCGCCCAAGACGGCACCGTGCTGCCCGAGATCCCGTTCCGCACCGGACGGTGGGACACCGTCGATGCCGACGTCAAGCTCCGGGCCGACCGGATCCGCCGCCCCGACGCGCTGCCGATCGACAAGTTCGTGACCCGCCTGCAGATGCAGGATTCGGTGTTGACGCTCGATCCGCTCGAGTTCGGCATTGCCGGAGGGACGCTCAGCGGCACTGTCCGCATGAATGGCCAGGAAAAACCGCTCGAGGCGAAGACGAAGCTTCGGGTGCGAGGCCTCAAGCTTGCAAAGTTGTTCCCTCCGTCCGACCTCGCGAAGCCCACGCTGGGAGAACTCAATGGCCAGATTGACCTCGAGGGGCGGGGAAATTCCGTTGCCGGCATGCTCGGCACCGCGGACGGCAAAGCGACGCTGATCCTGTCCGAAGGCCAGATCAGCCGTTTCATGGTGGAAACGCTCGGGCTGCACCTGTGGGACATGCTGCAGTTGAAGCTTACCGGCGACGAACTCGTCGAGATCCGCTGCGTAATCGCCGACTTCAGCGTGACGGACGGGCTCATGAAAACGAACGCGCTCGTGCTCGACACCGACATCATGCGGATCATCGGGTCCGGTACCGTCGATCTGGGCGAGGAAAAACTCGACCTCACGCTGGAATCGGACACCAAGGTCACCACTCCCGTCGCGCTGCGCAGCCCGATTTACATCCAGGGGACTTTCGCGAATCCCGAGCCCTCCGTCGACACCGCCAAGGTTGCCGCGCGCGGGCTCGGAGCCGTCGCACTGGGCCTGATCAACCCGCTGCTCGCCCTCCTCCCGCTGATCGAAACCGGACCCGGCCTGGACAGCGACTGCGGGAAGCTCATCCGCGAAGCGAAAAACCCGCAGCGTGAATGATCCGGCAGCCACGAACGGCGGAAAAACCGGTAAAGGATTTCTACTATATTGGAACATCGCACAAGGAGTTCGAGCATGGACCTGCACCTGAGCACCGGCCCCCTGGTATCGCTGATCGCGGGGATCCTGATTCTGATCGTGCCGCGGCTGCTCAACTACATCGTCGCGATCTACCTGATTGTCATCGGTCTGATCGGGCTTTTCGGAGTACGCTGAGCCAGGCTGCAGCGCTCGAAACATCCGGTAGTGATTGAGGGATTGCATCTCGCACCCAACGGAGGAAACTGGACTCCCTCGCTGCCGCGTACACCATGGCGCGACAGACGAACGGTGACGCAAGAAGAAGTCGGCAAGGCTCCGGCGTCCGACAACGAGAATCCGGAGGAATAACACGATGCCCACGAAGCACGAGCACGAAGCGATCGGCGCGAATGTCGTCCAGGCGTTCCAGACAATTTCGACGCTTTATCTGGCGAGCGCCCAGCGCTTGGCGGAATTGAACATGAGCGCGATGCACGAAGCGATGGAAATCAGCACATCGGCGATGCAGGAAATGGCCCGTGCCAAGAATCCCCAGGATGTCCAGTTGATGGTCTTCCAGCCGCTGCTGGAGAACGCCCAGAATTACACACGCAAGGCTTGCGACATCCTCGCCAAGACTCAGCAGGAAGCTTTCAATGCGATGATTCCACAGTTCGCCGGCCGCAACCCGTTTGTTGGTGATTGGAATTCCGCCTTCGAAGCCTTCAACACCGGTATGCGTCGGTTTTCATCGCTGACTGCCGACAATCTCACCGCGGCGACCGAAGCAGCTTCGCAGGCAACTGAAGGGCGCCCTTACGGCAAGAAATCCGCGTAGACAATTACGATTCGGTTCGAAGACATTACGACAAGGCCCCGCGAGGGGCCTTTTTTGCGTCCCCCGCGGGCACGACACTCGCGCCGTGAGGAAGCTGGTGCATCAGTCCTTTTGCCGAGCTTCCCAGTCGGCGATCTGCTTCTCCGCCTCGTCCTTCGATATCCCGTAGGATTCCTGGATGCGGCCGGCCAGCTCGTCACGCCTGCCCGCAATTACATCGAGCTGATCGTCAGTGAGCTTGCCCCACTGCTGCTTGACGTTGCCTTTGAACTGCTTCCAGTTGCCTTCGACACGATCCCAGTTCATTTCGTCACTCCTTGTCGTTGGGTGAGCTCCTCGACCGGATCCGCCTGACCGACGACCTAATCGGCGAAGTGAAATCCGCAGTCACCCGTTCGTGCAGCAATCCTCGTTCCCGGGAGGCGATTCCGACCGGCCTCAACGCGCTGCGAGTCGCCACAGCGATGTCACTTCCGCTGCGCGCGCCCGGTGCAGCGCATCGGAGGCGTCAGCGGCGCGCGGATGCTGCGGGCGGGCGTCGAGACGTCCGACGACTTGCAGGCCTGCTTCGTCGATCAGCGCGAGCAGTTCGGTGCGCGAGCGCAGTCCGAGATGCTCGGCAAAATCCGACAGGATCAGCCACCCTTCCCCGCCAGGAGCGAGATGGGCGGCGAGTCCGCCGAGGAAACCGCGCAGCATGCGGCTGTCAGGGTCGTACACCGCGTGCTCGACGGGCGAGCTCGGCCGGGCAGGCACCCACGGCGGGTTGCACACGACGAGCGGCGCGCGGCCTTCGGGAAAGAGGTCGGCGCGGACGACCTCGACCTGCGCGGCGAGGCCGAGCCGGGAGAGATTTTCGGCAGCGCACGCGAGGGCGCGCGTATCCTGGTCGGTCGCGACGACATGACGAACGCCGCGGCGAGCGAGCACGGCTGCGAGCACGCCGCTGCCGGTGCCGATGTCGAACGCGAGTGTTTCGGCGCCCGCCGGCAGCGGCGCCTCCGCGACCAGCCCGACGTATTCCCCGCGCAGCGGCGAAAACACGCCGTAATGAGGGTGGATGCGCTCGCCGAGCGCCGGGATCGAAACCCCTTTCTTGCGCCATTCGTGCGCGCCGATCAGGCCGAGCAGCTCGCGCAGCGACACGACGAAAGACTCGGCCCGCGGCCCGTAGGCTTCGGCGCACGCCTGCCGGACGTCGGGGGCACGGCGCAGCGGAATGGTGTAGTCGGCATCGAACGGCAGCAGCAGCATGCCGAGCGTGCGCGCCCGCTGGGCCTGAGCCTGGCGGTGCAGATGAAACGCGTCGGTCGCGGCCACATTGCCTTCGGCAGCGGCCTTGCCCGGCTTGCCCGACCGTCCGCCCCGACGTTCGGTGCGCCGCGCCATCGCCTGCAGCAGCTGGCGCGCATTCTGAAAGTCCCCGCGCCACAGGATCGCGGTCCCCTCGCACGCCAGCCGGTACGCGGCATCCGCGCTCAGGCGATCGTCGGCGACGACGACGCGTTTCGGCGCCGGCGTTGCGCTCTCCGAACGCCACCGCGCCGAGCGCACCTTTCCGTCCTCGTTCCACACGATCGATACGTCGCCGCTCACGATGGCGATGCCCCTGCAGCGCCTGCCGATGGTCGCGGCAACGCAGGCGAGCGCGAAGCTCCCGAATTCAGATCCACCAGCTTCTCCAATAAATTCCGCGCCAGCCGTCGGGAAACGACCTCACGCCTCCCGCTCCGGAAACGCCGGGCCCAATCGACAGTGCCCCCATCGCCGGGGGCACTGCGTGCCTCGGAATGCGCAGTCCGCGCTTAGTTCTGCACCGCTTCGACCGCAATCACGAGCTTCACTTCGTCGCTGACATACGGCGCGTTCGCACCGGCGCCGAATTCCGAGCGCTTGATCATCGTCGTCGCATTCGCGCCGCAGCCGAGCTTCTTCAGCATCGGATGCGGCATGCAGTGGAACGAACTGATCTCGAGCGTCACCGGCTTTGTCACGCCCTTTATCGTCAGGTCGCCATCGACCGACGCGAGTTTGTCGCCGTCGAATTTTACGCCCGTCGACTTGAACGTGATCGTCGGGTATTTCTCGGTGTGAAAGAACTTCTCGTCCTGGATATGAGCGTCGAAAAGCTGGGAACCGGTGTCGACCGACTTCGCATCGATCGTGACCTCGACCGAACCGGTCTTCGCGGCCCGGTCCAGCACGATCGTGCCGGAAGTCTTGTTGAAACGGCTCTGCTGCGTCGAGTAGCCGAAGTGGCTGTACTCGAAGCGCGGAAACGTGTGGGAGTTATCGATGCTGAAGGTTTCGGGAGCGGCCAGCGCCGGAGCGGCGACAGCAGCGGCGAACGTGGTGGCGACGGCGAAACGGACGAGTTCGTTCATTGTTGATTCCTTTTTTGCGTTGAGTAGGTAAAAAAAAGAGTGCAGGGCGACGTTACTTCGCGGTGGCGCTGCGGGCGACTGCATGGAAACGGACATCGACGTCGTTGGCGACGACCGACGTGTCCGCCCACATGCCGTCGCCGATTGCGAATTCGAGGCGCTTGAGCGTGAAGCCACCGTCGAACGTCGCCGTATCGCCCTGGCGGGTGACGGTGACCGGCGCCGTCAGCGGCTGCGTCTTGCCTTTCAGGCTGAGATTGCCGACGACCTCAAAGCGGTTGCCGCCGAGCGGCTTGACCGCGGTGGAAACGAACGTCGCAGTGGGGTTGTCCTTGACGTTGAACCACGGCTTGCCGAGCACTTCGGAATTGGCTTCGGACGAACCGGCGTCGATGCTCGCGAGGTCAAGTTCGAGCCGGACGCTCGATTTTGCGGGCGCCGCGGCGTCGAACACGAGATCGGTCCTGACCTTGCCGAAATGCCCTTCGATCGGCACGTTCATCTGCTTGAAGACGAAATCGACCCGGGTCTTGTCCGCCTGGACGTGGTTGAACACCTGTTCCAGCCCAGCAGCGAGGGCGCCACTGGCGAGCGGCAGCGCGATGGCGAGCAGTGCGGCGTTGAATGACAGCGGTGCATTCATTTTGATTTTCCTTAGCGGACCCGTTCGAGTACCGGCAGCATGCGGGACAGGGTTCTGTCCCGGTCGATGAAATGGTGCTTGAGCGCGGCGGCGATGTGCAGCCCGACCAGCCCCAGCAGCGTGTAGTTGAGGATTTCGTGGGCAGCCATGAACAGCTCCCCCAGTTCCTTGTTCTTGCCGACGAGGTCGGGCAACGGCAGCACGCCGAGAAAGACGACCGGAAAGCCTTTCGCCGAACTCATCAGCCAGCCCGTCACCGGCACCGCGATCATCAGCGCATACAGCAGCAGGTGCGTCGCCACGGCGGTTTTCTGTTGCCACGTCGGCGCAGGCAAGGGCGCGGGCGGCGTGTGCGCGAGGCGCACGACGAGGCGCGGCAAAATCAGCAGCAGCACTGCCACGCCGAGCCACTTGTGATACGAAACGAGCTGCAGCTTCAATGGCGACAGGGGCAGGTCGTGCATATAGACGCCGAGCGGGAACGCGGCGAGCATCAGCGCGGCCATCAGCCAGTGCGCGGCGCGGGCGGCTACGGTGTAATGGGGCCAGGAAGGCATCGGGTTTTCTCCTTTTGCGTGCTGGGGAGCGTCGCGTGCTACGCGCGGGGCGCGCGGAAGAATTCGGCGACGAGGCAATCGATCGATTTCGGCGGGTGGCCGACGAGCGCGGCGAAGTCGTTGGTCGTGCGGGCAACGCGGTTCCCGGCGATCGACGCGTACAGGGGCGCGAGCACGCGAGCAGTGGCCGCGGGCATGTCCCCGGCTTCGAACGACTCGACAGGGGCACCCGAAAGCACCGCTTCGTAGCGCAGCGTCTTGCCGACCGCGGCAGCGACTCGGGCGGCGAGGTCACGATAATCATGGGCGGTCTGCCCGGTCAGTTCATACGTCTGTTTCTCCAACCGCGGCGCGACAGCGGCGGCGGCAATCGCCTCGGCCAGTTCGTTGCGTGACAGGTAGCTCACCTTGCCGTCGCCTGCCGGGAGCCGCAGCGCCCCGGTTCGCAGCGCAGCGGCGAATTTCATCGGCAGGAAATCGCCATAAAGGCCGCTGCGCAGCACGGTGCAGGCGAGGCCGGACGCGGCGAGATCGGCTTCGGCCGCGGCATGCATCCGGGCGAAGGCCGACGGCGACTTCGCATCCGCGTCGAGAAAGCTCGTGTAGCAGACCCGCCGCACGCCCGCGGCCGCGGCAGCCTCGATGGCATTGCAATGGCGGGCGATGCAAGCGTCTTCCGGCCCGGCCGTGGACACCAGCACCAGGCATTCGACGCCGGCGAACGCGGCGGACAGGGTTTCACGGCGGTCGAAATTCCCGTGCCGCACTTCGATGCCGCGCGCCGCAACGTCGACGCGTGCCGGGTCCCGCACGCTGACGGCGAGTTTTCCGGCGCCCCCTTCGGGAAGCCGGACCGAGAGCCACTGGACGATTCGCCGTCCCAACTGCCCGCTCGCCCCTGTCACCAGAATCACCCTGCCGTCCTCTCATGTCGCGAGTTTCAAGCGGCATACTTTAGGCGATTGATTAGTATCGAAACAGGCGCTATTTTCAAATTCTTTGTTGCGATCAGGAAAACAATGGACCGTCTGCAGGCAATGGATGTCTTCGTTCGGGTCGCCGAAGCTGGCAGCTTCACCGCCGTCGCCGATTACCTCAACGTCGCCCGCTCGGCGATCACGCGGCAGATCGCCGGGCTGGAGGCGCACCTCGGCACGAAGCTCCTCGCCCGCAGCACGCGGCGCCTGAGCCTCACGTCGTCGGGCGCCGCGTACCTGGAAAAATGCCGCGAGATCCTGGCGATGGTCGAAGCCGCCGAAGGCGATCTCGCCGGCGAGAAGCGCGCGCCGCGCGGGCCGATCCGCATCAGCGTGCCGATGAGCTTCGGCATTCGCCACCTCGTGCCACTGATTTCCGACTTCATCACGACTTACCCCGAAGTCACCGTCGATCTCGAATTCACCGACCGGCGCGTCAACCTGATCGAAGGCGGGCTGGACTTCACGGTGCGCATCTCGCAGCACATCGACCCGACGCTCGTCATCCGCCGCCTGAGCACCAGCGAGCTCACAGTTGTCGCCGCGCCTGCGTACCTCGACCGCCACGGGCGTCCGCAGCACCCGGACGAGTTGCTCGGGCAACACTGCCTGACTTACACGCTCGCGCCATCGTCCGGCTGGAGTTTCCGCATCGACGGCGAACAGCGCACCGTTCCAGTCAAGGGACGCCTGCAGATGAACAACGGCGACGCGCTGCTCGAAGCGGCAATCCGCGGCCTCGGCATCACCAACCAGCCGACTTTCCTCAGCGCGCAAGCGGTTCAGGCGGGTCTGCTCGAGGAAGTGCTGGCGGACTATTCGGCCACCGAACTGCAGATCTATGCGGTCTTCCCCGGCAGCCGCTACGTGCCGCATCGGGTGCGCGTGCTCGTCGATTACCTCGCGGAACGGTTCGGGCCGACGCCGTACTGGACTCGCGCAGTGCCGCGCGTCAGCGCCTGAACGACCGCAACCGGCAGGGAACGCCAGGCCGCACTGCGCGGTTCAGAAATTCATCCGCCACGGCAGTTCGCCCTGGATGAACAGGCGCGCCTCTTCGGACGCGGGCTTCGCAAAGAATCGCTGCACCGGCGCGTGCTCGCGCACCCGCCCGGCGCTCATGAAGACGACGTCGTCGCCGAGGCGCGTCGCCTGGCCGAGATTGTGCGTCGCCATCAGGATGCGCGTGCCGTCGGTGCGGATCTCGCGCACGATGCGCTCGACTTCGGCCGTCGCCGACGGGTCGAGGCTCGCGGTGGGTTCGTCGAGCAGCAGCAGGCGCGGCGCAGTGACCCACGCGCGGGCGAGCGCGAGGCGCTGCTTCTCGCCGCCCGACAGATAGCGCGCGCTGTCGGCCTCGCGTCCGCCGAGCCCGACGCGCGCGAGCACTGCCGCGGCGCGGCGATGGCGTTCGCCGCGCCCGATGCCATGCGGCTTCAACGCGAGCGCGACGTTTTCCAGCACCGAGGCGCGCAGCATCATCGGGTGCTGGAAGACCATCGTCACGCCGAACTTTGGCCGCACCGTCCCGCCCCAGTCGATCGTCCCGCCGCTCGGCTCGATCAGGCCGCACAGCGTGCGCAGCAGCACGCTTTTTCCCGCGCCGTTCGGCCCAAGCACCAGCGTGATGCCATCGCCGGCGAGTTCCAGATCAACGCCGTCGAGCACTGCCCGGCCGTTCGGCTGGAAACGCAGGTCGCGGATGCGCAGCGGGAACATCGCGCTCATCCGTACCGCCGCATCGCCCAGCCGCGCATCGCGAACGCGAACGCGTTGAGCGCCAGGATCACGACGACGAGCACGACGCCGAGCGCGATCGCGAGCGGCAGGTCGCCTTTGCTCGTCTCGAGCGCGATCGTCGTCGTCATCACGCGCGTCGCGCGGTCGATGTTGCCGCCGACGATCATCACTGCGCCGACTTCGCTCATCCCCCGCCCCAGTCCCGCCAGCACCGCGACGACCAGCGAATGGCGGCAGTCGTACAGCAGCGTCGTGACGCTCTGCCACCACGAGAACCGCATCACGCGCAGTTCCTCGGCGCAGCGCTGCCAAGCGTCCTCGATGACCTGGCGCGTGATCGCCGCCATCAGCGGAATGACCAGCAGGCTTTGCGCGAACACCATCGCGGCCGGCGTGTACAGCAGGCCGTAATCACCGAGCGGGCCGGAGCGCGACAGCAGCAGATAGACGATGACACCCACCACGACCGACGGCGCGCCCATCAGCCCGTTCATCAGCACCGACAGCGTGTGCTTGCCGGGGAAATTGCCGATCGCGAGGCACGCCCCCAGCGGCAGCCCGAACAGCATGCCGATCAGCACCGCGCCGCCACTGACGCGCAGCGACAGCACGACGATCTCCGCGACGCGGTCGTCGAACGTGGCGAGCAGTGAAAACGCTTCGGAGAAGGTCGCGGCAAACAGGGACATCGGCGGGAGGATAGCGGAACGGCGGCGTTTCGACATCGCCCGGGCCTTTCTCACGGGGCCGTGACGAATATCTTCCTTCCCAAAGCAATCGGAACGCGGGCGACGATACAATATCGAAGCTGGCAACGACGAATCGAACCGGCTGCTGGCGGGCAGGCGCAGTGTCCGGGGCGCCGCTCGGGCGGCACGCAAAGTGGGAGGACAGGCAGATTCACTCGACAACGATCGACGCTCACCCCCGCGCGGCGGCGGCGGCCGCATTGATGCCGCAGGCCGGGGGGAACCCGAACGCGCCTGGCGCGACGCGATGACCGCGGAGGACCCGACTTTTCCGCATCCCGGACGCGCGAGCCGTCATTTCGGCCGGCGCGTGCTGATCGGATTCTTCACCGTCGCGCCGCTGTGGGTAACCTGGCTCGTGTTCGACTTCCTCCTCGGCATCCTCGCCGCGATGGGAACGCCGCTGCTGCGCGCGTCCGCACGGCTCGTCGAGCCGATGTCGGACACCCTTGCCGCGTGGCTGCTCGACTCCGACTTCCAGAAGCTCGTCGCAGTGCTGCTGACGCTCGCGAGCCTCTATGCGATCGGCGTCATGGCCTCGCTCGTGATCGGACGCAAGCTGCTCGACGCCGCCGAAGCGATGGTCGCGCGCCTGCCGCTCGTGCAAACGATCTACGGCGGCACGAAGCGTTTCCTGCAAACGCTGCAGAAGCCGCCGGTCAAGGGTCAGCGCGTCGTTCTGATCAGCTTTCCGACACCGGAGATGAAGACGATAGGCTTCGTGACGAAGGTGATGCGCGACACGACGAGCGGCGCGGAGCTCGCGGCAGTCTACGTGCCGACGGCACCGAACCCGACTTCGGGCTATATAGAAATCGTCCCCCTCGCCAACGTCGTGCAGACGGACTGGACGATGGAAGAGGCGATGACTTTCGTCATGACCGGCGGCACGACCGCTCCCGACCGGATCCGCTTCAACAATCCGCCTCCGGCAGGCAGCTGAACGGCAATTCGAACGACGCCGAATCCCGAAGCGCAAGACCCTCGTCCCCTCGTCGCCAATCGATGGCTGCGCTGGCTGACGCCCTGGCTCGGCCACCCCGCGCTGTGGCACTGGTCGCGCCCCTGCGTCGCGCCCGGCGTCGTCATTGCTGCGCTCGTCTGAAGCGCTGTCGCCGAGCTGCGTCGCTCAGCCGCCGCCGCGCTGCATCGCGCGGTCGAGCGCCGCGAGCAACGCACGACGCGTTGCCGGGTCGCCGCCGGCGAAGCGATAGCGCACGACGACGACCGGCAGCTCCAACAGGCCGAGCCGGCGCACGCCACGCGATTCCGTTTCGATGTCGAGCTGCGTGTGACCTTCCCGCACGCGGAACCCCCCGAAGGCGAGCGTCTCGACGCCCGCGGGCCAGGCCTTGCGCAATTCGCGCTCGAATTGCTGCGGCGACGCGCTGACTTCGCGCTCGAACTCATCCGCGATCGGCGCGAGTCCCAAGTCCGGTCCCCGCGCTCAACCGCCGGCAATCGGCGGCCACACCGCGAGCTCGTCGCCGTCGCCGAGCCGGCGCGTCGCACGTGCCGCCGGCGGCACGAAGTGGCCGTTGACAAGCACGAGGTGCGGGCTGCGTTCGGGCACCCGGAAACGCGCGATCAGCTCCGCGACGGTGATGCCCTCCTCGACGTCGAGTTCGACGCGGTTGCCGTCGCGCTCGGGCGGGAGATAGTCCGTCAGCGACGCGAAGAGCTTGAACGCGACCCTCATCCCGCGCGCCCCCCTCGCGCACCGCCGCACGCACGCAATGCAAAAGTCACCGTGCGAGCGCCATCGGTTGCTGCGAGCGCGCGATGTACGCATCGACGAACTGCAGCGGCGAACGCAACAGCCGCTCCTTCCATTCGCCGAGGCGCACCTTGCCGTGAATCAGGCCGCGCAGCGCACCGACGTGCTCGGTCAGCCCGATCGAGGTCGCGCCGATCAGCACGTCGTCCTTGAACTGCAGGCTCAAGTAGCGGTACGCCGCTTCGTCGACGTGTTCGACGCCGGCCCCGCCGCGCTCGCGTTCCTCGCCCCACCATTGCCCGAATGACGACGAGATCAGCCCGAGCGTGTCGAGCACGTTGATCGCGAGAACGCCTTTCAGGCGCGTCTCGTGCCCCGCCATGTTGAGCGCGGCGACGCGCGCCTGATCGGCCGCGTTCGGCTGGATCGCGGCAACGAGATGCGCGCCGGTGAAGAGGTCCGGCGCCTCGGCGACGTCGCCGGCGGCGAAGATGCCGGGGATGCTGGTCTCGAGCCGGTCGTCGACGAGCACGCCTTTCGCGACATGCACCGGCGTCGATTCGAGGAACGCGATGTTCGGCGCGACGCCGGCGGCGACGATGACGAGATCGGCGACGACGACTTCGCCGGTCGACAGCGTCACGTCGAGCGGCGCATCGTTGCTCGCGCGGCAATCGATACGGCTGACGCCGGCGTTCGTCACAACGCGCACGCCCTGGTCCTCGACCCATTTGCGGATCATGCCGCCGGCCTGCGGCGTCATCATCCGCGGCACCATGCGGTCGCCCATCTCGACGACCGTCAGTTCGACGCCGCGCGCGGCGAGCGCTTCCATGATGATGCAGCCGATGAAGCCTGCGCCGAGCTGCAGCACGCGTGCCCCGGGGGTCGCGAAACGGGCGATCGCGCGCGCGTCCTCGAGCGTCCAGCAGGTCTGCACTTCCGGCAGATCGATGCCCGGGATCGGCGGACGCACCGGGTGCGAGCCGGTCGCGATCAGCAGCCGGTCCCACGATTCGAAGTGGCCGTCGTCGAACAGGATGCGACGCCGCTCGCTGTCGAGCGACACCGCGCGCCCGCGCACCTCGTGGATGCGCAAGCGGTCGAAATGGCCGGGCGACTTGCGCAGCCATGTGCCCGACTCGTCGATGTTTCCTTCCAGCAGGTAGGGGATCGCCATGCGCGAATACGGCGGCGCGTCTTCGCTGCCAAAGAGCAGGATGTCGTCGGCTGGCGCGGCGCGGCGCAGGGTTTCGGCGGCAATCACGCCCGCCGGGCCGTTGCCGAGTATCACGTGTTTCATCGGGAAGGTCCTCGTTCGCGTCGGGTAGGCGCGGCCCGTACGGGCGGCCGCGTAGGCGGGAGGCGGGGAGGCGGTGCAGGACGCTGCGCCGCCTCCCGCAGACAAATCATCCGGCGGTCACGACAGCCCCAGCCGGGACAGCGTTTCCGGCGTCGGCGTGCCTTCCGGCGTCCAGCCGCGCACGCCGTAATACTCGGGCAGCATCTCGGCGAGGCGATTCACCATGCCTTTCGCGGGCCCAGTCTTTGCCGGTTCGCTCGTGAGGCGCGGCGGCAGGTTGTCGTCCTTCGCGGCCAGGCCGGCAGCGTTGTTGAACTGGCGCTCCATGTTCCAGATGCGCTCGCCGACCGTCGCGAGCTTGTCCATCGACCAGTCGCCGTCGCAGGCCGCGGCGATCTGCGGCTGCACGTCGGCGAGCGTCCACGCGAACGACGTGAACACGCAGATGCCGGCCGAATCGAACACCGCGGTCGCGTCCTGGAACGCCTTGACGAGCTCGGCCTTGCCCTCGATGACGTGCGGATCGGTCTTGACCGGCACGCCGAGCACTTCGGAGGCGACCGTGTAGCCGCGCAAATGGCATGCGCCGCGGTTCGACGTCGCGTACGCGAGGCCCATGCCCTGGATGCCGCGCGAGTCGTAGGCAGGGAATTCCTGGCCTTTGACGCTCATCGACAGCTCCGGGTGGCCGTATTTCGCGCACAGGCGCTTCGAGCCGAGGCCGATCTCGCGCCCGAAACCTTCGCCGGTCGCGGTCATCTCGGCGAGCTTCGCGAGCGCCTCGGCCGAGCCGAACGGCGCGTCGAGGCCGAGCTGCTCCTGGGTCAGCACGCCCATCTCGTACAGCTCCATCGCCGCGCCGACCGTCGCGCCGAACGAGATCGGGTCCATGCCCTGCTCGTTGCACAGCAGGTTCGCGTACTGCAGCGCTTCGAGGTCGCCGACCCCGTTCGCCGCACCGAGCGCCCACGCTGCCTCGTATTCGAGCCCGCCGGAAGCACCCCAGTATTTCGGGTTGTTCTTTACCGTGAAATGAGTCTTGTCGATTGCCGAGATGCGGCCGCACGCGATCGTGCAGCCGAAGCATGCCGCGTTCGTCACGAGCTGCGGCTTGCCGTCGCTCGGGCGCTTCTCGTGCATCGCCTCGGCCGAGATCTTTGACGCGTCCTCGAACTGCACGTCGCGATGGTTGCGCGTCGGCAGCGCGCCCATCTCGTTGATGACGTTCATCATCACCTGCGTGCCGAATTTCGGCATGCCCTCGCTCGTCACCGGGTTGCCGGCGAGCACTTTCTTCGCCTCGCTCGTCGCTTGGACGAACCCGGGGAAGTCGCGGATCCCCGAAACGCCTTTGGTGCCGCGGATCGCGACCGCCTTGAGGTTCTTCGAACCCATCACCGCGCCGACGCCCGAACGCCCCGCCGCGCGATGGAGATCATTGACGATGCATGCGAACATCACCTGGTTCTCGCCCGCGCGGCCGATCGACGACACGCGGATCAGCGGGTCCTGGTGTTGCGCGCGGATCGTCCCCTCGGTTTCCCAGCAGCTCCTGCCCCACAGGTGGGAAGCGTCGCGCAGTTCGGCGCGCTCGTTCTCGATGAAGAGGTACACCGGCGTCGGCGAGCGGCCTTCGAAGATCACCATGTCCCAGCCGGCGAACTTCATCTCGGCGCCGAAGAAGCCGCCGGAGTTCGAACAGGCGATCGCGCCGGTCAGCGCTCCTTTCGTGACCACGGTGTAGCGCCCGCCGGTCGAGGCCATCGTGCCGGTCAAGGGGCCGGTCGCCATGATCATCTTGTTGTCCGGCGACAGCGGATCGACTTTCGGATCGGTTTCGGAGACGAGGTATTTCGTCGCCAGCCCGCGCGACCCGAGGTATTCGTCGGCCCACTGCATGTTCAGCGGCTCAGGCGTGCACGTGCCTGCGGCGAGGTTCACGCGGAGGACCTTGCGATTCCATCCCATGATGTCCGCTCCTCTCAAGCCGCCGAGGCCGGCGTGTTGGCTTTCGCCGCCCAGGCCTGCATGCGCGCGAGGCCTGTCCAGTCGGCATCGATGTAGGTGATCGCGGCAGTCGGGCAGGCTTTCGCGCACGCCGGATCCCCCTCGCACAGGTCGCATTTCTGCACCTTGCCGGTGTCTTGGTTGTAGTTGATCGTGCCGAACGGACAGGCGATCGTGCAGACCTTGCAGCCGACGCAGGTGTCTTCGAACACCATCTTCGCGCCGGTCGTCAGGTCGAGCCGGATCGCATCGACCGGACAGGAGTGCAGGCACCATGCTTCGGTGCACTGAGTACAGGTGTAAGGCACTTTGCGCCCTTCATGTTCGAAGCTGAAGACCTTGATGCGCGACTTGCTGGGATTGATGACGCCGGTGTGTTCGTATGAGCATGCCATTTCGCACTGCAGGCAGCCGGTACACTTGGCGGGGTCAATGTGAAGCGATTTCCACATCGATGATTTCCTCCGGGCTGTGACACGTTTTCGAGACTACGAGCATCGCCAACGGGCTTTCGACTGCCTGGCGCCGAGGGGTCCGGCTGCGGGCGTTTCCGTTCGCCGATCCGGCTTTTGCGTTCCCGAAAGTAGCACCGGGGCCGGGCCGAAGCAATCTGTTTTCCCGACGCCGCGCAAGGGAGGGCACAACGTTCCTGCCCGGCCCCCGATGTCCGCTTCAGGAAGCCCGGCAGCGGCGCTTCAGTCGTCATCGTCCTCGTCCTCGTCATTGGGCAGCGCCGCTTCGACGCCCGCGCCGACGACCTTGGCGCCGACTTTCACCGTCGTCGCGACGACCGACACCGCTGCGTCGGCAACGGCGAAGACGGCGCAGCCGCCGGTCAGCAAAAGAGCCGCGGTCAGCGCAGCCAGCAGGATCGCTCTCATCGATTGCCTCGGAAAAACCGCATCATGCATCGAACCCGCGCGGTCGCGGGTGGCGCAACGAAAATTCGTGCAGCCGGCGAAATCATGCGCCACCGCCACCCCGGCGACAATCGACGTCCCGGGGGAGTGGCGCGAATCCAGGGCTAATCCAGGGCTAATCCAGGGCGAATCCAGCGCCGATTCAACGCGATGGGCGACGAGGCGCGGCGGCGGCGAGCCTGCCGGGCGCCGCGCCGGCTTCGTACCAGCCCTTGCTCGCATTGACCATGCGCACCAGCCACAGCATGACCGGCACCTCGATCAGCACGCCGACGACGGTCGCCAGCGCCGCTCCCGAATCGAAGCCGTAGAGGACGATCGCGACCGCGACCGCCAGTTCGAAGAAGTTCGACGCGCCGATCATCGTCGAAGGCCCGGCGACCCTGTGCGCGACTCCGAGCCTGCGGTTCAGCCAGTAGCCGAGCGCCGCAATGAATATCCCCTGCAGCAGGATCGGCACCGCCAGCATCGCGATGACGAGCGGCTGTTCGATGATCGCCTGTCCCTGGAACGAGAACAGCAACACCAGCGTCGCCAGCAGCGCGACGATCGAAACCGGGCCGATGCGCTCCATGGCGTGACGGAAAGCCGGCTCGCCGCGGGCGAGCAGCGGCCGACGCACGAACTGCGCGATCGCCAGAGGGATGACGATATACATCACGACCGACAGGAACAGCGTCTCCCACGGCACCGGAATCGACGACACGCCCAGCAGCAGCGCGACGATCGGCGCAAAGGCGAACACCATCACCAGGTCGTTGAGCGCGACCTGGCTGATCGTGAAGTTCGCATCGCCGCGGCACAGGTTGCTCCACACGAAAACCATCGCCGTGCAGGGCGCCGCGCCGAGCAGGATCAGCCCGGCGACGTAGCTGTCGAGCTGTTCGGCCGGCAGCCACGGCGCGAACACGTGGCGGATGAAGATCCAGCCGAGCAGCGCCATCGTGAACGGCTTGACCGCCCAGTTGACGAACAGCGTCACGCCGATGCTGCGCCCCTGTGCGCGCACTTCGTGCAGTGACGCGAAGTCGATCTTCATCAGCATCGGCACGATCATCACCCAGATCAGCACCCCGACCGGGATATTGACGTGCGCGACTTCGAGCCGTCCCACCGCCTGGGCTGCCGCCGGCAGGACCTGCCCCAGCACCGTGCCTGCGACGATGCACAGGAACACCCAGACGCTGAGGTAACGCTCGAATCGTCCGAGCGGAATGCACGCCTCGTTTTGCGCCATCACTTCACCTTGCGCGGACATGACAAGCGCTGCCTCCCTTCAATTCGCATGATTTCCCGCCAGCGCCCGCAGCCGCCCGATTCCGGTCGGCTCGTCGGCCTGCATCGCAACGAGCGCGAGCCGCTTCGCGTGATGCTCGCGCACCGCCTCGATCTGCGCCCATTCCTGCCCGGCGCGCCGGCGCAGCAGCGGCGCCGCAGTCGTCGTCGCGGCCAGGCTGTTGTTGATGATCCACGCCCACGGCTCGATGCCGGCGCGGCGCAGGTCGGCCTGCAGGCTCGCGGCCTCGAGCAGCGGGGTCGTCTCGGCGAGGGTCACGACCAGCACTTTCGTCTGCGCGGGGTCCTGCAGCTGCATCATCGGCGTCGTGAATTGCGCGACGCCGCTCTTGTCCATGTGGCGCGCCACTTCGCGGTGATACGCGCCGGTCGCGTCGAGCAGCAGCAGCGTGTGCCCGGTCGGCGCCGTGTCCATGATCACGAACTTGCGCCCGGCCTCGCCGATGACGCGCGAAAACGCCTGGAACACCGCGATCTCTTCGGTGCAGGGCGAACGCAACTCTTCTTCGAGCAGCGCCCTGCCCTGCGCGTCGAGGCTCGCGCCGCGGGTGTCGAGCACATCGCGACGGTAGCGTTCCGTCTCCGCCTGCGGATCGATGCGGCTGACGGCGAGGTTCGGCAGCGAGCCGTCGAGCGTGTCCGCGAGGTGCGCTGCCGGGTCCGACGTCGTCAGATGCACCGGAAAGCCGCGCTGCGCGAGTTCGACGGCAATCGCCGCCGCCAGCGTCGTCTTGCCGACGCCGCCCTTGCCCATCAGCATCACCAGGCCGTGACGATCGGTGGCCAGTTCATCGACGACGCTCGCCAGGTCCGGCAAGGCGGGGCGATCGTCCGGCGCAGCGGCGGGGGCCGAGGCCTGCGCTGCCGCCTCGGTGCTGCCGAGCAAGGCCCGCAGCGCCGGCAGGCCGACCAGGTTGAACGGCATCAGCGGCACCCGGTCGGTCGGCAGGCCGCGCAGCCCGGCCGGCAGCTCGTCGAGCGCCGCTGCTTCGCGTCGCAGCACCGCCGCCGCCAACGCGTCGTCCGCGGCCGCTTCCGCCGCGGGCAATACGCCGTTGATGACGAGGAACTGCCGCGCGAGGCCGATCGCCGCGAGCTCGACATGCGTGCGGGCGACTTCGCGCAGCGTCGAAGCCTGCGCGCGCGCGACGAGCACCAGCCGCGTGCGCGCCGGGTCGGCGAGCGCGCTGACCGCTGCGCCGTACTGCTCGCGCTGCTTGTCGAGCCCGGCCAACGGGCCGAGGCAGGACGCCCCGTCGGTATTGTTCTGCAGGAAACCCGACCATGCGCCTGGCAATTGCAACAGGCGGATCGTGTGGCCGGTCGGTGCGGTGTCGAACACGACGTGGTCGAATCCGGCCGTCAAGGCCGCATCCGTGAGCAGGCCGGTGAACTCGTCGAACGCCGCGATCTCGGTCGTGCACGCGCCGGACAACTGTTCCTCGATGCTGCGCACGACGGCCTCGGGCAGCACGTCGCGCACCGGACCGACGATGCGCTCCCGATAAGCCCGCGCCGCGGCCTGCGGGTCGATCTCGAGCGCAGACAGGCCGGGCACCGCCGTCAGCGGCGTTATGCGGTTGCCGATCTCCTGTTCGAACACCTGCGCAACGTTCGAGGCGGGGTCGGTGCTGACGAGCAGCACGCTGCGCCCGGTCCCCGCGAGATGGATCGCAGTCGCACACGCGAGCGAAGTCTTGCCGACGCCGCCCTTGCCGGTGAAAAAGAGGTAACGCGGAGGCTGGTCGAGGAAACGCATCGCGATTCCCGCGCCTCAGCAGCAGCGGCCGCCGCTGCAGCACTCGCTCGCCGGCAACGGCGTGAGCTTCGCCTTCACTCCCGCCCAGCGCGCCAACTCGCTGCGATTCGGGTAGCGCCCCGCGAGCGCCACCTCGCCGTCGACGAGCACCAGCGGCAGCGCGTCGGCCCCCGAACGCTCGAGGAAGCCCTTCACCACCGCGTTCCCGGCAAAAGCGAGCGGCTGCTGGGCGAGGTTGTAGCGCTCGATCGCGATGCCCTCCTGCTTCGCCCACTCGACGTCGGCGGCGAAGTTCACGAGCTGCTGGTCGACATCGGTGCCGCACACGCCGGAACTGCAGCACAGCGCGGGATCGAAGATCTGGATCGTGGTCATGACGGATTCCTTAAAAGTTCTACGGGGTCAGGCAGCGATCTGCCCGATGCGCTCGAGCGCCGCGCGGAAGGCGGCTGGATCGCGTCGGGCAAGGTTTTCCGGAAGCGTGAGAAACGCTTCGATGCGGGCGCGCAGCGTGCGGTAGGCATGTTCGAAGGCGGCGTCGATCCGGGCATCGCTGCCGCTCGCCTCGGCGGGATCCTCGACGCCCCAGTGCGCGCGCACGACGGGTCCGAGATAGGCCGGACACGTTTCACTGGCTGCGCTGCCGCAAACGGTAATGACGAGGTCGGGCGTAACCGGAAGTTCATCCCACGACTTGCTCGACAGCCCTTCGGTCGAGATCCCTTCGCGCGCCAGCAGCGCGAGCGCGCGCGGGTGGACGTAGCCGGCAGGGCGGCTGCCCGCGCTGATCGCTTCCAGCCCCTGCGGGGCCAGCACGTTGAACGTGGCTTCGGCGAGAATCGAGCGGCACGAGTTGCCGGTGCACAGGAACAGCACTTTCATGCCCGGCGCTCCGTACCGACACTGCGGCTGCCGGCGCAGTCCGCAAGCTGCGCCTCGGCATCGCATATCGCCGCACAGCGCCCGGGGACGCCGGCGCAGCAGTTTTCGGTGAGGAAACCGATGACTTCGGCCATCAGCGAAAGATTCGCCCGGTAGCGCAGAAAGCGCCCCTCCTGTTCGACGGTGAGCAGGCCCGCCTGGGTGAGCGTGCGCAGGTGGAAAGACAGGCTGCTCGGGGCGACGTCCAGTGCAGAGGCGATCTCGCCGGCGACGACACCCGTCGGCTCCGCCTTGACGAGTAGTCGAAACACATCCAGCCGCACTCCGGACGAGAGACTCTCGAACACCGCAAGCGCTGATTTCTGGTCCATGATTCTATGTTTCCACTATTTTCGAAATATTGTAGAGCAGCGAATCGCGGGCGGTCAATTCGGGAACGGACCAGCATGAAAACGGGCAAGGAGCTGGCTCGCTGCCCGTCCAGATCAACGGCCTTCGTTTCGGCTGCGTCGGGCGACTGCTTACTGCCGTGCTTGCGCCCGCACGGCAGGCCCGTCAGTTGGCGAGAAGCGCCCTGGCTTCCGCGAGAAGCCTCTGCCCATCGTGGCCTTTCGCCGTGGCTTCGCTGACCCACTCCATCGCGACCCCGTCCGAGGCCTTCTGCCACTTCTTCACTTCGTCCGCGGGCACCATGTAGAACGTGTTCTTGTGATCCACGCCCGACTGGCGCCCGGTCAGCGTCGCCTCGTCAAAAACCTTGCCCGCCCACGCCGACATGTCGGCCCCGCTGTTAGCGTCGATGACTTTCTTCAGTTCCGCCGGCAGGCTGTCGTATTTCGCCGGATTCATCGCCAGCACGAAGGTGGTCGTCGACAGCAGCGGCATCGTCGGGTCGGTCTCGCTGTGATACTTCACGATCTCCTGCGCCTTGATCGCCGGCACCACTTCCCACGGCATCATGGCGCCATCGATGACACCTTTGGCGAGGCTCTCCGAGACCTGGGGCATCGGCATCGGCACCGGCGTCCCGCCGAATGCGGTCACCATCTGGGTGGCGAGACGGGTCGGCGCACGCAGTTTGAGGCCATTGAAATCCGCCATCGTCCTGATCGGCTTCTTCGTCGTGTGCAGCGCCATTCCGGCAATGACGTGGAACATCAGCGGCCGTATACCCCGATATTCGTCCGTCGCGTTTTTCGTCGCATAGGCCCACAACGCCCGGCTGGACTTTTCACCCGAAATGCCCATGAACGGCAGTTCGAACACCTCCGACACGAGGAAGCGCCCCGCCTGGTACCCGGGAACCGCCCAGACGATGTCGGCGACGCCATCCTTGGCCTGATCGAACAGTTGCGCCGGCGTCCCCCCCATCTGCATGGCCGGATAGATCTGGCATTTCAGCCGGCCTGCGGATTCCGCGCCGATCTTTGCACACCACGGCTCGATGAGTTTCACCTGGGCATTCGACGACGGCGGCAGAAAGTGGTGCAGGCGCAGTGTGACGACGTTGTCCCCTTGCGCGTGGGCGGCGCCGAACGTCATCAGGACGGAGGCGAAAAGCGGTGTGAGCACGTTGCGAGTCTTCATCGTTTTTCCTTTCTACAGGTGGGATGACCGGCTTCGGCCGTGACCAACAGTCCGAACCGGATGCAGCGGAACGCCCAGGAAAACAGCAGCAAAAGAACTGCGGATCGGCCGCGCACCGCCTCCGTACCCGCGAAAGGCTCGCACCGATGGCCCGTCGGTCAATGCGTGCGAATGATGGTTCACTCATTACAAGTTGTCAAACGCGATTGCCGATGCACCTTCAGGTACCACCCATCCGAACCTGAGGCGAGCCGACGCCGGCTATCGGCCGTGGTGATGGCCTGTGCGTACGAGGCGCGCGCCATCGTGCACGAGGCGAAGTTCGCATGTTGGGGGCAGTGAGCTTCGGCGATATCGACGCCACCAACAGCAACGTAAGCCGGCTGGCCGGCGAGAGGCAATCGCCGGATACACGAGGCACTCGGCGCCGGACGGGACGTGATTACAACCGGGACAAAGGGTGAAGGCGGCGAGGAAACGTGCTGCCCGTCACCGGCAGCTTCCGCAACAGCGGAAGGCCCGGCCCTGCCGAAAGGCGAAGTCCGGGCCGGGCCTGATACGATCAGGCGTAGCCTTTTGCCGTCGCCGCCGCAGGCGCAGCGACGGGCGGCTGTGCGTTCACGCTTGGGATATGGCGTTTGACGAGCGCCAGCGCAACGAGCGTCAAGACCATCGTGAAGCCGAGCATCGACAGGTAGGACGACGCGCCGCCGGAGGTGATGACGGCAGCGCCCGCGAACGAGCTCAGGATCGCGCCGAGGCGGCCGAAGGACAGCGCCGAGGCGGTGCCGGTGGCGCGCACGATCGTCGGGTAGACATATGCGCACAGCGCGTACATCGTTGCCTGCACCGCGATGACGAACATGCCGTGCACGCCGAGGCCGATCATCAGCCAGGTTCCGTTCTCGGCGATATCGACGTACTTGAGCAGGAACGCGCTCGCAGCCGCGCCGACCGAGCACAGGATCAGCGGCCAGCGCGAGCCGAAACGCGTGATCGCGACCGCGCAGCCCAGCGACCCCACGACGCCGCCAAGGTTGTAGGCGGTCAGACCGGAACTGGCCAACGCCGCGGGAAGCCCCTCGGACGCGAGCATCGCCGGCAGCCAGCTGAACGCGGTGTAGGTCGCCAGCATGACCATGAAGAATCCGCACCAGATCGCGAGCGTGTCGCGTGCCAGTCCCCCGGCGAACAGCGAAGCGAATCCGGCGCGCTGTTCGGCCGCCCGCTCCGCCGCATCGACGAAAGTCGTGTCGGGGGTGGTCGGACGGGCCATGCGGGCGAGCAGTTTCTTCAGCGCCGGCCAGTAATTCGGTTTGCGGGCGAGATAACGGGGCGACTCGGGGAGCGTTGCGAGCAGCACGAAACTGTACGCGATCGGCAATGCGCCGCCGATCCAGAACAGCCCGCGCCAGCCGAACACCGGAAGGATTGCGCTCGCGAACAGGCCCGCGAGCATGCCGCCGAGCGGGTAGCACACGATCGTCGAGGTGACTGCGAGAGTCCGATGACGCGCGGGCGTGAACTCGGCGGTCATCGTCGAGGCGCTCGGCAATGCACCGCCGATCCCCAGGCCTGCGATGAATCGCAGCACCGAGATCGTGACCACGTCGGGCGCGAAGCCGATCGCGCAGGTCGCAATGCCGAACAGGAACACGCTCGCGGCGACGACCAGCCGCCGGCCGATCCGGTCGGCAACGATCCCGGCGCAGGCGCTGCCGACTGCCATGCCGACGAGGCCCGCCGCCACCGCCGGCGCAAACGCCGCGCGGGTGATGCCCCACTCCTTGATCAGCATCGGGATCGCAAACCCGATCAGCTGTCCGTCGAATCCGTCCATGACGATCGCGAACGCGGCGAGCATGACGGCGAGCATCTGCATCGACGTGAAGGGTCCGTGATCGAGGATCCGGCCGATGTCGACGGGCGCCCCGCCGGGCGACGATTTTTGCAGCATGAACTTGTCTCCGTTGAATTCCTGATCGCGTGCCGTTTTGATTTCATGCGCCGCCGCGTGCGCTCGCGGCGCGCCGCACGACCTCCATCCGGAGGCCTCGCTGGAAGCAACCCGGGCGGGACGGCCCAAAACGGGCGGAACAATAGCAGTTGATTTGGTGGGAATCAAGCAGTTGCAGATACAACTTTTTTGCCGTCGCTGCGGAAATGCAGGGCAGCCAGCACATCGGCATTCAATGCGAGTTACATACAGGCGGGCGCACGCGACCGCCTATGCGGATGCCGCTCATTCCCCGGTGCGCGTCCGCCCTTCTCGTCGATCGCCTCGAAATGCGGGGCCGCGGCGAACGCGCCGGGCGGGAGTCGGAGTGCGTTTCTCGTCGCGCCGCCGGCCGTGCTGGCGGGCGAGCATCTCGTCCACCGTCTCCGACATGCTGCGCGCGAGCGCCACTGCCGCTTCGGCATCAGGATAGTAATCGGGCAGTCGGTAGCCCAGCCACGCGTACGCCGAGTACTTCTTGCACGCGTCCTCCGCCGCCTGCAACGCATAGCGCGCGTCGCCGACCGGTTCGATCGACAGATGCGAGCTACGCTCCTTCGCCAGCGCCCGCGCCCATCCCTGCCACGCCTGATTGAGCGTTTCGACCCGCGTCGACACCGGCACGAGCGACAGCGTGAAGCGGTGCTCGAGCGACAGCGGCAGGGAGTCGAGCCATTGCGCGCGCTCGGTCTGCTCGCTGAGGTCGCCGGGGAGAAAGAAATCATCGGTGAGGTCGATGTTGCGCGAGAACAGTTCGAGCAGCCGCGCCAGCGTACGCTCCCCGGTTGCCGCGGCGATGCTCTTCACGTGCCGTAGCGACGGGGTGACGTAGAAGCCGCGGTTCGACAACGGGTCGGCCGGCGTGCGCATCAGGCGCGAGATGATGCGGTGGGTGTGGTCATCGAATCCAGCCACCAGCCCCGCCTCGTGCAGGCCGAAACGCCCCGCCCGGCCGGCGATCTGGTGCGTGAGCCACGGCGCCAGGAGGTCCTCGGAGATGCCGTCGAACTTCTTCGCGGTGGAGAACACGACCCGCGCGACCGGAAGATTGAGCCCCATGCCGATCGCGTCGGTCGCGACGACGATGTCGGCCTCGCCGTCGCGAAAGCGCTGCGCCTGCGCGCGCCGGACCTCGGGCGAGAGGTTGCCGTAGATCGTCGCGACGCGAAATCCGGCCGCGGCGATGTTCGTCGCCCAGTTGAGCACGTCGCGGCGCGAGAACGCGATGACCGCGTCGCCGCGGCGCAGCTGGCCGATGCTGCCCACGGCGCGCGGCGCCATCTCGAGCGGCGACTTGCGCGCGAGCGTGGTCACTTCGAGCTCGCAGCCAAGGCGCTCGGCGAGCGCCTCGACCGCTGGACGCGCCGACAGCGCGCCGAGCAGATACACGGTCTTCGCCGCCGCCCCGCACACGGCAGCGGTCCAGGCGGAGCCGCGCTCGAGGTCCTCGAGCATCTGGATCTCGTCGATCACCGCGACTTCGACCGCGCGCGACGTGTCGAGCATCTCGATCGTGCTTGCGACGTGTGTCGCCCCGGGCGTGAGGCGGCGCTCCTCGCCGGTCACCAGGCTCACCGCGACGCCGCGGTCGGCGAGGCGTTCGTAGTTCTCCAGCGCGAGCAGGCGCAGCGGCGCGAGGTACACACCCGTTGCTGCCTGCGCGAGCGCTTCCATCGCCTGATGGGTCTTGCCGGAGTTCGTCGGCCCGAGGATCGCGACGAAGCGGCGCCGCATCATGAATGCGGTCTCGAACGACTCGGGGTAGCGGGTGAGCTGGACCGTGCCGCGCGCGACCTCGGCAAGCGTCTCGGTGCGACGGCGTGACGACGCTTCGGCGAGCCGGTCCTCGACGATGCGAAAGCGCCGGCTCGCCAGCTCCTTGCCGGTTTCGAGCGCGCGCAGAAAGCGCGCTCCGGCCAGCCCCTCGGCTTCGGCCTCGCGCAGCACACGCGCGACAAAACGGTGCACCTCGCTTTCGAACTCGGCGACCGACGCCTCGTTGAGCCGCTCGCGGACCAGCGCCAGATGACGCTCGGCAGCGAGCTTGCGCCACTTCTGGACACGGGCGAGGACGCCGCGCTCGGGCACGAGGCGGAACGGATAGCGGCGACCATCGACCTCGACATTGCCGGCGACCTCGATCGCGACCGCGCCTTCGTTGTGCACCAGCCGGGCGCCGAATCCCTGCAGGTAGGCGTGCAACTCGCGGGCGACGTCAAGCAGCGCGTCGTCGCCTTCCGGGTCCTGCCCGGCCGGAACGATCGCTTCGGGATCGATGAAGAAGTTCTCTTCCAATTTGTTCGACTCGGTCAATAACGACGCAAACTTCGACGGCAGGCGCTTCGCACCGGCGCAGCCGCCCCATTCCTTCCCCCGAAACCCCCAGTACCTGCCGCCCGACCCTAACGCGCTATGGGCGGCACGCGCTGAGGAACTTCGCAGTGTGCGGAAAGCCAGCGGGCTTCGGTTTCCATCTGCATGTCGCCGTGCGCCGACTTCATATTGACGCGCGTCGTGAAGTGTTCCGGACTGCTGACCCGCGCCGCGAAGTCGCCGGTGGCTTGCGGCTGCGTGCAGGTCAGGCGTCCCGTCACGCTGTCGCCGGTCTTCATCACGTTGCCCAGCGTGCAGTTGCCCTCGGTCTTGCCGGAGTAGATGTTGTCCTCCTTCGCCTGTTCCGGCGAGATGCAGCTGCGCACCGTGCCATCCTGCCCCAGGGTCACGCCGCGTTCCGTCATCTGCTGCTCGACGATGCGGCGCATGTCCGGAGGAAGGCTCTTCAGATGCTGCTGCATCTGCGCCATCTGCGACGACATGTCGGGCAGCCCGCCGATGTTCATCCGCGTCGAGCGAAATTCCCACAGCCCGGGCCGAATATCCGCGGCATGCCCGGCTGCAGTCATGCACAGCACCGAAAGACCGAGAATCAGCGAACGTGCCGTACTCATCAGCGCATCACCTTGCCGGCCATACGCAAGATGTCGTCGAGCATGTTGCCGTCGCCGTCGAGGTCGAGCATCGAAGCGAGTCCCGGAGCAGCGCGGCCAGGGGTTGCATCGCCGGCAGCGCCTGACGGTCGGTCGCCGAACAGACCTCCCAGGCCACCGAGCCCGCCGCCCATTGGAGAGGAGTGCCCGGCGTCGCCGGCGCCCCGCTGTTTCGCCAAATAGCCTGCGACGAGCATTGCAAGCATCGGCAGCATCTTCTTCAACAGCGAGGGATCGAGGCCCGACCGGTCGGACGCGTTCTGCGCGACTGCGCGACTTACGTCCTTCGAGCCGAATATCTCGCCGAGCACGTTGTCGCCCCGGCTCACGTCCGTGGGTTGCGGCGCCAGCACCTGATCGAGAAGCGCACCGCCGCCCAGTTGCCCGAGCAGTCCATCGAGTCCTTCGGCCCCCGCAGGCTGTGACTGCGCCTGCTTCTTGAATCCGCCAAGGATTGCCGGAACGAGCGCCTCGGCGCCCCTCGCCGCCTGCGTCTCGCTAAGGCCCAGTTCGCGCGCGAGCGACTGCAGCCCGCCTGTCTGCGCAAGGATGTCCGTGATCTGCATGTGCTTGCTCCTGTAGGGATGGTTACGCAGCCGGCCCGGGCCGGGCCGGGCAGGGAAAACCGCGCCGCGCCGTACTCGGTTTCCGGAGATGAAGAAACAGCCCGTCCTGCCGGAGCGCAGCTGCGTGAATCTTGATGATAGTGCCGCCCCTCGATTTTCACCACGATGGGGCCGGCACTGGCGGGCCGCTCAATCGAACCACTCGTCCTCGTCGCCACCAACCGGTTCGATAATGCCGCAAGCAGCGCGCCCGCCCCCTGCGCAACCGGGGACCGCGCCGTCAGGACAATAGGTATCGGGATCGACATGCACGATGAGGGCGCTGCCGTCGCTGTCGAACACCCCGAGCGGGCCGGGCGAAAGGGTGACTCGGCTGGTGGTGGTCCTGAGCATGCCGCGACCATTCTTGACGTCGAGGTTGATCAGGTCGCCGGCGTGGAATGGGTGATTACCGTCGGGCGACACGTGGCCGTACGGTCCCGGATCGAAATGACCACCCGCGGCGGCGCAGGTGGGCGCACACGCTCCGGTCTGATGAATATGAACCGCATGCAGGCCATCGGGCAATCCTTTCACCGAAATCTGAACATCGACGAGCTTCACCCCTTCGGGCGAGGGACGCTCGACAAAACGCGCCGCTCCCACAATACCGGGATCGGTGCAGCCATCGATCGTGGCCGACGCCCTCAAGCGCATCATGCGATCCCCATCTCGCTCCATCGAGTCGGCAGCCTGCGCTGCCGGAAACAGACTCCCCAGTGCAACCGCAATCACCGCCGTACGGCATCCTCGCATCATCACAGTCTCCTTGTTCATTGAAGGACTACCATTAAGGGACGGACGGGAGCACGATGAAACCGAAGCCCCAGCGGCCTCGCCGTCGAGCGCAGCTGTTGCGCTTCGGCCCCCACCTCCGAGGCTCCAGCGGCACGCCCCGCCGATGCTCGCCCACATGACGCCAATGCGCTGGCGGTAACGGCATCCTTACTGTATAGGTGCCCGACACCGGGTCCGGTAGTTGCGATTCGTGCCCGTAGGCGCCGAATCAGGATGCCGGCTTTCACTCGGGCATCGAGCGCAAGGTTTACGCTTGTCGCCTGGCACCTTGACTGGGCCTTTGCAGAACGTCGCCAAACGGGCGGACGCGAAGTGCCCTGGAACGGGCTGAGGTCACTTTCCAGGCGCTAGTGCCGGCTCTGGATCTCCTCGATGTAGCCGATCATGCCGGTCCGGATATTTGCCGCGTTGCCCTCGTCGGTATCGATGTGCATCGCCAGGCGATAGGCGGGATTCACCCGCACCACGACATCGCCGAAGATCATTTCGCGGTCACCGCCCACACGTACGCGCACGACGTAGTTGTCGCGCACGCGAAAGCGCAGCGCGTCCTCGGGAGCCATGTGGATATGCCGCTGTGCGCAGATCACGCCGCGCTCGAGCGTCGTGCTGCCGTACGGGCCTTCGAGAGTCACGCCGGGAGTATTGGCGAGGTCGCCGGACTGGCGGATCGGAGGCTGGATGCCGACCTTGAACTGCTCGGTCATGGCGATCTCCACCTGGGTTTCCTTGCGCGTGGGTCCGAGAACGCGGACGTTGGCGATCCGCCCTTTGGGACCGACCAGGTGAACCTTTTCGCTGCAGGCGAACTGGCCCGGCTGGGAAAGCTCGTGTTCCGGCGTCAGCTGGTGCCCGGGCCCGAACAGTTTGTCTACGTCGGCTTGCGACAGGTGCACGTGGTGGGCCGAGACCTCGATCGGGATCGGCGCCTCGGGATGGCCTTCCTTCATCGCCACCGTCAGGTCATTGCGCTCGATCGCGCGCAGGGTTTCCCAGGCCACCAGACGCTCGTCGTCATTGGCGATAACAAGGATGGTGACCGGTGAATCATCAGCCGAGATGACGCTGCAGGAATTGACCTTGCCGAGGTTGCGGTTCTTTTCCTCGTCGAGCCGAATGCCCATGTAACCCAGGCCCTGGCAGGCCAGGCTGCGCACGGCGGCACTGGTTTCGCCGACGTCGCCGGTGAAGGTCAGCACATCGATGCCCCCCATCGCCGCGACGCAGGCGCCGATGTTCTTGCGCACCTGATAGCAGAACGCCTTGTGCGCAAGCAGCGCGCGATGATGTCCTTCGTTGGCGGCAGCCTCGATCTCGTGGATATCGCCGGAGATGCCGGAAATGCCTTTCATGCCGCTCTCGGTGTTGATCAGATTCGAGAGCTGCTCCGGCGACATCCCGCAGTTCTGCAACAGATGGATCATCACCGCCGGATCGACGCTGCCGGAGCGACTTGGCATGATCAGGCCGTCGGCAGGCGTCATCCCCATCGTGGTGTCGACCGAGCGGCCGTGGTCGATCGCACACAGCGAGGCGCCGATCCCGAGATGGCAGGACACGATCTCCAGTTCGCCCAGCGGACGCCTGAGCACTTCGGCCGCCTTCAGCGACACGTAGCGGTGCGAGGTGCCGTGGAACCCGTAGCGGCGAATGCCGCCCTGCTTGTACAGCTCGTAGGGCAACCCGTACAGATACGCGTAGGGCGGCAGAGTCTGGTGGAAAGCGGTGTCGAACACTGCGACATGCGGCACCCCGGGCAGTTGCCTCATTGCCTCCCGGATGCCCTGGACGTTTACCGGGTTGTGCAGCGGGGCGAATACCGAGAGCGCCTCGATGTCGGCGATGACCGCCGGCGTGATGACGGCTGCACTGGAAAACCTGCTCCCGCCATGCACCACGCGATGGCCAACGGCGCTGACCTCCTGCGGATGAAAGGCGAACGCATCGCCGAGCAATCCGGTGGCCGCCTGCATTACCGCGAACAGCTCGGACAGCGGAAACCGCGCGCACTCCATGTTGCGGACATGCGGACCGACTGCGACGCTGATGCGGGCAATGTCCTCGTCGATGTTGTCGATGATGCCGTGGATGTCGGAACCGAGATCCCGGGTGTCGTAGATGCCGAAATGAATCTGGCTGATTCCGACGTTGAGCACCAGGACCTTGCCCGGCGTGCTGGTACCGAGCGACAGCGCATACGGATCATCCGATCTGGCGATGGCCCGGCTCTGGGCGGTCGCGAGATCCACCGACATCGCCCGGCTCCGTTCGGCCAGCAGGCGCGAGAGGTAGGCAACAGCCTTCGGATTGGTCAGGATGCAGGCTTCGAAGACTTCCCGCGGGATCATGAGCACGAAGCAGCGGTTGCCGGCGATGACGTCGGCAATGATGCGATCGCCGGTGAGCAGCGACATCACGCCGAACACATCGCCCGCGCCGAGCTCGCTGATCACCGATCGCGTGCCGGTGTTGTCGGTGATCGAGATCTCGGCGTGGCCACTGACCACCACTCCGATATAGCGGCCCTCGTCACCGGTTTCGAGGATCGCTTCGTTGCCCTCGAAAGTCGCCATGCGGGATCTGGCGACGATCTCCTCGACCTTGCCCGCGGGGAAACTCTCGAACAGGCGTACCTGCTCGAGGAAAAACCTCTTCAGGTCAGCTTCGCTCATACCGTTTTCGCTCCAATGCGTTATTCCGTGCATTGAAGACTAGCATTCTGCTGCAACGCACCAAAGCACTCTTTCCGCCGGGCCGCAGCCGGGAGCCAGCACCTGCAGGTTCCCTCACCGCATCTCGAACAACTCCTGGTGAAACCTCTCCTCGGCGAACCCTTTCGCGCTGAACGCCCGACGCAATGCCTGCCCGAATCCGGCCGGTCCGCAGAACCACAACCCGGCGGCTTGCCAGTCCGGCACACGGCGGCAGATCCCGTCCGCATCGAGGCGGCCATCCCGGTCGGCAATCAGGACATGCAGCCGTACCCTTGCGCGCTCGGCGAGTTCCCGGATGCTCGCGATGAAATTTTCGTCCAGCGCGCTCGTGCTGTAGAAAAGATCGACCGGCGGATGGGACGGTTCCCCCGCCAGCCCCTGCAGACGGGCGATGAAGGGCGTGATGCCGATACCGCCCGCGACCCAGATCTGGTGCGCCTGGTCGCCGCTGAAGTCGAAGCGGCCGTAGGGGCCTTCCACTTCGACCGGGCTTCCCACGCTGAGCGTCTCCGGCAGGCTCTTCGTGTAGTCGCCCAGCGCCTTGATCATGAACACAAGCCGCCCGTCCCCTTTCCACGCTGACGAAATCGTGAAGGGATGCGGCCCCTCGCGCCGGTCGAAGGTGACGAAGGCGAACTGGCCGGCGTCGTGGCCACGCCACGGGCTCTTCAGCCTGAGCCCGACTTCGAGCACCTGATTGCCCGGATGGCGCACGAGCGTCTCGATCTCGGCCGCGGCGCGATGGCTGCGGCCGATCTGGCCGCGCAGGGATTTGACTGCCGCGTAGCTGCCGGCCGCCATCAACACCCCCATCACGACGCCGACGGCAGTGCCCCAGTATGAGAATGGCAGCAGGATCACGCTGTGCACCACGAGCGCCAGGTACACAACCGCCAGGACGCGGTGTATCTGGAAGAAGCGACGGTAGGGAAAGCGCTTCGTCAGCGCGATCGCAGCAGCGATGACGAACGCGTAGAACGCCCACTCGCCGATGGTCTCGGCCAGGCCGCGCTGCTCCTGGAAGAAGCGGAAAATTTCCACAGTCTGCTCGGGACGAGGGCCGCGCTGCGGACGCTCGAGCCACCCCCAGCCCACCGCCCATTTCGGCCCCTTGCCCCAGAGCCAGTGCGTGACGCCCAGCACCAGCCCGGAAATGCCAAGCCACTTGTGCAGCCGATAACCCTTGTCCAGCCCGCCGAGGAGCGGTTCCAGGATCACCGGTCGCAAAGCCAGCACCATGGCGAAGCTCATCACGCCCATCGCAAGCACGCCGGTGTAGTTGACCACCAGCTTGCGCACGGCGAAGAAACGGTCGCCCTGCAGCAACAGCGGATCGGCCTGCCACCACAGCAGGCTGAGCAAGATGAGGACGAAGATGAGTCCGAGCTTGATTCGTTTCATGATGAAAACTCCGGGGCATGCAGTGACCGGGGCCTGCGTCGACGCGGCAGGCGGGGCAGGCGGGGCAGGCGGGGCAGGATCATGCCCTGCGCCTGAGCCTTCTCTTGTACCGGGATGTAGGACAGCGGGATCGTCCGGATGAAAAAGTGGCGCCAGAGGATGTCGAGGATGTCCGAAAGGCGCTTCGCCATTCAGCGGGTTTCCGGCACACCTTGCCATCCCGGATGCTCGAACAGCAGCCCGTAGAGTCTCAGGTCCTGGACGACCTTCATCAATCCGACGCGCCGCGCGTCATCGTGGCCTGCCGTGCGCATGAGCTCGAGCCCGTCGCGCATGTCGCCAAGCAGCAAGCTCGCCTGTCTGCCCGCCGCGCGGGAAAGCGCCCTGTCCGCAAGAATCGAATCGATTTCCCTGCCCACTTCCAACGCAAGCGCTGCGCCTTCAGCTTGCGTAAGGCGCAGGTCGGGATGAGCCTTGATGGAGGTGACGAGCGTCGCGCGGATCACCTCCATGCGCGGCCCGAGCGGTCCGGGCACGACGGGACGCTCCGCGGAAAGTTCGGAGCGCGCCGATTCGACGTCGGCCAGCGCCAAAACAGGCGCAACAAGCAGTGCTGAAACAAACAGGATCGAAGTTGCGGCGCGACGTTTCATGACAAGACCCGGTAGTTGTAAACATGGACCGAGTCTAGATTTTGTTGCCTGAACCGAAGATGAATGCCCCGGCAAGAGACAGGACTTCGTCGGCTGGCATAACAAAAAACCCGCAAAGCCTTAAGCCGTGCGGGTTATGGTACTGCGTGATGCTGGTTGTTGTTCGTATCTGGTAGGTGCTGACGGGCTCGAACCGCCGACATCCGCCTTGTAAGGGCGGCGCTCTACCAACTGAGCTAAGCACCCGTAGCCGGAGACTCGAGGAAGCCGGGAACTTTAAACTATCCTTCCCCGCTTTGCCAGTGCAATTTTGCCTTGGCCGACCGGATGCAGCCAGTCCCGTGCAGCGGCGACGCAGCTTGAAAATCAAGCTGCGTCACGTCTTCCGGGGATATGAAACCGAAGCGTTCAGTGCGCTCTGGCACCGCTCTTGCCAGCCACGCCTTCAGCCGGCTCCGCTACCGCCGCCGTCTCCTGCGCGAGTTCGGCTTCGGTCAGCGGTTGCGGCTGTCGCTCGAGCGCATGTTCGAGCACCTGGTCGATCCACCGTACCGGGATCAGCTCGAGGGTATTCTTGATGTTCTCCGGAATCTCGGCCAGGTCCTTGACGTTTTCCTCAGGGATCAGCGCCACCCGGATGCCCCCGCGAACCGCTGCGAGCAACTTTTCCTTCAAGCCCCCGATCGGCAGGACTTCACCCCGCAGCGTGATCTCCCCGGTCATCGCGACGTCGCAGCGCACCGGAATCCCGGTCAGCACCGACACCAGTGCGGTGCAGATCGCGGTGCCAGCGGAAGGTCCGTCCTTCGGAATTGCGCCTTCCGGCAAATGGATGTGAATGTCGCTCTTCTGGTAGAAGTCCTCATGAACACCGAGCGAGCGAGCCCGCCTGCGCACCACCGACAACGCGGCCTGGATCGACTCCTGCATCACTTCGCCGAGCTTGCCGGTAGTCACGACCTTGCCCTTGCCGGGCAACACCACCGCCTCGACGGTCAGCAATTCGCCACCCACTTCCGTCCACGCCAGGCCGGTCACCTGCCCGACCTGGTTTTCCTTTTCCGCCATGCCGAAGGAGTAACGACGCACGCCGAGATACTTGTCGAGATTGCGGGCATTGACGATGATCTTGCTCGCGCGCTTGCGCAACACCAGCGATTTCACGACTTTGCGGCATATCTTGGAGATTTCGCGCTCCAGGCTGCGCACCCCTGCCTCGCGCGTGTAATACCTGCACACGTCGCGCAACGCCTCTTCCGTCACGGACAGCTCGTCGCGCTTGAGGCCGTTGTTCTTCATCTGCTTCGGCAGCAGGTAACGCCGCGCGATATTGACCTTTTCGTCCTCGGTATAGCCGGACAGGCGAATCACCTCCATCCGGTCGAGCAGCGCCGGTGGAATGTTCAACGTGTTAGCAGTCGCGACGAACATCACGTCGGAGAGATCGAAATCCACCTCGATGTAATGATCCTGGAACGTGTGGTTCTGCTCCGGATCGAGCACTTCGAGCAGTGCCGAACTCGGGTCGCCACGGAAGTCCTGACCGAGCTTGTCGACTTCGTCGAGCAGGAACAGCGGGTTCTTGACGCCGACCTTCTGCATGTTCTGCAGGATCTTGCCCGGCATCGAACCGATGTAGGTACGGCGATGGCCTCGGATCTCAGCCTCGTCGCGCACGCCGCCGAGCGCCATGCGCACGAACTTGCGGTTCGTCGCTTTCGCGATCGACTGCCCGAGCGACGTCTTGCCGACGCCGGGAGCGCCGACGAGGCACAGGATCGGCGCCTTCACCTTGTCGACGCGCTGCTGGACTGCAAGGTACTCGAGGATGCGTTCCTTGACCCGCTCCAAACCGTAGTGATCCTTGTCGAGTACCTTTTCGGCTTCTGCCAGGTCGCGACTGACGCGCGACTTCTTCTTCCACGGCAACCCGATCAGCGTTTCGATGTAGTTACGCACTACCGTCGCTTCGGCGGACATCGGCGACATCAGGCGCAGTTTCTTGAACTCCGCCTGCGCTTTCGCGAGGGCGTCCTTCGGCATGCCGGCTGACTTGATCTTGCGGTCCATCTCCTCGAGATCGGCACCTTCCTCGCCTTCGCCGAGTTCCTTCTGGATGGCCTTGACCTGCTCGTTGAGATAGTACTCGCGCTGGCTCTTCTCCATCTGGCGCTTGACGCGGCCGCGGATGCGCTTTTCGACCTGCAGGATATCCAGTTCGGTTTCGAGCTGCGTCAGCAGCCGCTCGAGCCGTTCGCCAGCGCCGAACATTTCCAGCACTTCCTGCTTCTGCTCGAGCTTGAGCGGCAGATGCGCTGCGATCGTATCCGCTAGCCGGCCCGGATCCTCGATGCCGGTGAGCGACGCGAGGATCTCGGGCGGGATCTTCTTGTTGAGTTTCACGTACTGGTCGAACTGCGCGACGATCGCCCTGCGCATCGCCTCGAGTTCATTGGTGTCGGTTTCGGGAACCGGGACCGGCGTGACTTTCGCGACGAAGACACTGCGCTGGTCTTCGACCGAGTCGACACGGCCGCGCTGCACGCCTTCCACGAGCACCTTGATCGTGCCGTCCGGAAGCTTGAGCATCTGCAGGATGTTTGCGATGCAGCCGATTTCGTACAGGTCTTCGGCCGACGGTTCGTCCTTGGCAGCCGACTTCTGCGCTACTAGCAGGATGCCCTTGCCCGCCTCCATCGCGTTCTCGAGAGCCTTGATCGACTTCGGACGCCCGACGAAAAGCGGGATCACCATATGGGGAAACACCACCACGTCGCGCAACGGCAGAAGCGGCAGTTCCATTTGTTCGTTGGGGAGCTCGAGCGGGCCTGACATGATTGTTGTTACCTCGATGGGACGTGTCGAGCCCACATGGGGACCCGACCGGGAAAAATCAAGCGGCGCGCTACCGATTCGTCCGGGCTAGTTCGAGCCCGAAACCTTCGGCTGCTCGGCATACATCAGAAGAGGCTGAGCGCCCTCTTCGATGGTGCCTTCATCCACCACCACCTTTTCCACCCCTTCCAGCGTGGGCAGGTCATACATGATATCGAGCAAAGCGGACTCGAGAATCGAGCGCAAACCACGTGCCCCGGTCTTGCGCCGGATCGCCTTACGAGCGACCGCATGAAGCGCTGCGGGACGAATCTCGAGGTCGACGCCTTCCATCGAAAAAAGCTTCTGGTACTGCTTGACGAGCGCGTTTTTCGGCTCCACCAGAATCTGGATCAGCGCTTCTTCGTCAAGTTCCTGCAATGTGGCGACAACCGGCAACCGACCCACGAATTCCGGGATCAGACCGAACTTGATGAGATCCTCCGGTTCGACCTGACGGAACGACTCCGAGACGTTCTTTCCCTCGCGACTCTTGATCTCGGCGCCGAAACCGATGCCGATCTTTTCGGTCCGGTTGCGGATCACTTTTTCAAGGCCGTCGAACGCGCCGCCGCAAATGAACAGAATGTTCGTCGTGTCGATCTGGATGAAATCCTGGTTGGGATGCTTGCGCCCGCCCTGCGGCGGAATCGACGCGACCGTGCCTTCGATCAGCTTCAGCAGCGCCTGCTGCACACCTTCGCCGGAAACGTCTCGTGTGATCGACGGATTGTCCGACTTGCGCGAAATCTTGTCGATTTCGTCGATATAGACGATGCCGTGCTGCGCCTTGTCGACGTCGTAGTCGCATTTCTGCAGCAACTTCTGGATGATGTTCTCGACGTCCTCGCCGACGTAGCCGGCTTCGGTGAGCGTCGTCGCATCGGCCATGACGAAAGGCACATTGAGCAGGCGCGCAAGAGTCTGCGCAAGCAGCGTCTTGCCCGAACCGGTCGGACCGATCAGCAGGATGTTGCTCTTCGACAGCTCGACCTCTTCCTTGCGGCCGGAGAGGTGGCGCAGACGCTTGTAATGGTTGTAGACGGCGACCGACAGGTTGCGCTTGGCCTGGGTCTGCCCGATCACATACTGGTTAAGGATCTCGCAGATTTCCTGCGGGGTAGGCAACGTCGTGCGAGTCCCTTCCGCGTCGACGGTTTCGGCAATCTCGTCGCGGATGATGTCGTTGCACAGTTCGATGCACTCGTCGCAGATAAAGACCGACGGCCCCGCAATGAGTTTGCGAACCTCATGCTGGCTCTTCCCGCAAAACGAGCAGTACAGCAGCTTTTCGCCACCCGCCTTTTTATCCGTCATGGTCTTCCTCTCTTATATCAACTGTCGGCGCGATTGGTCAGCACCTTGTCGACGATACCGTACTCCACGGCATCGGCAGCCGACATGAACCGGTCCCGGTCGGTGTCCTTCTCGATCTGCTCGATCGGCTGGCCGGTGTGCTTGGCCAACATCTCGTTCAGTTTCGCGCGGATGCCGAGAATCTCGCGGGCGTGGATTTCGATATCGGAAGCCTGCCCCTGGAACCCGCCGAGCGGTTGATGGATCATCACGCGTGAATTGGGCAGGCAGAAGCGCTTGCCTTTTTCGCCCGCCGCGAGCAGGAACGAACCCATGCTCGCCGCCTGGCCAATGCACAAGGTGCTCACGCTCGGCTTGATGAACTGCATAGTGTCGTAGATCGCCATCCCCGACGACACCGAACCGCCCGGCGAATTGATGTAGAAGTAAACATCCTTGTCCGGGTTTTCGGATTCGAGGAACAGCAGCTGCGCCACGATCAGGTTCGCGGTCACGTCGTTGACCGGACCGACCAGAAAGATCACCCGTTCCTTCAGCAGACGCGAGTAGATGTCGTAGGCGCGTTCGCCCCGACCGCTTTGTTCGACCACCATCGGGACCAGTCCGAGGCCGACCGGATCCCAGTTGCTGCTTCCCTGTGGCGCTGCACTGTTCATCGCTTTGCCCCTTGCGGCATCAGGCCGCGTTACCCATCAATTCGTCGAAAGTCACCGTCTTGTCTTCAGTTTGAGTCTGGGACAGCACCCATGCAACAACGTTGTCCTCGATCACGACCGCTTCGGCCTGACCCAGACGTTCCGGTTGAGCGTAGTACCAGCGCACCAGTTCCGCCGGATCCTCGTAACTTTGCGCCATCTCGTCGATCATCGCGCGGACCTGCTCCGGTTTTGCGTACAGTTCCTTCGCGTTCACTAGCTCTGCCATGATGAGACCGAGCTTGACGCGACGAACAGCCTGATCGGCAAACCACGCGGGCTCCACCGGGATGTCCTTGGTGTTCATGCCGCGCATCTCGAGATCGCGCTTCGCGTTCTCGGCGAGTTGCCTCGACTCCGCCTCGACCAGCGCTTTCGGCACCTCAATCGGATTCGCCACCAGCAGCGCCTCCATCACCTGTTCCTTGACCTTGCCCTGGATGCGACGTTTCACTTCGCGCTCCAGGTTCGCCCGGACTTCGTCACGCAGCTTCGTCACGTCACCGTCGGCCACTCCGAGCGCGCGGGCCAGATCCGCATCTACGGCGGGCAGGACCGGCGCTTCGACGCCTTTCACCGTGATCTCGAACTCCACTTTCTGCCCGGCAAGATCCTTTGCGTGATAGTCCTCCGGGAACGTCATTTCAAAAGTCTTCGTTTCCCCGGCTTTGAGACCCAGCACGGCACTCTCGAAATCCTTGAGCATCGAACCGGCGCCGATCACGAACGGGAAATCCTGCGCCTTTCCGCCCTCGAACAGCTCCCCCTCCTTGCGCCCCGCGAAGTCGATCACTACCCGATCGCCCTCCTGAGCGGGCCGATCCACCGCCTCGAACGTTGTGCGCTGCTTGCGCAGCACTTCGATCGTCTTGTCGACTTCGGCGTCGCCCACCGTCAGCACCGGCCGCTCCACCTTCTGTCCCGACAGGTCGCCCAGCGGCACCTGAGGATAGACTTCGAACACTGCGCTGAATTCCAGTGCTCCCTCAGCTGCCGCCTCGCGGGGCTCGATCCGCGGGTAGCCTGCGACGCGCAAATTCTGTTCCCGGACCTTGTCGCCGAAAGCTTTTTCTACCGCCGCGCCGATGGCCTCGGAACGAGCCTGAGAGCCGTAGGTTTGCGCGACGATCTTCATCGGGACCTTGCCCGGCCGGAAACCCGGCATCTTCACGGTGCGGGCCATCCGCTTCAACCGGGAATCGACTTCCTTGTCGATCTCGGCCATGGGCACGGACATGTCGATGCGGCGCTCGAGCGCGCCCTGCGTTTCCTGGTTGGTCTGCATTAAGTGATCCCTGACGAGTCAAAGTTTGCCCTGAAAATCGACTCCCGACCAGCAAGCGGCGCGATGCCGATCAAGGTGAGTTCAACGGGCAGATTAGGAGTAAAAATTCAATTCTAACACAGCCTCCGGAGCTTCCTTCCAGCCGGCTTTCGGCGGCAAAATGCCACGAGGAATCTTTCCCGGCACGGTGCACATTGCATGGAACTTGCTGCGTCCAGGTGCCTCTCACGGGTGACGGCAGGGGCTGGAGACGCGCCGGGCCGAGGGTGCCGGGTCGTTCGCCAAACGTCGAAGAGCGTGTTTGCCGCTCTGTGTTTCAACTGATTCGATCATGAAGGGAGATATCCAGATGACCATCTTCAATGCCTACCAGGCGCGATTCGAGGCAGCCCGCGAAGAAGAGATGTCGATCCAGGAGTATCTCGAGCTGTGCAAGTCGGACCGCTCGGCATATGCCACCTCCGCGGAACGGATGCTGATGGCCATCGGGGAACCCGAACTGGTGGATACCCGCGTCGACCCGCGACTGTCACGCATCTTTTCCAACAAGATGCTCAAGCTGTATCCGGCCTTCCGTGACTTTTATGGCATGGAAGAGGTCATCGAGCATATCGTTTCCTACTTTCGCCACGCGGCGCAGGGTCTGGAAGAGAAGAAACAGATCCTTTACCTGCTCGGCCCGGTCGGCGGCGGCAAGTCCTCGCTTGCCGAAAAGCTGAAGTCGCTGATCGAAAAAGTGCCGTTCTATGCGATCAAGGGATCGCCGGTGCACGAGTCGCCGCTCGGCTTGTTCGACGTGAACGAGGACGGCCGCCTGCTCGAAGACGACTTTGGCATCCCGAGCCGCTACGTCAACACGATCATGAGTCCGTGGGCAGTGAAGCGCCTGCACGAGTTCGGCGGCGACATCACTCGTTTCCGCGTCGTTAAGCTGCGCCCGTCAGTCCTGAAACAGATCGCGGTCGCGAAGACCGAACCCGGCGACGAGAACAATCAGGACATTTCTTCACTGGTCGGAAAAATCGACATTCGCAAGCTCGAGGAATATTCGCAGGACGACCCCGACGCATACAGCTATTCGGGTGGCCTGTGCCTTGCCAACCGCGGCCTGCTCGAATTCGTCGAGATGTTCAAGGCGCCGATCAAGGTACTGCATCCGCTCTTGACCGCGACGCAGGAAGGCAACTACAAGGGCACCGAAGGCTTCGGGGCGATCCCGTTCGACGGCATCGTGATGGCGCACTCGAATGAATCGGAGTGGGTCGCGTTCAAGAACAACCGCAACAACGAAGCGTTCCTCGACCGCATCTACACGGTGAAAGTGCCTTACTGCCTGCGGGTGTCGGACGAGATACACATCTACGAGAAACTGCTTACCGAGAGTTCGCTCGCGGCAGCTCCGTGCGCGCCCGACACGCTGCGGATGATGGCGCAGTTCGCGGCGCTGTCGCGGCTCAAGGAGCCCGAGAACTCGAGCATCTATTCGAAGATGCGGGTGTACGATGGCGAGAACCTCAAGGACACCGACCCGAAGGCGAAGAGCTACCAGGAATACCGCGACTACGCCGGTGTGGACGAGGGAATGACGGGTCTGTCGACGCGGTTCGCGTTCAAGGCGCTGTCGAAGGTGTTCAACTTCGACCACCGTGAAGTCGCGGCGAACCCCGTGCACCTGATGTATGTACTTGAACAGCAGATCGAACAGGAGCAGTACCCGCCCGAAGTCGAGGCCCGTTACATGGGCTTCATCAAGGAGTTTCTCGCCCCGCGCTACGCCGAGTTCATCGGCAAGGAGATCCAGACCGCTTACCTCGAGAGCTATTCGGAATACGGCCAGAACATCTTCGACCGCTACGTGACCTACGCCGACTTCTGGATCCAGGACCAGGAATTCCGCGATCCCAATACCGGCGAGATCCTCGACCGTTCGGCGCTCAACGACGAACTCGAAAAAATCGAGAAGCCGGCGGGCATCAGCAACCCGAAGGATTTCCGCAACGAGGTGGTCAACTTCGTGCTGCGCGCGCGGGCCAAGAACGATGGCAAGAATCCGAGCTGGACGAGCTACGAGAAGCTGCGCGCCGTTATCGAGAAGAAGATGTTCTCGAATACCGAGGAACTGCTGCCGGTGATCAGCTTCAACGCGAAGGCGAGCGGCGACGAGCAGAAGAAGCACCAGGATTTCGTCAACCGGATGATCGAAAAAGGCTATACCGAGAAGCAGGTTCGCCTGCTGTGCGAGTGGTATCTGCGGGTCCGCAAGTCGTCGTAAGCGACGTCCCGCCCGCCGCATGGTGGCGGGCGGAGTCCAACACGGGAGGAACCCATGACCCGCATCATCGATCGACGGTTTGACAGCAAGAAGAAAAGCGCGGTCAATCGCCAGCGCTTCATGCGTCGCTTCAAGCAGCAGATTCGCCGCGCGGTCAGCGATGCGATCCAGGATCGTTCGATCCGCGACCTGGACAACGGCGAACAGATATCGATCCCGTCGAAGGATCTGAGCGAACCGCAATTCCAGCACGGCCGCGGCGGAGTGTGGGAGCAGGTCTTTTCGGGCAACGACCAGTTCTCGAGCGGCGACCTGATCAACCGCCCGCCAGCCGGCGGCGGAGGTCGCGGCCAGGGCAAGGCCAGCAACGAGGGCGAAGGCGAGGACGATTTCGTCTTCCACCTGTCGCGCGAGGAATTCCTCGACATTTTTTTCGACGACCTTGCATTGCCGAACCTGATCCGCACCCAGTTGGCCAAGATCACCGACTACAAGACCCAGCGGGCCGGTTTCACCGCCGACGGTACGCCGGCGAACATCAACATCATCCGCTCGATGCGCGGGGCGCTCGGGCGCAGGCTGGCGCTCGGTTCCCCGTTCACGGTGCGACTGCGGGAGCTGCAGAAAGAACTCGACGAAGTCATCGAGACCTGCGGGGAAGACAGCTCGGAAGCGATCGCGCTGCGGGAGGAAATCGCCCGGGTGCGGGCGAAGATCGAGGCGATCCCGTTCATCGACAGCTTCGACCTGCGCTACAACAACCGCATCAAGGTGCCGAAGCCGACCACGCAAGCGGTGATGTTCTGCGTGATGGACGTCTCCGGCTCGATGGACGAAGAGAAGAAGGCCACTGCAAAGCGCTTCTTCATGCTGCTCTACCTGTTCCTGAATCGCACTTACGAGCACATCGAGGTGGTGTTCATCCGGCACCACACGATCGCGAAGGAAGTCGACGAGGATGAGTTCTTTCACTCGCGCGAGTCGGGCGGCACGGTCGTGTCGAGCGCGCTCAAGCTGATGCACGAAGTCATCATGTCACGGTACGCGCGCGGCAACTGGAACATCTATGGGGCCCAGGCTTCGGACGGGGACAACTGGGACAACGATTCCCCGATCTGCCGCGACCTGCTCGATGCCCAGATCCTGCCCTACTGCCAGTACTTCGCATACATCGAGATCACCCCCGGCGAACCCCAGAACCTCTGGCGCGAATACGAGAAGCTGATGGGGGCTCACAAGAACTTCGCCATGCAGAGAATCGAAGCGCCGGCCGACATCTATCCGGTATTCCGTGAACTGTTCAAGAAGACGCTCGTATGAAACGTGCCGCCGTGAAAAAGCTCCAGCAGCTACCCGCGACCTCGGAATGGACGTTCGAGGCGATCGACGCATATCACACCGAAATTGCACGGGTTGCCGGCGAATTCGGCATCGATGTATATCCACCGCAGATCGAACTGATCACCGCCGAGCAGATGATGGACGCCTATGCGTCCGTGGGCATGCCGGTGAACTACCACCACTGGTCATTCGGCAAGCACTTCCTGACGACGGAAAAAGGTTATCGGCGCGGCCAGATGGGGCTCGCGTACGAAATCGTCATCAACTCCAACCCCTGCATCGCGTACCTGATGGAGGAGAACACCCTGACGATGCAGGCGCTGGTGATCGCCCACGCGGCTTACGGTCACAACAGCTTCTTCAAGGGCAATTACCTCTTCCGCACCTGGACCAACGCCGACGCGATTGTCGATTATCTGATCTTCGCGCGGCATTACATCGCCGAGTGCGAGGAGCGCCACGGCGAGGAAGAAGTCGAGTTGCTGCTCGACTCGTGTCATGCGCTGATGAATCTGGGGGTGGACCGCTACAAGCGCCCGCCGAAGCTCTCGCTGGCGAAGGAGAAACTGCGCCAAAGCGAACGCACCGAATATCTGCAGAGCCAGGTGAACGAATTGTGGCGGACGTTGCCGCTCCATGACGCCAAGCCGGGCCGGGCGTTGCGCCCCCGCTTCCCGCCCGAACCGGAGGAAAACCTGCTGTATTTCGTTGAAAAGCATGCGCCGCTCCTCGAACCCTGGCAGCGCGAGATCGTGCGCATCGTGCGCAAAATCGCGCAGTACTTCTTCCCTCAACGCCAGACTCAGGTGATGAACGAAGGCTGGGCGTGCTTCTGGCACTACACGCTCCTCAACCGGCTCTACGACGAGGGGTTGCTGGCAGACAGCTTCATGCTCGAATTCCTCCAGTCGCACACCAACGTCGTGTATCAGCCCGCCTACAACGAGCGCTGGTACAACGGCATCAATCCCTACGCGCTCGGTTTCATGATGTGGCAGGACATTCGCCGCATCTGTGAATCGCCGACCGAGGAGGATCGAGCCTGGTTTCCGGACATCGCTGGCAGCGACTGGCACGAGACCTTCGATTTCGCGATGAAGAACTTCAAGGACGAGAGCTTCGTCGCCCAGTACCTGTCACCGAAGGTGATTCGGGATCTGCGGCTGTTCGCGATTCTCGACGACGAGCACGAGTCCAAGCTCAAGGTGTCTGCGATACACGACGACCGCGGTTACCGTCGCGTGCGCGAAATCCTGTCTGACCAGTACAACCTCGGCAGCCGCGAGCCGAACATCCAGGTCTGGAACGTGGATCTGCGGGGCGACCGCTCGTTGACGTTGCGCCATCAGGAATACCGGCGGCGCCCCCTTGGCGGCACCATCGACGAAGTCATGAAGCACATGGCACGGCTGTGGGGATTCACCGTACGCCTCGAGACGCAGCACGAGGACGGTACTGTCGAACTCGTGCAGGAGACGAGGATCGAGAAGCGCCGCGGGCATCCGGACAACTGACGGACACCGCCGACAGGGGGGGGCATTGCGAGGAGCACAGGACGCGGCAGGCGGGGCCTGCCGACCCTTTCCGATCTCGCAGGAATCACCCGTTACGCATCATCGACAAATCGCCGGGCGGTAGAATCGGGACTTTCCCTCGTCATCCGGAGACCCCATGTTCCAGCCGCCCAGTCCGATCTATCCGGTCGCCGGCATCCGCACCATCGAAGCACGTGTCGCACCGCTCGCCCAGCCGTCGCTGATGGAGCGGGCAGGCCGCGCCGCGGCGGAAGAAGCCGTGCGCCTGACGCAGGACCGTGCAGGACAGGTGCTTATCGTGTGCGGGCCGGGTAACAACGGCGGCGACGGGCTGGTCATGGCCCGCCGGCTCCTGCAGGCCGGGCGTGCGGTGACGGTAGCATTCGCCGAAGATCCGCGCACTCTGCCGCCGGACGCCAAGGCGGCCTTCACCGCGTGGCGCGCGGCCGGCGGTGAAACGGTTTCGGACTTTCCCGGCGCGCCTGCGAACGGTTGGGCTCTCGTCGTCGACGCGCTGTTCGGTATCGGCCTGCGCCGGCCGGTCGAAGGCCGCTACGCCCGCTGGATCGACACAATGAACGCGCAGCAGGCGCCGCGGCTCGCGATCGACATCCCGAGCGGCCTCGACGCCGACACCGGCGCAATCCTCGGGACGGTGTTCCAGGCAACCGCGACGCTGACTTTCATCGCACTCAAACCCGGGTTGCTCACGCTCGACGGGCCGGACTGCGCCGGCACGGTGCACGTCCATCGGCTCGACATCGACCCCGCTGCCTGGGTTTCGCCGCCGGGATTCGAGATCCGCCCTGCGATGATGCGGGAGTTCCTGCAGCCGCGACGACAAAACACCCACAAAGGCAGCTACGGCGACGTCGGCATCATCGGCGGCGCACCGGGGATGACCGGCGCAGCGCTGCTCGCGGGCCGCGCGGCGCTGAAACTCGGAAGCGGCCGGGTGTATGTCGGGCTCGTCGACGATCACGCGCTCCCCGTCGACAACACCCAGCCCGAACTGATGCTGAAGCGGCCGGAACAGGTTCTCGAACAGGCCAGCGTCCTCGCACTCGGGCCCGGCCTAGGTACCAGCGCAGCCGCGCTGGCGCTGCTCGAGCGTGCGGTCCGCTCCGATCGCCCCCTGCTGCTCGACGCCGACGCGCTCAACCTGCTGGCCGAGACGCCACACTTGAAAGCGCAGGTCGCCGCGCGCGAAGCTCCAACCGTGCTTACCCCCCACCCCGGCGAAGCCGGTCGCCTCCTCGGCATCGGCACCGCTGTCGTGCAAGCTGACCGCGTTGCCTCGGCGCTCGAACTGTCGACGCGCTTTCGCGCCGACGTCGTGATCAAGGGAGGCGGCAGCGTCCTTGCGACGACGACAGGACAATGGTTCATCAACACCACCGGCCATCCCGGCATGGCGAGCGCGGGCATGGGAGACGTGCTGACCGGCCTGATCGCCAGCCTGCTCGCCCAGGGCTGGCCCGCCCGTTCGGCGCTGCTTGCGGCGGTGCATCTGCATGGTGCGGCTGCCGACCGCCTTGCCCGCGAAGGGATCGGCCCGATCGGCCTGACCGCGAGCGAAGTCGCCGAAGCCGCGCGTGGCGTATTCAACGGCTGGATCGTGAAGGCTGCCCGGGGGCGCTGAAAGTCTCAACGGACCTGATGCGATGTCGGAAGCGCGCCCGGTGCGCTGCTAGAATCGGCGCTCGTCCCGACATTCGCCTTTCATGCCGCAAATCAGCGTCGATCGCCTCCAGCCCGGAATATTCGTCTCGCTCGCCGGACACGGATGGATGAAACACCCGTTCCTGCTGAACCGGTTCTGCCTTTCGAGCGAACGGCAGATCCAGGCTATGCGCGAAATGGGGATCGTCTCGGTCGAGTGGGACCCTGCACGCAGTACCGTCGAACCGCTCCCCGAATGCCCTGCCGGAAACGCCAGCGGACCGGAGCCGGATTTCGGCCGGGCAGCGCTCGCCGGCATGCAAGACGAAAAACGCATGCGCCTCGAGCGGGTGCGACAGCAGCGCGAAGGCCTGGCGCGCCGGGAACGGCAGTTCGAGCAGCAGGCCATCGCGGCGGGCGACATTTTCCGCTCCCTGCTCGCCCGCCCACAGGACGCCCACCGCCACGCTTGCGCCCTAGTCGGCGGGATCGTCGAAAAACTGGTCGGCACCGAGAACATGGTCATCCATCTCGTCAGCCAGAAGAGCCGCGAAGGCGGTCTCGCCTTTCACGCGCTGAACGTGATGGGCCTTTCGCTGATGCTGGGCAAGACGCTGCAGCTGCCCGACGAGGAAATGAGGCAGCTCGGTCTCGGTGGGCTCCTTCACGATGTGGGCAAGCAGGACGTCCCGTCGCGCATTCTGCGCAGCAGTCGGCGCACTGCTCCGGAAGAGGAGTTCTACCGCGCCCACGTCGGCTACGGCATCAAGGCGGTCAGCGGGCTGCGCGAGTTGCCCGTGCCGGTCAAGAACATCATCGCCTGTCATCACGAGCATTGCGACGGCAGCGGATTTCCAAATCACCTCGTGGCGGAAAGGATTCCCCGTCTCGCCCGCATTGCAGCGATCGCTAATCGCTACGACAACCTGTGCAATCCGTTCGACCTGCGCGAAGCGAAAGCGCCGGCCGAAGCGCTGCGGCAGATGTTCCGCAACGAGGCCGCCCGCCATGACCAGCAGATGATGCAACTGTTCATCAAGACACTCGGAGTTTACCCACCGGGAACTTTCGTTGCCTTGTCGAACGGCAGCGTCGGCATGGTCGTCGAAACCAACGCCGCCGACCTGCTCCACCCACTGGTGATGCTGTACGACCCGGACATTCCGCGCTCCGAGGCACTGCTGATCGACCTGCGCGACGCCGAGCTGACCATCGAATCGGCATTGAGCGCCGCAAAGCTTCCGGTCGAAACCGTCGAATACCTCGCCCCGCGCGGTCGTCTCGACTACCTTGTCGAAGGCAGCAGGAATTAGGAAACCGGCGGGCGAAAATACTGCGCCGGCGTGCTTCGATCCGGGACTTCCGCGTGTCTGCCTCCACAATAATCGAGTCCCCGCCCCATGCCCGACACTCACCCCCATGCGCTGCGCAGCATCATGCTGCTTCTCGGCGCGCTGTTCCTGTTCGTGCTCCTCGACGCCACCGCCAAACGCCTCGCCGCGACCTACCCGGTCCCGATGCTGGTGTGGTCGCGCTATGCGCTGCACTTCCTGCTGATGGTGGTGTTCCTGGCGCCGTCGATGCGGCTGAAGCTCATCACGACGAAGCGGCCGGGACGGCAGATCGTTCGCGCCACCTGCCTGCTCGCCGTGACGTTCTTCAATATCACGGCGCTGCAGGTGATGCCGCTGGCCGAGACGACCGCGATCGTCTTTGCCGCGCCGCTGATGGTCACCCTGATGGCGGGACCGCTGCTCGGCGAACGCATCGGCCCGCTGCGCTGGGTGGCCGTCGTGACCGGTTTCGTCGGCGTCCTGCTGATTGCCCGGCCCGGCGGCGCGCTGGTGGCCGAAGGCGTGGCCCTCGCCCTCGGCGCGGCCGTGAGCTACGCGGCCTACCAGATTCTCACCCGCCAGCTTTCCCCAACCGAAACCCCGGTCAACATGCTGTTCTACACGGCGCTGGTCGGCACTGCCGCCACGAGCCTAGCGCTGCCGTGGTTGTGGGAGGGCCCGATGCCCGGACCGCTCGATGCGCTGCTGATCGCATCGCTCGGCATCTACGGCGGCTGCGGCCATTTCCTGCTGATCCGCGCGTTCCGCGACGCCCCGGCTTCGATGCTGTCACCGATCCTGTACGTGCAGCTGCTGTGGGCGACCCTTATCGGCTGGTTCGGCTTCGGCCAGTTGCCGGATGGTTGGGGACTGGTCGGCATCCTTACGATCGGCGGCGCAGGTGTGCTGATTGCTATCGATGGCCGACGTACCGCGCAGCGTCGGCAGGAGGCGCTTGCCACGGCACCCGAACCCGCGCCGGCACAAACGAGATTCGCGCCATCGAAGGGACGGAACCGCTAGAATCCCCGCTCCACTTCGGAGGCCGACGCCAATGAATCTGTCACAACAGCTACGCATCGAAATCCAGCGCAACGTCGCCGCCTCGCTGGCGGAAGATGTCGGCACGGGCGACCTCACCGCGCGTCTGATCCCGTGGGAAACCGACGCACGCGGTCGCGTCATCACGCGCGAAGCGGCGGTCCTGTGCGGCACCGCGTGGTTCGACGCCGCGTTCGAGGTGATGAGCCCGGCTGCCGCGGTCGTCTGGCATGTCCGCGACGGTGACCGGATCGAACCGGGCCAGGTGCTGTGCGAAGTCGTCGCAAGCGCCCGCGTGCTGCTCACCGCCGAGCGCACCGCGTTGAATTTTCTGCAGTTGCTTTCAGCGACCGCGACGACGACCCGACGTTTCGTCGACGCGATCGCCGGCACCCGGGCGAAGATCGTCGACACCCGCAAGACCTTGCCCGGGCTGCGCCTGGCGCAGAAATACGCGGTGACGGTGGGCGGCGGTGTGAACCACCGCGTCGGACTCTACGACGGCATCCTGGTCAAGGAAAACCACATCATCGCCGCCGGCAGCATCGCGCGCGTCATCGAGCAGGCCCAGGCGATCGCGCCGTCGAACGTGTTCATCGAGATCGAAGTCGAGACGCTCGAGGAGCTTCATGAAGCGCTCGACGCGGGCGCGAAGATGATCCTGCTCGACAACATGAGCCTCGAGACGATGCGCGAAGCCGTGCGCATCGCCGACGGGCGCGCCGAGCTCGAAGCATCGGGCGGAGTGAATCTGGAAAAAGTGCGCGCGATCGCCGAAACGGGCGTGGACCGTATTTCGATCGGCAGTCTGACGAAGGACGTCCGGGCGATCGACCTGTCGCTGCGCCATGTCGAGGAATGAGGCCCGCTGCTTCACTTTATTAAGGCGGCAATCAAATACAACCGTTCGCCCTGAGCCTGTCGAAGGGCATTGGCAGGGCTTCGACAGGCTCAGCCCGAACGGTATTTGCCTGCCGGGTTAATAGACAGGACCGCAGCAGCCGCCCTCCGCACGGGCAGCCGCCAGAGGCCGCGATGGACGCCCGCTCACGGCCTCGCTCTGCCGGAGCTACACGCGCTCGGCGATGAAGCGCTTGACCGCCTCGACGTCGGGCGCCATGAGTTCGACGCGCTGCGGCAGTTTCTCGATGCCTTCGAGCTCGGCCGGACGCTCCGGCTCGCGCCCGAGCGCTTCGCGGATCGTTTCGGCGAACTTCGCCGGCAACGCGGTTTCGAGCACCAGCAACGGCACGCCCTCCGGCACGCTGCTGGTAAGGTCCCAGGCGACCTTGACGCCGTCGGCGGTGTGCGTGTCGATCATCGTGCCGTATTGCTCGAACACCTTGCGGATCGTCGCGACACGCCCCGCATGCGAGCTGCAGCCGGACACGAACGCGAAATCGCCGATGCGGGCGAAATCGGCGGATGTCGACAGGTCGAAGGCGCCGCCGGCATCGACCGCTTTCCAGAGTTCGGCGACGCGCTTCGGGTCGCGCCCGACGAGGTCGAACACGAAGCGCTCGAAGTTCGACGCCTTGGAAATGTCCATCGACGGGCTCGACGTGACGTGCGTTTCGGCAGCCTTGCGCGGACGATAGACGCCGGTGCGGAAAAACTCGTCGAGCACGTCGTTTTCGTTCGTCGCGAGGATCAGCCGCGCGATCGGCAGGCCCATCTGGCGGGCGATGTGACCGGCGCAGATGTTGCCGAAATTGCCTGACGGCACGCAGAAGGCGACCTGTTCGTCGTTCGACCGCGTCGCGGCGAAATAGCCTTTGAAGTAATAGACGATCTGCGCCGCAACGCGCGCCCAGTTGATCGAATTGACCGCGCCGATCTTGTACTTCGCCTTGAACGCCGCATCGTTCGAAACCGTTTTCACGATGTCCTGCGCGTCGTCGAACATGCCGGTGACGGCGATGTTGTGGATGTTCTCGTCCTGCAGGGAATACATCTGCGCGCGCTGGAAAGCGCTCATCTTGCCGTGTGGCGACAGCATGAAGACGCGCACGGCGTGCTTGCCGCGCATCGCGTATTCGGCCGCCGAACCGGTATCGCCGGAAGTCGCGCCGAGGATGTTGATGGTCTCGCCGCGGCGCTCGAGGACGTACTCGAACAGGTTGCCGAGCAGCTGCATCGCCATGTCCTTGAACGCGAGCGTCGGGCCGTTCGACAGTTCCAGCAGACCGAGCTTGCCGGCTTCGAGCCAATGCACCGGCGTGATCTCGGCGGCATCGTCGCCCGCACGCGCAAAGCGATAAACGTCCGCAGTGTAGGTCCGGTCGCAGATCGCCTTCAGGTCGGCGGCGGGAATGTCGGTGACGAACTTCGACAGGATCGCGAACGCGAGATCCGCATACGGCAGCGAGCGCCATGCGTCGAGCTCGGCGCGCGAGATCTGCGGATAGCTCTCGGGAAGATACAGCCCGCCATCCGGCGCAAGACCGCCGAGCAGAATGTCGCAGAACTCGGGTCGCGCGGCGTGGCCGCGCGTGGAGAGATACTTCACGGTGGGAGTCCTTCAGATCAGCAGGTTCAAATGGAACGGGCGGCGGGCCGCCAGAGCGCCGGGGCCCAGGCCCTACGGCGGCACAAGGGCCGCATTATCCGTCAGCGGACGCACCCAGTCCACGCGCCGCGACCGCACGGCTCCCGCTTCAGTCCTGCAGCAGCGCCGGCGCGAAGCCGAAGCGATAGGCGCCCCAGTGGCGGCCGCCGACGACGAGCGGCAGCGAAAGATCGCACAGCACCTCGCCGGTGTCGCGCACGTAAGTCTGCAGCAGCGCGTGCCCCGTGTTGGCGAGCGCGCGGCGGCATGTCGGATCGTCGTAGATGCGCTTTTGCCGGCTGAACAGCAGGTCATGCTCGGGGTCGCCGTTCGGCTCCGCCGAAAAACGCCGGTTATGGACGGGCATGTAGCAGTTCGTATCGACCGCCGCGCAGAACGCCAGGCCGGGGAAGCTTTCGAGCGCGCGCTCGTAAATATCCTGCAGCTCCTTGCCGATCGCCATGTCGTAGCTGGTGTGGAATTTCGGCGGGTGCGTGTTCGGGATCGGCTGGTAGCGGGTATCGAATATGTTCAGCGTGCGCGCCTTGTCCTCGAGGAACGCGACCATCTCGTTGCGGCTTGCCTCGGCCACCGCCGCCAACCTGTCGTAGGCCGACTCGCCAATGCGAAAGCGCGACGACAGCGCGTGAAGGCCTTCGGTATGCTCCCGGAGGTCCTTCGAGAAGCGTTCCGATTCGAGCATTTGCGTCGACACCTGCCCCGACAGCGAGTTGATTTCGTTCACTCGCTCATGCACCGTCTCGTTGGTGTTGCGGATCTCGTGAATCGAATGGGTGATGACTTTCATCTGGGCGCCGACGCGCTGCAATTCTCCGATCATCAGCGCGAAATTCGCCGAAGACTTCTGCACCACCTGCCGTGCCAGCTCCGAGTCGTCGGCAATGCCGCGCGTTTCGACTTCGGTGTCGGCGACGAGGCCGAGCATCTGGTCCGAGTTCTCGGTGATGACACCGGTCGCGACCTTGACCTTTTCCGCGAGCTTGCGGACTTCATCCGCAACCACTGCGAACCCCCGACCCGATTCGCCGGCGCGCGCCGCTTCGATCGCCGCATTGAGCGCCAGCAGGTTGGTCTGGTCCGAAATGTGATTGATCAGCAGCCCGATATCCCGGATCTTTGCCGAATGATTGTTCAGCTCGGCAACGATGCGGTCGAAAGACTGCACTTTCTCGCTGATCCCGCTGATGCGTTCGGCGACGTCGAGCAGTTCCCGATAGTTGGTCTGCACCGCCTCCAGGTTCGCTGCGGTCGCCACGTCGATCTCGTCGGCGTGGGCGCTCACCCGCGAAACGGCTGCGCGAGTGGTCTGACTCGCATCGAAAACCAGCGCTGCGAGCTCACGCTGGCGGTTCGCACTGACGGTGGTCTGATGAATGCGCAGGTTCAGTTTCGCCGCCTCGACAGCGATGCTCGAGCCTTTGCCACGCAGCGCGGCGATCGTCTCCCGGACCTGCGCGACAAAACCGCTTCGCACTCCGGTCGCTTTCTCGCCGATATCCGGTCTTTCACCACTCAGATCCGCCAGCGAGCGCGACCTCTCGTCACGGCCTTTGCGCAGAAATGGGAACAGGGATGCAGCAAGACCGCTGCGCGGATTCGAATTCATGAAGTCTCCTGGGTCTTGTTTTCGGAATGCATCGACGGCGCAGTTGTCCAGTTCGAAGACGCGGCCGTCAATCTCCCGCCTGATCCTGTCTATCGTCCGTTTCCACGCAATCTTTAGCGGATCGACAGGAGATCTGCGCGAGCGTCCGTTCCCTGTTTGCCGCGCGTCCGAGCGTCGGAGGACGTGGAGCGGACAGGATCGGGTCGCCATCCCGGGCCGCGAGGGGCGCCTATCCGGCCGCCGCGAACGCGCTCTTGCCGATCTCGGATAACACTGTGCGTGCCGCGTCCCATAGGCTTGCGACCATCGCCCGCCGCGATGGCTGGTGACTTACAACAATTCGCTTCGACGCAAGCGTGAAGGAGACGAGATGCAGGTTTTCGACATGATCATCAACGGCAAGCCGGTGCGTGCCGGCAGCACCTTCGACGTCGTGAATCCAGCGACAGGGGAAGTGTTCGCGCGCGTGCAGGCGGGCGACGCCTCGCACGTCGACCAGGCTGTCGCCGCCGCCCGCGCGGCGTTCCCCGGCTGGAGCCGCACTCCGGACGCCGAGCGCAAGCGCCTGATGCACGCGCTCGGCGCGGCACTCGAAGCGCACATGCCGGAGCTGATGGAACTGGTCACGAAAGAGGCCGGCAAGCCGCTCGGCGGACTGAACGGCGTCGGGTCGGGGATGGAAGTCGGGGGCGCGATCGCGTGGACGCACGTCACCGCCGACCTCGAACTGCCCGTCGAGGTGATCCAGGACAATGACGATGCGCGCATCGAAGTGCATCGCAAGCCGCTCGGCGTGGTCGGCTCGATCACGCCGTGGAACTGGCCGCTGATGATCGCGATCTGGCACGTGATCCCGGCGCTGCGTGCAGGCAACACGGTCGTCATCAAGCCGTCGGGCATGACGCCGACCGCGACGATCCGTTTCGTCGAGCTCGCCAATGCGATCCTGCCGCCGGGCGTGCTGAACATCGTCACCGGCGAATCCGGCGTCGGCTCGGCGATCGCGAAGCACCCGGACATCAACAAGATCGTGTTCACCGGTTCGACGCCGACCGGCAAGAACATCATGCAGAACGCTGCCGGCAACCTGAAGCGGCTCACGCTCGAACTCGGCGGCAATGATGCCGGAATCGTGCTGCCGGACGTCGACCCGAAGGCGATCGCGCCGAAGCTCTTCGGCGTCGGCTTCCACAACAATGGCCAGACTTGCGCGTGCCTCAAGCGCCTCTACGTGCACGACAGCATCTACGAAGAAGTGTGTGCGGAGCTGGCGCGTATCGCCAAGGAGACGGTCGTCGGCGACGGACTGGTCGAAGGCACGCAGCTCGGACCGGTGCAGAACAAGGCGCAGATGGATTTCGTGCAGGAACTCGTCGAGGACGCGTGCGCGCATGGCGCACGCATCCTGTCCGGCGGCAAGGCCCGCAGCGGCGGCGGCTTCTTCTTCGAGCCGACGGTGATCGCGGACGCGAAGGACGGCATGCGCGTCGTCGACGAGGAGCAGTTCGGCCCGGTGCTGCCGGTGATCCGCTACTCGGACATCGAGGAAGTGATCGCGCGCGCGAACGACAATGAAAACGGGCTGGGCGGCTCGATCTGGTCGAAAGACCGGGCGAAAGCCGCGGAGCTCGCGTTGCGCCTCGAATGCGGCACGGCGTGGGTGAACGAGCACGGCGCCGTGCAGCCCGACGCGCCGTTCGGCGGGGTCAAGCAGTCGGGCCTGGGCGTCGAGTTCGGCCGCTACGGGCTCGAGGAATACACCTCGATCCAGACGCTGAAGATCATGAAGGCTTAGCGGGGTTTCCGCGCCCGGCCGGGTTGGGATGCGGCGACCGGGAAACCTCCCGGTTCCGCATTTTTGTCACATTCCCGCGGCTCGCGGGCCGCTGTTGCGCGGATCGCCGCTGCACGGGTCCGGTCTCCTCCACCTGGCCCCGGACGATCCGCTTGCGCCCCGGTAGCCGGGGCGTTTTTTTGACGCCGCGCTTACTGCAGGCTTTCCATGCGCAGGCGCGTGATGCTGCCCTGCACGACCGGCAGGGCTTCGATCTTCGCGATCGCGGCGTTGGCGTTCTTCTCGATCGTGATGTGGGTCAGCATGATGATGTCGGTCTGCGACGTGCCTTCCGGCGCTTCCTTCTGGATCATCGCTTCGATCGAGATGCCGCTGTCGGCGAGGATGCGTGTGATGTCGGCGAGCACGCCCGGTTTGTCCTCGACGCGCATGCGCAGGTAATACGAGGTCACGACCTCTTCGATCGGCAGCACCTTGAGGCCGCGCACCTGGTCGGGCTGGAAAGCGAGATGCGGCACGCGATGCTCGGGGTCCGCGGTGTGCAGGCGGGTGACATCGACGAGGTCGGCGATCACCGCGCTTGCAGTCGGCTCGGCGCCGGCGCCCTTGCCGTAATACAGCGTCGCGCCGACCGCGTCGCCATGGACGACGACGGCGTTCATCGCCCCCTCGACGTTCGCGATCAGGCGCCTGGCCGGAATCAGCGTCGGGTGCACGCGCAGTTCGATGCCTTCGGGGCGCATGCGCGAGATGCCGAGCAGCTTGATGCGGTAGCCGAGCTGTTCGGCGTAGGCGATATCGACGCTGTCGAGGTTCGTAATGCCTTCGACGTGCGCGGCCTCGAACTGCATCGGCACGCCGAACGCGATCGCGCTCATGATCGTCGCCTTGTGCGCGGCATCGACACCTTCGATGTCGAAAGTCGGGTCGGCCTCGGCATAGCCGAGCGCCTGCGCCTCCTTGAGCACGTCGGCGAACGGCAGCCCCTTGTCGCGCATCTCGGACAGGATGAAGTTCGTCGTGCCGTTGATGATGCCGGCGAGCCACTGGATGCGGTTCGCCGACAGGCCTTCGCGCAGCGCCTTGATGATCGGGATGCCGCCGGCGACCGCGGCTTCGAACGCGACCATGACGCCCTTTTTCTGCGCCGCGGCGAAGATCTCGTTGCCGTGCACCGCGAGCAGCGCCTTGTTCGCCGTGACGACGTGCTTGCCGTTCTCGATCGCTTTCAGCACCAGTTCCTTCGCGACGCCGTAGCCGCCAATCAGTTCGACGACGATGTCGATTTCCGGGTCGGCGACGACCGAGAACGCGTCGTCGGTCAGTCGTACGCCGCTGCCTGCGACCGTGCGCGCGAGTTCGAGATTCTTGTCAGCCACTGCGGTGATGCGGATCGGGCGACCGGCGCGACGGGTGATTTCTTCCTCGTTGCGCTTCAGAACGGTGAAGGTACCGCCGCCGACGGTACCGATGCCCAGCAGGCCAACATTGATCGGTTTCATAAAAGCTCGTTCGATAAGATTCGGTTGGGAATTGGGCTGAGTGAGTCGAGTGGGTGCCACGGTTGAGGCGGAATCCGCTCAGGTGGCGTGCCGCTTGCGGTACTGCTCGAGGAAGCGCGCGATCCGTGCGATGGCGTCGCGCAGGTCGTCCTCGTGCGGCAGGAACACGAGCCGGAAATGATCCGGGTATGGCCAGTTGAAGCCGCTGCCCTGCACGAGCAGCACGCGCTCTTCTTCGAGCAGTTCGGCGATGAACGCCTGGTCGTCCTCGATCGGGTAAAACTTCGGGTCGAGCTTCGGAAACATGTACAGCGTCGCTTTCGGCTTGACGCAGCTGACGCCCGGGATCGCGCTGATCAGCTCGTGCGCGAGGTCGCGCTGACGGCGCATGCGCCCGCCCTCCGCGACCAGATCGTCGATGCTCTGGTAGCCGCCGAGCGCGGTCTGGATCGCATACTGGCCGGGAACGTTCGCACACAGCCGCATCGACGCGAGCATGTTGAGCCCTTCGATGTAGTCCTGCGCGTGGCGCTTGTCGCCGCACACGACCATCCATCCGGCGCGGTAGCCGCACGAACGGTAGTTCTTCGACAGGCCGTTGAAGAGGATCGTCAGCACGTCCTCGGAGAACGAACCCATCGACCGGTGCGTCGCGCCGTCGTACAGCACCTTGTCGTACACCTCGTCGGCGTAGAGGATCAGGCCGTGCTCCCGGGCGATGTCGACGATGCCTTGCAGGATGTGGTCGGGATACAGCGCGCCGGTGGGGTTGTTGGGGTTGATGACGACGATCGCGCGCGTGTTCGGCGTGATGCGGGCGCGCATGTCGTCGAGGTCGGGCAGCCATTCGTTGGCTTCGTCGCAGATGTAATGCACCGGCGTGCCGCCCGACAGGCTTACCGCGGCAGTCCACAACGGGTAATCGGGCGCCGGCACGAGCACCTCGTCGCCGATGTTCAGCAGCGCGTTCATCGCCATCACGATCAGCTCGGACACGCCGTTGCCGATGTAGATGTCTTCGAGCGTCACGCCCTTGATGTGCTTTTGCTGCGTGTAGTGCATTACCGCCTTGCGCGCCGCGAAGATGCCTTTCGAGTCCGAATAGCCGGCCGAATTCGGCAGGTTGCGGATCATGTCGAGCTGGATCTCCTCGGGCGCATCGAAGCCGAACGCGGCGAGGTTGCCGATGTTCAGCTTGATGATCTTGTGCCCTTCGTCCTCCATCTGCTTGGCCTTGACCAGCACCGGCCCGCGGATGTCGTAGCAGACGTTGGCGAGTTTCGCGGACTTGCGCACCATCCTCGTGTCGGGTGCCAGGGGGGAGGCTTGGGTTTCCGCCACCAGGGGGGCAACACGTAGTTTCGGCTCGAGGCTCATCGCAATCCGTCCTTTCTTTCGCATGATCTGGCTACTCCGCACCACGGCAGTGGCGCGCAAGGTTTTCGCTCGCCGGGGTAGAATGCCTCGTGCCGGACCGGCGAGCCAAAAGAAGCTATCTTATCCAAGCCGGCCCCCCCCGGCAATTTTGCCGACCGAGCGAACCGTCATGAAGCTGAATCTCGAACAGAACCCGAACCTCAATCTCTTCACCGGCTACGCCGCCGACCACGTGATGGTCAACAAGGTGCGCCACGAGGGCAACCTCATCGTGACGAGCGAGCGCGTGCTGGCGTGGGAAGCGGCCGGTTTCGACGACCTTGCTGCCGACGATTTCGTCGCCCTGCGCGACCTCGGACCCGAAGTCGTCCTTCTCGGCACCGGTGCGCGGCTGCGCTTTCCGTCGCCACGCGTGCTGCGCCCGCTGATCGACGCCGGCATCGGCTACGAAGTCATGGACCTCGCTGCGGCGTGCCGCACCTACAATATTCTCGCCACCGAAGGTCGCGCCGTCGCGGCCGCACTGATTTTCGACGCGCCCTGAACGCCGCGCCCGCCTTCCGGCGCGCATTGTCAGCTGCAACGTTTGTCCGCTACGCTGCAGCCATCCATTTTCGCTGGAGGGTCCATGAGCGCAAGCGACACTTCGTCCACCCCCGACTTCAGCCTGCCCGCCACGGGCGGAACGACCGTTGCGCTGGCCGCTCTGCGCGGCAGCAAGGTCGTGCTGTACTTCTATCCGAAGGACAGCACACCCGGATGCACGAATGAAACGGCGGACTTCCGCGATCACTACGCGGCGTTTCGTGCCGCCGGCTGCGAAGTCTTCGGCATCTCGCGCGACAGCCTCAAGTCGCACGAAAACTTCAAGGCCAAGCTCGCGCTGCCGTTCGAGCTGATCTCCGACCCCGACGAAGTCGCCTGCAGCGCCTTTGGCGTCATCAAGATGAAGAACATGTACGGCAAAACGGTGCGCGGCATCGAGCGCAGCACTTTCGTCCTCGACGCCGACGGCGCGATCGGCCGCGAATGGCGCGCCGTCAAGGTGCCGGGACACGCCCAGGAAGTGCTCGACTTCGTCACCACCCTTTAGATCCGGCCGGCCTCCCTCCCACCTGCTCCGCACTCCATGACCAAACGCGCGCCCCGCACCCAGAAGACCAAGCTGTTCGTCCTCGACACCAACGTGCTGATGCACGATCCGACGAGCCTCTATCGCTTCGAGGAACATGACCTCTTCGTCCCGATCATGACGCTCGAGGAACTCGACGCGAACAAGAAGGGGATGTCCGAAGTCGCCCGCAATGCTCGCCAGGCGAGCCGCATGATGGACGACATCGTCAGCGGGAGCCCGGACGACATCCACGCGGGCATCGCCCTCGAGGGCCCGTCGCGGGGGCTCGCGACCGGCAAGCTGTTCCTGCAGACCGAAGCGATCAACGTCGCACTGCCCGCCGCGCTGCCCACCGCGAAAGGCGACAACCACATCCTCGCGGTCGTGATGCACCTGGCCGAGCGCTTCCCGCAGCGCCCGGTGATCCTCGTCTCCAAGGACATCAACATGCGCATCAAGGCCCGCGCACTGGGCCTTGATGCGCAGGATTACTTCAACGACAAGGTGCTGGAGGACACGGACCTCCTCTACAGCGGCTGGCGTGAACTGCCGCCCGACTTCTGGGACACCCACGGCAAGGGCATGGAATCGTGGAAAGAGGACAGCCGCACCTATTACCGCCTCAGCGGTCCACTGGCCCCGGAACTGCTGGTCAATGAGTTCCTGTTCCAGAACGGCGAGGCGCCGCTGCAGGCGTGGGTGAAGGAGCGCGACGGCCGCAGCGTGCTGCTCGAAACGCTGGTCGACTACGCGCACACCAAGAACAACGTGTGGGGCATCACGGCGCGCAATCGCGAGCAGAATTTCGCGTTCAACCTGCTGATGAACCCGGAAATCGACTTCGTCACGCTGCTCGGCCAGGCCGGCACCGGCAAGACGCTGCTGACACTGGCTGCCGGCCTCACCCAGGTGCTCGAAGCCAAGCGCTATTCCGAAATCATCATGACGCGCGTGACCGTGCCGGTTGGCGAGGACATCGGCTTCCTGCCCGGCACCGAGGAAGAGAAAATGGCGCCGTGGATGGGTGCGCTCGAGGACAACCTCGACGTATTGAACGGCACGGCCGGCGAAGGCGGCGACTGGGGCCGCGCCGCGACACGCGACCTGATCCGCAGCCGCATCAAGATCAAGAGCCTGAACTTCATGCGCGGGCGCACTTTCATCAACAAGTTCCTGATCATCGACGAGGCGCAGAACCTGACGCCGAAGCAGATGAAAACGCTGATCACGCGCGCGGGCCCCGGCACCAAGGTCGTGTGCCTCGGCAACATCGCGCAGATCGACACGCCCTATCTGACCGAAGGCAGCTCGGGCCTGACTTTCGTCGTCGATCGATTCAAGGACTGGCTGCACTCGGGCCACATCACGCTGCAGCGCGGCGAACGTTCGCGGCTCGCGGATCACGCGGCCGAAGTGCTGTAACCGCGTGCGCTCGCCGCACCGGCGGGCGCACGTCCGCCTCTGAAACATTTCCGGATCATCCCGATTAACGGGTACGCGGCCTATAATGCGCGGGTTTTTTTGTGCGGAAGAGCCCCATGACCGCCACCGCCGCCGGGATGTTGATCGGCGCCAGCTCGGATTTTCTCAAGCGCTTCTCGCCCTTCAACGGGATGGAGCCGCTCGCGCTCGACTTCCTCGCCGAGCGCGCAGTGCTGGCATTTCATGCCCGGGGCAGCGAGATCCTGACGCCGGAAATGGGGCAGCCGCGGCATTTCCATATCGTCCAGCGCGGCAAGGTGCAGGCGCGCCAGTTCAGCCCGGCAACGGTCACGGATTACACGACGATGACGCTCGGGCCGGGCGAATGCTTTCCGATCGGCGCGATCTCCGCGCAGCGCCCGTCGACGAACAGCTACGTCGCCGTCGAGGACAGCTTCATCTACCAGCTGCCGGCCGAGGATTTTCTCAAGCTCATGCAGATGAGCCCGGTGTTCCACCTGTTCTGCACCCAGTACATCGCCAGCCTGCTCAACCAGTCGCGCCAGCAGCTGCAGACCAGCTTCGCGCAGCGCGCCGCCGAGCAACAGACGATGACGACGCCGCTGGGCGAACTTGTGAAGAACGAAGCGATCTTCGTCCCACCCCGCACGTCGATCCGCGCCGCGCTCGAAAAGATGTCCGAAATGCGCCTCGGCTGCATGGTCATCGTCGACGCCGAACAGCACCCGATCGGCATCCTCACGCAGAGCGACCTGCTGTCGCGCATCGTTTTGCCGGCGATCGACCTGCAGCGCCCGATCAGCGAGGTCATGACTCGTGATCCCCACCAAATGCCAGCCTCGGCGTCGGCGTACGACGCAGCGCTCGAGATGGCAACGCACGGCGTGCGCCACCTGCTCGTCACCGACAGCGACGACAGGCTCAAGGGAGTGGTGTCCGAGCGGGACCTGTTCTCGCTGCAGCGCATCAGCCTGCGCCAGGTTCGAGCCGGCATCGAAGGCGCGGCGGATGTCGAGGGGCTGCACCGGGCGAGCCGCGACATTCGCCAGCTCGCGCTGAACCTGATCGCCCAGGGCGTCGGCGCCGAACAACTGACCCAATTCATCTCCGCGCTCAACGATGCGCTCACGCGGCGCATCATCGATCTCGCCTCTGCCAGCCACGACATCCACGGCATCGATTACGCCTGGCTCGCGTTCGGCTCGGAAGGACGGCATGAACAGACCCTGTCGTCGGACCAGGACAACGGCGTGATTTTCGTCAGCCCGCCGAACGCAGACAGGGAAGCCGTGCGCAAGCGCCTGCTCGCATTCGGCAGGGAGGTGAACGAAAACCTCGCGGCCTGCGGCTTCCCGTTGTGCAAGGGCAACATCATGGCGAGCAACCCGGAGCTATGCCTGACGGTCGAGGAATGGCGAGGGCGTTTCGGCGACTGGATCCGCCAACCGGACCCGCAGGCGCTCCTCAATGCGTCGATTTTCTTCGATTACCGTGTGCTGTGCGGCAACGAACGGCTGGGCGACCAGCTGCGCACATGGCTGAACAATACCGCGCGAGCGAATACCGCTTTCCTGCGCATGATGGCGGTGAACGCGCTGCAGGTCGTCCCGCCGCTCGGCCGCATCCGCGATTTTGTCCTGGACGACGACGGCACGATCGACCTGAAAAAGTGCGGCGCCCGCCTGTTTGTCGACGTCGCCCGCATCCTCGCGCTGCGCACCGGCGTCGCGTCGAGCAGCACCGTTCAGCGCCTGCGCCAGGCCGGCGCGAAGATGGGAATGCAAGCCGAGGAAATCGCAGCGCTGATCGACGGCTTCCACTTCATCCAGTTGCTGCGCCTGCGCTCGCAGCATCTCGAAACCGAACACGATTCACCGGGCGACAATCGCATCAATCCCGACGACCTCAACGAACTCGACCGTCGCATCCTCAAGGAAGCGTTTCGCCAGGCTCGCAAGCTCCAGCTCCGGCTGAAGCTCGACTACCAGCTATGAACTGGCTCACGCGACTGCTCTCGAACAGGGCCGACATCACTGCGCTCGACATCGCGCTGCGCGAGACGCTCGCGCACTGGCAGGCCGCGCCCGAGCCGGATCTGGGCGTCGCGCACTTCGAAGCCCGCTACGTCATCGTCAATACCGAGGCGACCGGGCTGGATCTGGACGCCGCCCGCCTCCTCGCGGTAGGCGCGATCGCAGTCGATGGCGGACTGCTGTCGCCGACCGCGAGTTATTACGCGCGACTCGAACCCGACCCGGCGACCGCGCTGATCAACCTGCTGACTTTCTCCGGGGCGGGTCCAGTCGTGGTTTTCAATGCAGGCTTCAACCGCACCCTGCTCGAACGCGCCCTCGGCGAACACCTCGGGATCAAGCCGGAATGGACCTGGCTCGATCTTCACTGGCTGCTGCCGGCCCTGTACGGCGAACTCATCGATCGTCCCGCCCGCCTCGCGGACTGGATGAAAGCGTTCGGAATCGAGACTTTCCAGCGCCACCATGCACTCGGCGACGCGTGGGCGATCGCCCAGCTGATGCTCGCCGCCCAGGCACGCGCGCTCGCGCTCGGACTCAACACTCCGCGCAGCCTCGCAGAACTAGAGCGCTCGTGCCGCCATCTGAGACGACAGACATGATGAAACATCCGGGCGCTGCCCAATGCGGGACGCTGTCTCGCATCGGCGTCCTCGCCGCGCTGCTGATCGCCCTCGCATTCGCTGCGACGCCTGCGGCAGCGGTGGAAGAAAGCGATGCCCGTGCAGAGAACGGTTCTGTCGACCTGATCGAGCGCTACGGCAATGCCGCTCAGGAACTGATGAACCAAGGGATGGAGTATCTGGGCATCCGCTACCGCTTCGGCGGGAATTCTCCCGCGACCGGGCTCGACTGCAGCGGCCTCGTGCAGAACGTGTTCCGTAACGCGCTCGGGCTGAATCTTCCGCGCACCGCGCGAGAAATGGCGCGCCTCGGCGACAAGGTGGGCCTGCAGGACCTGAAACCGGGCGACCTGGTGTTCTTCAACACCATGCGCCGCACGTTCTCGCACGTCGGCATCTACATGGGCGAGGGACGCTTCCTGCATGCGCCGGCAAGTGGCGGCCGGGTGCGCATCGACGAGATTGGGGAGCGTTACTGGAGCCAGCGTTTCAACGGCGCGCGTCGCCTGCTGCCGGAAGCCGACGCGATGCTGCCCCGCTAGCGGCAGCCCCGCTCACTTCCTGCGCGTCGCGCAACCGCCCCGGCAGCCTTCGCAGTCGGCCTGCTCGATGCGGCGTCCAAGCGCCTGCTGCAGCGCGCATACCGACCGGCGGCAGCACACCAGCATCACCCCTTCGCGGCTGGCGGCCTCGCGGAAACGCTGCATCACGTTATGTCCGAGAAAATCGGTAAACAGGATCACCATCTGGATGCCGGCCGGCAACGGTGCGCTGCGGCGCTGATGCGCGCTGTCGCGCCCGCTGACGTGTGCCGCGATGCGGATGCCGAACCCCGCGAGGACGTCCGGGATGTTGCCGAGGCGGTCGGCGCCGACGATCAGGGCGTTCATGCGAATCTCCTTGTTGAGAATTATTCGCATCCATATTGCCGCTAATACGAATGGATTGCAACTGCGAATTGTTATCGTTATTATGCCGACGTCGAATCACACACAAAGGCGCCAAGTCATGAAGAAGACCCTCCTTGCCTCCATCCTGATCGGCCTCGGCCTGGTCGCTGTCCAGGCGCACGCGGCGGACAACGAGCTGAACCTCTACTCGGCCCGTCACTACCAGACCGACGAAGCCCTCTACCAGGACTTCACGAAGCAGACCGGCATCAAGATCAACCGCATCGAGGGCAAGGAAGACGAGCTGCTGGAGCGGATCCGCAATGAAGGCGCGAACAGCCCGGCCGACGTGTTCATCACCGTCGACGCATCGCGCCTGGCAAAGGCCGACGAGCTCGGCGTCTTCGCCCCGGTGAAGTCGAAGATGCTCGAAGAGCGGATCCCGGACCACCTGCGCACCGACAACTGGTTCTCGTATTCGACCCGCGCGCGCGTGATCGTCTACAATAAGGAAACGGTGAAACCCGAACAGGTCCAGACCTACGCCAGCCTTGCCAGCCCCGAGCTGAAAGGCAAGGTCTGCACGCGCTCCGGCAGCCATCCGTACAACATTTCTCTCGGCGCTGCGATGATCAATCACGAAGGGGCCGAGAAGACCGAGAAGTGGGCACGCGATCTCGTTGCGAACTTCGCCCGCGCGCCGAAAGGCGGCGATACCGACCAGATCAAGGCGGTTGCCGCCGGTGAGTGCGGTGTCGCGATCGCGAACAGCTACTACCTCGCGCGGCTGATGAATTCGACGAAGGAAGAGGACAAGGCCGTTGTCGCGAAGATCGGCGCGGTGTGGCCGAACCAGAAGACCTGGGGCACGCACATCAACATCTCCGGCGCCGGGATGCTGAAGCACGCCCCGAACAAGGCTGCCGCCGTCAAGTTCCTCGAATACCTCGCGTCCGACAGTGCGCAGAAGTATTTCGCCGACGGCAACAATGAATGGCCGGTGGTCAAGACCGTGAAAGTCACGAACCCTGCCCTCGACGCGCTCGGCGACTTCAAGGCGGATAGGCTGCCTGTCGGCGATCTGGCCAAGACCGCGGCCGAAGCCCAGCGCATCTACGACCGCGCCGGTTTCCGCTAAACGATATCCGGTATTGCTGATACCGTGGCCGCCCTGCAGGGCGGCTTTTTTTCGTCATTCTCTACCGTATTCCTGCACGCGCAAACGAAGGAGTAATATGCGCCCTTCGTTCAAGGCCGCACGTCGCTCCCGATGCTCAAACGTTTTTTCTCCATGCGATTCGGTCGCTGGCCGGCGACGTTCGCATGGATCGCTGCATTATCGGTTTCGGCGTGGGTCGCAGCGGATTCTTTCCTGCTTTTTGCCGCTCCCGGGAATATCTCGGCCACCTTCCGTTCCTCGGCCGATCCGGCAACGGCAGCACGGAAGATCGTCGACAGCGCGCCGCTCGCCATCGAGACGCGCACCGCTTCCGGCGCGACGACCGACAGCCCCGCATACGCGCTCATCGGCATCGCGACCGGATTCGGTAGCGACCGGGGTTTCGCGCTGCTGAAACCCGAAGGCGGCAGCGTCATCCCCGCGACCGAAGGGGAAACGCTCGCACCGGATACCCGGCTCGCGCGGATCCATGCCGACCGCGTCGAGATCGAACGCAGCGGCATCACCAGGACGCTCCATCTGGAAGTGCCGCAATCGCCCGGTAGCTCCCCCCCTGTCGCCACCACCACCGCAAAACCGGACCGCTAGCCTACCCGTGCCCATGACCCTGACGACTCGCGCGCGCGGCCTGCTATTGACGCTCGGCCTGCTTTCCCTTTCCCCGCTTGCGCTCACCGCGCAGGACGAGACGGTGTCGCTGAATTTCGCGAACGCCGAGATCGACGCCGTCATCAAGGCCATCGGCAAGATATCGGGGAAGAATTTCCTCATCGATCCGCGCGTCAAGGGCACGCTCAACATCGTCACGAACACGCCGGTGTCGCGCGACCTGTCATACCAGATCCTGTTGTCGGCGCTGCGGCTGCAGGGCTATACCGCGGTCGAAGGACCGGGCGTGACGAAGATCGTGCCCGAGGCCGACGCCAAGCTGCACGGCGTGCCAGTCGGCAAGGAGGTACTGCGCGGACGGGGCGACAGCCTCGTCACGCAGGTCTTCCCGATGCGCAACGAATCGGTCACGCAGATGCTCGCTGTCGTGCGCCCGCTGGTGTCGCCGAACAACACTGTTACCGCCTTCCCGTCGAACAACGTGCTGGTGGTGACCGACTATGCCGACAACGTCGCACGGATCGCACGCATCATCGATTCGGTGGACGTTCCGCAGGGCGACGTTCACGTGCTCGAACTCAGGCACGCGGCAGCGGTCGACCTGGCCGCGACGCTGAACCGCCTGATGAACGACGGAACCGGGAACGGCAGCGGGGCGAACGCCGCGGATGCAAGCCAGCGCGTGCAGGTCGTGCCCGATGCGCGCACCAACAGCCTGCTCGTCAGAACCGAAAATCCCTCCCGCATCAGCGCGCTGCGCCAGCTCGTCGCGTCGCTCGACCGTCCCGGCGCAGGCGGCAACATCCATGTTGTCTACCTGAAGAACGCCGAGGCGACGAAAGTCGCGCAGACGCTGAACGGCGCGCTTGCCGGTGACGGTTCGGCATCCTCCACGAGCGACAGCAGTGCCTCGTCCGGACCGCTGGGGGCGTCGACGCCCGACCGCATGACGACGCAGGGCGCCGGCCTCGCTCCGGCGACGTATCGCCCCTCGCCGGAACAGGGCAACGCCTCCGAACGCGGCGGCATGATCCAGGCCGATCCTGTCAATAACGCGCTCATCATCGTCGCGCCAGAAGCGATCTACCGCAACCTGCGCCACGTCATCGACCTGCTCGACCGGCGCCGCGCGCAGGTGTATATCGAGGCGCTAATCGCCGAGATCTCGACCGAGCGCGCCGCCGAGTTCGGCATCCAGTGGCAGAGCGCGAACACCCCTGGCGCCGGCAGCAGTTCGACTTTTTTCGGCGGCACGAACTTCGGCGGTGCCGGGCAGAACATCATCGGCGCGGCGCAGAACATCGGCTCGGTCGGCAAGGGGATGAACTTCCTGCTCGGCGGCGGCACGGTGAAAGTTCCGATCAACGGGCAGATGGTCGAAGTCTTCAACCTCAGCCTGCTGGCGCGCTTTCTCGAAACCGACAGCCGCACCAACATCCTGTCGACGCCGAGCCTGGTCACGCTCGACAACGAAGGGGCGAAGATCGTCGTCGGCCGCAACCTACCGTTCATCACCGGCCAATATACCAATACCGGCGGCGGCACGACGCCGGCGAATCCGTTCCAGACGATCGAACGCCGCGACGTCGGCCTGACCCTCGAGGTGCGGCCGCAGATTTCCGAAGGCGGCGCGATCCGGCTCGACATCTACCAGGAAGCCTCGTCGGTCGTGCCGACCCTCGACGACTCGGCCGGGCCGACGACCAACAAGCGTTCAATCCAGTCGACCGTACTCGTCGACGACGGCGCGATCATCGCGCTCGGCGGGCTGGTCGAGGACGACTACAGCTCCGGCGAGGAAAAAGTGCCGCTGCTGGGCGACATCCCGTTCGCGGGCAGCCTGTTCCGCTACGACACGCGACGGCGCACGAAGACGAACCTCGTCGTGTTCCTGCGGCCGGTGATCCTGCGCGACCGCGACAGCTACTCGACGATCACCAACGCGCGCTACGACTACATCATCGGACAGCAGCGCAACGTCGCCACACCGGACGCGCTGCTGCGCGGCGAGAACACGCCGCCGGAGCTGCCCGCGCCCAGCACCCCGGCCCCTGCCGTCCCAGTGTCGCACGCGCCCGGCCGCTTCGCGCCGGCGCCCTTCGTCACCACCCCAGCGCAGCCGGGCCGGAGTCCGGCACGGGTCAACCCGTGATTGACGCCGCCCCCCTGCCATACGGCTTTGCCAGCACACACGGCATACTCGTCGCCGGCCGCAGCGATGCGTCGGCCGAACTCGTGCTGCGCGACGACGCAAGCCTCACCGCGCTCGCCGAAGTGCGCCGCACGCTCGGCGTCCCGGTCTCGATCACGCGCGTCGCGCACACCGTGTTCGAGGCACGGCTCGCCGACGCATACAACGGCACCGACAGCAGCGCTGCCGAAGTCATCGCCGACGCAGGGCAGGACGTCGATCTGTCCAAATTGATTACCGAACTGCCGGCGGTCGCCGATCTTCTCGACAGCCAGGACGACGCGCCGATCATCCGCATGATCAATGCGCTGCTGACGCAGGCGGTGCGGGACGGCGCCTCGGACATCCACATCGAGCCGTACGAGCGCCGCTCGCTGGTGCGCCTGCGCCGCGACGGCATCTTGCGCGACATCGTTGAAGTGCATCGGGGCCTGCACGCGGCGATGGCGTCGCGCATCAAGATCATGGCGAACCTCGACATCGCCGAAAAACGCCTGCCGCAGGACGGTCGCATCGGCCTGCGGCTCGCTGGCCGCCAGGTCGACGTGCGGGTGTCGACGCTGCCGACGACGCACGGCGAGCGCATCGTGCTGCGCCTGCTCGACAAGAGCAACGCGCAGCTCGGGCTCGACGCGCTCGGCATGGCTGCGGACACGCGCGCATCGTTCGGCACGCTGCTTGGCCAGCCGCATGGCATCGTGCTCGTGACCGGGCCGACCGGCTCCGGCAAGAGCACGACGCTGTATGCGGCAATCCAGTCGATGGACGCCGCGCGGATGAACATCGTCACGGTCGAGGACCCGGTCGAATACGACCTGCCGGGCGTCGGCCAGATCCAGGCCAATCCGCGCATCGACCTGACGTTCGCGAAGGCGCTGCGGGCGATCCTCCGCCAGGACCCGGACATCATCATGATCGGCGAGATCCGCGACCTCGAAACCGCGCAGATCGCGGTGCAGGCGAGCCTCACCGGCCATCTCGTGCTCGCGACGCTGCACACCAACGACGCGCCGTCGGCCGTCACGCGCCTCGTCGACATGGGCGTCGAACCGTTCCTGCTCGCCTCGACTTTGCGCGGCGTGCTCGCGCAGCGGCTGGTGCGCCGCCTGTGCCCGGCATGTCGCGACACGGCGCCGGCCACCGCCGCAGCGGCTGCCGCCTTCGGCGATGCATGCCCGGCGACGCTGTGGACCGCGCGCGCGTGCCCCGCCTGCAGCCACACCGGCTACAGCGGCCGCAGCGGCCTCTATGAACTGCTCGTCACGGACGAGGCCCTGGCGCGGCTGATCCATGACGGCGCGGACGAAGCGCAGCTGCGCGGCCACGCCCGCTGCGCCGGTACGCGCAGCCTGCGCGATGACGGCCTGCGGTACGTCGCGGACGGCCTCACGTCGGCCGAAGAGCTGCTGCGGGTGACGAAGGACTGACGCCCCATGACTGCGTTCCGCTACCGCGCCGTCGATGACGCCGGACGTGAAAGCGCCGGCGTGCTCGAAGCCGATACCGCCCGCGCCGCACGCGGCCTGCTGCGCGAGCGCGGCCTGTATCCGCTGGACGTGGCGAACGTGCGCGGTTCCACCGGACATCAACGCAGGCCGGGCCGGCTGCGTGACGCCGAGCTCACGCTGCTGTCGCGCCAATGGGCGACGCTGCTCGCATCCGGCCTCACCGTCGATGCGTCGCTTGCCGCGCTGATCGAACAGGCGGAGCGCGAAGCGACGCGCCAGATCCTCGCCGGCGTGCGCTCCGAGATCCTCGCCGGCTACGGCCTGCGCGCCGCACTCGAGCGCTACCCGGCTGCGTTCCCGACGATCTACCGCGCCTCGGTCGCCGCGGGTGAGCAGTCCGGCGAGCTGCCCGGCGTGATGATGCAGCTCGCCGACTACCTCGAGCGGCGCAGCGCGTTGCGCCAGAAGACGCTGCAGGCGCTGCTGTACCCGGCGATCGTCGCGGCCGTCGCGCTGCTCGTCGTGGTCGGCCTGATGACTTACGTGGTGCCGCAGGTGGTCACGGTGTTCCAGCACAGCCGGCAGGCGCTGCCGCTCCTGACGCGCGCGATGATCGGCCTGTCCGCTTTCCTGCGCGAATGGGGTTGGCTGGTTCTCGTCGGCACCGGCGGCCTGGGGCTGTGGGCCCGCCTGCTGCTGCGCAATTCTTCGGTGCAACGGCGCTGGGACGCACGGCTGCTGCGCCTGCCGGTGCTCGGCCGCCATCTGCGCACGCTCGACGCGACGCGCTTTGCGAGCACGCTGGCGATCCTCACCGGCAGCGGCGTGCCGCTGCTGCCGGCGCTCGACGCGGGCCGCGAAGTGATGACGCGCCTGCCGCTGCAGGACGCGGTGCGCGACGCAGCCGAGCGCGTGCGCGAAGGCCACGGCCTCGCGCGCGCGCTCGGCGCCACCGCGGCGTTTCCGCCGCTGCTGATCCACATGATCGCGAACGGCGAAGCGACCGGCCGCCTCGACGAGCTGCTCGAACGCGCCGCACGGCTGCAGCAGCAGGAACTGGAAAACCGCACCGCCGTGCTGACGAGCCTGCTCGAACCCGCGCTGCTGCTCGCGATGGGCGCGCTGGTGCTCGCGATCGTGCTCGCGGTGATGCAGCCGATCATCGAAATCAACACCCTGCTGAGGTAAGCGAACAATGCCGCACCGCTCCACCCTCCCCCGCTGCCACCGCTGCCGCGGCTTCACGCTCATCGAAGTGATGATCGTCATCGTCATCCTCGGCGTGCTCGCCGCGCTGGTCGTGCCGCGCGTCATGAGCCGGCCCGACGAGGCCCGCGTCGTCGCCGCGAAGCAGGACATCGCCTCGCTGATGCAGGCGCTGAAACTCTACAAGCTTGACAACCGCCGCTACCCGACCAACGAACAAGGCCTGCCGGCGCTCGTCGAGCGCCCCGCTGCGGCGCCGCAGCCGGACAACTGGAAGTCCTACCTCGAACGTCTGCCGAACGATCCTTGGGGTGCACCCTACCAGTATCTCAATCCCGGGCTGCAGGGCGACGTTGATGTGATGAGCCTGGGCGCGGACGGCACGCCCGGCGGCGAAGGTTTCGATGCCGACATCGGCTCCTGGAATCTCTGAGCGGCGCGCCGCGAGGCGGTGCGGCCACCACACGGTGAGCGGTTTCACGCTCGTCGAGCTGCTGGTGGTGATGATCGTCATCGGTATCGCCGTCGCCGGGGCGTCGCTCGGACTCGACGCGCTGCGTGGTCGGGATTCGGAGTTCGCCGCCGAGCGCCTGCGCTGGGTACTGGAAGCCAGCGCCGAGCGCGCGCAGGTGCGCGGCCGGCCGATCGCGATGGAGTTGCTGCCGGACGGCTATCGCTTCAGCACCCTCGACGCGGACGGCCGCTGGGTCGCGTTCGACGAGCCTCCCGTGTTCGCGGAAAAACTCCTGCCGCAGCAGATGCACTGGGAATTGCGCGTCGAGGGCCGATCAGCCGAGCGCCTCGTGTTCGGCACCCGCGCACCGCGCTTCGAATTGGTGCTGCACACTCCCGAAGGCGATATCACGCTGTCGGGCAGCGAAACCGGGGCAGTCATCGAGCAGCGCGCACGGGAGCGTGACGCGTGAAGCGCATCGAGGGCTTCACGCTGCTCGAATGCGTCGTCGCGCTCGCGATCCTCGCGGTCGCGATGACTTCGGCGCTGCGCGCGGTCGGCAATACCGCGCAGTCGAGCGCAGCGCTCAAGGAGCGCACGCTGGCCGGCTGGGTCGCGCAAAACCGCCTCGCCGAACTGCGCGCGACCGCGGCGTGGCCGGCGCTCGGGCGCAACGAAGGACAGGCAATACAGGCCGGCCGCAGCTACCGGTGGCGCGAAGAAGTCCACGCGACGCCGAACCCGCTGTTCCGCCGCGTCGAAGTGCGAGTGTTCGGCGAAGCCGAACCCGCCGCGCTTGCAGAGTTTTCCGGTTTCGTCGTCAGGCCGCTGCGATGACCCCCCGCCCGCACGGACTCACGCTGATCGAACTGATCGTCGCGCTGGCGGTGTTCGCGGTGCTCGGCACGCTGACTTACCGCGGCACGGCGCAACTGATCGACAGCCGGCAGCGGCTCGGTGGCGAGCTCGAACGCTGGCGCGCAGTCGAGCGCGCGCTGAACCTCATCGAGACCGACCTGCAGCAGCTCGCCGCACCCCGCCCGGTCGCGGGCGGGGCTGCGGCGATCGAACTGCAGCGCAGGGGCGACGACAGCGAACTGCGGCTCCTCAGCCTGTCCTCCGCGGATACGCCGCGCCGCATCGCGTTCCGTCATGCAGGGGCGCGCTTCGAATGGCTGCGCTGGCCCGGACGCGATGCGCACGCCCCCCCCCGGGTCAATACGCTCCTCGACACGGTCAGCGCCGTGCGCTGGCGCTTTCTCGGCAGCGCCGGATGGCTCGATCACTGGCCGCCCGAGTCCAGCCCCGGCAGTGTTCCCGCTGGCGTCGAACTGCAGCTCGACCTGCCCGGGGCCGGCACCCTGACCCGCCTGTATGCGCTGCGCTGACACCGGTTCCCAGCACGGCGCGGCCGTGATCCTTGCGCTGCTCAGCGTCGCGCTCGCCGCCGGACTGACGGCCGCGCTACTCGGCGATTTCGGCCGCTCGCTCGACAGCGTCGCCGGCCGCCAGGACCAGGCCCAGGCGCGGCTGCTCGCCCGCGGCGCAGTGGACTGGGCGCGCAACGTGCTGGCGGACGATTTCAAGCGCACGAACGTCGATCACGCGCACGAAATGTGGGCAGTGCGCGTGCCACCGACGCCGGTCGGCGACGGCGAAGTCGGCGGCGAGATCCACGACCGCTCCGGCCTTTTCAACCTGAACAATCTGATGCCCGACGGCAAGGCCGACCCGGTCGCGCTGGCGCAGTTCGGGCGGCTGCTGGCAACGCTCGGCGTCGCGCCGGCAGACGCCGGGCGGCTCGCCCACGCCGTCGTCGACTGGATCGGCGGCAGCACGACCAATGAGGAAAAAAACGGAATAGCGTCATCCGGCCTGCGCGCGTCGGGGGGAAACGGGTCACTGCTCGATGCAGCGGAGCTTCGCCTCGTCGCCGGTTTCGACGAAGCACTCGTCGATCGGCTCACCCCTTTCGTCACTGCGCTGCCGGCGCCGACCCGGATCAACGTCAACACCGCACCGGCCGAAGTGCTGGCCGCGGTCGTCGCCGATCTCGAACTCAATGACGCACGCATCCTTGTCGCCGAGCGCGAGCGCGCGTGGTTCCGCGATCTGGCGGATTTTTCGGCGCGTCTGCCGGCCGGCGCGCAGGCCCCCGGGACGGGGCTCGACGTCAGGAGCCGTCACTTCGCCGTCATCGGGCGATCCGGTTTCGGCAGCGCGGTGGTCCGCATGGAAGTACTGTTGGATCGCCGCGAAACCTGGCCCACCATCCTGTGGCAACGCATCCTATGACCCAACGACTGATCATCTATATCGACGAAACCTGGCCTGTCATCCCGTCAGCGCCGTGGGTGCTGCTCGACGAGCGCAATCGGATCGTGCAGGAAGGTCGCTCGGAACCGGCGCACTGGCCGGCCGTGCCGCACTGCGAGCTCGTGCTGGGCGGCGCCCAATGCAGCGCGTTCGAGACCCGCATTCCGAAAGCAGCGCGCCGCGAACAGGAGCGGCTGCTGCGCTACGCGCTCGAAACCCAGCTGCTGAAGGACGTGGATGCGCAGCACCTCGCGGTGACGCATCAGCGCGGCGAGGGCGCAGGGCTCGAGGCGGGCGTGCTGGTGATCAGCCGCGCGCGGCTTCGCACCGTGCTCGCCCGGCTCGCCGAAGTCGGCCGCGTGCCGCTGCGCGCGGTCGCCGAACTGCAGGCGGTCCCCGATGCCGGATCGAGCTGGACGTTGGCGCTCGGCCCGACTGGCGGAGGCATCCTGCGTGTCGACGCGACGCATGCGTTCGTCGCCGATGCGGGCGCGCTCGCCGATATCCTCGCGCATGCGCTCCTGCAGGCCCGCGCGAGCGGCGCCGAACCGGATGCCCTGGAGGTCCGGCGCGCACCCACGGCGCCGGGAAGCGTCGAGCCGGCAGCCCTTGCCGGGGCGGTGGCCGGATTGAGGGTCGAGGCCGGGTCGGCGTATCGATGGTGGGAGACGCCGGCTGGGAGTGCCGATCTGCTGCACGGCGAGTTCGCCCCCTCGCAGCGGGGGTCGGCTGCGCGGCAGGCAGTGCGCCGTCCGCTGATTCTCGCCGCCGTCTCGGTAGCGGTGTTCGTCGCAGTGAACCTTGCCTTCGTGCTGTGGCAGCGCCACGAGCTCGACGGCATCGAAGAGCGCATGCGCCGGCTCTTCGTCACCGCTGTCCCCGACACGCCGGCGATCGCCCCCGCGCTGCAGTTGCGCCGCCATCTGGATGAAGCCCGCAGCCTGCACGGCGAACTTCGCGAAGATGACCTGCTCGCGCTACTGTGGGCGTACACCGAGATCGGCGGCAGCGCGGCTCCCGCTTCAGTGCGTACCCTCGACTACGAAGCAGGGCAGCTGAAACTCACGCTCGATGCAGCCGCGGCAAGCGAGGTCGCCGTGCTGGAAAAGCGCTTCGCATTGCTGGGCTACGTTGTTCGAAGCACCGGCGACGCAGCACCGAGCCTGATGCTTTCGAGGAAGAACCAGCCATGAACCCGCTAACCCGCATCGCAGTTGTAGTCGCGACGCGCTCGCCGCGCGAACGGCAGCTGCTCGCGGTCGCGGCAATCGTCGTCAGCGCGAGCGCGCTTTTCCACGTCGCGGACCAAGTCTGGGACGCACGCGCAGAGCTCGCCCGGCGCCTGCCCGAAGCGCGCAGCGAACTCGCGCGCATGCAGGAAGATGCGGCCGAACTGCAGCGGTTGAGCCGGACACCACTTCCGGCAGCTCCGGCGATGCCGACGGTGCTCGAGGCTGCGCGAGCCGCTGCCGCATCGCGCGCACTGCCGCTGTCGATCGCCCTGTCCGGGGAAACGCTGCAGGTGCGGGGAGTCGCCGATTTCGACGAGCTGATCGAATGGCTCGCGGACATGCACAGGGAACTGGGTTTGCGCCCGCAGCGCGCAATTGTTTCCGCCCAAGGCGATACGTTGAGCGTCGACATCGACCTGGCACGCGCAGCAACCCCGGAGCGATGAAAAAGCTCGCGCTCTTTGTGCTGCTGGGTTTTGCGCTGCTGGGTTTTGCGCTGGTGCTGCTGCGCCTGCCTGCGAGCCTCATGGACCATGTCGTCGCATCCGCCAGTGACGGACGCCTTCGGATTGCCGCCGCCGAAGGCAGTTTTTGGCGCGGCAGCGGGACGCTCGCCACTTCGGACGGGCGGCGCCAACTTCGCGCGGTGCGCCCGGTCACTTGGCGCTTCGGCACCACCGGGAGCGCGCTGTCACTGCAACTCGGAGAGCAAGGCAGGCCGCTGGCGCAACTGCTGTTCTCCGTAACAGGTGCAGATCTGTCCGGACTCGATCTCGACCTGCCGGCGGCGCTTGTCGCCGACGCGATTCCGCACCCCGCCTCACGAGCCGGGTGGCGCGGCAATGCCCGATTCTCGGCACCCGCAATCGCGTGCGACTGGCGAGGCCGGTGCAACGGGGAACTGCGAATCACATGGCGGGATGCGGGCGTCGATATCGTGCCTGGGCAACATTTCGGCGACTATCTGCTCACGCTGCGGCTCGTCGGCGATCGAACGGCGCTCGAACTCGACACGGTGACAGGGAGCATTCGTGTTGCCGGTCGCGGCGAGCTGGACCGGAACGGCACGGGTTCGTTCGCAGGCACGGTCGAGGGAGACCCCGAAATCGTCGACCGGATCCCCAACATCATGAACCGCAACGCGGCCCGCGGCGACAAACCGGGGATGATCAGGATCATGTTCCCCTGAAGGGGATGCCGGCGATACTCTTATTGCGGCGGCGTTTCCTTCGGCGGCCGCTTGCGGAACTTTCTTGCCGGTTTTCTGGGTTGCCCGTCTTCGGCCGGTTTCGCCTGGCCCTGCGGTTTCGGCTGGGCCGGAGGTCTCGGGCCCTGTGGCCCGGAGCGCGGCTGGCCGCTGCCCGGTTTCGCGTGCCGCCCCGGCTTGCGCGGCCCTCCCGTTCCCGAATCCATGCGCCGGGCGCCCGGCTGCGGAGCGCCTTCACGGTTGCCCGGAGCCATTGAAATTTCGAGTTCGATGAGTTCGTCCCACTCGGCCTCGGTGCGCTGGCTATCAGGGATCTCCAGGAGTTCCTGCATGCGGCGGCGAGGGGAAGTCGGTTGTGGTGCGTTCATCGCGGCATTATCTCATCGTTCGCTGAATTCATGCTTTCAAAGTCGCCCTGTTTGTGTCGAACAGACCACAAACCGGTGACATGACAGCAGCCGGCCCACCCTGTTCACTTGGGCGCGCGCCGTGTGACCCGCTCCACGATCGAGTTTTGCGCGGCCATTTCGGTGGCGCCAGCCTCCTGGGCTGCCGCAAACGCCTCGGCGTCGAACTTGGACGCGAACGCGATGATGTCGACCTGCGGATGCGCCGCACGAAGTTCGGCGATGCGCACGCACGGGTTGCGCACCGCCATGTCGATGACGATACAGTCCGGCACCTCGGTCGTGTTTTTCTTGAGCACCGTCAATCCGGCTGCCATCCACGCCGCTTCCAGGTCCCTGCGGGTCGCCAAGTTGTCACACCACATCAGTACTTTCATGTCCTACTCCACATCGTTAAGAGCGCGGTCTCACCGCGGCGACTAGACTTCTGCTTCCTCCAGCGTGCGTCGTCGCCCGCGGACGATCTGGCGCGAAATCAGGAACATCGGCAACAGGCCGACCGCCACGATCGTCAGGGCTGCCGTCGAAGCTTCGGTCAGGCGTTCATCCGCTGCGAGCGTGTGCGCCTGCGTCGCCAGCGTGTCGAAATTGAACGGCCTCATCACCAGCGTGGCCGGAAGTTCCTTCATCACATCGACGAAAACCAGCAGGCCCGCCGTCAGGAGACTGCCGCGCAGGATCGGCACATGGACCCGACGCAGGGTTTGGAACCGTCCGAGCCCGAGGCAACGCGACGCGTCGTCCATGCTGGAAGTGATCTTGCCGAGGCTCGAATCCACCGTGTGCAGGGCCACCGCGAGGAAGCGCGTCAGATAAGCATACACGAGCGCCGCGATGCCTCCGGTCAGCAACAGCCCGGGATTGACGCCGAACACGTCCTGCCACCACGCCGCGAGCTGGGTGTCGAGGCGCGTCACCGGGATCAGCACGCCGACCGCGATCACCGACCCGGGCACCGCATAGCCGAGGCCGACGACCCGGTTGAACATCTGCGGCAGTCGCGAACGGGCGAGCCGCGCGGCGTACGCGAGCACCACGGCCAGCAACACTGCGAGCACCGACGTCACCGAGGCGAGGACGAAACTGTTGCGCGCGAGGTGGAGAAAGCGCGGGCCGAACTGGACGTCCCCGTCCGAGAACGCCATGTCGAGCAACAGCCCGGCCGGCAGCAGAAAACCCAGCAGCAGCGGCATGAAGCAGGCGAGCGCCGCCATCATCCCGACAAGCGGCGACAGACGGATCGGAACTGGCGTCGTCTGCTGGCGTGACGTGTTGTTGAAGCGCGCGCGGCCTCGGCTGGCGTGTTCGAGCACGAGGACGAGCACGACAAACGCCAGCAACGCCGCCGACAGCTGCGCCGCGGCGATGCGGTCGCCGAGCGAAAACCACGCCCGGTAGATGCCGGTCGTGAAAGTCTGCACGCCGAAATAGGCAACCGTGCCGAAGTCGGCCAGCGTCTCCATCAGGGCCAGCGCGGTGCCGGCAATCACCGCCGGGCGCGCCAGCGGCAGCGACACGCGGAAGAAACAGCCCCACGGCCCGAGGCCGAGCGAACGTCCGGCTTCGAGCATGCCCGAAGCCCGCTCGAGGAACGCGGTGCGGGCGAGCAGATAGACGTACGGGTAGAGCACGAACATGAACATCGCGACCGCGCCGCCCGGTGTGCGCACGTCGGGAAACCAGTATTGTCCGGCGCGCCAGCCGAACGTCTCGCGCAGCCAGCTTTGCACCGGCCCGACGAACTGCAGGAAATCGGTATAGACATAGGCCATCACATAAGCCGGAACCGCAAGCGGCAGGACGAGTGCCCACTGGAAAAAACGCCGCCCCGGAAAATCGAGCATCGTCGTCAGCCAGGCCGTCGTGATCCCGATGCTCGCGACGCCCAGCCCGACGCCGAGGCACAGGATCACGGTATTGCGAATGAACTCGGGCAACACCGTGCTTGCGAGGTGCGACCAGGTCCCGGAAGTGCCTCCGGTGAAGACGTTCGAGAATACCGATATCACCGGCGTCGCGATCAGCACGGCGATGAGAAGCGCGCCGAGCGTCAGCCACGATGCATCCCGTACCAGCCTCTCCAGCCCTCCTAGCAACTTCATCACACTCCCGCGCACGGTGCCGCGGACCCTTCCGCGCAGCAAACTGTGACGAATTATAATTGATCGCATTTGGATTGCCGCGATGCAATAATGATCCGTGCGAAATCCTCTACCGTATCGGATCCGTCATGTCTCACCTTGAACTCGCCGACATCGACCTCGCCTACGGCGCTCAGCGCGTCGTGCGCAAGCTCTCCTTGCGACTCGAAAAAGGCAGCATCGGATGTCTGCTGGGGCCTTCCGGTTGCGGCAAGACCACGGTGCTGCGGTGCATCGCCGGCTTCGAACCGGTGGCGGCAGGCCAAATTCGGCTCGATGGCGTGGTCGTCAGCGGCAAGGGCCACCACCTGCCTCCGGAACGTCGCCGGATCGGCATGGTGTTCCAGGACTACGCGTTGTTCCCTCACCTCTCGGTTGCGGAAAACATCGCGTTCGGCCTGCGCGACATGGACAAGACGCAGCGGCGCGAACGCGTCGCCGAACTGCTCCGCATCGTTGGCCTCGACCATCAGGGCCACAAGTACCCGCACGAAATGTCCGGCGGCCAGCAGCAGCGCGTGGCCCTGGCGCGCGCGCTGGCTCCGCGCCCGAGCCTGTTGCTGCTCGACGAACCGTTCTCGAATCTCGACGTGGAACTGCGCGAGCGCCTGTCGCACGAAGTGCGCGACATCATCAAGGCAACGCGCACCACGGCGATTCTCGTGACCCATGACCAGAACGAAGCTTTCGCGGTCGCCGACGAGATCGGCATCATGAACGAAGGGCGCATCCAGCAATGGGACACGCCATACAACCTGTACCACCGGCCCGCGAACCGTTTCGTCGCGGACTTCATCGGCCAGGGCGTGTTCCTGCCCGGCCTGGTGCTGAACGATCACCAAGTGAAAGTCGAACTCGGCGTCCTCAACAGCGCGATCCCCGTCGAGTGCGGGATCGGCTGCGCGAACTGCGACCGCGACTGCACGGTGGAAGTGCTGTTGCGCCCCGACGACATCGTCCATGACGATGCCAGCGCGATGAAGGCCGAAGTCGTGCACAAGGCGTTTCGCGGGGCAGACATTCTGTATACGTTGCGGCTGGCGAGCGGCGCGCGGGTGTTGTCGCTGGTGCCGAGCCATCACAATCACGCGATCGGCGAGAAAATCGGCATCCGCCTCGATGTCGATCACGTCGTCACGTTCCAGAAAGACTCGCAAGACGCGGTGCACACTCGCCAGGAGCACCGGCTCGTCCACGTCGCGGCATGATTCCCTGGCTCGCGGGACGACCGGATTTTCCGCCTGTCGAGCAGGCGCTCGAGGATCCGGATGGCCTGCTCGCCGCGGGAGGCGAGCTTTCGCCGGCGTGGCTGCTGGCTGCGTACCGGCGGGGAATCTTCCCGTGGTACACCGAAGACCAGCCCATCCTGTGGTGGAGCCCCGACCCGCGACTGGTGCTGATCCCCGCGCATCTCAGGATCAGCCGCTCGCTGCGCCGCACGCTCCGGCAGCAACGCTTCGAAGTCCGCTTCGACACCGCCTTCGCCGACGTCATTGCCGCGTGCGCCGAACCCCGCGAGCCTGGCGGCGGAACGTGGATCAGCACCGAAATCCGGCAAGCCTATCTGCGCCTGCACGAACTCGGATATGCGCACAGTGTCGAATCGTGGGTCGATGGGACTCTCGTCGGCGGGTTGTACGGCATCGCGTTGGGAAGGGCGTTTTTCGGCGAATCGATGTTCAGTCGCCGAAACGACGCATCGAAAGTGGCGCTCGCTCACCTCGCGGTACATTTGCAACGGCTCGGCTTCGCCGCGATCGACTGCCAGATGACAACAGCCCACCTGCTGTCGCTCGGCGCCGAAGAGATGCCGCGCGCCAGGTTTTGCGCCGGCCTGGCAAGCTGGACGAATGAAGGCCCCGGGCCTGGACACTGGAGCTGCGAGGGAGCGGCGGAGATTTCGCGAAATTTCTCATGACGGATCGAACATGCAAAAGGACTATCCCTACGCGCTGATCCAGTTTTACGCCACGGCGCCCTATACGTGTTCCTATCTGTCGGACCGTGTCGCGCGCTCGCAGGTCGCGACGCCCGGCCATCTGATCGATACGCCGGTGTATAGCGAGCTGGTGCGCAACGGCTTTCGCCGCAGCGGCATGTTCACCTACCGCCCGTACTGCGACCACTGTCGGGCCTGCGTGCCGGTCCGGATCCCGGTCAAGCGCTTCGAACCCGACCGCAGCCAGCGTCGCGCCTGGAAAATGCACCACGAGCTGCGCGCCAACGAGCAGCCGCTCGCGTATTCCGAGGAGCATTACGCGCTCTACCAGCGCTACCAGGCGTCGCGCCATGCCGGTGGCGGAATGGACCAGGACAACCGCGAGCAGTACGCGCACTTTCTGCTGCAGAGTCATGTGGACACCCGCCTCGTCGAATTCCGTGAAGGCGACGCGCTGCGCATGGTGAGCGTCATCGACCGGCTCAGCGACGGCCTGTCGAGCGTGTATACGTTCTACGATCCGGACCAGACGCACGCGAGCTACGGCACGTACGGCATCCTGTGGCAGATCGAAGTGTGCCGCCGCCTCAAGCTGCCGTACCTCTATCTCGGCTACTGGATCAAGGAAAGCCGCAAGATGACTTACAAAGTCCGTTTCCATCCGCTCGAGGGCCGGCTGCGCGGAGAATGGCGCGACATCGATCCGCTGCGCGATCGCGCCTCCGAGTAAGGAGACGGGGCCACGGCGCAGTGAGCAAAAACCCTGGAGCGAGGCGACCTCCAAACCGGTAAAATCCCGCGATGCTCTACGACATCGCCCGCCCGCTGCTGTTTTCGCTCGACCCGGAAACCGCCCACGAACTCTCCCTCGCCGCGCTCCATTTCTTCGGACGCGTTCTGCCCGCCGGAACCCCGGCGGAATCGGACCCCGTCGACGTCATGGGGCTGCGCTTTCCGAACCGCATCGGCCTGGCCGCCGGCCTCGACAAGAACGGCGAGGCGATCGATGGTCTCGCGCGCCTCGGCTTCGGTTTCCTCGAGATCGGCACGATCACGCCGCGCCCTCAGCCCGGCAACCCCCGCCCGCGGATGTTCCGCCTGCCTGAAGTGCGCGCGATCATCAACCGCATGGGTTTCAACAATCACGGCGTCGATGCGCTGGTCGCGAACGTCAGGGCGGCAAAATACCGGGGCATCCTCGGCATCAACATCGGCAAGAACTTCGACACGCCGATCGAGCGCGCGGCCGACGATTACCTTGCCTGCCTCGACAAGGTCTACCCGCTGGCAAGCTACGTCACCGTCAATATCTCGTCGCCGAACACGAAGAACCTGCGGCAACTGCAGGGCGAATCCGAGCTCGACGACCTCCTCGGCCGGCTTAAGGCACGCCAGCAGCAGCTGGCGGACAGGCACGGGCGTTACGTGCCGCTGACGCTCAAGATCGCTCCCGATCTCGAGCCGGCTCAGGTCACCAACATCGCCGACGCGCTGCGCCGCCACCGCATCGACGGCGTGATCGCGACGAACACCACGATCGCGCGGGACAAGGTCCAGGGCGTGCGCTACGCCGAACAGCAGGGCGGGCTGTCGGGCGCGCCGGTCTTCGAAGCCTCCACCGCGGTCGTCGTGCAGCTCTCCCGGGCGCTCGCCGGCGAACTGCCGATCATCGCGGCCGGCGGCGTCCTTGACGGACGTGGCGCCTGCGCGAAGCTCGCTGCCGGAGCCTCGCTGGTACAGGTGTACAGCGGCCTCATTTACCGCGGCCCATCCCTCATCGGGGAATGCGTGCGGGCGACGACGGACTTCGTCGTCTCCGGCCGCGCCGCCGCATCCGCTTCCTTCGGCGCCTGACCGGCCGCCAAGCGGCACGAATGGGCATAAGCCTATAACCCGACCACGCTTGAGCAGCGGACTGATGGCGGCGATAATCCCGCGATTACACCCGGTACTGGATCATGAGTAGTTACATCTTTGTCGTCATCGGCGCGGTCCTGGTCAACAACGTCGTTTTCGTCCGCATCCTCGGGCTGTGTCCGTTCATGGGGGTGTCGAAAAAACTCGAAACGGCGATCGGCATGGGTGCGGCGACGACGTTCGTGCTGACGCTCGGCTCGGGCACGAGCTACCTGATCGACCACTACCTGCTGCAGCCGTACGACCTCGCCTACCTGCGCACGCTGTCGTTTATCGTCGTCATCGCGGCGATCGTGCAGCTTACCGAGCTGGTGATCCAGAAGACGAGTCCGCTGCTGCACCAGGTGCTGGGGATCTACCTGCCGCTGATCACGACGAACTGCGCAGTGCTCGGCGTCCCGCTGCTGAGCGTCGCGCTCGACTACAACCTGCTCGAGTCGCTGCTGTTCGGCTTCGGCTCGTCGATCGGATTCACGCTCGCGCTGATCCTGTTCGCCGGCATCCGCGAACGCCTTGACGGCGCCGACGTCCCCGCGCCCTTCAAGGGAACCGCGATCGCGATGATCACCGCCGGATTCATGAGCCTCGCGTTCATGGGCTTCGCGGGCCTGGACCGGTTTCAGTAATTGAAAATCAACTTACCCACTCCTGACAAGACGCAACACGCGGGCGGGCGCGAACGTTTACGCTGCTGCGCCTCACTGAGCGACATTTCATCATGCTGACCGCCCTCCTCGTCATGACCGGGATTGCCATCGTGCTCGGCGCAGCACTGGGCTATGCGTCGATCCGCTTCAAGGTCGAAGGCAATCCGCTGGTCGAAAAAATCGATGCGATCCTTCCGCAGACCCAGTGTGGCCAGTGCGGCTACCCCGGCTGCAAGCCGTATGCGGAAGCGATTTCGAACGGCGAAGCCGACATCAACCAGTGCCCGCCGGGCGGCGAGGAGGGCATACGCAAACTCGCCGACCTCCTCGGGCGCGAATTCAAGCCGCTGTCCGAAGAGCATGGCGAGGAAAAACCCAAATCGGTCGCGCGGATCGACGAGCAACTGTGCATCGGCTGCACGCTGTGCATCCAGGCCTGCCCCGTCGATGCCATCGTCGGAGCGGCGAAGCACATGCATACGGTCGTCCCGGCGCTATGCACCGGCTGCGAACTATGCGTCGCGCCCTGCCCCGTCGATTGCATCGCGATGACGCCCCTCCCGGAAACGCTCGAGACCTGGAAATGGAAATACCCGGTGTTTGATCTGAGGTCCGCGGCATGATCGCCCGTCTGTTCAACTTTCACGGCGGCGTCAAGCCGGATTCCCACAAGAACGAGTCCTCATCCCTACCGATCGCTGCCGCACCGCTGCCGCCGCGCCTCACGATTCCGCTGCGCCAGAGCGTGCGCTCAGCCGCCCGCTGCCTCGTCGCGCCCGGTCAGCGCGTGCGGAAGGGCGAACGCATCGGCGCCGGCGAAGGTCCGCTCGGTACCGACGTCCACGCCTCGACGTCCGGCACGGTCGTAGGCATCGCTCCCTGCGCGATGGCTCATGCGTCGGGCCTCGACACGCTGGCGGTCGTCATCGAGCCCGACGGCAAGGACGAATGGATCGAGCGCCGCGCATTCGACCACCGTGCCGTCTCGCGCGAAGCAGCGCTCCGGTACCTGAGCACGTGCGGCATTGTCGGCATGGGCGGCGCCGGTTTTCCGACCCACATCAAGCTCGGCAACGGCCACGGCATCGAAACCCTGATCATCAACGGCGCCGAATGCGAGCCGTGGATCACCTGTGATGACCGGCTGATGCGCGAGCGCGCCGCCGAGATCGTTTCCGGCGCGGCGATCCTGCACGAACTGATCGGCGCACGCCGCACGCTCGTCGGCATCGAGGACAACAAGCCCGAAGCGATCCGGGCGATGCGCGAAGCCGCAGCGGACTTCCCCGCACCCGTCGAGATCATCGCGATTCCCACTCGGTACCCCGCAGGCGGCGAAAAGCAGCTGATCCGCGTGCTGACCGGCATCGAAATCGCCCACGGCAAGCTCGGCACGGAATTCGGCGTGCAGTGCTTCAACGTCGGCACGGCCCATGCCGTCCACCGCGCGATCCACCACGGCGAACCGCTGGTGTCGCGCGTCGTGACGCTGACCGGCAACGTCAGCCATCCGGGCAACTATGAAGTACTCGTCGGCACCCCCGTCGAGACGCTGCTCGCGCTCGCGACGCCGAAACCGGACACCGACCGCTATCTGATGGGCGGCCCGATGATGGGCATTACCATTGCCGACCTGTCGGTGCCGATCGGCAAGACGAGCAACTGCATCATTGCCGCGTCGCCGGCGCTGTTCCCACCCCCGCCGCCCGAGTTGCCGTGCATCCGCTGCGGCGCGTGCGCGCGCGCGTGCCCCGCGGACCTGCAGCCGTTCGAACTGTACTGGTTCTCGCGTGCGAAGAACGTCGGCAAAGCGCAGGAATATCACCTCTTCGACTGCATCGAATGCGGCTCCTGCGCCTTCGTTTGCCCTTCGCACATTCCGCTCGTCGATTATTTCCGCTTTTCGAAGAGCGAGATCTGGGCACGCGAGCGCGAGCTCAAGGCGTCCGATCAGGCGCGCGAGCGGTTCGAGTTCCGCAACTATCGGCAGGAGCGGGAAAAGGAAGAAAAAGCTGCCAAACTCGCGGCGAAAGCTGCCGAAACGCGAGCCAAGCTGAGCGGGTCGGCCGCCGGGACCGACGCCGCAGCCGGAGACGACCCGAAAAAAGTCCTCATCGCGGCAGCGCTCGCCCGCGCCAAGCAGCAGGCGGGGACGACCGAATCAGCAAATACGGCCACCTCTCACGCGGGCGGACCGGGCACACAACCGGACATCGCCAGCCGGCGCGAGCAGCCGCACCTGCACGACAGCGACGCAACCTTCTGAACATGATCCATTCTCCCTACATCCGCAAGCCCGCGAGCGTCCAGAGCGTGATGCTCGCGGTGCTGCTCGCGCTTCTTCCCGGCGTCACCGCCTACGTCGTGCAGGTCGCCTCGGTCGTCGTCGTCAACCTGCTGATCGCGACCGTGACCGCGCTCGCCGCCGAAGCGCTGATCCTCATGCTGCGCAAGCGGCCGGTCGCCCCGGCGCTGTCGGACCTGTCGGCCGTCGTCACCGCGTGGCTCGTCGTCCTGTGCTTTCCGCCGATCCTGCCGTGGTGGGTCACGGTGCTCGGCGTGCTGATCGCGATCGTCGCGGTCAAGCATCTCTATGGCGGGCTCGGCCAGAATCCGTTCAACCCCGCGATGGTCGCGTATTGCGCGATGATCGTCGCGTTCCCGTCGCTGATGTCGCAATGGCCGCCGGCCGGACAGATCGACTTCCAGACGCAGCTCGACCTCGTGCTCGGCGGTGCCCGGCAGCTCGACGCGATCACCGGCGCGACGGCGCTCGACGCGATGCGCACCGGGCTGCGGACAAGCGGCGCGAGCGTCGAGAGCGTGCTGCAGCAAAGCGGCACGTTCGGCGCCGTCGGCGGCCGCGGATGGGAATGGCTGGCGCTTGGCTATTTTGCGGGGGGTCTGTTCCTGCTCGCGCGTCGCATCATCACCTGGCACATGCCGGTCGCGTTCATCGCGACGCTCGCCGTCGTGTCGGGCATCTTCTGGCTCGCGGAACCCGCGCGCTTCGCGCCGCCGCTGTTCCACCTCGCCAGCGGCGGCGCAATGCTTGCTGCGTTCTTCATCGTCACCGACCCCGTTTCCGGTGCGACGACGCCGCGCGGCAAGCTGATCTTCGCCGCCGGCATCGCAGTCATTGCCTACCTGATCCGGGTATTCGGCGCCTTCCCCGAAGGCATCGCGTTTGCCGTGCTGCTGATGAACCTCTGCGTGCCGCTGATCGACATGAAGACGCAACCAGTGGTGTTCGGTCATCGTGGGAGCCGGCCATGAGCGACCGCTATACCGCCACCCGTACCTCGCTGCGCACTGCCGGCATCATGATTGTGTTCACGCTCGCCTTCACCGCGATGATGTCGCAGATGTACCGCACGACCCGGCCGGCGATCGAAGCGTCCGAGCAGGAGCAGAAGATGCGCCTGATCAACGACGTGCTTCCGCCGGGCAGCTACGACAACACGCTCCTCGAAGACTTCGTCGCCGCCGGACCGACGCCCGAGCTGGGCCTTGACCGGGGCGGGCGCATCTATCGCGCGCGTCGCGCCGGCGTTCCTGCGGCCCTCGTGTTCGAAGCGGCCGCGCCCGACGGCTACGGCGGCAAGATCCAGCTCGTCGTTGCGGTCGGCGCCGACGGCCGCCTCGGCGGTGTTCGCGTGACCGCGCACAAGGAAACGCCGGGGCTCGGTGACTACATCGACCCCAGAAAGGATCGCAACAAGACGCAGCCGTGGATTGGTCAATTCGCCGGGATGTCGTTCGCGGAGGTTGCGCCCGTGCAGTGGAAAGTCAAGCGCGACGGCGGCATCTTCGCATATCGCATCGGCGCGACGATCAGTGCACGTGCCGTGACGAACGCGACGGGGCGGGTCCTCGAATATGCAGCCGAGCACCGCGATGCGCTGTTTGCCGCGTCCACCGGCAGCGCGATCTGATGGAAAAACAGCAATGAATCTCCAGACTTTTCGTGAAAACGCGTGGAATGGCCTGTGGAAGCAGAACACCGGCCTGGTGCAGCTGCTCGGCCTGTGTCCGATCCTCGCGGTCAGCACGAGCGTCGTCAATGCCGTGAGCCTCGGGCTCGCGACCGTGGTCGTGATGGCCGTGTCGAACTTCGCCGTCGCGTCGCTGCGCAACTTCATCCCGTACGAGATCCGGATCCCGGTGTTCATCCTGATCATCGCCGCGCTGACGACGGTCGTTGACCTCGCGTTCAACGCCTACCTGCACGATCTCTACCTGGTGCTGGGCATCTTCATTCCGCTGATCGTCACGAACTGCATCGTCCTCGCGCGGGTCGAGGCGTACGCGGCAAAGAACGATCCGGTGTCGTCCACCGTCGACGGAATCATGATGGGACTCGGGCTGGTGTGGCTGCTCGGCGTGCTCGGCGGCATTCGCGAACTGGTCGGCAGCGGCACGCTGTTTTCGGGGATCGAAATGCTGATCCCGGGCCTGTCTCCGCTGGCGGTGTTCGGCGACGATTACCCCGGTTTCCTGATCGGCGTGCTGCCCCCTGGCGCGTTCTTTACGCTCGGCTGCCTGATCGCGCTGTCGAACCGGATCCGCATGCGTGCGGCAGTCGGCAAGCCAGCGCGCCCGGCGAGCGACAGCGAAGGGGCTGCCCCGGCTTCGGCGGCGCCCTGAACCGGCCGGATGAAACGCGACGCGATTCGTGAATTTTTCCACCGCCTGGCTGCGGCGAATCCGAGCCCGACGACGGAGCTCGAGTACGGGTCGCCCTTCCAGCTGCTGGTTGCCGTGGTGCTTTCGGCACAGGCCACCGACAAGAGCGTGAACCTGGTGACCCGCGAGTTGTTCGCTGTCGCCCCGACTCCCGAAGCGATGCTGAGCCTCGGGGAGGAAAATGTTGCCGCACACCTCAGGTCGATCGGCCTTTACCGCAACAAGGCGAAAAACGTCGTCGCGCTGTCGCGGCTACTGCTCGAGCGCCACGGCGGCGAAGTGCCGCGTAGCCGCGAAGCTCTCGAAGCGCTACCCGGCGTCGGCCGTAAGACCGCCAACGTCGTGTTGAACACTGTTTTCGGCGAACCGGTGATGGCGGTCGACACTCATATTTTCCGCGTCGCGAATCGCACCGGCCTGGCTCCCGGCAAGGATGTTCTCGCCGTCGAGCAGGCTCTGATGCGTCGGGTGCCGAAGGAATACCTGCACAATGCCCATCACTGGCTGATCCTGCACGGGCGCTACGTCTGCACGGCGCGCAAGCCGCGCTGCAAAGATTGCCGAGTGCGCGACCTGTGCGAGTTCCGCGACAAGACCGTTTAACCCAGAGCAACCGAGTCCAAAAGATGTTCAATCCCTCACGTGACCAGGTACGCAGCTTCTTCATCGAAAGCTGGCGGAAACATCAGGCGAAGGAAGTACTGACGCCGCTCGAACACATCGCCTCCGACCTCGTGCTCCTGCATCCCGAATATCAGGCACTGCTCGAAGACCCCGATTCGCTGTCGCGCGATTTCCTGCCGGAGGACGGACAGATCAACCCGTTCCTGCACCTGTCGTTCCACCTCGCGATCGAGGAGCAACTGTCGATCGACCAGCCGCCCGGCCTGCGCGCCGCGTTCGAAGCGTGCCAGCGCCGGCGTGGCAACCGTCACGATGCGCTCCACGACGTGCTCGAATGCCTCGGCGAAACGCTCTTCGACGCGCAGCGCAACAACGCCCAACCGGACGGCCCGGCTTACGTTTCGTGTGTCTTGCGCCGGGCACGCTCGAACTAGCCGGCGTGCCCCTCCCCTTCGCGCTCACCGTTTCTGGTACAGGCCGCTCTGGCTGGCGAAGTACGCTGCAAGATCGCCCAGATCGGCAGGCGACAGGTTCTCGACCTGGGCCGCCATGATCGGATTCTTTCGCCTGCCCGTCTTGTAGTCGAGCAGCGCCTGGTAGAGATAGTCTTCGTATTGCCCGCCCAGGCGCGGAAATTCCGGCGACGGACTGTTGCCGTCCGGGCCGTGGCACGCTGCGCAGACCGTCGACTTTTCCTTGCCTGCGGCAGGATCGCCCGCGTGTGCGGGGAAACCTGCCAGCGCAAGGGCCGCCAGCGCCGGGAGGGTGATATTTCGCATCATCATTGCGCCTCTCCTCCCGCGACGCTGTAGTAGGCCGCAAGGTCCGCCATGTCCTGCTCCGACAGGCTCGCGGCAATCGCGCGCATCGTCGGATGGCTGCGTTCGCCGTCGCGATACGCCTGCAGTGCGCGCACGAGGTAGGCCGCATGCTGCCCGCCGAGCTTCGGCACCGGGTAGACATCCGGGAACGCGGTACGATAGCCCGGAATGCCATGACACCCCATGCACATCGAAGTCTTGGCCTGGGCAGCTTCTGCGTCGCCTTCCAGCGCCGACGCGGCGGGTCCACTCAGCGCAAGACAGGCGGCGATGAGCAAATGTCGTCCGTGCATGGCGTCTCCTCGGGTTGTTTTAAGTATGGCTGAAACGGCCGCAAAAAATTCTACGTCGCCTAAAGCGGAATGCAAATACCTGTCATTCTTCGAAAAACTCCGTAAATCCGTCAATCCGGCGCGCCCTTGCCCGCGCAGGCTGGCCCTATAATCGGTCCGGTTTACTCAGAGGATTTCCCGATGCGCTTCGAAGGTTCACAAGACTACGTCACCACTCCCGACCTGATGCTGGCAGTCAACGCCGCGATCAAACTGCAGCGCCCGCTGCTGATCAAGGGCGAACCGGGCACCGGCAAGACCATGCTGGCCGAGCAGGTCGCCGACGCGCTCGGCGTTCCGCTACTGCAGTGGCACATCAAGTCGACGACCAAGGCCCAGCAGGGGCTGTACGAATACGATGCGGTGTCCCGTCTGCGCGACTCGCAACTCGGCGAAGACCGCGTCAAGGACATTGCCAACTACATCCTCAAGGGCGTGCTGTGGCAGGCGTTCGACGCCGAAACGCCGACAGTCGTCCTGATCGACGAGATCGACAAGGCGGATATCGAATTCCCGAACGACCTGCTGCGCGAACTCGACCGCATGGAGTTCCACGTCTACGAGACTCGCGAGACGGTGCGCGCGCGTCATCGTCCGATCGTCTTCATCACGTCGAACAACGAAAAAGAGCTGCCGGACGCGTTCCTGCGCCGCTGCTTTTTCCATTACATCCGCTTCCCCGATCGCGACACGATGCAGCGCATCGTCGACGTCCATTTCCCGGGACTCAAGCGCGACCTGCTGCGCGAGGCACTGGAAGTGTTCTTCGGCCTGCGCGACGTCCCGGGGCTGAAGAAGAAGCCGTCGACATCGGAGCTGATCGACTGGCTCAAGCTCCTCGTCGCCGAGGACATTCCGCCCGAAGCGCTGCGGGCAAAGGACCAGAAGGCCGTAGTCCCGCCGCTTGCCGGCGCACTGCTGAAGAACGAGCAGGACCTTCACCTGTTCGAACGGCTGGTGTTCATGGCGCGCAGCAACCGCTGACGTCAGGGCGTTTGCCCCACTGTTTTCCCGGCATCGCCACTGCGCTCGCCACAAGAAATCATCTCGAAGTCTTCCCCGGGCGCTCGAAATCGGGCGCCCGGGCGATTTCGGGAACGGAGCAGATCATGCTTATCGACTTTTTCCTGCATTTGAAAGCGGGCCAGCTCAAAGTGTCCACCCGCGAGTTCCTGACGCTCCTCGAAGGACTGCGTGACGGCGCCTGCAGCCACAGCATCGACGAATTCTATTTCTACGCCCGCACCTGCCTCGTCAAGGACGAATCCCACTACGACCGTTTCGACGCGGCGTTCGGGAGCTACTTCAACGGAATCACCGAGATTCCGGGGCTCGAAGCCGAGCTGCCGCAGGAATGGCTGCAGGCGATGATGAAGAAGCATCTTTCGCCCGAGGACAAGGCGAAGCTCGAAAAGCTCGGCTGGGACAAGCTGATGGAAGAGTTCCGCAAGCGCCTCGGCGAGCAGAAAGAGCGTCATCAGGGAGGGTCGAAATGGATCGGCACCGGTGGCAGCTCGCCGTTCGGCAACAACGGCTACCACCCGGAAGGCATCCGCGTCGGTGGCGAATCAGCGGGCAACCGGACGGCGATCAAGGTCTGGGAGAAGCGCGAATACCGCAACCTCGATGATTCGGTCGAACTCGGCACCCGCAACATCAAGGTCGCTCTGCGGCGGCTGCGGCGGTTTGCGCGGCAAGGCGCAGCCGACGAACTCGACCTGGATGGAACCATCGCCGCGACGGCACGAAACGCCGGCTGGCTCGATCTGATGATGCGCCCGGAACGGCACAACGCGGTGAAAGTGCTGCTGTTTCTCGACGTCGGCGGCTCGATGGACGACCATATCAAGGTCTGCGAGGAGATGTTCTCGGCGTGCCGCAGCGAGTTCAAGCACCTCGAGTATTTCTATTTCCACAACTGCGTCTACGAAAAAGTCTGGCGCGACAGCTCGCGGCGCCACAGCGAGAACATCGCCGTTTCCGATCTGCTCCACCGCTACGGCCCCGACTACAAGCTGATTTTCGTCGGCGACGCGACAATGAGCCCATACGAGATCCTGCACCCGCACGGTTCGATCGAACACATGAACAGCGAGCCGGGCGCGGCGTGGCTGCGCCGCCTGCTCGACACCTGGCCCGCTGCGGCGTGGCTCAACCCCGAACCGGAGCACCTGTGGCCGTACCGCAAGTCGATCGAGATCGTCGACCAGATCATGGGCGGGAGGATGTTTCCGATGACGCTCGGCGGTCTCGAGCGGGCGATGCAGCAGTTGTCGAAGAAGCAGTAATGGCAAAAAAGAAGCGGCCCGAAGGCCGCTTTCAAACTGCTGTCCGCACGTTCGCAAGACACTGCCGGGATAGACCGCCGGCGCGGTTTGCTACTCGGTAAAGGGCAAAGGCTGCATGCCGAAGCCTTCGTCCAGATCCTTGATCTGCCGCAGCAGACTGTCGAGTTCACGTTGCAGGCGCATCAGCGCATCTTCGTCGAGCAGGCGCAGCGCCTCGGGCAGCACTCCGCGGGCGGGCGACGGAGAACGCTTGAGCAGATCGCGCCCTGCCTCGGTCAGGTACAGTCGAACGACGCGCTGATCGACGCTCGTGCGTTCCTTCCGGATCAGCTTTGCCGACTCGAGCTTGTCCACCATGTTCGACGCGGTCGACTGGTGTAGCGCCATTCTCCCCGCCAGTTCCCCGACTCGCAGCCCCTCCGCTTCATTGAGTTCCTGCAACGCCCACAACTGCGCACCGGTGACACCGCTTTTGCGCTCGATCCACTGCGAATGACGCTGCGCAGTGCGGATGAGTACGCGAAAACGCTGCAAAACCGACAAGGGCGAAACCGATGACTTGCGTTCCGGGGATTTTGTCAAGGCCGAAGACTGCTCTTGCGACATGAATCAGGGCTCCAACTATATTTATTCGGGAAATATTTGTCAAAACATTTAATAGCTGCACACGCCGCGGGTATCGTAGCGGAAAGGGGATTCCCTCCGTACCCTATTTTGGGTAAAAGACGACACCTTTCCCGATATGTACGAGAACATGGTAAGCAGGAATCTAAACAGCCCCTTTCCCCGTGCAGAGCACGTTTTTTTCACTTTCATCGCCGGCCGCCGAGCGTGGGGCGACTGTCCAGCACACTGACTGACTCCTCTCATCGTGTCCTTCGATTCGCCAGGCGGTAACGAAACCCCTTCCGGCCGCGCCATGCGGCAGTTTGCCCGGGGCGGCCGACGCTATGCGTTGCCGTGGCTGTCGGTCGGCCGTTGGGGCAAGCGCATCCTGCTCGTCGGCGCAGCGCTGCTGGCCGGTCTCATTGCGATCCTCTTCGCGATCGGCGCGGATCTCGCCATCGACGCCCATCAACACCTCATGAACGTGTCGCCGTGGCTGTCCCTGCTGATCGCTCCCGCCGGCTTCGCGGCGATGGCCTGGATCGCCCGGCGATTTTTCCCCGGCACGCAAGGAAGCGGTATCCCGCAAGCGATCGCCGCGTCGATGACCGACGATCGGCGCATTCGCCACAAACTGCTGTCGTTTCGGATCGCGATCGCGAAAGTCGTGCTGACGCTGGGCGGACTCCTGTCGGGGGGTTCGATCGGCCGGGAAGGGCCTTCCGTGCAGATCGGCGCCTCGGTCATGCACATGCTCGCCGGACGCAAGAAGGCGCGCATCGCGTCAAGCCGCGACCTGATCGTCGCCGGCAGCGGCGCCGGCATCGCCGCCGCGTTCAACACCCCGCTCGGCGGCATCATGTTCGCGATCGAGGAAATGTGCCGCCACCGGCCCTTTCACGCGAACAGCACAACGCTCATCGCCGTGATCTTCGCCGGGCTGATGTCGCTCGGCGTGCTCGGCAACTACACGTACTTCGGGCGCACGCCCGCAGCCCTGACGTGGCCCGCCGGGATCTGGCCGGTATTGATGTGCGGTGCCGCGGGCGGCGTGCTGGGCGGACTCTTCAGCCGCCTGCTGATCGCGTCCTCGCGCGGACTGCCCGGCACGATCGGGGAATTCTCGCGCAGCCGGCCGATCGCCTTCGCCGCCGCCTGCGGCCTCGGCACCGCGATCATCGGCCTGATGAGCGGCGGCGTTACGTATGGCACCGGCTATGCCGAATCGAAGGCCGCGCTCGAAGGCTCCGCGACGCTGCCGTTCTACTTCCTGATCGCGAAGATGGCCGCGATCTGGCTCGCGTTCCTCAGCCGCATTCCGGCCGGCATCTTCGCTCCGGCACTCGCCGTCGGCGCCGGCCTGGGCGCCGACCTCGCGATCCTTTTGCCCGAGGAACACAGCGCCGTGATCCTGGTTCTCGGCATGGTCGCGTTCCTCGCCGGCATGACGCAGACGCCGATCACGTCCTTCGTCATCGTCATGGAGATGACTGCGAACCACGAGATGCTGCTGCCGCTGATGGCGACGGCAGTCGTGTCTCACGCCTTCTCGAAGTCGGTTGCACCGATCCCGCTCTACCACGCGCTCTCGTATCCGGCTCTGCGCCAGGCCACTGCCCAGGTGCAGCGCGAAAGCGCAATGCTGTCCGCCGGCAGTCGCAGTTCCGTGAAATAAAAAAACGCCACCTACCGCACCGGTACGTGGCGTTGTCGCATCACGCGGGCGCGCCGCCCGCTGCGGCGCTCAGTCGGCGCCGGCTGAACCGCCCATCGCCATCATCAACTGATTGATCCGTTTCACGAACGTCGCCGGGTCGTCGAGCGTGCCGCCCTCGGCAAGCAATGCCTGGTCGAACAGCACCGCCGCCCAGTCGTCGAACTGGCGTTCCTCGTATTTCAGACGCATCACGGCCGGGTGCTGCGGGTTGATCTCGAGGATCGGTTTCGACGCCGGTGCCTGCTGGCCGGCGGCTTTCAGGATCCGCGCCAGGTTCATCCCGACGTCGTGCTCGTCGGCGACGAGACAGGCTGGCGAATCGGTCAGGCGGTGCGTGACGCGGACTTCCTTGACGCGTTCGCCGAGGCTCGTTTTCATCTTCTCGAGCAGTTCCTTGTACTCGTCGGCGGCCTTCTCGGTTTCCTTCTTCTCCGCCTCGTCTTCGAGCTTGCCGAGGTCGAGCCCCCCTTTCGCAACAGACACCAGCGGCTTGCCGTCGAATTCCGGCAGGTTGCCGATGACCCACTCGTCGATCCGGTCGGTCAAGAGCAACACCTCGATGCCCTTCTTGCGGAAGATTTCGAGATGCGGGCTGTTCTTCGCCGCGTTGAACGATTCGGCGGTGACGTAATAGATCTTGTCCTGGCCTTCCTTCATGCGGCCGATGTAATCGGCGAGCGACACGACTTCATCCGGTGTGTCGGCATGCGTGGAGGCGAAGCGCAGCAGCCCGGCGATCTTGTCCTTGTTCGCGAAATCCTCGCCGACGCCTTCCTTCAGCACACGGCCGAATTCCTTCCAGAAAGTCGCGTACTTCTCCCTGTCGGCAGCGTCGTCGCTCGTCGCGAGGCTCTCGAGCAGGCCCAGCACTTTCTTCGTGCAGCCCGAGCGGATGGTGTCGATGTCCTTGCTTTCCTGCAGGATTTCGCGCGACACGTTGAGCGGCAGATCACTCGAATCGACGACGCCGCGCACGAAGCGCAGATAGGCGGGCATCAGCTTCTCGGCGTCGTCCATGATGAACACGCGCTTGACGTAGAGCTTGATGCCGTGGCGCGCGTTGCGGTCCCACATGTCGAACGGCGCGTGCGACGGGATGTAGAGCAGCTGCGTGTATTCGTGGCGGCCTTCGACGCGCGCGTGCGTCCAGGCCAGCGGCTCGTCGAAGTCGTGCCCGACGTGCTTGTAGAAGCCCTTGTACTCCTCTTCGGTGATGTCGTTCCGCGAGCGGGTCCACAGCGCGTTCGCCTGGTTGACCGTCTCGTCTTCGTCGGTCGTGACCTGCTCGTTCTTGTCCTTGTCCCACTCTTCCTTCTTCATCAGGATCGGCTGGACGATGTGGTCCGAATACTTGCGGATCAGACCGCGCAGCTTCCATCCCGACAGCAGGTCTTCCTGGCCTTCGCGCAGGTGCAGCGTGATCTCGGTGCCGCGAGCCGCTTTGTCGATCGCTTCGACGGTGTATTCGCCCGCCGCGTCGCCAGTCATCGCGCATTCCCACTTCACGCCTTCGGTCGCCGGCAAGCCCGCGCGGCGGGTGACCACCGTCACTTTGTCGGCGACGATGAACGCCGAGTAGAAGCCGACGCCGAACTGGCCGATCAGGTGCGCGTCCTTCTTCTGGTCGCCGGTGAGCTGCGAGAAGAATTCCTTGGTGCCGGATTTGGCGATCGTGCCGAGGTGCGCGATCACTTCATCGCGGCTCATGCCGATGCCGTTGTCCGACACGGTGACCGTCTTCGCATCGCTGTCGAAGCCGATGCGGATCGCCAGCTCGCTGTCGCCTTCGAACAGCTCCGGCTTGTCGAGCGCTTCGAAACGCAGCTTGTCGCACGCGTCCGACGCGTTCGAAATCAGTTCGCGCAGGAATATCTCGCGGTTCGAGTACAGCGAGTGGATCATCAGGTGAAGCAGCTGCTTCACCTCGGCCTGGAAATTGAGGGTCTGAGCGCCTGCGGCGTGCTCGGTGGTCATTGCGTGAACTCCATCTGCTGATTAACGCGCAGCAGATGGGAGCGGAGACCCCGGATTTCAAGCCCCCGCACGAGATCAGACGTAGCGGATCTCGACCACTTCGATCTCGCGCGGCCCGGCCGGACTCATGAAGCGCACGACGTCGCCTTCGCGCGCCTTGAGCAGTGCCCGTGCGAGCGGGGAGATCCAGCTGATCCGGCCGGCGCTGGCGTCGGCCTCGTCGACGCCGACGATCTGCCAGGTCTGCTCGCTGTCGTCGTCACTATCGATGTCGACGATGCTGACCGTCGCGCCGAAAAACACCTGGTCGATTTCCCGCTGGTCGGCGGGATCGACGACTTCGGCACTTTCGATGCGCTTGATCAGGAAACGGATGCGCCGGTCGATCTCGCGCAGCCGTTTCTTGCCGTAGATGTAATCGCCATTCTCGGAGCGGTCGCCGTTCGACGCCGCCCAGGCGACGGTTTCGACCATCTTCGGCCGCTCGACGCGGACGAGGTGATCGAGTTCGCGGCGCAGGCTCTCGTAGCCACGGCGCGTCATGTAGTTTTTCGCACCGACCGGCAGGCGCACCGCGACGGGTACGTCGTCGTCATCGTCGGCGCCGTCGTTTTCTGTCACAAAGGCTTTGTTCACGATGGGCATCCAGTTCTTCGGCAAAGGCTCGCAGGAATGCGATAGCCGGTCGTCAGCGCTCAGCGTACGCCTTTCTCAGCAGTTCGAGCACCCGCCGACCGGCGCGGCCGTCAGGGTCGAGCCCCTGCCCGCGCTGGAACTGCTGCACCGCTGCGCGTGAACGGGCACCGAGCGCGCCGTCGGCCTCTCCTGCGTCGTAGCCGAGCTGCGACAACAATGTCTGCACTTCGCGCCGCTCGGCGCGGGACAACCCCGGGTCGTCGGTCGGCCACGAGGTGCGGAACGGCTCTCCGCCGCGAAGGCGATCGGACAAATGGGCGATCGCGAGCGCGTAGCTTTCGGCCGCGTTATAGGAGTACAGCGCATCGAAATTGCGCAGGACGAGGAACGCCGGGCCCTGCTCGCCGGCAGGGAGCAGCAGGCCCGCGGCTTCGGCGCCCGGCTCGATCGCGCTTCCGTCCGCGCGACGCACGCCCAGTGCGACCCATTCGGACAGTGGCCGCTTGTTGCGGCGCCCGGCCAGGCCGGCGGCGTCGAAGTCGGGCGGGAGAGCGACTTCGAAACCCCATGGCCGGCCCGTCTGCCAGCCCGCCTCGCGCAGGAAGTTCGCCGTCGAGGCGAGCGCGTCAGGAATGCTGTCGATCAGGTCGCGCCGGCCGTCGCCGTCGAAATCGACTGCGACGCGCCGGAAAGTCGAAGGCATGAACTGCGTGTGGCCGAACGCCCCGGCCCACGAACCGGCAAGGCGCTCCGGGGCGACGTGGCCATCCTCGAGGATTTTCAGCGCCGTGAAGAACTCACCGCGAAAGTAGTCCTGGCGCCGACCGAAGCAGGACAGGGTTGCGAGCGAAACGAGCAGCGGGCGTTTGCCGAAATTGCGCCCGAAGTTGCTCTCGACGCCCCACACCGCAACGACGGTAGCGGGATCGACGCCATATCGCGCTTCGATGTCCTGCAGCGTCCCGGCCCATTGGACCGCCATCGCACGGCCGTCGGCGACGCGTTCGTCGTCCACCAGTCCTGCCAGATAGTCCCAGATCGGCGTGTGGAATTCGGGCTGGTAGTCGAGCAAGCCGATCACCGCCATGTCCGGTTCGAGCCTGGCCACATGTTGCTCGAAAGTTGGCGGTGCGATGTCGTGCGTGGCGGCCATACCGCGCAACTCTTCGAGGCAGCGAGGAAAGGACTCCTGCGCGTCGGCGTGAAACGGAAGCAGCGCGGCACACAGCAGGGACCAGGCGGGGAAGCGTCGGGGAATCATTGTGGAACGACTCGGCAATGGCGGAAAGCGGCGAACGGGGCGGACGCAATTCGGACGCGAGCCTGACACGAATGGCGGAGCGAGGCAACCGGCGGCATCGCTCGCCATTTTCGTGCCCGACACGGCCCCCGATCCCGCATCCCCCGTCGCCGCTGGCGCAGTTCCGCGCTTCCGAAAGCCCGGCCGGAGTTGTCATTGCCCGTTCTGCGGCATACCATCCGGCGTTACCGGCCCCGCCGCCCGGACCGCATGCAATCCCCTTAAATTGAACAGGTATACGATGAGCGAGGAAGCATTCGACAACGTTACCAGCCTGCAGGTGAGGCTGGCCGAACTCAGGGCCGAGCATCGTGACCTCGACGAGGCGATCAGCCACCTCGATGCGTCGCCCCAGGAAGATGAATTGCTGCTGCGCCGCCTCAAGAAGCGCAAGCTCGCCCTGAAAGACCGGATCGCCGTCGTCGAACGCATGCTCGAACCCGACGAGCGGGCCTGAAGCCGGATGACGAGGATTCCGGGCCGCCAATGACCCAGTACGGACCCCCTGCCCCCGAGACGCTCGCCCTGCATGCAGGGCAGTTCCCTGACCCGGCCTTCGGCGCGCGCGCGACACCGATTTATTTCACCGCCGGCTACGTCTTTCCGGATGCCGATCACGCCGCGGCGCTGTTCAACCACGAGCGCCCCGGGCACGTCGATACGCGCCTCTCGAATCCGACCAGCGCAGTCCTCGAGGAGCGCATCTCCGCCCTGGAAGGGGGAATCGGCGCGATTGCGCTGGCGAGCGGCCAAGCGGCACTGCATGTCGCGATCACGACGCTGATGGGAGCCGGCAATCACGTTGTCGCGTCGCGTTCGCTAGGCGGCGCAGCCCGCAATCTGCTGGCCCACACGCTGCCGCGCTTCGGTATCCAGACGACTTTCGTCGATCCACGCCGCCCCGACGAATGGCGTGACGCGATCAGGCCCGAAACCCGGCTCCTGTTCGGCGAGGCGCTCGGCAATCCCGGCCTCGAGGTGCTCGACATTCCCGCCGTCGCCGCGATCGCCCATGCCCGCCGCGTCCCGCTGCTCGTCGATGCGACGCTGGTCACCCCCTGCCTGCAGCGCCCGTTGTCGCTCGGCGCAGATCTGGTCCTGCATTCGGCCACCGAGTTTCTCGGCGGCCACGGCGTCGCCGTCGGCGGCCTGCTCGTCGATAGCGGGCGGTTCGACTGGGAGCAGTCGGGCCTCTTCCCGACGCTGACCGAGCCGTACGACGGCTTTCACGGCATGGATTTCAGCGAGGAATCTCCGGTCGCGGCTTTCCTGCTGCGCGTTCGGTGCGAGGCGCTGCCGGACTTCGGCGCCTGTCTCTCGCCGATGAACGCATTCCAGATCCTCCAGGGCATCGAGACGCTGCCGCTGCGGATGCGTGCGCACGTCGCGAATGCGCGAACCGTCGCCGCCCACCTTACCCGTCAATCGATCGTCGCACGAGTCGCGTATCCCGGACTCGCGACCCACGCCGATCACGAGCTGGCGAGCCGGCTGTTGCCGGATGGCGCGGGAGCGGTCCTGTCCTTCGAGCTGACCGGCGGACGCGAGGCCGCCCGCGCCTTCATCGAGAGCCTGAAAGTGTTCTCGCACTTGGCGAACGTCGGCGATGCCAAGTCGCTCGTGAGCCACCCGTCGAGCACGACCCATTGCCGCCTGTCCGCCGCCGCGCTCGCTGCCGCCGGGATCGGCGAAGGCACGCTGCGACTGTCGGTGGGGCTCGAGCACATCGACGACCTGATCGAAGACCTCGACCGCGGATTGTATGCGGCGAGCCGGGTGGTCGGAGGATAGAGACGGTGCAGCTGACGGTATCCGGGCTCCCGGTCTTCATCTATACGGGCGGGCAGAGTTTCGCGCCCGCGCAGCCGGTCGTCGTGCTGCTGCATGGCGCCGCTCACGATCACAGCGTGTGGAACTTCCAGGCGCGCCACCTCGCGCGCCACGGCTTTTCGGTGCTCGTCCCGGATCTCCCCGGACATGGGCGCTCGGGCGGCGCCCCGCTCGCGTCGATCGAAGCGCTCGCAGACTGGCTCGGGGCACTGCTCGATGCGGCCGGCGTCCGGCGTGCCGCCATTGCCGGTCACAGCATGGGGTCGCTCGTCGCGCTGCAGGCTGCGGCACAGTTCCCTGATCGCGCCACGCAGCTGATTCTGCTCGGAAGTGTCGCGCCGATGCCGGTTGCCGAACCGCTGCTGTCCGCCGCAAACGGTGACCGGGCCGCAGCCCACGCGATGATCAACCACTGGTCCTACACTTTCGCGTCGCAGCTCGGGGCGAGCGCGGTACCGGGAATCTCGCTCACTGGACTGAATCGCCGACTCATGGAACGACAGGGCGACAGCGTGCTGGCCATCGACCTCGGCGCCTGCAACGCCTACGAAGGGGGTCTCGCGGCTGCCGCAGCGGTCCGCTGCCCGACGCTGCTGCTCTGCGCCGAGCGCGACCAGATGACTCCGCGGCGCGCAGTCAAACCCCTGCACGAAGCGCTTGCCGGGGTAACGGACGGCGCACGTATGATATCCATTCCTCGTGCCGGGCACGCAATGCTGGCGGAGGCCCCCGATGCAGTGGGCAATGCCATACGGAGCTTCCTCACCCGCCGCTGACAACAAGACAAAGAGGCAATCCGTGCGCTGCATCGACAACAAAGTCCACAACAGGAGAGAGAGATGTCGCAGCCGGAGGATGTCAAGCTGGGAACCGAGGAGTGGGCGTTTCCCGTTGTCCGGGACGTCGGAGCGGGGGCGCCGCTGCACTGGCTCAGGAGCGGCTGGGCGGATTTCCGCGCGTGTCCGATCCCGAGCCTGTTCTACGGATTCTGCTTTGCCGCGATGGGATTGCTCGTCACGATGGTTTTCGAGCACGCTTATGCCTACACCGTCGCCCTCACGTCGGGTTTTCTCCTGCTCGGGCCGTTTCTCGCGATGGGCCTGTACGAGATCAGCCGGCGGCGCGAGCAAGGCGCGGCCTGCGCGCTCCTTCCGACCCTGACGGTGTGGAAGCGTAACGCTGGCAACATCGGCATTTTCGCCGTCGTGCTGGGCATCGTGTTCCTCGTCTGGGCGCGCGCCTCGATGGTCGTGTTCGCGCTGTTCTACACTAACGAGATGCCGAACCTGTCAGGTTTTCTGACGCAGTTGCTGGCCCTCGACAACCTCGAGTTCCTGCTCGTTTATTTCGGCGTCGGCCTGATCTTTGCGACGATCGTGTTCGCCGTCAGCGTGATTTCCGTGCCGTTGATGCTCGACCGCAACCAGGATGCGATTTCGTCGATGTTGACGAGCGTCGGTGCACTGATGCGCAACCCAAGCGCGATGATCCTCTGGGCGTTCCTGATCGCCGGCCTGACGGTGATCGGATTCATGACCTTCCATCTCGGGCTGGTGGTGCTGATGCCGATCGTCGGCCACGCGAGCTGGCACGCGTATCGCGACCTCGTGCTGCCGGCCGCGCCGGCCGGCTGAAGACCGTCGTCAATCGTTCAACTCGAGCACCAGCGGCTGATGGTCGGACGCCGGAGTCGCTGCGTACACTTCCACTTTCGCGACACGGGCAGCGAGATCCTCCGACACCCAGGCGTAATCGCAACAATAGGCCCGTCCCGGCCACTCGGCACCGTGAAGGCCGACCGTCGGGTCATGTGCGCGGCTGCCATGCTTGACGCGCCAGGCGTCCCGCCACGCCGGGACGTGTAACGCGATATCCGCCGACATCAGCGTGTAGGCGCCGGATCCGGGCTCACAATTGAAGTCTCCGCAGACGACTGCGGTCACCGGCCGGCGCCGTGCCGCAAAAGCCGGGCTGACGTCCCCGCCGCCAGGGTCGGCGCCGGCGTGTCCGGCAACCTCCTTCTGCAGCGCCCGCAACATGGCCACCTGCGCCCCGCGCTGTCGCGCGGAATAGTATTCGAGATGCGTCGTCAGAACGCGGACCGGGCCCCACGGCGCCTGCAGTACGGCCTCGACGCAGCAGCGCTGCATCGCGGGCTGTCCCGGGTCGGCAGGACACGGAAGCAGATGCCGGAATACGGCGCCGACCTCCGGCCGCGACAGCATCAGGTTGCCGAAACGCGCCCGCCCGCCGGCCCCATCGGGCACATCGACGCCCGCCCCATATATCGCTTCATGGCCCGGGAAGGCCGCAGCCAGGAGCGCCACTTCATCTTCGCAGTTGCCGCCTTTGAGACCGGGGAAATTCTGCGCCACTTCCTGCAGGCAGATCACCTCCGCATCGCCGATGTCATGGATCGCGGCGACGGTCCGGGCCAGGTCGACGCGCCCGTCCGCGCCGCGGCCCTATTGAATGTTCCACGAAACAATGCGCATACTTCGACTCCGGTTGCCCGTCCGGACTCTCGCCTCCGGGCGATCTTGCACGCTCGCCCCAGTGACCCGGCGAGGATCGAGCACGAAACATACTCATTCTAGGCATCCCTGCAGGGGAACGCGGGAGCACCTTCCGACAACGACGAACAGGAGGACGGCGATCCACGATCACGCGCACCACGGGCATGGCGAGGCCCTCCATCCCGACGGACACCCCAACCGCGCCTTGCCCTGGGCGCTCGCAATGACTTTGGGCTTTGCCGCAGTCGAGGCCATGGCAGGCTGGTGGTCAGGGTCGCTGGCGCTGCTCGGGGACGCAGGACACATGCTCACCGACAGCCTCGCCCTGGCACTGGCGACCGCGGCGAGCATATTGGCTCGCCGTCCCTCCAGCCCCCGGCACACCTATGGACTGCGCCGCGTCGAGACTCTGGCGGGGATGCTCAACGGACTGTTCATGCTGTTCGTCGTGGCGCTGATCGCGTGGCACGCGATCGAGCGCCTGATCACGCCGCAGCCGGTGGAAGCCGGCACCGTGATCGGCGTCGCCGCGCTGGGGCTGGCGATCAACGTGATCGTCGCGTGGATGCTGTCGCGCGGCGAAGGCGATCTGAACACACGTGCCGCGCTGCTTCACGTGTTCGGCGATCTGCTTGGCTCTGTCGCCGCACTCGCGTCCGGGATCGTAATCCTTTATACCGGCTGGTACCCCGCCGACCCCCTGCTGTCGATGCTGATCTGCGGACTGATCCTCGCCTCGACGCTGAAACTGCTTCGCGTGGCGACCCACACGCTGCTCGAAGGTGTGCCGGACAATCTCTCACTCGGGGCCATCGGTCACGCGATGGCGGAAGTCGAAGGAGTGCATTCGATTCACGACCTGCATGTGTGGAGCCTCGACTCGAACCATGTCGCACTTTCGGCGCATGTCGTCCTGCACTCATCGCAAGCGTGGCCAACAAGCCTCGTGGCGCTGCAACGGCTCCTCGCCGAGCAATTCGACATCCACCATGCAACGCTCCAGCCTGAACCCTTGCCAGGCCAGATCGTCACGTTTTCATCGCGCCCTCCCGGGCCGAAGTCCGCGGCGAGCCCTCCCCCCGGATCTCGCTGAGCAAGACGGAAACGTGGTTCGCTGCGGAGGAACTCCGCCTCGTGACGATCCTCCGGACCACGCAGTTGCCCGAATCACGTTGCGGGCAGGATCGCCCGGGTCGTTCCAGGTCAGCAGACCATAGCCGTCTTTTCGCATTCGGCCGGACACCGAGGCGGCAGGAATTCTTTTCACCGGACCTCCGCCACCGCTTCCGGCAGAACCCCGCAAGACCCTTGCGGGAAGCGGGATCCGGGGGAAAAACGCCCTCACCAGACCTACTACATATAGTGCAAATCTAGCGGTTGACATACCGAAATAAACATCAAGATCTTGTTTTTTAACACTTTTATTTTTTTGCCTTATCGGCTTTTACACGCTATTCTTCGATCACCTTCAGACAACTCCAAAAAAGACCATGAGCATCGCTATCCATCATCAGGCCAAGGGCAAGACCGACACATCCACGCTGGCGCCGCAGGAGATTTCCGGCGAAGTCCTGGTCGAAAAATACGCCAAGGGTGATGAACGGAGCGTGGGCGAAGTGCGCGCCCGGGTGGCACGGGCGCTGGCGACTGTCGAAGCCGAAGACAAGCGCCCGCACTGGGAAGCGAAATTTCTCGAAGCCCAGGAAAAAGGCTTCGTGCCCGCCGGCCGCATCAACAGCGCTGCCGGAACGAATCTTCAGGCAACGCTGATCAACTGCTTCGTCCAGCCGGTCGGGGATTCGGTGACCGAAGCAGTCGATGGGCGCCCCGGAATCTATACCGCCCTCGCACAGGCAGCAGAAACGATGCGCCGCGGCGGCGGAGTCGGCTACGACTTTTCCAGCATCCGGCCCAAGGGCGCGCTGGTCCGGGGCACGCTTTCCAATGCCTCCGGCCCGGTTTCCTACATGCGCGTGTTCGATCGTTCCTGCGAAACCGTCGAATCGGCAGGCGCCCGTCGCGGTGCCCAGATGGGTGTGCTGCGCTGCGACCATCCGGACATCGAGGAATTCATTCACGCCAAGGATCATGGCGACCTGACCAACTTCAATATCTCGGTGGGCGTGACCGACGCGTTCATGAAGGCTGTCGACACCGATGCCGACGTCGAACTCGCGCACAAGGCCGAACCGATCGAGGAACTGAAAGCGGCCGGCGCCTACCAGCGCGACGACGGCCTGTGGGTCTACCGCAAGCTGCCCGCGCGCGAGCTGTGGGACCAGATCATGCGTTCCACGTACGACCACGCCGAGCCGGGAATCCTGTTTCTCGACCGAATGAACCAGGACAACAACCTTCACTACTGCGAGACGATCGAAGCGACGAACCCCTGCGCCGAGCAGCCGCTGCCGCCATACGGCTGCTGCGACCTCGGTTCGATCAATCTCACGCCGTTCGTCAAGCACCCTTTCACCGACAAGGCGGAATTCGATTACCCGGCGTTCGGCAAGGTCGTCGACGTCGCGATCCGCATGCTCGACAACGTGCTCGACGTCACGCATTGGCCGTTGGCGCAACAGGAGAACGAAGCGCAGTCGAAACGGCGCGTCGGCCTCGGCTTCACGGGACTTGGCGACGCGCTGATCATGCTGTGCAAACGCTACGACTCGCCCGAAGCGCGCGCCATGGCGACAAAGATTTCGGAGTACATGCGAGACCGCGCCTACCTCGCGTCGATCGAGCTTGCGAAGGAGCGCGGGGCTTTCCCGCTGTTCAACGCCGACCTGTACCTGTCGGGCGGCAACTTCGCATCGCGCCTGCCCGCCGACCTCAAGGACAAGATCCGCAAGCACGGGCTGCGCAATTCCCACCTTCTCTCGATTGCCCCCACCGGCACGATCTCGCTCGCTTTTGCCGACAACGCGTCGAACGGCATCGAGCCGCCGTTCTCCTACACCTACACGCGCCGCAAGCGCATGGCCGACGGGACTTACAAGGAATACGCGGTCGAGGACTACGCGTGGCGGCTCTTCAAGCACCTCGGCGGCAATATCGACGAGCTTCCGCCCTATTTCGTCACCGCTCTCGAAATTTCCGCGCAGGCGCACAAGGACATGGTCGCAGCGGTCGCGCCGTACGTCGACACGTCGATCTCGAAGACCGTGAACGTGCCGGAAGACTACCCATATGCCGAGTTCGAGGACCTCTACCTGTCGGCATGGAAAGCCGGTCTCAAGGGTCTGGCGACCTATCGCCCGAACTCGGTGCTGGGCTCGGTGCTGTCGGTGACGCCCTCCGCCGGACCGAAGCAACCGCAGGACATCGAATTCTCCGGGCCGAACAAGCGCCTGGCGATCAAGAGCCTGCCCGCGCCGGTGCTGTCGAGCCTGCGCTGGCCCGGCCGCCCCGAACTGCCCGACGGCAACCTCGCGTGGACCTACATGCTCGGTACGCCGCAAGGGGAATTCGCGCTGTTCGTCGGCCACATCGAAACCGAAACCCAAGGCATCAGCGGTTTCCCGTTCGAAGTCTGGGTCAACGGCGCCGACCAGCCGCGCGGCCTCGGCGCAGTCGCCAAGACGCTGTCGATGGACATGCGCGCCAACGACCACGGCTGGCTCAAACTGAAGCTCGAGACGCTGGCCATGACGATCGGCGAAAAGTCGTTCGAAATGCCGTTCCCGCCTCACGGGGAGAAAAAACTCTTCCCGGGTGTTGTTTCCGCGTTCGCTCAGGTCGTGCGCTATCGTTGCGAACGGCTCGGCGCACTCGCTGTCGAGGGCCCCACGCCAGTGCTCGACACGCTGTTCAGCCTGCAGGAGCCGAAGACCGGCACCGACGGCACGCTGTCCTGGACTGTCGACATCCAGAACCCCGCTACCGGCGAAGACTTCGTGCTCGGGATGAAGGAGATCACGCTACCGGCCCAGGACGACTTCTCGGTAGGCGTCACTCGGCCGTATTCGCTGTGGCTCTCCGGCAATTACCCCCGGGCGCTGGACGGGCTGACCCGCATCCTGTCGCTCGACATGCGGGTCATGGACCCGGCGTGGATCGGCATGAAGCTGCGCAAGCTGCTGAACTACCCCGAACCCCTCGGCGACTTCATGGCCTTCGTGCCGGGGACAAAGCGTCAGCAGAACTATCCGAGCACCGTCGCGTACATGGCACGCTTGATCATCCACCGCTACGCGATGCTCGGCGTTCTCGATGAAAAAGGCTATCCGGTCCGCGAGATGGGTATTCTCGAGGCGCCGCGCGAGAACAGCGACCCGAAAGTCATGCAGGGTGCGCTGTGCGCCGAATGCGGGAATTATTCGGTGATCCGCAAGGACGGTTGCGATTTCTGCACCGCCTGCGGTGCCGTCGGGACCTGCGGCTGAGGAGCAAAACAAAAGCCCGCGAGCGGAAACTCGCGGGCTTTTGGTGATCGCAAAGGAACAAGCGGCACAGCTAGGCAGGGTTGCCTCGAGACCTTTCAGCTGCCGCCCGCCGGTCCCACCGCCAGGCCCAGCGCACGAAAACCCCGGAACAGCGCAACGATGCTCTTGGCGTCCGTGATGCGTCCCTCCTGGGCCGCCTCGAGTGCCTCCTCGACGGAAAGGGTCAGGACCTCGAGAAACTCCCCGTCGTCGAGGGCGGTACCGACATGCGTGAGGCCGCGTGCGAGAAAAATCTCGATGCGTTCGTCCGAATAGCCGATGCACGGGTGCATAACACCCAGGTACTGCCATTCGTCCGCCTCGTAACCGGTCTCTTCGCGCAGTTCCCGGCGAGCACAACTCAGCAGGTCTTCGCCGGCATCGATCTTTCCGGCCGGCAACTCGAGAAAGGCCCGCCGAAGCGGGTAGCGATACTGGCGCTCGAACAGCAGCCCGCCGTCGGGAAGCACTGCGAGCACCACCACCGCGCCCGGATGCCGCACATATTCGCGCAGCGATTCCGCCCCATCGGGGAGGCTGACGCGATCGCGTCTGACCTCCAGCAATGCCCCGTCGAAAACCCGCTCGGAATCGAGTTCGAGTTCTTCGAGGGGGTCCCGCTCAGAGGGAGGCGAGCAAGGCATAGGCGCAGACCGACATCAGCCCCTGGGGCAGCAGGCCGAGTACCGCGATCGCCAGACCGTTGGCCGAGAGCATCACGCGGACTTCGGCCGGAGCACGAATCGGCGCGGAGTCGGCGGGTTCATCGAAATACATGACCTTCACGACGCGCAGGTAGTAATACGCGCCGACCACCGACATCACCACGGCCAGCACGGCGAGCCACACATAGCCCGCTGCGACGACCGCCTGGAGCACGGCCAGTTTCGCGAAGAATCCGATGAAGAACGGGATGCCCGCCATCGAGAACATGACGACCATCATCATTGCGGCGAACCAGGAACTGCGCTTGTTCAGGCCCTTGAAGTCGTCGATATTCTCGGCCTCGAACCCCGCCCGCGACAGCAGGATCACCATTCCGAACGACGCGAGGCTCATGATCACGTACGACACGGCGTAGAACATCGCCGAACTGTAGGCGTTGAGCGCGAAATGGCGGTCGCCCTCGACCACGCCGGAAAGCAGGCCCAGCAGCACGAAGCCCATGTGCGAAATGCCCGAATACGCCAGCATCCGCTTGATGCTGGATTGGGCGATCGCCGCGAAGTTGCCGAGAATGATCGACAGCACGGCGAGGAACATCAGCATCGACTGCCACTGTTCCGCCAGCTCGAACAGGCCATACACGAGCAACCGCATCGTCATCGCAAACGCGGCAAGCTTGGGTGCCGACGAGATCATCAGCGTCACGGCCGTCGGCGCGCCTTGATAGACGTCAGGCACCCACATGTGGAAAGGCACCACCCCCAGCTTGAACGCGATTCCCGCGACCAGGAACACCACGCCGAACAGCAGCACGGTCCTGTTCGCGGCCTGGTGATAGATCGACTGCGCGATTCCCGAGAACTCAAGACTGCCGGTCGCACCATAAACCATCGACATGCCGTACAGCAGCAGGCCGGACGCGAGCGCGCCGAGCACGAAATACTTCATCGCCGCTTCGGTCGAACGAGCCGACTCGCGGTCGAACGCCACCATCCCGTAAAGCGACAGCGACATCATCTCCAGTCCGATGTAAAGCGACAACATGTGGTTCGACGTAACCATCACCATCATGCCGAGCGTCATCAGCAGCGTGAGCAGATAGTATTCGGGACGATCGATGTTGCGGTCGGCGAGATAGCCTCGCCCGTACAGCAGGGCGATTGCGACGGTGAAGTAGATCATCACCTTGAGGAAATCGCCCATCAGGTCCGAGATGAACATGTTGCTGAAAGTCAACGTGACCTCACCGTCCATCGTTCCAATCGTGATGAACGCGGCGGCGACCAGGGTTGCCTGGGTCAGATAATAGGCCAGACCGCGCGCAATCCCACGCGCAAAGGTCGTTGCCATCATGACGATGAGCGCCATCACGGCAACAAAAATCTCGGCCGCCGCGGGGTAGAAGTCCGGAATAACAAAATTCATCTTCTGACCAGTCCGAAAAAAGTCTCGCCCGCTCGATTAGAGCTTGCTTACGGCAACGTGCCGCAGGAGTTCATTGACCGAAGCATGCATGACTTCGGTAAAGGGGTATGGGTACAAGCCCATTGCCAGCACGCACAGGGCCAGGACCCCGAGAAACGCGAACTCTCGCCCGTCGATGTCATTCAGCTGGGCCACGTGGTTGTTGCCGATCACGCCGAACATCACGCGCTTGTACATCCAGAGAGTGTATGCAGCGCCAAGAATCAGCGTGATCGCTGCGCCGAACGCGACCCAGAAATTGAACTGGACCGCACCGAGAACGACCATGAATTCGCCCACGAAGCCGCTGGTGCCGGGCAGTCCGGCGTTGGCCATCGCAAACAGCATGAAGAACGCGGCGAACTTCGGCATCACCTTCACCACGCCGCCGTAATCGGCGATGTTGCGCGAGTGCATGCGGTCGTAGAGCACGCCGATGCAAAGGAACATCGCGCCCGAGACGAAGCCGTGCGAAATCATCTGCACCAGCGCCCCCTCGAGGCCGATGGTGTTGAACATGAAGAACCCGAGCGTGACGAAGCCCATGTGCGAGATCGACGAGTAGGCGACCAGCTTCTTCATGTCCGTCTGCACGAGAGCGACGAAGCCGATATAGATCACCGCGATCAGTGACAGCGCAATCATCATCGGGGCCATCGCCTGGGCCGCGTCCGGGACGATCGGCAGCGAGAAACGCAGGAAACCGTAGGCACCCAGCTTCAGCGCGATGGCCGCCAGCACCACCGAACCCCCGGTCGGCGCCTCGACGTGCGCATCGGGCAGCCACGTATGAACCGGCCACATCGGCACCTTCACCGCGAACGCGATGAGGAAAGCCCAGAAAATCAGCGTTTGCGGCCCCATCCCGAGCGGCAGCTGGTGCCAGTCGAGGATGTTGAAACTGCCCCCCGCTTCCATGAACAGATACAGCAACGCGATCAGCATCAGCAGCGAGCCGAGCAGCGTATAGAGGAAGAACTTGATCGCCGCGTACACCCGGTTCGCGCCGCCCCAGATACCGATGACCAGATACAGCGGGATCAGCGAGGCCTCGAAGAACGTGTAGAACAGCACGGCATCCAGTGCCGAGAAGATGCCGTTCATCAGGCCCGACATGATCAGGAACGCAGCCATGTACTGCGCCACCTTCTCGCGGATCACCTGCCATCCCGCGATCACGACCATGATCGTGATGAACGCGTTCAACAGGATGAACAGGACCGAAATCCCGTCGACGCCGAGGTGGTAATTGATGTTGAAGCGCGGGATCCACGGCAAAATCTCGACGAACTGCATCGCGCTGGTACTCGCGTCGAACTGCGAGTACAGCGGCAGCGTCACGAGGAAACCGGCAATGGCGACCAGCATGGCCAGGAATCGCGCCAGCGGCGCATTACGATCCGACCCGGTCGCTAGCACGAGCAACCCCCCCAGGATCGGTACCCAGATCGCAAGGCTCAGGAATGGCAAACCCGTCATCGTTACTTTCCGTCAAGTGCGTCGACGACCGACGCGCGTTTATCGTTATTCACTGTTCCGGCCCGTTCAACCGAGGTTGAACCAGAAGGTGAGCAGGATGAAGACCCCGATGATCATTGCGAACGCGTACTGGTAAAGGTGCCCGGTCTGGAACAGCCGGCTGATCTGTGCGACCCACCCGACCAGCCTGGCGGTCCCGTTCACCGCAATTCCGTCGATCAACCCCTGGTCGCCGCCCTTCCACAATCCCTTGCCGAGCTGACGCGAGCCGCCGGCAAAAACGATTTCGTTGAAACGATCGAAGAAGTACTTGTTCTCGAGCAGTGCATGCAGCGGCCGGAAAGTGCGCTGTATCGCTGCCGGAATGTCTGGCCGCACCATATAGAAGAACCACGCGAGCCCGACCCCGCCCATCGCGAGCCAGAACGGCGCGGTCTGGAGCCCGTGGATCGCCATGGCCACCGGCCCGTGGAAGTTTTCGGCCATTTCGGACAGACCGACGTGGTTGGCGCCGACGTGAATCACGCCCTTGAACCATTCTCCGAACAGCATCGGCTCGATCGTGAAGAACCCGATCACGACCGACGGAATCGCGAGCAGCACCAGCGGCAGCGTGACGACCCAAGGTGACTCGTGCGGCTTCTGGCCCGGCGCGAGACCGTGGTGGTGATCCGCGCTCGGTTCCTCGTCCTCGTGGTCGCCGTGGTGATCGTGATGACCGTGGTTCGCGCCGAACCGCTCCTTGCCGTGGAAAACAAGGAAATACATGCGGAAGGAATAAAACGCGGTGATGAAGACACCGAACAGCACGCAGAACAGCGCGTAGCCGGCACCGGGAATCGTCGAAGCATGCACTGCCTCGATGATCGAGTCCTTCGAGTAGAAACCCGCGAAGAACGGAAAGCCGATCAGCGCGAGCGACCCGAGCAGCGACGTGAACCAGGTCACAGGCATGTACTTCCACAGCCCGCCCATGTTGCGCATGTCCTGGTCGTGATGCATACCGATGATGACCGAACCGGCGCCGAGGAACAGCAGCGCCTTGAAGAACGCGTGCGTCATCAGGTGGAACACTGCAGCCGAATATGCCGAGACACCCAGGGCGACGGTCATGTAGCCGAGCTGCGAGAGCGTCGAGTACGCGACGACGCGCTTGATATCGTTCTGGACGATGCCGAGAAAACCCATGAAGAGCGCGGTGGTCGCGCCGATCACGAGCACGAACGACAGCGCGACGTCCGACAGCTCGAACAGCGGCGACATGCGCGCGACCATGAAAATGCCGGCCGTCACCATCGTCGCCGCATGAATCAGCGCGGAAATCGGGGTCGGGCCTTCCATCGAATCGGGAAGCCAGACATGCAGCGGAACCTGTGCGGACTTGCCCATCGCACCGATGAACAGGCAGATGCAGATCGCGGTGATCAGCGGCCAGCCCGTGACGGCCATGTCCTGCGCCGCGAGTTCACCCGCCTTCGCGAACACTTCGGCGTAATCGAGGCTTCCGGCGTAGGCGGCGATCAGGCCGATGCCGAGCAGAAAGCCGAAGTCGCCGACGCGGTTGACCAGGAACGCCTTGAGGTTGGCGTAGATCGCCGTCGGGCGCTCATACCAGAAGCCGATGAGCAGATACGAGACGAGACCCACAGCTTCCCAGCCGAAGAACAACTGGAGGAAGTTGTTCGACATCACCAGCATCAGCATCGAGAACGTGAACAGCGAGATATAGCTGAAGAACCGCTGGTAGCCCGGGTCGTCGTGCATGTAGCCAATCGTGTAGATATGCACCATCAGCGACACGAAGCTCACGACGAGCATCATCATCACGGTCAGCGAGTCGATCAGGAAACCGACCTCGAGGGTCAGGTTTCCGGTCGTCATCCACGTGTACACGGTGCCGTTGAACGTGTTCCCGGTCTGCACGTCCTGATAGATCACCACCGATGCCGCGAGCGCGACTGCGACCCCGAGGATCGTGACGATGTGCGCGCCCGCGCGTCCGATCAGCTTGCCGAACAGACCGGCGAGAAGTGCGCCGGCCAGCGGTGCCAGCGGTACCAGGAGATAAAGCTTTTGCATGTCCGTCATCGAGCCGCTTCCTTAACCCTTGAGGCTGTCGAGATCATCCACATGGATCGTCCGCAGATTGCGGAACAACACCACCAGAATCGCAAGACCGATTGCCGATTCTGCTGCTGCCACGGTGAGAATGAAGAAAACAAAAATCTGCCCTGCCAAATCGCCGAGATAATGCGAAAAGGCAATGAAGTTCAGATTGACCGCGAGCAACATCAACTCGATAGCCATCAGCAGGACGATCAGGTTCTTCCGGTTGAGGAAAATCCCGACCACGCTGATCGCGAACAGGATCGCGCCCAGAACGAGATAGTGGGAAAGCGAAAGCATCAATGACTCCCTGATTGCATCGGCCTAACAGCGGCAGCAGTTCTTATTCTTTCTCGGCGGACATCGAAATCAGTTCGACGCGATCGCCACGCTTGATCGAAATCTGTTCGGACGGATTGAGATAGCGCACGCCCTTGCGCTTGCGCAGCGTCAGGGTCACCGCGACGATCATCGCCACGAGCAGCAACAGCGAAGCGAGTTCGAACGGATACACGTAATCGGTATAGAGCAGCCGCCCCAACTCGCGCGTGTTGCTATACCCCGCCTGCGCCGCGGGCGGCTCGGGCATCGCTTCCAGTCCGAAGTACCGCCCGCCGAGCACCAGCGCCATTTCGACCACCAGCAGCACGCCGATCAGCGCGCCGACCGGCAGATAGCTCCAGAATCCCTGTCGCAGACGGTCGAGGTTGATGTCCAGCATCATGACGACGAACAGGAACAGCACCATGACTGCACCCACGTACACCATGACGAGGACGATCGCGAGAAACTCCGCCGCCAGCAACAGCCAGATCCCGCCCGCCGAGAAGAATGACAGCACCAGGAACAAGGCCGCGTGGACCGGGTTTCGCGCAGTGATCACCCGCAGCGCGGCGAAAACCATGATCGCGGCGAGAACGTAGAAGACGAAAGTCTTGAAATCCATTTTCTTTTCGTGGCGCCCGTCAGCGCCCTCCCTTAGCGATACTTGGCGTCGGCTTCGCGATCGGCAGCGATCTGCGCTTCATAACGATCGCCCACGGCAAGCAGCATCTGCTTCGTGTAGTAGAGATCGCCGCGTTTTTCACCGTGATACTCGAACACCCGGGTTTCAACCACTGCGTCGACCGGGCACGCTTCCTCGCAGAAACCGCAAAAGATGCACTTGGTGAGGTCGATGTCATAGCGACTGGTACGCCGCGACCCATCGTCCCGCTGCTCGGATTCGATCGTGATCGCCAGCGCCGGGCAGATCGCTTCACAAAGCTTGCAGGCGATGCACCGCTCCTCTCCGTTCGGATAGCGACGCAGCGCGTGCAGTCCGCGAAACCGCGGGCTCGCCGGCGTCTTCTCCTCCGGGAACTGCACCGTGATCTTGCGCGCAAACAGGTGGCGCCCGGTCAGCGCCATGCCCTTGATCAGTTCCGTGAGGAACAGGCTACCGATGTAATCCTTCGCACCCATCTTCAGCCTCTCATTTCCAGATCGACAGCGGAGACATCATCCACACTGCCACCACGATCACCCACACCAGGGTGATGGGAATGAATACCTTCCAGCCCAGCCGCATGATGTGGTCGTAGCGGAAACGCGGGAACGTTGCTCGCGCCCACAGGAACACGAACAGGAAAAATGCCGTTTTCAACGCCAGCCAGAAGAACCCGTCAGGCAGGAAGCTGACCGGGGACAGCCAGCCGCCGACAAACAGCACCGACGTCAGGATCGAGACCAGGATCATGTTCGCGTATTCGGCGAGGAAGAACAGCGCGAACGCCATGCCGGAATACTCGACCATGTGACCGGCCACGACTTCGGACTCGCCTTCGACGACGTCGAACGGCGCGCGGTTGGTTTCCGCAATGCCCGAAATCAGGAACACGATGAACATCGGAAACAGCGGGATCCAGTTCCACGACAGGAAGGACAACCCCATGTCGTGGAATTGACCCTGTCCCTGCGATCGAACGATGTCGGTGAGGTTGAGGCTCGCCGATATCAGCAGCACGCAAATCAGCGCGAATCCCATCGCTACTTCGTACGACACCATCTGCGCCGCGGCACGCATGGAACCGAGGAACGGATATTTCGAGTTCGACGCCCACCCCGCGATGATGACGCCATACACTTCGACCGACGTGATTGCCAGCAGGAACAGCAGCCCCGCGTTGACATCCGCAAGCACCATTCCGTCGCCGAACGGCACGACCGCCCAGGCTGCCAGCGAGGGCGCGATCGCCAGGATCGGACCGAGGATGAACAGCCCCTTGCTGGCGCCGGACGGGACGATGATTTCCTTGAAAAGGAGTTTCATCCCGTCGGCAATCGGCTGCAACAGTCCCTTCGGACCGACCCGGTTCGGCCCGATCCGCACCTGCATGTAGCCGATGACCTTGCGCTCCGCCAGCGTCAGATACGCTACGCAAAGCATCAGCGGCGCGATGATCGCAACGATCTTCGTGAGGGTCCATACGGCGGGCCACGCAGGCCCGAACAACTGCACCACGGGTTCGAGCAAAGCTTCCATCAGACACGCTCCAGGCTGATTTCGCCGCACATCGGGCCGAGGGCCACGGTCGCAGGGTGAGCGGCCGCGATGCGAACGCACTTGTCGGCGACGTTTTCATCGACGACGATAGCAAGTTCAACGGCGGCCCCGCCCTGCTTCACGCGAACACGCGCCCCTGCCTCGAATCCCAGGCGCGCCAACGTTGCCGAGCTCACCCGAACGGACGGTGCGGCGGCATCCCGCGTCTTCTGCAGCGGCGGCGACCGGCGCACCAGCGGATCGGCAAAATAGATCGGCACGTCGCTTACGCGCTCCAGCCCACCTGCAACAGCAGGGCGCGCCGAAAGCTCGACGCCCGACACATCGTTCCCGAGGCGCTCGGCGACGTCCGCGGACAGCACTTCCGCTGCGACCGCCTCGGAATCGTTCTGATCGAATCCTTCCAGTTCGAGCAGGTTGCCGAGAACGCGAAGCACTTTCCAGCCAGGTCGAGCCTCGCCGCGCGGACGCGCGACGGCATTGAAGTTCTGCGCCCTGCCCTCGCAATTGACGAACGTGCCGGACGTTTCGCTGAAGGGAGCAATCGGCAGCAGCACGGTGGCACAGGAGCGCAGCGCAGGCGACGTAAACGCCGACAGCGCCACGACCAGCCGCGCGCCGCGCAGCGCCGCCATTGTCGCGACAGGATTCGCAAAATCGAGATCGGGCTCGGCATTGAGCAGCAGATAGGATTTCAGCGGCTGCTCGACCATCTGCCGGGCGTTGAACCCGCCGACGATCGGGGCCGCCTTCGCGAGATATCCGCCGACGCTGTTCGCCGCTTCGCCGATGAAGCCCAGCGACCCGCCGCTCAACCGGGCGATTTCCTGCGCAACGACCTGCAGTTCGGCGGCGAATTCGGACTGTTCCGCAAAATTGCCCAACCACACCGCGACGCGAGCGCCCGAGGAGAGGCTCTGCGCGATCGCACGCGCTTCATCCGAGATCTCGGCGGGCACGCGGGGAGCGATTTCGTCCGTGACCGACAGGCCTTTTTCAGCCGCCAGCGCTCCCGCAACCTGCAGCAACATCCCGACCATTGCCGACGCGGCAACCAACGCCCGGTTCTTGAGCGGCAACAGCCAGTCGTCGCTCGCAGCGTGAATGGCATTCACGTGCAGTCCACGCTTGGCCGCCTGGCGCACGCGCTGCGCCAGCAGCGGCGCATCCTTGCGGAAGAAGCTGCCGATGATGAGCAGCCGATTCAGCTCCGGGACCTCGGAGATCGCCATCCCGAGCCATGGGGCCCCGGTCCGGTGACCGTCCGCGCGGAAATCCCACTGGCGTAACCGGAAGTCGATGTTATCGGTACCGAGCGTGCGCGCAAGCTTCTGCAGCAGGTGCAGTTCTTCGAGCGTCGAATGGGGCGATGCCAGGGCGCCGATCGTCGCCGGCCCGTTTTCTTTCGCCGTCGCGAGCAGGCCGTTCGCGACAAATTCGAGCGCCGCCTGCCAGTCGACCTCTTTCCACTCGCCATCGCGCTTGATCATCGGGACCGTCAGGCGATCCTCGCTGTTCAGGCCTTCGTACGAAAAACGGTCCTTGTCGGACAGCCAGCACTCGTTGATTGCCTCGTTCTCGAGCGGCAGCACGCGCTTGACGATGTCGTGCTTGACCTGAACGACGAGGTTCGAGCCGAGCGAATCGTGCGGGCTGATCGATTTGCGCCGGGAAAGCTCCCACGTCCGCGCCGCGAAACGGAAAGGCTTCGACGTCAGCGCACCGACGGGGCAAAGATCGATGATGTTGCCCGACAGTTCGGAATCCAGCGTCTTTTCGATGAACGGCATGATTTCCGCATGCTCGCCGCGAAATGCCTGGCCGAGTTCCATCATGCCTGCAATTTCGGTCGTGAATCGCACGCAGCGTGTGCAGTTGATGCAACGCGTCATGTCGGTCGCGACGAGCGGGCCGAGGTTCTTGTTGAACACGACGCGCTTTTCTTCCTCGTAGCGGGACTGGCTCGCGCCGTAACCGACTGCGAGATCCTGCAACTGGCACTCGCCGCCCTGATCGCAGATCGGGCAATCGAGCGGGTGGTTGATGAGCAAAAACTCCATCACCCCCTTTTGCGCCTTGATCGCCTGGTCCGACCGCGTCCACACCTTCATGCCGTTAGTGACCGGAGTCGCGCACGCGGGCAGCGGCTTCGGCGCCTTTTCGACCTGAACGAGGCACATGCGGCAATTTGCCGCGATGGACAGTTTCTTGTGATAACAGAAGTGCGGAATGTATGCACCGATCTTGGTCGCGGCATCCATCACGGTGCTGCCATCCTCGACCGATACCTGCTTGCCGTCGATTTCGATCTCTAGCATCACGGACTCACGTAGATTTGGCTGCCCTGGTGCTGGACCTCGGGCGGCACTAGACATTTCTTGTTTTCGATGTGGTACTCGAACTCGGAGCCGAAGTGCTTGATGAAGCTCTGCACCGGCATCGACGCGGCATCACCGAGGGCGCAAATGGTGCGTCCCATGATGTTGCCGGTCACCGAGTTGAGCAGATCGAGATCGTCGCGACGTCCCAGCCCGTTCTCGATCCGATGAACCACCCGATAAAGCCAACCGGTTCCCTCGCGGCACGGGGTGCACTGCCCGCAGGATTCCTCGAAGTAGAAATACGACAGGCGCTCGAGCGCCTTCACCATGCACGTGGTCTCGTCCATGACGATCACCGCGCCCGAACCGAGCATCGAGCCCGCCTTGGCGATGGAGTCATAGTCCATCGTGCAGTCCATCATCACGGTTGCAGGCAGCACGGGGGACGAAGACCCCCCGGGAATGACCGCTTTGAGCTTGCGCCCGCCGCGCATTCCGCCCGCCATTTCGAGCAACTCGGCGAAGGGCGTGCCCATCCCGATCTCGTAATTCCCCGGACGATTGACGTGCCCCGAGATCGAGAACAGCTTCGTGCCGCCGTTGTTCGGCTTCCCGAGGTTGAGAAAATTCTCGCCGCCCATATTGACGATGAACGGCACCGACGCGAATGTTTCGGTGTTGTTGATCGTCGTGGGCTTGCCGTAAAGGCCATAGCTTGCGGGAAACGGCGGCTTGAAGCGCGGCTGGCCTTTCTTGCCCTCGATCGACTCGAGCAGCGCCGTCTCTTCACCGCAGATGTAAGCGCCGTAGCCGTGGTGTGCGAACAGTTCGAACGAAAAATCCGAACCCAGGATTTTCTGCCCGAGCAGGCCCGCTTCACGCGCTTCGGCGAGCGCCTCCTCGAAGCGCTCGTAGATTTCGAAAATCTCGCCGTGGATGTAGTTGTAGCCCCGCTCGCAACCCATCGCATAGGCCGCGATCGTCATCCCCTCGATGACGCTGTGAGGGTTGTAGCGAAGAATATCGCGGTCCTTGAAAGTGCCCGGCTCGCCCTCGTCGGAATTGCAGGCGAGATATTTCGCTCCCGGGAATGAGCGCGGCATGAAGCTCCACTTGAGCCCGGTGGGGAAACCCGCACCGCCGCGCCCGCGCAGCGAAGAAGCCTTCAATTCGGCTATGATCGTTTCGGCCGGAATCTTTTCCGCAATGATCTTTTTCAGAGCGGAATAACCTCCGCGCCCGATATAGTCCTGTAACCGCCAGGTACGGTCGCCGTCGACGCCGGCGAGAATAAGTCCGCGTGCGCTCATTTGTTTTCCAGATCGGCCAGCAGTTGATCGATCTTTTCCGTCGTCATCCAGCTGCACATGTGGTGATTATTCACCAGCAGCACCGGAGCGTCGCCACAGGCCCCCATGCATTCACCCTCCTTGAGCGTGAATTTGCCGTCCGGGGTGGTCTCGTTGAAATCGATCCCGAGCTTCTGCTTTACATAATCGGCTGCATGCACGCCCCCCGACAAGGCGCACGGGAGGTTGGTGCACACCGTGATCTTGTGGCGTCCCACCGGCTGAAGATCGTACATGTTGTAGAAGCTCGCCACCTCGTAAGCGGCGATTGCCGGCATGTCGAGATAGCCGGCGACAAATTCGATCGTCTCTTTCGCCAGCCAGCCCATTTCAATCTGGGCGATACGCAACGCCGACATTACCGCCGACTGTTTCTGATCGGGCGGATATTTCGCGATTTCGCGATCGATCTGTTGTAGCGATTCCTGACTCAGCATTTCGTGTTCGTCTTCCCGGATTGCCTGCCGACGTTTGTCATGCCAGTTCGTTCAGCGGTCGATTTCGCCGAACACCACATCCATCGTGCCGATGATCGCGACTACGTCGGCGATCATGTGGCCACGGGCGATTTCGTCCATCGCCGCGAGATGCGCGAACCCCGGCGCCCTGAGTTTCAGACGGTAAGGCTTGTTCGCGCCGTCCGAGACGGCATAGACGCCGAATTCACCCTTCGGGTGTTCAATTGCGGCGTACACCTCGCCGCTCGGGACATGCATGCCTTCGGTGAAGAGCTTGAAATGGTGGATGAGCTCCTCCATGTTGCCCTTCATCCTTTCGCGCGGCGGCGGCGCAACCTTGTAATTGTCCGCGATGACCGGTCCCGGGTTCTTGCGCAACCAGTCGATACACTGCTTGACGATCCGGTTCGACTGGCGCATCTCTTCCATGCGGCACAAATAACGGTCGTAACAATCGCCGTTCTTCCCGATCGGAATGTCGAAGTCCACGCGATCGTACACTTCGTAAGGCTGCTTTTTGCGCAGGTCCCACGCGACGCCGGAACCCCGCAGCATCGGCCCGGTGAATCCCCAGGCCTTGGCCTGCTCGGGCGTGACCACACCGATACCCACCGTGCGCTGTTTCCAGATCCGGTTGTCGGTGAGGAGCGTCTCGTAGTCGTCGCAGTAGCCGCCGAACCGTTGGGTGAAATCCTCCAGGAAATCGAGCAATGAGCCCTGGCGGTTCTCGTTCAGTTCCCGAACGGTATTCGCATTCTTGAACTTGTTAACCGCATATTGCGGCATGCGATCCGGCAGATCGCGATAGACGCCGCCGGGACGGTAATACGCGGCATGCATGCGCGCGCCCGAAACCGCCTCGTAGGCATCCATCAAATCTTCACGCTCGCGGAACGTATACAGCACCATCGTCATCGCACCGATATCGAGCGCGTGCGTGCCGATGCCGAGGAGATGATTCAGAATCCGCGTGATCTCGTCGAACATGACCCGGATGTATTGGGCACGAATCGGCACTTCGAGCCCGAGCAGGCGCTCGATCGCCATGCAGTAGGCGTGCTCGTTGCACATCATCGACACATAGTCGAGCCGGTCCATATAAGGAACCGATTGCACCCAGGTGCGCGTTTCCGCGAGCTTCTCCGTTCCGCGATGGAGCAGGCCGATATGCGGATCGGCACGCACGACGACTTCGCCGTCGAGCTCGAGCACCAGGCGAAGCACGCCGTGGGCCGAAGGATGCTGCGGGCCGAAGTTGATTGTGTAATTGCGAATCTCAGCCATTGCCGACATCCCCGTAGTTCTCTTCGCGCACGATGCGCGGGGTGTTCTCACGCGGCTCGATGGTCACGGGCTGGTACACCACCCTTCCCTGCTCGGGGTCGTAACGCATCTCGACGTAGCCGGAAACAGGAAAATCCTTGCGGAACGGATGACCCACGAATCCGTAATCCGTCAGGATTCGGCGCAGATCCGGATGACCGGCAAACATGATGCCGTAGAGATCGAAGGCCTCGCGCTCGTACCAGTTGACACCCGCCCACACTCCAACCAGCGACTCGAACACCGGAAAGGCATCATCATCGGCGAATGCACGCAACCGAATGCGCCAGTTGTGCGTGATCGAAAGCAGATGTACGGCAACGGCGAACCGCTTCCCCGTCCAGGCTCCGTTTCCGTAAGCCGAATAATCCAGACCGGTGAGATCGATCAGTTCCTCGAACCGCAGATCACGATGGTCCCGCAGCATTTGCGCCGCGGCGAGGTAATCAGCCGCTGCGACTTCAAGCGTAACCTCCCCACGATCAACAACCACCGACCGCACCTTCGCACCCAGGATGTTTTGCAGCGAACTGCTCAGACGTTCCAGCTTCGAACTCATAAATGGGCCACCTGTCACCGCGCAATGGTGTTAGTGCGCTTGATCTTGTTCTGCAACTGAATGATGCCGTACAGCAACGCTTCTGCAGTCGGAGGGCAGCCGGGCACGTAGACATCGACCGGCACGATGCGATCACACCCCCTCACGACCGAATACGAGTAGTGATAATAGCCACCGCCATTGGCACAGGAGCCCATCGAGATCACCCAGCGAGGCTCGGCCATCTGGTCATAAACCTTGCGCAATGCCGGCGCCATCTTGTTGCAAAGCGTACCCGCCACGATCATGAGATCCGACTGCCGCGGACTGGGACGGAAAACCACGCCAAAGCGGTCAAGATCGTATCGCGCGCAACCCGCGTGGATCATTTCGACTGCACAGCAGGCCAGGCCGAAGGTCATTGGCCACAGAGAACCCGTGCGAGTCCAGTTGATCACCGCATCGAGCGAGGTGGTAACAAATCCCTCGCGAAAAACGCCCTCAATGCTCATGCATCACTCCCAGTCGAGTGCACCGTTCTTCCACTCGACGACATAGCCGATAACCAGCACGGCAAGAAAAACCATTACCGAACCAAATACAAACCAGGCAATTTCGCCGGCTGCAATGAATTCCTGAAAAACAGTCGCCCACGGAAACAGAAAGGCAATTTCGAGATCGAAGAGAATGAAAAGAATGGCTATGAGGTAATAGCGCACATCGAATTTCATGCGAGCGTCTTCGAACGCCTCGAAGCCGCACTCATAAGGCGACAGCTTCTCGCCGTCCGGCCGATAAGGAGCGAGAACACGCCCGAGAATCACGGGAACCACACCGAATCCCAGACCAACGAGGATGAACATCAGGACAGGAAAGTAGTTTTCCAGCATCGAAACACCCCGTTTTGAATATTAGATTTGCTCTGACTTCGCTGTTGCACGGCATGAAAACGCCCGCATTAGCGGGCGATCTTCAAAACCTGGTGCCGACGGTGAGACTCGAACTCACACGGCTTTCGCCACCACCCCCTCAAGATGGCGTGTCTACCAATTTCACCACGTCGGCCACGTTGTTACAGCCAAAAAATTATACGACTTTTTCCGCAGTGCGCAAACCCAAAATGAACTTATTTTGGAATCGCCTTCGCCTTCGAATCCTCCGCGCCGCCGTCAGCAGGATTCGCCTCCGTCGCGGGCGTGGATAAGGTCGAAGCGCCCTCCATCACGCTCGAAGGCTGGCTCGGCTTGTTGCTGGCCAGGTAACTGAGACCCAAACTGGTTATGAAAAAGACCGTGGCAAGGATGCCTGTCGTCCGACTGAGAAAATTCGCCGAACCGGACGATCCGAACACGCTGCCGGAAGCCCCGCCGCCGAATGCCGCACCGGCATCCGCCCCCTTGCCGTGCTGCATCAACACCAGTCCGATAATGAACAGGCCAACCAGCACGTGAATCGTCAGAACGATTGAAAAAATATAGTTACTCATCGAGAACCTTTGAAATCACCCACATCGTCGTCCTGCGCAGCTGTGGCAGCAGCTTCGCAGATCTCAAGAAATTGCTCGGCAACGAGCGACGCGCCGCCAATCAGCCCACCATCCGAATCCGGCAGACTGAACAATGCGGCGGCAGTATCCGCCTTCACGCTTCCGCCGTACAGGATCCTGACCGCGCGAGAATTTCCCACGCGACGGGCCAACCAGCCGCGCACGAATGCCAGGATCAGCTGGACCTGCTCGGGAGAGGCTGCCCGTCCGGTACCGATCGCCCACACCGGTTCGTACGCGATCACAAGCCGTGCCAGCGACGCGCCGTCGAGCAGCTCGGCCAATGCTTCGAGCTGGCGCAACAGGACATCTTCTGCCTGACCTGTGTCCCGTTCGGCAAGCGACTCGCCGACGCACACGATCGGCACGAGACCTGCCGCCAGCGCGGCACGTGCCTTTCGCGCAACCAGCCGGTCATCCTCCCGGAACAACGTACGCCGCTCCGAATGGCCGACGATGACGAAGCGGCAATCGAAGTCCGAGAGCATCCGCCCGCTGACTTCCCCCGTATACGCTCCGGCATCGAATTCGCTCAGATTCTGGGCGCCGAGCATCATCGCGCTCCCCGACAACGCTCGCTGACCCTGCGCCAGATAAGGAAACGGAACACACAGGGCAGTATCGACGCTGGAGGGACTGCGGTCGACAAGCTGTTCGAAGAGCGCCTGATTGCCAACCAGATCGCCGTTCATCTTCCAGTTGCCGACGACAAGCTTGCGTTCCATCCACTCGAATCCGCCAAATCTGGCCATTCTATCGTGCCCGGCCCTACGGGGTAAAGTCGCCCCCTTGACCCCCCGCCCGTCCGGGCCCAGCGGGGAGCGCAGAAAAACAGTGTGCGCCCGATAACTAGCCGAAGCGCCCCGTGATGTAGTCCTCGGTTTCGGGGCGAACAGGATTCACGAACATTTGGCGGGTCTCGCCGAACTCGATCAGTTCTCCGAGATACATGTATGCAGTGAAGTCCGACACCCGCGCCGCCTGTTGCATGTTGTGCGTGACGATCAGAATCGTGACCTTCTGCCGCAGCTGGTCGATGAGTTCCTCGATGCTGGCGGTGGCAATCGGGTCGAGCGCCGAAGTAGGTTCGTCGAACAGCAGCACTTCGGGATCCGTCGCGAGACAACGCGCGATGCACAGTCGCTGTTGTTGCCCGCCGGACAGCGCAAATGCAGGTTCGTTCAGGCGATGTGCGACTTCAGCCCACAGCGCCGCGCCCTTGAGGGCCTCCTCCACCCGATCGTCGAGGACGGAACGGCTTTTTTCCCCCCGGATGCGCAGTCCGTACGCGACATTCTCATAGATCGATTTCGGGAAGGGGTTCGGTTTCTGGAACACCATGCCGATTCGCATCCGGACTTCGATCGGATCGACGGCAGGGTCGAGCAGATTGGTGTTGTCCGGCAGCAGCCGGATCGCGCCCTCGTACCTGTTGCCCGGGTAGAGATCGTGCATCCGGTTGCAGGCCCGCAGCAGCGTGGACTTGCCACATCCGGATGGCCCGATGAGCGCAGTGACGTGCTTCTCGTAGACGGGCAGCGTGATGGATTTCAGGGCCTGGAACTGGCCGTAAAAAAAACTGAAGTTTTCCGCTGCGGCCTTGATGGGGGGCGTGTCGGGCAAGGAGCGGCCATCGCGTGCGAGTGCGCTCGATGCGCCGGCAACACTCCCGAGAGTCGGCCTTGCTGCCTGCCCGTCGGGTCGATCAATTGAACGCATTGCGATGTGGCCTACCATTTGATGTCCTTGCGCAGATGATAACGAATCCAGATGGAAATCGCGTTCATGGCCAGGGTCATGAGGACCAGCACGAAACCGGCGGCGGCCGCATTCTGCTGGAAAGCCTCCTCGGGACGGGAAGTCCAGTTGAACATCTGGATCGGCATGACGGTGAAGCCCGATTTCAGCCACTCGAAGTTCACCCAGGGAAACTCCGGCCCGATCGGCGACTCCGGCAGGAAGGCGATGAAGGTCAGCGCGCCGATCGTGATGACCGGTGCGGTTTCACCGATCGCACGCGACATGCCGATGATGACCCCCGTAAGGATGCCGGGCATCGAATAGGGCACGATGTGGTCGCGTGTGACCTGCCAACGGGTCGCGCCCAGCGCATAGGCACCTTCCCGGATGTGCTGCGGAATCGAGCGGATCGCCTCGCGCGTGGCAACGATGACGACGGGAAGGATCAGCAGGCCCAGCGTCAGGCCCGCCGACAGGATGCTCTGGCCGAAGCCGAAAGCGTAGACGAAGACACCGAGCGCGAGCAGTCCGTAGACGATCGAAGGCACACCCGCGAGATTGGTCACGTTGATTTCTATGAGATCGGTGACCCAACTCCTCGTCGCGTATTCCTCGAGGTACACCCCGGCAGCGACGCCCAGCGGGACCGCCGACACCGCCGTCACCAGCATCACGAGCACCGAGCCGACCCACGCGGAGAGGATCCCTGCCTGGCCGGCACGCCGTGACGGGAAAGAGGTGAAGAAGTCCGGGGTCAGGCGCTCCCATCCCGCGAAAGCCATCTGCAGGAACAGTGCGAGAAAGGTCAGCACGCCGATCAGCAGCGCAACGAAACCGAAGATCGCAAAAATCAGGTCGCGGCGCTTGTTGCGCCGGATGATGCGCTGAATGCCGGAGAGATCCGCGGGAATCATGCTCATCCTCTCAATAGGCTTCACGATAGCGGCGCCGCACGAAGTGACCGGCGACATTGAGGAGCAGCGTCATCACCATGAGGCTCAGCCCTGCGGCGAAAATGGATTGGTAGCCGATCGAGCCGTGAGGCAGGTCGCCGAGTGCGACCTGCACGATGTACGCCGAAATCGTTTGTGCGGGCTCCGTCGGATTCATCGTGAAGTTCGGTTGCATCCCGGCAGCGACCGCAACGATCATGGTCTCGCCGACGGCGCGCGAAACCCCGAGGATGTACGCCGACAAAATGCCCGAAAGCGCCGCGGGTATCACGACCCTGACGGCAGTCTGGAATTTCGTGCCGCCCATCGCATAGGACCCTTCGCGCATGCTCATCGGCACGGCTCGCATCGCGTCCTCCGCAAGCGAACTGACGTAGGGAATGATCGCGATCCCCATCACTATGCCGGCTCCGAGCATGTTGAACCCGGGCAAGCCCGGGATGAACAGCTGCAACAGCGGAATGACGACGACCAGCGCGAAGTAGCCATAGACGATCGACGGGATGCCGCCGAGGAGCTCTAGAAACGGCTTCACCGCTTCCCGCACCGCGGGTCGTGCAAACTCCGAGAGGTAGATCGCGATCGTCGTCCCGAGCGGAATCGCGACCACGAGCGCGACCAGTGAAGTCGTAAGCGTGCCGGCAAGCAGCGGCAGGATGCCGTAATGCGCGTCGGCGAAAAGCGGCGTCCACATCGTGTCGGTCAGGAAGGACCAGATTGGCACGACGGTGAAGAAGTGGTAGGACTCGCGGACCAGCACCCACACGATGCCCACCGTCGTCAGCACCGAGACACCGGCTGCGGCGAAAAGCAGAGCCTCGATGACGCGTTCTTTCGTGTGGCGCAGCGCCTTCCTGGCCAGCCGGTCGCTGACCTTCAGCGGCTCGAAGGATGCGCCTTCGAGCGATTCGATGCTGTTTGCGTCTTGCATTCTTGGCCCGTTGACAGGGTAAAAGGTGCGCGAGCGCCGCCCGCGCACCCGGACGTCAAAGCTTTGCTTCGCGGCTCAGAAGCGCCTCGATCGTGACGCCGACTTCCGCCTCTCCGCCAAAAACGGTGCCGACCTTCTTCTTGTTCATATTCTCCATCGCGGTTTCATACGCCTTCGGCGGCAGCGGAACGTATTTCACTTCGGTCGCAAGATCCGACGCGTTCTTCATGTAATAAGTCACGAAATCGCGCACTTCGGGCTTCTCCAGCGACTTTTCGCTGACATAAATGAAGATCGGCCGCGACAGCGGATTGTAGGCGCCGCTGATCACCGAGTCGGGGCCGGGCGAAACCGCCTTGCCTTCCTTGTTCACGATCGGCACAGCCCTCAACTTGCCCTGGTTCTCCGCATAGTAGGCGTAACCCAGATAGCCGATCGCGTTCTGGTCGCGTGAAACCCCCTGAACGAGGACGTTGTCGTCTTCTGAGGCCGTGAAATCACCGCGCGAAGCTTTTGCCTTGCCCACGACCGCCTCGGTGAAATAATCGAAGGTGCCGGAATCGGAGCCCGCGCCGAAAAGCTTCAGCGGGACATCCGGGAACGACGAGTCGACCTGCTTCCAGCTGGTGACCTTGCCCTGCGCGTCAGGCTCCCACATTTTCTTCAGTTGCTCGACGCTCAGCTGTTGGACGAAGGCGTTCTTCGGGTGGACGATGACCGTTAACGCGTCGAAGGCCACCGGCAATTCGTAATACCTGATGCCGGCGCTCGCGCATGCTTCCATCTCCTTTTTCAGGATCGGACGTGAAGCGCCCGAAACATCGATCTCGCCGCGGCAGAATTTCTTGAAACCGCCGCCTGTACCCGAGATGCCGACAGTGACCTTCACCGAGCCTTTCCGGGCCTTCTGAATATCCTCGGCGACGGCCTCCGTGATCGGGAACACGGTGCTGGAACCATCCACCTTCACGATGGACTGCGCGTGGGCAGCATGCGAACCGAACAGGACGAGAGCAGCCGCCAAGACGACCTGCTTGAAACCCGACATACGGAATCTCCTGGTAAATGAACGATGCCCGGCGCCGCTGCGATCTTGCCGCGACTTCAGGCGCCTCGAATCATCCTCGCCAAATGTGTCAGAAATTTGACACTGGCGAGCACCGAGCCGCCGCATCCATCGCGAAGCCGATATCTGTCTCAGAAAACGACTCGGCTCGATGCTGTTCGGGCGCCCGAAGTGTACGGACGCAATATTTCGGGAGTGTTACAGGCAGGCTACTCGCTGCCGGAACCAAAAGAATTGGCCACAACGAGACCGTCGAAGCCCTCGTCGCCGAAGGCTCCAAAGGCTGGGCGGCCTCCGTCAGGCGCTGGCGTGCCGGATGCAGTCGGCGATATGTCGCGCCAGTCTCTCGACTTGCGCACCGTCCTTCCCTTCGACCATGACCCGGAGCAGCGGCTCGGTTCCCGAAGGGCGCAGCAGCACCCGGCCCTGCTCGCCCAGTTCCAGTTCGGCGTCGCTGCGCGCTTGGTCAATGCGCTTGTCGGACCGCCAGTCGAATCCTGCGGCCAGCGGCACGTTGATGAGTTTTTGCGGATAGAAGACGAGGTCCGCACAGGCAGCCGCCAACGTGCAATGGCGCTTGATCAGCGCCGCGATAACCTGGAGCGCGGAGACGATGCCGTCACCCGTGGTATGACGATCGAGGCAGATGATATGACCGGAGTTTTCCCCGCCGAGCTTCCAGCCCCGTTCGTGCATCGTTTCAAGCACGTAGCGGTCGCCGACCTTGGCCCGTGCGAAGGCAAGACCGAGACGGCCGATCGCGCGCTCGAGGCCGAGATTGCTCATCAGCGTGCCGACGACGCCCTCGAGGCGCCCTTCAGCCTGCCGTGAGGCTGCAATCACGTACAGCAGCTTGTCGCCATCGTAAAGTTCGCCGTCTCCATCGACCATGACGACACGATCGCCGTCGCCGTCGAGAGCGATGCCGAAATCGGCCTTGTTCGCCAGTACTGCCGAACGCAGCGTCTGCGGATGCGTGGCGCCGACTTGGTCGTTGATATTCAATCCGTTGGGCTCGACTCCCAGCGGGATCACTTCCGCGCCCAGTTCGTGAAAAACGCTGGGTCCGATGTGATAGGCCGCTCCGTGGGCACAGTCCAGGACGATGCGGTAACCCCGCAGGTCGAACTCGTTCGGAAACGCACTCTTGCAGAACTCGACGTAACGCCCCGCCGCATCGACAATCCGGCGCGCCTTGCCCAGGCGCGACGCCTCGGCGCAGACCATCGGCTGATCGACCCGGAACTCGATCTCCTCCTCGAGCGCGTCCGGCAGCTTGGTGCCGTTCGCGGAAAAGAACTTGATGCCGTTATCGTCGTACGGGTTGTGCGAGGCGGAGATCACGACTCCGGCCTGGAGACGGAGGGCACGGGTGAGATAGGCCACCGCGGGCGTCGGCACCGGGCCGGCAAGCATCACATCGACGCCCGCCGCTGCAAACCCGGCTTCGAGGGCGGCCTCGAGCATGTAGCCGGAAATACGCGTGTCCTTGCCGATGAGAATCGCCGGTCGCTCTCCGGCAGGCAACTGCTCCCGCCCCACCAGTGTTACCCCGGCAGCATAACCGAGACGCATGACAAATTCGGGCGTGATCGTCGAATCGCCGACACGCCCCCGCACGCCATCGGTGCCGAAATACTTTCTCCCCATTTTTCCCCCGTGACATTCGTCGAAAAAGGAATTATCGCATCAACGACGGGGAGACTTCGTGCGCTCCTGCTATGTCGGGATGCCGGTTACCGCCTGCCACACTTTCAATGCATCACGGGTCGCGGCGACGTCATGGACTCGCACGATCCGTGCCCCCCGTCCGACAGCGAGCAGCGCTGCGGCGACGCTGCCATGCACTCGCTCACCCACGGGTCGGCCCGTGATCGCCCCGATCATGGACTTTCGCGACACTCCCACCAGCAGCGGATAGTCTTGCGCGACGATGCGGTCGAGGGCGCGGAACAGCGCGAGGTTGTGCTCGAGGGTTTTGCCGAATCCGAACCCCGGGTCGAGGAGGATCCGGTCCCTGGCCACGCCCTCGTCCGCTAGCGCCCGAACACGGTCGTCCAGGAACTCGATCACCTCCGCAACGACATCATCGTAGCGGGGATCGGACTGCATGCCGCGGGGCTCGCCCTGCATGTGCATCACGCACAGTGCCGCTTCGCTGTCCCGCACGGCATCGACCGCGCCCGGGGCGCGGAACGCGTTGATGTCGTTGATCAGGCTCGCCCCCGCCCGCAGCGATTCCCGCATCACGGCTGGCTTGAACGTGTCGACCGAAACCGGCACCGCCCAGTCGGCCAGGCGCTCGACCAGCGGGATGACGCGATCGAGTTCCTCCTGCTCCGAGACGGGCTCGGACCCCGGACGTGTCGATTCGCCCCCTACATCGAGCAGATCCGCTCCCGCATCGACTGCCGCCTGCGCCCGTCGCACCGCCGTGTCCAGATCCCGCCCGAGGCCGTCGCCCGAAAACGAGTCGGGCGTGACATTGACGATCGCCATGATGTGTGGACGGTCGAGTTCCAGGCGGAATCGGCCGCATCTCAAAACCTGCATATCAGTCCTCAAATGAACTCGGGCCGGCTAAATGCCGGCCCGAGGGAAAGGTGGAACTTCTTGTCGGGGCGCGAATTTACGCTGCCGGGGCAGGCGCCGTAGGCTCGGCTCCCGGCGCGTCGTCCTTCGGGCGACTCGGCGCCGGTGTGATCGGCTTTGGTGCGCGCGGAGCACGTCCCGCCATGATGTCGTTCAGTTGTTCCGCATCCAGCGTTTCCCATTCGAGCAGCGCACGCGTCATCGCCTCGATCTTGTCGCGGTTGTCTTCGATCAGGCGCCGCGCCAGCGCGTACTGCTGATCGATTATGCGGCGTATCTCGGCATCCACTTTCTGCATCGTGGCCTCGGACACGTTCCGGTGTGTCGTCACTTGGCGTCCGAGAAAGATCTCTCCCTCTTCTTCGCCATACACCATCGGCCCGAGATTGTCCGACATGCCCCACTGCGTCACCATCCGGCGGGCGAGGTCAGTGGCCCGCTGGAAGTCGTTCGAAGCCCCGGTCGTCATCTGGTTCATGAAGATCTCTTCGCAGATCCGCCCACCGAACAGCACGGCGATCGTCTGCAGCAACCGTTCGCGGTCCTGGCTGTAACGATCCTGTTCCGGCAACTGCATCGTCACCCCCAGCGCACGACCTCGCGGGATGATCGTGACCTTGTGCACCGGGTCGGTCTTGTCGAGCAACTTCGCGACCAGCGCGTGCCCGGATTCGTGGTACGCCGTATTGCGGCGCTCCTCTTCCGGCATCACCATCGAACGACGCTCGGACCCCATCATGATCTTGTCCTTGGCGCGCTCGAAGTCTTCCATATCGACGAGTCGCTTGCCGCCCCGCGCGGCGAACAACGCCGCTTCGTTGACGAGGTTCGCGAGGTCCGCGCCGGAAAATCCGGGCGTGCCGCGGGCGAGGACGACAGGTTCGACGTCAGGCGCGATCGGCACCTTGCGCATATGGACTTTGAGGATCTGCTCCCGGCCACGAATGTCGGGCAGCGGAACGACGACCTGCCGGTCGAACCGTCCCGGGCGCAGCAGCGCCGGATCGAGCACGTCAGGGCGGTTCGTCGCGGCGATCACGATGACGCCCGTTTGCCCTTCGAAACCATCCATCTCAACGAGCAGTTGGTTCAGAGTCTGCTCGCGTTCATCGTTGCCCCCACCCATGCCTGCGCCACGCTGACGGCCGACAGCATCGATCTCGTCGATGAAGATGATGCACGGCGCGTGTTTCTTCGCCTGCTCGAACATGTCACGCACGCGCGCCGCGCCGACCCCGACGAACATCTCGACGAAATCGGAGCCGGAAATCGAGAAGAACGGCACTTTCGCCTCGCCGGCGATCGCCTTCGCGAGCAAAGTCTTGCCGGTACCCGGCGAACCGACCATCAGCACGCCTTTCGGGATATGTCCACCGAGTTTCTGGAACTTGGAAGGGTCGCGCAGGAAATCGACGAGTTCGGACACTTCCTCCTTCGCTTCGTCGCAGCCTGCGACATCCGCAAAAGTGATCGAATTGGCGCTCTCATCGAGCATTCTGGCTTTCGACTTGCCGAACGAAAACGCTCCGCCCCGTCCGCCTCCCTGCATCTGGCGCATGAAGAACACCCAGACTCCGATCAGCAGCAACATCGGGAACCAGGAAACGAAGATGCTCATCAGGAACGACTGCTCTTCTTCGGGCTTCGACGCGTTCACGGCGACGCCGGCGCGAATCAGGTCGGACACCATCCAGATGTCCTGCACGCCAGGCGTATACACGGTGATCTGCCGGCCTTCCTGCGTCGTCGCACGCACCAGACGGCCGTCGATTGTCGCTTTCGCGATGCGTCCGGCCCTGGCTTCCTCCAGAAACTGGGAGTACTCCATTGTACTGGCCGAAACCTGCCGCGTATTGAACTGGTTGAATACCGTCATCAGCACGACGCCGATAACCATCCAGATCGCGAGATTCTTGAAGAGATTATTCAACTTCTTTCCTTGAGAGCCCAACGGGGGCAGCGACAGATGGACTCATTCTAGTGGCGAACGTTCCGCGGCGTAAACCAATAGGCCCGATGGGCTGTTTCAATCCCCTGATTGGCGCGCCGCAACGATTCCGATATGGGGTCGCCGGCCTGAATTGCAATATGACCGCGAAAAGGTTTGTCGCGTCCGGCATCACCAATGGAAGAGTCCGTGCCGGACTGCGGAGTTCCGCAGTTTTGGCGCTGCGACGAGAAGTTTAACTGCCGCGGTGCCCGACGCCCACCAGATACACTTCCGCACTGCGGTCGCGCGAGGCCTTCGGTTTTCGCACGTGCAGCGCGTTGAAATGCTTCGCGGCCTCGTTTCGATACTCGGTGAAACCCTGTCCCTGGAACACTTTCACGACGAAACTGCCGCCGGGCTTGAGCTGCCGCCCCGCGAACTCCAGCGCCAGCTCCCCGAGGTAGATCGAGCGGGCTTGGTCGGTCGTGTCGATGCCGGACATGTTCGGCGCCATATCCGACAGCACGACGTCGACGGGTAGCCCGCCGAGCTTCGACTCGAGTTCGGCAAGCACCGCATCTTCCTGAAAGTCACCCTGGATGAACTCGACGCCGCCCAACGGTTCCATCGGGAGAAGGTCCAGCGCGAAGACCCGACCCTCGCGCCCGACCCGCCGCAATGCGACCTGGCTCCAGGATCCCGGGGCAGCGCCCAGGTCCACGACGACCAGTCCGCTTCGCATCAGGCGATCGCGCTCATCGAGCTCGAGGAGCTTGAATGCTGCCCGCGACCGATAACCTTCGCTTTTTGCACGCTGCACGTACGGGTCGTTGACATGCTCCTGCATCCACGCCTTGCTGGTCTTGGTTCGCTTCATCGGAGTAAAATCCATGCCCCTGAAAGATTTGAGAAAAGTATGAGCGAGATCACCCCTGTCCGGCGGCGCGAACTGCGCGCCGGCGCCCATCACCTGAACCCCGTCGTCAGCATTGCCGGAAACGGCTTGACGCCGGCCGTGCTGGGCGAAATCGATCGCTCCCTGCAGGCTCACGAGCTGATCAAAATCAAGGTTCACGGGGCCGAACGCGCTGCACGCGAAGCCCTGATGAAAGCGGTCTGCGAGGCTCTCGATGCCTCATCGGTCCAGCACATCGGCACAATTCTCGTCATCTGGCGCCAACGTCGGGAAGAAACCGAAAAATCCGTCCAGGCGAAGCCCATGACCTCCAGTGCGCGCACAGGCGTTGCGAGGGCCAAATCGGCGCGCGCCTTTGCAGCCGCTGCGCGTCGCACCGCGTTGATCAAAGCCGCGTCGGACAAGAAGCGTCTCGCGGCCAAGCGCAGCCGGACCTATACGCGTAAAACCGGGCCGGCCGGCGGCAAATAGTTCGCCTGACGGGACGCCCCCGTCAGCGACCCAACAATTTTCGGACACCCAGCACCAGCGGCAACGCGAGCACGCTCTGGATGAGATAGAGCACGCTCGAGACGCCGTGCCACGTGGCGAATCGGTCCCGCATCACGGTGTCCATCACCTCGCGCGGCCACGCGTCCGCTTTCATCTGCGCCATCAACGGCTGGATGCCGAACTGGCTCGCGAGGGTCGCCAGCAGCATCGCCACGACCAGCCAGAACAGGCCGCTCCGGAACGCTCGCCATCGCCAGCGCATGAGCATGAACCCCAGCACGTAGAAGGCACAGCCGACCCCGATCCAGCCCAACAGCGCAAACAGGCGCCCCGCGATGTCGCCAGCGAGGGCGCGGTCCGAAAGCATGTTGAACAAGGTCGGCGCGACGATGTAACCGATCGACCAGAGCGCGCCGGCCCAAAGCGTGATCAACACTACCAGCAGATGCTCGGAAAGGCGGCTCACGATGTTTCCCGGCTGATGCCCGAACGAGGCTCGCGGTACGAAGCGGGCGCTCCGCTCACACGTAGCGAACGTCGATGATCTCGTACTCTCTCACCCCGCCCGGCGCCTGGACTTCGGCGATATCCCCGGCAAACTTGCCGATCAAGGCGCGAGCGATGGGCGAGCTGATCGAAATCTTGTTTTCCTTCAGGTCCGCCTCGTCATCGCCGACGATCTGATAGGTCACCGTCTGTCCGCTGTCCATATCCTCGAGATCAACGGTAGCGCCGAACACGCAGCGTCCGTCGGCATCGAGCAATTTCGGATCGATGATCTGGGCGCTCGAAATCTTGCCTTCGATCTCCTTGATCCTGCCCTCGACGAATCCCTGGCGTTCCTTGGCGGCGTCGTACTCGGCGTTTTCCGACAGATCGCCATGGGACCGTGCTTCGGCGATCGCGGCGATCACGCTGGGGCGCTCGACGGTTTTCAGCCGGTGGAGTTCGTTGCGAAGTTTTTCTGCACCCGCGACGGTAAGAGGAGTCTTGATCATGATTTTTTGTTCAGTTCGGCATGCAGGGACTGCAACCCGTACACCTGCAGCCCCTCGAGATGGCGCATCCCCATGCATGCGGCGCGTGCACCTTCGATGGTGGTGAATACCGTGAGTTTCGCCGCGAGAGCGCTGGTGCGGATCGAGCGCGAATCGATGATCGCCTGCCGCTTTTCCTCCACGGTGTTGATCACGAGGCTGATTTCATTGTTCTTGATCATGTCCACGATATGCGGACGGCCTTCGTTGACTTTGTTGACCATCGTGACGGGAAGGCCGGCGGCCTCGATCGCCGAGCCCGTGCCGCGGGTCGCGGCCAGTCCGAAGCCGAGCTCGTGGAGTTCGCGCGCGACTTCGACCGCGACGCCCCGGTCGGTCGGCTTGACACTGATGAAGGCCGTGCCGGACTGCGGCAGGCGTACGCCGGCCGCGAGTTGCGATTTGACGAAAGCTTCGGCGAAGCTTCGCCCCACGCCCATCACTTCGCCCGTGGACTTCATTTCCGGTCCGAGAATCGTATCCACGCCCGGGAACTTGACGAACGGGAAGACGGCTTCCTTGACCGCATAGTAAGGAGGCACGATCTCGGTGGTCACGCCCTGGCTGGCCAGGCTTTGTCCGGCCATACAGCGCGCGGCAATCTTCGCCAGTTGCAGGCCGCACGCCTTCGACACGAACGGCACGGTGCGCGAGGCGCGCGGATTGACTTCGAGCACGTAGACGGTCGCCTCGTCGCCGTCGCCCTGGATCGCGAACTGCACGTTCATCAGGCCACAAACGTTCAGCGCCCGAGCCATTGCTTCAGTTTGACGGCGCAGCTCGTCCTGGAGCTTCGCCGAGAGCGTGTAGGGCGGCAGCGAGCACGCCGAGTCGCCCGAGTGGACGCCTGCCTGCTCGATGTGCTCCATGATGCCGCCGATGATGATCTGCCTGCCGTCGGACAGCGCATCGACGTCGACTTCGGTCGCGTCGTTGAGGAAGCGGTCGAGCAGCACCGGCGATTCGTTAGAGACTTTCACCGCCTCGCGCATGTAGCGCTCGAGATCCTTCTGTTCGTGCACGATCTCCATCGCGCGCCCGCCGAGCACGTAACTCGGACGCACGACCAGCGGATAGCCGATCTCCGCCGCGAGCCGCACTGCGGCTTCGGGCGTGCGGGCCGTGCGGTTCGGCGGCTGCTTGAGGCCGAGATCGTTGAGCAGCTTCTGGAAGCGCTCGCGGTCCTCGGCAGCGTCGATCATGTCAGGACTGGTCCCGATGATCGGCACGCCGTTGTCTTCGAGCGCCTGCGCCCTCTTGAGCGGGGTCTGGCCGCCGAACTGGACGATGACGCCGACGGGCTTCTCGATATGCACGATTTCGAGGATGTCTTCGAGCGTGATCGGCTCGAAATACAGGCGGTCGGACGTGTCGTAGTCGGTCGACACGGTTTCCGGATTGCAGTTGACCATGATCGTCTCATAGCCGTCCTCGCGCAGCGCAAGCGCAGCATGGACGCAGCAGTAGTCGAACTCGATCCCCTGCCCGATGCGGTTCGGCCCGCCGCCGAGCACCATGATCTTCTTCTTGTCGGTCGGGCGCGCCTCGCACTCGTCCTCGTACGAGGAGTACATGTACGCGGTCGAGGTCGCGAACTCGGCCGCGCAGGTATCGACGCGCTTGAACACCGGCCGCACGCCGTTCGCGTGACGATGCAGGCGCACCGCGGTCTCGTCGACCCCGAGCAGCTTCGCCAGGCGGCGGTCGGAAAAGCCCTTGCGCTTCAGCTCGCGCAGCTCGCCGGCCTGGAGCGCCTTCAGCGACCGGCCGGTGATCGCCTTCTCGGTCAGCACGATATCCTCGATCTGCGCGAGGAACCACGGATCGATCTTCGTCAGGTTGAACACCTGCTCCTGCGTGTAACCTTCGCGAAACGCCTGCCCGACGTACCAGATGCGCTGCGCGCCCGGGTTCGCCAGTTCGTGCTCGAGGTCCTCGCGGTCCGCTTCGACCTCGTCGAGGCCGTAGGCGCCGACTTCCAGACCGCGCAGCGCCTTCTGGAACGATTCCTGGAACGTGCGGCCCATCGCCATGACTTCGCCGACCGACTTCATCTGCGTCGTCAGGCGGTCGTTGGCCATCGGGAACTTCTCGAACGCGAAGCGCGGGATCTTCGTGACGACGTAGTCGATCGACGGCTCGAACGAGGCCGGCGTGGCACCGCCGGTGATGTCGTTCTTGAGCTCGTCGAGCGTGTAGCCGACGGCAAGCTTCGCTGCGACCTTCGCGATCGGAAAACCGGTCGCTTTCGAAGCGAGTGCCGACGAACGCGACACGCGCGGGTTCATCTCGATGACGATCATGCGACCGTCCTTGGGGTTGATCGCGAACTGCACGTTCGAACCGCCGGTGTCGACGCCGATCTCGCGCAGCACCGCGATCGAGGCATTGCGCAGGATCTGGTATTCCTTGTCGGTGAGCGTCTGCGACGGCGCGACGGTGATCGAGTCGCCGGTATGCACGCCCATCGGGTCGAGGTTCTCGATCGAGCAGACGATGATGCAGTTGTCCGCACGGTCGCGGACGACTTCCATCTCGTATTCCTTCCACCCGATCAGCGACTCCTCGATCAGCAGCTCGCTCGTCGGGCTCGCCTCGAGACCGCGCTTGCAGATCTCGTCGAACTCTTCCATGTTGTAGGCGATGCCGCCGCCGGTGCCGCCGAGCGTGAAGCTCGGGCGGATGATCACCGGGAAGCCGATGCCGCCTTGCACCTGCAGCGCCTCTTCCATGCTGTGTGCGATTGCCGAGCGGGCCGAACCGAGCCCGATCTTCGTCATCGCGTCCTTGAACTTGAGGCGGTCCTCGGCCTTGTCGATGGCTTCGCGCGACGCGCCGATCAGTTCGACGCCGTACTTTTCGAGCACGCCGTTCTTCGCGAGGTCGAGCGCGCAGTTCAGCGCCGTCTGCCCGCCCATCGTCGGCAGCAGCGCGTCCGGCCGCTCCTTCTCGATGATGCTCTCGACCACCTGCCAAGTGATCGGCTCGATGTACGTGACGTCGGCCGTTTCCGGGTCGGTCATGATCGTCGCCGGATTCGAATTGACGAGGATGACCTTGTAGCCTTCCTCGCGCAGCGCCTTGCACGCCTGCGCGCCGGAATAGTCGAACTCGCACGCCTGGCCGATGATGATCGGACCGGCGCCAATGATGAGTATGCTTTGAATGTCTGTACGCTTAGGCATTGCCTAACCTCGGTCTTGCGTTGATGAGCGGCAACTCCGGGCTGCCGCTGGCGAATTACTTGACGCGCGTCTCGAGCATCCTGATGAAACGGTCGAACAGGTAAGACACGTCGTGCGGTCCCGGACTCGCTTCCGGATGTCCCTGGAAGCAGAACGCCGGCACGTCGTTCCAGGCGAACCCCTGCAGGCTGCCGTCGAAGAGCGACACATGCGTTGCGCGGACATTCACCGGAAGGGTGTCGGGATCGACCGCGAAGCCATGGTTCTGGCTCGTGATCAGGACCTGCCCGGATTCGAGATCCTTGACCGGATGGTTCGCGCCATGGTGGCCGAACTTCATCTTGACCGTCCTGGCGCCGGCCGCAAGCGCCATCAACTGGTGGCCGAGACAGATGCCGAAGGTGGGGATGCCGCGCTCGAGGAACTTGCGCACTGCCGCGATCGCATAATCGCAGGCGCCCGGATCGCCTGGCCCATTCGACAGAAAAACGCCATCCGGATTGAGCGCGAAGACTTCGGCAGCCGGAGTCTGTGCCGGCACGACAGTGAGCCTGCAGCCCCGGCTCGCGAGCATCCGCAGGATGTTGCGCTTGACGCCGTAATCGTACGCGACGACGTGGTAGCGCCCGTCTCCCCGCTCGCTGTAGCCGCTGCCGAGCGCCCACTCGCCCTCGGTCCATTGGTACGGGCTTTCGGCGCAGACGACCTTGGCCAGGTCCATGCCGGCAAGACCGGGGAACGCGCGAGCTTCGGCGATCGCAGCCTCGGGATTCAAAGTGGCACCGTCGGCGGCAGTGACGAGGCAGCCGCCTTGCGCTCCTTTTTCACGCAACACGCGTGTCAGCTTGCGGGTGTCGAGCCCCGCGATCGCGATGATGTTCTCGGCCTTGAGATAGGCATCGAGAGTCTGATCCATGCGGAAATTCGACGGCAGTATCGGCAGGTCGCGGATCACCAGACCTGCGGCGTGAACACGCCCCGCTTCGACGTCTTCCCGATTGATGCCGGTGTTGCCGATATGCGGATAAGTCAGCGTTACGATCTGGCGGCAGTAGCTCGGGTCGGTGAGGATTTCCTGATAACCGGACATCGAGGTGTTGAACACCACCTCACCGACCGTGCTGCCGGCCGCACCGATTCCCTTGCCAAAAAATACCGTCCCGTCGGCAAGCGCTAGTAGGGCGGGCGGGGAAGCAGTCACGACAAACTCCTGAATTCAGCCGAAAAGACACGGGAAAAGCTATCGAGCCACCCCGAACGTGAAAAAAACGGGACGAGCCGACCGGCCAATCCCGCTTTCAAGAAGCCGCTAATTATAGCGTTTCGCGCCTGTCGAGGCAATCGCGCCCCTCGCAGTCCGGGCCGAATCAGCGCAGGCCGAGCACGTCTTGCATGTCGAACAGGCCACTCGAACGCCCCGCGAGAAAACGCGCCGCGCGCAGCGAACCGGAAGCATACGGCATGCGGCTGCCGGACTTGTGGGTGATCTCGATACGCTCGCCGATACCGGCGAACAGAACGGTGTGATCCCCGACGACGTCGCCGCCGCGAATCGTCGAAAAACCAATCGTCTCGGCCTTGCGCTCCCCGGTCACCCCTTCGCGCCCGTAAATCGCGCAGGTTTCCAGATCGCGCCCCAGTTCGCGTGCGACCACTTCGCCCATGCGCAACGCGGTACCCGACGGAGCATCGACCTTGAAGCGGTGATGCGCCTCGATCACTTCGACGTCGTAGCCGTCGTCGAGAATGCGGGCAGCCACTTCGAGCAGCTTGAACACCGCGTTCACACCCACTGCCATGTTCGGCGCGAACACGATCGGGATGGCTTGCGCCGCGGCGGCAATCGCTTCCTTCTCGGTCGGCGAGAAGCCGGTGGTGCCGATGACCATCGCCTTGCCGAGTGCGCGCGCGATGGCAAGGTGCGCGAGGGTGCCTTCCGGACGCGTGAAATCGATGACGCAGTCGGCCGCGGCGATCGCGGCGCGCGGATCGTCCGTGATGAGAACGTCGGTCGCGTTTCCGGACAGTTCGCCGGCGTCGCGTCCGATGAAAGTTGTGCCGGGACGGTCGAAGGCCGAAGCGAGCACCGCTCCCTCCTCCTTCAGCGTGGCTTCGATCAGCATCCGGCCCATCCGGCCGGATGCACCCGCTATGGCAATGCGCAATGGCAACATCAATGAATTCCTTTTGCTCGACATGATCGGGAGCCTCGCGCGATGCGCGATCGCTTCCAGGCCACCCGGGTCAATCCTCGGCGGCCGGCGCGATCTCGACGACTCGGCTGCGCTCGGCCTGCGGCGCAGCCGTCGCGGCTTGCGCATCGCCCGGCTCGATGTCCCCTTCGACGCGATCGAGCCGGTCGCTGACGAAAAAAACGCTCAGCGTGCGCTGCTGCGGTTCTCCCCTGCCGGGCTGGAAGCGGTAAACGTAATCCCAGCGATCGGGATGGAACACGTCGACGATCAGCGGCGTGCCGAGCGCAAACCGCACCTGCTCGCGCGTCATGCCCTTTTTCAGCCTGGCCACCATTTCCTGATCCACGTAGTTGCCCTGCCGCACGTCGATACGGTAGGGATTGATCTGGTCGGTGAGCGAGCTGATGGAACAACCGGCCAACAGGCCGAAGGCGGCGACAGCCGGCAGGAGAGTCACGAAGCGCATGGATGGAGTTCTTGGTCGGTGGCGCCAGACGGCGTATCGTTCAGGCAAAGGCGAAAAAATATATCATATGCGGGCACGAGCCATGACTTCTTGGCTCCGGGGCCACCCAGCGGGGCGACCATGTCAGAAAATTCGGAAAACCTGAAAAACATCGGCCTCAAGGCCACTTATCCGCGCCTGAAGATCCTCGATCTATTCCAGACGTCCGATCTGCGCCACCTGACTGCCGAAGACGTCTATCGTCTCCTGATTGCGGAGGGAATGGATATCGGCCTGGCGACGGTTTACCGCGTGCTCACCCAGTTCGAGCAGGCGGGCCTGCTCGAACGGCACTATTTCGAGTCGGGCAAGGCAGTGTTCGAACTCAAGAAAGGCGGCCATCACGATCACCTCGTGTGCGTGCAGTGCGGCAAGGTGGAAGAGTTTTTCGACGCGGAAATCGAGCGGCGACAAAACAGGATCGCCGAAGAGCGCGGTTTCATCGTCCGCGAACACGCGCTTTATCTGTACGCGGACTGCCTGAGAAAGGACTGTCCGAACCGCAAGCTGGAAGAGGAAGACTGAGCAGGAGGCCCCCCTTTCCCGGCGGTTTTCGCGGTAGCGGCAGAGGGCCTTGCGATCAACCTCCGGACGACTCCGCCCCGAGCATTTCCGCGGCGTGACGGCGGGTCGTCTCGGTGATGTTCACGCCGCCCAGCATGCGGGCGATCTCCTCGACCCGCGCTTCCCTGTCGAGCACGCGAACCGTGCTCAGGACTTCCGATCCGCGTTGCACTTTGGCGATGCTCCATTGCCAGTCGGCGCCCGCCGCCACTTGCGGCAGATGCGTCACGCACAGCACTTGGCGCTCCTGCCCGAGCCGGCGCAGCAACTGGCCGACGATCTCGGCGACGCGCCCGCCGATCCCGACATCGACCTCGTCGAATATCAGGGTCGGCGTTGCGGAGTCGCGGCTGGTGATGACCTGGATTGCGAGTCCGATGCGCGACAGCTCGCCCCCCGACGCGACTTTCGCGAGTGGGCGCAGTGACTGGTTCGGATTCGCGGCGACGCGGAATTCGACTGACTCCAAGCCGTAGGCCATCGGTGAGGCACAGGCTTCGAGCGCCACTTCGAATTTTCCGCCCGCCATCGCCAGCGTCTGCATCGCGTCGGTGATGTCGCGCGATAAAGCTTCGGCTACCGGCATACGTGCTGCGGAAAGACGCCGGGCCGCTGCCTCGTATTCGCCGTGGAGGCGCTTTTCCTCTTCGGCAAGGCGGGCCGGATCCGCGCGCGAGACGAGATCGTCGAGTTTTCGCGCCCAGTCAGCGCGGAGGTTCGGCAACTCGTCGGGGGCCACGCGGTGCTTGCGCGCCAGCGTCATGACGTCCTCGATGCGGCGCTCGATCTCGGCCAAGCGCTGAGGATCGAGGTCGAGCCGCTCGCGATAGCGCCGCAGCGCGTGCAGCGCCTCATCGGCCTGGATCGCCGCGCCGGCGACCAGATCGCGGACGTCGGCGAGATCGGAATCGATCTCGGCCATGCCATCGACCCGGACGCTGACGTGGCGCAGCTGCGAAGCGATCGCGAGATCGCCTTCACCGAGCGTCGCGAGCGCTTCGTCCGCTCCCTCGATCAAACCCGCCGCGTGGGCAAGACGTGCATGTTCGATATTGATCCGGCCCCACTCCTCAGTGCTGAACGCGAGCTCGTCGAGTTCGCGTATCTGCCAGGCAAGGAGTTCACGCTCACGCTCGGACGCCGCCGAATCGTGGTCCGCCGCACGACGCAGTTCGACGAGACGCTGCCACGCGTGGAAACGTGCGCTGACTTCCGCGGCGAGCGGCGCAGCGCCCGCGTGCATGTCGAGCAATGCGCGCTGCGCGTCGGGCTTGAGCAGCGCGTGATGGGCGTGCTGGCCATGAATGTCGGCAAGCCAGTCGCCCGCTTCACGCAACTGCCCCTGCGTGACCGGCACGCCATTGAGCCAGGCTCGCGAGCGCCCGCCGGCTTCGACCACCCGTCTCAGGATCACCGCTCCGTCATCCGCCGCCAGATCCTGCCCCGCGAGCCACTCGTTGAGCGGGCTCGACAGCGGCAGGTCGAACTCGGCCGCGATATCCGCCTTGCCGCATCCCGTGCGTACTGCCCCGGCGTCGGCACGCCCGCCCAAGGCAAGGCCGAGTGCGTCGAGCAGGATCGACTTGCCCGCCCCGGTTTCCCCGGTCAACGCGCCGAACCCCGCTTCGAACTCGAGCTCGAGGCGGTCGACGATCACGAAATCCCGAATGGTCAGGCGACGGAGCATGAGCGGTGGAGGGTTGAAAAAGGTTGGTGGTATGTCAGTCAGGGACGACGCGGCGTCGCGCTCCAGTGGAGCTTCTCGCGCAGCATGGCGAAATAGCTGTAGCCCTGCGGATGCAACAGGCGGACGACATCGGGCGAACGGGTAACTCGCAGCCGGTCGCCCGCGCGGGCGTCGAAGCGGGCCTGGCCATCGAAATGTATCCGGGCGTCATGCTGGGGCAACAGCACGATCTCGATATGGGAAGTGTCCGGCAACGTGACCGGACGCGCGGTGAGCGCGTGAGGACACAACGGCACCAGCGCGATCCCGCCGACGTTCGGATGGAGGATCGGCCCGTTGGCGGATAACGCGTATGCCGTCGAACCCGTCGGGGTCGCCAGGATCATCCCGTCCGAACGTTGCGTATAGACAAATTCGCCGTCGATCGACAGATCGAACTCGATCATCCGGCCTAGGTCGCCCTTGTTGATCACGACATCGTTGAGCGCGAGCGTCTGGAATACGCGCTGGCCGGCCCGCAGCACTTCAGCGTCGAGCATCGCCCGCGATTCCTCGATGTAGCGTCCCTCGAGGATCTCGGCGAGTTTCGGCAACGCTTCATCGCGCGAGATGTCGGTGAGGAAACCGAGCCTGCCCTGGTTGATTCCGACCAGCGGCACGCCGTGCTGGGACAGCCGGCGTGCGGTGTTGAGCATCGTGCCGTCGCCCCCCAGCACGACCGCGAGATCGGCCTGGGCGCCGATCTCGTCGTAGCTCGCCACGGCGAACTGACCGGCCATGCCAATGGAACTTGCAGTTCCCTGCTCGATCCACACGTCAAGTCCGCGCACTCGCAGGAATTCGGCGATGCGCAGCACTGCCTCCGCCACGTCGGGGCTCTGGTACTTGCCGATCAGTGCAACGACGCGGAAGTTCTTGCTCATGCGCGGATTAAACCACATCGCGTAATGCCTTGGCAGACGACAGCGCTCGTCCTCAGGCTGTTAGAATCATCGCAATAGTGCGTAACGGATCATGAAGCTGCTAGACCCCCGCTCACAGATACTGCTGAAGACCCTGATCGAACGATACATCGTCGAAGGTCAGCCGGTCGGCTCGCGTGCGCTTTCACGCTATTCCGGCCTCGAGCTGTCACCGGCGACGGTGCGCAACGTGATGAGCGACCTCGAGGAGATGGGTTTCATCACCAGCCCGCACACCTCGTCCGGGCGCATCCCGACCGCCCTGGGATACCGTTTCTTCGTCGATTCGCTGCTGACCGTGCAGCCGCTCGAGCAGGCGCGCGTGCGCGAACTCAAGGGCCAGTTGCAGCCCGATCAGCCGCAGCGCCTGATGAATTCCGCGTCGCACCTGCTGTCCGAACTCACCCAGTTCGCCGGCGTGGTCGTATCGCCGCGTCGCGATACCGTGAAGATCCGGCAGATCGAGTTCATCAGCCTCGCCGAGAACCGCATCCTGCTGATCATCGTGACCACGGCGGGGGACGTGCAGAACCGCATTCTGATCACGCGCCGCGCCTATTCGCCGGCGGAACTCGCCGAGGCGGCAAGCTATCTCACCGAGCACTTCGCCGGGCTCGGATTCGACGACATCCGCGCCCGCATCCGCGACGAACTCAAGCAGTTGCGCAGCGACATGAGCGAACTGATGACGGCCGCCGTCGAGGCCGGCAATGCGGCCGCCGAAGAGGACAGCGCGAGCTATGTGCTGTCGGGCGAAACCAACCTGCTCGACGTCGAGGATCTGTCGTCGAACATGGCGCGCCTGCGCAAACTGTTCAAGCTCTTCGAGCAGAAGACCGGCCTGATGCAGCTGCTCGACCTCTCGAACCGCGCGCAGGGCGTGCAGATCTTCATCGGCGACGAATCCGGGCTCTCGCAACTCGACGGCTGCAGCGTCGTCACCGCGGGCTACAAAGTCAACGGCAAAGTGGTGGGTTCGGTCGGCGTCATCGGCCCGACGCGCATGGCCTACGATCGGGTCATCCCGATCGTCGACATCACGGCGCGCCTCCTGTCGAACGCGCTCTCGAACCCCGGTTGAACGCTTCGGCCGCCCCAAAGGACTTGCATGGCCCGTTACTGGCCCGAACCCGCCCACACCCATGGCACGCCCGAGCGCACCGGCGTCCTGCTCGTCAATCTCGGCACCCCCGCAGCGCCTACGGCCGCGGCGGTTCGCCCTTATCTCAAGGAATTCCTCTCCGACCCGCGCGTCGTCGAGATCCCGCGCGTGATCTGGTGGCCGATTCTGAACGGTGTCATTCTCAACCTGCGCCCGAAGAAATCGGCCGAGAAATATGCGGCCGTCTGGAGCGACGCCGGCTCCCCGCTCAAGGTCCACACCGAACGACAGGCAAAGCTCCTTGCCGGATATCTCGGCCATGCAGGGGTCACCGGCGTCGTCGTCGACTGGGCGATGCGCTATGGGGCGCCTTCGATAGCCGATGCGCTCGTCCGCATGAAAGCCGACGGCTGCAGCCGAATTCTCGTCGTACCGCTGTATCCCCAGTATGCGGCGAGCACCACCGCGAGCGTCATCGACGAGGTCGCGCGCTGCCTGACCCACTGGCGCAACCTGCCCGAGATCCGCTATGTGCGGAACTTCCACGATCACCCCGGCTACGTCGCAGCGCTCGCGAAGAGCGTACGCGACCACTGGGCAAAACACGGCGAACCCGACCAGCTCGTGATGAGCTTTCACGGCATACCAAAGCGCTCGCTCGACCTTGGTGATCCTTACCACTGCGAGTGCCACGTTACGGCCCGCCTGCTCGCCGCGAAGCTCGACCTGCCGCCCGAGCGCTGGCAGCTCACTTTCCAGTCCCGTTTCGGCAAGGCGGAATGGCTGAAACCCTACACCCAGCCGACCCTCGAAGCACTCGGCCGCAAAGGAACCGACCGCGTCGATGTGATCTGCCCGGGGTTTGCTTCGGACTGCCTCGAAACCCTCGAGGAAATCGCCCTCGAATGCAGGACCGCGTTCCTCGGCGCCGGCGGCAAGGCCTTTCATTACATTCCCTGCCTCAACGAGCGACATGACTGGATAGCGGCACTGACCGACCTCGTCCGCAGCCGGATCGGCGACTGGCTGGAAGCGCCTGCGCCAGCGGCGGAACGCCTCGCGGCAACCGCGCAACGGGCACGTGCCGCAGGAGCGGAGCGCTGAAATGGATCCTCGTTTCAGACTCGCATTGCAGTGGCTGCTCAACGCGGTCGCGCTGATGCTGCTCCCGGAAGTCATCACCGACCTGCGCGTGGACAGCTATGCCGCAGCGCTCGTCACCGCGCTGCTGCTCGCGCTGATCAATACGCTGATCCGGCCGGTCCTGATCTTCATCACGCTGCCGATCACACTGCTGACACTCGGGCTGTTCACGCTGGTGATCAACGCATTGCTGTTCTGGGCCGTCGCGAGCCTCGTCGGTGGCGTGTACGTCCCGGACTTCTGGACGGCCTTCTGGGCCGCACTGCTCTACAGCCTGCTCACCTGGCTCGCGAGCGTGGCGCTGAGCGGGCGCGACGGCAGGCAGGTCCGCATCGTCACCGGGCGCCGGAATTGATCATGGCCTCGCGGGCCCTGCGATTTTCCCGGCTCAGTCATCGAGGATCTGCAGGTCGAGCCCGCCGGTTGCGGTCAGATCGCCGATAACGGCCGGCTCGCAATGCCTGGCAACTTCCCGCGCGACCCGCGCGAGTCGCCGCGCAACCGTCGTCGCGAGCAGCCGACGGAAAAGTTCCAGGACCTCTTCGGTCGCCAGGGCCAGCGCCGCCGGGTTGATCTCGATATAAGTCGTCGGCGCCACCGCGACCGCACTGAGCGGATGCCGGTGGTCGATCGTGTCGAGCCACGCCAGCTCGCCGAAGACCTCTCCCGGGCCGAGCCGCTGCACCCGGCGCCCTTCGACGGAGAGCTCCACTTCGCCAGCCACCACCACGCCGAAGCGCTGGTCGGCGTCGCGTTCGCGAATCAGCGTCGTCCGGGCCCCGACGCTGCGCCAGGTCGAAGTGCGCAGCACCTCCCACAGCTCCACATCGTCGAATTCGGTGAAGAACGCGAGCTTGCGCAGGGTCGCGAACCGCGTCGTGTCCTGCGGCCCGTCGTCGTCGACGACGATCTTGTAGCGCACCGCCGACAGGTCCTTCGCAAACTCGGCGCCGTTGCGGTAGCGCGAGTAAAGATCCTTCTCCAGCGCCTTGCGCAGCACCGTGTTCATCAACTCCGGCATGTCCGGGTTCAGCTGCGAAACCAGCGGAGGGTCCGCATTGATGATCTTGTAGATCAGCTGCGCCGGATTGGCCGCACGGAACGGCAAGCGACCCGTCAGCAAATGGAACAGCACGACGCCGAGGGAATACAGATCGGTTTTCTGGTTCAGCGGGTAGCCCTTGATCTGCTCGGGGCTCATGTAGGCGGGCGAACCGACGCCCATGATGAAAGTCGAGTCGGTCTCGACCTTCTTGTTGATGTTCAGCGCCAGGCCGAAATCGGTGATCTTTACGTTGTCGTTCTCGTCGACAAGGATGTTGGCCGGCTTGATGTCTCGGTGGACAACGCCTTGCCGGTATGCGTGATCGAGCGCCATGCAGCACTTGAAGACGATGCCGATCGTGCGATGAATCGGCAGCAGGCGTTCGAAGCTGCAGTAGCGTTCGAGCGACTCGCCGGGGAAATACTCCATCACCACGTAAGCCTGGTCCGGCTCGGTGACGACTTCATGGATGCGGACGATGTTCGGATGGTCGAGGCGGCTGACGACTGCCTGTTCGGCCTTCAGCAGCTTCAGCAGGCGACGGTTCCACTTCGCCTCGTCCCTGGCCTTGTCCTGGAAGCGGACGAGCTTGACGGCCAGCGGCTCCGGGTCATCCGGGGAGTCCACCTTGTAGACGGTGGCGGTCGCACCGCGCCCGACCTCCTCGAGGACCCGGTATTTTCCGATGCTGTGCGGAATCTCGCTCATCCTCGTTCCATGCCTTCCCGCCCGCAGTAAGCACTGCCTCGCGCCGTTCACGCAAAGGGGGGCGAATCGTGACACACCCGCCACCAAACCGGCAACTTTCGAAAAGTCGCTCGCCCTCTTGAAAAATGGAATCATGCCCCCAATTGGGCTCGGTCGAAGAACAAAGGGAGATTCCACCCATGCAGGAAAACAAGCAGCCTTCCGAAATCCAGGGCGAACTGCCCGAGCCTTCCGAGGGCGAGTCCGTGCCGCCGCAGCCGGCGAACGAACAGGCGAACGCGGATATGGACACGATGCCGCGCCTTGAGGAAACCCTGCGTCAGGCCGAACTGAAAGCCGCCGAACACCACGACGCATGGCTGCGAGCCCGCGCCGAAACCGAGAACGTCCGCCGTCGGGCGCAGGAAGACATCGCCAAGGCGTCGAAGTTTGCCGCCGAGAAATTCGCTGGCGGCATGCTTCCGGTCAAGGACAGTCTCGAAGCTGCGCTCGCGAGCGAGAAGCAGACTCTGGAGAGCCTGCGGGAAGGGGTTGAACTGACGCTCAAGCAACTGAACGCTGCGTTCCAGAACGCGGGCCTCGCCGAAGAAGACCCGGCGGGGCAAAAGTTCGACCCGAACAAGCACCAGGCGATCAGCGCGATCGAAGCCGAAGGCGAGCCGAACACGGTCCTCAGCGTACTGCAGAAAGGCTACCTGCTGCACGGCCGCGTGATCCGTCCGGCAATGGTGATGGTCTCGAAAGCCAAGGGTACGTAAGCCTCGCCGCGGATGCTTGAAATCCGGCGCGGCGCCCCGATCTACTGAACAACGAAAATCCGGTGAGGCGTGGTTAGGCGACGCCAGGCGTCCTCCGCCTCACCCTTCACCCCTCACTTGAAAGGAACGGCAATGGGAAAAATCATCGGTATCGACCTGGGCACGACGAATAGCTGCGTCGCCGTAATGGAAGGCGGCAAGCCCAAGGTCATCGAAAACTCCGAAGGCGCGCGCACCACCCCGTCCGTCGTCGCGTACGCGGAGGACGGCGAGATCCTGACCGGCGCACCGGCCAAGCGCCAGGCGGTCACGAACGCGAAGAACACGCTGTTCGCGGTCAAGCGCCTGATCGGCCGCCGCTTCGAAGAGAAGGAAGTGCAGAAGGACATCGACCTGATGCCCTACACGATCTGCAAGGCCGACAACGGCGACGCGTGGGTCGAAGTGCGCGGCAAGAAGATCGCGCCGCCGCAGGTGTCCGCCGAAGTGCTGCGCAAGATGAAGAAGACCGCCGAGGACTACCTCGGCGAGGAAGTCACTGAAGCCGTCATCACGGTGCCGGCCTACTTCAACGACAGCCAGCGCCAGGCGACCAAGGACGCCGGCCGCATCGCCGGGCTGGAAGTCAAGCGCATCATCAACGAGCCGACCGCGGCGGCGCTCGCGTTCGGCATGGACAAGAAGCCGGGCGACTCGAAGATCGCGGTGTATGACCTCGGCGGCGGCACGTTCGACATCTCGATCATCGAGATCGCCGACATCGACGGTGAACACCAGTTCGAAGTGCTCGCGACCAACGGCGACACTTTCCTCGGCGGCGAGGACTTCGACCAGCGCCTGATCGACTACATCGTCACCGAGTTCAAGAAGGAACAGGGCGTCGACCTGAAGAAGGACGTGCTCGCGCTGCAGCGCCTGAAGGAAGCAGCCGAGAAGGCGAAGATCGAGCTGTCGTCGGGCCAGCAGACCGAAGTCAACCTGCCGTACATCACCGCTGACGCGTCGGGTCCGAAGCATCTCGCGGTGAAGATCACGCGCGCGAAATTCGAATCGCTCGTCGAAGAGCTGGTTCAGCGCACGATCGAGCCGTGCCGCATCGCGCTGAAGGACGCCGGCCTCAAGATCACCGACATCGACGACGTCATCCTCGTCGGCGGCCAGACCCGGATGCCGAAGGTGCAGGAGAAGGTCAAGGAGTTCTTCGGCAAGGAAGCGCGCCGCGACGTGAATCCCGACGAAGCCGTTGCCGTCGGCGCAGCGATCCAGGGCGGCGTGCTGCAGGGCGAAGTCAAGGACGTGTTGCTGCTCGACGTGACCCCCCTGTCGCTCGGCATCGAGACGCTCGGCGGCGTGATGACGAAGCTGATCCAGAAGAACACCACGGTGCCGACCAAGGCGAGCCAGGTGTTCTCCACCGCCGACGACAACCAGTCGGCGGTGACGATCCACGTGCTGCAGGGCGAACGCGAAATGGCCTCCGGCAACAAGAGCCTCGGCCAGTTCAACCTGTCGGACATCCCGCCCGCGCCGCGCGGCATGCCGCAGATCGAGGTCACGTTCGACATCGACGCGAACGGCATCCTGCACGTGTCGGCGAAGGACAAGGCGACCGGCAAGGAGAACAAGATCAAGATCCAGGCGAACTCGGGCCTGTCCGAGGACGAGATCAAGCGCATGGTGCAGGACGCCGCGGCGCACGCCGAGGAAGACAAGAAGGCCCACGAGCTGGTCGATACCCGCAATCAGTGCGACGCACTGGTGCATTCGGTGAAGAAATCGCTGACCGAATACGGCGACAAGATCGGCGCCGACGAGAAGGAAAAGATCGAACAGGCGATGAAGGACGCGGAAGAGGCGCTGAAGAGCAACGACAAGGACACGATCGAAGCCCGGATGCAGGCTCTAGCGACGGCCAGCCAGAAGCTCGGCGAGCAGATGTACGCGCAGTCGCAGGGCGGCGCCGAAGGCGGTGCCACGGGCGAGGCAGCTGGCGGCGGCGCCGCGGGCGGCTCGAAGGCTGCGGATGCCGACGTCGTCGACGCCGAGTTCACCGAAGTCAAAGACAAGAAGTAATCGCTCGCCGGAAGGCGAGATGTCGGCCGAGCCCCTGCCGGTGCCCCTCGCACCGGCCGGCTCGGCCTTTTGCATGATCTGGAGACCCTCCCGGTCTCACAGCCTGAGCGGACCAAGATGGCAAAAAGGGATTACTACGAGGTGCTGGGTGTCAACCGCGACGCCTCGGATGACGAGATCAAGAAGGCCTACCGCAAGCTGGCCATGAAGCATCATCCGGACCGCAATCCGGACAACAAGGACTCCGAGGACCACTTCAAGGAAGCGAAAAACGCGTACGAGATCCTGTCCGATGCGCAAAAGCGTGCTGCGTACGACCGCTACGGACACGCGGGCGTCGATTCGTCTGCGGGCGCCGGGCCGGGCGGGCAGGGTTTCGAAGGGTTCGCCGACGCGTTTTCGGACATCTTCGGCGATATTTTCGGCGGCGCAGGCGGCGGCGGACGCGGACGGTCGAACGTGTATCGCGGCGCAGATCTTCGCTACAACCTCGAAATCTCTCTCGAAGAAGCGGCCCGCGGCGCCGACAAGACGATCCGCATCCCGACCGTCGAGGAATGCGAAACCTGCCATGGCAGCGGCGCGAAACCCGGCACGCAGCCGAAGCCCTGCCCCACCTGCGGCGGCGCCGGCCAGGTACGCATCCAGCAAGGCTTCTTCTCGATCCAGCAGACCTGCCCGAAGTGCCACGGCACGGGACGGATCATTCCGGACCCGTGCCGCGACTGCGGCGGCGCTGGCCGAGTGAAGCGGCAGAAGACGCTGGAAGTGAAGATCCCGGCGGGAATCGACGAAGGAATGCGTCTGCGCCACGCCGGTCACGGCGAACCGGGTGTCAATGGCGGGCCACCGGGAGACCTGTACGTCGAGATCCATATCCGCGCCCACCCGGTATTCCAGCGCGACCACGACGACCTGCATTGCGAGATGCCGATCAGCATCACGACCGCGGCGCTCGGCGGCGAGATCGAAATCCCGACGCTCGAAGGCATGGCACGGCTGAAAATTCCCGCTGAGACGCAGAGCGGCAAAGTGTTCCGGCTGCGCGGGAAGGGAATTCGCAACGTCCGCTCGCAGGGGCATGGCGACCTGATGTGCCATGTCGTCGTCGAGACCCCGGTCAATCTTACGGAACGTCAGAAAGAGCTGTTGCGCGAATTCGAGGAGGTTTCCAGCTCGGACGCCGACCGCCACAACCCGAAGGCAAAATCCTGGATGGACAAGGTCAAGGACTTCTTCGGCGCCTGAGCGGCAAGCTCACCGCGGCAAATCGACACCTGCCCCGGGGGCTCGCGTCGCGAGTCGCCGGGAAACAACGCGTTCAGGCGCGGCGCCAGATCGTGCCTTGCGGCGTATCCTCGAGGACGATTCCGGCCGCGAGCAGTTGCGCGCGGATCCGGTCGGCCTCCGCGTAGTCCTTCGACTTCTTCGCCAACGCGCGGCGCTCGATCATCGACTCGATCGCGACGCCTTCCCCCTCATCCGGTTCGCCGGCCATCCTGCCTTGAAGGAAGTTCGCCGGCTCACGCGCGAGCAGGCCGAGCACGCCTCCCAGCCCCTTCAACTGCGCCGCGATCGCGGCGGATCCGCTGCGGTTGGCTTCGTTCGCGAGTTCGAAAAGCACCGCCACCGCTTCCGCAGTGTTGAAATCGTCGTCCATCGCGGCGCGGAATCGCACCGCATGCGGTTCATCCCAGTCGACTTGCGCATCGGACGGCTCGACGTTGCGCAACGCGGTATAGAGGCGTGTCAGCGCCTGGCGCGCGTCTTCGAGGTGCGCGTCGGAATAATTCAGCGGGCTGCGGTAGTGCGCGCGCAGGATGAAAAAGCGGACGACTTCAGGGTCGAAACGCTCGAGGACGTTGCGGATCGTGAAGAAGTTGCCGAGCGATTTCGACATCTTTTCGTCGTCGACCCGGACAAAACCGTTGTGCATCCAGTAATTGACGAACGTATGCCCGTGCGCGCCCTCGGACTGCGCGATCTCGTTTTCGTGATGAGGAAACTGCAGGTCCTGACCGCCGCCATGGATGTCGAACTGTTCACCCAGCAGGTCCGAACTCATCGCCGAGCACTCGATGTGCCAGCCGGGGCGCCCCGCTCCCCACGGCGACGCCCATTTGACTTCATCGGGCTCGTCGGTCCGGGCATGCTTCCACAGCACGAAATCGAGTGGATCCTGCTTGTCGCCGGCAACTTCGACGCGCTCGCCGGCGCGCAGCTCGTCGAGCGACTTGCCGGAAAGCCGGCCATAGCTGTCGAATTTTCGAACCGAGTAGCACACGTCGCGGTTCCCGGCGACATAGGCGAGCCCTTTGTCCCGCAAGCGGCCGATGAGTGACTGCATCTGCGCCACATATTCCGTCGCACGCGGCTCGTGGTCGGGCCGCAGCACGCCGAGCGCATCCGCATCCTCATGCATCGCGGCAATGAACCGGTCCGTCAGCGTGCGGATCGATTCACCTTTCTCGCCCGCCCGCCTGATGATCTTGTCGTCGATGTCGGTGATGTTCCGCACGTACGTGAGTTCGAAACCGCTCGCCCGCAACCAGCGCGCTACCATGTCGAAGACCACCATCACGCGCGCATGCCCGAGGTGGCAATAGTCATAGACCGTCATCCCGCAGACGTACATCCGCACCTTGCCCGGGTCGATCGGAACGAAGGCTTCCTTTCTTCGTGTCAGCGTATTGTGAATGTGCAGCATGTTTCTTCCGCCTGGTCGGGTTCTGGCAGCCGATTCGCAGGTCGCGAATGGAATCGGCAACCGCCACCGATACAACAAAAAAGGCGGTACCCGTCGGTCCGCCCCAGCCGTTTCGCCTCCATCACTCGATTGCGATGCGGCGCAGATTTCTTTGATAGAATGTGCTCGATCCGCGCGGATTTCACGGAAAGTCGCGGTGATTCTAGCATAACGACAACATGTTCCGAGCCGGAGCGGGTTCGAATCCCTTCGTTGCACCGACTCACCCGTGCGGCTCTCAACACGACCCGGCGCAGGGCCCGACGATCACAGAACGCCTCGCCCGATAAAATGTCTTCTCCGCTCCTCCACTCCTCACTCCTGGAAACCCGACGATGAAGCGCCTGCTCGCCTCACTCTTTCTGTTCGGTTGGCTCATTTCCGCCGGCGCAGCCAACCCGGTTGTCGAGATGCGGACCAGCGAAGGTCCGGTGGTGATCGAACTTTTCGCCGACAAGGCACCCAAATCCGTCGCGAACTTCATTGAATACGTGAAGAGCGGCCACTTCAACGGCACCATTTTCCATCGCGTCATCGACGGATTCATGGTTCAGGGCGGCGGCTTCGACGCGGCGATGCGGCAGAAACCTACCCGCGCCCCGATCGAGAACGAAGCGAAGAACGGCCTGCGCAACGAAGCCGGCACGCTCGCCATGGCCCGCACGGCCGATCCTCATTCGGCGAGCGCACAATTCTTCATCAACCTCGTCGACAACCGCTTTCTCGACTACCCGGCCCGTGACGGCTGGGGGTATGCGGTTTTCGGCGAAGTCACCGAGGGGTTCGACGTCGTGCAGAAAATCGGCCGGCTTCCGACCCGCACCGTGAATGGCATGCAGAATGTTCCCGAGCAGCCGGTCACGATCGAATCGGTCCGCATCGTGGACGCGGCGCCGGCAAAATCCCCCCAGCAGTAAGCCCAACCAGGAGCTTTCCATGGCAGTCAAGCTTCATACCAACCACGGTACGATCACCATCGAACTGGATGCCGAGAAGGCTCCGGAAACGGTCGAGAATTTCCTCGCCTACGTTACCGCCGGCCATTACGACAACACGATCTTTCATCGTGTCATCAAGGGTTTCATGATCCAGGGCGGAGGTTTCGAACCCGGCATGGTGCAGAAACCGACTCGCGAGCCGATCAAGAACGAAGCCGACAACGGCCTGAAGAACGTCACCGGAACGGTCGCGATGGCCCGCACGCAGGCTCCGCACTCCGCGACGGCGCAATTTTTCATCAACGTTGCCGATAACGACTTCCTCGATTTCCGCTCGGCGGACACCCAGGGCTGGGGCTACTGCGTGTTCGGCCGGGTTACCGACGGCATGGATGTCGTGAATGAGATTCGCTCGGTCAAGACTGGCTCCAGCGGCTTTCACCAGGATGTCCCGGTCGAGGACGTCGTGATCGAGCGCGCCGAAATCGTCTGACTCGCTGCGCAACTTGCCGGCACAGGCCTCGATGTCGGCCCTGTTCATTTCCGACCTCCACCTGTGCGAGCAACGGCCCGGCACGCTCCGGGCTTTTTTCGCGTTCCTTCAGGGCCCGGCGCGCAGCGCCCAGGCCCTCTACATCCTCGGCGACCTTTTCGAATACTGGGCCGGGGATGATGACGCGACACCGCTGGGCAACGCGGTCAGCGACGCCTTGGCGGCGCTCGCCGAAACGGGGACGAGCCTCTTCTTCCTGCCGGGCAACCGCGATTTTCTGCTTGGCGAGTCCTACGCCCGCACAGCCCGCCTGCAGATCCTTGCCGATCCGGCGCTGATCGATCTCGGCGGGAAAGCGGTACTGCTGAGCCACGGCGATATCCTGTGCACCGACGACGAGCATTACCAGTCGTTTCGTCGCCTGGTTCGCGACCCCGTCTGGCAACGAGTTTTTCTGGAGCGGCCGCTCGCGCAGCGCAAACAGGTCATCGAGGGCCTGCGATCCCAAAGCGAAACCGCGAAGCAGGAAAAGACGATGGAGATCATGGACGTGAATGCGTCCGCCGTCGAAACGCTGCTACGCGAGCACGACTATCCGACGCTCATTCACGGTCATACGCATCGTCCGGCGCACCATGTGCACATCGTGGACGGCCGATCATGCGGACGATGGGTGCTCGCCGACTGGCACGACGACGCGCCCTATCTGCGCTGGGAGGAGGCCGGCCCCCCGGTGGCGCTGCGGTTCGGGCCGAACGCCGACCGCTGACCGCAACCTTGCCGTCGAGGCCGAAGGATCAGGCCCCCAGACCCCGGGCAAGGTCGGCACGCAGGTCCTCGATCGATTCGAGACCGACGGCGACACGCAGCAATCCTTCTCCGATTCCCGCTGCAGCACGCGCTTCGGCGCTGATGCGCCCGTGCGTCGTCGACGCCGGATGAGTGATCGTCGTTTTCGTGTCGCCGAGATTCGCGGTGATCGAAATCATCTGGGTGGCGTCGACCACCTGCCACGCGCGTTCGCGGCCCCCTGCAACTTCGAAGCTGACGATCGCGCCGCCGGATTTTTGCTGGCGCATCGCCAGTGCGTGCTGCGGGTGCGACGCGAGGCCGGGGTAAAACACGCGCACCACTCCCGGCTGATGCTCCAGCCAGCGCGCCAGATTGAGGCTCGTCGCCGACTGCGCTTCCATTCGGATGCGCAGCGTCTCCAGACCTTTCAGAATCACCCACGCATTGAACGGCGAAATGCTCGGTCCGGCAGTACGCAGGAACTTCAGCACCTCGTCGACGACGACTTTCGCCCCGGCGACCGCGCCGCCCAGCACTCTTCCCTGCCCGTCGAGGTATTTGGTCGCCGAATGCACGACGACGTCGGCGCCCAGCTCCAGCGGGCGCTGCAATGCGGGGGTGCAGAAACAGTTGTCGACGGCGAACAGCGCACCCGCAGCATGGGCAATCTCCGCGACCGCTGCGATGTCGATGACTTCGGTGAGCGGATTCGACGGCGTTTCGACGAAGAAAAGGCGCGTGCGCGGCGTCACCGCGGCGCGGTACGCATCGAGTTCGGTGGCGGCGACAAAGCTGGTCTCGATGCCGAACTTCGAGAGGATCGTGCCGAACAGCTGCTGTGTCGCACCGAACAGCCCCGTCGAAGCGACGACGTGATCGCCGGCTTTCAGCGTCGCCATCGCCAGCGAGAGAATCGCCGACATTCCGGACGCGGTCGCGACGCACGCCTCCGCGCCTTCGAGCGCCGCGAGCCGCTCCTGCATTGCGGTGACGGTCGGGTTCGAGAAACGCGCATAGACGTTGCCCGGCTCCTCGCCGGAAAAACGCGCTGCCGCCTGCGCTGCGCTGCCAAACACGAAGCTCGATGTCAGGTAAAGCGCTTCGCTGTGCTCGTTGAACTGGCTGCGTGCAGTGCCTGCCCGCACGGCCAAGGTGTCGAATTCGTAGGGATTCATGGGCATGATCAGTTGTCGTGGCTGCCGACCAGATTGAGGTCGAGCTGTCCGCCCTCGCTATCGTCCGATGAGGAGCTGCCGGCATCGTGCCGGTTCTCGATCCCGTCGAGATACTCCGACGTGATGTCTCCAGTCACGTAGCATCCGTCGAAGCACGAAGTCTCGAAGAAGCTGATCGCCGGATTCACGGCTCTCACTGCGGCCTTCAGGTCGGCGAGGTCCTGGTAGATCAACCCGTCCGCTCCGATCTCCCGGCAGATCTGCGCCTCGTCGCGGCTTGCGGCGATCAGTTCGCTGCGCGTCGGCATGTCGATTCCGTACACGTTCGCATGCCGGACAGGAGGCGCGGCCGACGCCATGTAGACTTTCTCGGCACCGGCCTCGCGCGCCATCGTCACGATTTCGCGACTGGTCGTTCCCCGCACGATCGAATCGTCGACGAGGAGCACTTTCTTGCCCCTGAATTCCTGCGGAATCGTGTTCAGCTTCTGGCGCACCGACTTACGCCGGATCGCCTGGCCCGGCATGATGAAAGTGCGGCCGATATAACGGTTCTTCACGAACCCTTCGCGATAGGGAAGATTCAGCCGGTGGGCCATTTCCATCGCCGAAGGTCGGCTCGAATCGGGAATCGGGATCACGACGTCGATCTCGGCGTGCGGCATCACGCGCTTGAGCTTGTCGGCGAGGAACTCGCCCATCTTGACGCGCGATTCGTACACCGACACCCCGTCGATGATCGAATCCGGCCGCGCGAGATAAACAAACTCGAACATGCAGGGCGCTTCGACAGTCTTGTCCGCGCACTGCCGGCTTCGGAAATTCCCCTGCGTATCGATGAGAATCGCTTCGCCGGGGGCGACATCGCGCAGCATCTTGAATCCGAGGACATCCATCGCGACGGACTCCGAGGCGACGAGCCATTCCTGCCCCGCCTCGACGTCATTGCGCCCGACCACGAGCGGCCGGATCCCGTACGGGTCGCGGAACGCGAGCAGGCCGTAGCCGGCAATCATCACGACCACCGCATACGCGCCGCGGCAGCGCCGATGGACGCCGGAGACGGCGCGGAAGATTGCGTCCTCATCTAGCTTGAAACCCTTCGCCGCCGCCTGCAGTTCATGGGCCAGCACGTTCAGCAGCACTTCGGAATCCGAATTGGTGTTGATGTGCCGCAGGTCGGAAAGGAACATTTCCCGCTTGAGTTCCTCCGAGTTGGTCAGGTTGCCATTGTGCGCAAGCAACAGCCCGAACGGGGAATTGACGTAGAACGGCTGCGCTTCAGCGGGGTTGTACGCGGACCCCGCAGTGGGATAGCGGACATGGCCGATACCCCAGTTGCCGACGAGATTGCGCATGTTTCGCGTACGAAACACGTCGCGCACGAGGCCCGGCCCCTTGTGCATCAAGAAGCGTCCGCCCTCGGAAGTCGCGATCCCGGCAGCATCCTGACCACGGTGCTGCAGGACCTGGAGGCCATCGTAGAGCAACTGGTTGACCGGGGAAGTCGCGACGACCCCTAAAATTCCGCACATGGAATAAACACCTATCTGAAACGAATCCTGTCAGCCACCACGTCCGGCAGCCACGGTTTGACGGAAATCACCGCCACTTCCATCGGCGGCGCGAACTTCGCGTTCGCCCACCAGGGCTCCTGCGCCACACCGATCATTCCTCCAAGCAGCACTGCCGAGAACACTATCGCCAAGCCGCGTGCGAGCCCATAAATCGCGCCAAAAAAATGATCGGCAGCGCCGAGTCCGGCAGCTTTCAACAATTCCCGGAGCAAAAACCGCAGCAGCGCCGCCAGCAACAGGACTGCGATGAAGATCAGCACAAACGCCGCCACATACCGCCACGCGGGCTCGCTCACGATTCCCGCCAGCGATGCTGCGGTGTCACTTCCATAACGCCAGGTTGCAAACAGCGCCAGCACCCAGGCCAAAAGGGAAAGCACTTCGCTTGCCAGACCTCGCCAGAGGCCGATGAGTGCCGAAAATCCCAGCACGCCCAGAAAAATGTAGTCAAACGCGGTCATCAAGAACGCGGGCCCGCCGCAGGCTCACCGCTGCACCACGACACCGCTCATACCGCTCAATCTCAGCCTTTCGGCCACCTTGTCCGCCTCTTCACGACTACTGAAAGGTCCGATGCGTACCCGCGTGACAGCACCGGCCTTCTCCGTATAGGCAGCAAATCCGCGCTTCTTGAGATCTGCGCCCAGGGTATTCGCTTTCGATGCTTCACCGAACGCGCCGATCTGAACCACGAAGGACTCGTCAGTCGAAGCGACAGTCGGCTTCTTGCCCTCCAGCAGTGCCAGCGCCCGCGCGGCTTCATCGCCGGCCGGCGGTGCAGCCGCACGATCCGGCGCAGGACGAACATTTGGCTCGACCGGTTTCTGGGCAGTGCCGGTCGAGCGCGGGGCAGAAGGCGGTTTCGGGTCGGCAAGCGGCGCAACAGGCACAGGATCGGTTTCGGCGGTCTTGTCCGGGGACGACGGCTGTTCCTCGGGCGATTGCACGAGCGGGGGCTCGGCGGGTACCAAGGGGCGACCGGCGATCGGCAGGGAAAGTGCAGCGTCGGCGTCCCGATCGGGAATCGTGATCTGGATGTCTTCGGCAGGCGGACGGGGCTCCTGGTCCATCACCATGGGGAGCACAATTGCCGCAAGCAACGCAATGGCCGCGGCCCCTACCAAACGGCGTCGCGACCGTTTCTTGAGGTCGAGGTTGTCGTTATCTGTCACGCGAAACCTCAGTGGCGAGCAGCATGCACCGCTTCGAGCACGTCCGCCACCGTGAGAAATGAACCGAAGGCGACAATTCTATCACCCTCCTCGGCGCTCGTTCGGGCGACGTCGAACGCGTCCGAGGGCCGATCGAAGCAGCGCACCTCTCCGCCGACCCCGCAGGCAGCGAGGCGCGCGGCGAGTGCGGCGGCGGACAGGCCGCGCGGGCCGGGCAGACTGGTGAGCAGCCAGTGGTCGATCTTGTCGCGAATCAGGTTGACCACGCCTTCCACGTCCTTGTCGGCGAGCATGCCGAATACTGCCCACGTCTCCGGAAAGTAGCCCATGTTCGAAAGATTTTCGGCCAGCACGCCGGCCGCCTGCGGGTTATGCGCCACGTCGAGCACCACCGAGGGCTTCCCCGCGAGCACCTGGAAACGCCCCGGCAGTTCGACCAGCATCAAGCCCTCGCGCACCGCCTGCATCGATACCGGAACTCGCTCGCGCACGGTTTCGAGCGCCATCAGGACTGCCGCGGCATTGAGCAGCTGATTCGCCCCGCGCAGTGACGGGTACGCGAGCCCGCCTCGACGGCGGCCGTCCCGGCTCCACCAGGTCCACTGCGTGCGATCGCCCGAAAATCCGAAATCCTGGCCTACCAGGCGCAAATCGGCACCGATCTGCCGCGCGTGCGCGATCAAGGATTCCGGCGGCAGCGGATCGGAACAGATCGCGGGGCGACCGGCGCGGAAGATTCCCGCTTTCTCGAAGCCGATTTTCTCGCGGCTATCGCCGAGATAATCCATGTGATCCATCGCGACGCTTGTGACAACGGCGCAATCCGGCTCGAACACGTTGACCGCATCGAGCCGACCGCCCAGCCCGACTTCGAGAATGATCACGTCGAGCGGCTCGCGGCAGAACACCTGCCAAGCCGCGAGCGTGCCCTGTTCGAAATACGTCAGCGGCACGTCGCCGCGCGCCCGTTCGACACAGTTGAAAGCCGCGACGAGCGCTTCGTCGCCGACCTCGCGCCCGTCGATGCGCACGCGTTCGTTGTAGCGCAGCAAATGGGGCGACGTATAACACCCGACGCGATAACCTGCGGCGATCAGAACGGCTTCGAGCATCGCGCATGTCGATCCTTTGCCGTTCGTGCCTCCGACCGTTATCACCACTGCGTCGCTGCGGCTGTCGAGCGCGTCCCGGACTTGGGCAACCCGCTCCAGGCCGAGCCGGATCGGCAGTCCCGGGCGGCGATCCAGCAGTTCCAGCCAGCCCTTCAGGGTTTCGGGGGATTGCATCGGGCGTCGTTCCGCTTGGCCTATACGCCGATCGCCGGCTGGCGCGTCAACAGCGTCAGCAGTTCGGCAAGCTTCGGTCGCATCTCGCGCCGATCGACGATCAGATCGATCGCGCCTTTTTCGAGCAGGAACTCGGATCGCTGAAATCCCTCAGGGAGAGTTTCGCGCACCGTCTGCTCGATCACCCGCGGGCCGGCGAAGCCGATCAGGGCACCAGGTTCGGCGATCACAACGTCGCCGATGAACGCAAAGCTCGCCGACACCCCCCCCATCGTCGGATCCGTCAGCAGCGTGATGAACGGCAGTTTGCGCTGGGCGAACTGGGTGATCGCCGCAGTCGTCTTCGCCATCTGCATCAGCGAGAACAAGCCTTCCTGCATCCGGGCGCCGCCGGTCGCCGTGATGCAGATAAACGGCAGCCGCTGGTCGAGCGCAGCCTTGGCACCGCGGACGAACCGCTCACCGACGACCGAACCCATCGAACCGCCCAGAAACTCGAACTCGAAGCAGGCGACGACCACAGGGACGGTCAGGATCGCGCCCTGCATCACCACCATCGCGTCGGCTTCGGAAGTATCTGCGCTCGCCGCCGACAGGCGTTCCGTATAGCGGCGCGAGTCTTTGAATTTCAGCGGGTCGACCGGCACCACCTCGGCGCCGATCTCGAACCGGCCTTCCGCGTCGAGCAGCAAGTCGAGGCGCGCCCGTGCGCGCAGGCGCTGATGATGTCCGCATTTCGGGCACACCATCTGGTTGCTTTCGAGATCCGACCGGTACAGCACCGCTTCGCATGCAGAGCACTTGCTCCACAGCCCTTCGGGGATCGACTTGCGCGCCGCCGACTCCGCCCGCTTGATCTTGGGCGGCAACAGTTTCTGCAGCCAGCTCATCGCACGCCCCCTTCGATCTGATCGAGCGCCGTGCGGATTTCCCTGAGGAAGGCGATGACATTGGCGGCGAGCCGATCCCGCGGGCTGCGCTCGATCTCCTCGATGATGCGGCTGCCGATCACCACCGCGTCAGCCACTTCGCCGATGCGCCGCGCCGACTCCGCATCACGGATGCCGAAGCCGACGCCGACCGGCATGCCGACCTGCGCGCGAATCTGCGGAATGCGCGCCGCCACCTCGTCGAAATCGAGCGTCGCGGCGCCCGTGACGCCTTTCAGCGAGACGTAATAGATGTAGCCGCTGCCGACTCTCGCGACGTCGCGGAAACGCTGCTCGGTCGAGGTCGGCGCGAGGAGGAAGATCGGATCCAGTCCGGCGTCTTTTGCCGCCCGCGCGAAGCTCTCGCACTCCTCCGGCGGGTAGTCGACGATCAGCACGCCGTCGATTTGGGCCTCGCGCGCGGCCGACACGAACCGCTCGACGCCCATCGCCTCGATCGGATTCGCGTACCCCATCAGGACCACCGGGGTCTCGGCGTTGCCGGTGCGGAACTCGCGGACGGTATCGAGCACCCTGCGCAGGGTCATGCCGTTGGCCAGAGCGCGTTCCGAGGCGCGCTGTATCGTCGGACCATCGGCCATCGGGTCGGAGAACGGAACGCCCAGTTCGATGATGTCGGCGCCTCCCTCGACCAACGCGTTCATCAATGGCACCGTGAGTTCCGGTGCCGGATCGCCGGCAGTGATGAAGGGAATCAGCGCCCGCCGCCCGGTGGCCTGCAGGCGCTGAAAAGTGGATTGGATTTTGGACATATTCGGTGTCAGGAATGCGGGCCGCGAGGCGACCCGTCAGGCTCAGAACTGGATGCCGGATTTCTCGGCGACGGTGTGCATGTCCTTGTCCCCGCGCCCGGAGAGATTGACCAGCAGGATCTTGTCCTTCGGCAACGTCGGCGCGAGCCTTGCCGCGTAGGCGAGCGCGTGTGACGACTCGAGCGCGGGTATGATGCCCTCCAGGCGGCACAGGTCATGAAACGCCTTCAGCGCCTCCTGGTCGGTGACGGTCACGTATTCCGCCCGGCCGCTGTCCTTGAGCCACGCATGCTCGGGTCCGACGCCCGGATAATCGAGGCCGGCGGAAATCGAATGCGTCTCGATGATCTGACCGTCGTCATCCTGCAGCAGATAAGTCCGATTGCCGTGCAGGACGCCGGGTTTGCCTGCGGTGAGGCTGGCCGCATGGCGGCCCGACTCCATCCCCTCGCCTGCCGCCTCGACGCCGATCAGGCGCACGTCGGGCATGTCGATGTAAGGATGGAAGATGCCCATCGCGTTCGACCCGCCGCCGACGCACGCAATCACGCAGTCGGGCTGCCGCCCCGTCATTTCCGGCATCTGCAGCAGGCACTCCTTCCCGATGACGGTCTGGAAATCGCGCACCATCAGCGGATATGGATGGGGCCCGGCGACGGTGCCGATGATGTAGAACGTGTTGTGAACGTTCGTGACCCAGTCGCGCATCGCCTCGTTGAGCGCGTCCTTCAGGGTTTTCGAGCCGGATTCGACCGGCACCACCGTGGCGCCGAGCAGTTTCATGCGATAGACATTGGCAGCCTGTCGCCTGACATCCTCGGACCCCATATAGACGACACATTCCATGCCGTAACGCGCCGCAACTGTCGCGGTGGCAACGCCGTGCTGTCCCGCGCCGGTTTCGGCGATCACCCTCGGCTTGCCCATGCGTCGCGCGACCATGGCCTGGCCGATGCAGTTGTTCACCTTGTGCGCGCCGGTGTGGTTGAGGTCCTCGCGCTTGAGGTAGATTTGTGCGCCCCCGAGCAGGTCGGACCAGCGCCTGGCATGGTAAATCGGGCTCGGGCGGCCGACGTAGTGCTTGAGCTCGTACTCGAACTCGGCAATGAAGGCCGGGTCGTCGCGGCAGGCTTCGTATGCCGCGCGCAGTTCGTCCAGCGCCGGAATCAGCGTCTCGGCGACGAAGACGCCGCCGTAAGGACCAAAGTGACCGCTCGGGTCGGGAAAACGGTAAGGCGCGTCAGCCATCTGCATGTCGAACTCCAGCGATGAACGCAGCGATGCGCGCCGCGTCCTTGATCCCCTTGCCCGATTCCACGCCGCTCGACACGTCGACGGCCCACGGCCTGACGCGACGGATGGCCTCGCCGACATTGTCGGGATCGAGCCCGCCGGAAAGGATCAGAGGTTTGTCCAGGCCTGCAGGAATCAGGGTCCAGTCGAATACTTTGCCACCGCCACCATAGCCCTCGACGAACGCGTCGAGCAGCAGCCCGGAGGCACCCGGATGGCAAGCCGAGAATTCTACCAGATCGACTCCGGGACGCACCCGTGCGGCCTTGACCCACGGACGGCCGTGGCGGACGCACTCGCGCTCGTCTTCGTCCCCGTGGAACTGGAGCAACTGCAGCGGGACACGGCGCAGCGCCTCGGCGACGAAAGCCGGCGCGGGGTTGACGAAAAGTCCTACGATGGTGACGAACGGGGGGACGAGCGCCGCGAGTTCTGCAGCCGTCTCAAATGACACGAAGCGCGGACTGGGCGGATAAAACACCAGCCCGATCGCATCGGCGCCGGCCTCGACCGCAGACCGGACATCCTCGGCGCGGGTCAGGCCGCAGATCTTGATACGGGTTCGGGCCACTCAGACGAAAGGAATACGAGGAACGGCGATGATACGCCCTTCACCCGGCAGAGACCAGTGCGGGGCATACTCGACGCCGCACAGGTAAAGACCGTCAGCGGGAAACGTCAGCGCGGCAAGGCTGCGGTCACGTGCAGCGAGCACTTCTGCGAGCCACGCGGTCGAGTGGCGTCCCTTGCCGACGTACACCAGGGCGCCGACGAGATTGCGCACCATGTGATGGAGAAAGGCATTGGCCCAGAAATCGAACACGATGTAGTCCCCGGTGCGCTGCACCCGGACTTCGTGCATCAGCTTGACCGGCGACTTGGCCTGGCACCCCGCGGCGCGAAATGCGGAAAAATCGTGCCACCCTTCGAGGCAACGGGCCGCGTCGGCCATCACGGTCTCGTCGAGCGGCGGATGGAACCATCCGACACGGCCGGCAAGAAGCGCGGGGCGGACCGGCGAATTGTGCAGGATGTACCGGTACCGGCGCGAGACCGCGCAAAAACGCGCATGGAACACGTCGCCGGCCTCGGTCGCCCAGCGCACGACAACCGGCGAAGACAGGCGGCTATTGACGCCGCGCACCCAGCCGGAGTTCGGTCTGACCGATTCGGTATCGAAATGCACGACTTGCGCCGTCGCATGAACGCCGGCGTCGGTGCGGCCGGCGCAGTGGAGACGCACCGGATGCGCGGCAATATGTCCGATCGCCGTTTCCAGATGATCCTGCACCGTCCGCCCATGGGCCTGGCTCTGAAAACCCTCGAACGCATTTCCGGCGTATTCCACGCCAAGCACGATTCTCACTTCACGATCCCCAGCAAGGCCACGCCCAACGCGATGCATAATGCCGACAGCGCGATCTCGCGCAAGCCGAAGCGCTCCCGCACGACGCTGATCGTCTCGTCCAACGGATCGTCGGCCTCGTCGAGCCAGTGTGTCCAGCCGTGCTCGGCCCCGGCTTCGACATAGCGCAGCACGAGCAGCAGGCGAACCGCGAGCCGGCTCGCCGGGAGGCCGGCAAACTCCAGCGGCCGTAACAGCGCATACAGGCCGCTGACGAGACGATCGACGGAAAGTCGCTGGAGCAGGATGGCGACGCAAAACACGACTGCGACGAGCCGCCCGCCATGCTGCGCCGCCAGCAGCACGCCTTCCGCAGTCGGACTCAGCCCGGGCCAGTCCGCCACCAACGCCTCACCCGGCGTAAACCAGGCAAAAAAAACGACGATAGCGAGCAGCAGGAAGCGTACCCGCCGCACCAAACGCCAGCTGCGCGCGGGGGCAAGCAGCGACGCAACGAGCCCGCTCCCGATCACCGCGGCCAGGAGCCACACGCCGGAGACAGCCTGTATGACCGCAACGCCGGCGGCCCATATCAGTATCAGCAATCCTGCATGCATACTAAAACCGCTTTGCGGAGGAAGCCGGGCAACAGCGGAAACTCGACGCGCGCTGCAGTCAGACAAGCTGCTCCAGCAGGCGCTTTCCCGCTTCGCGCTGAGCAAGCGAGCCTTCGCGCAGCACCTCTTCGATCAGTTCGCGTGCGCCTTCCTTGTCGCCCATCTCCTCATAAGCCCGGGCGAGTTCGAGCTTCGTATCGACTTCCTCGGTCACTTCGTCGCTCAATGCGCTGTCCGCCGGAATTTCCGGCAGCGGCGCGGCAATCCCGCCTTCATCGTGCCCGGATTCCTCAAGAGTGATGCTCGATGGGTCCAGCGCCGGGACAACGGGCGAGGATTCCGGAGTGGCATCGTCGAAATCGAAATCGAAGTCGAGAAGGTTGCTGTCGAATGTCGTTTCTTCCGGATCCGCGCCGGCAAGACTCGCGTCGCCGGAAACTTCTCCGGAAATCAGCGTTGGCCCATCGAGGTTGAAATCGGTGGCCTCGGCATCCGGCATCAGCTCCTCGAGATCCGGCGAAAGATCGAAGCGGGTGCCCGGAATCAGCGGCAGATCGGCGTCGCTGTCGCTGACGAGGGGGGCGCTCGGAAGCGCTTCAGCCGCTGACGGAGCGTCGCTTTCACCGAGAAAATCGAGATCCGGAACCGCGCCGTTCGGCAACGGAGCGTCGACTGCCGCAGCGTCCTGGTCGGCGTCCGCAGGCGTCGCTTCGTCTCCCCACGGGAGGCCGACATCCAGGTCGAAATCGAGTGCTGCGGCATCGATTTGCGGCAAGGCATCAAAGACGGCCTGATCGACCTCGGTCGCATCCAGGGTGATGTCGCCCGCGTCAGTGCCCGCTTCGTCACCGGTTTCGCCAGCCGGGAGCTCCCATGGGTTCTTCGACAGTGCCGATTCGGCTTCGGCGAACGGCCGATCTACCGGCGAAATATCGTCAGCCCCTTGGGAATAGGTGGGGAAGTCCAAGTCCCTGACCGGTCGCTCGGCCCTGTCGGAGGTAGGCGACGATGCGCCAGCTTGGTCGAAATCCGTAGAAGCGGCGCCGGCTTCCGCCGCCACGGCACCAAGCCCGGCACCTACCGTAGCGAAAGAAAGCGGATCGCTCGTAGTGGCGCCTTGCCGAAGTTGGGTGCCGGAGGCGCGGGAAGCCGTGGTCGATACGCCGTAGAGCGGGTTGTCCGGATCGATCCTCCGGCCCATCTCCGCCGCTTTCTCCCAGTCCGGTCCCACACCTTCGGTACGGGAATGGAGCGCCGACGCAGTGACTCCGAACTGCTTCGGACTGTTGCGCTGCGCGTAAATTTCGAGCAGTTTCAACGGTATCGCAAGGCGCGAAGTGTCTGCCTTGAGTGCATCCAGCAGTATTTCCTCGGCCTGGGCGTCCCGTCCGTACGCCATATACACATCGGCCTCGGCAACCGGATCGACTCCCTCGTCGGTATCGATCGCGGAGAGGCCGGACTGGCTGAAGTCGGTGGCGAGGATGCTGCCGTCCCCGGTGTTCACGTTCTGCCCGCCCGCTGCGCCGAAGCCGGCCTCCACAGCAAGGGGCAACTCGCTCATGATTCCCAGCGCGTCGCGGCTGTCCTGTTCCCCCTTGCGCCGTTCGCGCACCTTGATGCCGGCATAGCCGAGAAGCAGTACAAGAATGCCGCCCCCTGCCGCGACCATCTTCGGATCTTCAGCGAGGCTCTGGAGAAAATCGCCTTCGACGACCGGCACCGCAGCTTCCGGTTTCGACTCCTCTGCGAGCGGTCCCGAAGCCTCAGTCTCCACAGTCCGCGGTTGTACACTTGCAACCTCGATCAGCGCCGCTGCCGCCGGTCCATTCGCCTGCGCACCGGCGCCGGCGCTATCCGGAGCACCGGCCCCAGCCCGCTGCTGCAACTCGCCGAGGCCCTCGCTTCGAATTTCCAGCAGTTTCTGCATTTCGCGGATGCTGGCCTCGAGCGCGGCGAGCCGGCTGTTCGCTTCCTCCAGGGCCTTGTCGCGGACGACCAATTCCTCTTCGAGCGACTGAAGCCGGGCGAGGCGCGAAGACTCGCCGGTCAGCGCCTCGGCCGCGACCGGATTCAAGGGGGAGGACACTTTTACCTGATCGCCGCCTGCCCGCTGCCCCACAGGTTCGGCGACTCTTGCGACGATCGCACCGGCCCTAACTCGAGACGCAGACGGTTCGATTGCTGCGGCACGTGCGGCCACGCTTCCGGCCAACCGTTTTCGATAGGCCTCGAAATCGGCTGCCTGGGCGACGACCTCCCGGTGCGCGTGGGCCGGCTCGACGGCACTCACGGTTGCCTCGGAGGGAACCTTGAGAATTGCACCGGCTCGCATCCGGTTTATGTTCTCGCCGTCGAACGCCTCGGGATTCTCCCGCAATAGTGCAACCAGCATCTGGTCGAGCGTCGCACCGCGGGGACGATACGCTTCGGCGATTCCATGCAGCGTATCGCCGCGCCGCACCTCGTGGCGGGCCGGGAGAGCCGAGGTGCCAGAGAGCGCCGGAGGTGTTGACGGCGCGGCGCGCTGTGTCGCTGACGACGCGGCAACCAGCGGGGCCGTCACCGGCGCCGCGACGGGTGCAGGCGGCGTTCCAGCCGGAGCCGGATCGAGCAGGAAGGTGTATTCGCGGATGACCCGTCCGGACGTCCAGTCGAGCTCGATAAGCAAATCGACGAAAGGGTCGCTGAGCGGGCGGTCGCTCGAAATGCGCACGACGGCGCGGTTTCCGCGGCTCTCCACAGCGAGTTTAAGCGCGCTCATGAGGGGGGGATACGGCAGGCTCGCTTGCCGAAACGCTTCCGCCGACGCAATCCTCGCGGTCAGCGACTGCATCTCCTGCGGCGTCGCGTTGAGCTCGACCTCTGCCCTAAGCGGCTGGCCGATGGCGCTGAAAACGTTGATCGGACCAAGTCCGGCAGCCTGACTGCCGGAGGAAATCGTGGCGATCGCGGCTGCGATCAGGGAAGCCTTGAGCGAGGTCTTCATAACTGTATATCATCCGCACCCTGCAAGGGCACCAAACTGCGTGGAAGATGGCGTCGTGGACGCGAGCGAGTGTTCGCTATGCTCCGCGCAATCTAACATTTTGTTTCAATGCTGACAGCAATTCTCTGATTGCCGAAGCGCTTCACGGACGAACGCCTCCCTCGAACGGCGTTCGTGACATGCGGGAGAGAATTGGGCCGGAACCGCGTCAGGCGCAATTCCGGCCGGCGATTTCACTGCGACAGCAGGATTCGCAGCATGCGCCGCAGGGGTTCGGCGGCGCCCCACAGGAGCTGGTCACCGACGGTGAAGGCACCCAGGTATTCGGGTCCCATCGCCATCTTGTGCAACCGCCCGACCGGCACGCTGAGTGTTCCCGTCACGGCGGTCGGCGTCAGTTCCCGTTCGCTGATCTCGCGCTCGTTGGGAACGACTTTCACCCAGTCATTGGCGGTGCCGATGATCTCGCCGAGCTCATCCAGCGGCACATCCTTGCGCAACTTGATGGTCAAGCCTTGCGAATGACAGCGCATGGCACCGATGCGTACGCACATTCCGTCGATCGGCACGCTGCCGGCGCTGCGGAACGGCGGGTTGCCGAGGATCTTGTTGCATTCCGCGCCGCCCTTCCATTCCTCCTTCGACTGGCCGTTTTCCACCGGGACGTCGATCCACGGGATCAGGCTGCCCGCCAGCGGCACGCCGCGGAAGTTCTTCACCGGGAAATCGGCCGAGCGCATCGTCTCGGCGACTTTGCGATCGATGTCGAGGATTGCCGATGCGGGGTCGGCCAGTTCGGCCCGCACCGCGTCGTGCAGTACCCCCATCTGGCTGAGGAGTTCACGCATGTTCTGCGCGCCGGCGCCGGACGCGGCCTGATAGGTCATCGCCGAGACCCACTCGACGAGCCCGTGACGGAACAGCCCGCCCAGGCCCATCAGCATCAGCGACACGGTGCAGTTGCCGCCGATCCAGTCGCGGCCGCCCTTCGCGAGCGCATCCTTGATGACGTCGAGATTGACCGGATCGAGGACGATCACTGCGTTGTCTTCCATCCGCAGCGCACTCGCCGCGTCGATCCAGTGGCCTTTCCAGCCCGCCGCCCGCAGCTGCGGATACACCGCTTTCGTGTAATCGCCGCCCTGGCAGGTGATGACGATGTCCATCTGCCGCAGCATGTCGACGTTCATCGCGTCCTGCAGCGGCAGCGGCGCTTCCCGGCCGCCGAAAGCCGGCGCTTTGCCGCCGGCGGCGGACGTCGAGAAATACACCGGCTCGATGTGGGCGAAATCCCCCTCCTCGACCATCCGCTGCATCAGCACGGAACCGACCATCCCACGCCAACCGACCAGACCTACCTTGTTCATTGCCTTCACCTCGAATTGCCAGAAATCTCAGAGAGCGGCCAACACGGCGTCGCCCATTTGCTTCGTGCCGACTTTCGTCGTGCCCGGCTCGAAAATGTCGCCGGTCCGCAGGCCCTGCGCCAGCACCTTCTTCACCGCATTCTCGACGCGGAGCGCCGCATTTTCCTGGCCGAAGGTGTAGCGCAGCATCATCGCCACGGAAAGGATCGTCGCCAGCGGATTCGCAATGCCTTGGCCGGCGATGTCGGGCGCGGAGCCGTGCGACGGCTCGTACAACCCCTTGTTGTTCGCGTCCAGCGAGGCCGACGGCAGCATGCCGATCGAGCCGGTCAGCATCGACGCCTCGTCGGAGAGGATGTCGCCGAACATGTTGCCGGTGACCATCACGTCGAACTGTTTCGGCGCGCGCACGAGCTGCATCGCGGCGTTGTCGACCAGCATGTGGCTGAGTTCGACGTCCGGGTACTCGGGGGCCAGCTCGATCATCACGTCGCGCCACAGCTGCGTCGTCTCGAGCACGTTCATCTTGTCGACCGAGCACAGCCGCTTGTTGCGCTTGCGCGCCGCCTCGAACGCGACCCGCCCGATGCGGCGGATCTCGGATTCGGTGTAATGCATCGTGTTGAAACCGAAACGCTCGCCGTCGCGAACCTCGATGCCGCGTGGCTGGCCGAAATAGATGTCGCCGGTGAGTTCGCGCACGATCAGGATGTCGAGCCCTGCCACCACCTCCGGCTTCAGCGACGACGCATTCGCGAGTTCCGGATACAGGACCGCCGGGCGCAGGTTCGCGAACAGACCGAGGTCCTTGCGGATGCCGAGCAGACCGCGCTCCGGGCGCTGTTCGCGCGGCAACGTGTCCCACTTCGGTCCGCCGACCGCGCCGAGCAGCACCGCGTCGGCCTCGCGAGCGAGCTTGCGCGTCGCCTCCGGGTACGGGTCGGCGGTCGCATCGACCGCCGCGCCGCCCAGCAGGGCCTCTTCCATCTCGAACTTCAGGTCCAGCGCCTCGAGCACGCGCACCGCTTCCGCGGTGATCTCCGGCCCGATGCCGTCGCCCGGCAGAATGCAAATCTTCATCGGCAAACGTCTCCTGCTATGCCCGGCCGGTCCGGCTCAGGCAACAAAATAATAAGGATGATCGACGCGGCGCTTCTCTTCGAAGGCGCGGATCTTGTCCGCATGCCGCAGCGTCAGGCCGATGTCGTCCCAGCCGTTGAGCAGGCATTCCTTGCGGAACGGGTCGACGTCGAACGCGATCGTTTTGCCGTCGGGACGGGTGATTGTCTGCGCCGCGAGATCGACCTTGAGCCGATACCCGTCGGTGGCCTCGCACTGTTGGAACAGCTCATCGATTTCCGGCCCGGGCAGCACGATCGGCAGCAGGCCGTTCTTGAAGCAGTTATTGAAGAAGATGTCGGCGAAGCTCGGACCGATCAACACCCGGAAGCCGTAGTCTTCGAGCGCCCAGGGGGCATGCTCGCGCGAACTGCCGCAGCCGAAATTGTCGCGCGTCAGCAGTATCTGCGCTCCTTCGTAGCGCGGCTGGTTCAACACGAAGTCCGGATTTTTCGGCCGGTTCGCACAATCCTGGCCGGGCTCTCCGTGATCCGTGTAGCGCCATTCGTCGAACAGGTTCGGGCCGAAGCCGCTGCGCTTGATCGACTTCAGGAACTGCTTCGGGATGATCGCGTCGGTATCGACGTTCGCGCGATCGAGCGGGGCGACGCGCCCGTTGAGTTCGGTAAACGGCTTCATGGTCTCACCACCTCTGGATGGGCTCGCCATCCTTTCGAAATATTCATACCCTGCGCCACGGCGGCGATCACGCGAGTTCGCGCACGTCGATGAAATGGCCGGTGACCGCTGCCGCGGCAGCCATCGCCGGGCTGACGAGATGCGTCCGGCCGCCGGCGCCCTGCCGGCCCTCGAAGTTGCGGTTCGACGTCGACGCGCAGTGTTCGCCCGGCTCGAGCCGGTCGGCATTCATCGCGAGGCACATCGAACACCCCGGCTCGCGCCACTCGAATCCGGCAGCGAGGAACACCTCGTGCAATCCCTCGGCCTCGGCCTGGCGCTTGACCAGACCCGAACCGGGCACGACCAGCACGCGCTTGACGCTCGGCGCCTTGCTGCGTCCCTTCGCGACCGACGCCGCTTCACGCAGGTCCTCGATGCGGGAATTGGTACAGGAACCGATGAACACCTGATCGACGGGAATCTCGCTGATCGGCGTGTTCGGCGCGAGACCCATGTATTTCAGCGCGCGCTCGATTCCTTCGCGCCTGACCGGATCGCCGATGCCTGCTGGATCGGGTACGCGCCCCGAAACCGTCTCGACCATCTCCGGCGAAGTCCCCCACGTGACTTGCGGCTGGATCTGCGCGGCGTCGAGTTCGACGGTCTTGTCGAATTTCGCGCCATCGTCCGTTTTCAGCGTGCGCCAGTAATCGACCGCCTGATCCCACGCCTCGCCTTTCGGCGCAAGCGGCTTGTCGCGCAGGTAGTCGATCGTCGTCTGGTCGACCGCGACCAGACCGGCACGTGCGCCCGCTTCGATCGCCATGTTGCAGATCGTCATCCGCCCTTCCATCGACAGCGCGCGGATCGCGCTGCCGCCGAACTCGATCGCGTAGCCGGTTCCGCCCGCGGTACCGATGCGACCGATGATCGCGAGCGCGATGTCTTTCGCCGATACGCCGCGGCCCAGTTCGCCGTCCACCCGGACCAGCATCGTCTTCGAACGCTTCTGCAACAGGCACTGCGTCGCGAGCACGTGCTCGACTTCCGAAGTCCCCATTCCATGCGCGAGACAGGCGAAGGCGCCGTGCGTCGACGTGTGGGAGTCGCCGCACACGACCGTCATGCCGGGGAGCGTTGCGCCGTTCTCGGGCCCGATCACATGGACGATGCCCTGGCGCGCGTCCCTGAAAGGAAAGTAGGCCAGCGCGCCCACTTCGCGGATGTTCGCGTCGAGCGTTTCGACCTGTTGGCGCGAGACGGGATCGAGAATGCCTCGTTCCCAGTGGTCGGTCGGCGTGTTGTGATCGGCCGTCGCGACGATCGAACTGACGCGCCACGGCTTGCGCCCGGCAAGCTTCAGGCCTTCGAAGGCCTGCGGGCTGGTCACCTCGTGGATCAGGTGGCGGTCGATATAGATCAGCGCCGTGCCGTCCGCCTCCTGATGAACGACGTGACTGGACCAGAGCTTTTCGTACAGGGTTTGGGCTTCCATCCCATGCATTCCGTGGAAAGAAAAGGGATTGATTATTTCACAGGGGAGACACCATGAATAGCCGCGGCCCGCAAGGCTTTCCTCATCGTTTGGCCGCTTCGTACAACGGCATCACCCGCGCTGCGTATTCGGCCAGATCCTTCTGGCGGTTTGCGTGGGCGGGGTGAGTCGACAGCCATTGCGGAGGCGAACCGCTTGCGCGCGACGCCATCTTGTCCCACAGGCCCACCGCGGCGCGCGGATCGTAGCCGGCGCGCGCAGCGAGTTCGACGCCGATACGGTCCGCCTCGACTTCGTGCAGGCGCGAATTGGGCAGTTCGAAAGTCACCTTGGCCACCATGCCCATCAGGTCCTGTCCGACTTCGCCGACGCCCAGCAAGGCTCCGGCGACGGAAATGCCCAGACCGGTCGCCATCGCTTTCGAAACCTGCTCGCGCGAATGCTCGCGCAGCGCGTGCGCGATCTCGTGTCCCATCACCGCCGCGATTTCGTCGTCGCTCAGCTGGAGCTGCTCTATCAGCCCCGAGTAGATCGCCATTTTGCCGCCGGCCATGCACCATGCATTGAGCTGGTCGGAACTGAGCACATTGACCTCCCACTGCCAGTCGCCGGTATCCGGGCGGAATGCCGTCGCCTGCGAAATCAGCCGACTGGCGATCGCACGGACTCTCGCCACCTGCCGCGGATCGCGATTGAGCGCGTTCTTCTTGCGCGCCTCGGCCAGCACCTCGGCGTATTGCTTGCTCGACGCCTGCTCCACTTCCTCGGCAGAGACCATCATCATCTGCCCGCGCTCCACGCCGACCGTCCCGCCGCGCGTGGTTTGCACCGTCTGACATCCCACTGCGATAAAGCCGGCGATCAGTGCCGCGATGCAATGCCTCAATCCGTTTTTCACGCTGCCTCTCCTTTGATCGTTTCCAGCCCCGGGCGCCACCCCCGCAACAACCACAGCAGGCCGCCCAGGGCAAAGCCGGAGCCGAAAGTATACGTCCAGGCCGGCCCGATCGTTTCCCACGTAAAACCGCTCAGCAGCCCGCCGAGCATGCCACCGGCACCGAAGGAAATGCTTCCATACAACGCCTGCCCTTTCGATTGGAGCTTGCCGGGGAACCAGAGGTTCACCGTGGCGATGGCTGCGGCATGATAGGCACCGAAGGTCGCGCCGTGGAGCAGCTGCGCGAACACGAGGGCGGGCAGCGACTCGACTCCCCAGCCGATCAGCGCGAAGCGCAGCACCGCGCAGGCGAAAGCGAAAACCAGGATGGTGCGCATCGAAAACGACCGGGCGATGCGCGGCATCAGCATGAACACCCCGATCTCGGCGAGCACGCCGAGCGTCCACATCCAGCCGACGAGGGCCTTGCTGTAGCCGTGATCGACAAGATAGATCGAATAGAACACATACAGTGCGCCGTGCGCGGCCGACATGAAGAAGCAGGCGCCGAAAAGGGCCTGCACTTCGGGCCGGCGCAGCGTATCGCGCAAGCGCGCGGTCTCGCAGTGCGGCACTGGGACGCGGGCTTCGGGCAGCGTGAGTGCGCACAGTGCGATGCCCCCGAGCACCAGCGCCGTTATCCACAGCAGTGAATCGAGCGGCAGGAAATCGAGCAGGTAACCGATGCCGAGCACCGCGACGATGAACCCGATCGATCCCCACACCCTGACGCTGCCATAACGGCTTGCCTGGGACCCGAGATGCGCGAACGTCAGGCTCTCGACCAACGGCAGCGCCGCGCTCCAGAAGAAAGCCATCAACGCCATCGCGATCAACAGCCCGTCGAAGCGCGTCGTCACGAAAAAGACGCAGAATCCGGCGAGGCTGGCGATCGCCGATAGCCTGATGATGCACAGGCGTCGTCCGGCATGCTCGGCGAGCCAGCCCCAGATGTTGGGCGCGATCACGCGCATCACCTGCATCAGCGACATCAGGATCGCGATGTCGGCTGCAGAGAGCGAGATCGACTGGAGATAGAGCGTGAAGTACGGCGAAAAGGCGCCGACGAACGCAAAATAGAAAAAGTAATAGGCGGACAGGCGCCAGTACGGCAGCACGGATGGCGTCCTAGCCGCGGCGCTGGCGGGACGCGGCAGACAGTGCCTGACGCACGGCCGGCGCCCCAACGAACGGCAAACCCGTCAGCGCGGAGGCGCGGGAACGCGCTGCACGCCGGACGGCGCGAGCCGGGCGAGCTTCGGCGTCGCGCAGGAAACGTCGCCACACTGGGCGCGATGACGCAGCGCGTGATCCATCAACACGATCGCGAGCATCGCTTCGGCGATCGGGGTCGCGCGGATGCCGACGCACGGGTCGTGACGACCATGGGTATTGATAACGACCGCGTCGCCCCGCTTGTCTATCGAGCGGCGATCGAGCCGAATGCTCGAGGTCGGCTTCACCGCCATGCTCACGATGATGTCCTGCCCCGTCGAAATGCCGCCCAGAACTCCCCCCGCATTGTTCGAGAGGAAGCCTTCGGGGGTCATTTCATCGGAATGTTCGGTGCCGCGCTGCGCAACGCTGGAAAAACCGGCGCCGATTTCGACGCCTTTCACCGCGTTGATGCCCATCATCGCGTAGGCGATATCCGCATCGAGCCGGTCGTACACCGGCTCCCCCCAGCCCACCGGCACGCCGCTGGCCACGACAGCGATGCGCGCGCCGACCGAGTCGCCGGATTTGCGCAGTTCGTCCATGTAGTCTTCGAGCGCCGGCACGATCGACGTGTTGGGGGCGAAGAACGGGTTGCGCCCGACTTCATCCCAGTCGACGAACGGGATCTCGATCGGTCCGAGCTGCGACATGAAGCCGCGGATGATGATTCCGTGCTGCTGGTTCAGCCACTTGCGTGCGATCGCACCCGCTGCGACACGCACCGCCGTCTCGCGCGCCGACGAGCGGCCGCCGCCGCGGTGATCGCGAATCCCGTATTTCTGCCAGTACGCATAATCGGCATGGCCGGGGCGAAACGTCTCGGCGATGTTGCCGTAATCCCGTGAGCGCTGGTCCTGATTGCGAATCAGCAGCGCAATCGGGGTGCCGGTCGTAACGCCCTCGAACACGCCCGACAGAATCTCCACTTCGTCCGGTTCGCGCCGCTGCGTGACGTGCCGCGACGTGCCGGGTTTGCGCCGGTCGAGCTCGATCTGGATCTCCTGCGTCGAAATCGCCATGCCCGGCGGACACCCGTCCACGACGCACCCGATCGCCGGACCGTGGGATTCACCGAACGAAGTGACGCAAAAGAGTTTGCCTAAGCTATTGCCGGACATCGAATCGCGATTTCAGACGAGGAGTGGAGACGCGCCGAGTTTAGCACAGCGCTTCAGGACACCCTCCGGGTCTCGTCCGGGCCGCTCTCCTCGCTTCGCAGCCCGTTCGCAACCTCGCGCGGTACTCAGTAGAAAAATTTCTCCAACCGTTCGAACACTTCATGCTCCGCCCCGTGCCGGCGCACCGACAAGACATCGACGAGCTTCTCCACCTGCAGCACCATTTGCTCCAGCCGCTGGTCCTCGAACACCAGCAGCCAGATGCGGCTACGGCGCGGGTCGGACATCGGCATGCACAAGATGCCTTCGACGTTGAACGCACGACGAGCAAACAGGTTGCAGATGTGGCTCATCACGCCGGGGTGATTGTTGACTTCGAGTTCCAGCACGACTTTGGCGAAGCCGGATTCCTGCAGAGGGTCGGCAACTTGTTCGATCATGTCAGCCTCCGATCATTTCGGTGTTCGCACCGCCGGGAGGCACCATCGGATAGACGAACTCCTCGCGGTCGATCGATGCGTGGATCAGGCACGGCCCCGGGCCACTAAGCGCCTGGACCAGCGCCGCGCGCGGGTTCTGGGCCGTATCGAGATCGACGCCGCCGATGCCGAAACCCTCGGCAATTTTCAGAAAATCCGGTGCGCCCCGGTACTTCGATGCGAACACCCGTTTACCGTAGAACAGGCTCTGCTGCTGATACACCAGCCCGAGCGAGTTGTTGTTCATCAGCACGATCTTCACGTTGAGTCCCTCTTCGGCGAGCGTCGCGAGCTCCTGGATGTTCATCTTGAAGCTGCCATCACCGGTGAAGCACACGACCGTTCGCGCGGGCACCGCCAGCGCCGCTCCGATCGCCACCGGCAAGCCGAATCCCATCGTCCCGAACCCGCCCGAGGTCAGCCACTGACGCGGCCGGCGGAACGGATAAGCCTGAGCGGCCCACATCTGGTGCTGCCCGACGTCGGTGGTGACCACTGCCTCATCGCCCACCACGCTGGCCACCGCCTGGACGAGACCATAATGGCTGCGCGGATCGTCGAGCCCGGGCAGGTGCAGCGGAAAGCGGCTTTTGAGGCTGCCGACGTGGGACAGCCAGCGCTTGCGCAGCCTGACGTTCACCCGCGGCAACAGCGCATCGAGAACCGCGCCGACATCTCCGTTAATCGCGACATGCGCGTTCCTGATCTTGTGCAGTTCGGACGGATCGATGTCGATATGCACGATCTTCGCTCGCGGGCAGAATTGCGCCGCCTTGCCGATCGCCCGGTCGTCGAAGCGCGCCCCCACGCAGACCAGCAGATCCGATTCCTCGAGGATGAAATTCGTGTGGCGCGCGCCGTGCATCCCCAGCATGCCGAGCGAAAGCGGGTGGTCGATCGGCATCACGCCCAGCGCCATCAGCGTCATCGTGGTCGGCAAGCCGGCCCGCTCGGCGAGCGCGACGATTTGCTGCGCCGCACCGGAATGAACCGCCCCGCCGCCGACATACAGCACCGGGCGTTCCGCAGCGTTGATGAGTCGTGCCGCCTCTTCGATAGCGTCCGGATCGCCTGCCGGCGCGGCATCCGGTATGGCCGGCAGCGGAAACGCATCGAAGCTCACGACCTGGGTCTGCACATCCTTCGGGATGTCGATGAGCACCGGACCGGGCCGCCCAGACATCGCGAGGCGAAACGCGTCGGGAATAACCTGCAGCAATTCGGCAGCCGAGCGCACGAGGAAATTATGCTTCGTGACCGGCACCGTCATGCCGTAGATGTCGGCTTCCTGGAAGGCGTCGGTGCCGATCATCGAAAGCGGCACCTGCCCGGTGATCGCCACCATCGGAATCGAGTCCAGATGCGCATCGGCGATCGCCGTGACGAGGTTGGTGGCACCGGGGCCGCTCGACGCGAAGCACACTTCCGGACGGCCGGACACCCTGGCCATCCCTTGGGCGATGAACCCGGCTCCCTGTTCATGACGGGCAAGCACGTGGCGAATGAGTTTGCTACCCGACAGCGCATCGTAGAGCGGCAGGATCGCTCCGCCAGGAATACCGGCAACGGTGCGTATGCCCTGCCGTTCAAGCAAGCGCAGGATCAGTTCGGCGCCGGTCATCTGGATCATGGTGATCTCCTTCGGTTCGTATTCGGCGACATGAACCGGCGGAACAAAAACAAACCCCCGCCGGGCTTGCGCGCCGGCGGGGGTTGGAATCGATGCTACCTGGTTGTCCCTTGCCCTTAAGACGCGCGCCTGCCTACGCTTGCTACTACGCGTACCGGCAGTACTACGACGAGGGAGAGAACCAGATGCGTCATGGCATTACAAATATCGGGAACCAGTGCTGCGGATTCTAACCATGGATGGAACAGAAAAACAAGCGCGACGCGGGGGCGCATTCGTTCACGCCTTCCCGTCCCGCAACAGGCGCCGCAGGATCTTCCCGACGTTCGTCTTCGGCAATTCGTCGCGAAACTCGACGAGGTGAGGGACCTTGTAGGCGGTCAGGCTTTCGCGACAATGGGCAATGATCATTTCGCGGGTCAGCGAAGGGTCCTTGCGCACGACGAACACTTTGACCGCTTCGCCGGTGCGTTCGTCCGGCACGCCGACCGCGGCGACTTCCAGCACCCCCGGATGGCTTGCGACGACATCCTCGATCTCATTCGGAAAGACGTTGAAACCCGATACCAGAATCATGTCCTTCTTACGATCGACGATGCGCACAAAGCCTTTTTCGTCGATCGTCGCGATGTCACCGGTGCGCAGGAAACCATCGGGCGTAAAGACGTGGGCCGTGTCCTCCGGCCGATTCCAGTACTCGCGCATCACCTGCGGCCCTCGCACGCACAGCTCGCCGGGCTGCCCGAGCGGCATTTCGCTGCCGTCGTCGCCACGAATGCTCACTTCCGTCGATGAAACGGGGAGGCCGATCGAATGATTGAAGGCGGGCAGGTCGAGCGGGTTTATGGTCACCGCGGGCGAAGTTTCGGTCAGTCCGTAGGCCTCGATGAGCGGCTTTCCGGTGACCTTCCGCCAGCGGTCCGCGACCTGCTGCTGCACTGCCATTCCCCCGCCGAGCGCGATGTGGAGCCGGGAGAAATCGAGCTTGGCAAAATCCGGATTGTTCAGCAACGCATTGAACAGCGTATTGACCCCGGTGATGGCGGTGAATTTGTACTTGGCGAGTTCCTTGATGAAGCCGGGAATGTCGCGAGGATTGGTGATCAGCACGTTCGTCGCGCCGAGCTTGAAGAACGTCAGGCAGTTAGCAGTCAGGGAAAAAATATGATAGAGCGGAAGCGCCGTGATGATGATTTCCTCGCCTTCATGGACGAAGGGCCCAATCCAGGCGTGTGCCTGCTGCAGGTTCGCGATGATGTTGCGATGGGTCAGCACCGCCCCTTTCGCCACGCCGGTGGTGCCACCCGTGTATTGGAGAAAGGCGATGTCGTCGTGTCCGACGCTCACCGGCTCGAGCGGGAATGCGGCGCCCCTGGACAATGCTGCCGAAAAACTCACATGACCCGGGAGATTCCATGACGGCACCAGCTTCTTAACCTGTCGGACGACCAGATTGACGATCAGGCTTTTCGGAAAGCCGAGCATTTCGCCGAGGCTCGTGACGACGATATGAGGCATCGTGAGCTTCGGCAGCACCTGTTCGAGCGTGCTGGCGAAATTCTCGACGATGACGATCGTCTGGGCGCCGGAGTCGCGGAGCTGATGCTCCAGCTCACGAGCGGTGTACAGCGGATTGACGTTGACGACGACGTAGCCGGCCCGGAGCACTCCGAACATGGCGATCGGGTACTGCAGCATGTTGGGCATCATCAGCGCAACGCGCGCGCCCTTCGGAAGCTTCAGCGCGCCTTGCAGGAAGCCTGCGAACCGGACGGACAAGCGGTCGAGTTCGGTATAGCTGATGCCCTTGCCCATGTTGATGTAGGCCGGCTGGTCACCAAACTGCCGCACGCTGCGGCTGAACAGATCGCCGATGGAGCTGAACTCGTCGGGATCGATTTCTGCGGGAACGCCCGGGGGATAGCTCTGCAGCCAGATCTTTTCCATCATCGACTCCTTCAGCCAGAAACCGCTGCCGGCAAGCGCGATCTGATCAAGCCGTCCGGAACCCGCCCGGCGTCAGAGAGGCGGCGTCGGGATCCGGTCTGTCATCGGAGCCGCGGCAATGATCGTCACGCCCTGTCACCGGACTCGCGCATCCGCCGCAACGAGAAGCTGCTGCGTTATTTTTCGTCCTCTTCGCCCGGCTCGCGCGGCCAGTTGCGAATGTAGTTTTTCAGCATCCGGTTCTCGAAACTTTGCTCTTCAAGCACCGCCTTCGCCACGTCATGGAAGGACACCACGCCCATCAGCGTAGTACCGTCCATCACTGGCAGATAACGCTGGTGGTGATCGACCATCAGGCGACGCAGCGCATCCATTTCCATGTCGGGGGACGCGATCATCGGCCCGGGAAGCATTGCCGCTTCGACGGGCATCTCGGCCCACCCCGCGCCGCCCTTGTGTACGGCCTGCAGCACCTCGCGAAAAGTCAGCATGCCGGTCATCTGGCCCTGCGAAAAAACCACAAGCGAGCCGACGTCCTGCTCCGTCATGATGGCTACCGCTTCAGCCATGCTCCTGCTGGGGGCAATCGTATAGAGCACCTTGCCCTTGATCGCAAGAATCTCGCTCACCAGCATTTGTATTCCCCCACCATTTTCATGTAATTCACCTTGGGCGATGTTAGTGGATTGTCGTGAGCGCGAACAGCATCTGCATAAATCGCCGCACTCGTCGTCGCGGCGTGCGCAGACCTCGAATGCGGCTCTCCACTGCGTTATTCGAGTCCGTTATTTGGTCAGTTCGTCGAGCTTGCCCGTTCGCTTCGCCCACTCGTCGGCATCCGGCAAGGGATCCTTGCGTTCGACGATCGGCTTCCACTGCTGCGCGAGCTCCGCATTGAGGGCGATGAAATGATGCTGCCCCTCGGGGACGTCGTCCTCGGCAAAAATGGCTTCCACCGGGCACTCCGCGACACACAGGGTGCAGTCGATGCATTCCGTCGGGTCGATCACCAGGAAATTTGCCCCTTCCCTGAAGCAGTCCACCGGACAGACGTCAACACAGTCGGTGTACTTGCAGCGGATGCAGGCTTCAGTTACAACATAAGTCATTATTTGAACTCCATCAGTTCGATACGCGGTCAAAATGGGCAACACTCCCAGTGCTCACAATATAGCCGAGAGAGCCCGCTTGGTGCCATTGCCGCCTCCCCGCCTCGCCCGGCATGGCCCGCGGCCCGGAGAACTTCTTGACGCGCGGGCCGGCTTCGCATAACTTTTCGGAAACTCCCAGCACGAGGCGGTTCGATTCCGCCTTTGTCGATCGGGTCCGTCAGGGCCCATCCCCTATCCGAAGCACTACCGTTACCCCCTGATGCGAGGAAACATGAGCGAGCATATCCATTACGTCACCGACGGCAATTTCGAAGCCGAGGTGCTTCAGTCGCAGACCCCCGTGCTGGTCGACTACTGGGCCGAATGGTGCGGTCCGTGCAAGATGATTGCGCCGATTCTCGACGACGTCGCCAAGGAATACGCCGGCAAGCTGAAAATCGCGAAGCTCAACATCGATGAAAACCAGGAGACCCCCGCCAAATTCGGCGTGCGGGGCATTCCGACGCTGATGCTGTTCAAGGGCGGCAACGTCGAAGCCACCAAGGTCGGCGCGCTGTCGAAGTCCCAACTCACCGCGTTCATTGACAGCAACCTCTGACCGGCGCTACAGTCCAGGTCGTTTCCGCGGCGCCTCCCGCGCCCCGTGCCGAAATTCCCGGCGCCGCGATTGCCTCTCTCCCAGATCCCTTCACCTGCTTCATCCAATAGCGCCTTGTTGCGCCCTCTCGCCATGCAATTATCGGAGCTGAAGTCCCTCCACGTAAGCGAACTGCTGGAAATGGCCATCGCGAATGAAATCGATGGTGCCAACAGGCTGCGCAAACAGGAACTCGTGTTCGCCCTGCTCAAGAACCGGGCGAAAAAGGGCGAACCGATTTATGGCGACGGAGCGCTCGAAGTCCTGCCCGACGGATTCGGATTCCTGCGTTCCCCGGACATTTCCTATCTTGCCGGAACCGACGACATCTACGTTTCCCCGTCGCAGATCCGGCGCTTCAACCTTCACACCGGCGACACGATCGAGGGCGAGATCCGCACGCCCAAAGACGGAGAGCGATATTTCGCGCTCGTCAAGCTGGACAAGATCAACGGCGAGCCTCCCGAGGCCTGCAAGCACAAGATCCTCTTCGAGAACCTCACGCCGCTGCACCCGAACGAATGCCTCAAGCTCGAACGGGACATCCGCGGGGAAGAAAACATCACGAGCCGGGTGATCGACATGATCGCGCCGATCGGCAAAGGCCAGCGCGGCCTGATCGTCTCCCCGCCGAAGAGCGGCAAGACGGTGATGCTCCAGCACATCGCACACTCCATCGTCGCCAATCATCCCGACGTCGTCGTCATCGTGCTGCTCATCGACGAGCGCCCTGAGGAAGTGACCGAGATGCAGCGATCGGTCAAAGGTGAAGTCGTCGCTTCCACCTTCGACGAACCCGCGTCTCGCCACGTGCAGGTCGCCGAGATGGTGATCGAGAAAGCCAAGCGCCTGACTGAGCACAAGAAGGACGTCGTAATTCTGCTCGACTCGCTGACGCGCCTTGCGCGCGCCTACAACACCGTGGTGCCCGCCTCGGGCAAGGTGCTCACCGGCGGCGTCGACGCGAACGCGCTGCAGAAGCCCAAACGCTTCTTCGGCGCTGCCCGGAACATCGAGGAAGGCGGGTCGCTGACGATCATCGCGACCGCGCTGATCGACACCGGCAGCCGCATGGACGACGTGATCTACGAAGAGTTCAAGGGCACGGGCAACATGGAGTTGCACCTCGACCGCCGCATGGCCGAGAAACGGGTTTATCCGGCGATCAACGTCAATCGGTCGGGCACGCGCCGCGAGGAACTCCTCCTCAAGGCCGACGTGCTGCAGAAAGTGTGGATCCTGCGCAAATTGCTGTACGGCATGGACGACATCGACGCGATGGAATTCCTGCTCGACAAGATCAAGGCCACCAAGAGCAACGGTGAGTTCTTCGACGCGATGCGCCGCGGCTGAAGCAGAACGCTCAAGTGATAACGCCACCCTCGGGTGGCGTTTTTTATCGGGTTCCTACCGAGGAGACTTTAAGGCAGCCTCTACAGCCGGCTGCCTCACGGAGTGGATTATTTGTAATCGAAGAAGCCTTTGCCCGACTTGCGGCCGAGGTAGCCCGCTTCCACCATCTCCACGAGAAGCGGCGCGGGGCGATACTTCGGGTCCTTGAAACCTTCGAAGAGCACCTGCATCACCGCGAGTTCCACGTCGAGACCGATCATGTCCCCCAGCGCGAGCGGGCCGATGGGATGGTTGCAGCCCAGCTTCATTGCCTCGTCGATCTCGGCCGCGCTCGCGAGGCCTTCCCCGAGGGCAAAAATCGCCTCGTTGATCATCGGACACAGCAGGCGGTTGACGACGAAACCCGGGCTGTTGCGCACTTGCACCGACGTCTTGCCGACTGCGCCGGCAAGCGTCTCTACGGCCGCGTAAGTGGCGTCGGATGTCTGCAAACCCCGAATGAGTTCCACCAGCGCCATCACCGGAACGGGATTGAAGAAATGCATGCCGATGATTCGGTCGGCACGTCGCGTGGAAGCAGCGAGCTTCGTGATCGAAATCGATGACGTATTGCTCGCGATGATCGCCTCGGGTTTTGCAATGGCGTCGAGTTGCTCGAAGATTTTCAGCTTCAGTGCGAGGTTTTCGGTTGCCGCCTCGATGATGAGGTCGCAGTCGCTCATCGCGCCGAGCTCCGTCGATCCGCGCACCCGCGCAATCGCCTCAACCTTCTGCGCTTCGGTCATCTTGTCTTTCTTGACGAGCCGATCGAGGCTGCCGCTCAGGGTCGCCAGACCGCGCTGCAACGCCGCGTCCGCAACGTCGCTCATCACGACGTCGAACCCTGCCACCGCGAACGCCTGGGTTATGCCGTTTCCCATCGTTCCAGCACCAACGATCCCGATTTTCTTCATATTCATTGTATATCCCGCTCCTGTCGTTTAACGAACACATCGGCATTGCCATCGAGAATCCCGTACCGAAGCGTATAAGGAAAACTCTAGTGCAATTTACCTTGATGATGCCAGCGCCGCGAATGCCTGCCATCGCAGCCATCCGTCACTCACGGCGGCCCGTACCCAACTCTGGATGATCGCTTTCCGATGACACTCGCTTGACGGGCGAAAAAAAGGGAGCCCGAAGGCTCCCTTGTCTGTTGGCGGAGTGGACGGGACTCGAACCCGCGACCCCCGGCGTGACAGGCCGGTATTCTAACCAACTGAACTACCACTCCGCGCTGACCTGCTATCGGCAGTTTTTTGCCGATTTGCGCGCCGCCTTACGGCGACCCGCGTTGTTCTGGCGTCCCCACGGGGATTCGAACCCCGGTTACCGCCGTGAAAGGGCGATGTCCTAGGCCTCTAGACGATGGGGACATCGTCGCTTCTTCGGTTGGTGGAGGTAAGCGGGATCGAACCGCTGACCTCTTGCATGCCATGCAAGCGCTCTCCCAGCTGAGCTATACCCCCACGACAGAGCGCGAGACTATAGCGCTTGAATGAACGCACTGCAAGCACAGCTTGTTCGCCGATCCGAATGAACACGTAGCGGCGAACGACACACCAACACTGCTATGAAACTGGCGGAGTGGACGGGACTCGAACCCGCGACCCCCGGCGTGACAGGCCGGTATTCTAACCAACTGAACTACCACTCCGCGCTGACCTGCTATCGGCAGTTTTTTGCCGATTTGCGCGCCGCCTTACGGCGACCCGCGTTGTTCTGGCGTCCCCACGGGGATTCGAACCCCGGTTACCGCCGTGAAAGGGCGATGTCCTAGGCCTCTAGACGATGGGGACATCGTCGCTTCTTCGGTTGGTGGAGGTAAGCGGGATCGAACCGCTGACCTCTTGCATGCCATGCAAGCGCTCTCCCAGCTGAGCTATACCCCCTGACCCGAAAGAGCGCGCATTATAGGGCTACCCAATGACACTGTAAACCCCAAATTGCGATCATCTTTGCATCTCACAAAACCTTGCCGGGATTCATCAAACCGCGCGGATCGATGCTTTCCTTTACCGCCCGCATCAACTCCAGCTCGACTTCCGATTTGTAGCGCCGGACCTCAACGCGCTTGAGCTGGCCGAGGCCGTGCTCCGCGGATATCGAGCCCCCGAGCTGGTCGACGACATCGTGAACGAGGCGATTGACTTCCTCTGTTCTGGCGATGAAATGGGCGTTTTCCTGCGCGTCCGGCTTCGACAGGTTGTAGTGCAGGTTCCCGTCGCCGATATGGCCGAAGGCAACGATGCGCGCATCCGGCCATGCGGCCAGAAGGGCAGCGTCTGCTCGTTCGAGAAACTCCGGAATCCTGCTTACCGGAACCGAGATGTCATGCTTGATGCTGACGCCTTCGAGCCGTTGCGCTTCGGAGACGTTTTCGCGCAATGCCCACAGGGTTTCGGCCTGCGCCAGGCTCGAGGCGACCGCCGCATCGAGCACGAGCCCCTCGTCCAGCGCTTCAGCCAGCGCCCGCTCGAGCATTTCCCCCAGCGGCGCATCGACAAAAGCGTCCGTCAACTCCACGAGCACCGCCCATGCGCCCGGATCGGCAAGCGGTGACCGGGCGCCAGGGAAGTGCTTCAATACCAGATCGAGCGCCGAGCGGCCGACGATTTCGAACGCCGTCACCCGGTCGCCCCCTGCATTCCTAAGCCGGGCCAGAACCGTCACCGCGGCCGCAGGGTCGGGTATCGCGACCCAGGCCGTGGCGCGGCTGCGCATGCGGGGAAAGAGCTTGAGCGCGGCCGCGGTGACTATACCGAGAGTACCTTCCGCCCCGATGAACAGCTGCTTCAGGTCATAGCCGGTGTTGTCCTTGCGCAATGTCCTCAGCCCGTCCCATACGCGACCATCGGGCAGGACGACTTCGACGCCGAGCACGAGGTCTCGCATGTTGCCGTAGCGCAGGACCTGGACTCCCCCGGCGTTCGTCGATAAATTCCCGCCGATCTCGCAACTCCCCTCCGAGGCGAGCGACAGCGGGAAAAGCCGATCGACCGATGTTGCCTCCTGCTGGACGGCCGCAAGGGTGCAGCCGGCCTCGGCGATCAACGCATTGTTGGCGGGATCGACGGCGCGGATGCGATGCATGCGTGACAGGTTGATCACCACCGTCTGCCCGTTCGCCAGTGGGGTCGCGCCGCCGCACAGGCCGGTATTTCCGCCTTGCGGGACCATCGCGACGTCGGCCGCCGCACAGGCGCGCACGACTGCCGCAACTTCGGCCGTCCCGGCGGGCTTGACGACCGCCAGCGCAGTTCCCGTGTAGCGCCCGCGCCAGTCGGTCAGGTGAGGCGCCATCGACTCGGGGTCGGTGAGCAGATGCGGCGCCCCGACGGCCGCCGCGAGCGTGGGTAGCAACTCGTTCATATCGGGCAACTCCCGTTCAACCATGCCCCAGACAGTATCGCAACGTCGGCAGCATCCGTTCGACGGCCGCCTCTCCTTCCGCAATCGCCTCCGCAGCGCGATGAAAATCCATTGGCCCCAAGTGGCCCAGGCGCGGAGATATCTGCACATCGGCCGGCTCCCCGGCAAGCCGACTGCGCGCGATACGAACCTGCATGATGTTGATGCTGCTAGTGAGGACGGTCAGAAGCGAAGGCAGGTTAACCTCACGCAACGGATTCTGACCGTTTCCCGGCTCACCGTTCCCGCCGCTGCCGAAAAAGCCCAGGCGTCCGAACAGGCGCTCCGTCCAGCCGATACCGGTTTCGGCCTCAGCCGGCACCGGACGCCAGGATTTTCCGATCATGTCCGACCCCAGATCGACCGCGATCACGACATCGGCTCCCATCGCGCGGCACAGGGAAACCGGCACCGGGTTGACGAGGCCGCCGTCGACGAGAAGGCGGCCATTGTGGATGACCGGTGTGAACAGCCCGGGAAGCGCGATCGAGGCGCGCACGGCGGCCGAAACGCTTCCTTCCCGCAGCCAGATCTCCCGCCCGGTTTCCAGTTCGGTGGCGACGCACGCAAAGGAGCGCTGGAGTTCGGAAAAATCCCGATCGACGAAATTGCGCTCGAAAAACTGGATGAGTTTCTGGCCGCGGATCAGTCCGCCCCTGAGGCTGACGTCGAGCAGCGAAACGACGTCCTGCCATTTCAGCGACTGCGCCCATTCGGTGAGCTTCGTGAGATCCCCCGCCGCCATCGCGGCGCCGACAAACGCTCCGATCGAACATCCGCAGATCACCTGGAGCTCGATTCCTTCACGAGCCAGCGCCTGCAGGACGCCCAGGTGAGCCCAGCCTCGCGCCGCACCGCTGCCCAGAGCCAGACCGATGACCGGGCTGCTGCCGGGCACGCACGGGAGCGCCGTTTCGTACATGGCGCTAGCAGGACATCACGGGAGTGGCTTGGCGTAAAGATCGTGCACGTCGCAATCGGTGACGCGCACCTTCGCGAATTCGCCGGGAACGAGCTCCTCGCCATCCGGGATGATCACCAGCCCGTCCACTTCGGGAGCGTCGCTGCCCGAACGGGCAACCGCGCCTTCATCGTCGACTTCCTCGACGAGCACGGTGATGTCGCGCCCGATCCAGCGTTCGAGGCGCTGCGTTGAGATGTCTTCCTGGAAATCCATCAGGCGCATCCGTCGTTCCTCGCGAACCTCGTCGGGCACCGGGTCGGCAAGCAGGTTCGCGGCGGCGCCTTCGACAGGCGAATACGCGAATGCACCGACACGATCGAGCTGCGCCTCTTCGAGGAAACGGAGCAACTGCTCGAAATCTTCATCCGTTTCACCGGGGAAGCCGGTGATGAACGTCGATCGGATCGTCAGGTCGGGACAAATGCTGCGCCACTTGCGGATTCGTTCGAGGACGTTTTCGACATTCCCGGGACGCTTCATCGCCTTGAGGATGCGCGGACTGGCGTGCTGGAATGGCACGTCCAGATACGGCAGGATCTTGCCCTCGGCCATCAGTGGAATCAGTTCGTCGACGCTCGGATACGGATAGACGTAGTGCATCCGCACCCATACCCCGAGCTCGCCGAGCGCCTTCGCCAGGTCGATCAGTCTGGTCTTGAGCGGACGGCCGTTCCAGAAGCCGGTGCGATATTTCAGGTCGACACCATAAGCGCTGGTGTCCTGCGAGATCACGAGGAGTTCCTTCACGCCCGAATCGACGAGCGATTCGGCTTCGCGCATAACGTCGTGGATCGGACGGCTGACGAGGTCGCCGCGCATCGACGGAATGATGCAGAAGCTGCAGCGATGGTTGCAGCCCTCGGATATCTTGAGGTAAGCGTAATGCGCCGGGGTCAGCCGGATTCCCTGAGGCGGAATGAGATCGGTAAAAGGATCGTGCGGCTTGGGCAAATGCTGGTGTACCGCCTTCATTACGGCGTCGGTAGCGTGCGGGCCCGTCACCGCCAGCACCTGGGGGTGGGCTGCAAGGATGACGTCGTCCTTGGCACCGAGGCATCCCGTGACGATGACCTTGCCGTTTTCGGCGAGCGCCTCGCCGATGGCGTCGAGGGACTCCTCGACTGCGGCATCGATGAAACCGCAGGTATTGACGACGACGAGATCCGCGTCATCGTAGCTGCCGGAAATGTCGTAGCCTTCTGCACGCAGGCGAGTCAGGATATGTTCGGAATCGACCGTGGCCTTGGGGCAGCCGAGGGATACGAAGCCGACGCGCGGCACGTGCTGGAATTTCTGCTGAGTCATGCTCTCTGTTGAACCCCTCTGCGGTCCTCGATCGTGGCCGCGGGCCGGGTTCGCCTTATTTCTGGGTGGCGCGGCCGCCCTTGCCCGTGGGTTTTTCTGCCGGCATCTCGGTTTCGGTGGCCGTTTTCGCACCCGTCTCGTCCTTGCCCGCAGGAGCGTAGCTGGGGAACGGGAATCCGGTGAAGATATTGCGGGTCTGGCTCTCGATCTGCTCCTGCATCTGGGAGAACATCTTCTTGCTCTGCTCGACGTAGGTGCCCATCACGCTTTGCAGCGCAGGGCCCTGGAAATTCAGGAACTGCGCCCACAGGTCCTGGCTGATCGGGCTGTTCTCGCCGTAGATTGCCTGCGCCTGTTCCTGCAGCTTTCCCTGCATTTCAGTAAAGGCCTTGATGTTGTTCTCGAGGTACTTCCCCATCATTCCCTGGGTGGCGTTGCCGTAGAAGCGGATCATGTGGGCAAGAAGATCGCTGGTGAACATCGGCGCGCCGCCGGCTTCTTCTTCGAGGATGATCTGGAGCAGGATGCTGCGCGTCAGGTCCTCAGTGGTTTTTGCATCGACCACCTGGAATTCTTCGCGGCTGAGCACCAGTTCCTTGACGTCGGCCAGCGTGATGTACGAGCTGGTCCGAGTATCATACAAACGGCGGTTCGGGTACTTCTTGATCAGGCGCCCTTGCTCGGCCATATTCGCTTTTCTCCTCGACGGCGGTCGATTCCGCTCTGTAAAAAAATTATACCGCGCTGCCGAAAGAAAAACCCCGCCATTCGGCGGGGGTTCGCAATCATCCACAGGCTTCGGATGCTGCATCAGCACATGTGGAGGCCGCCGTTGATATTGATCGTCGCGCCCGTGACGTAGCCAGCCAGGTCGGAAGACAGGTAGGAGCACAGGGCGCCGATTTCTTCCGGCTTGCCCAGGCGCTTCATCGGTACGCTGTCGATGATGCCCTGGCGGATGTCTTCGCGGATCGCCATCACCATCTCGGTGCCGATATAGCCCGGCGCGATCGCATTGACGGTCACGCCTTTCGTTGCCAGTTCCGCGGCAAGCGCTTTGGTGAAGCCGAGCACGCCCGCCTTCGCGGTCGAGTAGTTGGCCTGGCCGGCCTGGCCCTTGACGCCGTTCACCGAAGAAATATTGATGATCCGCCCATAGCCCCGTTCTGCCATCTTCGGCGAGATGTGGTGGGTGACGTTGAAGAGGCTGTTGAGATTGGTGTTGATGACCGCATCCCACTGCGCTTTTTCCATCTTCGGGAAGAACTTGTCGCGGGTGATCCCGGCGTTGTTCACCAGCACGTCGATCGCGCCGACGTCGGCCTCGATCTTCGCCACCATCGCGCGACAGGAGTCATAGTCGGACACGTCACCTTCGGCTGCGATGAAATCGAAGCCGAGCTCCTTCTGCCGTCCCAGCCACTCATCCTTCTGCGGGAAGCCCGGGAGACAATTGGCCACGACCTTCATTCCGTCCTTTGCCAGCGCCTGGCAGATCGCGGTACCCAGGCCGCCCATGGCGCCGGTGACGAGTGCGACTTTCTGATTCATTTGCAATCCTCTTGCTGCAATTGGGTGATGAGGAATCACAGGCAGTCGCGCCTTCGCCGGCTGCCCCGCTCTTCGGTTGGCTGACAGGCGGCACCCCGGGACGCGGATACCACTAGCGGGAGGATTATAAGCACATTTGTTGCATGATGCTGCAATGCAATAAGTAAAAACGGCGTGCTCCTGCTGCCGGAACACGCCGTCCTCGAACCTTGCGGACCTTGCTCAGAACATGTGCTGACCGCCGTTGATCGAGATATTGGCGCCGGTGACGAAGGCCGCCTCCTCGGACGACAGGTAGGCCACCAGCCCCGCGATTTCTTCCGGCTTGCCCAGGCGCGCCACCGGGATCTGCGGCAGGATCTTGGTATCGAGGATCTCCTGCGGGATCGCCATAACCATCTTGGTGCCGATATAACCGGGCGAGATCGTGTTGACGGTCACGCCGGAACGAGCCACTTCCAGTGCCAGCGCCTTCGTGAATCCGTGCATCCCGGCCTTGGCCGCGGAGTAGTTGGTCTGGCCGAACGCGCCCTTCTGGCCATTGACCGACGACACGTTGATGACCCGACCCCACTTGCGCTCGACCATTCCGTCCATGACCTGCTTGGTCATGTTGAACACGCTGTCGAGGTTGGTCGAGATCACCGCATCCCAGTCCGCCTTGGTCATCTTGCGGAACGTCATGTCGCGGGTGATGCCGGCGTTATTGACCAGCACGTCCACCGCGCCGACCTCCTTCGTCACCGTTTCGACGCAGCTCCGGGCCGAATCGAAATCCGACACGTCGCAGGGAAAGGCACGGAAGCCGTAACCCATGTTGTTCATCGTCTGCAGCCATTCGCCGGCTTTCGCGTTACCGGGCGAATGCGTGGTCACCACGCGGTAGCCGAGCGCCGCGAGCTTGATGCAGACCGCTTCACCCAGGCCACCCATGCCTCCCGTTACCAGTGCAACTCTTGCCATGTTCTAACTCCTCTCCCGTTTCATCTCTCGAAGGGTCTGTAACAATGCCCGGCAGCGCCCCCCGTAACCGCTGCCGCGAGCTGATTCTTCTTGTCGGCTCTGGCGTCAGGCCTTTTCCTTCACGTACCGGCCCGGAGCAGGCTCGGTCGGTTTGTATGTCGCATTGCCGAGGCGCCCGCGTGCCGCCACCTGCTTGCCGCCGCGCAGCTTCAGCCACTCGATCCAGTGCAGCCACCAGCTGCCCTTGCGTTCATCGGCACCCTCCAGCCATTCGTCGGGATCGGCGGCGGTGGAAGGATTGACCCAGAAGCTGCGGCGATTCTTCGATGCGGGATTGATCGCTCCGGCGATATGCCCGCTCGCACCCAGCACGAAAGTCGTATCGCCTCCGAGCAGACCGCGCGACAGGTATGCGCCTTTCCACGGCACGATGTGGTCCTCGCGAGTCGCGAGCAGATAGGCGGGCACATCCACCTTGCCGAGATCAACCTTGACGCCGAGCACTTTGAGCTTGCCCGGCACGCGGAGGTTGTTTTCAAGGTACATGTTGCGCAGGTACCACGTTAGGAACGGTCCCGGCAGGTTCGTACTGTCCGAATTCCAGTACAGCAGGTCGAAGGGCGGCGGCGTACTGCCCTTCAGATAATTGCCGACGACGTACTGCCAGATCAGGTCGTTGGCGCGCAGCGAGGAAAAGACGTTGGCCAGTTCCTGCCCCTTGAGCAGCCCGCCTTTGCCGATCGCCGCTTCACGCGCCGCGACGCTCGCTTCGTCGACGAGACAAGCGAGCTCCCCGGCGTCGGCGAAATCGAGCAGCGTCGTCATCAGCGTCACGCTCTCGACCGGCTCCTCGCCGCGGCCTCGCGCGACCGCAAGGGCTGCCGACAGGATCGTGCCGCCGACACAGAAACCGAGCACGTTGGGCTTTTTGACGCGCGTCACTGCACGTACGACGTCGAGCGAGGTCAGCACGCCTTTGTCGACGTAATCGTCCCACGTGAAATGCCCGCCCTCCGGCCCGACGTTCTTCCAGGACACCAGGAACACCGTGAAACCCTGCTCGACGGCGAAGCGCACGAGGGAATTTTCCGGCTGCAGATCCAGCACGTAATACTTGTTGATGCTCGGCGGAACGATCAGCAGCGGGACCTGCGCCACCTTGTCGGTGAGCGGCGCGTACTGGATCAGCTGAACGAGCTCGTTCTCGTGAATGACCGCGCCGGGCGTGACGGCCAGATTGCGGCCGACTTCGAACGCCGCCTCGTCGGTCATCGAAATGCGCCCTTTTTCGAGATCCGCGATCAGGTTCTTCAGCCCTTTCGTGATGCTTTCGCCCTTGGTCTCGAGTGCCGTCTTGATGAATTCGGGATTGGTTGCGGCGAAGTTCGACGGCGCTAGCGCGTCGATATACTGCCGCGTGAGAAACTGCACCCTCGACTTGGCCCGCCCATCGGCCATCGGCACCGCGTCGGAAACCTGCTGGAGGAATTCGGAGTTCAACAGGTACGCCTGCCGGACGTAATCGAACACCGGACTCGATGCCCACTCTGGCGACGAAAACCGGCGGTCGCCAGGGGGCGGTTCGACGATCGGTGCCGCCTGCTCGCCGGGTTTGCGCTGCAGCAGCGCAGACCACAGCGCCGCGTGCCGCTCGGCGAACTGCTGTTGCATGCGGCTGAGTTCCTCCGCTTCCGGCAACGGAAGCCGCTGGACCGTTGCGCCGGAGCTGTCCTGCATCGCGGCCTGCTGCCGCCCCACGGCGTCGAAGAAGTTCTGCATCATGGCCTGGCCGAACTGCAGCATTCCCTGAACCGCTGCGTTAGCCTGCTTGTCTTCCGAATCAGACATCCGCCCCTCCTGAGGCCTGGGTCCGGCCTGCTTGCGGGCATGCCGCGGTGACCCTGGTGGTATGCCGTCCTTCCACGCTACTTGCCGGGCATGGGGCCGCGGGCACAAGCCGGGTAGAATCGGCAGTCATGTACATAGTCGCCATCGCCTGGTTATACGTGGTTCTGCTTGCTGCCATTTCCGACACCACGGTGATTGGCGGCGTGCTCACTTTCATATTCTGGGGGGTGGGACCGCTAGCCCTTTTCCTCTGGCTGTTCGGGACGCCGGCACGGCGCCGGAGCGCACGCAAGCGCCGCGGAGCAGAAGAAACAGACGCCCGCGATGCCGATTCCAACCCCGATCAATAGTACGGATCATGCGTTCGGGCTAAGGTGCCAACCATACCATTGACACAAAGCGCCCCGTGATACCCTCCCTCCGGTAGGAAAAAAAACGCTCCCGTTCGGCATAAGTGCAAAGACCGCCGCCGTACGCGCGCGAGACGCCGAGCGCGGCCAGACGCAGACGCGCGAGCAGAAAGAGATCGGCCGTCCACTTGCCGGCTCCCCCGGCACGCCGAAAGGCGATCGCGGTGGCTGGATCGGTCGCGAGGAATGCCGCCCGAACTTCGTCGCCAACCTCGAAAGCCGCTGGCCCGATCGCCGGACCCAGCCATGCCATCACGGTCGCAGCCGGTACGCCCATGCGGGCCACCGTCGCATCCAGCACCCCTGCGGCAAGACCGCGCCAGCCCGCATGGGCCGCTGCGACGACGCTGCCTTCGTCATTGCAGAAGAGCACCGGGAGACAATCGGCCGTCATCACGGCGCATACCGCGCCGGGCCGCCTGGCGACCGACGCATCGGCGCAGGCCGGAGCGCCGATGTCGTCGGCGTCCGCGACCGCGACGCCATGCACCTGCTCGAGCCACGCCGGCTCGTCGGGCAGGCACTTCCGAAGCAGGGCCCGATTGCGTCGCACGTCGGCGACCGAATCGCCGACGTTCAGGCCGACATTCATGCTCGCGTACGGCCCCGTGCTGACCCCGCCGTTGCGCGTCGTCACGAGCCCGCGCACGCGCGGCGGGGCCGGCCAGTCCGGCTCGATCCAGTCCTCCGTCACGCCGCGGACTCCTCGCGCAGGCTCGCCAGCAGCGCTTCGAAATCCTCGGCGAGCGGCGATTCCCAAGTCATCTCGGCGCCGCTTGCCGGATGCAGCAGGCCGAGCCGGAAAGCATGCAACGCCTGCCGCGCGAACGCGTCGAGCACCGGGCTGCCGCTGCGGCGCAATCCATAAGTCGCGTCGCCGACCAAGGGATGGCCGATGTGCGCCATGTGGACGCGGATCTGATGCGTACGCCCGGTTTCGAGCTGGCACTCGACAAGCGTCGCGCGCGCGAAGCGCTCCCGCGGACGATAGCGGGTCACCGCAGCTCGCCCCGACTGCACGACCGCCATCCGCGTACGCTGGGTCGGGTGACGGCCAATCGGCGCCTCGACCATGCCCGGTCCCGCGACGGCGCGGTGCACCAGCGCAAGGTAGTGGCGCCTGACGGTGCGCGCCTGCAGCTGGCGCACGAGGGCAGTCTGACTTTCCAGCGTTTTCGCGACAACCAGCAGGCCGCTGGTGTCCTTGTCGAGCCGGTGGACGATGCCGGCCCGCGGCACGGCCGCCAGTTGCGGTGCGTGATGCAGCAGCGCGTTCAGGAGCGTGCCGCTCCAGTTTCCGCTGCCCGGATGGACCACCAGCCCGACCGGCTTGTCGATGACCAGGATTTCCTCGTCTTCGTGCACGACCACGAGCGGAATGTCTTGGGGCGCTTCGGCAGCGGCTTCGGGCGGCGGAGCCGCGTCGACCTCGAGCGACTCCCCGCCCCAGACCTTGAACTTGGCATCGGGCTGGTCGCCGTCGAGGCTTACCCGGCCGGATTTCAGCCACCCCTGCAGGCGGCTGCGCGAATGGGACGGAAACAGCCGCGCCAGCGCCTGGTCGAGCCGCAACCCGGCGCAGTCGGCCGGAATCGTCAAGCGGTGGTGCAAAGGCGCCGCATCCTGTGGGCTATAATCGTCCGGTTCATTCACGCGAGTCTTTTTGATGGCCAGGGTCACTTTTCGAAGTTTAGCGGTTATCGCCGCGCTGCTGCTCGGTGGTTGCGGTTCGATGCCCGAACAGATCGACGAGACGGCGGGCTGGAACGCGCAGCGTCTCTACTCCGAAGCCAAAACCTTCATGAACGAAGGGGCATACGAGCAGGCGATCAAGCTCTTCGAAAAACTCGAAGCACGCTATCCATACGGGCGCTATGCGCAGCAGGCTCAGATCGAGGTCGCATACGCCCAGTACAAGTCGGGCGAGCCGGCGCTCGCGATCGCCGCCGCGGACCGCTTCATCAAGCTTCATCCGAATCACCCGAATGCCGATTACGCCTACTATCTGAAAGGCCTCGCGACGTTCAACGAAGACCTCGGGCTGCTCGCCGGACTGTCCAACCAGGATCTTTCCGAGCGCGACCCGAAGGGCGCGCAGGAGTCGTTCGACACCTTCGGCCAGCTCGTGAAGCGTTTCCCGGAAAGCCGCTACGCCGAAGACGCAGGCCAGCGGATGCAATATCTCGTCAATTCGCTTGCCGCCCATGAAGTGCACGTCGCGCGCTACTACTACCGCCGTGGCGCCTACGTCGCGGCGGTCAACCGCGCCAGGACTGCGCTCGAGACCTATCCCCAGGCACCCGCCGCCGAAGAAGCGCTGTTCGTGCTGGTGAAAAGCTACGACACGCTCGGCATGACCGAGCTGCGCGACGACGCCGACCGCGTGATGCGCAAGAACTTCCCGAACAGCGCCTATTTCGCCGGCGGGCCGAAGGACACCCGGCCCTGGTGGCAGCTCTGGTAAGCACCGCGGCAGGCCGGAACCTCGGAGCGGGATACGTTCGGCCCGCCGCAAATAGACCTTCTCTTCAGCTGCGCCCGTACGTATCGTCGAAGCGCACGATGTCGTCTTCGCCAAGGTAACTTCCCGACTGCACCTCGATCATCTCCAGCAGCATCTTCCCCGGGTTTTCGAGGCGATGCGTGACGCCCAGCGGGATGTAGGTCGACTGGTTCTCGGACAGCAGGAAAGTTTCATCGCCGCGCGTGACTCTTGCTGTGCCGCGCACGACGATCCAGTGTTCCGCCCGGTGATGGTGCATCTGCAGACTCAGCGAGGCGCCCGGCTTGACCTCGATGTGCTTGACCTGGAAACGGCCGCCGGTGTCGATCGAATCGTAGCAGCCCCACGGCCGGTGTATCTTGCGGTGCGCCAGCGCCTGCGGGCGGCTGTCGGACTTGAGCCGCGCGACGATTTTCTTGACGTCCTGCGTCTGGTCCTTGCGCGCGACCATCACCGCGTCGGGCGTCTCGACGATCACCAGTCCGTCGACGCCGAGGCACACGACCATCCGGCTCGTCGCATGGACGAGGCTCCCGGTCGTGCCCTCGAACATCACGTCGCCACGACCGGAATTGCCGTCGTCATCCTTGTCGGCGAGCGTCCACAGCGCGTCCCACGCCCCGACATCCGACCACCCCACCGACATCGGCACGACCTGCGGCGCAATGCCCAGTTCCGGTGTCGCCGCGAGCTTCTCCATGACCGCGTAGTCGATCGAATCCGACGGACACGCCTGGAACGCCTCGCGACCGACCCTGACGAAGTCGGCATCAAGGCCGGCCGTCTCGAGCGCTGCTTCGCACGCGGCCAGCATTTCCGGATTGAAATGCCCGAGCGCCTTCAGCCACACGCCGGCCTTGACCATGAACAGGCCGCTGTTCCACAGGTACGCGCCGCTCGCGACGTACTCGGCCGCCGTCTCGGCGTCGGGTTTCTCGACGAAGGACGCGACCGCGTGAACGCCTGGGCTCGCCTCGTCGCCGACACCGATGTAGCCGTAGCCCGTTTCGGCGCGCTCCGGCACGATGCCGAACGTCACCATCGCGCCGGCGAGCGCCGCTTCGATGCCCGTGTCGACCGCGCGGTGGAAAGCCTCGCGGTCGCGGATGACGTGATCGGCCGGCATGACGAGCAGCACCCCGTCGTCGCTGTCGCGCCGCACCGTCAGCGCGGCAAGCGTCAGCGCCGGCGCGGTATTGCGTCCGACGGGTTCGAGCAGGATGTGGTTCGTCGGGCAGCCAGCCGCCCGCATCTGCTCGGCCGTGATGAAGCGGTATTCCTCGTTGCACACAACGAGCGGTTGGTCGGAAACCGGCAGGCCTCCGGAAAAACCGGCGAGGCGAAGCGCCGTCTGCTGCAGCATCGTGTCGTCGCCGATCAGCGCCAGCAGCTGTTTCGGATATTGCTCGCGGGACAACGGCCACAGACGCGTGCCGGAGCCGCCGGACAGGATAACGGGGTGAAGTTTCATTGCTGGGTCCGTCGAGATTCAGTAGGGACGGGCGTGCGGGCGCGCACGCCGGAGTCGGGCACAAGCGCCGCCCGGCTCACCCGAGGATACGATAAAAACCCGTCTGCCATTTCGGCCGACTGCAAGAGAGTGTGATCGCGGGCACTGAAACCTGCCCGTTCACCGCGCTGCCCGACTTCCCCCTACAGCTCCGGCCCCGGCGGGCGGCAGGGGGAACGCGCTCAACTTCCCCGCATGCGGCCGATCTCGCTTTCGAGTCCGTAGAGCTTGACCTTCTGGTACAGCGTGCTCTTCGCGATATCGAGCTCGCGAGCGGCGCGCGTGAGATTGCCGCGCGTCGTGGCGATCGCGCGGCGAATCAGCTCTACTTCGCCCTGTGCGATGCTGCTTACGGACGCAACTGCACGGGCCTCGCGTCCCGCGCGAGGCGGGAGGCCCGGTGTGTCGGCCTCGGCGCCGGACATCAGCTCCGGCGGCAGCGCGTCGAGGCCGACGCATTCCTGGTCGCTCATCAGCAGCATGCTCTCGATGACGTTGCGCAGCTCCCGCACGTTGCCCGGCCACGCATAGTTTTCGAGATGCACGAGCAGCTCGTCGTCGAGCCGCCGCGGCCCGAGGTCGTGCTGCTTGCAGAAGCGTTCGACGAAATGCTCTGCCAGGGCGCGCACGTCGCCGCAGCGCTCGCGCAGCGGCGGAATGCGCACCGACGTCACCGCGACGCGATAGTAGAAGTCCATGCGGAAGCGCCCGTCGGCAACCTCCTTGCGCAGGTCGCGGTGAGTCGCCGCGATGAGGCGGAAATTGACCTTGCGCGGCACGTTCTCGCCGAGCCGGTAAATTTCGCTCTGTTCGAGCACGCGCAACAGGTGCGGTTGCAGATCGAGCGGCATCTCACCGATCTCGTCGAGGAACAGCGTGCCGCCGTTTGCGGCCTCGATCTTGCCGACCAGACCGCCACGGCGCGCCCCGGTAAACGCCCCCTCGACATAACCGAACAGTTCGCTCGCGAGCAGTTCGCGCGTCAGTCCCCCACAGTTCAGCGCGACGTAAGGGCCGTCGCGGAACGGACTCGCCTTGTGCAACCCCTGCGCGAACTCCTCCTTGCCGACGCCGGTCTCGCCGAGCAGCAGCACCGGCACTTTCGAGCGCGCCAGTTGGTCGGCCTTGCGCACCGCCTCGCGCAGCCCCGGGTCGCGCGTGACAATCGTCGCGAAGCCCGCGGGGAGGTTGGCCTCCCAGCGGGCAGGCTCGCGTGACAAGTCCCGTGCGCCTTCGCCCGAGACGGCGCGCCCGAGGCGCGGCAACGGCACGACGAGCAGCGTCCCCAGCCGCTGGCCGCGGCTGTCGACCACCGGCTCGAGCCATTCCCGCTGCAGCCACGCCGGCAGGGCCCAGTCCTGCCGCAACTGTCCGAGCTCGTCGATCGCCAGCTCCGGCATGCGCCGCGGCTTGGCGAGATCGATTTCGGCACCCAAAGCGGACATCGCCGCCTGCGCGATCTCGTTCATCTTGACCGGATACCCGCGGCGATCGAACAGCACCAGTCCGGCCACGGCGCCCGACCAGCGCGGCAACGACGCATCGAGCAGCACGTAGCGCCGCTCCATCTCGCGCATCGCGATCTTGCTCTCGATGCGGCTGGCGGTCGTCACGACCAGCGCGAGACTTTGCCGGCTGTAGCTTTCCGATAATCCGGAAACATCGACGACCCCGATGACCTCGCCATCGTGCGGATGGCGGATCACCGTTGCCGAGCACGTCCAGCGCTTGATGCCGGCGCAGTAATGCTCGGCCGAATGGATCTGCACCGGTTCCCCGACGGCAAGCGCAGTACCGATCGCGTTCGTGCCGCAAACTCGCTCGGTCCAGGACACGCCGGGAATCAGGTGGATGCTTTCCGCGACTCCGAGCGTCGGGTCGTCGCCTTCCGTCGACAGGATCGTGCAGCTCGTGTCCGCGAGCACCATCATCGTGCCGGTTTCAGCGAGAAAATCCCGTGCATAGGCCATGATCGGCGCGCTCGCTTCGAGCAGTTCGCTGTTGTGCTGCTTGAGCGAGAAGAGCGTCGATTCCTCGACCGGCGGCGGCGCACTGCACTTGTCCGGGTCGACATTCTGCTGCTGGCAGCGCTGCCACGATCCGTCGATGAGCGTGCGCAGCGAATCGGCGGGTCGGCCCCCGTCGAGAAAGCGTTCCCACGCCGCCATCACTGCAGTGTCGTTACGAGGGTCGGAAAATATCTGCCCTTCCGGCATCCGTGTCATCAAGTCTCCTCCTCAGGCGTGCTTCGCGGCGGGCCGAGGCAAGCACGGCCATTGGATGAAGTCTTGTGGATTCTGCCCGCGAAGGCGCCGTCGAACGTGTTGTGGGATGGTCAGCTCTGCGGCTGATCGAAAGCCACGACATCAGCATCCGTCGCAGCTTTAGCAGAATAGCAAAATGGATGCCATGAGGAACATCAAAGGAAACATCTCTTCACACTCTGATGGCCGGACACTCCGGGGCGGAGCGTCCGGGAGGTGAAATCGCCGACCGTCCGGTTTCCGGACGGTCGGCGTCGGACGGCGTCCGGAAATCGAACGGACGCCGCTCGGGGCGGCTGCGCGAGAGAGCGGCTCGGCTTCGGCCGGCCACAAACCCCGGATCGCTCGGCAAAAAGCTGGGGCGAATTCGTCGGTTCAGTCGATCACCATCTCCTCGACGTCGACCGGCGCGCCGGTTCGCGCGATGACGTCCTCGATGCCGACTCCCGGCGCGGTCTCCAGCAACCGCAGCCCGCGTGGCGTGACGTCGAGCACGCACAGGTCGGTGATGATGCGGTTCACGACTCCTGCCCCCGTCAGCGGCAGCTCGCAGCGACGCAGTATCTTCGGCTCGCCGCCCTTGCTGCAGTGCTCCATCATCACCACGACGCGACGCACTCCGGCGACCAGGTCCATCGCCCCACCCATGCCTTTGACCAGCTTGCCCGGGATCATCCAGTTGGCGAGGTCGCCGTGCTCGCTGACCTGCATCGCGCCGAGGATCGCCAGATCGATGTGGCCCCCGCGGATCATCGCGAAGGAGTCGGCGCTGCTGAAGATGCTGCTGCCGGCGAGCGTCGTGACGGTCTGCTTTCCGGCGTTGATGAGATCGGCGTCGACCTCGGCATCGGTCGGAAACGGCCCGATGCCGAGCAGGCCGTTTTCCGACTGCAGCCACACGTCCATGCCATCGGGAATATGGTTCGCGACCAGCGTCGGCATGCCGATGCCGAGGTTCACGTAGAAACCGTCGCGCAGCTCCTGCGCCGCGCGGCGGGCCATCTCGTTGCGTGTCCAGGCCATGGTCATCCCTCCCTCACGGTGCGTTGTTCGATGTGTTTCGTCGGGCGCGGATTGACGACGATGCGCTGGACGAAGACGCCCGGGGTGTGGATGTGGTCGGGATCGAGCGTGCCGGTGTCGACCAGTTCCTCGACTTCCGCAACGGTGATGCGTCCGGCGGTGGCGACCACCGGATTGAAGTTGCGCGCGGTCTTGCGATAGACGAGGTTGCCAGCCCGGTCGGCCTTCCACGCCTTGACGAGCGCGACGTCGGCCGTGAGCGAACGCTCGAGCAGGTAGCGCTTGCCATCGATGTCGCGCTCCTCCTTGCCTTCCGCGACGAGGGTGCCGACGCCGGTGCGGGTGTAGAACGCCGGAATGCCGGCTCCCCCGGCGCGCAGCTTCTCGGCGAGCGTGCCCTGCGGCGTGAGCTCGACTTCGAGTTCGCCGGCGAGCAGCTGGCGCTCGAATTCGGCGTTCTCGCCGACGTAGGACGCGACCATCTTGCGGATCTGCCGCGTCTCGAGCAGCAGGCCGAGGCCGATGCCGTCGACGCCTGCGTTGTTGCTGATCACGGTCAGGTCCTTGACCTTTGCGTCGCGCAGGCCGTGGATCAGCTGCTCGGGGATGCCGCACAGGCCGAAGCCTCCGACCGCGACGGTCTGGCCGTCCCGTACGACGTCGGCCAGCGCGGAACCGGCGTCCGAATACACTTTGCTCATAAGGTTCTCCTGGTAAAAATCATGTTCCGATCGCATCCGGCACGGCTTGTGCGGATGGACGGAGCGCGCTCACCGCATCGATCGCGGCCGGATTTTCGATCGACGACAGGTCGCCGAGGGCGGTGCCGAGGTAGGCGTTGCGCATCACCCGGCGCACCGTCTTGCCGTTGCGCGTCTTCGGGATCGCCTCGACGCGGTGCACGTGCGCCGGGCGCAGCGGCTTGCCGAGCTGGCGACCGACGTGGTCGACGAGTTCCGCCTCCCACGCCTGCCACGGCCGCGCCGCGAGCGCCTCGCTGTCGGCGACGGTGACGAAGCACACCGCCGTCTCGCCCTTGAGCTCGTCGGGGATGCCGACCGCCACTGCCTCGACGACCAGCGGGTGCGACACGAGCGCCGACTCGAAATCCGCCGGGCCGACCCGCTTGCCGGCGATCTTGATCGTGTCGTCACTGCGCCCGTGGACGAACCAGTATCCGTCCGCGTCCACGCGCGCCCAGTCGCCATGCACCCACACGTCTGGCCACACCGACCAGTAGGCCTCGCGGTAACGCTCCGCATCGCGCCAGAAGCCGTGCGTCATGCCTGGCCATGGCTGACGGATCGCGAGCTCGCCGACGCTGCCGCACACCGGGCGTCCGTCGCTGTCGAGCACCTCCACCGCCATGCCCGGAATCGGCCCGTCGAACGAGCACGGCTTCTGCGGCAATCCGGGAAAGCACGCGAGGATGCCGCCGCCGATCTCGGTGCCGCCCGAATAGTTGATGATCGGGCGCCGCGAGCGGCCGACCTGCTCGAACAGCCACCGCCACGGCGCCTCGTTCCACGCCTCGCCGGTCGAGCCGAACACCCGCAGCGTATCGAGCGCGCCCGGTGCAGGGAGGCTCGCGTCGGTCGCCATCAGCAGGCGCACAAGCGTCGGCGACAGGCCGAAATGCGTGACGCCGTGGCGCTCGACCACCTGCCACAACCGCCCGGCGTCGGGGTAATCGGGCGTGCCCTCGTAGAGCACCAGCGTCGCCCCCAGCGTCAGCCCGCCATAGACCATCCACGGCCCCATCAGCCAGCCCATGTCGGTGACCCACATCAGCGTGTCGTCGGCGCGCAGGTCGAAAGCCATCAGCAGGTCCTGCGCCGCTTTCACCGGGAAGCCGGCGTGGGTGTGGACGACGCCTTTCGGCTTGCCGGTGGTGCCCGACGTGTAGATCAGCATCAGCGTCTGGTCGGCCGGCCACGCAGTAGAAGCAGGGCCACGATCGGGTGATGCGGCCTGCAACGCGCGGAAATCCACTTCGGCGAACGACTCCGCGGCACCGTCGTTCGCCGCCAGCGGTCCGAGGCCGAGGCGGTCGACGACGACGAGGTGACGCAACGACGGGCAGGCCCGCGCCGCGGCACGGGCGTCCGCGAGCATCGGCACGCGCTTGCCGCGGCGAAAGTAGCCGTTCGCGCACACCAGCACGCGCGCCTCGCAGTCGGCGACGCGCTGCGCGACCGAATCGGCGCCGTAGCCGGAAAAGAACGGGATGAAAACGGCGCCGATTCGCGTCGCCGCGAGCATCGTCACGACCGCTTCGGCAACCATCGGCAGGTACAGCGCGATTCGCTCGCCTTCGCTGACGCCGAGCGCGCGCAATCCGGCGGCGACGCGTTCGACCTCGTCGGCGAGCGCCGCGTAGCTCAGCGTGCGCAGTTCGCCGCCGTCCCCTTCCCAGCGGATCGCGATCTTCTCCGGCGTCGCGCGCGCGTGCTTGCCGACGAGGTTATCGACGAGATCGAGCCGGCCGCCGACGAACCACTTCGGCCACATCACGCCGTCGGTGAGGTCGAGGGTCTGACGGTACGGCGTCGCCCAGTCGAGCCCGATCGCGTCGAGCACCTGGTCCCAGAACGGCTCGGGTTCGCGCGCCGCCCGCTCGCGCAGGTCGTCGAGGTCGCGGTAGCCGTGGCGCGCGATGAACTGCGCCAGCCGCGTCGTGCGCCATTCATAGCCTTGCGGCATATAGCTGTTCATCGCGGAGTCCTCCTCCCCTTGTCCTTCACGCCCCGGAACGGCGCGAGTTTCATTTTTTTGGCATGCCGGAGTCCTGCGGGGCATTCGCCTCGCATGGCTCGTTGCTTGAAGAGGGAGAAACGGCGCGAGGCGGAGCGCGGCTCCGGGGCCGGTGCTCCCCGTCACGGGAAGCGCCGGCCCGCAGGCGCCGGGCGCCCCGCCCGGCCGCGGTGGATCAGGCTGCGCGTTCGGGCACCGGCAAGCCGACCCAGTCCTTGTAGAACGCTTCGATGTCCGGCTCGAAGTCGTGGATCACCGGGTACCACGGGGTCGGCGCCTCGACGTCGTGCATCACGCCGCAGGTCGGGCAGAAGTATTCGCGGTACACCTGCCAGTTCGTGTCGGGCGCCATCAGCTTCGGATAGATCTCGGCCATCGCCTCCTCGGTGTCGCGCACGTGGATCAATGCGTGCATCTTCCAGTTGTCGGTGTAGTCGCAGAACTCGTGGCCGCAGTCACACTTGATGACCCACTGCTTGGTCTTCGCCGACTGCACGATGTACATGTGCGGCGACAGCGGCAGCACGATGCGGTCCTTGAAGCTCACCTTGCTCTGCAGCGCGGCGAGGTACTGGCCGAAGCGCTCGTTGTCCTTCGGCATCGACAGCATGCGGAAAGTCGTGTCCCAGTCGAGCGTGCCCTCGACCAAGTGCGAAACCTGCTCATTCGTGTAGGTCATTTTCTGCTCCTTGATTCGGATGTTCGTTCAGTGGGGAGTTCACTCTTCGACCTGGACGACGGTCGTGACGCCCGGCATCAGCGACAGGTCCATGCGGTGCTTGGAACCGTAGGACGGCACGCCGAGCTCGGTCTCGAGCAGTTGCCAGTCGTCCGGCAGGCTCCAGAAGTCCTTGAACTGCTTGGTGAACTTTTCCGACAGTGCGAAGCTCGTCGCAAACATGTGCTGCACCGCCTGCGACGCGTGCTTGTTGATGATGCGTTCGCGCTCTTCCTTCATCCATTCGCGCACCGGGACCGCACGGGCCAGACGTTCCTTGCGCAGCTCCGCGCGACGGGTTTGGGTAGCGGCCGCATCGACGCTGAACACGCCCTTCGCGTCCTGCGTGAACACCGCGCCGTAGACCTTTTTCGCGAATTCCGGCAGCAGGAATTTCTCGTTCAGGTCCTTCTCGATCGCTTTCGGCTCGCGGTCGAACGGATCACCGAAGCCCGGGCCACCGCGCAGGTAGTTCAGGTACAGGTCGTGGTTGTCGTAGCAGTCCTCGGTGGTCATGCACTGCTTGTCGCGCTTGATACGCGCGGTCGCGTCGATGTTGTGCTCGTAGGTCGGCGCAGCGGGGTCGATGTCGCCGCCCAGCGGCAGGCTTTCGCCGTTGGCGATGCGACGCTCGAGGCCGGTCTTGTGGGCTTCGAAGCGGTAGCCGGTCGCCGCCGGATAGCCGCCCATCATTCCCCAGTCGCTGTTCATGAAGCCGTTGCCCATGAAGAACATCGTCCAGTCCTGGGCGTTCCACACCATGCGCAGCGTCTCGAAGCCGCAGCCGCCACGGTACTTGCCGTAGCCGCCCGAGTTGGCCTTGACGTTGCGGCCCATGTACAGCAGCGGCTCGGCCATTTCCCAGATCTCGATGTCGCCCATGTCGCCTTCCGGGTTCCAGATCGCGGCGGCGTGGTTCAGGCCGTCCTTGACCGCGCACGCACCGGTACCGCAGGACGAAGCTTCGAAGCTATTGACCGCGTGGATCTCGCCGTCCTGGTTGATGCCCCCGCCCTGCAGCCAGTTCGACGTATTGGCGTTGCCGGCGTTGACCTCTTCGAGGTAGCCGCGGCTGAAGTAGGACTGGCTCAAACCGCGCCACAGCGCCGACCATCCCGACACGAGGAAGTGCCAGGCGTAGGCGTGGCCGGTGCGCCGGTCATCCGGGTTGCACCAAGTGCCTTTCGGCAGATGGAACTCGGTCGCGAAGTACGCGCCGTCGTTGATCCGCTGCGTCGGCACCAGCGTCTGGCACATCATCACCCAGATGCCCGACGTGAACGCGACCTGGTGGGCGTTGAAGGTGTGCCAGCCCCAGCGGCTCGCGCCTTCGAAGTCGAGGCGCCACTTGCCGTCGGCCTTGATCGTCATCTCGCACGGCGAGTGCATGATCGAGTCGAGCTTGGCGAAGGCGTTCGACACCTGAACGTCCTCGTGCTTGAACGGCACATCGACGAAGGACACCTTGCGATACTTGCCCGGCAGCGTCATCGCCTTGATGCGGTTCATCAGGCCCCGGCGGCCTTCCTCGATGACTTCATAGGCGAACTTCTCGTAGGCTTCGATGCCGTCGGCGCGGATCACGTCCTCGACCAGCTCGCGGATCATGTGGCAGCCGGCGATGCGGGTCTTCTCGTCGAGAATCCAGTACTTCGGCGTGCGCACCGAACGCTGCGATTCGTGCAGCCAGTCGCGCAGCGGTTCGTCGTTGATGCCCGTCTTGCGGCAGGTGATCATGTAGCCGTCGCCGAAGCGCTGCGTCTGGCCGGTCGACATCGAGCCCGGCGTCACCGCGCCGGTGTCGATGACGTGCGTGACGCCGCCGACCCAGCCGATCAGCCGGCCTTCCCAGAAGATCGGCACGATCGTCGCGATGTCGCACGGATGCACGTTGCCGATCGAGCAGTCGTTGTTCGTGAACATGTCACCGGGATTGATGCCGGGGTTGCCTTCCCAGTTGTTCTCGATCATGTACTTGATCGCCGCGCCCATCGTGCCGACGTGGATGATGATGCCGGTCGAAGTCAGCACGCAGTCGCCGACGGCGTTGTACAACGTGAAGCACAGCTCGCCTTCCTGCTCGACGATCGGGCTCGCCGCGATTTTCTTCGCGGTCTCCCGCGCATGCACCAGGCCGCCGCGCAGCTTCGAGAACAGCTTTTCATAGCCGATCGGGTCCGAGTCACGCAGTTCCAGCTTTTCCAGGCCGTTGTAGTGGCCCGAGGTCTTCGTGCGCTCCAGGATGCCGTCACGGAACTGCTTGAGCGTTTGACCGTTCTTCAGCAGGTCGGCAAAGCCGACTTCCTTGTTAGTCATCATGTTCATGGTCGTGTCTCCTCAGTGAATGATTGGCCCCCAAGCCGCCTTCGGCGTCGCCCCCGAGGGGGCGCGCCGCCGGCCTTGGGGCGGCCGGCGACTACCGGGCTTCTTTGAGATGGAACAGGCGGTGCTTGTCGATCGTGGTTTCGAAGCCGTCCGGCACCACGAAAGTCGTCGCATCCGATTCGATGATCGCGGGGCCGACGATGTGGTTGCCCGCCTTGAGCGCTTCCATCTTCCACAGCGCGGCATCGACCCACTTCTTCTTGCGATAGAACGGGCGGGTGCCGAGGTAGGCCTCCTTCGGCGGCGTCGGGCCGCAGTCCGGGTCTTCCGGCAGCACCGGCTTTTGCGTCACGACGGTACCGCGCAGGATCGCGCCGGTGACCGAGAAGCCCAGCTCCGGCGAACGGGCGGACTTTGCATAGACCCGGCCGTACATGTTCTCGAAGGCCTCGATGATCTGCTGCCAGTCGGCGGCGGTCGCGGCGGTGGACACCGGTGAGACGATCTCGAGGTCGTTCAACTGGCCCATGTACTGCATCTTGTAGCCGGGGATCAGCATCACGTCTTCGGGCTTGTAGCCATTGATGACGAACTCCTCGATGACCTTCGTCGCGAGCTCGCTCCAGGCTTCCTGCAAGGTCGCGCAGGCGGCGGCCTTCACCTCGTCGCTCGCGAGCTGGGCGACGCCCAGGTCGACCGACTTGTCGTAGCGGTACTCGAAGTCGGCGCAGGCGCAGCCGAAAGCCGAGAAGCCGGCCGCCCAAGCGGGCACAACGACATCCTTGAAGCCGACTCCCTCGGTGTAGCCGTAGGTGTGGACCGGGCCGGCGCCGCCGTACGAGAAGCACGTGAACTCGGCCGGGTTGTAGCCCTTCGCGCTGATGTTCGCGCGCAGGTACTCGGACAGCGTGAGGTCGAGCAGCTCGATGACGCCGGCCGCGGCGTCCTCGACCGACAGCCCCAGCGGGTCGGCGATCTGCGCCTTGATGTGGTCGCGTGCGCGCTGCACGTCGAGCTTGATCGCGCCGCCGAGGAAGTTGTTCGGGTTCAGGTAGCCGAGCACGACGTGGCAGTCGGACACCGACACGGTGTCCAGTCCGCTTTCCGGCCAGCACGTGCCGACGCGGTAGCCGGCGCTGTCAGGCCCGAGCTTGAGCGACTTCGAGTACGGGTCCAGGCGCACGAAGCTGCCTGCGCCGGCGCCGACCGAATCCATCGCCACCAACGGCAGCGACAGCACCAGTCGCGCCATGTCGGGGTCGGACTTGATCGCGAAACTGCCCTTGGTGATCAGCGCGACGTCGAACGACGTGCCGCCGATGTCCGAACACGCGATGTTCTCGTCACCAAGGTACTCACCGAGGAGCTTGGAGCCGATCACGCCGCCGATCGGCCCGGAGACGATCGTGCGCGCCAGCTCCTTGGCTTTCCAGCTGATGGTGCCGCCGTGCGTCGCCATCACCCGCAGGTCGAACTTCGCGCCGTGCTTCTTGAAACGGTCGCTGACCTTCTTCAGCGTCTGGCGCGACGGTTCGGCACCATAGGCCTCGAGAATCGTCGTGTTCATGCGATGGCTTTCCTTGCGCGACGGGTAGTAGTCCACCGACGCGAAGACCGGAATGTCGACGCCGAGCGCCTTGAGCTCTTCCCTGGCCAGGTCGCGGGCGCGCTGCTCGCTCTTCTCGTTCTTGTGCGACTGCAGCAGGCAAATAACGATGGCCTGCGAGCCGGCCTCGACCAGCTCCCGGGTGGCCTGGCGCACTTCTTCCTCGCGCAGCGGGATCACAATCTTGCCCTGCACGTCGGTGCGCTCGGTTACGCCGCGGGTCCGGGACACCGGCACCAGCGGCTCGTCGTAGCGGTGGGTGTTGAGGTGGATGCGGTCCTCGAGCGCGTAGCCGAGGTAGCTTTGCAGCGCGCGGCCCATCGAATGGATCTGCTCGAAGCCGCGGTTGCAGATCAGGCCGACGTCGAGGCCCTTGCGCATCAGCACGCGGTTGAGCATCGCGGTGCCCGAGTAGACGCAGGTCGCCAGCTCCGGATAGACGTCGTCGACTTCCCGCCCCCAGTGTGCCAGCGCGTCGACTGACGAGTTGTAGATCGCCAGGGATTCGTCCCCGGGATTGCTCTGGGCCTTGCCGACGACGAAACGACCATCCCCGCGCACGAAGAAGGTATCGGTCATCGTGCCGCCGGCGTCGATACCCAGCACCTGTACTTGTGATGCCTGTAGGACTTCCATGTTTATCTCCATCTCCTCTTGATTAGCGAGTCGCCGATCCTGCCGGCCCCCGAATGTCTTATTGCACCGTCTGTGCCACTCTCTTTCCGCTGCATTGCAGCAGTCGCAAAACACCTGCGGATAAAGGTTTTCAAAATCATTGTCATTGCACCGCACCAAATGTCATCGACCGACACGGCCGATCGGAAAACGGAGGAACGTACGGAAATCGAACGTCGTGCGAGCGGCGGTCGACAAGCGGGAGGCAGGTCGGGAAGATTGCTCTGCAGAGCGTGAGAACGTCGTCGGTGAAGGTGAACGGATGACGAGAACCGAGCGTCAATACGACGGGCTGCCGTCGCCAAGGCCGCTATCGGGCCGTTAGCGGCGAGCACCCTCACCACGCCGTCGGGATTCTTTACACCGATCTCCGTTTTGCCGGCGACCCAGACGGCGTCACGGCACCTCGTCGGACCGGACTCGCTGAAGCAGGCTGAGCGGATCCGTGGTCTCCCTGCTACGCCCGCGCTGGCTGCCCTCTACCCGTCGCAACTTCTTCGGAGCGGCGGTCCAGTCTGCTGTCGGCATTTCTTACAGCCGGCTGCGCTACCGCCGGGCAGCGAGCCGCAAGGAATTACGCCAGACGCATTTCCGTCGCGATGAAATTCGGGTAGCCGGCCACGGTGAAAAATATGGCAGGAAAGGCACGCCGGTTTTCTGAAACCCACGCTGGGCGCACTTTTGCTGCGCTTCCCGTTGCATCGGCAGGCGGTTTCATCGTTCGCATTTCCACAAAACTGGCACGCATTCAGGCGTTTTCTACCGGCGTTTCTGGAGCCTGAAACCCCCGGACAAGGTATCTCCAACCAGCCGTTTGAAACGTCGCATCCCCTCCAGCAACCGATATTTCCGAAGCATGGACGGGCTGTTTTAACGGGTTCGGTTGCGATTCTGTTGGAATATCCGGCTCTCGCTTTCGACGCATTCCACTCCGCTTCGTGAAGTCCGAAATGCATAGGAGCGAATGCGATTCATTCGTTCTTCGCATGCTTCTTGCTTCGTGGGACACGTTCATTCCGGGACCGAAATGCATGAGCGCGAACGGCGGGCGTAACTCGATCCGGGGGTGAAAACGATGAAGGCCGTTATCTCCGGCGCGGATAGGGACACCCCTGATGGCGAAACGTAAAGGCTTGCTGCTGGATCAGACCGGCGAAGTGGCTGCCGACCTGACAAGCATGAGCTTGATCGGGTGGGAATTTCAGGTGGTTTCATCCATTGATGAGGCCCGCAAGGCGTTGACGGCCGGCTCGCCGCTGGTCGGTCTGGTGGCTTTCAGTTCGGCGCACCCCTGGCCTGCGCGCGAAATGGAAGCGCTGATCTCCAACGACGTCGAATGGATCGCGATCCTCGGCAAGGATCTGCTGCGCAACCAGGAGCACGGGCCGATGGTGTTGCGCAATTTCCACGACTTTCACACGCTGCCGCTCGACCGAGAACGCCTGACGGTCACGCTGGGCCATGCTTACGGCAAGGCATTCATGCTGCAGAGCATCGAGGGCTGCTCGCCTCGAAGCGGGGAAGGCGACAGCCGGTTCGGCATGGTCGGACGTCACGCCAGGATGCTTCAGCTCTTCAACCAGATCGACAAGATCGTCGGTGTCGACGCGCCGGTGCTGATCGGCGGCGAATCGGGCACCGGCAAGGAACTCGTCGCAAACGCGATCCACCGCTATTCGGCCCGCACGGATGCGCCGTTCGTCACGATGAACTGCGGTGCGATTGCGCCGAATCTGATCCAGTCCGAGCTGTTTGGCCACGAGCGCGGCGCGTTCACGGGAGCGCACCAGCGCAAGATCGGAAATATCGAAACCGCCGATCGCGGCGTCCTGTTCCTCGACGAAATCGGCGACCTGCCCCTCGATCTGCAAGTGAACCTGCTGCGTTTCCTGCAGGAAAAGACGATCGTCCGCGTCGGTTCCACCGAGCGCATCCGCGTCGACGTGCGGGTGATCGCGGCGACGCACGTCGACCTCGAGCGCGCCGTCGAGCAGGGGCGGTTTCGCGAAGATCTTTTCTATCGGCTCAACGTCCTGCACCTCAAGGTGCCGCCCCTGCGCGAACGCACCAGCGACATTCCGCTGCTCGCCAATTCGATCTTCACCCAGAACCGGCACCAGAAGAGTTCGCAGGTGAAAGGCTTCAGTTCGGAGGCGGTTCATGCGATGTGGGAATACCCGTGGCCGGGCAACGTGCGCGAACTGATCAATCGCGTTCAGTGCGCCATGATCATGACCGAGTCAAGGCTCATCACCGCCGCCGACTTGGGCATCGCCGCGCCCGAGATGCCCGGCATCGGCCCGACGCTCGACGAAGTGCGCGCGACGGTCGAAAAGGAAGTCATCATCAGCAGTCTCCAGAAGTACCGCAACAACGTTTCGGAAGTCGCCCGGCAGCTCGGCATTTCGCGCGTGACGCTGTATCGCATGATCGACCGCCTGAAAATCGTTCTATAGCCGTGCCCGGCCGGGAACATCGAAGACAGGAAAGACAAGGGGGATAACCATGAAGACCTCGGGACGCCGGTCCGGCGCCGTCGTGGGCTGCAGCATGGCCGGGCTGGTGCTGGCCGCATCGAGCCCGTTCCTCCACGCCGCCGATGACGCGGCTTTCGACGGCAGCGTCGATTCGCTCAGGCAGCGGATCGAGGAACAGAGCCGCCAGATCGAATCGCTGCAGCAGGATCTGGCGCGCCAGCAGGCAGTGCTGCACGACATGCGGCGTGCGCTGGACATCAGCGGCATCAGCGGCCGAGGCCCTGCCGCCGCCCCCGCCACGGCCGCCGTGCCCGCAACGGTCGCGACACCGCCGGCACCGAGCACGCCCGCACAACAGGTCGCCCAGGCGCCGGCGCAGCGTCCCGTCGGCGAGGCGCCGACCCGCACCGACACTCGACCGCCGCCGGTCGCACCGATCTTCGAGCAGCCGGGCGTACTGACGCCACGGGGAACGTGGATCCTCGAGCCTTCGCTGCAGTATGCGTACTCATCGAGCAATCGCATTGCCCTGATCGGCTACACGATCATCCCCGCGCTGCTGATCGGCCTGATCGACGTCCGGGAGGTCAAAAGCAATTCACTGACCGCGGCGCTGACCGTGCGGCGCGGCATCACGAACCGCTTCGAACTCGAGGCGAAAATTCCGTACGTCTATCGCTGGGATTCGAGCGTGAGCCGGGAAGTCGCCGTAGGAAGCGCCAATCCCGAAGTATTCGACACGGACGGGAACGACATCGGCGACATCGAGCTGACCGGCCGGTACCAGCTCAACGACGGCGGGGCCGACCGGCCGTACTACATCGCCTCGCTGCGCTTCAAGTCGCGCACCGGCACGGATCCGTTCGAAGTCGAAATCGACCGAACGATCCGATCGACGACGGGGGGAGTGGGTCTCCAGACCGAAATTCCGACCGGCTCGGGTTTCTACTCGCTCCAGCCGGGCCTGACGGTGCTGATTCCTTCCGACCCCGTGGTCTTTTTCGGCGGTGTCAGCTATCAGTACAGCTTCAAGCGTGACAACGTGAAGCAGAAGACGAACGAGGGCGACATCGAGCTCGGCGAAGTCCAGCCGGGCGGCGCTTTCGGTTTCAACTTCGGCATGGGTCTCGCCCTGAACGAGCGCTCGTCGTTCAGCATCGGCTACGATCACCTGTCGGTCGGAAAGGTCAAGCAGAACGGCGAGACCGCCGCGACTTCAGTACGCGTTCAGCTCGGCACCCTGCTGCTCGGCTACTCCTACCGCATGGCACCGAACCGGACGTTGAACCTGTCGGTCGGCGCCGGTCTCACCGAGGACACGCCGGACCTGCAACTGACCTTGCGGATGCCGATCACGCTGTAAAACACGGTCGCCGGCGCGGGGTCCGCAATGAACCGCTGTTGCCGGCGAGTTCCTCCGTGACACCCGATACAGTCGTTTACCGCAGCAGCGAACTGTTCAACGCATTCCTCAACGACTCCCCGAGCCGATGGGCTCGCAGCATATCCATGCTGTTGGCCTGCGCGTTGATCGTCGTGACCGTCTGAATCTTCTGGTTGTCCAAGCTGTTCTGGATCACGGTCGCGAAAGAGCCGGAGGCGAGCACGGCCGGATCGAAGCTGTTGTTCGCGCCGATCTGGATCACGCCGACGCTGGTGCCGACGGGCAGCGCCTGCGTGCCCGCCACACCCCCGGCCAGCTGGCTCAGGTCCGCGACGTTCAACGTCGTCGTGCTCGACAGCACGCCGTTGATGAGGACCACGCGCTCGATGCCGAACGAAAGCATCAGTCCGCCCGGCGTCTCGAAGCCGCCGCGCAGGCCGCCGAGCGTGTCGTCATCGACCAGCAGACCGGAGAACAGCATCTTCTCGCCCTCGGGTCGACCACCTTGCAGGAGAGCCTGAGGCACCGGTTCCAGGTCGTGATCGTGGTCACCGCGCTCCGCTACGGTTGCTACAGTTGACGGCGCGGGCGACGGGAACGGTTCGCCGAGCGCGGCGAGCGGCTCGGGCTGGTACGAATCCGGTGTCGACACGGCAAAAGACGTCGCGGCCGCAGCATCGGGAAGCCTTTCGTCGGCGCCGTCCGCGATCGGAGCCGGCGCGGACCCCGGCAGCGCACCCTCTTCGGGGCCTCCAGGCGGAACATCGAGCGACAGGACGTATTCGGCCAGGAGCCGCGATATCGTTCCCGGCCGACTTGCGTCGTCCGAGGTCGCAGCGAGCGCGTCGAGCACCCCGGGGTGTGGCCGGCAGCCGATCCCTTCGGCATCCAGCGGCCAGTCGGCGAGCGCGAGGAGTTCGGCGGGCGGCATGTCGCCGGCACACAGTGCGGGAAAGAAGCCCTCGACCACGTCATCCGTCGCATGCGCATGCTCCAGCAACCGGAGCGGAATTTCCGGGATTCCGGCACCTACGGCAAGCATCGCCATGAGCCCGGCCACGCGTTTGTTCCGCAAAGTGATCATCGAAGAGACTCAAAAATCCATCGGCCCGCGGCGCAGCAGCAGGACGTCCGTTGCATTGCCGCCGATCCCCTGCCCAATCGGCGCCGGGGGCCGGACGCGCCAGTCCTCGTCGCGGTCGAAGCGGGCACGCTCGGGCTGGTCGTTGATGACGAGCAGGATGCCGTTGGTCCAGAAGCGTTCGAAGTCGGCGCGATCGAGCACGCGGGTGCCCATTGCCGGGTCGCCGATGACGACCCGCTTCGCGCGCAGGCCCTTGACCACGACGAAATGCGCATAGCCGTTTTCCCTGATCAGCGCGATCGCCGGGACACGTGCCGCGGAAAGCTGGTCGAGCGACGCACGCACGCCTTCGGCACGAAAACCGCTGCCGTCGAGATAGAGTTTCATGTCGAGCATCGAAAATCCCTCGCGCCGGATCTTCGCCTGGTCGCCGCGCTCGTACATGTGCCTGAACACCTCGACTTCGTCGACCTTGCGGTCGTAATGATGCGTGAGCAGCGTTGCGACCGCTGCGGAGCCGCAACTGAAGTCGTATTGCTGACGCAGCGTCGACACGAAGCGCGCCCCTTTCAGGCTCGTCACGGGCACTGCATAACTGCTCCCGGACGGCCCCAGAATCCTCGCCGAATCGGACTGCGCCGCCGCAGACTGGCACATCGACGCACCGAGCAAGGCGATGAAAACAAGCGGGCGGATTTTCATGGCAGCCTCGTCATTTCACCTCGAGGTTGAGGATCACCGCGTTCTGTATCATGACCCCGTTGCCGCTGTTCTGGACCACGGTTCCCATCATGTTCGCATTGGCGAATGCGCCTTCGGTGATCAGGTTGTGTCCGGTGACGGCCTCCGACACCGAAATCTCGCTCATCGAACCGACCGCGCGAATCTCGCTGATGTGCGTGTCGGCGCCGCCGCGTTGACCCGAAAGCGCCGCGTCATCCACCGTGGCTCCGCCGATCAGCCTCTGCGCCGGGCGCTGCAGCGCGAAGGATTCCGCATCCCCGAGCATCACGACGTCGTCGGCATGCACGAGGCGCGTGCCGCCGGCCAGGAGGGCCAGCGCGATACCGAGAGTCAGCAGGGGCAGTACCTGTCTCATGGCTTCACTCCTCGACTGCAAAGGTGAAGCCGGGGGAAGCTTCTCCCCCGGCTCGATCGTGCTGCTTACTGCACCGTCAGGTTGGCCTGAACGTTTGCGCTTTGCTGCACGAGTGCACCAATGCCGCTGTTCAGCGAGGTCATCGAGATGCCCGCCGAGTTGGCCAGGCTGCCGCCGCCGACGGTGTTGGACATGTTGAAGGCGCCTGCATCGGCATACGCCGTACCGCCCGCACCGCCCGCAGCGCCGGCGCCGCCCGCACCCGCACCGCCGGTCCCGGCACCCGCAGTGTTCGTGCCGCCGTCACCGCCGTTGCCAGCCGTGTTGGTGCCGCCGTTGCCGCCGTTGCCGCCGTTACCCGCAGTGCCGTTACCGGCGGTCGCAGCGCCGCTGGTCGCCGTGCCGCCGTTGCCGCCGTTGCCCGCCGTGTTGGTGGCCGTGCCGCCTGCCCCGCCGGTCCCGCTACCGCCAGTGCCGGTTCCATTCGCGTCGCCCGAAGTGCCCGCACCTCCGGCCAAGCCGCCCTCTCCGCCGGGGACACCCGAGCCACCGCTCGAACCGTTCGAGGCGCTCCCCGAGCCGCCACCATCGCTGCCGTCGCCACCGTCTCCGTTGGCGCTATAAGCACTTCCGCCAGTCGACCCGGTGGCGCCGTTCGCAGTGCCACTGGCGGCGGCCCCACCGGCGCCGTCCCCGCCATTGCTGCCCATGCCGCCTTCCCCACCTGCGGCTGCTCCGCCGGCACCGCCCGCGCCGTTGGCATTCCCGCCGATCCCGTCGCCGCCGTTGCCCGTTCCGCCGGCCGCCCCATTACCGCCGTATGCGCTGCCATGGTTCGTCGCGACGTTGCCGATGTTGCTCACGGAAACGCCGGTGACCGTGCCGCTGAGCGATGCCGACGCGGTTACGTAGGTCTGGTTGAAGGCGTTGGTGAACGTAGCGGTCGAGGTCGAGCCGTTGTTCGCCGCGGCCGTGCCATAGCCCTCGGCGCGCGCCGTTCCGTCATTGTTGCGATTGTCGCCGGCGCTCTTGTCGTTGTTCTGATCCGAGTTGTTCGAGTTGTCGGAATTGTCGGTGAGCGAGTTGTCCGAGTTGTCCGAGTTGTCGGAGTTGTCGGAGTTGTCGGTCGCCGAATTGTTCGAGTTGTCCGAATTGTCCGAATTATCTGAATTGTTCGAGTTGTCGGAGTTGTTCGAACTGTCGGCGAAGCTGCTGTTGTCCTGCGTTGCATTCGAATATTCGTTCGCCTGCGGGCTGGTGTCGCCGCCCTGCGTCGCTGTGGCCGTTGCGGTTTGCGTGTTGTCGTCGGTAGTGTCCGTGACCGTATTCACCGGATTCGCCCAAGCTTGCCCGGCAAGACCAAAGGCAAGTCCGATCGCGGCTGAAATCAATGTTTTTCTCATTGCACTTCCCCTTCGAGAGCCAGGGCCAGCCCCATGCCAGGCCCGGTGCGGACACTGCGCAAGAGCTGTGCCATCGATGTGCAGACAAGCCAAATAGCTGATTGAACGTGAATTTTTTTGTCGCAGCGGCATCGGTCCCGGCGAAACGCCAGCCTGACTGTTCAATGGTTGTACAACTCGACCGGCGCAAAACCCGGCGCTTTCGCCCGATTCAGAGCCAAGCCCTTGTACGGCCGGGTTTTTTGCGCCAGCCTGGGCGATAACGAAGTGTTTCGTTCGTGAAACACTTCGCGCCGCGATCGCGGTGCCCGAAGCAGGGGGACGCGCCCGCGAGCCCCTTCCGGCGCACATGCTTCGCACTCACGAGTCATCGAAGAGGTTCTTCGCTAAACCGGCGCCGACTGTCGTAATCTTCCTGTCCGTAGCTGCCCTCGTTCATTCGTCGAGTCGTATCTTCGACCTCGCGCCCCGGACGGACCGGTGCCGAGAGCATTCATTCCACTCTTTCATGGAGCCCGATTATGTCGAACTGGTATTCCGACAACGCCTTGTCGATCGGCAAGACGCCGCTAGTCAAACTGAATCGCGTCACCGACGGCGCCGCGGCGACTGTCCTTGCGAAAATCGAAGGCCGCAACCCCGCCTATTCGGTGAAGTGCCGTATCGGCGCCGCGATGATCTGGGACGCCGAGCAACGCGGCCTGCTCGGTCCCGGCAAGGAAATAGTCGAGCCGACGAGCGGCAACACCGGCATCGCGCTGGCGTTCGTCGCCGCCGCGCGCGGCCTCCCGATCACGCTGACGATGCCCGAGACGATGAGCGTCGAGCGTCGCAAGCTCCTCGTCGCATACGGGGCGAAACTGGTGCTGACCGAAGGTGCCAAGGGCATGAACGGCGCGATCGCGAAAGCCGAGGAAATCGCCGCATCCGACCCGGGTCGCTACGTGCTGCTGCAACAGTTCAACAACCCCGCCAATCCGGCGATCCACGCGTCGACGACGGGCCCGGAGATCTGGAACGACACCGACGGCAACGTCGATATCTTCATTTCCGGCGTCGGTACCGGCGGGACGATCACGGGCGTGTCGCGTTACTTCAAGGAGACGCGCGGCAAGGCGATCGTTTCGGTCGCCGTCGAACCGGAAGCCAGCCCGGTGCTGACGCAAACGCGCGCCGGAGAACCGCTCAAACCGGGGCCGCACAAGATCCAGGGACTCGGCGCCGGCTTCGTGCCGAAAGTGCTCGACCTGTCGCTGATCGATGCCGTCGAGACGGTCAGCAACGAAGACGCGGTTCTCTACGCACGCCGGCTCGCGCGCGAGGAAGGCATCCTGTCCGGCATCTCGTGCGGCGCCGCGGTGGCGGTAGCGGCGCGCATCGCCCAGCGCCCGGAGAACGCCGGCAAGACGATCGTCGTGGTGCTGCCGGACTCGGGCGAGCGCTACCTCAGCTCGATCCTGTTCGAAGGCCTTTTCGACGCTTCGGGCGTCGCGATCTGAACGCTCCGGCCCGACCGCCTTTGCCGGGAACACGGGTGAATGGCGGCGGTCGACTGCCGGAACCGCGCGATGGTGCCCCGTCCCGAGGCCGTCAGACGAGGCCCGGCGCGGGCCGCGCGCAAGCTTTCGGCGACCGGCGATTCATAGCACAATGAATCTTCGAGCAACTCCTCCCCGCAGCCATCCCATGAATCCTCTGCTCCGCGTACGCGCCGAAGGCCAGCAGGTCTGGCTCGACAATCTTTCCCGCACGCTTCTCAACGAAGGGCACCTCGCCCGGCTGATCGCCGCGGACGGCCTTGCCGGCGTCACGACCAATCCGGCGATCTTCCACAAGGCGATCGCGGGCGGGCGCTACTACGAAGAAGATCTCGCCCGTCTCAAAGACGAAGCGCTCGACGCCGAAACCCGCTACGAGCGGCTCGTGATCCCGGACGTGCAGCGCGCCTGCGACCTGCTGCGCCCGGTGTTCGACGAGAGCCGCGGCAATGCCGGCTACGTGAGTCTCGAAGTTTCCCCGGCGCTCGCGCATGATTCGGCGCGGACCGTCGCCGCCGGGCTGCGGCTGAAGGACGCAGTCGGGCGCGACAACGTGCTGATCAAGGTTCCCGCGACCCCCGCCGGCCTCGAAGCCATCGAGCAGCTGACCGGACACGGAGTGAGCGTGAACGTCACGCTGATGTTCTCGCTGGCGCATGTCGACGCGGTTGCCGAAGCCTACTTGCGTGGACTCGCGGCCTGGCAGCAGGCGGGAGGCGATGTCGGGCGCGTGATGTCGGTCGCGAGCCTGTTTCTGAGCCGCGTGGACACGCTGCTCGACAAGCAGCTCGACGAGATCGGCAGCGACGCGGCACTCGCGCTGCGCGGAAAATCCGCGGTCGCGATGGCGAAGCTCGCGTACCAGCGTTATCGCGAACGCTTCCACGGTGCCGCGTTCGCCAGCCTGCGCAACGCCGGCGCGCGGCCGCAATTCATGCTTTGGGCGAGCACCGGGACGAAGAACCCGATTTACAGCGACCTCATGTACGTCGAACCGCTGATCGGACCGGAGACGGTCAACACGCTGCCCGACGCGACGCTCGCCGCGCTGCGCGACCACGGCACGGTCGCCCGCACGCTGGAGCGGGATGTGGAGGCGGCGCGGGCGCAGTTCGCTGCACTGGAAAGGCGCGGCATCGACATGACGGCGGTGGGAAAGCGCCTGCAGGACGAAGGACTGCGTCAGTTCGAAGAAGCCTTTGCCGGACTTCTCGAGCTCACTGCCTGAGCTTCGGGCGGCGGCCGTTCGCCCCGGCTTCTGGCCGCCCCGCTTTCGGTACTTCGCCGAGCGCCCGCAGCCGCTCGCATTGCAACTGGAGCAGTTCCAGCCGCTCCGTCATCATCGCGCCCAGCAGTCGGGTGGCCCGCATCGGGCTGCCGGCGCTCGCCCGGATGCAGTCGATCCTGCCCTGAAGCGCCCGTAGCCGGCCGCGTTCGGCCGCCGGATGGGCTGCGATGAACTGTTCGATGGCTTCGGAGCGAGCGCGAAAGAACGCTTGCGGATCCCGCTTCGCGAGACTGCTCCAGTACCCGAAATCGAAGCCGGCCATGACGCCCCTCCCCGCGGCACGGCGACGGCCATGCACATTTCATCGTAGGCAGCAGGAGGGGGTGACGCAAGCGCAGCGGCGTAGCGCCTGCGCGTGTGGCCGCGCGGGCGACAAACGGGCCCCGCTCAGGCCGCGGCGTGCTGCGGGGTCAGCGCCAGACGGGCCATGCCGCGGAAATCCCCGGAACCGCCAAGCAGTTCCTTCATGTCGAGGATCAGCACGATCTGGCCGTTCGAAAGCGTCGTCACGCCGGCGACACCTTTCGGCCTGAAATCGTCGAGCGACTTGATGACCGCGTCTTCGCGGCCGGCGAAGCTGTCGATCGCGAGGATGAAAGACAGTTCCGCAGCCTGCATGAGCACGCCGTAGCCGGGCGGGCGTTCGAGCGGCCAGCCCAGCATGCCGGCCAACGGCAGGATCGGCAGCACTTCTCCGCGCACCACCATCGTCGCGCGCCCGCCCACTTCCTGGACTTCGCGCATGTCGATCGGCAGGATTTCCCTGACCATCGACAACGGCACCGCGAACGGCTGCTCGCCCAGCCGCACCAGCAGGACCGGCAGGATCGCCAGCGTCAGCGGCAGGCTGATGACGAACGTCGTGCCTTTGCCGAGCTGCGACTTGATCTCGATGCTGCCGTTGAGCTTCTGGATGTTCGTCCGCACGACGTCCATCCCGACTCCGCGCCCCGAAACGTCGGACACCTGCGACGCCATCGAGAATCCGGGCAGGAACACCAGGTTGAAACTCTGGCGCTCGTCCATCGCGTTCGATTCCTCATCGGTGATGAGCCCCTTCTCCAGTGCCTTCGCGCGCAGTCGCTCGGGGTTCATGCCGCGCCCGTCGTCGGCGACGAGCAGGATGATGTGATCGCCCTCCTGGCGCGCTTCGAGCCGCACCACCGACTTTTCCGGCTTGCCGTTGGCGATGCGTTCAGCCGGATCCTCGACGCCATGGTCGACGGCGTTGCGGATCAGATGGATGATCGGATCGGCCAAATCCTCGATCATCGTCTTGTCGATTTCGGTTTCCTCGCCGTCGAGCAGCAGTTCGACGTCCTTGCCCAGGTTCCGCGCAAGATCGCGCGCGATTCGCGGATATTTCTGGAACAGCCGGCCGACCGGCTGCATGCGGGTTTTCATCACCGCGTTCTGCAGGTCCGAGACGAGCAGGTCGAGCTGGCTGACTGCGAGGTCGAGCGAATGCAGCGTCTCGGTGTCGTTGCGCCCGCTCAGGATGTCGCTGCGTAGCGCGTTGAGTCGGTTTTTCGTCAGGCCGATCTCCCCCGACAGGTTGAGCACCTGGTCGAGCCGGGTGGTGTCGACGCGAATCGAGTTGTCGCGCTGCCTCTCGATGTCGCGCCGCCCGGCCAGCGCTGCGGCAGCATCAGGCTTGTCGTTCCCGCGCCGTCCGATCGCGGCCTGGATGACTTCCTCCGGCGGCCGGGCCGGCTGCGCGGGAACGGTCACCGCCTGCTTGACTGCCGCCGCCATACGAGCCGGCGAGCCGGTGAGCGCGCCGTGCAGCGCTTCCCAGTCCGGCTCCCCGCGCTGCAGGACGTCCGCCCGCTCCGCAGGCACCGGCTCGACAGCGGGCCCCCGCGGCGTCGCCGCCGAAAGCTCTCCTGCGATCGCCTGCTTCAAGCGCGCAATCAGCTCCGGCTCCGCGGGAGCGGGCCGGGTGTTATGTTCGAGGTGCGAAAACATCGTCCGCACGGTTCCCGTGGCTTCGAGGATCACGTCCATGACTTCGGGCGTGACCTGCACCGCAGCAGTGCGAAGATTGTCGAACAGGTTCTCGGTCAGGTGGCACAGCGTCACCAGTTCGGCAGCATTGAGGAAACCGGCTCCGCCCTTGATCGTGTGAAAGCCGCGGAATATCTCATTGAGCAAGCCGCGGTCGTCGGGTGCGCGCTCCAGATCGACGAGCTTGTTATCGACGCCGGACAGCAAGTCCCCGGCCTCGATCAGGAAATCCTGCAGGAGATCTTCCATTCCCGCGAAGTCACTCATGACGTTCTCGCATTATCGTTGCAGACTGCCGGGACGAAAAAGCCGCGGCGCGGCCTGTCGCCGCATCAAACGGCGGTTGCCCGCCGTCCCCTTTGATGTTCAGAAGCCGAGGCTGTCGAGCAGATCGTCGACCTGCTCCTGGGTCGTCACGACGTCGTCGCGCCCCGCGGAACTGATCACCGGGCCGTTGAGGAGATTGCCGTGCCGGTCGCCCCGCATCTGTGGCGGCGTCACCTCGAGCAACACCTGGAGCAGTTCGGTTTCGAGTTTCTGCGCAAGATCGACGACCTTCTTGATGACCTGCCCGGTCAGGTCCTGGAAATCCTGGGCCATCATGATTTCCATCAGCTGTTCGTTCGTCGCCCGGCTGCTCCTGACGACTTCGCCGAGAAAATCCCGCGTGCTGCCCGACAGCGCCTTGAACTCGTCGACCGACAGTTCGTTCGCGAACAGCCGGTCCCACTGCGCCTCGAGGTTTCGCGCATCGGCGTGCATCCGGTTCTGGATCGGCTGTGCGATGTCGGTCGCGTTCAACACCCGGCTTGCCGCCTGTTCGGTCATTTGCGCGATATAGCTGAGCCGCTCGCGGGCGTCCGGGATCGCCTGCACGGCGTCCTGGAGCAGGCCGTCCGAACCGAGCCCGCGCAGCGTGTTGTGCACCTGACGCGTCATCTGTCCAATCCGCGTAAACACGGCATCACAGCTGTGTTCGGGAAGTGCAGACGACGAGTGGATTTTTTCTACGGACGACTCGCAGCTGGCGGCAGCATCGAACTGCGCGGCGACCGCATCGAACAGGGACTGCAGTTCGTCGTCGTCACCGCTCGATCCGCCGGGATCGGCAACGACCTTGAACTCCGATTTCGCCGGACCGGATGCGATGCTGTCGAACAAGGCTTGCAGATCGTCAGAATCACCGGTCTCGTCGAGCTTCAGCTTTTTCGCCATTATCGGATTCCCTATTCGTTCAGCCGGCGCCATTCAGGCAACCGCTTTCTTGCCAATTTTTTCGAAGATCTTTTCGAGCTTTTCCGCCATCGTCGCCGCGGTGAACGGTTTCACGATGTAGCCGCTCGCACCTGCCTGTGCCGCCGCGATGATGTTTTCCTTTTTCGCTTCGGCGGTGACCATCAGCACCGGCAGGTGCCGCAGGTGGGGCGTCTGCCGGATCGTCTGCAGCAGCGTCAGACCATCCATGTTGGGCATGTTCCAGTCGGTGACGACGAAGTCGAACGACGAACTGTTGAGCTTCTGCAGCGCGACCGCACCGTCCTCGGCCTCGTCCACGTTCGTGAATCCGAGTTCCTTCAGGAGGTTGCGCACGATGCGGCGCATCGTCGAAAAATCGTCGACGACGAGAAATTTCATCTTGGGGTCGGACATCCTGTTCTCCGTATTCGTCTCGCAGCCGGCCCTGCCTAGTGCCCCTTCGACAACAGCGGGCGCAGCGTATCGGCCAGCGCGTCAGCGTCGAATTTTGCCACGTATGCATCGACGCCTACCTGTTTTCCCATAGCACGATTCGCTTCCGACGATAACGACGAATGCATGACGACGGGAATGCCGTTGAAGCGCGGATCGGCCTTGATGTTGCGCGTCAGCACATAGCCGTCCATCTCCGGCATTTCGGCATCGACCAGGATGAGATCGAGTTCTTCCCCGACTTGGCGCCCGCACTGCTGCGCGTGGCCCGCGATGCCCTGCAGTCGCGTCCAGGCTTCGAGCCCGTTAATCGCATGCTTGTGCTTGACGCCGAGCTTGTCGAGCACCTCGGCGATCTTGCGCCGCGCCACCCCCGAGTCGTCGACGAAGAAAATGTCGTATTCGTGGCCGCCGGCGATCGGCGCGATGTTCCCGACCACTGCGTCGCCGAACGTCGTCGCCAGCACCGTCTCGACGTCGACGATCGAAACGAGCTTGCCATCGGGCAACTCGGTGATCGCGGTGATGTAGCTTTGCACATTGCTCGAAATGTTGTCCGGCGCCCGGACCTTGTCCCATTCGACACGAATGATGCGATCCACGCTGTCGACGAGGAACCCGAGCGTGCGCTTGCTGTATTCGGTCACCATCATCGATCCGCCGAGCGGCGCGCCGGGCTGGGCAAGGCCGAGGATCTTCGCCAGCGACAGGACCGGGATCACGTTGCCTCGCAGCGAGATCAGCCCTTCGACGCCAATGGGCATGTTCGGCGTGCGCGTGATGAAAGGCGCGGTGCACACTTCGCGCACCTTGAATACGTTGATGCCGAAGGTTTCGCCGGTTCCGAGCGAAAACAGCAGGATTTCCATGCGGTTCGAACCGGCGAGGTTGGTGCGCCCATCGACGACGTTCAGCAGGCCGCTCTCGTCGGAATTGAAGCTCGACATATCGGTGCTCCCTCTCAGCATGCCCGCGACGAGGCGTTGCTCTCGACCAGCAGGCGACGCAGTGTCTGGGCGAGGCGCCGGGGTTCGAATTTGGCGACGTATTCATCCACCCCGACGGACTTCCCGAGCTGCTGGTTGGACATTCCGGACAACGACGAATGCATGAGAACCGGGATGCCGTCGAAGCGCGAATCGGATTTGATCATCTTGGTCAGGATGTAGCCGTCCATTTCGGGCATTTCGACATCGGTCAGCACGAGACCGACCAGTTCCCTGACCTTGCGTCCCGTCGCTTCGGCATGCAGCGCGATCTTCTGCAGTTCCTGCCATGCCGCCCGGCCGTTGATCGATCCGACATAGGGCACTCCGAGCGCTTCGAGCGTGCGTTCGATCTGCTTGCGCGCGACCGACGAGTCGTCGGCGAAATAGACTGTCTGCGCCGCGTCCTCGAGCGGTTCGATGCCGCGGAACAACAACGGATCGTCCTGGGTCGTCGTTTCCGACAGCACTTTCTCGACGTCGAGCATCATCACGAGCCGCTCACCGGGCAACTCGGTGACGGCGGTCACCAGGCCGCCGAGGTTCGCGGTCAGCATGTCCGGCGGAACCCGCATCTGCGCCCAGTCGAGCCGCAGGATCGTATCGACGGCCTCGACGAGGAAACCCTGGGTGTGGCCGTTGTATTCGGTCACGATCATGATGTCGCGCCGCGCCTCGGCACCTATGCCGGCATATCGCGCGAGATCGACGACGGGCACCAGTACGCCGCGCAGGCTCACCATCCCTTCGACCGACGCCGGCATCTCGGGCGCGGCGGTGATGACCGGCGTGCGCATGACTTCCCGCACCTTGAACACGTTAATGCCGAAAGTCTCCCGGCGGCCGGTGCGCGCGTCGGCCCCCAGCGTGAACAGCAGGATCTCCAGCTTGTTCGTGCCGGCGAGCCGTGTGCGCGCCTCGATATTCCTGAATAGTTCGGACATTTGGCTCTCCGCAAGATGCCGGTATATGTTCCGGCAACGGGTTCGTGCCGCAGGGTTGGGAGGGATAACGTCAATGGCGGCCGATTCTTGAGGGCGGGCGCACCGGGTTTATTGCTGCGCCGTGTTCAGCGGCGCGATGTGACCAGACGGCTGCGGCAATTCCGCCTTGCCCGCGCCGCCTGCCGAAGCGGGGCGCCGTTCCACGACGAACACCCGCTCGGGCGCTCACCCGGCCCGGCCTCCCACGACCAGCCCGGCGCGCTGCAGGACGTGCAGCGCGATGGCGTCGAGCGGGACGATTTCGCGTGCGGCGCCGATACTTGCCGCCTCCCGCGGCATGCCGTACACAACGCACGAATCGTGATCCTGCGCGATCGTCCACGCCCCCGCGCGGCGCATCTGCAACAACCCCTGCGCACCGTCCTTGCCCATCCCCGTCAGCAGGACGCCGATCGCCGCGGTCCCGATTTCGGCCGCTGCCGAGCGGAACAGCACGTCCACCGAAGGACGGTGGCGATTGACGGCTTCGCCCCGCGACAGCGCGCACTGCAAGCTGCCAGCGGTGCGCCGGATCGCGAGATGGGAATGGCCCGGCGACAGGTACACGTTTCCTGCCAGCACCGGCTCGCCGTCCTCGGCCTCTTTCACGGTCGGCGCGCACAGTCCGTCGAGCCGGCGGGCGAATGAAGGGGTGAAGGTTTCCGGCATGTGCTGCACGATCAGGATCGGCGGCGAGCGTTCAGGCAAGCCGACGAGGATCTTCTTGATGGCTTCGGTGCCCCCCGTCGAAGCCCCGATGAAGACGATGCGCGCCGCAGGAGCGCGCAGCGCCACGCCGCCTTCAGGCGGGACTTGCATCGACGCACTGATAGACCGTACGGCCCATCGAGCGGAAGAGATCGACCGCGTGCAGGAAGCTCTCCGAGTGGCCCGCGAAGAGTGCTCCATCCTTGCGCAGCAAAGGCACGAAGCGCTTGAGGACCGCGTACTGCGTCGGCTTGTCGAAATAGATCATGACGTTGCGGCAAAAAATCGCGTCGAGCGGCCCCTGCACGAGCCAGTTCGGTTCGAGCAGGTTGATGCGGCGGAAACTCAGCAGGCGCTGCAACTCCGGGCGCACCTCCAGTTCGCCGGGCCCGCCGGCCGGGCGGACGAAATAGCGCCGCAACCGCTCCGCCGACAGTCGTTCGAGGCGATCCTGTCGATACCGCCCGCGCTGCGCCTGGGCGAGCACGCTGGTATCGATGTCGCTTGCAAGGATTTGCACCGGAGGGGTCAGCGTGTCGAACGCCTCGCATGCGGTGATCGCAAGCGAATACGGCTCCTCGCCGGTCGAAGCGGCGTTGCACCAGATCCGGATCGTGCGCTTTTCCGCGATGCCGCGCAGCCGCTGGGCAAGCAGGTCGAAATGGTGCGGCTCGCGGAAGAACGACGTGAGGTTCGTCGTCAGCGAATTGACGAAGACTTCCCACTCCGTGCGATCGCGCTCGAGCCGGACGAGGTACTCCGCGAAAGTCCGGTCGCCGCACGCGCGCAGGCGCCGGGCGAGGCGGCTGTACACCATGTCCTGCTTGGCGGACGACAGCGCGATGCCGGCGTAGCGGTGGATCAGCGCTCGGATGCGGTCGAAATCCGTCGTCGTGAACAGGAATTCGCGGTCGCGCATGCCGGCGTCGATGGGTTCAGGGTTGCCGGGCGGCACGCGCACCTCCGGGCATCGCGGCGGCCGCCCCGATATCGCGGCGGAGCTTCTCGTCGTCGACGGGCGTCGCCGCGCCGACGTCGAGCGAACCGCGCTGCGCCCGTACTGCCTCTTCGGTCTTCCGGTTCATGACGACGATGCTGATGCGACGGTTGGCCGGATCGAACAGGTCGTCCTCCTTCAGCGGCACCGTCTCGGCGAGGCCGACGACGCGGATCACTTTCCCCGGCTCAAGCCCGCCGGCGATCAGTTCCCGGCGCGACGCGTTCGCACGGTTGCTCGACAGCTCCCAGTTCGAGAAGCCGCGCTCGCCGCCGGCGTATTTCGCGGCGTCGGTATGGCCGGAGAGGCTGAGCCGGTTCTGCACGTCATTGAGCGCCCGCCCGATCGCCCGCAACAGGTCACGGGTGTAGGGCTGCAGCGCATCGCTCGCAGTGTCGAACATCGGCCGGTTCTGTTCGTCGACGAGCTGGATGCGCAGCCCTTCGGACGTGATGTCCATCAGGATCTGGTCGCGAAAGCTGCGCAGCTTCGGGTCGGCCTCGACGATCGCCTCGATGCGGCCTTTCAGGTCGATCAGCCGCGCCCGCTCGCGCATCGCTTCCGCCCCTTCGTTATCACCCTCCAGTCGCTGGGTCTCGCGTCCCTTCGCCGCATCGAGGTTGATCGAACGGCGCTCGTCGACATCGCCGCGCTTGAGCTGTCCGAGCGAACGGGAGAGATCCTGGCCGCCGCCCTTGATGACGCTGGAGCTGTCGCCCGATCCGCTTCCGCCCTGCATCGCGATTTTCAGCGGATTCCGGAAATGATCGGCGATCCCCTCGAGGTCGCCCTGCGCGGTCGAGCCGAGGAGCCACATCAGCAGGAAAAAAGCCATCATCGCAGTGACGAAGTCGGCGTACGCGATCTTCCAGGCCCCGCCGTGCGCTCCCGCCGCGACCTTGTTGATGCGCCTGACGACGATCGGCTGCTGGGTGTCGTCGCTCACGGCCGGGCGCCTCCAGGTCGCGCAGAGGCCGGGCGAGGCACGAAGCGCGGCAAGCTCGTCATCGCAGCTCTCAGCCCTTGCGGTTCTTGATGTCCTGCTCGAGTTCGGCGAAGCCCGGACGCTCCGTCGAATGCAGCACCTTGCGCCCGAACTCGATCGCCACCTGCGGCGCGTAGCCGTTCATGCTCGCCAGCAGCACCACCTTGATGCACTCGAAGACTTTCCCGCTCTCTTCGACGCGCTGTTCCAGCTGGCTCGCGATGGGCTGGACGAAACCATAGGAAATGAGGATGCCGAGGAACGTGCCGACCAGCGCGCCGCCGATCATCTTGCCCAGCACTGCCGGCGGCTGGCCGACCGAACCCATGACGTTCACCACGCCCATCACCGCGACGACGATACCGAACGCGGGGAGCGCATCGCCGACTTTCGCCACGACATGCGGCGCCGTATGCGCTTCCTGGTGATGGGTGTCGATTTCCTTGTCCATCAAGCTCTCGAGCTCGAACGCGTTGAGGTTTCCGCCGACCATCATGCGCAGATAATCGGTGAGGAACTCGATCGCGTGATGGTTCGCCATCACGCTCGGATACTTCGTGAAGATCGGGCTCGATTCGGCATTGTCGACATCGTTCTCGATCGACATCAGCCCTTCCTTGCGCACTTTCGCGAGCACCTCGTACAACAGGCCCAGCAGGTCCATGTACATCGCCTTGTTGTACGGCGAGCCCTTCAGGATCCCCGGCAGCGCCGCCAGCGTCGCCTTCAGCGCCTTGCTGCCGTTGCCGGCGACGAACCCGCCGATCATCAGGCCGACGATCGCGAGGTATTCGAGCGGCACCCACAGGGCCATGAGGCTGCCGTGAAACGAGTAGGTCCCGATCGACGCGAGAAGGATGATCACATAGCCAACGATCAAGAACACCGGGAAACCTCTGTCGATTCATATACGAAGACGCCCCCGCGCTTCGTAGAAATACTGGCCACTGTAACGACTCCGGCACGCCGGACTTGAGCGCCGAAAAACGAAAAGGCCGCCTGCGGGCGCGGCGGCCTCGAGCACGGCGATTCGTCCCTCAGTTCGCTTCGGCGAACGCCGCCTTGGCGGCCCGCTTGGTCTTTCCGGCCCGCGAAGGCATGTTGCACAGGCCGCATACGAAGTGGTGGGTCGGATCATAAGCATGGGCGACGAAGCGCCCGCTGCAGCTCGTGCAGGGGGCGAGCTGCAGCAGGTCGGCGTCGAAGAACCGCACCAGCGTCCAGGCGCGCGTCAGGCTGAGCACCGGCTCCATCGCTTCGGCCTCGACGTGGTCGAGGTACAGATGGTAGGCCTTGATGATCGGATCGAGCCCGTCGAGGCCGGCTTTGTCGTGAAAGAAACTGAAGAAAGCCATGAACAGCGAGGCATGCATGTTCGGCTGCCAAGTCATGAACCAGTCGGTCGAGAACGGCAGCATCCCCTTCGGCGGCGACATGCCGCGCACTTCCTTGTAGATTTTCAGAAGACGCTCGCGACTCAACTTCGTCTCGGCTTCCAGCATCTGCATGCGGGCGCCGAGGCGGACCATTTCCGCTGCGCGCTGGATGTCTTCGGCTTCGCCGATGATGCTCTTGTTCTTCACTCTGCTCTCCTGCAGTGGGGCTATCCGGCCAGGTCCTGCACGGGCTTGCCGGCAGCGATGATCGCGGCGTGCAGGCTGGAAGTCGCCGCATCCCGCCCGTTGCCGGCAATCAGGCCCGCCAGCATCGCATTGTCGAAACGGAAACCCGGCAGCACCATCTGGCTGCTCGCCATTTTCACCAGCCTGGCAGTGGACAATCCCTCGATAAGCTCGGCAACGCCATGGCCGATACCGAGTCGCAGCATCGCGGTTTCCCGGTCGGCGCGCAGCATCTGTTGCGCCAGCATCATGTAAGCGAGGTTGAGTTCCTGGATCTCGGGCTGGAAATCTTGGCGTTTCATCGCTTGGCCATTACCGTGAATAGGGTAGCTGAAATTAGAGTCAATTGTTAGCAATTGCAAGCGAGATCCACGGCCGCAGCGGCAGGATTGCACACTTCACGAACTATCTGTTGTATCGACGCCACGGCCGTGCGAACGGCTCTCCCGCATGCTGGGCGAATGCGTTTTGCGCAGGGCCGGCGGGCCGTTTTGCGACCTCCGCCACCGAGGCGCCGGCGTTCCGGGCTAGAATCCAGCGACCCCCAGCCTTCAGCCACTGCCATGAAGTTCTGCTCGAACTGCGGCGCGACCGTCGAGTTGCGCATTCCTCCCGGAGATTCGCTGCCGCGCCATATGTGTGCGACCTGCGGCAGCATTCATTACGTCAATCCGAAGATCGTCGTCGGCGCGATCCCGGAATGGGAAGATCGCGTCCTGCTGTGCCGGCGCGCGATCGAACCGCGCCACGGCTTCTGGACGCTGCCGGCGGGGTTCATGGAAAACGCCGAGACAACGGCGCAGGCCGCCGCGCGCGAGACGCTCGAGGAGGCGTGTGCGCGGATCGAGGTCGGCGAAATGTTCACGCTGATCAACGTCCCGCACATCAGCCAGGTCCACATCGTCTATCGGGCGCGCCTGATCGACCTGGATTTCGCGCCCGGCGAGGAATCGCTGGAGGTCGGATTGTTTGCGGAACATGAAATCCCGTGGAACGAGATCGCGTTCCGGTCGATCGCGCTGACGTTGCAGCATTATTTCGACGACCGGCGCCGCGGCACTTTCCGCTTCCGCACCAGCGATCTCGCCCCGCCCCCGCCAGTCGGCACTGCCTGAACCACTGCGGCCGCCGCCGATCGAATGACAAAAGGCCGGCCGATACTGCCGGTTCGCATCATCGGTCCGACAGGATCGTGCCGGCGCCCCCTGTGCCGGCAGAACAGCAGCGCAGGAGGTATCGTGCCGACAGCGGCTCATGACAAAGTAATCGAATCCGAACGACGACCGGGCCAGCCGCGGGCAAGGCTCCCTGTCGTGCAACACCCCTGGATCCTCACGCTCGACAGCCGCGGCCTGCCGCACCGCTGGATAAGCTGGCAGGCGGCGTGCCACTACTATGCTCTCGACATGGTCGCGTGGGTCGTCGGAAACCGGCAGTTCCGCTTTGTCGGGGGAATCTGTCGCGCGACCGGGCTGCGTTCCGAAATCACGGCGAACAGCATCATCGCGATCAAGGGACGCCACTTCCGTCCCGACAGCCACAGCCAGGTTCCGCCGCTGAACAACCGCGAACTGTTTCACCGCGACCGTCACATCTGCGCCTATTGCGGCGACCGCTACTCGGGCCACATCCTGACGCGCGAGCACATCGTCCCGGTTTCGCAGGGCGGGCGCGACGTGTGGATGAACGTCGTGACCTCGTGCCGGCCCTGCAACCAGCGCAAGAGCGGGCGCACCCCGGAACAGGCGCGGATGCCGTTGCTGTATGCGCCGTACGTGCCGAACAAGGCCGAATACCTGATCCTGTGCAATCGCCAGATCCTCGCCGACCAAATGGATTTCCTCGCCCGCCACCTGCCGCACCAGAGCCGGCTGCACGTTCCCTGAAAGTGAGCGCACCGTTCCAGCATCTCCCAGCCGGCTTCCTCGAGCCGGCGCGTTCCTGCCCGTCGGAATATGCTGACGGAGGCGGGCAATGAGCGGATTGAGGGCAATCCGCGGCGAGATCGTGCACTTCCTCGGCGACCCGGCGGACCTCGGCGCCGCCGCGCTGGCGCACTTTCCGGACGGGTTGCTGATCGTGCGCGACGGCCTCGTCGCCGAACTCGGCCCCGCCCCCGACCTGCTGCCCCGGCTGCCGGCCGGCACGACCATCGACGACTACCGTGGCAAGCTGGTCCTGCCCGGCTTCATCGACACGCACATCCACTATGCGCAGACCGACATCGTCGCCAGCTACGGCGAACAGGTGCTCGCGTGGCTCGAGAAATATACCTACCCGACCGAAAGGCGTTTCGCCGATCCGGCCCACGCGGCCGCGGTCGCGGAGTTCTTCTGCGACGAGCTGCTGAGGAACGGCACGACGACTGCGATGGCGTTTGCGACCGTGCATCCGGCGTCCGTAGACGCGCTGTTCGCCGCGGCGCGCAAACGGCACATGCGGATGATCGCCGGCAAAGTGCTGATGGATCGCAACTGCCCGGACTTCCTGGGCGACCCGACGGACCGCGGCGAGGCGGAATCGAAAGCGCTGATCGAGCGCTGGCACGGCCGCGACCGCCTGCTGTACGCAGTGACGCCGCGTTTCGCCCCGACTTCGACGCCGGCGCAGATGGCGCTCGCCGGACGCCTCTTCGCCGATCATCCCGGCATCTATCTGCAGTCTCACTTGGCCGAGAACGAGCGCGAGGTGGCGTGGGTCGCGAAGCTCTACCCGGAAGCGCGCAGCTACCTCGATGTGTATGAACGCTACGGCCAGCTCGGCGCGCGCAGCGTGTTCGCGCACTGCGTGTGGATCGACGACACCGATCGCGGCCGCATGGCCGCCACGGGAGCGGCGGTCAGCTTCTGCCCGACCTCGAACCTGTTCCTCGGGTCGGGCCTGTTCGATCTCGATCGGGCGCAGGCTGCCGGCGTGCGGGTCGGGCTCGGCACCGACGTTGGCGGCGGGACCAGCTTCTCGATGCTGCAGACGCTCAACGAAGCCTACAAAGTGCAGCAACTCCGGGGACAGCGGCTGCCGGTCGAGCGCGGCTTCTACCTCGCGACCCGCGGCGGGGCGCGCAGTCTGTATCTCGACGACCGCATCGGCAGTTTCGACACCGGCCGCGAAGCCGACCTCGTGGTGTTGGACCCGGCCGCGACGCCGTTGCTCGCCCGGCGCACGGCCGTCGCGACGACTCTCGCCGAGCGGCTGTTCGCGCTGATGCTGCTCGGCGACGACCGCGCCGTCGCGGCGACCCACATCCTCGGCGAACCTGCCTGGCGTCGGCCCTGCTGACCGGTGCGGAGCGCACTTCAGGTGCGAAGTTCGGCGCGATCGCGAAACTGCTCGAGCGCGTCCGGGTTCGCGAGCGCCTCGATGTTCTTCACCGGCTGCCGATGCACGACGTTGCGCACTGCGAGCTCGACGAGCTTGCCGCTCTTCGTGCGCGGGATGTCCGCGACCTGGACGATCTTCGCCGGCACGTGGCGCGGCGTCGCATTGTCGCGGATCGCCTGGCGGATGCGCGCGACGAGCGCGTCGTCGAGCACGACGCCTTCGGCGAGCCTGACGAACAGCACGACACGCACATCGGTCGGCGCTTCGGGCGGCCAGTCCTGGCCAATGACGATCGATTCGAGCACCTCCGGCAGCTTCTCGACCTGGCGGTAGATTTCAGCCGTGCCGATGCGCACGCCGCCAGGGTTCAGCGTCGCATCCGAGCGACCATGGATGATCAGGCCACCGTGCGCGGTGATCTCGCAGAAGTCGCCGTGACACCACACGCCCGGAAAACGCTCGAAATACGCGGCGCGGTACTTCGCCCCGTCCGGGTCGTTCCAGAAGCCGATCGGCATGCTCGGGAACGGCTTGCGGCAGACGAGCTCGCCTTTCTCGCCGACCACCGGGCGGCCGTCGTCGTCCCACACCTCGACCGCGAGGCCGAGGCCGATGCACTGGATCTCGCCGCGCCACACCGGCAGCGTCGGGTTGCCGAGCACGAAGCACGAGATGATGTCGGTGCCGCCGGAGATCGACGCCAGCTGCATGTCGGGCTTGATTGCGTCATAAACGAAGTCGAAGCTTTGCGGCGCGAGCGGACTGCCGGTCGACAGCACTGCGCGCAGCGCGGAAAGGTCGTGGGACTGCCTCGGGCGCACGTCGCCTTTCGCCAGCGTCTCGATGTATTTCGCCGACGTGCCGAAATGCGTGAAGCGCTCGGCCTGCGCGTAATCCCACAGGATGCGGCCCTCGTCTACGAAAGGATTGCCGTCGTACAGCATCAGCGTCGCGCCGCACGCCAGGCCCGAGACGAGCCAGTTCCACATCATCCAGCCGCAGGTCGTGAAGTAGAACAGGCGGTCGCTTTCGCGCACGTCGGTGTGCAGCTTGTGTTCCTTCAGGTGCTGCAGCAAGGTCCCGCCGGCGCCGTGAACGATGCATTTGGGCACGCCGGTCGTGCCGGACGAATACATCACGTACAGCGGATGGTTGAACGGCAGGCGGACGTACTGCGGTTCGGTCGCCGCGAGGTGCGGCGCGACGAAGTCGTCATACGACACCGCGCCGGGCACGCCCGAAAGATCGAGCGCGACCCCGGCAGCGAGATACGGCACGACGACGAGCCGCGCGACGCTCGGCAGCTGCGGCGCCAGCTCGGCGAGCTTCGGGCGCACGTCGATCGCCTTGCCGCCGTACCAGTACCCGTCGCACGCGATCAACAGCTTCGGCTCGGTCTGGCCGAAGCGGTCGAGCACGCCCTGCACGCCGAAGTCGGGCGACGCGCTCGTGAACACCGCGCCGATCGACGACGCCGCGAGCATCGCGATGAGCGTCTCGGGCATGTTCGGCATGAACGCGGCGACGCGGTCGCCCTCCTTGATGCCGAGCGCGCGCAACGCGGCCGCGAAGCGGGCGACCTCGATGCGCAGTTCGGCGCGCGTCATGCGCCGCTCGAGCCGGTCCTCGCCGCGGAACACGAGTGCCTGCGGGTTCGCGGACTCGCGCAGCAGGTTCTCGGCAAAGTTCAGCCGCGCATCGGGAAACCAGGTCGCGCCGGGCATCCGTTCCGCGTCGATCAGGCCGCGCTCGCCCTGCTCGCCGATGACACCGCCGAAGTCCCAGACTTCGCGCCAGAACGCGGCCGGCGAATGGATCGACCAGGCATGCAGCGCAGCGTAATCGACAAGCGGCAGGCCGGTGGTGCGGCGCGCGCGTTCGGTGAAAGCGGCCATTCCCGTCGCCGCGATCTGTTCGGGCCGCGGCGACCACAGCGGGCGGTCGCCGGATTCGTTGTTCGTCATCTCTTTTCCGTCTCCTCGTTCAGAACGGACCGCTCGCCTGCGCGACCGGTTGCGGTGCCACGCCCTGCTCGATCGCCGCGCGCTGCTGCGCCGCGAGCGCCCGTTGAAATCCGTCGCGCGCCTGCAGCCGCTGCCAGTACGCGAGCGTCGCCGGCTTGAAACGCTCCCGGAGCCCGACGTCATCGGCGAGCAGCAGCGCGTAGCCGACCGACACATCGGCTGCGGTGAAGCGGCCGGCGCACAGATATTCCTGATGCGCGAGCAGCGGCTCGAGCGTGCGCAGCCGCGACAGGAACCATCGTGTATAGTCTTCGGCCGCCTGCGGCAGCCGGCGTTCCGGCGGCTCGAAGCGGCTGTAGCGCAGGATCAGCGCCAGCGGGAATGTCAGCGTCGCCTCGCCGAAATGCAGGAAGTTCAGATACGCGCCGAACGCCGACTCGTCGGCGGCGACGTCGAGTTGCCGCGGCGAATGGCGCGCGGCGAGGTACTGGCAGATCGCCGCCGATTCAGTCATGCGCGTGTCCCCGTCGAAGAACGCCGGGATCGTGCCGAGGGGATTGACTTCGAGATACGGCTCGGCCTCTTGTCGTGGCGGAAACGGCAGCACCTTCAGCTCGTACGGCAGCCCGAGCTCTTCGAGCATCCACAACGGGCGGAACGAACGTGCGCTGAGGCAATGGTAGAGGGTCATCGTCATCGTGTGCGGCGCTCCGGTACGGGTCGTAGGAATCGGGCGGCAGCGACGCGCCGCCAGTTGCAATCGCCAATCCAATCTAACCGTTCACTCTGAGCGCGTCGAAGGGCGCTGCCAAGGCTTCGACAAGCTCAGCCCGAACGGTATTTGGCTGCCGGGTTAATAGTCTGCCGCGCGGCCTGCGCGCAACGCGCGTGAAACGCGCGAGGCCGGCTCGCGCCCGAGCAGGCTGCTGATCCATGCTCCGGTGTCGACGAGCCGGTCGAGATTAACACCGCTGTCGATGCCGAGTCCGTTCAGCAGCCAGACGACGTCCTCGGTCGCGACGTTGCCGGAGGCGCCTTTCGCGTACGGGCAGCCACCCAGGCCCGCGACCGACGCATCGAACACCGCCAGCCCAAGTTCGAGCGACGCGTAGATATTCGCGATCGCCATGCCGTAGGTGTCGTGATAGTGGCCTGCGAGCCGCGCGACCGGCACACGGCGCATCGCGGCTTCGAGCATGCGCTGCGTCCTCGCCGGCGTGCCGGTGCCGATCGTGTCGCCAAGGCTCACTTCGTGGCACCCCATTTCGAACAGCGTGCCGGCGACGAGCGCGACCGCTTCCGGCCGGATTTCGCCTTCGTAGGGGCAGTCGAGCACGCACGACACGTAGCCGCGCACCTTCACGCCCGCGGCCTTCGCCGCGCCGATCACCGGCTCGAAGCGCGCGAGCGATTCGGCGATCGAGCAGTTGATGTTCTTCTGGCTGAAAGACTCCGACGCCGCGCCGAACACCGCGACCTCGTCGGCGCCGGCGGCGAGCGCCGCTTCGAAGCCTTTGAGATTCGGCGTCAGCACCGGGTAGGCGACGCCCGGCCGGCGCTCGATCCGTGCCATGACTTCGACGTTGTCCGCCATCTGCGGCACCCATTTCGGCGACACGAACGACGTCGCCTCGATCGCTTTCAGGCCGGCGTCGGCGAGGCGCGCGATCAGTTCGACTTTGGTGTCCGTCGCGACGACCTGCTTCTCGTTCTGCAGGCCGTCACGCGGCCCGACTTCGACGATCTTTACGGTGTTCGGCAGCTTCATCCTCGTCCCCTGTCCTCTTCGTCAAGCGGTCTTCGCCTCGTCGAGCCCGAGCTCGCGCTTCATCTGCTCGCGGATCTGGAACTTCTGGATCTTGCCGGTCACCGTCATCGGGAACGCGTCGACGAACTTGATGTAGCGCGGCACCTTGTGATGCGCGATCTGGCCCTGGCAGAACGCTCTGACTTCGTCGGCGGAAAGCGCTTCGCCGTCGCGCACGATGATCCACGCGCACAGCTCCTCGCCGTACTTCGCGTCCGGCACGCCGACGACCTGCACGTCGAGGATCTTCGGGTGGCGATAGAGGAACTCCTCGATCTCGCGCGGATACAGGTTCTCGCCGCCGCGGATCACCATGTCCTTGATGCGGCCGACGATGTTGCAGTAGCCCTCGTCGTCGATCGTCGCGAGGTCGCCGGTGTGCATCCAGCCGGCGGCGTCGATCGCATCGCGCGTCCTGTCGACGTCGTTCCAGTAGCCGAGCATCACCGAGTAGCCGCGCGTGCACAATTCCCCCGCGACACCACGCGGCACGATGCGTCCGTCGTTGTCGACGATCTTGACCTCGAGATGCGGCTGGACGCGGCCGACCGTCGACACGCGCCGCTCGACCGGATCGCCAGTGCCGCTCTGGAAGCTCACCGGCGATGTCTCGGTCATGCCGTACGCGATCGTCACTTCGCGCATGTTCATCCTGTCGATGACGCGCTTCATGACTTCGATCGGGCACGGGCTGCCCGCCATGATGCCGGTCCTGAGGCGCGTGAGGTCGAAGTCGGCAAAGCGCGGGTGGTCGAGCATCGCGATGAACATCGTCGGCACGCCGTACGCGGCGGTGCAGCGCTCCTCGGCGAGCGTCTCGAGCACTGCGAGCGGCTCGAACGCTTCGCACGGATAGACCATCGTCGCGCCGTGCGTCACGCAGCCGAGGTTGCCCATGACCATGCCGAAGCAGTGGTAAAGCGGCACCGGGATGCACAGCCGGTCGCCTTCGACGAGGCGGATCGCTTCGGCGACAAAAAAACCGTTGTTGAGGATGTTGTGGTGCGACAGCGTCGCGCCTTTCGGCTGGCCGGTGGTGCCGGACGTAAACTGGATGTTGATCGGGTCGTCGAACTGCAGCGTTTCACCACGCACCGCGAGCTCGACGAGCTCGTCGCGCGACGGCGTCGCGAGCAGGTCGTCGAAGTTCAGCATCCCGGCGCTCTTCTCCGCGCCCATGCGGATGACCCAGTTCAGCGACGGCAGCCGCGCGGCTTCGAGGGCGCCCGGCTCGCAATTGGCAAGCTCCGGCGCGAGGTCGGCGAGCATCGCGAGGTAGTCGCTGCCCTTGAACGACGGCGACAGCACCAGCGCGCGGCAACCGACTTTGTTCACCGCGTATTCGAGCTCGCTGCGGCGGTACGCAGGGTTGATATTGACGAGCACGAGGCCGGCTTTCGCGGTCGCGAACTGCGTCAGCGCCCATTCGAGATTGTTCTGCGACCAGATGCCGACGCGATCCCCCGCCGCGAGCCCGAGGCGCATCAGCGCGCACGCGAGCGCATCGACTTTCAGCTTCAGCTCGGCATAAGTCAGCCGCACGTTCTGGTGGCGCACGACGAGCGCCTCGCGCTGCGCGTGGCGCTGGCACGCCTCGTCGAAAAAACGTCCGATCGTCTGGCCGATCAGCGTTTTGCCGGATGCGCCGTGGACGTAGCTCAACTGCGTCATGTGTCTCCCCTCTCCAATCAGCCTTTCTCGGGCTCGAACTCGACGAGCTCCGCGCCGTCACCGACCTGGTCACCGACCGCGAAGCGGAACGCCTTGACGGTGCCGGCCGCCGGCGCGTTGATCGTGTGCTCCATCTTCATCGCTTCGAGGATCAGGAGCGGCGCACCTTTCGCGACCTTCGCACCGGCTTCCGCCAACAGCGCGATGACCTTGCCCGGCATCGGCGCGAGCAACCCGCCTTCGGCGCCACCGCCTTCACCGGAGAAATGCAGCGGGTCGACGTTCGCGAGCTGCCAGCTGCGCCCGTGCAGGAACACGTGGCGCATCCGCCCCGCGGTGATGACTGTGGCATCCATGCGCGTGCCGTCGAGTTCGACGCGCAGCCGGCCGCGTTCATTGACCCGCCCGCGCGCTTCGGCCGACCTGCCATCGACCGTCAGCGTGTAGCGGTCGCCGCGATACGCGACTTGGACCGTTTTCTGCAGCTCGCCGAGGCGGAAGATCAGTCCGCGATTCGCCGTCGCATTGAGCCGCCAGCCGTCACGCGCATGCCACGGCGAAACCGGATCGGAGCCGCGACGCGCAGCCTCTTCGGCCCACGTCGCCTCGCGCAGCAGTTCGCCGAGCGCGGCAACGAGCCAGACCGCGTCCGGCGTCGTCTCGCCCTCCGGGAACAGATACGCTTTCTCGCGCTCGATGAGCCCGGTGTCGAGGTCGGCGCCGGCGAACGCCGGACACGCGGTCAGCCGCGACAGGAACTCGATGTTGTTTGCGACGCCGACGACACGATAGTCGGCGAGCGCCTGGAGCATGCGCGCCAACGCCTGCTCGCGGCTCTCGTCCCAGACGATCAGCTTCGCGATCATCGGGTCGTAGAACGGACTGATCTCGTCGCCCTCCTCAACGCCGGTATCAACGCGCACGTGAAGCCCTTCGGCTGGCGGTGCGAGATGCAGCAGCTTGCCGGTCGACGGCAAAAAACCTTTCGCCGGATCCTCGGCGTAGATCCGCGCTTCCAGGGCGTGCCCGCGGATCTCGAGCTGTTCCTGCGCGAGCGGCAACGGCTCGCCCGACGCGACGCGCAGCTGCCATTCGACGAGGTCGAGGCCGGTGATCATCTCGGTCACCGGATGCTCGACCTGCAGCCGCGTGTTCATCTCCATGAAATAGAACGTGCCGTCCTGGTTCGCGATGAATTCGACCGTGCCAGCGCCGACGTAGCCGACCGCTTTCGCCGCCTCGACCGCGGCTTTGCCCATCGCCGCGCGACGCTGCGGCGTCATGCCCGGCGCAGGCGCTTCCTCGAGCACTTTCTGGTGGCGGCGCTGCACCGAGCAGTCACGCTCGAAGAGATACACGCAGTTGCCGTGCATGTCGCCGAACACCTGAATCTCGATGTGGCGCGGACGCGTCACGTATTTTTCGACGAGCACGTGTTCGTCGCCGAACGAGGACGCCGCTTCGCGCTTGCACGACGCGAGCGCCGCTTCGAAGTCGTCCGACTTCTCGACGAGCCGCATGCCTTTGCCGCCGCCGCCGGCCGCGGCCTTGATCAGCACCGGGTAGCCGATGCGGTCGGCCTGCTCGTGCAGGAAGCCGGGCTCCTGGTTGTCGCCGTGGTAGCCGGGCGTCAGCGGCACGCCGGCCGCTTCCATCAGCTTCTTCGCTTCGGACTTCGAACCCATCGCGCGGATCGCCGACACCGGCGGGCCGATGAAGACGATGCCTGCGCGCTCGCACGCGTCGCAGAACTCCTCGTTCTCCGACAGAAAGCCGTAGCCGGGATGGATCGCCTGCGCGCCGGTCTGCTGCGCGGCGGCGATGATGCGCTCGATGACGAGGTAGCTCTCCTTCGCCGCCGCCGGCCCGATCAGCACCGCCTCGTCGGCGAGGCGCACGTGGCGCGCGTTCGCGTCGGCTTCGGAGTAGACGGCGACGGTGCGGACGCCCATCCTGCGCGCAGTCTTGATCACGCGACAGGCGATTTCTCCCCTGTTCGCAATGAGGATCTTTTCGAACATTGTTGTCTCCCCTTACATCCGGAACAGGCCGAACTTCGTCTGCGGGATCGGCGCGTTCAGCGTCGCCGACAGACTGAGCCCGAGCACGCGCCGACTCTGCGCCGGGTCGATGACGCCGTCGTCCCACAGGCGCGCGGTGGCGTAGTACGGGTGACCCTGCACTTCGTACTGCTCGCGGATCGGCGCGCGGAAAGCTTCTTCGTCTTCCTTGCTCCACGTGCCGCCTTTGGCTTCGATGCCGTCGCGGCGCACGGTCGCGAGCACGCTCGCCGCCTGCTCGCCGCCCATCACCGAGATCCGCGAGTTCGGCCACATCCACAGGAAGCGGGGGCTGTACGCACGGCCGCACATGCCGTAGTTGCCCGCGCCGAAGCTGCCGCCGATGATCATCGTGAGTTTGGGCACCTGCGCGGTCGCGACCGCCGTGACCATCTTCGCGCCATCCTTCGCGATGCCGGCGTTCTCGTACTTACGGCCGACCATGAAACCGGTGATGTTCTGCAGGAAGATCACCGGGATGCCGCGCTGCGCGCACAGCTCGACGAAATGCGCACCTTTCTGCGCCGACTCGCCGAACAGGATGCCATTGTTCGCGACGATGCCGACCGGGTAGCCATAGAGCTGCGCGAAGCCGGTCACGAGCGTCGTGCCGTAGCGCGACTTGAATTCGTCGAAGCGCGAGCCGTCGACGACGCGGGCGATGACTTCGCGCACGTCGTAGGGTTTGCGCGTGTCGCTCGGGATGATGCCGTAGATCTCCTCGGGGTCGTACAGCGGCTCGTCGCCGCCGCCGAGGTTCATGCCGACTTCTTTGACGCGGTTCAGGTTCGCGACGATGCGCCGCGCAATGTAGAGCGCATGCGCGTCGTTCTCGGCGAGGTGGTCGGCGACCCCGGAAATGCGCGTATGCACGTCGCCGCCGCCGAGATCCTCGGCGGTGACGACTTCGCCGGTCGCGGCCTTCACCAGCGGCGGCCCGCCGAGGAAGATCGTGCCCTGGTTCTTGACGATCACCGTCTCGTCGCTCATCGCCGGCATGTACGCGCCGCCCGCGGTGCAGGAACCCATCACGACCGCGATCTGCGGGATGCCGAGCGCGGACATGTTCGCCTGGTTGTAGAAGATGCGGCCGAAATGCTCGCGGTCCGGGAACACTTCGTCCTGCGTCGGCAGGTTCGCACCGCCCGAGTCGACGAGGTAGATGCACGGCAGGTTGTTCATCTGCGCGATCTCCTGCGCGCGCAGGTGCTTCTTGACCGTCATCGGGAAGTAGCTGCCGCCTTTCACTGTCGCGTCGTTCGCGACGATCATGCATTCGAGCCCTTTGACGCGGCCGATACCGGCGATCACACCAGCCGCCGGCGCGTCGCCGTCATACATGCCGTATGCGGCGAGCTGGCCGATCTCGAGGAACGACGTGCCGGGGTCGAGCAGATGGTTCACGCGGTCGCGCGGCAACAGCTTGCCGCGTGCGGTGTGCTTGTCGCACGCCGCCGGGCCGCCACCGCGGCTCACTTCGGCAGCTTTCTCGCGCAAGTCGGCAACGAGCCCTTTCAGTGCGTCGGCGTTCGCCTTGAACTCGGGGCTGCGCGTGTTGATGCTGGATTTGATGACCGACATCACGCGGTCTCCGCGAACAGTTCGCGCCCGATCAGCATGCGGCGGATCTCGCTCGTGCCGGCGCCGATTTCGTACAGCTTCGCGTCGCGCCACAGCCGCCCGACCGGGTATTCGTTCGTGTAGCCGACGCCGCCGAGCGCCTGGATCGCCTCGCCGGCCATCCACGTCGCCTTCTCGGCCGAATACAGGATCGCGCCCGCCGCGTCCTTGCGCAGTGTGCGCGAATGGTCCGTGCGGTCGCACGCCTGACCCACCGCATAGACGTACGCGCGCGTCGCCATCCAAGTCGAATACATGTCGGCGAGCTTGCCCTGCATCAGCTGGAACTCGCCGATCGGTTGATTGAACTGCTTGCGCTCGTGGATGAAGGGAACGACGGCGTCCATGCACGCGGCCATGATGCCGAGCGGCCCGCCGCACAGCACGGCGCGCTCGTAGTCGAGGCCGCTCATCAGCACTTTGACGCCGCCGCCGACTTGGCCGAGCACGTTCTCTTCCGGCACTTCGACGTCGTCGAAGAACAGCGGAAACGTGTTCGAGCCGCGCATGCCGAGCTTATCGAGGTGCGTGCCGTGCGAAAAGCCCTTCATGCCTTTCTCGACGATGAACGCGGTCACGCCGCGCGGCCCCGCGTCGAGGTCGGTCTTCGCATAGACGACCAGCGTGTCCGCGTCGCCGCCGTTCGTGATCCACATTTTCGCGCCGTTCAGCACGAAGCGGTCGCCGCGCTTGTCGGCGCGCAGCTTCATCGACACGACGTCCGACCCGGCGTTCGGCTCGCTCATCGCGAGCGCGCCGACGTGCTCGCCGCTGATCAGCTTCGGCAGGTATTTCCTCTTCTGCGCGGCGTTGCCGTTGCGGCGAATCTGGTTCACGCACAGGTTCGAGTGCGCGCCGTACGACAGCCCGACCGACGCCGACGCGCGCGAGACTTCCTCGAGCGCGATGATGTGCGCGAGGTAGCCGATGTTCGTGCCGCCGTATTCCTCCTCGACGGTCATGCCATGCAGGCCGAGCTCGCCGAGCTTCTTCCACAGGTCGGCCGGGAACTCGTTCACCCGGTCGATCTCGGCCGCGCGCGGCGCAATCTGCTCGGCGGCGAAAGCCTGGACGGTGTCGCGCAACATCTCGATCGTCTCGCCGAGGTTGAAGTTGAGGCTCGGAATGTTCATGGGATCTCCTCGTTCCTGTCGTGGTGGCTTCGTGTTCGGGGCGTCCGCAGGAGAAGCTTAGACCGGCCCCGGCAGATCGTCGTGATCGCACTAGAGTAGGCCGCCCGGCGGCGCGCCGCGTGCCAACATGGTTGCAAATCGTGCCAACGCTTCTATCATCGCTCGATGCCTTCGCTGCTTCCTTCGCCTGCCGACCCGACGCGTGGCCCTGCGGCCACGCCGATCGCGTTCATCCGCGCGATTGCCGCCGCGTACCGCCGCTACGGCATCAATCCTGCCAACGCGCTGCGACAGGCGCACATTTCGCCCGCGGTGCTGGAAAACCCGGACGGGCGCGTCACCGCGGCGCAGATGGAGATCATGTCCGGCGTCGCGATGCAGGAACTCGACGACGAGGCGCTCGGCTGGTTCTCGCGCCGCCTGCCGTGGGGCTCGTATGGAATGCTGTGCCGGGCGTCGATCACGTCTCCCGACCTCGGCGTCGCGCTCAAGCGCTGGTGCCGTCATCATCGTCTGCTCACCGACGACATCCTCCTGCACCTCGACGTGCAGCGCGACGTCGCGCACGTGCGGATCGAAGTGCGCCGTTACCTCGGCGAGATGCACGAGTTCTGCCTCGTCACGATCCTGCGCTACCTGCTCGGCTACGCGTGCTGGGTCGTCGACTCGCGCATCCCGCTGCTCGGCGCACGCTTCCCGTTTCCGCCGCCGCCGCACCGTTCCGTCTATCCGCTGCTGTTCCAGGGGCCGGTGCACTTCGACGCCGAACAGGCCGGAATCAGCTTCGACGCACGGTACCTGTGCCTGCCGCTGCGGCGCGACGAGGCGGCGCTGCAGCAGATGCTGCGCCGCGCGCTGCCGCTGACCGTGCTGCAGTACCGCCGCGACCGCCTGCTCGTGCAGCGCGTGCGCCATCTGCTGCGCGAACGCTTGGACGAAGGCGCGACTGCGGAGACGCTCGCCGAACGGCTGCACCTTTCACCGCGCACGCTGCACCGCCAGCTGGAAGAGGAAGGCGCGTCGGTGCAGCAGTTGAAGGACGAAGCCCGCCGCGAGCGCGCCGTCGACCTGCTGAACCGCACGAACCGGTCGATCAAGCAGATCGCGCTCGCGACCGGTTTTCGCAACGAGAAGAGCTTTTCACGCGCGTTCCGTCAATGGACCGGCGATTCACCGACCGCCTTCCGCAGCCGCGTAGTAGCGGCGACAAGCGCCTCGGAAGCATAGGGAACGCGTTGCCGGCCCGCGCCGCCGGGAGGGTATCGAAATGCTACCGACAAGCTCCCGGATCGAGGTCACGCGGAGCCGCCGGTCCACGGGACAGCGCGGCTGTCGAGGTGACGCGCGAGGCCGACGCCGCCGGCGTGCATCATCGCGACGTGGTTCCAGCGGAAGATCGGTTTCGCGAGCGGGCCGAGCCGGTTCATCCACCGGCGCACCGTGCGCACCTGCCACTCGTAGCGCACCGTCGTGAAACGCGCGTCGCGGACGAGATGGCAGCGGCCGACGCCTTCGAGTTCGCCGCTGACCCGCCCTTCGATCAGGCTCAAGGGTTCGACCCGCGTGACGCAGGTGACGATCGTCAGGCGGAACGGCAGCAGCCCGCGGCAGGTGCAGCGGCGCCTCGCGCCAATTCCGCTCCCGTCGCCGGGCGCAAGCGTGACGACTTCCTCGATACCGGACCACCAGACGGGCCAGTTCTCGGCGTCGACGATCGCGTCCCAGACCGCTTCGACCGGCGCGTCGAATCGCCACCACGTCGTCACGTCGTATCGGATCACGCGTTCGCGCGCATGAGTCATCCGCGGTTCGTCCATTCTCACGGCGCAAAGAACCGCTCGGGAAAATCCACGTCGAGCTCGACATCGATGAGGTCGACGATTTCAACGAGATCGTCCGCCTCGTCGAAATTTTCGACTCGCCGCGGAAACAACGTGTCCTGCGCAAGCCACACCCGGTTGCGATGCGCTCCATCCACGATGAGGCCGGCCGCGCCGGCGACTTCGAAGCCGACGGCCGGCTCCCCGGAGATCGCTCCCTCGCCGAGTGGCGTGAAGCTACCGCCGGCGCGCAGCGACTGCAGATTCTCGAACAGCGCGCCGACGTCGGAGCGATCGACGGTGTGACCGCGTGGGCTGCGCACCAGCGGATTGTCGGGCGCGAGGCTCAGCGCGGGCATAAATCCGAAGCCCCAGCCAAAGCCGAGGCCGAACGTCCACAGCCGCACCTTCCGCGCCCCGGGGTCGTAGATCAGCACCGCGCCGCGATGCGGCTCGACGCAGTCGATCCGGACCCAGCCGGGTTTGCGATAGAAGTAACGCATCACCTGCCGATCGCCGTTGGGCCCGATCGAGTGCAGCGTCGCGCGATAGCTTTCCAGCGCGCGAAAGTGCGCTTCGGCTTCGTCGAGCAGGTCGGCCATCACTTCACCCGCGGTGCGGGGCGCAGCTGAGCCACGCGGATCCCCGATACGCCTGCAGGTCACGTCCCGACCGCGCGGCGATGCTCTGCACGCCGACGCCTGCATAGGCGTCCGCCGCGCCCAGCTCGTCGAGGAAGTGCTCGACCGGGCTGCGTCTTCCTTTCATCGCTTTCTCCTTTGACTTTGCGTCGAAAGCTCCAGCGGATTCGTGCCGGCTCCCCGGACAGGGTGCCCAAACCTGACCGGACGCCAGTTCGAACACTAGACGCTGAACCGCGGGAATGCCATTGAGCAACTGTCATGCCGCAGGACTTATACGGGTTGAATGCGATCCCCGCTCCCGGCCCGTCTTTCCGACCGCAGGACGCGGCGTCTTCGGGCCACCGGTCGCCGAACTTAGCGCGGCGCGCGCCAGTCGACGCAACGCTCGGCCCGCGGCATCTGCCCGCCCGGACCGGTTGCGCTACGGACTGCACAAGGAGGCGAACGATGTCTGTCCCCTATCCCGGCTCCCGCTCGATCTGGATGGCGACCACCGAGATGCCGCGCTTCACGCCGCTTACAACCTCGGTCCACGCCGACGTCTGCGTGATCGGCGGCGGCATCGCCGGGCTGACGACGGCTTATCTGCTCGCGCTCGAAGGCCGGCGCGTCGTGCTCGTCGAGGCGGCCGAGCTCGGCGCCGGCGACACCGGCCGCACGACGGCGCATTTCTTCCCGCCCGACAACCGCTACCACCACATCGAAAAAGCCTTCGGCGCCGACGGCGCGAAAGTGGTCGCGGAGAGCTTCGTGCAGGCGACCGAGAAAGTCCGCGCGATCATCGAAAGCGAGCGCATCGACTGCGATTTCGAGCGCCTCGACGGCTACCTGTTCTCGCTGACGACGTCGGGCCTCGCCGGCATCCACGAGGAGTTCGGCGCCGCGCTGCGCGCGGGCGTTGCGGTCGATGAAGTCGTGCGCGCGCCGGACCTCGCCTTCGACACCGGGCAGTGCGTGCGTTTTGCGAACCTCGCGCAGTTCCACCCGCTGCGCTACCTCGCCGGACTCGCCGAGGCGATCGTGCGGCGCGGCGGGCAGATCCACACGCACACGCGGGCGCTCGACATCGAGGCGCAGCGCCACTTGCAGGTCGTGCGCACCGACGCCGGCGAAGTGCGCGCGGACGCAGTCGTCGTCGCGACGAACACGCCGTTCAACGACCGCGTCGTGATGCATACGAAGCAGTCCGCGTATCGCACCTACGTGCTCGGCCTGCGCGTGCCGCGCGGCTCGGTGCCGCGGATCCTGCTGTGGGACAACGGCGACCCGTACTACTACGTGCGCATTGCGACGCCCGACCCGCAGGCCGATCACGATTACCTGATCGTCGGCGGCTGCGACCACAAGGTCGGCCAGGAAGAGCATCCGGAAGACCGCTACCGGATCATCGAAGACTGGGTGCGCAAGCGCTTCCCGATGGCGGGCGCCGTCGACTACCGCTGGTCCGGCGAAGTCATGGAGCCGGCCGACGGCGTCGCGTATCTCGGGCGCAACCCGCTCGGCGACGGCAACGTCTACATCATCACCGGCGACTCCGGCAACGGCATGACGCACTGCACTGCCGGCGCGATGCTCGTCACCGACCTGATCATGGGACGCGACAACCCGTGGACCTGGCTCTACGAGCCCGCGCGCAAGCCGACGCACGGGCTCGGCGAATTCGTGCGCGAGCAGGCGAACACGCTCGCGCAGTACGGCGACTGGCTCAAGCGCGGCGACGCACCGTCGTTCGACGCGGTCGCACCCGGCCAGGGAGCGATCGTGCAGGACGGCGCGCGCAAGCTGGCGGTGTCGCGCGACGACGACGGAACGCTGCACGTGCATTCCGCAGCATGCACGCATCTGGGCTGCATCGTTTCGTGGAACCCTGTCGAGCACTCGTGGGATTGCCCATGCCATGGCTCGCGCTTCGACACCGAGGGCCGGCCGCTGCACGGCCCGGCCGCGAAGCCGCTCGCCAAGTTCGATGCGGACGCCTCATCGGGCGAGTGAGCGGGCGAGTGAGCGGGCCGGACACGCGCCCGCGGCAAATTCCCGCAGCCTTGGTCAGATCCGCTCGCAGACGATCGCGCGCACGACGATTTCGTCCTGGCGGAACGTGCGCTCGAGCTCCGCGCGGTAGCCGACCCACCACTCGCGGTCGAATGCCTCGACCATCACTTCGACGAGGATCATGTCGTCTTTCGCGGTCGTGCCGCTCTGCGCATCCTTCCATAGCCCGAGCGCGGGCGCCTGCACGAATGCGGTGAGCCCGCCGAAGCGCGCGATCAGCTCGCGGCGCACGCGCTCGAACGTGCGCCGCTCGAAGCGCCGGCCGTCGTTGTCGGTGACGGGGATCAGGATCTGGACGAGATGCATCGCGGGACTCCGGCAGCAGTGGAAGTCCGAAGGTACAACGGGCTGTGCGCGGCTGTCTCGCGCGATGCAGCTGGCGAAATTTCGTGCTGCCGCGACGCCGGCAGGGCGAGCGAAACCCTCCCTTTCATCGCCGAACTTCCGCTCCGCAGGCGCGTCGACGCCTCCATGAGACGACCGCGCCCCCAGCCGCTGGCAATGGGCCGAGAGCCTGGACGGGCGCCGCGAAGGAGACATCATGCAGTTCGCAGACCGAATGGACGCGGCTGCCCAGCTCGCCGCCGCACTGGACACGTGGCGCGGGAAGCACGCGCTGGTTCTCGCGATTCCCCGCGGCGCCGTGCCGATGGGCGCCGCCCTGGCCGAAGCGCTGCAGGCCGACCTCGACGTCGTGCTGGTGCGCAAGCTCGGCGCGCCGTGGCAGCCGGAATACGCAGTCGGGGCGATCGACGAGAGCGGCTGGTCGTTCGTCTCCGATCCCGATGCCGCCGGCGAGGACTACCTCGAGGGCGAGCGCGCGCGGCAGCTCGAGCGCCTGAAGGAACGGCGCCGCTCGTATTCGCCGCGACATCCGCCGGTCGATCCCGCCGGGCGCATCGTCATCGTCGTCGATGACGGGCTCGCGACCGGCGCAACGATGATCGCCGCGCTGCACGCAGTCCGCAGCAAGGGGCCGCAGCGGCTTATCTGCTCGGTGCCGGTCGGAGCGCCCGCGAGCGTGGAAAAAGTGAAGCCTTACGCCGACGAAGTCGTGTGCCTGTACACGCCGGCGAATTTCATGGCCGTCGGGCAGTTCTATCGCAACTTCGATCAGGTCGAGGATGACGAAGTCGTGGCCTGCCTCGAGCGGTTTCGCACCAAACCGGGCGCGCAGGCAGCGGACTGAAAGGCGGCGCCGCAGCGGGAGGATCGCGCGGCGGGGGCGCGCCCCGGAGCATCGTTTGCGATAAGCTCCCGCCTTCCCTCGCCGACCCCCACTGCCGGAGCCCAAACTGACTTCACCGCCCCCCGCGATCGCGACCCTTGCAGCCGGTCCCGGTCCGCGCTCGCCGCTCGATCTGTTCATCGCTTTCACCGTGCTCGCGCTGCAGGGCTTCGGCGGCGTGCTGGCGGTCGCCCAGCGCGAACTCGTCGATCGCCGCGGCTGGCTGACGCGCGAGGAATTCATCGCCGCGTATTCGCTCGCGCAGCTGCTGCCGGGCCCGAACGTCGTCAATCTGTCGCTGATGCTCGGCGACCGCTTCTTCGGCTGGCGCGGCGCACTAGCGGCGATCGGCGGCATGCTGCTTGCACCGCTGGTGCTGGTGCTGGTGCTCGCTGCGAGCTATAACCGGCTTTCCGATTACCCGGTCGTCGCCGGAGCATTGCGCGGCATGGGTGCCGTCGCCGCAGGGCTGATGCTGGCGATGGGCTTCAAGATGCTCGGCACGTTGCGGCGCAATCCGATGGGGGTCGTGCTGTGCACGCTGCTCGGCCTGACGACGCTTGTTGCCGTCGCGGTGTTGCGCGTGCCGCTGGCATGGGTCGTGATCGGGTTCGGCGTCTTCGCCTGGGGGCTCGCCCGCTGGTGCATCGCGCGGCAGGAGCGGCAGCCATGACGACGGCCTTCATGCTGTCCGACCTGCCGGAGTTCTTCCTGCACTTCCTGACGCTGTCGCTGCTGTCGATCGGCGGCGCGATGTCAACGGCGCCGGAGATGCATCGCCTGCTCGTGCACGATCGCGGCTGGCTCACCGACGCGGACTTCACGACCGCGATCGCGCTCGCGCAGGCCGCGCCGGGGCCGAACGTGCTGTTCGTGCCGGTGCTCGGCTTCCAGGTGGCGGGTCTGCTCGGAGCAGCTGCTGCGTTCGTCGGCATCCTGCTGCCGTCGACGCTGCTGTCGCTCAGCGTCAGCCGCTGGGGCAGCCGGCGCCGCGACACGCCGGCGGTGCGCGCGTTCACCGCCGGACTCGCGCCGGTCACGGTCGGGCTGATGTTCTCGTCCGGCTGGGTGCTCGCGCTGCCTTTCGTGCGCGAACCGGCCCACCGCGTCGGCGGCATCGTGCTGATCGCAGCGACGGTGGTCGCGATGCTGCGCACGCGCCTCGCGCCGATCTGGCTGATCGCCCTCGGCGCGGTGGCCGGCGCGCTCGGCTGGGCGTAGGCGCGGGGGTTTCGCCCCCGGCCCCGCTCGACAACTCAACGTCCGTGAAAATGCGGTTCGCGTTTTTCCAGGAAAGCGCGCGGGCCTTCACGGGCATCTTCGCTCGACAACACGCTTCGCTTGCTCTCGTCCTCGAGGCGATACCCCTCGCTGAGCGGCAGCCCGCTGGACTCGACCACCGTGCGCTTGACGGCCTGCACTGCGAGAGGCCCGTTTTTCGCGATTCGCTCGGCCAGCGCAAGCGCTTCTGGCATGACCTGCGACGCAGGCACGACTCGATTCACCAGCCCGATGCGATATGCCTCGTCGGCCGTGAGCGCGTCGCCCGTGAGCATGATCTCCATCGCATGGCAGTACGATACCTGCCGCGGCAAACGGACCATCGATCCCGCAAACGGGATCACCGCCCGCTTTACTTCGGGCAGCGCAAAGGTTGCGTGTTCGGCGGCGATGCGCAAATCCGTCCCGAGCACCAGCTCGAACCCCGCTGCCATGCATGCGCCATTGATTGCGGAGATCACCGGTTTATGCAGTGGATATTCGCGCAAGCCCGACGCCGCAAGGATCTCGGGATCCGATAGCAGCCGATGGTCCCATTCGTCCTCGGGAGTGCGATCTCCGCTCAAAAGCGGGATCGTCCGTCCCAAGTCGCCTCCGGCACAAAAAGCGCGGTCGCCGCTACCGGTGATGATTGCTACACGCAGCGCAGGATCGCTCGCGAATGCCTTCACTGCATCACACAGGCGACAGAGCATCTCGGGCGTGAGCGCGTTACGGGTTTGCGGCGCGTTCAAGGTGATCGTGGCAATCGCGCCGTGGCACTGGAACGTGATCGGAAGAGTCATTTGGCCATCCACTTGTTTGGAGGCACAGGCGTATCCATCGCGACCTGTGCGCTAATCCTGGAAATCAAAAGGAACTGCGTAGGGCCGCAGGAGCTCGCGTACGCGCGCTTCGAGCTCGGGCCGCGACGCCTTGTCCGCAATCACGAATCGTATTGCGGGCCCCGACGGGGTTTCCACGGCCATCGCCTCGACCTTGCCGCCGAGTCCTGCATCGGCCAGCCGATCCTGGATTACCCGTTCGGTCGCCAGCGCGCGCAGCGCCGGCTTGTACACCTTGCCGATTGCGGTGACCGGGATGGCGGGGATGATGTCGATGCGCCGCGGAAAAGCCGGCCGCTCGGGTATGTGCTGTTCGATGAAAGCGGCCAGCGCCGCGGCGTCGACCTTTGCCCCGGGCTTGAGTGACACGAAAGCCACCGGCATTTCCCCCGCATATTCGTCAGGTTCGCCGACCGCTGCGGCCATCAGGACGTCGGGGTGCCTCAACAACGCATCCTCGATCACGCACGGGTCGATGTTGTGGCTGCTGCGGATGATCACATCCTTGGCTCGGCCCGTGACGAAGACGCGCCCTTCGGCATCGACATGACCGATATCGCCGGTAATCAGCCAGCCGTCTTCGGTGAAGGTGCCCGTGTTACGCCGCGCATCGGTGTAGCCGGGGCCGACGTTCGGTCCCCGCACGCGAAGAATGCCCGTTTCGTCTGCAACGCAGGCTCGCCCGTCGTCGGCCACCGCCCGGACTTCGGTGAAGGGCAAAGGCAAGCCGCAGGATCCGGGCGTACGCGGCGCATGAAACGGCTCGATGCTGATAACGCCAGCGCACTCGGTCATGCCGAGAATGTTCCTGACCGGTAGGCCGAAGCGTCGCTCGAAAGCCGTGGCGAGTTCGGTCGGCAGCGGCGACCCGCCCGTGAGCAGTGCACGGACGCTGTCCAGGCTAGCCGCGCCCGGATCCGTGTTCATGAGCGACGCGATGACCGTCGGAACCGCCGCGAGCAAACTGACGCGGTGGCGCTCGACAAAGGTCCAGTAGCGCTCGACGAAGCCGGTGTTGCGCATGCCGAGCAGCGTGGGCAGCACGACTTCGCCGCCGGACAGCAGCGTTGACAGGCCGTATACGAACGCTCCGGCGACATGGAACAACGGGAAGCCGTTCAGCATGACGTCACGCTCGGTCATGGCATACATCTGCGCCGCGCCCCAAGCCGCATGAAGCTGGTTGCCATGGGTGTGCTGGGCAAGCTTCGGGGCGCCGGTGGTGCCACCGGTATGAAACAGGGCCGCAAGCGTTGTCGACCCGACCTGACGCTCGAACATGAGCGCATTGCCCGGCATCGAGGCGACTTCGTGGGCGAGATCGACGGCGCCCGGTCCTCCCCCCACCGCCAGCACCTGGCGCAAACCCGGGCACTCCGCAAGCAATCGCGGCACGCGCGACCAGATGTCGAGGTCGGGGTTGGGCCCGAGCGTCACGAGGATGTTCGCTTGCGCCGCACGGATCAGCTCGCCGATGTGTTCGGCATTCAGCAGGTAGTTGATCGGACACACCACGCCGGCCGTCTCGCCTCCCCATAACGCGAAGTACGCCTCCGGAATGGGTGGAAGCAGCATCGCGATGCGCGGCTCCTCCCCTGCGGCGAGCGTGTGGAAGAGGTTCGCGGTCCGCCTGATCTCTGTCACGAGTTCCGCATAGGTCCATCTGCGGGCCGGCACTTCGGGATCCGGGACGCTGATGAAGGTCAGCGCGTTGCGGTCCGAATGCTGCTTCGCCGAGTCCGCCAGAGCCTCGAATACGCTGCCGTGACGCATGAAATGCTCATACGGTTCGGCGGCGATGCGCTCGACGTCGCGCGCCGTTGAAATGTGGAACGCCCTCATGCTTACTGCGCCTTGCTTTCGGGAATGAGGGCCCACCGGCCCTTCTCGATCGTCACCATCACGCGCGACCGGGCGTCCATGCCATTGTGATCGTCAGGAGTCATCGTCATGATGCCGTGCGAAACGGTCAGGTCCTTGGTGCCTTCCAGCGCATCGCGGAGCGCAGTCCGAAACTCGGGCGTACCGGGCGCGGCCTTCGCCAGCGCGCCAGGAACTGCATTCCGCAGCAGCAACATCGCATCCCACGCATGGGCACCGAAAGTGGTTACGGTGTCCTTGCCGAAGGCCTCCTCGTATCGCTGCACATAGTCCATCGCCACGGTCTTGATCTCCGACACGGGGAGTTGCGCTGCAACGAGCACCGGTCCGGCGGGGAGAATCGTGCCTTCGACATCCTTGCCGCCGACACGCAGAAAGTCGTTGTTGGCAACGCCATGGGTCTGGTAGATGGACCCGCTGTAGCCACGCTCACGCAAGGTCTTTTGCGGAAGTGCAGCGGGTGTGCCCGCGCCGACGACAGCCACGGCGTCCGGCTTGGCCGACATCACCTTCAACGCCTGGGCCGTGACGCTCGTGTCGGCACGGTTGTACCGTTCAAGCGCGACGATTTTCACGTCCCGCGCGGCCGCGAACTTCTGCAATTCAGCCAGCCACCCCTCGCCATAAGCGTCCGACTGGGCAATCACGGCCAATGCCTTGCCCCCTGCGCCCGTGAAATGCTCGATGATCCCCTCGGCCATCAGGGAATCGTGCTGCGGCGTCTTGAATACCCACTTGCGCTTGGCATCCATGGGTTCGACGATTCGCGAGGCGCCGGCGATGCTGATCATCGGCGTTCCTGTGTCGGCCGCCGCGTCGATCATCGCGAGCGAGTTCGGGGAAATCGTCGAACCGATAATCACATCGACCTTGCCCTCATCGACGAACCGCCGCACATTCTTGCTCGCCGTTGTCGGGTCGGACGCATCGTCCAGTACGATGTACTCCACTTGCTGTCCGGCAATTTCCTTCGGGAACAGCGTTACCGTATTTTTCTCCGGAATGCCGAGGGACGCTGCCGGCCCCGTCGTCGACAATGTGATCCCGACTTTGATCTGAGCTGCCGCTGAACCGGCGAGCGATAGACCCAGAACGGTGACGGCCGTAGCAACAACGGCCCAGCTTGGAACTGTTTTCTTCATCCTTGTCTCCCACTATTATCGGAATGGCAGTCATGAGACCGCATTCGTCGGCGCAGTCGCCGACCATGCCGCAGTTACGGCATGAAGCGGTCTCACAGGGCAAGACTAGGTCGAGCACAGAGGTTTGTATGTCCCCTGCGATGGGGACACGTTTCGCGGGCCCTTCCCTTATGCAATTGATCTCGCTTCAGAAATCAGTGGCTTCCAGTTGCCGCACCGACGAAAGCGGGGCGCAGGAAGCGCTCGTGGGTGTTATCGGTTCGATCGGGGACGCGACGTTCGGCAAGGAGGCACTGGCGCAGCTCAATCGGTGGATGCCTCTTTGTTGGTGGTCTGTCTATCGCCTCTTTGACGACCAGCCCCCGACGCTGCACGCCTCCGGGAGTTTCGGTGTGTCGGACGGCACCCGGGAATCCTGGCGTGTCTACCGCGCGTCGCTGTACCGAAGGGATGAAACGTTCTGTTTGGCCAAAGAGCATCTGCGCGAGGCTGACGCTGCCCTTCTGCACTGGCATGCGACGGAATTTTCGGCACGGCACCGCGAGGCGATCTACTCTCGGCATGGGCTCCGCGAGCGGCTGTCGATCGTTTCCGCACACGACGAATCCGGACTGACGTCGATCAATTTCTATCGCAACGAAGGACAGCAGGCGTTTTCCGACGATGAAATCGACGCCATCCGGAAGTTCGGACGCCCGCTCCTCGCTTCGGTCAACCGGCACCTGTCGCTCTGTGGAAAGGCCAGTACAGATCATTTTCAGCTGAATGCTCTTACCCGGCGCGAGCGAGAGGTATGCGAACGCATGCTCAAAGGGTGGACTCATGAGGGCATCGCAGCCGACTTGCAATTGTCTGCGGCGACCGTGAAAACCTACCGTGACCGGGCGTTCGAGCGCCTCGGAATACATCACCGAAACGAACTGTTCGCGTTGGTTGCAGGACATCTGCACTCCGCCATCTGAGTTGAATTGGCGGCGGGGTGGGCGGAGGACACTGAGGGTTGGGGAACGACGGTTCCGCCACGCAGATGCCATTGACGACTTGTTGCCCGCTCTCTTGGGCACCTCGAATAACCCGAGGTTTTCAATGAACCCCGGTGCGACACGATGACCGCGACCGAATTCGGTTCAGTTCCTTCGGCAAATCACCGCTTCTTCCCGCGGTGTCGCTCAGTTTTTGCCTCGAATCGCCTCGGACATCGGCGATGCGGCCCATTTCGGGCGTCAGAAGGCCTCGATTCCGGCCTTCCTGAAATAGACCAGCCGCTTCAGGTTGTAGCAGGCAGCCATCATCGTCATCGCAAAGTTCGCCCGCGCCTGACCGATGGTGCGCAGCAGCTTGCCGCCCATCTGCTCGATGGCCCCGAACACGTGCTCGACCCGCGCACGCGTCTTGGCGATGCGTTTGTTGCGTCGCTGCTGGCACTCGGACAGCGGCTTGTTGCGCTTGCCCTTCCGCTGGATCTGGTTGCGAAAGCCGTTCTCCTTGAGCCTGGCTTCACGCTGCTCGGACGGGTAGCCCCGATCGGCATAGACATCGCGGCTCGTGTTGCGCGTGTCGAAGACGTTGTCAAAGTGCTGGCTGTCGTGCGTGCTGGCAGTATCGGTCTCGATTCGGCGGATGATCTTGTACTTCTTGTCGATGTTGATCGACAGCTTGTAGCCGAAGTAGCTCTTGCCGTGCTTCCTGGTCCAGGTCGCCTCAGTATCCTTCTGGCGCCGCTTCGCCGGGCGCCACGAGGCGGGCATTGCGCCTTGCTCGATCAGTTCCTTCTCGCCGCGGCGGTTGTGCTGCTTGGGCGCCGGCACCAGCGTCGCGTCGATGATCTGACCGCCGCGCGCGATGAACCCCTTCTTGAGCAGCTGCGTCGAGACCCCGTCGAACAAGGCCTTCGCCCCCGCTTCACCAATCCGGTTCTCGAAGGTCCACACCGTGGTGCGATCCGGAACGTTCGTCGCATTCGCCAGTCCGCAGAAGCGCTTGTAGCTCATGCGGTCGAGCAACTGGTACTCCATCTGCTCATCGGACAGGTTGTACAGACGCTTCAACACCAGGATGCGCACCATCGTCTCGGTCGGGTATGGCGGGCGCCCGCCCTGCGCACTCACGAGTCGCGGCGCAATCATATCGACCTCGGCCGCCAGCGCGGGAAAATCGATATGCGATTCGATCTCGACCAGCGGGTCACCCAGCGTGTCGATCTTCTTGCAGTGGGCATCAAAGGCAAACAGGTCGGTCTTGATGGCGCTGCGCGGTTTCATCGATGTCGGCTGTGGCGAGATTGAGGACGCTGTAATTTTACCAAGGGTGGGCGAGTCGAGGTTTTTCGAGGCGCCCTCTTGTCTCTGCAGGTGCACGCTCCGGCCCCATCAACTCCGACCGGTCAGCCTCCGATTTGTCGTCTAAATATAAGAAACGGTCCCGACCCACGATGCGAAGGAGAACAAGTGATGAAGGATTTCACCGTTCTGGCGGGGCGCCTCCTGCTCGCGCTGATCTTCATCATCAGCGGCTGGGGGAAGATCAAAGGCTACGCCGGCAGCCAGCAGTACATGGAATCGATGGGCGTGAGCGGTGCGCTGTTGCCGCTGGTGATTTTCGTCGAACTCGGCGGTGGCCTCGCGATAGCGTTCGGCCTGCTGACGCGGCTCGCCGCCGCCGGGCTGGCCGTGTTCTGCCTGCTCGCAGCAGTGATCTTCCACAACGATTTCTCGAACCAGATGCAGTTCATCTCGTTCATGAAGAACCTCGCGATCGCCGGTGGCTTCTTCGTCCTGAGCATCCACGGGCCTGGGGCCCTTAGCCTGGACGCCTGGCGGCAGCGGCAGACCTAGCAACCAGATTGAATGAAGCGCGGACCGATTCCACCTCGCCACAGGCTCTCCACTCGGGGCGCCGCCGGCGTCAGCGTTTTTTGGACTTCAGCGGTGATTGATGACCGAATCCCGACCAGCCACAGTCGGCGTGGGGCTCGGCGTGTTCGGTGACGTCAAGTGTGCCGACAACCGGAGACGCGCAACGAACGGCTTCGTCGTCGCCGTCGCAGCGGTCGCCATCGCGTCCGCCGGCCGATGGTTGCTCGACCCCTGGCTCGGTGGCAATCTGCCGTTCTTCACGTTCTATTTCGCGCTGCTCGTCGCGGCATGGTACGGCGGACTGAAGCCGGGGCTGACGGCGGTCGTGCTGGGCTTGGCGATCGGCATCTATTTCTTCGCACCGCCGCGCCTCGCGTGGCCGGTCGATTCGATCATCAACCGCTTCGACGCACTTCGCTTCGCGCTCATCGGCGTGTGCTTGGCCGGGATCTGCGAATCGCTGCACCGTTACCGGCGCCGTGCGGAGCAGCGCGAGGACGTGCTGCGGGTGACGCTCGCGAGCGTGGGCGACGGCGTCATCACGACGGACCCCGAAGGGCAGGTCAGGTACCTGAACCCGGTCGCCGAAGCGCTGACCGGATGGCGCGTTGCGGAAGCGCGCGGCGCGGCGCTCGAGACGGTGTTCCGGATCGTCCGCGAGGACACCCGGGAGCCGGTCGAGAACCCGTGTGCACGTGCGTTGCTTGACGGCACGATCGTCGGGCTAGCCAACCACACGCTGCTGATCACGAGGGACGGCGCCGAGCGGCCGATCGACGACAGCGCGTCACCAATCCGCGACCGGCACGGACGCGTCTTCGGGTGCGTGCTGATCTTCCGCGACGTTAGCAGCAGGCGGAACACAGAAACCGCGCTGCGCAGGCGGGAGACGGAACTGCGCGAGCGTCACGACGAACTGCAGAACATCTACGACACCAATCCGGCCGGGATGGCTTTGCTCGACCGCGACCTGCGCTTCGTCCGCATCAACCGCCGCCTTGCCGAAATGAACGGGCTGCCGGCCGAGGCGCACATCGGCCGCACGGTGCGCGAAGTCGTGCCGTCTGCCGCCGACAAGGTCGAACCGGGGCTCCGCCGCGTGCTGCAGACCGGCGAGCCGCTCACCGGAGTCGAACTGACCTGCGAGACCTCGGCCCGTCCCGGAGTCGAACGGACGTGGCTCGAGTCCTGGCACCCCCTACGCGGGGCCAACGGCGTACTCGCCGGCATCAATATCGTCGCGGTCGAGATCACCGACCGCAAGCGCGACGAACTGCGGATCTACGAGCTCATGACCGAGCTCAAGGACGCCGACCGACGCAAGGACGAATTTCTCGCGACGCTCGCGCATGAGCTCCGCGGGCCACTCGCGCCGCTCAGCAACATGATCGGGGCGATGAAGCTCGCCGAAGGCGACCCCGAACTGCTCCGTCAGGCGCGCGAGACGATGGAGCGGCAGCTCGCCCAGATGGTCCGGCTCGTCGACGATCTGCTCGACGTCGCGCGAATCACGCGCGACAAGCTCGAACTGCGCATGGCCCGGGTCGAGCTTGCTTCAGTGATGTACCAGGCCGCCGAGACCTCCCGACCGCTCGCGCAGGCGCTGCGCCACGAAATCGTCGTGCGCCCGCCTTCCGAGCCGATTTACCTGCACGCGGACCCGGTGCGGCTCACGCAGGTGTTCAGCAATCTGCTGAACAACGCATGCAAATATACCGAGCCGGACGGGCGCGTGACGATCAGCGCCGAGCGCGATGGCAACGACGCGCTCGTGACGGTGCACGACACCGGCATCGGGATCCCGGCGGACAAGCTCGAAAGCGTGTTCGAGATGTTCTCTCAGGTCGATCACGCGCTCGACCGCTCGCAGGGCGGACTCGGCATCGGCCTGATGCTCGTCAAGCGGCTCGTCGAACTGCACGGCGGCACGGTGCGCGCCGCGAGCGAAGGGGCGGGCAAGGGCAGCGAATTCACCGTGAGGCTGCCGATCCTCGTCGGCGAGCTGCCGCCTCCCCCCGAGGCCCGCGGCGCCCCGAGCCCCGCGCTGCCGCGCCGCGTCCTCATCGTCGACGACAACGCCGACTCGGCCCAGTCGCTCGCGACGCTGCTCGGGATCTCCGGCCACGCTGCGCATGTCGCGCTCGACGGACTCGACGCGCTGCGGCTCGCCGAGGCGCTGCGCCCCGACGTGATCCTGCTCGACATCGGCCTGCCGGGACTCAACGGCTACGAGGTCTGCCGCCGCATGCGCGAACAGCCGTGGGGCAAGGACATCCTCGTCGTCGCGATGACCGGCTGGGGCCAGGACGAGGACCGGCGTCGCTCGCGTGACAGCGGCTTCGACCACCACCTCGTCAAGCCAATCGATTACGCTGAACTGGCGCAGTTGCTTGCGGACACTGGATCCGTAATCACGAGCTGACGGCGCCGTGGGCGACCTTCACCGCCGCTCGCAACGAATTCCTGCCCGCCCGGGCACTCGCGCGCGGTGACGGGAGTCACAACCGCGACGGCGAGAACCTCACACCGGCTGCTGTGGGAGATGCGCATGATCGAGCGGACCAACCCTTCCGACCCTGCCCCGTCGATGACGCGCGCGAACTTCCTGCGCCTCGCGGCCGGCACGCTCGCCGCGGCGATGTTCCCCGCACGCCCCAGCGCAGCGCCGGGGGAAACGGGCCCGCGGATGCAGACGCGGCCGGTCCCCGCGACCGGGGAGGCGCTGCCGGTGGTCGGCCTCGGCACGTATCAGGGCTTCGACGTCGCGCCCGGCTCCGACGCATACGAGCGTCTCCCGGGCGTGCTCGACGCGCTGTTCAAAGCCGGCGGTTCGGTCATCGACAGCTCGCCGATGTATGGGCGCGCCGAGCGAACGGTCGGGGAGCTCCTCGCCCAGCGCCAACTGCACCGGCACGCGTTCGTCGCGACGAAGGTGTGGACGAGCGGGCGCAAAGCCGGCGCGCGAGGTGCTGTTCACGCGCGTCGGCCGCGAAGCCCGCTACAAGTCCAAGGCGTTCATCGATGCCGCCGTCTACCGTGGCGGCGACCTAGCAAGCGGCTGGATCTATGCCGGACTTGCCGCGCTCGGCCTCGGCGCGGCGGTGATCGCGCTCGTCGTCGCGCCGGTCGCGCTGCTGTGGGCGCTGCTCGGACTGCGCCTCGGACGCACCGAGCCCGTGTAGCCGTGGCACCACCCCAAAGCGCCGCGGCACGTCGGCGCGGGACCACGGATTGCATGCGCACGAAAGGGCCGCCAGTGGGGCACGAACAGGAGGAAACGTAACGTGGGGGACCTCGACGCTCTGCTGCTCGCGCGCATCCAGTTCGCGTTTACGATCTCGTTTCATATCGTGTTTCCGGCGATCACGATCGGCCTCGCCAGCTACCTGGTCGTGCTCGAAGGCCAGTGGCTGCGCACCCGGCGGGAGGTGTTCCGCGACCTGTACCATTTCTGGTCGAAGATCTTCGCCGTCAACTTCGCCATGGGCGTTGTCTCGGGCATTGTCATGGCGTACCAGTTCGGCACCAACTGGAGCTACTTTTCCGATTTCGCCGGCGGCGTGACCGGGCCGCTGCTGGCCTACGAAGTGCTGACGGCGTTCTTCCTCGAGGCGGGCTTTCTCGGCGTCATGCTGTTCGGCTGGACGCGGGTCGGCCCCGGCCTGCATTTCCTGGCGACGGTGATGGTCGCGGCCGGCACGCTGTTGTCGGCGACGTGGATTCTCGCGTCGAACAGCTGGATGCAGACGCCGGCGGGCTACGAGATCATCGACGGGCGCGTCGTGCCGACGGACTGGATCGCGGTGATCCTGAACCCGTCGTTTCCGTATCGCCTCGTCCACATGGGCATCGCCGCTTTCCTCGCGACTGCGCTGATCGTCGGCGCATCGGGTGCGTGGCATCTGCTGCGCGGGCGCGACACACTGGCGATCCGCAAGATGCTGTCGATGGCGATGTGGATGCTGCTTTTCGTCGCGCCGCTGCAGGCGCTCGTCGGCGATTTCCACGGGCTCAACACGCTCGAGCACCAGCCGGCGAAACTCGCCGCGATGGAAGGGCACTGGGAGAACAAACCCGGCGAAGGCGTGCCGCTGACCTTGTTCGGCTGGCCCGACATGGAGCGCGAGGAGACGCGCTTCGCAGTCGATATCCCGCGTCTCGGCAGTCTGATCCTCACGCATTCGTGGGATGGCCAGTTCCCCGGGCTGAAGGAGTTCCCGCGCGAGGACCGGCCGAATTCGACGATCGTGTTCTGGTCGTTCCGCATCATGGTGGGGCTGGGATTCCTGATGATCGCGCTCGGCCTGTGGGCGCTGGGGGCGCGCTGGCGGGGGAACATGTTCCGCTCGCGCGCGCTGCTGCGATTCACGCTGTGGATGGGGCCGACCGGCCTCGTCGCGATGCTCGCCGGCTGGTTCACGACCGAAATCGGCCGGCAGCCGTGGCTCGTGTACAACGTGATGCGCACCGCCGACGGCGTGTCGTCGCACGGTGCAGGGCAGCTCACGACAACGCTGGCGCTCTTCGTTGTCGTCTATTTCGTCGTCTTCGGCGCGGGCACCGTCTATCTGCTGCGCCTCATCGGTCACGGACCGGTGACGCACGAAGGGACGGAACCGGTGCCCGGCGGCCCGGGCCGGCCGCGCACTCCGGCACGACCGCTTTCGGCAGCCCCGGAGGCGGCCGACGACATCGCCGCCACGCGCAGCGGAGGTTGAACGACATGGGCATCGATCTTCCGCTGGTGTGGGCCGTGATCATCCTGTTCGGCGTGATGATGTACGTCGTGATGGACGGGTTCGACCTCGGCATCGGTCTGCTGTACCCGTTCTTCACCGACCGCACCGATCGCGACGTGATGATGAACACCGTCGCGCCGGTGTGGGACGGCAACGAGACCTGGCTCGTGCTCGGCGGCGCGGGCCTGCTCGCCGCGTTCCCGCTCGCGTACGCCGTGGTGCTGAGCGCGTTCTACCTGCCGCTGATCCTGATGCTGCTCGGCCTGATCTTTCGCGGCGTCGCGTTCGAGTTCCGCTTCAAGGCGGACGATGTGCACCGCCACTTGTGGGACAAGGCGTTCATCGGCGGCTCGCTCGCGGCGACTTTCTTCCAGGGCGTCACGCTCGGCGGCTACATCCAGGGCATCGAGGTCGTCGATCGCGCATATGCCGGCGGCGCGTTCGACTGGCTCGCGCCCTTCCCGCTGTTCGTTGGCGCCGGCCTCGTCGTGACCTACGCGCTGCTCGGCAGCACATGGCTGATCGTCAAGACGCAAGGGGCGCTGCAGGCGCGGATGATCGCGATCGCGCGGCCGCTGACGTGGATTCTGCTCGCCGTGATCGTCGCGATCAGCGTGTGGACGCCGCTCGCCCGCGAGGACATCGCGCAGCGCTGGTTCACGTGGCCGCACCTGCTGTGGTTCGCTCCGGTGCCGCTCCTCGTCGCGCTGACGGCGTGGCAGCTGCTGCAGCGGCTGCGCCGCGCGCCCGACGTCGCGCCTTTCGTGCTGACGCTGTTTCTCGTGTTCCTCGGCTACAGCGGGCTCGGCATCAGCCTGTGGCCGAACATCGTCCCGCCCGGGATCACGATCTGGGAAGCGGCCGCGCCGCCACAGAGCATGGGGTTCACGCTCGTCGGTGCGCTGCTGATCATCCCGCTGATTCTGATGTACACAGCGTGGGGCTATTACGTGTTCCGCGGCAAGGTGGACGAAACGCAGGGCTATCACTGATGCGCGAGCCGGTCGAGGCACGAGCGGCCGCGACGCCGGCGCGTGGATGGCTAAGGCGCATCGGCTGGCTCGTGTTGATCTGGGCCGTCAGCGTCGCCGTGGTCATGGCCGTCGCCGCGGTACTGCGCGTCGTGATGCGCTCGGTGGGGCTGACGCCGTAGCCGGAGCGACCACGCCTGGCGCATGACGCGCCAGGACAGGCGATCAGCCCAGACGGAACACCGGCACGAGCCGGCCTGTGACGACGCCGGCATGGTTGCGAATCTCGTCGCGGCGCCATTGCAGCAGGCTTCGTATATCGGGCGGCAGCAGCCCGAGTTGCTCGAGTGCCGCATACGTTGCGATCCGCACTGCGCGCGCGCCGCCGTCCGCGATCTTGACTGCGATGCCGATGCCGCGACTTGCGATACCGAGCGCCTGCACCCCTTCGGCGCCGCCCTTCGCGACCCAGTCGCCCGGCGCAGCCTGCATCAGCGCCAGGTCGTCGCGCTTTTCGCCCGACACCATTTCGGGATGGGCGGTCATCGCCGCGAAAAGCGCATGGAGGTCGGCCGCGACGTCGCTGTCGCCATTCGGCGCCGCGAGCCGCGCATAGGCCCGGGCGAGCTGTGCGAGGGGCAGCGCGTAATTCGGCGCGCCGCAGCCGTCCGTCCCTGCGATCAGTTCGCGCTCGCCGCAGTCGAGCAAGCCGACGAGCGTTCGCCGGATCGCCCGCTGCAACGGGTGATCCGGGTCGAGATAGGTCTCGCTCGGCTCGTCATGCAGGCGGCACCACGCGAGGAAACCGGCGTGCTTGCCGGAGCAGTTGTGATGCAGCGGGGTCGGCACCAGATCGGTCGGCACCGGGATTCCGGTCGCAGTGTAAAAAATCGGCGGATGCGAGCCGCACTGGAGATTGCGCTCACTGCACCCGATCCGCGCGAGCATGTCTGAAACGGCAGCGACATGCCGGGGTTCGGCCGAGTGGCTCGCGCACATCAGCGCAACCTGCTCGGTCGAGAACCCGAAGCGCTGCGGACCGCCGTCGGCAACGAAGGGGAGCGCCTGGAACGGCTTCAGCGTCGAGCGCGTGAAGACGGGGAAATCGACGTCGCCCGTCCCGCCCACGAGCGCGCCATCCGCGCCCGCGACGACGATCGACCCGTAATGCACCGATTCGACCGCGTTGCCGCGCGTCGCGACGATGAGCGGCACATGGCGCGGAAGACACATCGTTGCGTTCATTCATGCCGTCCTGTTTCGTACGATTCTTTCCGTTTTCCGAGACGACCCCTTTCTATTAACCCGGCAGGCAAATACCGTTCGGGTTGAGCCTGTCGAAGCCCTACCAATGCCCTTCGACAGGCTCAGGGCGAACGGTTGTATTTGATTGCCGCCTTAATAACAACCCCTTTCTACGTTTTCTGATTTCGCCCCCTCTGCTTGGCGCGGTACATCGCCGCGTCGGCACGGCCGAGCAGGCTTTCCACGTCGCGGCCGTCATGAGGATACAGGCTGCAGCCGATGCTGCCGGAGATCGTGGCGGACTCGGCTCCGAGTTGAAAAGGCTCGCGCAAGGTGCGCAAAATCTTGTTGGCGACCGCTTCCACGTGCCTGCGGTGCGTCGGGCCATCGAGCAGCACCACGAATTCATCCCCGCCCAGCCTGACGACCATGTCTTCCTCGCGCACGCAGTCGGTAAGACGCTTTGCGACATCGACCAAAAGCGCGTCGCCACAGGCGTGTCCCATCGTGTCGTTGACCGCCTTGAACTGGTCCAGGTCCACGAAGAGCAGCGCAAAGTTTTCATGTTTGCGGTGCGCCCGCGCGATCGCCTGCCTGGTTCTGTCCATTAACAAGTTGCGGTTCGGTAGTCCGGTAAGCACGTCGTGATCGGCGGCGTGTATCAGCTGTTCGGTAAATCTCTGTGCCTCCGTCACGTCACGAAACACCGAGACTGCGCCCACCAGTTTCCCAAGGCGGTCTAGTAGCGGTGTGGCCAGTTCTTCAACGACGTACTTCGCTGTGTCCTTTCCATACAAGACATATTGCTTCCTTTGCGGCGTGGCCGAATGCAGGCTGTCTTCGAGCGCGGTGGCAATGCGCTCGCCTTGATCGTCGAAGCATTCGAACACTTCGTTCGGTGCGCGGTGCAGGACATAGTCGAAACGCTGGCCGAAAAGTTGTTCCGCCGCAGGATTGAGATATTCGATGCGACCGTCTGCGTCGATCAAGGCGACGCCTTCGCCGATGGAACTCACGGTCGTCTGCAGCCTGTCCTTTTCCTCGAAAAGCCGTTCTTCGGCACGCTGGCGTCGCGTGACTTCCGCTTCCAGTTCCTGTTTGTCGAACCGCAGATGCAATGAAGTGCGAATCACGCGGTGGAAAGTCCACGCGGAAAACGACATCGCCGCGAGGAAAATCAGCGTCATGGCGCCCATCGCCGTCTGCAACGGCGTGTGCAGCGTCAGATATTGAATGGCAAGCGGCAACAGGGCAGGCAACAGGAACGCCAGGCAGGCTTCCATTCGTGGCGCCAGTACGGTGACGCCCCCTGCGGCCATGCCGGCTAGAACAAAAGCGACGAACACCTGATGTGCGATCGAATCGGGCGGGAACAGCACCCAGCCCGCGGTCCCCCAGACAATGCCGGCGGCCGCCGCGCCGATCGAATAGGCGATGTTCCAGAAACGAGCTTCCTGCGCGCCCCGCTTGACTCTGCGATAGCGCCAGGTCACCAGGACCCGGAGCGCGGTGACGAGCAACAGGCAGCCATACCAGGCCAGCACCACGGCAAGGGGAATGAATGCCAGCTGGACGTAACCGAGGATCGCGCCGTTGATCAGCGTTGTGCTATAGGCGAGAGGCGCATTCTCATAGAGCAGCTTTACCTGTTCTGCATACACTGGATTGGGCGCGCGTTTTTCGCTGGCCCCGTGTCTCATTTTACGGAGGAAATCGGGGATCACGATCGGCCTGCCGCAGCGGGCGTAAAGCTGGAGGGACTGTACATCTTGTTATTATCGGACTCGCCCCCGTGGGGCGACGGCGTTGCAACAATCGATTACCGCCCGCATGCGGGCGCCGTTCACTGCCCCTGACTGTCACCTTGCGTAGGAGAGCGGCGGATTGGCGACGTAACGGCCGTTCCGTTCATTCATGCCGTCGTATTTCGGCCGACTCGCCGCGGTCGACGACACCGGGCAGCGGGGACGTGGGCCGCGGGAACCTGCCTTTCAGCGCGTCGACGCCGGCCTGCGGGCGGGCAAGCGGTTGCAGTTCGGCGCGTTCGCGACGTTTCGCGGCGCTATCGACCTCGAGTCGCCGGTCGCGCTGCTCGACGAGGCCGGACTGCGCCTCGCCGTCGCGGTTGAAAGACCACGCGAGCCGCGGCGGCCCCAGCGGCAGACTGTCGCCCGCGCCGCCGTGTGCGCCGGTGTTCCACACGTGCCACGTCTTGCCATAACTGTTCATCTTGCCCTTCATCAGGGCCTTCTCCGCAGCCTCGGGGATGCCGGGCGCGATCAGCTGGCCGGAAAGGATTTCGCCGTTGTGCGGATGCCACAGCGGCTTTTCATCTTCGGGCAGCGTCTCGAACAGCTTCGCCGAGATGATGTATTCGACGCCGTTGAGGTTCGCGCCCGCTTCGTTGCCGTCGAACAGCACGCACTGCGCGAAATCCTCGTTTACCTGGTGGCAGAAATGATGCGCCTCCATCTGGTGTTCGGGATCATCCTTGAGGGGATGAAAACCGGACAGGTGGATATCTATCGGCGCCAGCGGCGAATTGCCCTGCAACATCCGCGCGCCCGCTTCGAGCACTGTCGTTTTCGCAGATTTCTCCTCGCCCGGAGGTTCCGGGGAGGGTTCGGCAGCGCCGGCCGGCGCGAGCAGCGGGACGAAGCCGCCTGCGACGAACAAGGCGAGGCTGCGGCGAAGCATTCGGCGGAAGGACATCGGGGTCTCCTGCAACGGTCCGGACGCAGCGCGCACCGAAAGCTGGAATTGCCGACACGCGCGAGCTGCCGTTCGCCGGCAAGCCGCGTTCCCGGTTGAAACCGTCGATTGGCGCCGAGGCGTGTGCCGCTCAGGCCGAGGCGCGAGACGCGGCCGCCAGGTCCCGCAAATCGACGACTTTCGCGCCGCGCATCGCCTTCACGAGGATGCGGTACGCGTCCAGTTCGAAACTCGGCCGCCCCGCCTCGAGGAGCGCGTGCAACTCGACTTCCGACGACGCCGTTCCGAGGTAACACCAGCTGTCGACGACGTGCATCGCGTCGCCTTCGCGGATGCCGACCGGACCCGGATATGGCCAGTGCTCGAGCCGCAGGTCGTGCAGCGCGAGCATCAGGCGGGCGCCGTGCAGCCGCTGCGACTCCTCCCCGGCGCAGGCGCCCTTGCAGCGGTGCAGCTGGTGCGTGAAACAGCGTCCGCCGCCGGCGGGCTTCTCCAGGCCGAGCAGTGGCGGACACAGCTGCTGCTCGGCCGCGATCTTGCGCAGGGCCTCGATCGCCGCGCGGCGCGTGCGGAACAGGCCGTAGAGGTGCTCCTGGCGCCCGAAATCGAGGTCACTCGCATGGACCAGCTCCGGTCGCCAGCCGCCGTCGGCTTGCGGCTGGAGTTCCCAGCTGCACAGTTCGCGGCTGCGGCGCAGCTTGCGGTTCATCGTCGGCAGCAGCGACTTGATCAGTTCGGCTTCCTTCAGCAGCGCGCCGATCTCGCCCGCGGTGACGATCCAGTCGATGCGCCGCACCTGCTGCGAAAGCGTCATCTCCCGGCTGTTGCGGTGATCGGCACCGAAATGCGCCAGCACACGCGTGCGCAGGTGCTTGCTTTTGCCGATGTAGAGCGGCAGATCGTTTTCGCCGTAGAAAAGATAGACGCCCGGCGCATCGGGGATCGCGTCGATCGCGTCGAAGCCGAGATGCGGCGGCAGCGCCGGACGGCCGAGGAGTTCGCGCAGCATCGGCTCGAGGTGAGCCGCGCCGAACTGCCGATGCACGCGCTGCCAGAATTGCCACAGTGCCTGTGCATCGCCGAGCGCCCGATGCCGCGCTTCGACTTCCAGCCCGTGCCGCGCGATCAGCGCATCGAGGTTGTGTCGCCGCTCCTGCGGATAGAGGCGGCGCGACAGCCGCACCGTGCACAGCACTTTCGGCCGGAAATCGACGCCCAGTCGCCGGAACGCCGCGCGGATGAAGCCATGGTCGAAGCGCGCGTTGTGCGCGACGAAAACCCGCTCGTGCAGCCGGTCGAAGACCGTTTCGGCGAGTTCGGCGAAAGTCGGCGCGTCGGCGACCATGTGGTTCGAGATGCCCGTCATCCTTTCGATGTAATCGGGGATGCGGCTGTCGGGCCGCACGAGGCTCGACCACTCCCGCACCCCGTCTTCGTCGACTTCGATGATCGCGATTTCGGTGATCGAGTCGTGCGACGCGGTGGTGCCGGTGGTTTCGATGTCGACGAACGCGAGCCCCGCGGGGCGCAGAAAGTCGGGGATCAGGCAGGTAGGCGGATCGAACACGGTTTCCCGGTCCTCGTGGAGGGTTCGCAGCAGTTGGCCAGCCAAGTTCAGCCCCGGCCGAGGCGACGGTACAGCGTGCTGCGGCTGATGCCGAGCGCGCGCGCGGCCGCGCTGGCGTTGCCGCCATGACGGGCGAGCGCCGCCTGCAGTGCCGCGTCGCCCGCGGCTTGCGGCGCGGCATCGTCGCGCAGCGTGTCGGGCAGATGGGTCGGCGTCAGCAGCGTGCCGTCGTCGACGAGCGCGAGCAGCGTGCGCAGCAGGTTGTCCAGCTGCCTGAGGTTGCCCGGCCATGGATAGCGGCGGATGAACGCGGCCAGCTCCGGCGACAGCGTGATGCCGCGCTGCGCGCCGCCGTGATCGGCGAGCAGCGCTCCGGCGATCTGCGCGACGTCGCCGCGCTCGCGCAGCGGCGGCAGCCGCAGCGGGTAATGGCCGAGCCGGTAGTAGAGGTCGGCACGAAAGCGCCCGGCGGCGACTTCGTGCGCGAGGTCACGGTGAGTCGCCGCGACGATGCGCACATCGACCCGCTGGCCGGCACCGCCGCCGAGCGGCTGCACGACCCGCTCCTGCAACACCCGCAGCAAGCGCGCCTGCAGGCTCGCCGGCATGTCGCCGATCTCGTCGAGAAACAGCACGCCGCCGTCGGCCTCGCGCAGCCGGCCCTTGCTGCCTTGGCGACGAGCACCGGTGAAAGCGCCCTCCTCGTAACCGAACAGCTCCGATTCGATCAGCCCTTCGGGAATCGCCGCGCAGTTGACCGCGACGAGCGGGCGGCCGCGGCGACTGCAGTCGGCATGCAGCGCCTGCACGAAGCGCTCCTTGCCGACGCCAGTCTCGCCGAGCAGCAGCACCGGGATGTCGGCGTCGAGCAGGCGGCGCGCGGTGTCGAGCAGGCCCGCCGGCAAACCGACGTCGAGTCTGTCGGCCGCCGCGTTCGCACGCCCGGCGGATGACGTTTCGCGGCTTCTCGCCGGCGGCTGCCGCGGGACTGCGAGTTCGCCCGGTGGCCGCGCGAGCAGCAGCCGCGCCGACAGCACGCCGCCCGCGTGGCGCAGTGATGCGACATGAGTGCCGTGACGGCTGAGCCAGTGTTCCAGACTTTGGCCGCACAGGTCGACGAAACGGCTCCGGCCGAGCGCCGTCCGGTCCAGCCCGAGCGCCGCGAGGGCGCCGCGGTTGGCTGCGCGAAGCACGCCCTCCTCGTCGAAGCCCAGCCGACCGCAGCGCGGCGTGCCGAGCAGCGCCGGCTCGGACGCGAGCCGCAGCTCGTGCAGCCGCGCAGCCTGCCGGTCGAACAGCCGCTGCTCGATATGGCGCACTGCCGCTTCGACCTGCAGCCGATGCGCGTCGTGCAGCCGGCGCGGCTGGCCGGAGACGTCGATCACGCCGAGGAGTTGCCCCTGCGGGTCGTGGATCGCCTGCGCCGTGCACGACAGCTGCCGGTTACGCTCGAGGAAATGCTCTCCACCGCGCACGGTCGCCGCACCGCCGAGCACGAGCGCGGTACCGATCGCGTTCGTCCCGCGCACGTCCTCGCGCCAGTCCATGCCGGGCGTCAGCGCGACGCGTTCGGCGCGGTCGAGGAAGTCGGGGTGGCCCATCTCGTCGAGGATCAGGCCGCTACGGTCGGCGACGATCAGGACGTGGCCGTCGTCGAGCACGCTGTCGAACAGCGCGTCGATCGTCGGCCGCGCGAGTTGCAGCCAGTCGGCGTTCTCGTCGCGCAGAGCCGACAGCTCGGACTCGGTGAGCCGCGACGGCGGCCGCCAGCGGCCGACATCGAGCCCGAGTCCTTGACAGCGGCGCCATGAGCGCAGGATCGATTCGGGCACGCTGCACGGCGGCAGATCGGCGCCGTCGAGAAAGCGTCGGCGGGCTTCGGTCAGGGAAAGCGGCGTCACGGGGAACCTCGTCCAGGGTGTCTCGCGACAGGTGTCCCGGGCTGCGACACCTACACGAAAGTCGTAGGCGCGATTATGCGCCGGCTGGACGCCCAAAAAAGAGGCGAATTTCGGCCGCCTTTTTTGCGGCGCAATATCGCTGCCCCGTAAGCCCCGCTGCGCAAGGAACGTCTCATGCTGCACTGCATGATGCGTGCCAGCTGGCACGCTCCGTGCGCTGTGTCCTCTGCATCCGCAGCGATGCGTCCAATACAGGAGGAGCACGATGAACAAGCTTGACCCCGCCCGGTACGGCCTGAACCTGAAAGGCCGCTACGGCAACTACATCGGCGGCCAGTGGCTGCCGCCGCTCGCCGGGCGCCACTTCGACAACATCACCCCGATCACCGGCAAGCCGCTTTGCGAGATTCCGCGCTCCGACGAGCAGGACGTCGAGCTCGCGCTCGACGCCGCGCACAAAGCCAAGGCCGCGTGGGGCCGGACGAGCGCCGCCGAGCGCGCAGGGGTGCTGAACCGCATCGCCGACCGCATGGAAGCGAACCTCGAGACGCTCGCGCAGGTCGAGACCTGGGACAACGGCAAGCCGATCCGCGAGACGCGCGCGGCCGACATCCCGCTCGCAATCGATCACTTCCGTTACTTCGCCGCGTGCGTGCGTGCTCAGGAAGGCAGCCTCGGCGAAATCGACAACACCACGGTTGCGTACCACTTCCACGAGCCGCTCGGTGTCGTCGGCCAGATCATCCCGTGGAACTTCCCGCTGCTGATGGCGGCGTGGAAGCTCGCGCCGGCGCTCGCCGCGGGCAACTGCGTGGTGCTCAAGCCGGCCGAGCAGACGCCGCTGTCGATCCTCGTGTTCGCCGAGCTCGTCGGCGATCTGCTGCCGCCAGGCGTGCTCAACATCGTCAACGGCTTTGGCGTCGAGGCCGGCAAACCGCTCGCGTCGAGCAAGCGGATCGCGAAGATCGCCTTCACCGGCGAGACCGGCACCGGCCGGCTCATCATGGGCTACGCGAGCCAGAACCTGATCCCGGTTACGCTCGAGCTCGGGGGCAAGTCGCCGAACATCTTCTTCGACGATGTCGCGGCGAAGGACGACGCGTTCTTCGACAAGGCGATCGAAGGCTTCGTGATGTTCGCGCTGAACCAGGGCGAAGTGTGCACCTGCCCGAGCCGCGCGCTGATCCATGAATCGATCTACGAGCGCTTCATCGAGCGCGCGCTCGCACGCGTCGCCGAGATCCGCCAAGGCAACCCGCTCGATCCGGCGACGATGATCGGCGCGCAGGCGTCGCGCGAGCAGATGGACAAGATCCAGAGCTACCTCGCGATCGGGCGCGACGAAGGCGCCGAGCTGCTCGCCGGCGGCGAGCGCGCGCACCTCGACGGCGAGCTCGAAGGCGGCTTCTACATCCAGCCGACAGTCTTCCGCGGCCACAACAAGATGCGCATCTTCCAGGAGGAGATCTTCGGCCCGGTGGTGTCGGTGACGACATTCAAGGACCGCGACGAGGCGCTCGCGATCGCGAACGACACTCCGTTCGGGCTCGGCGCCGGCGTATGGACGCGCAACATCAACACTGCCTTCCACATGGGCCGCCACATCGAAGCCGGCCGCGTATGGACGAACTGCTACCACGCCTACCCGGCGCACGCAGCGTTCGGCGGCTACAAGCAGTCGGGCATGGGCCGCGAGACGCACAAGATGATGCTCGATCACTACCAGCAGACGAAGAACCTGCTCGTCAGCTACAGCGAAGACAAGCTCGGCTTCTTCTGAGCGCAATTCAAATCACGACAACGGGGCGCAAAGCCCCCTTTCATTCCGCATCCAAAGGAAATCGAACCATGAGCACGACGACTTTCTTCATCCCCCCGGTCAACCTGATGGGCGCCGGCTGCCTTGCCGACGCGATGGCCGCGATCCGCAGTTACGGCTTTCGCCACGCGCTGATCGTCACCGACGCCGGCCTCGCCCGCGCCGGGGTCGCCGACAAGGTCGCGGCCCTCCTCGCGGAGCAGGACATCCAGGCGACGGTGTTCGACGGCGCGAAGCCGAACCCGACGGTAGGCAACGTCGAGGCCGGCCTCGCGCTGCTGCGCGACAAGCAATGCGACTGCGTGATCTCGCTCGGCGGCGGCTCGCCGCACGACTGCGCGAAAGGCATCGCGCTCGTCGCGACCAACGGCGGGCGGATCGGCGACTACGAAGGTGTCGACCGCTCCGCCAAGCCGCAGCTGCCGCTCGTCGCGATCAACACGACCGCCGGCACCGCGAGCGAGATGACGCGTTTTTGCATCATCACCGACGAGGCGCGCCACATCAAAATGGCGATCGTCGACCGCAACGTCACGCCGATCCTGTCGGTCAACGACCCGACGCTGATGGTCGCGAAGCCCGCCGCGCTGACTGCCGCGACCGGCATGGACGCGCTGACGCACGCGGTCGAAGCCTACGTGTCGACCGCGGCGACGCCAATCACCGACGCGTGCGCGCTGAAGGCGGTAACGCTGATCGCGGCGAACCTGCGCTGCGCGGTCGCCGACGGCAATGACCTCGACGCGCGCGAGCAGATGGCCTATGCGCAGTTCCTCGCCGGCATGGCGTTCAACAACGCATCGCTCGGCTATGTGCACGCGATGGCACATCAGCTCGGCGGGTTCTATGACCTGCCGCACGGCGTGTGCAACGCGGTGCTGCTGCCGCACGTCGAAGCGTTCAACGCGAGCTTTTCGGCCGCGCGCCTTGCAGACGTCGCGCGCGCGATGGGCGCCGACGTCGATGCGCCCGACGACGCCGCGGCGGCAGAGAGTTGTCTTGCCGCGATCCGCCGCCTCGCTGCCGATGTCGGCATCCCGGCCGGGCTGACGCAGCTCGGCGTCAAAGCGGAGGACATCCCGACGCTCGCCGCGAACGCGTTGAAGGATGCCTGCGGCCTGACGAACCCTCGCCCGGCCACGCAGGCCGACATCGAGGCGATTTTCCGCGGCGCGCTGTAACGGCGAAAGGACGAAAGGCGGCGGCCTGCGCCGTCTTCTCGTCGTCCCGACCGGGGGCGGCCGCATCGGCCTCCCCCTTCGCGTCTCGAAGCCGTACGGCGAGAACGCGATCAGGCGGATTCTCGAGTCGCCCTGAGCCGCAACCGCAGTACGCGCCTCAACGCGGCCGCAGCTGGATCGCCTTGTACTCGAGGAATTCCTCGAGCCCGTACACCCCGTTCTCGCGCCCGAGTCCCGACTGCCGGTAACCGCCGAACGGCGCAAGGGGATTCCACGGCGCGCCATTGACATCGACTTGGCCGGTACGGATGCGGCGCGCGACCGCGAGCGCATGTTCGTCGGTGCCGGCCCACACGCTGCCGGCGAGGCCGTAGATCGAATCGTTCGCCAGCGCGATCGCATCCTCGTCGCCGTCGTGCGGCACGATCACGAGCACCGGGCCAAAGATCTCCTCCTGCGCGACCGTCGCTTTCGGGTCCTCGACGACGAGCACCGTCGGCGCGACGAAGAAACCGGCGCCCGCAGGCGCCGCGTCGACGCCACCACACGCGAGGCGCGCGCCTTCGTCGAGGCCGCGACGGATGTAGCCGACGACGCGGTCGCGCTGCACCTGTGACACCAGCGGCCCGAGGCGGCTGCCTTCGGCGAGCGCCGGGCCGACCTTGAACGACGACGCCGTGGCCGCGGCGAGCGTCGCCGCCTCGTCGACTTTCGCCCGCGGCACGATCATCCGCGTATGCGCCGAGCACGTCTGCCCGGAGTTCAGCAGGCAGTTCGACACCGTGCCCTTGACCGCCGCGGCGAGATCCGCGTCGTCGAGCACGATCGCCGCGGACTTGCCGCCGAGTTCGAGCGCGACTTTCTTCACCGTCGCCGCCGCAAGCTCGGCGACCCGCCGCCCGGCGCGCGTCGAGCCGGTGAAAGACACCATGTCGACTCGCGGGTCGGACGCGAGCACTTCGCCGACGACCGGACCGTAGCCGGTGACAAGGTTGAAGACCCCGGCCGGCAGCCCCGCGGCCTCGATGATCTCGGTGAGAATGAACGCGTTGATCGGCGCGACTTCGGACGGCTTCAGCACGACGGTGCAGCCCGCGGCGAGCGCCGGCGCGACTTTCAGCGTGATCTGGTTGAGCGGGAAGTTCCACGGCGTGATCGCGCCGACGACGCCGACCGGCTCGCGCACGACGAGCGAATTGCCGACGCGCGCTTCCCATTCGAACTCTCGCGCGAGCGTCGCGTAGTGCTGCCAACTCCACAGCGGGCCGCCGACCTGGATGCGGGATGCCATTTTCAGCGGCATGCCCACTTCGTGCGCAATCGCCTCCGCAAGTTCGTCACTGCGCGCCTGGAAGCCCGCGGCGATGCGTTCGAGGTATTGCGCACGTTCGGCCGGGGTCGTACGCGACCACGAGCCGAACGCTGCGCGCGCCGCGGCGATCGCCGCTTCGGCGTCCGCCGGCACGCCTTCAGGGATGCGGGCGTAGACCGACGCGTCGCTCGGGTCGATGACGTCGATGAAGCCGCTGCCTTGCGCAGCGATCCAGCGGCCGTCGATGAAAAGCTTGTCGCGTACCAGAGTCATGGAGCAGTCCTCGACTGGAAGGAAAACCCGTCGACCATAGCAACCCGGTAACGTTGCACGCCGGGGTCGCAACAGTCGAACGGTCAGGCGGCGCTCAGTGCTCCTTGCCGTCGATCCGCGCCTGCAGCAGGAAAGGCGTATAGCGCCACGCGAGAAGACCGAAGCAGGCCGCCCAGCACAACGCGGAAAGGTCGATCCACAGCACGTAGCGAGCCGGGTCGAGCTGCGTCAGCACGATGCGCAGCACGAAGCCCGCGAGCATGATCCATAGCGCAAGCTTGTCGGCCGGCTCGAACACCACTTTGCGTCCGGTGTGGCCTTTCGAGATGCGTACCAGCATTGCCGGGATCACCAGCCCCATCGTGCCGAACGTGAACACATGCAGCGCCAGCGCGCCGATCCATGGCGATGCTGCCCAGATGTCGAGCGCGGCGAGCAGCAGCTGCGCGATGATCGCGAGATAGCCGAGATACATGACTGCGAGTTCGAGCCGGCGCAGCCCGAGCTGCGGCTTCCAGAACACGAAGCGGATCGCCAGGAGCAGCGCCAGCACGCACGAGAGCGTCGCCGCGAGCGACGGCGGCATCAGGCCGGCGAGCGCGAGCGACACCGCGAGCAGCTTGATCGCGGTGTCGAGCAGCGGATGGCGCAACAGTTCGACCTGGAAAATGCCTTTCATGAACTGCGTCAGCGTGCGCTCCATCATCACGAGGAACGCGACGCGGAACAGCCCGAGCGCCATCAGCCAGCCGGCGCGGAAGTGCTCCGGACTCAGGATCAGGTACTTCGCGAGCAGGAAAGCGGGCAGGATCAGCAGGAAGAAATAGTTGTCGCGGCGAAAGCTGTCGGTCGCGCGATGCCGGACGAGCGTCCACAGCAGCGTCGCGACGATCGCGACGAGGAACGCGACGTTGGACAGCGCGAACAGCGCGGGCGGCCAGCTTCCGCCGAAAAACATGCCGATCCGCTCGACCAGCCATAACGCCACGAGCAGCATCAGCGCCGGTCCGTGATGGCCGCGGATCTGGACCCAGTTTTTCGAGGCCGTGAGCAGGAAACCGCCGATGACCGCCCAGCCGAAGCCGAAGAACATCTCGTGCGCGTGCCATTGCACCGCGGAAAAGCGATGCGACGGCAGCGCCGCGTGATCGGCGAAGATGGCCGCCCATGCCAGCGGAAACACGATGCCGGACAGGCAGGCGAGGATGAAGAAAGGCCGGAAGCCGACCAGCCATACGGGGTGCGTGGAGAATTTCATGCTCAGCGTCTGGGTGCGTGGCGCTTGTGCGGACAGGAATGGACGGAAACTGCGAAACCGCGCGGATCATAACCCGTGATCGCGAACAGGCGGGTGCGGGAATACACTTTATCGCCGCTGCGCTGACCCGCTGCCGCCCGCAGCCAGGCTGAAACGACAAGGAAAACCCGAATGCCCAGATTTGCCGCGAACCTCGCGATGCTGTTCAACGAACTCGATTTCCTCGACCGCTTCGACGCCGCTGGGCAGGCCGGCTTCAGCGGCGTCGAGTTCCAGTTCCCGTATGCGCTGCCGAAGGAGGCGATCGCCGAGCGGCTCGACCGCGCCGGTCTCGTGCAGGTGCTGCACAACCTGCCCGCGGGGAACTGGGAGCACGGCGAGCGCGGCATCGCGTGCCACCCCGACCGCGTCGGCGAGTTCCAGGACGGTGTCGGATGCGCGATCGAGTACGCGCAGGCGCTCGGCTGCGCGCAGCTCAACTGCCTCGCCGGCATCGCCCCGGCCGGAGTCGACGCGAACACGCTGCATGAGACTTTCGTCGCCAACCTGCGCTTCGCCGCAGACAAACTGTCCGAGGCCAGCATCCGCCTGCTGATCGAACCGATCAACACCTGGGACATCCCCGGCTTCTATCTGAACCGCACCGCGCAGGCCGCCGCTCTCATCGACGCGGTCGGCTCGGACAACCTGTTCATCCAGTACGACATCTACCACGCGCAGCGCATGGAAGGCGAACTCGGCAACACGATCGCGCGCTTTCTGCCGAAGATCGCGCACATGCAGGTTGCCGACACTCCGGGACGCCATGAACCCGGCACGGGCGAAATCAATTTCGCCTGGCTGTTCGCCCACCTCGACCGCCTCGGCTACGACGGCTGGATCGGTTGCGAATACCGCCCGGCCGCGGGCACGACGGACGGGCTCCGCTGGATCGACGCGCTCGCCGGAGCCCGTGCCGGAGCCTGACCCGACGCCCGAAGGGAGGCGACGACGCGGCTCGCCTGATCGCCGCGAAGCTCGGCAAGCCGGCACCGCCGCAGTCCCGATGCAAAACGCGTGACGCTCGGCTGCACTCTGTGTTACACCGCCGGCAGTGCAACCACCCTGTTCCCGCCCCCGGAGATTCGCCGATGCAAACTCTCGCCCGCCTGCTCTGCCTTGCCGCCCTGTGCGTCGCCGCGACCGCGTGCAGCAAGGTCACTGTCGAAAACTACGACAAGATCAGGGTCGGGATGACGTACGAGGAGGTCAAGCAGCTGCTCGGCGCGCCGAACCACTGCAGCGACGTGATGACGGTGAAAAGCTGCACTTGGGGCGACGAGAAGCGGCACGTGCAGGTGAGTTTCGTCGCCGATCAGGTGGTGCTGTTCAGCTCCGAGAACCTGCGCTAGCGGCGCGGGCCTGCAGCTGCCGGCCGCGCAGCGCGATGGCGCTGATCAGGCCGAGCGCGACGGCGATGCACAGCATGCCGAAGGATTCGGCTCCGCTCGGGCGCTCGCCGAGTTCGACCCAGCCGCTCAGCACGCCGACCGCCGGGATTGCGAGCGACGACAGCCCGGCAAGGCCGGCGGGCATGCGGTCGAGGATGAACACCCACATCAGCCACGCAAGCCCTGTCGCCAGCAGGCCGTTGTAGACCAGCGCGGCGATGAAATACGGCGTCAGGCGCGACGGCTCGGAAGGCAGCCACCACGCGATGACGCACAGTACCAGCGAACCCAGCAGCATCTGCCACGCGGTCAGCGACAGCAGGTCGACCGGGGTGCTTGCGCGCAGTCGCTTGAGCACGATCGCGCTCGCTGCCCACGCGACGCTGCCGAGCAGCGCCAGCATCGTGCTGAAGAGATCCCCTTGCGGTTTGGACGGGTCGAGGATGAAGACGAGGCCGACCAGCGCCAGCGCGACGGCGACCCACTGCAGGCCGCGCACCCGTTCGCCGAGGAACACCCACGCCATCGGCAGCAGCCAGAACGGCATCGCATAGACGAGCACTGCCGTCTTGCCGGCACCGCCGCTGACGAGCGCCCACTGGATCAGCGCCGTGAAGGCGGTCGTCTGCAGCAGGCCCAGCAGCAGCGTCGGGCCGAGGGCGACCGGCCGCAGCGAGCGGCCGCGCAGCGCGAGGACCGCGAACAGCGCCAGCGCGCCGAACAGCGTGCGGATCGCCGAGAAGTCGAACGGATCGGCATAGCGCATGACGTTCTTCATGACGACCCAGTTGTAACCCCAGATCAGCGACAGCAACACGAGGATTCCGGCCGCGAGTTTGAGTTCGAGATTCTTTTTCATTGTCCGCCCTGTTGGAACGTCTTCGCGAGCCTGCCATTCGATGTTTTCGAGGTGCCGGAAAACGGCGCCCTGCTCGCGTCGCGATTCGCCTGGCCCCACGCGCCCCGCCTGACCCCGCGGCACCTTCGGTTCGACGCGGTGTCACTACAGCAACTCGCAATCCACCACTCGCCGATGCCGCTGCCCCCGGAGAACCCCCGAATGCTTCGTACTCTCAACGACCTGTTCCGCTCGCTGTTCGACTCCCCTCCCTCCGCCGACGAACCGGCCAGCCAGCACACGCTGCAACTGGCCACCGCCGTACTGCTCGTCGAGGTGATGCGCAGCGACGCGAAGATCGGCGCGCAGGAACGCCACGCTGTGCTTGCGGCCTTGCGCGACAAGTTCGCCCTCGCCGACGACGAACTCGAGCGCCTGTTCGAACTGGCCGAAACGCACGCCACCGAAGCGACCGATTTCCATCATTTCACCTCGAAGATCAACAAGGGTTTCAGCGCCGAACAGAAATTGCGGATTGTCGAATTGCTGTGGCAAGTCGCGCTCGCCGACGGCCACATCAGCCATCATGAAAACCACCTGATGCGCAAGCTCGGCGACCTGCTCCACATTCCTCACGCCGCCTACGTCGCCGCGAAGCAGCGCGCCCGGCAGCACATGGACGTGCCGGACGCGCCAGCCGATCCCTGATCGCACCGTGATCACGCGTCACCGCGGCCGCGCGCAGTTGCAATGTCAGGGCTGGATCACGGCTCGACGACGATGCGCACAAAGGCTCCCGAAGCGATTTTGAATTCGCCCACAACAAGGAGGGCGCCGCCACGGCGGGGCTCATAGACGTCAACGTGCACATAGCCGGGACGGTCATGAGGGTGTCGGATCGCCCAAGCGCCCGGAGGAACCGACCTGCAGTTTCCCGGTGGCGGTTGCTGGCCTGCCGGACGATCGGGGTACCAGATCCGGCATTCGCCAGGAGGCGGATAGTGGCCCGGCGGAATGCTCAGGCGGGTGTAGCCGTGTTCGTGGAAGTAGGAACTTTCTCTGTCGTCGTCGCGACGCTTTTCACTCTTCCACTCCCGCTCCGACGAGTAGCTGCCACGCTCGCGTCCCTTGCCCGACTCGTCCTTGCCTTCGTCCGCTCCCGCTACCGGAGCAGCCAAGGCGAGGATGGCGGCGAACAGCACTTGCAGAGATGGCATAAGCATGATTTGTCCCGGAAAAATCAATATCAATATCAGCACCGACCGGCTTTGCACCTCCGCCCGTCAGTACAGCCGGGCGAAAATGAAGAAAGCGCGACTCACGCCCGATTGAATGCTTGGCTAAAATCGGCCTTGAGGTCTTCCAGATGCTCGAGGCCGATCGACAGGCGGACGAAGTTCGGAGCGATGCCAGCGGCCTTCATCTGCTCCTCGTTCATCGTGCCGGACCACATCGCCGCGGTGTGCACGGCCAGCGACTCGACGCCGCCGAGGCTCACGCCGTGGGTCGCGAGTTCGAGCGCGGCAACAAACCGCTGGGTCGCGTCGAATCCGCCCCTGACGGCGAACGCGATCACCGCACCGTAGCCTTTCATCTGCTTTTTCGCCAGCGCGTGCTGCGGATGGCTCTCGAGGCCGGGGTAGAACACCTGCTCGACCTGCGGCTGCGCTTCGAGCCAGGCGGCAAACGCTAGCGCCGTCGCGTTGATCCGCTCGATGCGCACCGGTAACGTGCGCAGGCCGCGCAGCAGCAGCCACGCATCCATCGGCGACAGCACTGCGCCGAGCGTGACGTGCATGCGCCAGATGCGCTCGGCGAGCGCTTCCGAGCAGCACACGACGCCGGCCATCAGGTCGTGGTGCCCGCCGAGATACTTGGTCGCGCTGTGCACGACGATGTCGATGCCCAGCGCGTGCGGCTTCTGGTTCAGCGGCGAAGCGAAAGTGTTGTCCGCGATGGTGAGGATGCCACGGCTGCGTGCGAGGGCGGCGACCGCTTCGAGGTCCGTCAGCACCAGCGTCGGGTTCGCCGGGGTTTCCAGCATGATCAGGCGGGTGTTCGGCCGGATCGCCGCTTCGATCGCCGCGAGATCGCTCTGCTCGACGAACGAGACGCTGACGCCGAACTTCGGCAGCACTTCGTCGAACAGCTTCGCGGTGCTCATGTAGTGGCGTTGCTGCGCGATAACGTGGTCGCCCGCCGAGACCAGCGCCAGCACCGTCGTGCTGATCGCCCCCATGCCGGACGCGGTCAGCAGCGCGGACTCAGTGCCTTCGAGCTCGGCGAGGATGGCCTCGACGCGCTGGTGCGTCGGGTTGCCGTAGCGCGTGTAAAAGCCCGGGTGGCGCGGCGTGTTCGCACGCTCGGCGAAGTCGTGGGCGTCGGCCGCCCTGAAAGTTGCGGTGTAGTAGATCGGCGCGACGATTGCGGCATCGTCGGAGAGATGCGCATCGCCGTGCAGCACGCGCGTCTCGTCGTGCCATGCAGGGTTCGCGGAATCATTCGTTCTGCTCGGGGTGTTTGTCATGTCCATCCGGGGGTGTGTGGATTGTCTGCGCATTTCGTCGATTGCCGGCCAGCCGTTACATCCGGCCCAGATCCTCGATCGCGTCGACGACCATCCCGGTGCCGACCGCGATCAGCAGGATGTCGGCAGCGACCCGCACGTAACGGTGGCCGCGCGGCGGCACGCCGAGTTCGACGACGATCGCCGGCGGGAGATCGTAATAGATCACGTCCCGCGGCAGCGGTCTGCCAACCGACCATTTTTTCGCCTGGCCCGGCGGCATGCAGCCGTTGCCTTTTTTCGCCAGACCGGGCGGGCAGGAGCCGGTGCGGACCCGTTCGGAATAATATTCGCGGACGACGACGCGTTCCCGGTCGCCGAAACGGATGTTCACGCGCGGCCGATCGCTGTCGCGATGGCGGGAAACCCGGTCCTCACCGCGCCGCTCACGGTAGTCGCTGTCCCCGCGCCGCTCGTGATCGTCAGCGCGCCGCGGACGATCATCGCCGCGCCGCTCGCGTACATCATCGCGGCTGCGCCGCTCGTTCTGCTGCTTGTCCGGCTTGCCGCCGCCTGCCCATTCCGGCTTGTCGGCGAGCGCCGCGCCGGCCGCAAACGTCGTGATCAGCGCGACGCCGATCAGAAAACTGCTCCTGCGCCTGCTCCCATGTTGCATGGCCGATCTCCCTGAAAGTTTGTTGTGTGCGGCGAAAAACCCGGGGCCGAATCAGTCCACGACCCGGAACCGCAGCGTGCCGACCATCTGGCCCGCCTCCGTCAATACCTGCACCTGCCAGCGCCCGACCGCATTATCGGGAAAATTCCTTTTATGCGTCCAGGATCGGTAGCCTCCTTCCCGGCCACCCGTGATGTCGAGCGCGATACGATCGACTTCGATTCCCTCATGCTGCCACACATGGTAGACCCGCTCGTCCAGCCCGCGCGGGGCGCGGATCGCGGTGTAGGCGAAGAGCCCCGTCGACTGCAGTTGCGCGCCCGTCACGGTCCCGAGGCTCTCGGCCGGCGTGCGGTCGTCGAGGCTCACGGTAACCGCGACATCGGTGAGCCACAGCGTGGCTGGCGGTATCCACGAGCGCGCCAGCCAGCCAGTCGCCCCCAGTGCCAGCGACAATGCGCCCAGCGCCGCCCACCGCCCCCACCCGTCGGACGGCACGTTGCGCGACAGGCTGGGCAATGACAGCACCACCGCGACGGCGATCGCCAGCTTGTAGCTTTCGGGAGTCGTCAAGTGAAAGAGGATCGGCAGCGCGGTGAGAAGCACGGCGAACAGCGTCAGCGTATGGTACGCGAGGTAGGTCCAGCGGCGCGGCGCGAGCCATTTGTAATAGACGGGATCGACGATCGCGACGAGCGCTGCGACGAGCAGCAGCGCGGAAAAGAATGCCTGACCACTGTTCCACGCGGTCGTCACGAAAAAGAACGGCACGACGAAGAACAGGCTCTCCTGGTGGATCATCTGCGTTGCATAGCGCAGCACGCCCGCCGGCAGCTCATGCCCGAAGCGGCGCGCCAGGCTGCGGCTCAGGACGTTCTCCAGCACCAGCCACGTCCAGCTCAGCAGCATCAGCAGCGGGATGACGCGCGCGAACTCCTCCTGGCGGTCGACGAGCACGAAGCTGGCGATGCCGGAGACAAATCCGAACAGAGCGAGGAGTCTCGGGTGACGCTGGACCAGCCCGACGAGGCGACGAAGACGCTCTTTCCAGATTGACATGAACTTGCGAAGGGGGAGGATCGGGCGACAGAGTTCCGTACGACCTGCCCCACCATCATTCCCGCCGCCGGCAAGACAACGGGAACAACACGCATCGGCCGATCGTGCGGCTTTTTACCCGCTCCTTCCCCGCTTCGCAAGCGCAGCATCCACGTGCGCCCAGTGCGCGCCGGCCCTCGGGGGGGCCCGGCAATCGGCGCCGTGCCCTGCGCCTTCGAACTCACCCCCGCCGGGCCGCACGCTCGTTCAGCAGATCCGCTCCCACAGGCAGGTTTCTTCTTCGAGCCGGTCCAGTTCCAGGCCTTTGAAATCGCCGCGCGAAACGACGCCGACGACGGTGCCGTCATCGACGATCGGCAGATGGCGATAGCCGCCGTCGCTCATCATGCGCAGCGCGTCGATCGCGGTGCATTCGCCGGCGATCGTGTCCGGGTCCGGCGTCATCACCATCGAAAGCGGCGTGCCCGGATCGCGGCCTTCCGCGATCGCCCTGACCACGTCACGGCCGGTCAGAATGCCGGTGAGCCGCCCTTCCTCGATGATGAGCACCGCACCGACGCTACGTTCCCGCATCGCCTCGCACGCGCTCCGCATGGTATCGGCAGGCGCGAGCGTTACCGGGCTGTGATCCTTCACGATCAGGTCAAGACAACGATTCGTCATGATTCTCTCCACACTGTCAAAAATTGCTCGAGGTTCACTTCAAATGTAGTCGACAGCGACGGTGAAGACAGCCCGCGTGCGGCGAACGATGACGCAGGTCAACCCGATCGATACATCGGCAGCAGGCCGGAGCGACGACCGGGAGCCGTGCGAAAATGAACCGTTGCATCTCCGCATTCTCGAATCCGTATGGATACGCTGACCCACGCCCTGTCCGGCGCACTGGCCGGGCGCTTGCTCGCGCGACGCCCTTCTCCCGCATCGACGCCGGCTGCGAAGCCTGCTCCGCCGGTATGGCAGGCGGTTGCTGCCGGCGCTGCCGCCGCGGCATTCCCGGATCTCGATTTCGTCCTCGGCTACCTGTCGGACATCGCGTATCTGCGCGGCCACCGTGGCGTCACGCATTCGCTGTTGCTGTTGCCGCTGTGGGGAATGCTGCTCGCGTGGGTGTTCGCCGCCGTCGCGGGCCGTCATCGACACGCGCGGCCGGACTGGCGCACGTTTTACGGCATCACCTGCGCGGCGATCCTGATCCACATCGCCGGCGACCTCATTACCCAGTTCGGCACGATGATCTTCGCGCCGTTGTCGGATCGCCGTTTCGGCCTGGGCACGACCTTCATCATCGACCTTGTGTTGACCGGACTGCTCGTTGCCGGCCTCGCTGCGAGCGCAGTTTGGCGCCGCAGCAAAGTGCCCGCCGCAGTCGCGCTGGTGCTCGTCGCAGGCTGGGTGGGTGTCGGAGCGGTCGGCCGCGGCGAAGCGATCGAGGCGGCTCGCGCATATGCGGCCGAGCACGAAATCGAGCCGGTGGTCGTCGATGCGGCGCCGCGCCCGGCCTCACCGTTCAACTGGACAGCGATCCTGTTCGACGGCACGCGCTATCACTACGCCCATCTCAACACTCGCCGCAGCGAAGTGCTCGAGGCCGGGCCGGATGACAACTTCATCCGCCGCCTCTCGGCACCGTACAAGCCGGTGGCGCTGGCGCAATGGGAGACGCGGCCGAAGTTCGGCGGCGGCAACGTCGAAGAACTGGCGCGGGAAGTGTGGGCGGCCGACGAGTTCGCTTTCTACCGCTGGTTCGCGATGTTCCCGGTGTTCGATCATGCCGAGATCGCCGCGGTGAACCGCTGTGCCGGCTTTGGCGACCTGCGCTTCGAGATTCCGGGGCGCGGTGACGCGCCGTTCCGCTACGGCCTGTGCGGCCGCGCAGAGGGTGGCGAAGAGCGCACCGGCTGGCGCCTGTACGAGCTCGTGACTGGCGGCCGGCGCTGGATCGATATGAATTATTAAGGCGGCAATCAAATACAACCGTTCGCCCTGAGCTTGTCGAAAGGCCCTGCCGAGGCTTCGACAAGCTCAGCCCGAACGGTATCTGGTTGCCGGGTTAACGCGCTAATAGATGAATAGAGGTTGCGGCCCCGCAGCACGCCCGGGAGCGCGCTACGGGCCGGGGTTTACCTGAGCAGCGCGTTCAACGCTTCGAGCGCCTTGCTGCCCGGACACAGATACGCGTCACCGAGCTGGTTCAGCGGCTTTTCGACCGTGTTGAGGTGGCTGTGCATGTCCTGCGCGCTGCTGTCGACGTACAGGAGACCGGTGACGATCTCGCCGAGCGCGTGGCGCTCCTGCAGGTGGTTGATCGCGCCGATGCGGTCCGACGGGTCGTAGTCGACGTCGAGCTTCCTCAGGTGCAGGATCGAGCCGTCGTGCTGCACGATGCGGCGCAGGCTGCCCGGCGGATACGACGTCTCGATCGGGTCGCGCGGCAGGATCACTTCGACGCGGTTGACCGCTTCGTTGTGCTGGCGCACGTAGTCGTAGCTGCGCGTCGAACCGCTGTGGTTGTTGAACGTCACGCACGGGCTCAACACGTCGATCAGCGCCGGGCCATTGTGGCGCAGCGCCCCTTTGATCAGCGGCACGAGCTGCTCCTTGTCGCCGGAGAAGCTGCGCGCGACGTAAGTCGCGCCAAGCTGCAGCGCGAGCGCCGCGAGGTCGATCGGGCTGTCGCTGTTGAGGACGCCTTTCTTGCTCTTCGAGCCTTTGTCGGCGGTCGCCGAGAACTGGCCTTTGGTCAGGCCATACACGCCGTTGTTCTCGACGATGTAGGTCATGTTCACGCCGCGGCGCATCGCGTGCGCGAACTGGCCGATGCCGATCGACGCCGAGTCGCCGTCGCCCGACACGCCCAGGTACAGCAGATTGCGGTTGGCGAGCGCAGCACCCGTGAGCACCGAGGGCATGCGCCCGTGCACCGAGTTGAAGCCGTGCGAGTTGCCGAGGAAGTAGTCGGGCGTCTTCGACGAGCAGCCGATGCCCGAGAGCTTGGCGACTTTGTGCGGCTCGATGTCGAGGTCGAAGCACGCCTGCACGATCGAGGCGCTGATCGAGTCGTGCCCGCAGCCGGCGCACAGCGTCGAGATCGCCCCTTCGTAGTCGCGGCGCGTGTAGCCGAGCGCGTTCTTCGGCGCGTCGGCGCTGAGGAGTTTCGGTTTGGCGAGATAGGTCATGAGGCCACCTTGCGGATCGGACTGATTTTGCGGTCGGACAGGGCATCGGCGATTCGGCTGCTGATGAAGCGCGCGGTGATCGGCGAGCCGTCGTAATGCAGCACGCGCACGAGCTTCTTCGGATCGATCTCGCCTTCGTTGATGAGGAGCGAACGCAGCTGCCCGCTCTCGTTCTGCTCGACGACGAACACCTGCTCGTGATCGGCGATGAACTGCATGATCTCGTCGCAGAACGGGAAGCCGCACACGCGCAAGGTGTCGACGTGGATGCCGTCGGCTTCGAGCAGCGCGCTCGCCTCGGCCATCGCGGGACTCGTCGAGCCGTAGTGGATCGCACCGAAGCGCGTCGGCTGCGAGGCCGCGTGCAGCACCGGTGCCGGCACGAGGTTTTTCGCGGTGTCGAATTTCCTCCGCAGCCGCTCCATGTTGTAGACGTAGTCGGCGCCCGACTCGCTGTACTTCGCGTACGCGTTGCGCGTCGTGCCGCGCGTGAAGTACGCGCCTTTGGTCGGATGCGTGCCGGGAATCGTGCGATACGGAATGCCGTCGCCGTCGACGTCGAGGTAGCGGCCGAAGTCCTTGCCCGCTTCGAGCTCTTCGTAGGTCATCAGCTTGCCGCGGTCGTAGCGGCGGCTGTCGTCCCAGTCGAACGGCTTGCACAGCGATTCGTTCATGCCCATGTCGAGGTCGGACAGCACGAACACCGGCGTCTGCAGGCGGTCGGCGAGATCGAAGGCGAGCGCGCCGAACGTGAAGCATTCGTAAGGGTTTTCCGGGAACAGCAGCACGTGACGCGTGTCGCCGTGCGACGCGTACGCGCAGGCCAGGAGATCGGACTGCTGCGTCTTCGTCGGCATGCCGGTCGACGGGCTGCCGCGCTGCACGTCGAAGATCACCGCCGGAATCTCGGCGAAATACGCGAGACCGAAGAATTCCTGCATCAGCGAGATGCCGGGGCCGGAGGTCGCGGTGAAAGCGCGCGCGCCGTTCCACGCCGCGCCGATGACCATGCCGATCGACGCGAGCTCGTCTTCGGCCTGCACCGCCGCGTAGCGCGCATGCCCGCTGTCGGGGTCGGTGCGGTACTTGCGGCAGTAGCTCGTGAAGGATTCGATGACCGACGTCGACGGCGTGATCGGGTACCAGCCGGTCACGGTCGCGCCGCCATACACGGCGCCCAGGCCGCACGCGCTGTTGCCGTCGATGAAGATGCGGTCGCCGACGGCGTCCGCGCGCCGGATCGTCAGGCCGATCGGACACGGCAGGTACGCCCGCACATAGTCGTAGCCGAGGCGCAGCGCATGCACGTTGGCCTGGATCAGCGGATCCTTGCCGCGGTAGCGATCGACGATCAGCGCTTCGGCGACGCCGAACTCCATGTCGAGCAGCGCGATCAGGGCGCCCACGTACATGACGTTCTTGAACAGCTGGCGCTGGCGCGGATCGGTGTATTCGCGGTTGCACATCGCCGTCAGCGGCACGCCGAGCACGGTGATGTCGTCGCGGAACTTCGAGGCCGGCATCGGCTTCGTCGAGTCGTAGAAGAGATAACCGCCGGCATCGAGGCTCGCGACGTCGCGGTCCCAGGTCTGCGGGTTCATCGCGATCATCATGTCGCAGCCACCGCGCGCGCCCAGCCAGCCCGCTTCGGACACGCGCACCTCGTACCACGTCGGCAGCCCCTGGATGTTCGACGGGAAGATGTTACGCGGCGCGACCGGCACGCCCATGCGCATGACCGCGCGCGCGAACAGTTCGTTGGCCGAGGCCGAACCCGAACCGTTGACGTTCGCGAACTTGATGACGAAGTCGTTGATGCTTGCGATCGATTGTGCGCTTTTCATGACCTGGGCGCCTCCGCTCCGGCTTGTGCTACGTCGATAGTGAATTTCTGCATGTCCCACGCCCCGGTCGGGCAGCGCTCGGCGCACATGCCGCAGTGCAGGCAGACGTTCTCGTCCTTGACCATCACCCGCCCGGTCTTGAGCCCTTCGGCGAGATACAGCGACTGCTCGAGGTTCTTCGCCGGCACCTTGAGCCGTGCGCGCAGCTCGTCCTCTTCGCCGTCGGTCGTGAACGTGATGCATTCGGTCGGGCAGATGTCGACACAGGCGTCGCACTCGATGCACAGCTTCGGCGTGAACACCGTCGCGACGTCGCAGTTCAGGCAGCGCTCGGTCTCGCCGCATGCGAGCTTCAAGTCGTAGCCGAGTTCGAATTCGAGCTTGATGTCCTTCAACGCCTCCTCGAGCGTCTTCACCGGCACTTTGCGCCGCGCTTCCTCGGACACGTGGTTGTCGTAGCTCCACTCGTGGATGCCCATTTTCTGGCTGACGAGATTGACGAGCGGCCCGGGGCGCTTGGTCAGCGGTTCGTTGCGGCAAAAGAGATCGATCGAGATCGCCGCTTCGTGGCCTTGCGCGACTGCGGTGATGATGTTCTTCGGTCCGAGCGCCGCATCGCCGCCGAAGAACACGCGCGGCAGCGTCGACTGCAGCGTCGTGCGGTCGAGCACCGGCATGCCCCAGCGGTCGAACTCGACGCCGATGTCGCGCTCGATCCACGTGAAGGCGTTTTCCTGGCCGATCGCGAGCAGCACTTCGTCGCATTCCATATGCACGTCGGGCTCACCGGTCGGCACGAGCGAGCGGCGCCCGTCGGCGTCGTATTCGGCCTGCACCTTCTCGAACAGCACGCCGGTCAGGCGCCCGTTGTCGTGCGTGAATTCCTTCTGCACGAGGTAGTTGTGGATCGGGATGCCTTCGTGCAGCGCGTCTTCCTTCTCCCACGGCGAGGCTTTCATCTCGTCGAAGCCGCTCCTGACGACGACATGCACTTCCTCGCCGCCGAGGCGCCGCGCCGAACGGCAGCAGTCCATCGCGGTGTTGCCCCCGCCGAGCACGATGACGCGCCGGGCGATCTTCGTCACGTGGCCGAACGCGACGTTGGCGAGCCAGTCGATGCCGACGTGGATGTTCGCCGCGGCCTCTTTGCGGCCCGGCAGGTCCGCGTCGCGACCGCGCGGCGCGCCCGTGCCGACGAACACCGCGTCCCAGCTGCCGGCAAGGAGTTCACGCAGACTGCCGATCCATTCATTCTGGCGCAGCTCGACGTCGAGACCGGCGACATAGCCGCACTCTTCGTCGATGACGCTGTCGGGCAGGCGGAACTTCGGGATCTGGCTGCGCATCATGCCGCCGGCCGACTGGCCGCTGTCGAACACGGTGACGCTGTAGCCCTGCACCGCCAGATCGCGCGCGACCGTCAGCGAAGCGGGACCGGCGCCGACACAGGCGATGCGCTTGCCGTTCTTCACCGTCGGCGCTTTGGGCAGCAGTTCGTGGATGTCTTCCTTGAAATCGGCCGCGACGCGCTTCAAGCGGCAGATCGCGACCGGTTCCTTGTCGACGCGCCCGCGCCGGCACGCCGGCTCACAGGGGCGGTCGCAGACGCGCCCGAGAATGCCGGGGAACACGTTCGAGCGCCAGTTGAGCATGTACGCGGCGGCGAAATCTCCCGCCGCGATCTGGCGAATGTATTCGGGGACGGGGGTGTGGGCCGGACAGGCCCACTGGCAGTCGACGACCTTGTGCAGGTAGTCGGGCGCGCTGATGTCGGTCGGTTTCAAGTCTGTTCTTCCTGTCCGAAAGATTGCGGACGCCCGCGGGGAGTGCGGGAGTTCCTTCTTCTCGCCGGTCGCCGCGGCCGTGGAGGCGCAGCGGGCGGTCAGACCGCCCCTGCCAGTGATTGCTCAGCAGTATAATTCAGAACGCGCACTATGGTGCATGTTGTTATACGAAGACGATGTTCATTTTGTTCATTTCGTGCCGCGCCATTACGACCTCCGCCCGCCGTCCTGCCGACGGGCGGAGTCGCAGTTTCATTCGAGGCAGCACGCCTTCTCGGTGAGATCGGCGCATCCGCAGCCGGCCTGGGCAGCGATCTGCCGCTGGATCCCCCTGAAACGTGCCTGCACGGCATCGCCGAAGAGCGGATCGGCGCTGAGATGGATTGCCGAATCGACGAGGAACCAGTCCTTCTTTTGCAACGCAGCGCCGAGCCGGGGGAATATCTCGCGCTCCTCCTTGTCCATGTGCTCGCGCAGGAACGCCACGTAGCGGCACACGTCGTCGATGATCGTCGCGCGCGACATCATCGCTCCGGCAGCCGCGGCAGCCAGGTCCGCAGCCAGCGTCGCGCCGCTTGCCTCGATCTGCCGGTGCTGGCCGGCCAGCTCGTCGACGACGTCCCGCGCGGACGGATCATGGGCAAGGAGCATCCCGAACGCGACGTCCTCGCGCGGATGATGGAAGCGGTCGGGGAACTGCGTGATGTAGTAGACGACGTCCGACATGAGTTCGTAATCCGGCTGCTCGCCGCGGGCGAACAGTTCGGTCCGGCTTTCGAGGAGATCGAGCAGCTTGCGGTAATTCGCGTGCTCGGCTTTCCACTTCTTGATATGTGCGCACATGACAGTCTCCGATGTTGGGTTCGTTCTCGACATCCCGCCTGCCCTACTGCCAAGGGCGGGATCACTGCACGATTTCATGTTAAGCACGCATGCGCGCCGCCGAAATGACTTTTGTCATTCAGCCCGGTGCCGCCCTGCCCTACTCTGCGCTTGCGCCGAACCCCGGCATCTTTCGGCCCGAAGCGGGCAAAGCGGCGGGCCGGCCCCCAGCGAGAGGAGAAAAATCATGACTTACGTGGTCACCGAAGCCTGCATCAAGTGCAAACACACCGACTGCGTCGACGTCTGCCCGACCGACGCTTTCCGCGAAGGCCCCAATTTCCTCGTCATCGACCCGGAGGAATGCATCGACTGCACGCTGTGCGTTGCTGAATGCCCGGTGGACGCGATTTATGCCGACGACGACGTGCCGGACGACCAGCGGCAGTTCATCGCGCTGAACGAATCCCTCGCGAAGGAATGGAAGCCGATCGTCGAAGTCAAGCCGGCGCCGGCCGACGCGGGGATGTGGGCGACAGTGAAGGACAAGCTGAAGTTTCTGGAACGCTGACCGGCGCGGCGCAGTGGATTGCCGCTATCAAACCGGCAACCGAATACAACCCGTTCGCCCTGAGCTCGTCGAAGGGCGGTCGGTCGCAGGGCTTCGACAAGCTCAGCTCGAACGGTCTCTGGTTGCAGCATTGATAGGTGTCGACGATCCGTCAGGTGTCGAGGATCCGCCGCAGCATGTCGGCGCGCGTGATCTCGATGCCGCCCGGCCGGTTCGTCAGCCAGCCGGCTTTCTGCCATCGGCTGAGGATGCGGATGACGGTTTCGGCCCGCGCGCTGACGAGCTGGCTGATTTCCTCGCGCGTCAGATTCACTTCGACTGCGACCGCGTCCGCGCCGGCGGGACGGCCAAAGCGCTCGATCAGGTAGATCATCAATGCCGCCAGGCGCCGCGGCACCGAGCCCGCGCTGACGATGTCGATCTTTGCGCGCAACGCCGCCGTATGCTGAAGCAGCGCCCGGTTGACGGCGAGGCCGACGGTCACCGAAGTCTCGAGCGCTTCCTGCAGCACGTCCGCGCGGATCGACAGGACGTCGACCGCGCCGCCGATCGCGATCGCGTCGGCTGGAAACAGGCCGTGTTCGAGCACCGCGGCGAGCCCGACCGCTTCGCCTGTACGGAACAGGCCGACGACGACACCGTCCCCGATCGGCGTCGTCTGCCGGATCTGCACGATTCCCGCCTCGATGACGGCGAAGTGCGCGGCGCGCTCGCCGGTAAGCCACAGCGGCTCGCCCGACGCGAGGCGACGATGGCGCGCGCCCCGGGCCAGGCGTGCGAGATCGCCGGGCCCCAGCGTCGAGAACAGCGCCAGTCCAGCCATCCGGTCCGCGACAGCGCGGGCCTCTGCCGGCGCGGCTGTCGGCCGCGGAATAACCAGTGACGGTGCGTGACTCATCATGCTCCTGCGAAACAGCGACGACCGAGTGTCGGTTCAGGACGATTCGCGCACCAGCGCGAGCCGGATGCGCTCGATCGCGTGCGACGGACTGAGGCCTTTCGGGCAGACCTCGGTGCAATTCATGATCGTGCGGCAGCGGTACAGCCGGTATACGTCATCCAGATAGGCGAGGCGCTCGGCGGTGGCCGTGTCGCGGCTGTCGGAAATGAAGCGGTAAGCCTGCAGCAGCCCCGCCGGGCCGACGAACTTGTCCGGATTCCACCAGTACGACGGACAGAACGCGCTACAGCAAGCGCACAGGATGCATTCGTAGAGGCCGTTCAGGCGGTCGCGCTCTTCAGGCGTCTGCAGGCGCTCGCGCTCGGGCGTCAGCTCGTCGTTGATCAGGTAGGGCTTGATCGCGTTGTAGTGGGCGAAGAACTGCGTCATGTCGACGATCAGGTCGCGAATCACCGGAAAACCGGGCAGCGGGCGCAGCACCACCGGCTCCTTCAGCCCCGCCAGCGACGTCAGGCACGCCAAGCCGTTGCGCCCGTTGATGTTCATCGCGTCCGAACCGCACACGCCTTCACGACACGAACGGCGGAACGACAGGCTGTCGTCGATCGTCTTGAGCCGCATCAGCGCATCGAGCAGCTTCTTGTCGCCCGCTTCCGGCGTGACGTCGTAGTCCTGCATGCGCGGCTTCGCGTCCGTTTCGGGGTTGAAGCGATAGATGCTGATTCGCATGTCTTCCTCCTTGCCGCGAGCGTTTATCCGGTAGTCATGAAATGCGCGGCGATCGTCAGCGCGACGCGGATCACGATCGCGATCAGGACCAGTGCGATCAGCCCCAGCAGCGGCAGGCGCACGGCAGGCGAGTGAATGTAGTCGAGCACGATGTCGCGGATGCCGATCCAGCCGTGCAGCGCCAGCGCCGCGAAAAGCACGACGATCAGCACCCCGCCGTGCGGACTCGTCGCGAGCGCGTGCCAGCGTTCATAGCTGAGCGGCGGGCCGGCCAGCAGCATCGCCGCGGCCGCCGCGAGAAAGATCAGCAGCACGACCGCCGTCGCACGCTGCAGCATCCACGCCCTTTGCCCGAGGAACAGCCTCATGACAGCCACCTAATGGCAACGGCGAGCGCAATCACCGCCGCCGCGATGATCGCGGCCCACGCGCTTGTCCGCGCCTGGTCGAGCCGGCTGCCGATGCCGGCATCCATCAGCAGGTGGCGCAGCCCCGCGAGCACGTGATGCGACGCGGCCCACACGACCACGACGAGGAGCAGCGCGCGCGCTGGCGCCGACACCAGATCGCGCAGCGCTTCGAATTCGGCTTCGCTGCGCAGCGACCGGTCGAGCGCGAGCGCGAGAAGCGGCAGCGCGACGAGCAGCAGCACGCCCGAGATGCGGTGCCCGATCGACGCGATCGCGCCGATCGGAAAGCGGATCTGCGACAAGTTCAGGAACTTCGGGGCGCTTCCGGGCGGTGCTCGCATGTTCGCCTCCACTGGTGGCTAGGTGGACTCGTCTTCGCAACCGCAGTTCGCCTCGGCGACGATGACTCGGTGGAGTTGGACGAAACGATCCTGCGCCGGGGCGGGGAACAACGGATCCTGCTGCGTGCGCTCCGACGCACCGTCGATTGCCCGCCAGTCGTCATCGTCCAGAAAGCGGACAGCCGCCGGAAACAGCACCAGCTCCTCGACCGCCATGTTGTGGCGCAGGCGCTCCGCGTAAAGACGGACGTTCGCTCCGACCAACTCCCACGACATCGTTTCCCCACGCGCGGCCGACTCCAGGTCACGCATCAGGTCCGCACCCTGCCGTGCGAGCGTCGCGTGCTGCGCTTCGATCTCGTCGCCGAAACCCGGCGGCAACGCGTCCTTTTTCCGCAACTGCTCAACGATGCGATCTTCGAGCGGGTGGTGGGACACATCCGGAAAGTTGGTCAGGTAATAGAGGGCATCGACCAGCAGTTCGAGGTCGGCCGTCCCCGGCTCGACTCCCGCAGCCGGCCGGCTCGCGAGCAGCCGCACGAGCGCTTCGAGGTTCCCGTGTTCCGCCCGCAGCCGGACGATCGCGTTCGGCATGATGCTCCCCTCAACCCTGTGACTGCTTCATCGTTTCGATCGCGAGCAGCGAGTGTGCATAAGCGGCACCGGCACGCATTTCCGCGGCGACCCAGATCGCCTCCATGATCTCTTCCTCGGTCGCGCCGCTCTTGAGCGCCTCCGAGGTGTGGCCGTGGATGCAGTATGGACACTGGGTGACATGCGCGACCGCGACCGCGATCAGCTCCTTCGTCTTCTTCGGCAGGGCGCCGTCGGCAAAAACAGCGTTGCTGAACGCCTTGAACGCAGCAAGAGGGCCGGGCGCGAGTTCCTTGCGCTTGCGCGCGGCTTCGGTATTCCACTGCGGGTACAAAGACTGGTCCATCGTCGAAAACCTCCATCCGTTGCCGTTGGAAATGCAGCGCAAATGCGCACGGTTACACGGAATAGTAGGCGCTGGCTTTAAAGAGTCAACAAACATGCATCTTTAGCCGCTCTTCCCTATAATGAATGCCGCACCAGTCACTCAAGGCGGGCAGGTGCTCCCGGGCAGGTCGCACGAAGCCGCGCCAGCCGGCCGAAAAACAGCCCAGAACGGGCGGGAACAAAAGGGGACACATCTTGACTTTCGGTTTTAAGCAGCTGGGCCGGCTGCGCTCATGGCTGCACGCCTTCATTCCCGACGCGCATCACGTCAGCAGGCGCGAGAGGATCTTCGGCTGCATCGGTGCCCTACTCGGCCTGATATGCACCGAGTGGATCAGCCGACAGGTGCTCGGCGAGACGAACCCGTGGTTCATCGCCCCGATGGGCGCATCGGCAGTGCTGCTGTTCGCGATGCCGTCGAGTCCGCTCGCGCAGCCGTGGTCGGTGATCGGCGGAAACGTGATCTCGGCACTCGTCGGCATCACCTGCGCCAAATTGATCGGCACTCCCGGACTCGCCGCGGCGGTCGCCGTCGGACTGGCGCTGGTCGTCATGCTCCAGTTGCGGTGCCTGCACCCGCCCGGCGGCGCGGTCGCGCTGACTGCGGTGCTCGGCGGCCCGTCGGTCGCGGACCTGGGCTACCAGTTCGCGTTCTGGCCGGTCGCGGTGGATTCGTTGTGCCTCGTGCTGTTCGCCCTCGCGTTCAACATCGCCCTCGGACGCCGCTACCCGCATCGCTCACAGGAGCAGGCAAACCCTCATCTCACGGCGGACCCGTTGCCGAGCGCCCGGGTCGGCGTCACCCTCGCGGACCTGAACGAAGCGCTCGACGCGCGCGGCGAACTGCTCGATATCAGCAGCAAGGATCTCGGCGAAATCCTCGCTGCAGCCGAAGCACGGGCTTTTCGCCGCCGCTTCGGCGAAGTCCGCTGCGGCGACATCATGTCCGAGGACGTCGTCACCGTCGGGACGCAGGCATCGATCGGCGAGACCTGGGCGCTGCTGGCGAGGCACAAGATCAAGGCGATCCCGGTCGTCGCCGGCGAACGGAGGCTCTTGGTCGGCATCGTCTCGCTGCACGATTTCTTCATTCGCCGCGACCTGGTCGGCACGATGTTCATCGGCGAGGTGATGTCGCGCGACGTCGTCACGGCCCGCCCGGACCAGCCGATCCTCGAACTGGCAAAGCTTTTTTCCGACGGCGGTCTGCATCACGTGCCGGTGGTCGATGAGCACCGCAACGTGGTCGGCATGTTGACGCAGTCCGATCTCGTCGCCGCCCTCATCCGGACCCGCCTCGACGAGCCCGAGAAGACCGATCTGGCGATGGCCGCGTGAACGGCCCCGCACGCCGCGGACCGGTCAGTGATGCAGGATCTTCGCGAGGAAGTTCTGCGCGCGCTCGGAGCGCGGCTGGCCGAAGAACTCCTCCTTGGGCGCGTCCTCGACGATCGCGCCGCGATCCATGAAGATCACGCGGTGCGCGACCTTGCGTGCGAAGCCCATCTCGTGCGTGACGCACATCATCGTCATGCCTTCCTGCGCGAGCTGGACCATCACGTCGAGCACCTCGTTGATCATTTCCGGGTCGAGCGCCGACGTCGGCTCGTCGAACAGCATGCAGATCGGATCCATTGCGAGCGCGCGCGCGATCGCGACGCGCTGCTGCTGGCCGCCCGAGAGCTGGCCGGGATACTTCGCCGCCTGCGCCTTCAGGCCGACGCGGTCGAGCAGCTTCAACCCTTTGTCGACAGCCTGTTCGCGACTGCGGCCGAGCACCTTGATCTGCGCGATCGTCAGGTTTTCGGTGATCGTCATGTGCGGGAACAGCTCGAAGTTCTGGAACACCATGCCGACCTGCGCGCGCAGCTTCGGCAGGTTGGTCTTCGGGTTTTCGACGGCGACGCCGTTGACGACGATGCTGCCTTTCTGGAACGGTTCGAGCGCATTCACGCACTTGATCAGCGTCGATTTGCCTGAGCCCGACGGACCGCAGACGACGACCACTTCGCTCTTCTTCACGTTCGTCGTGCAGTCCGTCAGCACCTGGAAGCTGCCGTACCACTTTGAGACGTTCCTGATCTCGATCACGTTCGAAACTCCGGAGGATCAACGGATGATGGCGATGCGCGACTGCAGCAGCTTGACGAGCCGCGAAAGCGCGAAACAGATGACGAAATAGACCACCGCGACGGTGGTGTACATCTCCACCGGGCGCAGGTCGCGCTGCGTGATCTTGTCGGCCGCACCGAAGAAATCGGTCGCGCCGATTGCATACACGAGCGATACGTCCTGGAACAGGATGATCGTCTGCGTCAGCAGCACCGGCAGCATGTTGCGAAAAGCCTGCGGCAGCACCACCAGCCGCATCGTCTGGCCATACGTGAAGCCCATCGCATAGCCCGCCGCGACCTGCCCGCGCGGCACGGACTGGATGCCCGACCGCATGATCTCGGAATAATACGCGGCCTCGAACACGGTGAAGGTGAAGTAGGCCGAATTCGCCGCCCCGATTGGCATCTGTTGCCCGGTGATCATCTGCAGCACCATCGGCAGGATCAGGTAGAACGCGAGGATCACCTGCACCAGCGGCACGCTGCGGAAGATGTTCACGTAGCCGGCGGCGAACCACTGCAACGGCGGAATCGACGACAGGCGCATCAGCGCCAGCACCGTGCCGATCAGGATGCCGCCGAGCATCGCGGTGAGGGTCACCTGCACGGTATAGCGCAGTCCCTGGGCGAGAAAACCCCAGTTCTCGATGATGACCGAAAAGTCGAAATCGCTCACGGCACGCCCCCCCCCTTGCCGCCGACGATCAGGCCGGGCACGCGGGTGCGCCGCTCGACGAACGCGAGGAGGCGGTTCATCAGGAACGCGAGCGCGAAATACGCCAGCGTCACGACGATCGTGATCTCGAGCACCTGCGAGGTCTTCTCGATGATCTGCTTGTACTGGAAGTACAGCTCCAGGATGCCGACGGCGTAGGTCACGGCAGAATTCTTGAAGATGTTCATCGCCTCCGAAGTCATCGCCGGCAACACGATGCGGTAGGCCATCGGCAGGCGCACGTGGCGGTAGGTCTGCCATTCGGTCAGGCCGAGCGCGAGCCCGGCGTCGCGCTGCCCGCGCGACAGCGAGTTGATGCCCGCCTTGACCTGCTCGGCGATGCGCGCGGCGGTATACAGACCGAGGCCGACGACCGCGATCACGACATACGGCAGGTCCTGCTTCATCCACATCCCGATGCTGTCGGGCACGAGCTCGGGGACGACGAAGAACCACATGAAAAGCTGGACGATCAGCGGAATGTTGCGGAACACGTCGACGTACGCGTCGCCGATCGCGACGAGCCAGCGCTTCGGTGTCGTGCGCATGACCCCGAGGGCCGAGCCGAGCGCCAGCGCGACCGCGAGCGAAGCCAGCGACACCAGCGTCGTCCAGCCGAGCCCCGACAGTATCCAGTCGTAGTATTTGAGACCGTCGTCGGTCTCGCGGAAGAAGAACAGCCAGTCCCAGTGGTAGTCCATCGCAACTCCCCGATTTGCCGCGACGGCAGGCGGTCAGGCCCGGCGAAAACGAAAAGGGAAACAGCCGGGCGCGCCGCCGCCCGGCTGTCCGGCGGCTTATTCGACGCCCTTGTCGGTCGGGTTCTCGAACGCGGCCTTGAGTGCGGGGCTCATCGGGAAGTTCAGGTTCACGTTGCGCGGCGGAATCGGCTTCATGAACCACTTGTCGTAAAGCTTTTCCGCCTCGCTCGACTTCATCAGCCCGACGAGAGTCTTGTCGACGATCGCCTTGAACGGCGCATCGTCCTTGCGCACCATCACGCCGTACGGCTCGTCGCGCAGCGACGGACCGACGATCTCGAACGCGGACGGATTCTTCGAACTTGCGATAAGGCCGGCAAGCAGGATGTCATCCATGACGAACGCCGCGGCGCGCCCGCTCTCGACCATCAGGAACGAGTCGGCGTGATCCTTGCCGTAGATGTTCTTCACGTTGATCGTCCTGCCTTTCTCGTTTTCCTTGATCAGCTGGTCCGACGTCGTGCCCGTCGTCGTCACGACCGGCTTGCCGTCGAGATCGCCGATGTCGTTGATGCCGGAATCCTTGCGCACGCCCATGCGCACGCTGGTGATGAAGTACGCGACGCTGAATCCCACTTGCTGCTGGCGCGCGACGCTGTTCGTCGTCGAGCCGCACTCCAGGTCGATCGTGCCGTTCTGCATCAGCGGAATGCGGTTCTGCGACGTCACCGGCTGGTATTTGACCTGCAGGTTCGGCATCTTCAGTTCGGTCTTGACGGCATCGACGACCTTTGCACACAGGTCCATCGCATAGCCGACCGGCTTCTGGTTGGCATCGAGGTAGGAAAACGGCACCGACGACTCGCGGTGCCCCACGGTGATGGTGCCCGTATCCTTGATCTTCTGCAGCGTGCCGCTCGACTGAGCGTGAGCGGGCGCGACCATGCCGGCCGCGGACAGACATAGCGCAATGACGGTGAGGGACTTGTGCATGAATACCTCCAGTCTTGGTTCGGGATCGACGAGTTCTCGCCGCGTAAGGCAACGGAAGCGCACGAACGTGACATTTCCTGCTGCCATCCTAAACCAACGCTCCCGCACGAGATATCCCGGTGTACTCGACGCACCCGTTAGCAAGTATGCATGCGAGCCCCGACCGGTCAGCAGAAAGCACTGTCGCCCGACGCCAACGAGGCCTTGTGCGACGCGCAAAGCGGACCGCCGAAACGACGGGGAACCCCTGCGGGACAGCGGCGCGAATCGCAAAAAGCGGGGCTTTCGGGCGCATCGCTTTCTGCTACAATGCGCGCCTTCCACGGAGAGGTGGATGAGTGGTTTAAGTCGCACGCCTGGAAAGCGTGTTTGGGATAATATCCCAACGCGGGTTCGAATCCCGCCCTCTCCGCCAGACACCTGAAAGGCCATATTCACCAGTCGAAACAGCGACTTGATGAACATGGCCTTTTTCTTATTTACCCACGGTCTTACCCCACGCGGCCTTTGCCACCAATCGCCTCCCCGGCCCCTGCCGGAGAGGCCTGCTATCGTCCCCGAACGGAGGCTTCAGTCACCCGGCGGCCCTTCGCAGCCGACGCCGCCGTTCGGGCGCGCCCGGACGAACAGCGGCGCGAGATACGCGCAGCACAGCGCGAACGCCAATACCCACGCGACGCTTGCGGCGCCCATCCACGCAGCACCATCGCTGCCCGCTCCCCCGGCGACAGCGCGCATGACGGCGGCGGCGACGAGCAACGCGGCGCTGGCCGGAATCCAGCGGCGCTCGTCGAGCGGGTAACCGCCATGCGTGCGCCCGGCGATGCAGACGACGACGAATACGCTCAGACCGAGCGCCCCCACGGTCAATAGGTGACGCCCGCTGCTGACGGCGCCGTCCCCGCCGACCAGCGCCAACCCGATCAGGCCGAAGCCGGCCGCCATCAGGGCATACACCAGATACAGCATCAACGGCCAGCGCCGGAAAAGCGGGCGGCCGACGTGCCAGTCGTTGAGCAGATTGAAAAGCGCCGCCGACGCCGCGAGCGCCAGCCAGCCGCCGAGCCGCGCGCCGGGCGCGACGAACTCGACTGCGGTGTAGAGACCGATGCAGACGATCGCGAGATTGCGCCGCGGCGGGCGGGCACGATATTCATCCCGCAGCGTGCCGCCTTTTTCGCGCCACGTGTCGATCGACGCATTGACGATGCGCATCGAGATGCGGCTCAGCGCGACGACGATCAGGATCATCAGCACGCCGAGCGTCGCGTGGAGCCAGCGCGCGGGCGAGGCGCCGCTCAGCGCGTCGGCGTAGAAGCCGGCGACCAGCACCGTCAGCGCGATCAGCGCCCAGAGAAAAGACAGGTGGCGTCGCTCGGGGTGGCGCCACAGGCGCGGAGCGAGCAGAAAAATCAGGCCGGCGAGCAGCCCGAGATGGGCGAGCGCCGAGACGAGCAGCGCGGGAGCACCGACGGCCCCAGAGAACCAGAACGCGACGCGCCCCGCCAGCCACGACACCGCGAGCAGCCGCACCGCGCGGGGGCCGACCGCAGGGCTGCGGGTGAATTCGGGCACCGCGGTGAGCGCGAAGCCCGCGACGGCCGCGAGTCCGAAGCCGAACAGCAGTTCGTGCGCATGCCAGACGAAGGCTCCGCCGGGAGTCGCGGGCAGCGGCACGCCCCAGGCGATGAAGGCGCCCCACGCGAGAACGAGCAGCGGCGCGGACAGCACGGCGAACAGGAAGAAGGAGCGGAAACCGCACAGCCAGACAGGGTGATCGAGGGACCACAGGCGCCGCAGCGTCAACATGAGCTTGCCCTTTTCGCCTTTACCGTCGACACCCGCCGTTCGCCGGGCAGATCCGCGACATGCACCGCCGGCTCCGTGGCGCGCACGGGAAACGCTGTGCCACCTGCCGAAGGCACAGGCCCGAGACCGAAACTCTGCCGCACCGCCGGCACCTGCAGCAGTTCGGCGGTCCGCTGATACGTCTGCGCTTCGTCACGTGCGCTCGCGGGCGTCGGCAGATCGACGCGGTACACGATGCGGCCGGGCTCGGGCGCCATGACGAGAATCGTGTCGGCGAGCCGGACCGCTTCCATCAGGTCGTGAGTGATCATCAGCACCGCGAGCCCGTGCTCGCGCTGGTGGTCGAGAAGCAGGCGGTGCAGCTGGCCTTTCAGGCCGATGTCGAGCGCCGAGAAAGGCTCGTCCATGAGCAGCAGGTCGGGCGCGAGCACCAGCGCGCGGGCCAGCGCAACCCGGCTCTGCATGCCGCCCGAGAGCGCGTGCGGAAACTGGTCCAGCGCGAGGTCGTCGAGACCGACTGCACGGGCCATCGCCGCGCTGCGGCGGATTCGCTCCGCCGACGGGACGCCGGCGGCTTTCAGGCCGAGCGCGATGTTGTCCCGCGCCGTCTTCCACGGCAACAGCCGAGGTTGCTGGAACATCACCGCCGGACGCGCGAAGCTGTTTTCGAGGAGGCCGCGCTGCACCGGCACGAGCCCGGCGCACAGGTGCAGCAGCGTCGTCTTGCCGCAGCCCGAAGGGCCGACCAGCGCCATCACCCGCCCCGCTTCGAGCGTGAGGTCGATGTCGTCGAGCACCGTTTTCAGCGCGTAGGCGTGAGCGAGCCCGGCGACGGCAAGGCGCGGATTCATACGAAATTCTCCCGCCAGCGCTCGACTTCCCGCTTGATCGGTTCGAGCACGAGGTATTCGACCGCCAGCAGACTGCCGACGACCGCGCAGATCCACGCCAGCGTGCCGGCGGTGTCGAGGTGCGAACGGGTCACGGCGAGCGCGGCGCCGACACCGTCGCTCGACGACAGCAGCTCGGCCATCACGACGACTTTCCACGCGGTGCCGAGCGCCGTGATCCACGCCGGGAAAAGATACGAGACGACGTGCGGCAGATAGAGGTCGAAAAATTTCATCCGCGCCGGCAGTCGGAACGCATGCGCCATGTCCTTCAGGTGGTGGTCGAGCGTGCGCGTGCCCTGCAACGCGCCGACGAAGATCACCGGAAAGCACGCGACGACGACGGTGAACACCGGCGTGCCGTCCGAAGCGCCGAACCACAGCATCGCGAGCACGAGCCACGCGATCGGCGGCGTGCCGAGCAATACCGTGACGAGCGGGCGCGACATCATCGACGCGGTCACCGACACGCCGGCGGCGAGCCCCAGCGCAGTGCCGATCGCGACCGCAATCGCGAGCCCGATCAGCGCGCGTCGCGCGGTGACGGCAAGCTCCGGCCACGCGGCTCCAGTCGTGACGAGGTCGGCGAGCGTGGCGAACGTCGTCAGCGGATCGGGCAGGATCAGCGAACCGTAGATCGCGCTGCCGCCTTCCCATGCCGCGAGCAGCAGCAGCAGGCTCGCGATCGCGCCCCATCCGCTCCACAGGTAGGCCGGCAAGCCGCCGAGCCACGCTCGCAGCAGCATCATGACTGCACGCTCACGGCTTGCAATCCGCGCATTTACCGCCGTAGAACGCGTCGCCCGGCAGCTTGCCGCCGATCAGCGCGGGGTTGCGCGCCTTGAGCTGTTCGAAGAAGAACGCGAGCGCATCGCGCGCCTGCGTTGCCGGCACCGCGTCGAGCTGGCTCACGCCGATCGCGTCGGACACCGCTTCGGCGCTGAGGATGTCGATGTGCTTGGCGACCATGCGGCCGCATTCGAGGGCATGCGTCCGGCACCACGCGAGCGACGCGGCATAGGCCGCCTCGATGCGCGCGAGGATGTCGGGCTGCTCGCGCACCGCACCGACCGCGGCAATGCCGGCCTGCGGGATGCGGGTGCTGCGCGCGTACAGGCGTCCCCATTCCTGCTGGAAATCGACGCTGCGGTGCAGTTCCGGCGCGACGAGGCCGAGCGGGAAGGACTTCGTCTTGCGCAAGGCCATCGACACCGCCGGCTCGGCCAGCAGCGCATGATCCACGCGCCGCATCACGAGCAGCTGCATCGCGTCGACCGGCGTCGCGACGTAGCGGATGCGGAAATCCTTGCGCACGTCGAGGCCCTGACGCGCGGCGAGGAGCTGGAAGATGATGTCCGGCATGTCGCCGCGGAACGGCATCGCGATCTCCTCGCCACGAAAATCGGCGAGGGTTTTCCTGTCCGGCGAGCGCGACACCATCCACAGCGCCCCCCACGTCGACACGTTCAGAAGCGTGACGGGGGCGCCGCGGTTGTGCAGGTTCGCGGCGACGTTGGTCGGCATCGCCAGGACGTCCGCCTGGCCATCGAGCGCCATCGCGCGCAACTGGTCCGGATCGCGCCACTGGACGAAGCTCACCGATTCGGCGAGATCCGCGAGCGCTCCGGTCTCGACCATGTGGATCAAGGGGGCCGACACGACTGCGCCCGGGCCGCCGAGGACGAGGCGCGGCAGCTTGTCGGCGTGCGCGGCAAGCGGCGACAGCAACGCGGCGAGCAGGCCGAGGACGCGGACAAAGCGTCGGATCGCCATCAGAACTGCCCCTGCCACGACACCATCAGGCTGCGGCCCGGCGCGTCGATTTCCATCCCGGACACGCCTTCGGTGAGGTGCTCGTGATACGGCTTGTCGAATGCGTTCTTGAGCGCGACGCGCACGCGCTGGCGCTGTCCGTGCCAGGTCGCGCCGAAGTCCGCGGTCGCAAAGCCGGACGTCTCGTTCTCGGTGCCGGCGGCGAACACGGTCGCGACGCGGTCCTGCTTGCGCACGAGGCGCAGCGTCGCGTCAGCGGTCCACGCCGCGGCCACCCTGCCCTCCCAGCCGAGCGACATTTCGTCGGCCGGCATCTGGAACAGCGGCTCGTCGAGGTCCTCGTTCTCGCCGCGCACGCGCGAGCATGCCGCCGTCAGCCATTGCCCCCGCACGGCCTGCCAGCGCGCCTCGGCTTCGACGCCGACCAGCGTGGCGCGGCCGAGATTGAACGTTTCCTTGCAGGCGCTGGCGTTGGCCGGCGGGCAGCGGTTCGTGCCGGGCGCACCGGAGACGTTGCGCCCGGTGATGTAGTCGGTGATGCGCGTGCGATACGCGGACAGCGCATAGCTCAGGTCGGCGTCGGCGCCTTTGAGGCCGATTTCGAACTGCGTGGCGATCTCCGGCTCGATGCGCGGATTGCCGACGTAGTAATAGCCGTCGCTGCGCGGCGAGGACTCGAAGCGTTCGCGCATCTCGCCGGCGCGAAACGCGCGCGAAACGTTCGCATACGGCCGCAGCAGCTTCGACACTTCATAGATCGCGCCGAGACTGCCCGAAGTCGCGCTGTCGCTGCGCTCGAGGCCGCGCGTGATCGCGCCGTTGTTCACCGAATCCGCGTCGCCTTCGACCCAGTCGCGGCGCAGCCCGGCGAGCACGTTGAGGCGACCGAAACGCATGTCGTCCTGCACGAAAACGCCGATCGCCTCGATGCGCCCGTCGTCGAAAGGATCGTTGCGGCCTCTCGCGAACGTCGGCGGGCTGCTGAGGAAACGTTCGGGCGACGCTTCCATCTGCCACGCATTGACGCCGAAAGACAGCAGATGGTCCGGGTGGGCCAACCAGTCGGCGCGGGCGTCGAGTCCGTCGGTCGCAAACGTGACTTCGGTATCGGAGAAGTCGCGCCCGAGCGGCCCTTTCGCGCGCGCGGCGATCTCGCGCTCCATCTCCTGCCGATACACGCGAACGTCGACATTCACCGGCGCGTCACCCGACCCGCGCCGGCTGTAGCCGACTTCGACGAGCTCGCGCGTCTGCGACGGCGAGTGGATGATCGAGCTGCGGATCTGCGGATGCGGATGCGGCTTGATCGAACCCGGGTACGACACGTCGCGGTCCTCGTGCTGCTGCAGCGACAGCCGCAACTGCTGGGAATCATCGAGGCGAAAGCGGTACTGCGCGATGAAACTGTCCGAGTCGTAATCGGTGTGGTCGACTTCGCCGTCAGGGGCACGGTAGTCGCCGATGCGCGCGAGCGACGCGCCGAGCATCAGCGCGTGATCGCCCTCCGACGCATTCATCACTGCGGTGCCGCGCACGCCCTCGTTCGCGGTTTCGAACTCGGCGCCCGCGCGCATCTGCACTCCGGCTTCGAAGCGCGCCTGCGGGAGGAGGACGTTGATCGCACCGCCGAGCGCGCCGGTCCCGTACAGCACCGAAGCCGATCCGCGCACGACTTCGATGCGCTCGGCGAGCCCCAGCGACATGAAGGATGCGATTGCGCCGGCGGGCTGCGCGGAATTGAGCCGCATCCCGTCGACGAGAAGGACGACGCTTTCCTTCTTCAGCCCGCGGATCACGGGATTCTGCCCCTGCGCGCCGTCGCTCGCGACCGCCAGGCCAGGTTGGCCGCGCAACGCTTCGCCGACATTGTCCGCGCCGCGGTCGAGCCACTGCTCGCGCTCGAGCGCCGTCACCGACGCCGGTGTTTCGGCGTTCGCCGAAGCGTAGCCTTTGGCCGTCACGGTCACTGCGGAGAGGTGCGCCGCTTCATCGGCGTGGGAAGAAACGGAAGAAAAAGCGCAGGCGAGCGCGGCGTACAGGACGCCCGGACGGAAAGTCGGCATGGAGGAACCCGGTTGGAAACGGTGCTGGCTCGCGTCCTGCTGGCTGACCGTATGTTGCAAAGCGTTGCAGTCACTCTACCGAAACGCCAATCGTTCTCAATTGATTTGTATCAAAACCCCCGTCCCATCTCAAAGCGAAACCATCTTGCCGCGCCGATCCTGCAATTCCGAAGCTGGAACCGGGTGACCACTCCCGCCCCAACTGCCGGCCCATGTAAATCTTTCGGTGCGGCGGTAAGTCTTTCGTTTGCAATGAGGAAATTCAGGGACGTCACGGCGTGGCGAACCTCGCCTCGCCCTTTGCTGGACCTCTGCGCGTGCAGCCCACGCAGTGTTTGTCTGCAGGCCCCCTCGCACGCCACAGCGACGAATTTGCCGCTGTATTTTCCGCCGTGAAGGCGGTGACGTTCGCGTTCCGATACGCAACTGCATCCCTGGAGCGACTCCCGTGTAGCGCGCTTCGCGCGGTCGCCGCAGCCAGGGAATGCACCTTGCCTGAGCTTGGGCGCCGGACCTCGGCCCCCAATTTTCAAAGGAACAGGCATGTTTACTCATAACAAGCGACTGCAATACACGGTGCGGGTATCGGAAACCAATTCCGGGCTCGCGAACCTCATGCTCGAACAGTTCGGCGGCCCGCAAGGCGAACTTGCCGCAGCGTGTCGCTATTTCACGCAGTACCTGGCCGAAGACGACCCCGGCCGCAAGGACATGCTGATCGACATCGCGACCGAGGAGCTGAGCCACCTCGAAGTCATCGGAACGATCGTGGCGATGCTGAACAAAGGTGCGAAGGGACGCCTCTCCGAAGCAATGGAAGCCGAGGCGGAGCTGTACAAGAACATCAGCGGCGCCGGTAACGACTCGCATGTGACCCAGCTGCTTTACGGCGGCGGCCCGCCCTTGACCAATTCCGGCGGCGTGCCGTGGAGCGCCGCCTATATCGACACGATCGGGGATCCGGCCGCGGACCTGCGCTCGAACATCGCCGCCGAAGCGCGCGCAAAGATCATCTACGAAAGGCTGATCAACTGCACCGACGACCCGGGCGTAAAAGAGGCGCTGGGCTTCCTGATGACGCGGGAAATCTCGCACCAGCGCTCGTTCGAGAAAGCGCTGTACTCGATGCAGCCGAGCTTCCCGCCCGGCAAGCTACCCGGCATGAAGGAATTCGCCAGCGTTTACTACAACATGTCCGATGGCGAAGCCGGCGAGCGAGGCCCGTGGAACAGCGAGCCCGGCTTCGACTACCGCGAAGCACAACCGGCGGTGGACGGCGGCTCCGGGATGGCCGAAGTCGGGTTGATGAAAACTGAAAAAGCCGCGATCGATCAGCTGGCGATCCGGACGCGTTCCGACCCGCAGAGCGACCCCTGCACCGGTGCCGAACTGGGCATGGACCCGGCGTCAGGCCCAGGCGGCGATGCGGCCAAAACTTCGTCCCCTGCTCCCAAGCCGGGCTCAACCGGGTCATCCGGGCGCGGATCGAAGTCCAAGCCGTGAACACCCCCGGTCCGCAGCCCGCAGTGCTGGACGTTGCGAAAAGCGGAGTGCCGCTCCGGATGACGCTGCGTCACGGCATCGGGCTGCTGATCGTTCTGGGCGGCGCGTACCTGCTCATCGTCGACATGCATGCCCAGCTCGCTGCCTACGACCCGCCCATTGCCGCCGCCCTAATGGGGGGACTGATGGCAGCCGGCGCGACGGCGCTCGGCACGCTGCCGGTCATGCTGTCGCAGCAGTTTTCCCAGCGCGCCAATGACGCGATGCTCGGGTTCGGTGCAGGCGTCATGCTCGCCGCGTGCGCGTTTTCGCTCGTGATCCCGGCGCTGCACGCGGCGCGCGCGCTAGGCGCCAGCGCCTGGGATGCCGGGCTGATGGTGGGCTCGGCCGTCCTGCTGGGCGGCCTGGTCCTGCTCGTGATCGACCGCCTGACGCCTCACGAACATTTCCTCAAAGGCGTCGAGGGGCCTCGCGTCCATGCCATCCGGCGTGCGTGGTTGTTCGTGCTGGCCATTTCACTGCACAACCTCCCGGAAGGCCTGGCAATCGGCGTCGCTTTTGCCGGGCCGGATGCGCTGGCTGCCCAAGCCCTCGCGACCGGCATTTCGATCCAGGACGTGCCCGAAGGCCTCGTCGTCGCGCTTGCGCTGCGCCGGGTAGGCTGCACGCGCGCATTCTCCGCGATGCTCGGCATCGCCTCGGGCCTCGTCGAGCCGCTTTTCGCGGTGCTCGGCGCAGCGGTCATCGGAGTGTCGGCGGACCTGCTCCCGTGGGGCCTCGCCGCCGCCGCCGGCGCGATGCTGTTCGTGATCAGCCACGAGATCATCCCGGAATCGCATCGCCAGGGCCACGAGGCTTTCGCCACTACGGGACTCATGCTGGGTTTTGTGCTGATGATGGTGCTGGATACGTCGCTGGGGTGAGGGAGAGTAAGAATCTGCGCCAGGGTCGTGGGCGACGCCGAACGCGTGCTCGAGGCGCGGACCAGCGTCAGACACGCACACGGTTTTCCGGTTCTACGGAAAGACGCAGGCCAACTGTCTTGAGGACAGCCACCAGCGTCTTGAGCGTTGGGTTGCCCTTGGGTGAGAGCGCGCGATACAGCGATTCGCGACTAATGCCGGCTTCCGCTGCCACCGCGCCCAGACCGCCATAGGATTCAGCGACGGTCCGCAGCGCAAGCAGTCCCGCGGAGCGGTCGTCGGGATCGTCGAGCGATTCCATCGCCGCTTTCAGATATTCCACTGCCAGTTCCCGGTCAGCGCGCAGTTCTGCGACTTCCGCCTCGTGGTGCGACACCGTGCCTTTGAGTTTGCTCATGCTTGCCTCCGTTTCCATTCCGACCACAGCTCCTTTGCGCGCTTGATGTCTGCCGCCTGGCTACTCTTGTCGCCGCCACACAGCAGAAGCACGACTGCTTTGCCGTGCCGGCCGCAGTACACTCGATACCCGGCGCCGACATGCACGCGCAACTCGATCACACCTTCCCCGACCGGTTCGCAGTCGCCAAAGTTGCCCGCCTGCACCTGGCGCAAACGAACGCGAATACGGGCTTGGGCTACCTTGTCGCGCAAGGCACTGAGCCACTCGGAGAACGGCTCGCGGCTGTCTGCGCGCTGATACCGGAGAATTTCGATCATAAATATTATTGTAGCTTAAAAGCTACTTTCCGAGTACGCCTATAGACTGGTGTCACGGCTCACCTGCCAACGCGGCAGCACCACTCGGTGACCATGGTGCCCGTCCTCGGCCCTGAGGACGTCGATATGGGCTCGCCAGCCGTGATTGGTCGCCCCTTCAAATCGAATACTCGCTGGGCTCGCCGTGGCAGGACACAAACGGTCTCGTCACGGCACGGGTCGCCGTCACGTGAAACAGTGATATCCGCAAGCTCGTAGATTTTGCCATTAACATATCCGGCTCCCTCCCCCGAGCCCTGCGATGGCCGCCCCCGCCGACGACTACGACAATCCGTGGAAAAGCGCCCTCGAACACGCCTTTCCAGAATTCATCGCGTTCTACTTCCCCGACGCCTACCGCCGCATCGACTGGTCGCGCGGCCACCACTTTCTCGACCAGGAACTACGCCAGGTCGTACGCGACGCCGAACTCGGCCGCCGCCATGTCGACAAGCTGGTGCGCGTGCACAGCCAGGACGGCCGCGAGGATTGGGTCTATATCCACATCGAGATCCAGGGCCGCCGCGACAGCGGTTTCGAAAAGCGCATGTTCGTCTACAATTACCGCATCTTCGACCGCTACGACCGCCCCGTCGCGAGCCTCGCGGTCCTTGCCGACGACGATCCGCACTGGCGCCCGGCGCACTACGGCTTCGAGCTCTTCGGCTGCCGCCACGCGCTCGACTTCCCCGTCGCCAAGCTCACCGATTTCGATTCTCGCGCCGACGCGCTGCTCGCCGACCCCAACCCTTTCGCCCTCGTCACCGCCGCCCACCTCTACACCGCCCGCACGCGCCACGACCCGCAAAACCGCTTCGAGGCCAAGCGCCGCCTCGTCCGGCTGCTCTACGAGCGCGACTGGAACAAGCGGCGCATCCTCGAACTCTTCGCCGTGCTCGACTGGATGATGCGCCTGCCCAAAGAGCTCGAAACCAAACTGTGGCACGATATCGAAACCATTGAAGGAGAACGCAAAGTGAAATACGTCACCAGCGTCGAACGCCTCGCCCTCGAACGCGGCAAGCGGGAAGGGCTGGAGGAAGGTCGTGAGGAAGGTCGTGAGAAAGGCCGCGCCGAGGGCGGAAGCGCGCTGCTCGGCCGCCTGCTCGCACGCCGCTTCGGGCCGCTGCCGAAACCTGTCACCGAGCGCCTTGCCCGTGCGACGACCGATCAGCTCGAAGTGTGGGCCGAGCGCGTGCTCGATGCGCGCACGCTCGACGATGTCTTCGTCGAGAACTGATCCGCCTCAGGACGCAACATGGGGATACGTCACCAGCGTTGACCGCCGCGGGCGTCTGGAAGGCTTGGCGGAAGGGCTGATCAAGGGCGAGCGCGCGTTGCTGCGCCGACTTCCCGTTCCCCGTTTTGGGCTGCTGCCGAAACCCATCTGAGCTGCCGTCAGCAGCGCTTGCCAGAAGCAGTCAGGCGAGACTGCTTGAATGTAAGGCTTTTTTGCCTTACATTAAGTGCGCACAAACAAGAGGATTCGCCATGACGACATTGACCGTAACCGCGAAAGGGCAAGTCACCTTGCGGAAAGACCTGTTGAAACATCTTGGGGTCGAGCCGGGCCAGAAGATCGAGGTCAGCGAACTGCCAGGCGGTCGGATCGAGGTCAAAGCAGCCCGGCCAGGGGGAACCATCGACAGCTTTATCGGGCTGCTCGCGGGCAAGACCAGGAAAGTGGCCACCATCGAAGAAATGAACGAGGCGGCGGCGAGCGGTTGGGCTGGACGGGAATGAAGATCACCGTCGACACGAACGTGCTGATACGCAGCGTTGTTCGAGATGACGAGAAGCAGGCGCGGGCAGCGGAAAAGGTCCTGAAAGAGGCGGATGTCATCGCGGTGGCGCTACCTGTGCTGTGCGAGTTCGTATGGGTGCTTCGCAAGGTCTATGACCTTGCGTCGGCCGACATAGCCACTGCCGTGCGGGTGCTGCTCGACATCAGGAATCTCGTGGTCAATCGCCCCGCCGCCGAGGCGGGACTATCAACCCTCGAGGCCGGCGGCGACTTCGCCGACGGTGTAATTGCCCATGAAGGGAACTGGCTGGGCGGGGAAATATTTGTTTCCTTCGACAAGAAGGCGGTTGCCTTGCTTACAGCGCAGGGTCAGTCGACCACTCTGTTGAATGCATGACCGCCCTATCTGGCGCCGGCCGTGTTTGCTGAACAATTCAGCAGACAGGCCGCCCCCGCTGGAATCGGGAGCGTCCACGGTAGACAGGACACCTCACTTCACCCCCATCCACGCTCCCCGGACGCCCCCGACCGGGAAGGCGCAACCGCCTCCAAATCTCCTAAAGTTTCACAGCGGCCCTCCGTTAATGGCTTCAACGGCACACGAACCGCCCCGACATTGATGCAATCAGGGCACGACGCCGGGATAACCGAAGTCCATTCTTAGGAGTCTCATCATGGCCCAGATGATCAACACCAACATCGCGTCGCTGAATTCGCAGAACAACCTTACCAAGTCGCAGGCATCACTCACCACGTCACTGCAGCGCCTGTCTTCCGGCTTGCGCATCAACAGCGCGAAGGACGACGCGGCAGGCCTGGCGATTTCCGAGCGGATGAGCTCGCAGATCAGCGGCCTGAACCAGGCGACGCGCAACTCCAACGACGGGATTTCGATGTCGCAGACGGTCGAAGGCGCGTTGAGCTCGATCTCCGACAGCCTGCAGCGCATTCGCGAACTGGCGGTCCAGTCCGCCAACGGCAGCAACACCGACGCCGACCGCGCCTCGATGCAGGAAGAAACCGAGCAACTGCTCGCCGAAATCGACCGCGTCGCGACCCAGACCAAGTTCAACGGCCGTGCTTTGCTCGATGGTTCGCTGGACAACCAGCAGTTTCAGGTCGGCGCCAACGCCGGCGAGACCATTTCCTTCTCGGTCGCCAGCGCCCGCACCAGCAAGCTCGGCAGCAGCGACGCCGCCGCGATCACCACCGCACAGAATGCCGGCACCACCGCGCTCAAGGAAGGCGCTTTCTCCCTCAACGGCGTCATGATCGGCCCATCGCTCGCTTCGGCCGACACGGCATCCACGGCTGAGGCCGAACGCAGCTCGATCGCCAAGGCGGCCGCGGTCAATGCCAAGTCAGCCGAAACGGGGGTCACCGCCACCGTCAATGCGACGGAAGTCGGCGGCTCTGCAATGACGGCATCGGCAGAAAGTGGCGCCGTGACGATTAACGGCGTCGCCATCTCAATCTCCACGACAGGCGATGCCGCCACCAGCCGGGCCTCGGTGGTTGCCGCGATCAATGCGTCATCGCAACAAACCGGTGTCACCGCGGTGGATAGCGGGTCGGCTAACGGTGGCGTCAAGCTGATTGCGGCAGATGGCCGCAACATTGATATTGATTTTGACGCAACCCTGGATACCGCGACGACCGGCCTCGCCGGCGAAGCCACTTATTCCGGCTCGATCACCCTCAACTCCGACAAGGCGATCGCGATCACCTCGAACATGACCGGCGCGGCCGGCACGGGCGGCATCAAGGACGCAGGTCTGCAAGTCGGCACTTACAGCGCACAGACCGCTTATGCCTCCACAACCTCGGCAGCCCCCGCTGTAGCCGCCTCATTAACAACTTTCGCCGCTGGCGATTTCACGATTAACGGCGCGCTGATTGGTTCGTCAGTCGCCGCATCCGATACTGCATCTTCTGCCAACAAAGCTAGCAGCGGCATTGCCAAAGCAGCCGCCATCAATGCGCTTTCCAGTCAAACGGGCGTGACAGCCACCGTCAATGCGACAGTGGTGGAAGGTGCCTCTATGACTGCTGCTGCTTTTAGCGGCACATTGACTATTAATGGGGTCACCACAGACACTATCGCGACCACTACGGATGCCGCAGCAAGCCGGAAAGCTGTTGTCGATGCAATCAATGCGAAAAGTGGACAAACGGGTGTGATCGCCACCGATACCAACGACGACACCAAAGGCGTCACCCTAGCAGCAGCAGATGGGCGAAACATCATCATGTCACAGACTGGAACTCTGACTACTGGCAGCACGGGTCTCCACGCTGACGTTTTACTAGCTACAGGTTCGGAGAAGATCGCTACCAGTACTCTTACCCTGTCGTCGACCAAGGCCTTCACCATCGAAGGAGGGACGAACTCGGCGGGTACAACTGCGCTCAACCTGAAGGTCGGCACCTACGGCGCCGGCCGCAGCGGCGATTCGCTCGACAATCTGGACATCTCGACCGTCGAAGGCGCGAACAAGGCGCTGACTTCGATCGACAACGCGCTGAAATCGGTGAACTCGGCGCGGTCGAGCATGGGTGCGGTGCAAAACCGCTTCTCCGCCGTCGTCTCCAATCTGCAGACGACGTCGGAAAACATGACCGCATCGCGCAGCCGGATCCGCGACGCGGACTTTGCGACGGAAACCGCCAACCTGACCCGTGGGCAGATCCTGCAACAGGCCGGCACCGCGATGCTGGCGCAGGCCAACGGACTGCCGAACGGCGTGCTGTCGCTGCTGCGTGGTTAATTCCGCTGGTGAAATAATCTGAAGTTCCGGCGCGGTGCGACCCTGCACCGCGCGCGCCTTTTCACAGACGGAGTCGATCATGGCAGTAGAGCAGATTGGCGCCGCGGCGAATGCAGCCGCCGCGGCGCCCGTGGCACCGGTCAATGCGCGCCCGGTCGCGCCCGTCGCGGAATCCCAGGCCCCGCTCCTCACCGGCATCAAAGCGGTCCAGCCGAGCGATGCCCTCCCCGCCCTCGACGAAGTGCGCGAGGCGGTCAGGAAAATCGAACACGTCGTCTCGCCGGCGGCCCAGGATCTGCGTTTTTCGATCGATGACGAGACCGGCATCACCGTGGTGAAGCTCATCGATACCGAAACCCAGACCGTGCTGCGCCAGATTCCGACCGAGGAAGTGATGGAGATATCGAAAGCGCTGGACAAGCTGCAGGGTCTGCTGGTCAGGAACAAGGTCTGATGTCGGCGGCCGAGCCGGCTCGCAGCAGGCTGGGCTTCACCGTCCTGCCGAACCCAACCAGGAGTTAGCGCATGTCAATCTCATCTCCCGGCGTGGGCTCGGGTCTGGATGTCAAGACGCTGGTGAGTCAGTTGATGGCGTTCGAGCGCGCGCCGATCACCCTGCTCGACAAGAAGGAAGCCAGCTACCAGGCAAAACTGTCTTCGTTCGGCAGCCTCAAAAGCTCGCTCGCGTCGCTGCAGACCGCCGCCAAGGCGCTCAGCACGCCGGACAAGTTTTCGCCGATGAAGGCCAGTGTTGCCGACGCGACGACGCTGTCGGCCAGCGCCGGGTCGACGGCGGTTGCCGGAAGTTACGAGGTCGAAGTCAAAAGCCTTGCCCAGTCGCAGAAGCTGATGATGTCCGCGTCGGCGGGAAGCGGCACCGAAGGCTACGCCGGCACGAACACGGTCGTGGGCACCGGCACGATCACGATCAACTTCGGCACCTACACCCCGCCCGAGGCTCCGGCGACGACGCCCGGTTTCACGGCCAACCCGGACAAGCCCGACGCCAAAACCATCGTCATTGGTTCCGGCAACAACACGCTGGCGGGCATACGCGATGCGATCAACGCCGCGAATGCCGGCGTTTCGGCGTCAATCATCAACGATGGCTCGACCAACGGTTTTCGCCTGTCGCTGACTTCCACCGACTCCGGCGCGCGCAACGCGATGCAGATCAGCGTCGCGGACGCGACCGGCGACCTCGCGCAACTGAACTACGACCCCTCATCGGCGGCCCCCGGCGCGACGAAGCTCAACGAGAACGTCACGGCCAAGGATGCCGTCATCAAGGTGGATAACGTCACGATCACCAAACAAAGCAACACGATCACCGACGCGATCCAGGGCGTGACGCTGAACCTGTCGAAGACGATGCCGGCCGACACGACGACGAAAATCACCCTGACGCGCGACACCAGCAACGTGAAAGCCGCCGTCGAGGGTTTCGTCAAAGCCTACAACGACACCAACAAGGCCATCCGGGACGCCACCGCCTACGACGCGAGCACGGGAAAAGCCGCGGTGCTGGCCGGCGACAGTACCGTGCGCTCGATCCAAAGCCAGTTGCGCGGCCTGTTTTCCACCCCGCTCTCGGGCGCGCCGGCAGGCATGACGATGCTGTCGGATGTGGGCATCAGTTTCCAGAAGGATGGCTCGCTCGCGATCGACGAAACCAAGTTCGGCAAGGCGCTGGCCGACCCGGCGAAGGATCTGGGCAAGCTCTTTACGAGCACGGGCAGCATCAAGGGGTATGCGTGGCAGGTGGACGTGCTGGCCGGCAAGATACTCAGCCCGGTTGGCCAGCTTGCCGACCGCACCAACAGCTTCAACCAGACCATCAAGGACATCGGCACCCGCCGCGATGCCATGAATACGCGCCTGGTCAGCGTCGAACAGCGCTATCGCGATCAGTTCGCGGCGCTGGATACCCTGGTCGCGAGCATGACGACCACCAGCAATTTCCTTGCGCAACAACTCGCCAACCTGCCAAAGAACACATAGGGGAGAACATGATGTTTGCATCACCCAGAAGCGGCGCCAACACCTATGCAAGAGTCGGGGTCGAAACCGGCGTACTGACGGCCGATCCGCACAAGCTGATCATGATGCTGTTCGACGGCGCGATCCTGTCGATCGCCGCTGCCGCCGCGGCGATGGACGGCAAGGACATCCCTGCCAAAGGGCAGGCCGTGTCGAAAGCGATCGACATCATCCTCAACGGCCTGAAAGCGAGCCTCGACGCGAAAGCCGGCGGCGAACTCGCCGACCGCCTCGCGGCGCTGTACGACTACATGGGCGAGCGCCTGCTCCACGCGAACCTGAACAACAGCCGCGCCGCGCTCGACGAAGTCAGCGGCCTGTTGCACACCTTGCGCGAAGCGTGGGAAGGCATCGCTCCGGGGGCGGAAGCGGGCGCGCGGGCGCCGGAAACGGTCGCGGCCTGAGCGGTATCGTGAGCACGCTTGCGCTGTTCGAATCGATGAGCATTCTGTCGGCCGGCATGGTCGAGGCCGCGCAGGCCAACGACTGGGACCAACTCGTTGCGCTGGAGCACGAGATGGCGGACATCCGGGCCGAACTGATGCGCATCGAACCGGACGGTCGCCAGGCTGCCGACCAGAGCGAAGCGGACGCGGCGCGCAAGGCGGCGCTGATCACCGCGATGCTGCGCAACGACGAGGAGATCCGCCACCACGTCGAGCCGTGGCTCGCCAGCACACGCAAGCTGCTCGGCGGTGCGCAGCGCGACCGCGCGGTGCGCAGCGCCTACGGCGCCTTCGGCCCGTAAGGCCGCGGCGCTTTCCGCGGACGGTTTCACGCCCCAGGAGCGACCCCGATGATTCCGTCCGATCTCGCCGTCCGGCTGCGCATGCTCACCGAAGCGAGTTTTTTCGACAGCGAGCCGCCGGTCAGCGGGCCGGCGCGAGTGCGCGAAATCCAGGCGCGGCTACCGGAGATCGTGCCGGGCCAGCGATTCACCGCGACGCTGGAACGCGCGCTGCCGGACGGGACATTCCAGGCGATCGTCGCCGGCAAGCACTACACGCTGGCGCTGAACCATGCGGCGAAATCCGGCGACACGCTTGAACTGGTTGCGACGCAGAACACGTCGAAAACGGTGTTTGCGCAGCTGGCGCACGCGGCGCCCGCCCAGTCTGGCGCCGACGCCGCCGCCCGCCCGACGCTCAGCGCGACCGGGCGGCTGATCGGCTTCCTGCTGACCGGTCAGCCTGAATCCACGCCAGCCGCGCTCGCTGGCGGCAAGCCGCTGCTCGACGCGCCGCCGACGAACGGCGCCGCGACGCTCGCCCCGGCGTTGCGGCAGGCCTTGGCGCAAAGCGGCCTGTTCTACGAATCGCACCAGCTGCAGTGGCTCGGCGGCAAGATCGACACCGCGGCGCTGCGGCAGGAGCCACAGGGCCGACATGTGCCGGAGATTGCCGCCGCTGCCGCCACCGGGAGTGCAGAACCGCCGGACCTCCCGGAAGCCGCCGCCGTGTTACCGAACCCGGCCCGCCCTGCCGCGATACCCGAGCGGCTGATGCCGGTCGTGCACCAGCAGCTCGACGCGATGGCGACGCAGAACTACGTCTGGCATGGCCAGGTGTGGCCGGGCCAGAACGTCGAATGGGAAATCGAGGACCCGCGCGGCGACGGCGAGGGCGAGGGCGACGGGGTCGCGGAAAACTGGAACACCACGCTGCGCCTGACGCTGCCGCGGCTCGGCGGCATGGAGGCGCGGCTCACCGTGTCGCCGGCCGGGGTCGCGTTGCGCTTGCTTGCCGACGATCCCGGCACGGTGGCGGCGCTCGACGCTGCGCGCGCCCGGCTCGACAATGCGCTGACCGCGGCGAACCTGCCGCTCACCGGCTTTGTCGCGGAGCGTCGCGATGGCGAAGGATGACGTGCCGGACGCGCCGCCGCAGCTGCCAACGCACCTGTCACACCAGGAAGCGGTCGCGCTGACCTATGGCGCCCATGACGCCGCGCCGCGCGTCGTCGCCAAGGGGCGCGGCCTGATCGCGCGCGAGATCATCGAACATGCGCGCGAAGCGGGCGTGTTCGTGCATGAATCGCCCGAGCTCGTCGGCCTGCTGATGCAGGTCGACCTCGACGCGCGCATCCCGCCCGAACTCTACGTCGCGATCGCCGAGCTGCTGGCGTGGCTGTACGGTATCGAGCAGCGCGCGACCACCGCGGCACGTCCGGGGGAAACCGGCCGGCTCCCGTCCGTGCTATAAGAGCCGCTTTCGATTCGACACATTCTGCATGAGCGACCCGAACGAAAGCGCGACCCGCCCCCGCCCGTTGAACCCCGAGGCCTTCTCGCGCTTCGCGGTGCGCGATCCGCGCGAAATTGTCCAGCTGCTCCATGCGCTGACCGAAAAGCGCGCGCTGATCACCGGCCATCTCGACGAGCGCACGTCGTTCATCACAGTCATGCTCGCCCTGGACGGGAACGGCACGGCGGTCGTCCTCGATGCAGCGCCCGAGGCCGGCATCAACCAGCGCGTCGCGGCCGCCCCGGAGCTGATCTGCATGACCCGGCTCGACAACGTCCGCGTGCAGTTTTCGCTCTCCGCGGTCGAAGCGGTCCGCCACGACGGCCAGGCTGCGCTGCGTGCGAACCTGCCGACGACCGTCCTTCGCCTGCAGCGCCGCGAGTTTTTTCGGCTCGCCGCGCCGCGATCGGCGCCACCGGTCTGCACGATCACGCAAAACCAGCCGGACGGACGCAAGAAGGTGGTTTCGGTGCGGGTACTCGACATCAGCGGCGGCGGGCTCGCGATCCTCGTGCCCCCGCAAGAGCTGCACTTCGAACCCGGAATGGACTTCAACCACTGCGCCTTGGTCCTGCCGGAAGGCGAATCCCTGCCGGTCCGGCTGACGGTGCGCAACCTGTTCGACATCAAGCAGCCGAACGGCGCCCGGGCGCGCCGCGCCGGCTGCCAGTTCGTCGGCCTGTCGAACAGCGTCATGGCGCGCCTGCAGCGCTACCTCTTCAAGCTGGAACGCGAGCGGCACGCGCAGGATGGAGGGTGCTGACCCGGTGGGCGGCAAGCTGAACTACGCGGCGTCGAACTGGACATAGAACTGGGCCACTGAATACTGATACTCTATGCAGAAATCTGCACTAGAGATTTAGCCATGAGAACTACACTCGACATTGACGACAACCTCCTCAAGCAGGCCAAGCAACTGGCGGCGCGCGAGCACACCAGTCTGACCCGATTGATCGAGGAAGGCTTGGCCGCCCGCTTACGCGTTGCAGACCGCCCGCCCACCGGGCCGAGCCGCGTCCGCTTGCCGGTGTTTGCCGGCCAAGGCGGACTCCAGCCGAACATCAAGGACGCCCGCAGTCACCAGGCCATCCTCGATGCCCTCGACGACGAGGATGGGCTGCAGTGACACCCGACGTAAACATCCTCGTCGCCGCATCACGACAAGACCATCCCCATCACGCGCCGGCCCTCGCCTGGCTGGAGCAGGCCATCGCCGACAGCGAAACCGGCACCGCGCTCGCCCTCCTCCCGATGGTGGCAGCCGGCTTTTTGCGCTTGGTGACCCACCCACGGGTGTTCGTGATGCCGACTCCGCTGCAGGATGCCCAAGCCTTTCTCGATGCCGTGCTTGCTGCTCCCGGTGTCAGCATGGTGTCGCTGGGAGGCGAATGGAGGCACTTCACTGCCTTGTGCACACGGCATGCCCTGACGGGTAACGCGATACCCGACGCCTGGATTGCCGCAGCCGCGCATTACCACCACCTGCATGTGGCGACATTCGACAAAGGCTTTCGCAAGCTTCTCAAGCCGAGCCTGGTCACTGTGCTCAAAGGCGCTTAGGGATGTTTTTGAACAGCCGTGAAAAGACTTGAACCGGCATGTTCATGATGTTCTGTTCGGCCTGAATCGGCTCGGACCGGCAACCGGCGGTCCGTTGCGCATTAAGGCCGGGCGAAATAATTGCTGGCTGGGAACCTGAGCTGAGGGGATCTCCGGCGCTGCATGCAAATGTTTCATCGCTGAAGACTCCTCAGCGGCTGTCGATAAAGCCGCTCCCAGGCCTTGCGGGCTTACGGAGCGCGTGATGTCGGCGATTTTCCGGTACCACGAGGAGTTCGAAATGAAAGCAAGAGCACTGTTTGTCGCGCTCGGTTCTGCCGCGCTGTTGAGCCTCACGCCTGTCGTTTCTGCACAGCAGTCGGGCGTGGTCAATGTCGAGTTGCGAAATGTGGCGAACAACATCGCCAAGAATATCAACGTCGACGTGAGCCAGATTCCCGTGACCGTCCAGGCGCCCGTGAGCGTTGCCGCGACCGTGTGCGGGATCGAAGCCGCGGTGCTCACGCAGCAGGCGACAGGTGGGAATGCGACCTGTACGGCCAAGAGCACTTCGTCCGCACTGGACCAAATCGTCCAGACCCAACTTAAAGGAACCACGCAAAAGTAAGGACGAGCCTGTGACGACTGTTACGTCCGCGAGGCCGCGGCACGATCTTCGCGTCGTGCCCGGCTGTTTTCGGCGTGCATTCCGCACATAGGCCGGCCTTGGATGTCCATGGACTTCGCCGAACTTCCTCAAACCGGCATGTTCATGATGTCCTGATAGGCTATAACTTCGTCTATCTTTCTGATTATACTGTTTTTTTTGCGCACGCTGCACGTCCGCTACACACATTTTTACACACAGGTAAGGACGGACGCTATGGCATCGCGGCGGCCGCCGTGAGAAGGAACGGAGCGACGTTTGTTGCGAGGGCGTAAACAGTCTCGCCGCCATTCCTGATCTTGTCGATCGCATCCGCCGCTTCAGCAACGTTTTTGACCAAGGCGGTCGTACGATCGAGTAAGGTTCTTGCTGGCTCGGCTGCTCTTGCAAGCTCAGCTTCAAGGCGCGACCTTTCTAGGCCGTATGCGCCTGCAACTGTCCGCAACGCCTGTTCGATCGGCTTCACTCCCCGAACGCGGTAGACTCGGAGCGCTGCACGTATCGCATCTACCTGCCGTTGCACGAAGGCGCGCAGGTAGGGGGCCATCTCCGTTTCCTGCAAACTCTTCTCCAGTGAGTCGAGTTCGCTTCGCAGAGCCGCCAGTTCGTCCGCGGCCAGGTCGTTTTCGTCTTCGTCACGAAGTGCCCAGTTCGCCCAGTTAAAGGTCAAAGCGTTTTCCGACCTCGAAACCTCATCCTTGAGACCGCCCCATGACTGGTTCAAGTACACGGGTGAGGCGGTGTTACGAAAACGCCTCATCGCCACTTCAAAAAGTTCCTCCGGCGCCCCCATCGCGAGCAAGCTTGTCTGCAGAAGTTCCATTTCCGCTCTCATTGCCTGCAGGCAAGTTACGACTTCATCGTCCAGGGACGGACTATCAGTCGGAAGCTCAAAGACTTCAGCCCATACCTTAATCATTGGCAGATCGTTAGCTCGTGCGGTGCCGATGAGCCGGGTATAGATCGAAAGAAGACGTCCGGCTGTGTTCATGGCTGCTCCTGTTTGGCGACAGCCGGATTATGCCGCCTGTCATTCGCCCGCTGACAAATGGGTGGCAGCCCGTACACTGGTCGCTTGCGCTGGCGCTCCCTGAGTGGTGAAGCCTCGAACGCTTCTGCTGGACTGCAGTGCTACTCGATCGCGGCGCAGCGACTCAAAAGTCCCCGAAGTTCATCTTCAGGAAGCGGACCGAAGTTTACCGGGGCGCGCGTCATACGCAGGTGAGTGCCCTGCTGAATGCTCTTGAGCTGGACAAGGTAAAAATGCTTGAAGTCGCTCATCTGGTATGCACCGATCGTGATTTCAGCTTGCTGACCGCTGGGTTGGGTTGTGACATGCAGACTTCCAGCGCCTCGGAGGTTGTTGACGTCCTGATGCTCGGTAAGGCAGCCAAGCACCGCATCGATAGGCCGTGCTGTGTCCACCTCAAAATTCGGAGCCGCTGCGCGGAGATCATGGAGCGGCACCCCTTGGCAGCCGAACAGGCACACAAGACAAAGTAACGTCCCTAAAGCCCTGCCGAACTGGAAACCCATGTCTGCACCCATACAGTATTTGACGCGAATATACATGACACATGGTGGTCTGCGCCCCCGTCGATCTGCTGCGACTACAGTTAACCGAAGGCCACCTTGAACACTTCCTCAAACGTACACATGAGTGCCCGGTGCCGCGGGCTGGTTGGCTGCACGGACCATTCGCGGCACACCCATCGCCCCGGCGCGTCGTGCGACCGCGTCCAGAAGGACTGAACCGCGTTGTGATCGCACAAGACGCTTCGATCGCATCGGCGATCAGTAGCGGCTTGTTCGTGAATTCGAGCTGGCACGTCTGGAGCAGGGTGTTGAGGCCGAGCGCGACCCCCTGCTCGTAACCCTCGCCTAATTTTGATGGATGAACGGTCGCTTGGTTTCTCGCAGCTTCCGTAGCTCGCCACCCATGCAAGTGTCGTCAGGATCTTCCCTTACTTGTAAAGGAGTCCGCCGGGTCGCTTCTGCTTGACGATCACATCAATCACGGCGCCCTCGATCTGACAGGCAAGTTCGCCTCCCCTGGCCGGATGCTGCTTCCGCATTGAAGCGTCCACCCGTCAAAGGGTAACGTCGCGCTCATACAAATACTTCTGGAACCCCGCGAAAACGCGCCCGATCTCGTCCGGACGTCCCAATTCGGAAATGGCGTCGGCGATCAAGTCTCGATATTTCAGCCTCAGTAGGGGCGTCGGCTTCGCCTGGGGCAGGGGTTGGTCAGTGGGACATCCACAACCCTGAACTGATCGCTCCGGCCAACTCCGTATAGATACTCACTTGCGTCATAATCCGGCGCATGGAAACTCGCCTCTCTCTTCGATACACCGGTCCCGCCGTTGATGCTGGCGCCATGGACGTCTATGAAGCGTCAGCCAACATGATCGCGTTTTCGGAGTTTATGGTCGCTGCAGTCAAGACGTCCTACGGCAATTCGACGGAAGCGCGGGCCGAAGTAGCCGGATTTGCCCAAGGTTCGTTCGTCACGGACCTAGTCTTCACGGTCGGCGGGCCGGCTGCATCGCTGTTCTCCGCATTGACGCCTGACCATCTCATCACAGTCGTCAAAGAGGCCTTTGGCCTCTGGAAGCACCTGAAGGGTAGCCCACCGGCAGCGGTGACTCAGGCCGGTCAGCATGTTTTCGTGACGAACAACTCCGGTCAGGTCATCCAGGTGCAAACGGATACGCTGAACCTTGTCTTCAACGAAAAAGCGACCGATGCAGTTGGCCGCTTCGTACGCGAAGCAGTTAACCAGCAGGGAGTTGATGCGGTCGAGATTGCAGCAGCAAAGGACCCGATCGCGTGGGTTACACAGGCCGAGGCAGCCTCGTTTGTGCCGGTCGTCAAGGAAGCTCTAGTGTCTGAAAACGTCGTCCGAATGACGCTGATCCTGGTTGCGCCTGTGTTTCAGGACGGCAACAAGTGGCGCTTCAGCGACGGTGCGACGACATTCTCGGCCGCGATCCTCGATGAAGCATTCCTCGAGCGAGTGAACGGCGGCGAGCGATTCGGAAAGGGTGATGCACTTGAAGTCGAGATGCTCATCGTGCAGACACGAAGCGCCAGCAAGATCAGCCTTGATCGCTCCGTACTAAAGGTTATTGAGCACCGAGAAGCAGCCCAGCAAACACGCCTACTATAGCCGCGTCAGCCACACCGCCCAATTGGGGCTCTCGTTTCGCGACGAGCACGAGCGTTCACATCGGCATCCACCCCTCACCGAACGCACGTGCCTGCTGCAGCACGAGGTCAATGGCTGCCTCCTGCTGGTCCGGCGGATACTTGTACTTGCGAAGAATGCGCTTGACCATGATCCGTAGCTTTGCCCGAACGCTCTCGCGCTCGGCCCAGTCCACGGTCAGGTTCTGGCGCAGGTTCTCGGTCAACTCGTGGGCGATCTTCTTCAGCGTCTCGTCGGTCAGCTCGCGGACGGCCGACTCGTTGTTGGCGAGCGCATCGTAGAAACGGATCTCGTCTTCGGTCAGGCCCAGTTCCTCACCCCGGTGCGCGGCGGCGTGGAACTTCTTCGCCATCTCGATCAGCTCTTCGATGACCTGCGCCGTCTCGATCGCGCGGTTCTGGTAGCGCTTGATGACGTTGCCGAGCAGCTCGGAGAATTTCTTCTCCTGGACGATGTTGCCGGCGAAGTGTGACTTGATCTCGCCTTCAAGCAGCCGCTCCAGGAGTTCGACCGCGAGGTTGCGCTCCGGCAGGTTGCGCACCTCGGCGAGGAACGCCTCATCGAGAATCCCGATGTTCGGCTTGTCGAGGCCGACCGCGTTGAAAACGTCCACGACCTCGTCAGACACGACGGCTGAGCTGATGATCTGGCGGATCGCCAGTTCTCGGGCCTCGTCGGTCGTCTTCTGCTGCGTGATGTCGCGCTTGATCAGGATGACTTTCACCGCCTGGAAGAAGGCGACTTCCTCGCGGATTGCCTTCGCCTCGTCGAGCGTGCAGCAGAGCGTGAAGGCCTTGCTCATCGCGAGCCCCTGATCGGCGAAGCGCTTCTTGCCGTCCTTCTGGCCGAGCACGTGGTTCGCGGCGCCGGCCAGCCGCTTGTGCCCGGCGGTCAGGAAGTCGCTGTAATCGTAGCCGTACAGCATGCCGCGCAGAATGTCGAGCTTCTCTTCGAGCAGGGCGTAAGCTTCGTTGGCGTCCACGGTCGGTCGACCGCGACCTTGGCTGGCGGTGTAGTCCTTGAGCGCGCTCTTCAGCTCGTTAGCGATGCCGATGTAGTCGACGACGAGCCCGCCCGGCTTGTCCTTGAAGACGCGATTCACCCGGGCGATCGCCTGCATCAGGTTGTGCCCTTTCATCGGCTTGTCGACGTAGAGGGTGTGCACGCACGGTGCATCGAAGCCGGTCAGCCACATGTCGCGGACGATGACGATGCGCAGCGGATCGGCTGGGTCCTTGAAGCGCTTCTCCAGCCGGCGTTTGACCTGCCCGCGGTAAATGTGAGGCCGCAGCAGCGGCTTGTCGCTGGCCGAGCCGGTCATGACGATCTTGATCGCGCCCTTCTCGGGGTCGACGTCGTGCCAGTCAGGGCGCAGCTTCCCGATCTCGTTGTAGAGGTGCACGCAGATGTCGCGGCTCATGGCTACGACCATCCCCTTGCCGGTCTGCGCCTTGTTGCGCTCCTCGAAGTGCGCGACCAGATCGGCGGCGACGCGGGCGATGCGCGGCTCGGCACCGACGACGCGCTCCAAGGCCGCCCAGCGGCTCTTGAGCTTCGCCTGCTGGCTTTCCTCCTCGTCCTCGGCGAGTTCATCGACCTCGGCGTCGACGTTCGGCAGCTCGTCCTCCTTGAGCCCGAGCTTGGCGAGGCGCGACTCGAAGTAGATCGCGACCGTCGCGCCATCCTCCTTCGCCTGCTGCATGTCGTAGATATGGATGTAGTCGCCAAAGACGGCGCGGGTGTCGCGGTCTTCGCTCGACACGGGCGTGCCGGTAAAAGCCACGAAGGTGGCGTTCGGCAGCGCATCGCGCAGATGGTGCGCGTAGCCAACCTGGTAGCGGGCAATCGGCTCGGCGGCGAGCGTCGCGACGGCATCGTTGGCGGCGTTCGCGTTGGCAACAGTGCGCGTCTTCGACGCCTTGATCGTCTTGAGCTTGGCCTCGAAGCCGTACTGCGTCCGGTGCGCCTCGTCGGCGATGACGACGATGTTGTGACGGTCGGAGAGTAGCGGGTACACGTCCTCGTCCTCGCCTGGCATGAACTTCTGGATCGTCGCGAAGACGATGCCGCCGGACGGGCGGTTGGCGAGCTTGGCACGCAAGCCCTGACGGGTCATCGCCTGGACCGGCTGCTCGCGCAGCAGATCCTGCGCCAACGAGAAGACGCCGAACAGCTGGCCATCAAGGTCGTTTCGGTCGGTGATGACGACGAGCGTCGGATTCTCGAGCGCGATTTCCTGCATGACGCGTGCGGCGAAGCATGTCATCGTGATGCTCTTGCCGCTGCCCTGCGTGTGCCAGACGACGCCGCCTTTGCCCTTCTGCGTCGAACCGGCGTCGGGGCGCGAGGCCGCGACGACCTGCGCGATCGCCGCACGTACTGCGTGGAACTGGTGGTAGCCGGCGATCTTCTTGACCAGTCCGCCGTCGTCCTCGAACAGCACGAAGAAACGCAGGTAGTCGATCAGGGTGGCCGGGGCGAGCGCGCCACGGATCAGGGTCTCGAGTTCATTGAACTCCCCCAAGGGATCCAGGTTCACGCCATCGATCGTGCGCCATTGCATGAATCGCTCGATGTCTGCCGACAAGGAACCCATGCGGGCATCCGAGCCATCGGAGATGACCAGCACCTCATTGTACTGGAACAGGTCTGGCGTCTGTACCTTGTAGGTTTGGAGCTGTTCAAATGCTTTCCAGATATCGGCGTTGGCATCAGCCGGGTTCTTCAGCTCAATGACCACCAAGGGCAAGCCATTCACGAAGAGCACGATGTCCGGACGACGAGTGTGATGTGATCCCTTCACGGTGAACTGGTTGATGGCCAGCCACTCGTTACGCGACGGATCCGTCCAGTCGAGCAGCCGGGCAAAGTCGCCCACGGTCTCACCGTTGCGCTGAACATCAACTCTCACGCCGGTCACCAGCAACTGATGAAAGCGGCGGTTTGCCGACAGAAGCGAAGGAATGCCTAGTTCCAGCACCTGCTGCAGTGCATCCTCACGCGCAGCGTGGGTGAGGTGCGGGTTCAGGCGGGCGATTGCTCCTCGAAGACGCTCGATCAGGAGTACCTGCTGGTAGCTCTGACGCTCCGGAGTGCTTCCATCTGGAGCCAGCTCAGGTCCATGGATCGGCGTATAGCCGATATCGGACAACCAGCTCAATGCTTCCTGTTCAAGTTGGTCTTCGGTCATGCAGCGACCTCCCTCATGTTCGCTCCATCGACACGATTAAAAAACATGTTCATTGTTTCGAGTGATCGACATATCTGGTCGATTTGTCGACGCCATCGACTAGACCACACTATGATTTTTAGAATGTTCGATCATTTTCCCTGCATTCCCATACAGTTACTGTTTTGCAAACCTCTCCACGCACCCTTTGCTTAAGCTCATGCTCTTGCAGGCCCAAAGTTGATACACGCTGGCATCCCCAAAACACCCCTTCAAGGCCGCCTCAAGGGTGCTGACGGAAGAATGCTGCAGTGTCAGACCCACCAATGGGGGATGATCAAAATCTGCAGGAGCAAAAGCGTAGTTCAGGTCATAGAAGCACTGCTTCAACTGTTCTCCTACCAGCCCACAGCTCTCCACAGGCTCAGCAATGAGCCGTTGACGCAAACGGAAAGCCAGTCGGTCAAGCAGCAAGAGGTCCCGCAAATGCAACTCAAGCTGTACCTGGTCGTACCTCACATCGGGTGAGCCAAGAGTTTCGATGCGCTGTAAGTAGCCATCAACGTCGATACGGGGCCAGTCCGCCACACCCTGTTCTGCCCAGCCACCTGGAATGGTCGTATCAATTTCGAGACGTTCGGGGTTCGTTTCTTTCAGGTTCTTTGCCAGCTTGGTGTGCTGATGAATTCTTCGGACTGAACCGCTACCAAGCAGCAGGATGTTGGCTTTGAGGTACTTCTCAAGCGCCTGTGCCGCAGACCAAAGAAACAAATGTGACTGCCTCTGAAAAAAGGCAAATCTTGCAGTCAGGTAATCCCTGTCACCAGTGAAGATGAACGACTCGATGATAATTTCATTCGCGTTGAGAACAAAGCGGTCTCGTTGCTCATGCGGCAAGGCATTTAAAACGGACGGGTCAATTTTCATCCGCCACCTCGGGTAAGCGAAGCCGGCCGGAGATCAGACGCGGGAGCAGAGTGTCGCGGAGGGTGGCCAGGGTTTGGGCCTGGCGTTCGTTTTGGGTCAGACGGTCGAACAGGGTGGCAGTGATATTGATGAATGCCGCAATCACTTGTGGCGATGGCACCAGCACAGATATGGGGCGAAAAGCCTTTTTGCTAATTTCCATGAAGGTCGATCCGTTAGCCCTGCCCTTGATGTTCTCCATGTTTTGCCTGCACCAAAAAAGCAGGAACAGCGGCGGCAAGGTACTTTGCGGCAACATGGCGATGTAGCCCTGATTGATGGCAAGCGGAACCTGTGCAATCGCCAGATAGCCAATCGGAGCACGCGAAGACATCAGCAGAGTGCCAACTGGTAGCAGGCCGGAACTGACCTTGCTCAACCCTTGGCGGGAGAGCTTTCTTTCGGTACCAAGCAATACCGGAGCAGAGTTGCCAGACAAATCCTTCGGGGTGGTCCAGCAATATTCAGGCGGTTCCCAATAGCTGGGATCCTTCGTGTCGGGTGTACCTCCGCCGGCAGTTTCGACAACCTCCCCAAGCGTCCCAATCCGCCACCCACTCGGCCCCGCCCCCAACTCCGTCTCTTCAAAGGCATCCGGAAACAGTGCAGCCGTCGCCTCGTCCATCCTTTCGGGCGCAAGGCCTTGCTGCTTGGCGCGGACCGGATCGAAGTCGACGAACCACGACTTGAACAGCGCCTGCGCGATGGCTTCGAGCGTGGCGTTGGTTTCGCGCAGAAGAGCGATGCGATTGGCAATGGCGTCTAGAAATTGTGCGATGCCACGTTGCTCCGGCAACGAGGGCAATCTGAATCGAAAAGATTCGATGCGACTTGGTGCGGTGTGAAGAATCTTCGTACCAGAGGCAGAGTTAACCAGGTGCCGATTGAACTCCGTGTACAAGAAGAGCCAGTACAAAAAATCGCGAGAAACCAGCTCTGTCTTGAGCGCGACTTTGCCGAGTCGCTGGTTATGCAGATAGATTCGCCCATCGTTAGGCACGCAGGCAGGAATCCCAAGAATTTCGCCTCCTGCCGTTTGGCATGTCATGACCAACAAGATATCGCCGGGCTGTAGCGCATAATCAGCGGGAAACGTGTGCGAGTATCGCTTTACTTGAGTTTGGTCAAAGCGGAATCCGCCGGTGTACTCAAAATTTCCAATCGCAACGACGATCGGCAAGGCGAGGTCATCTGCGCTGACGGTAAAGTACTCGCTCTTGAATGGCCACCCGTGCTTGATCTCCAGCAGATCGCCGAGCCTAGTCCAAGGCCAATCAGAACTCATACCCCAACCCTCCGAGCTTCTGCCGGATCAACTGGTCGAGTTCCGCCCCCTTCGCCATCTGCTCGCCGAGCTTCTCGGTCAGCTTCTGCATCTTCTCGGCGAACGCCTCGTCGTCGTCCTCGACTTCCTCCGCTCCGACATAGCGCCCCGGCGTCAGCACGTGGCCGTGTTTGGCGATCTCAGCCAACCCGACACTGCGGCAGTAGCCCGGCTGGTCGGTGTACTCGCCCGCTCCCGCATCGCTACGCCACGCGGCTACGGTACTGGCGATCCGCTCGATGACTTCGTCGGTCAGTTCCGCCTGCACCCGGCTGATCATGCGGCCGAGCTTGCGGGCGTCGATGAACAGCACCTCGCCGCGGCGCGTCGTCTTTCCCTTCGCTAGGAACCACAGGCAGGCCGGAATCTGGGTGTTGAAGAAGAGTTGCCCCGGCAACGCGACCATGACCTCGACGGAATCGGCCTCCACCATTGCCCAGCGAATGTCGCCCTCGGAGTTCTGGCTCGAACTCATCGACCCGTTCGCCAGCACGATGCCGGCGCGACCATTCGGCTTGAGGTGCCAGAGCATGTGCTGCAGCCACGCATAGTTGGCGTTGCCGGCCGGCGGCTGGCCGTGAACCCAGCGCGGGTCACCGGTGAGGCTCCCGTGCCACCAGTCGCTGACGTTGAACGGCGGATTGGCGAGGATGAAGTCGGCGCGCAGGTCCGGGTGCTGGTCGCGCGTGAAGGTGTCGGCCGGCTCACGGCCAAGGTTGAAGTCGATACCGCGGATCGCAAGGTTCATCGCCGCCAGCCGCCATGTCGTCGGGTTCGATTCCTGCCCGAAGATCGCCACGTCCCCGAGCTTGCCGCCGTGCGCCTCGATGAACTTCTCGCTCTGCACGAACATGCCGCCCGAGCCGCAGCAGGGGTCGTAGACCTTGCCGTGGTGCGGCGCGAGCACGGCGACGAGCGTCTTGACGATGCTGGCCGGCGTGTAGAACTGCCCGCCCTTCTTGCCTTCGGCGCTCGCGAACTGGCCGAGAAAGTACTCGTACACCTGGCCGAGCACGTCGCGGGCCTTGCCCGGATCGTCGCCGAAACCGACCGTCGAGATCAGATCGACCAGTTCGCCTAGTTTGCCGTCGGGCAACTGGGCGCGAGCGTAGCGCTTGTCGAGGATGCCCTTGAGCTTGGGGTTCTCCTGCTCGATCGTCGCCAGCGCCTCGTCGATTTGTTTGCCGATATCCGGCTGCTTGGCGGCGGCGCGCAGTGCTTCCCAGCGTGCCGACTCGGGCACCCAGAAGACATTGACCTCGCGGTAGTAGTCGCGGTCTTCAAGCTCGTCGGCGAGCAGTTCGGGATCGTCGAGGTGGTAGTCGTCGGCCGGGTCGGCGAAGCGCCGTTCCAGTTCGGCACGCCGCGCGGCGAAGGTGTCGGAGACGTATTTGAGGAAAATCAGGCCGAGGACGAGATGCTTGTACTCGGCCGCGTCCATGTTGGCGCGCAGCTTGTCTGCAGCGGCCCAAAGGGTTTTCTTGATGTCGTCGAGCATGCCGAAAGAACGGGCTCCGTGGGGATGTGTTGCACGATTTGGTTAGGCTGAATCCGCATTCGGAAGCGCCATTATGCGATGTCGTTGTCCTCTGCTTGAAGACATAAGGGTACACTGACACGACTCATCCGGTGCGCACCGTGCGAGCGAAGGCGGCATTCCCCAGCAGAAGAGGTGCCGCACAGTGACAAGCTGCCGGAAAAACAGGCAGAAGGCCGGAGGGACCGACAGGTCACCCCGGTCCGGTTGCTTTCTCTACGGCTCGTTACTGCCTTGGGTCGGCGCGCGGGCGCTTCGGCCGACTGCGCCCGGCCCTGCGCCCCCTGTTCCAACGATCCTTGCCATCACCTCGCTCACGTGCCTGCGCGCAGCGGTCGTCCAACCGATGCGCGGCACGCCGACGGCCCGGGTCCTGCCACGAACGACCTCGTCGCGCCAAAGCGACCACGGAGCTTGACGCCAACAGCGGCCAGTGGGTTATGGTGGCGCCCCCCGCCCAAGACTGACCCACGAAAACGTATGCGAACGCGTTCCGTCGTTGCCCTAGCCGCCCTGCTGCTGACAACCACTAACTATGCCGCAGGCAACGGCTTTCGCAGTTGCCCGGACGCTTTCCCGGGCCCCCCTCCGGTCATCAAGCGGTCCGCGGATTGGAAGCTGCGCGAACTGTGCTACGACGCGTTCGCACTTCTGCATTCGGGCAAAACCCGCACGCCGCTGTTCGTGGTTGAGAAGCTCACCCGCGCAAGCTTGACCGACGCGGACGACGAGGAACGGACCAATCGGTTCTTCGCCGACGCCCGCCTGCCCAGATTAGAGCGCGCGCACCTCGAGGATTACCACCAGTCGGGCTTCGACCGTGGTCACATGGCGCCGGCAGCTGACATGCCAACCGCTCGGGCGATGGCGCAGAGTTTTTCGTTGGCGAACGTGGTTCCCCAAGCGCCGAACAACAACAGGCGGGTTTGGGCCAAAGTCGAGCGGGATACCCGGGCCTACGTGAAGCGCAGCGGCTCGACCGTTCACGTGTTTACAGGCCCGGCATGGCAAGGGCACCAAGCCACCATTGGCTCCAGTCCCGTCGCGGTACCAACCCATGTCTACAAGCTCGTGTATGACGCTACCAAGAACCGCGCGTGGGCGCACTGGCTGCCCAACACTGATGAAGCTCGCCTGGGCAGGCCCATCTCGTACGAGGCGTTGACGCAGCACCTGGGGTTTGAACTGTTGCCGGGGAAGCGCCCTTCCCCCTAAACCCGGTGGTCGTGCGGCGGGAAGCTGGGATCAGGAATGGCGGCTGTCGAGTGACGGTGACTGGGTGCTTCCGACCCGATGCAGACCTTCGTGCCGCGTCCGACCGAAGTGCCGGTGACGAAGTACAGCGGCCGTTCTAGACGATTGGCCGGTGACGCCTCCTCGGTCGGAAGGGACGTTTGAAGCATGCTGATTGAACGGCACGAGTGTATCGGTCAGCAGACGCTCGGGCCTTCAAGTTGTCGGCCGTCAGCTTCCTGACGCGACGAGTTCTCGCTCTCGATCCTTTGGAGACGTTCCGGAGGCCTGTCCAGATGAGCACCCCAGGTCTTTACTGCAGGGGCGGTGGCATCGGAGCCGGCTTAGCGGTACAGTTTATCGGTGCTACTTGGTAGCGCTGAACTAGCAATCGGGGAGGGTTTCTAGCCCACCATAAGGCTGCTACGAGCCTGCCCCCTGCTTCTCTCCGACAGATCTGGCAATAATTCAGAGCTACACGCATTCGGAAGTGAATGGCCCAGTCAAAGAACACATCGAAGCTGAAGGCCTCTCACGGCGCCAGCGCGAGGCGCGCGCCCGCGACGCTGCGGTCGACGAGCGGTGCCGGGTTTGAATTCGAGGACCTGATTAGCGCCTGGCAGTTGGTGAAAGCCCTATCGGGTGAGCAGGCACCAGGCATCGGCGGCGTCACGCAGGTCCAAGCCCAAGTCTCGACCTTGGGCTGGCGCATTGACGACCTGCTGCTGACGGCCCAGCCCACGACCACGCGGCGACTTGCGATCTCGGCGAAGGGCAATTTGCAGGTGACTGGGGCCGGCCTCCCAGCTGACTTCGTGACGCGCGCCTGGGAACAATGGCGTGACCCGCAGGGACCGTTCAATCGCGCGACCGACGGGCTGGCCTTGGTGACGCTCGGCACCCATCAGGCGTTCGACCCGGCGTGGCGAGAAGTGAAGAACGCGTGCAGCGGCACGGATACGGCGCTCACGATGAGCCGCATCCGCAGCAATACGAGGCAGTCACACGTCTTCGACAGCATCCAGAAGCCCGGCGGCGCGTCCGATGAAGAGACCATCCAGCTTATTCGCCGTTTGCACGTGCTGCCGACCGACTTGCAGTTCGCGCACTCCGAGAACGAGACGCAGGCTATCGCGCAATGCCGTCGCTTGCTCGCGTCTGGCCGTGACGACGAAGCGCAGGCTCTCTGGAAGGGGCTCATTAATGTCGCCAAAGAGGTGCGCCTTCGCAGCGGGACCATTACCATCCCCGACCTGTTGTCCTCGCTCCGGGGACAGTACGGCCTCCGCCATCACCCTGATTTTGAGCGTGATTGGGAAACGCTCTCCAACATCACAGCGGACCACAAGGCGCGGATAGAGATGGAGCTGCCCTCGGGCTATGCCGTCCCCCGTACGGCGGAGAAAGCGTCGCTCCAGGCAGCGGTCGCCGACAACGCGGTCACGGTGGTCTTCGGGGAGTCGGGCTCGGGCAAGTCGGCGCTGGTCAAGTCCGTGTTGGACGGCGTATACCCGTCTTGGGACCAGGTATGGTTCGGTCCGGAACACTTGAAAATGGCGCTCAGCGCAGCGCGCCGCAGCGCCCTCCCACTGGCGCACGAGCTTTCGTTGGTGCTGAACGCCACGGTGAAGCCGCAGAACGTGCTGGTCATCGACTCTGCGGAACACATCGAAGCCGGCGAGTTCGTCGTCATCCGCCAGCTGCTTCAAGCCATCCTGCCGAATGAAGGCGAAAAGACCGAGGGTGCGTGGCGGATCCTCATCGTGACGCAGACTCCGAGTTGGGGCGAAGGCGCAGAGACGATACTCGGCGGGCGGAAAGCGCATCTCGTCGAGGTCGAAGCGCTCAAGAGCGATGCTGTGAAGCGGGCGCTTCTGCCGTCGCCCACCTTAGGCTGGTTGGCCGCGCATGACGACACGATTGCGGCGCTGACGAACCTGCGGACATTGGCGTGGGTCGTCAAGGCAGGTGCGGCGCTTGGGTCGAACGCCGGTGGATTGGCGTCTCACACCGCCATCGCCGATCACCTCTGGAAGCACTGGACGAAGGACTTGGCCGACGTGAAGGCGTTGATGATGCGCCTCGCCCAGCGAGAAGCATTGTTCGAGCGCAGCTTTGCGCTAACCGACTTGGAGCCGGCGGACACGGCGACGTTCACGAAGCGACCCAACGAGCTTCCGCTGCGTTTGAACGAGCGGACCAACCGCATCGAGTTCGAGCACGATCTCGCGGCGGATTGGGCGCGCTTCCAGTTCCTAAAGCAGATTTGGACTGACACGCCCCAATGGGCCGCTCTGGCCAGCAATCCGCTCTGGACGAACGCCCTCCGGATGCTGGGCCAGTTCCTGCTGCGAGAGCCGGCCAAGACGGCCACAGCCTGGGACGTCGCCTTCGAGGCGTCGGAGGCTGCGAGGAACGAGCTGGCGAGCGATATCCTCCTTGATGCACTCTGCTTGGACCCCGACGCCGAACGCTTCCTGACCGAACGCGTCGACCTCCTGCTCGACAACGGCGCGAAACACTTCACGCGGCTGCTTCTGCGCTTCCACCACATCGCGACAGTGCCGAGCGGCGGCGGAATGGGACTGAGCGCGGCGGTCGGCTTGTACATGGAAGCGCAGTACCGCTCGATTATTCTCGGCCGTTGGCCGCCCGTTCTCCGCTTCCTCATCGCGCAGCGGGCGCGACTAGCTGGGCTGGTTTCATCTGCTCTCGCGAAGGTCATCGAGACCTGGCTGAAGAAGACACCGCACACGCTGAGCAGCGGTGATCTGATGCCTTTCCGCCTGGAGCTGGCGGAGATGGCGCTCGCCATGGCTCGGACCGTGCAGGTCGAGAAGGGCCACGGGGTGATGTACCTGGCGCGTGAGCCGTTCCTGTACACGGCACCATTGGCTGGCGCGGCCGACCTGCCGGCCGAGGTCGGGAACTGGGCGCTCGAACTCGCGGGACGCCGAGAGATCGACGCTGACGTCAAACGGCGCATCGCCGAGGTTCAGCTACAGAAGGCAAGGGCGCACGCTGAGCGTCTGAAGACCGATGCCGAATACAAGGCGCGGCACGAGGAACGAAAGCGGATGCCGTGCTCCATCGGGTCGATCCGGGAGCGCCTGCCGCCTTGGCCGCTAGGGGCCAGCGACAAGGTCGACATGGGTTTCCGGACCGCCTGCATCAAGGAGAACGGCATCCGGTCTCTGATGCGTGCGAAGCCTGAGCTGGCGGCCGAAGTCCTGCTCGCACTCATCATCGAAGACCAGCCGGAACGGGAGTACGGGTCCGAGCGGTTCGACATGGAACTTGGCCTCGCATACCCCGAGGACGCGTACCCGACAGCCTTCTGGAAGAGCCCGTTCTTCCCCTTCTTGCAACTGGCCCCGGAAGCGGCGCTCACCTCGCTCATTGCGCTGGTGAACTTTTGCACGGAGCGCTGGGTCGCCAAGGTACTGAAGGATCGAACCGGGGCGGCTCCCGGGGTAACACTGCAATTTGCGGACGGGTCGGAGAAGACCTTCCCTGGCTGGTGGCCGGTATTCGACTGGCCGCAGTCCAATGACTCGATACGCAACGGAAACCTTTTCTGCTCTCTCGATGCGTTGGAGCGCTGGCTTACAATGCGGCTCGACGCGGGTGAGGACATTACTCCTTATACCGAGACGATACTCCGAGAGGGAAACTCTGCGGCGCTCGTCAGCGTGCTTCTCAACGTCGCCAAGTATCAGCCGTCGCTGCTGACGGGGCCACTTGCGGCCCTGATTACGTTCCCGAACCTGTTCTATTGGGACAGCGCGCGCGTGAAGCAGGTTGGCAACAACTTCATCGCTTGGAGCTGGCTCCGTGGCGGCGAGACGATGTTCAACTTCGCCCGTGACTGGACCCTGGCGCCCCATCGCAAGCAGAAGTTCCTCGATGTCGTTGTCAAACTCCTGTTGGCCGACGACGACGTTGCGCGGCGTCTTCAAGCGCTGCTGCCGACTTGGGCGCTGCCTGAAGACGAGAAGGAGGCGTTGGAGTTCAAGCTGCTCTTCGCCGCGCTCGACCGGGCCAACTATCAGACCCTGACTGACCCAGCGACGGGCGCGGAAACCCAGGGCCTTGTGTACCCCGAGAAACTGCGCCTCGAAGTGGAGTCGTGGGAAACCGACAGCGCACCAACCCTCGCGCATCTTTTCGTGCCGCACCAGTGCGAGCAGCGGCTTCGGGGCGGTCAATCGCTCAGCGACGAAGAGGCCGCGTACCTCTACAGGCTGCTCCAAGAGTGTAACGCCGGAGCGGAGGGCGAAGATGAAGACGCGAGATCGAGATGCCGTTTCGCTGCAGCGGGCACGCTTATCGCATTGGGCGGCGCTTGGCTGTCCCAGAACCCTGAAGCGCAAAAGGACACCCTCGAAGTCGTGCGCGCCGGTGTGGGGGCGTTTGCGTCGACAGGAGAGGATATCCGTGGGCTGCGCATGGGGAGCTGCCGCGACGAGTTGAAGTTCGTCGCCCACGCGGTCATGCATCTGTGGCTCGCCGATGGAGACGGCGTTCAGGAATGGGAGACTGCCGTCCTGCCCCTTCTGACGAGCGGCGACATGCGAGCGGCCGCCGTTGTGGTTGACGTCGCCTACACCAATAGAGAGCACCTTGGCACCGCGTGGTGGCGGCTGCTCTGCGCGGGGCTGTTCTGGTCGGGCCTTAACCTGCTCGCTCCGCACCACGGCTATGGCGGCGGCGCGGAGCGCGCCTGGAAGGTGTGGCTCGCGCGGCTGCGGCGCTTTCCGCTCCGTGGATCGAACGCGACGCCGGACGACCTCGACTTCGAGCGTGTGGTCGCGGGCCTAGAACGTTTGGATTTCCAGCGCCGGATGCCGCTCTACCGTGCGGGCCACCAGACTTGGCGGGGGGTGCCGGAGCGTGAACGGGGCGGCTCGCTAGACGGTCACTTCCTCGAAGTCCTGTTCAACTGGCTCATCGAAGGCGATGGCACTGGCGACCGCAACCTGGACACGCGCTTGGCGCTGCGCATCTGGGATTACGACGCCACGCGCGCCAAGTCGCGCGAGAAGAAGTATGGCGAGTACGACTTGCCGAGCCAGAACCTCGGCTACGACATCCTTCTGAAGCTTGGAGCGCTGTCGATCGCGGCGCCCGCAGGGAATGAGCGCGCAGTTTGGGAACCCGTTCTCTCCCACGGTCCAGCCGCACACTACGCGCTGCAACACTTCATTCGCGGCTTGTTCCTGCGTCTCGGGAAAGGTGACGACCCAGTAGCGTTCGAGCGCGTCTGGCGTGCCACCGCAGAGTACGGCCTCGCAGCCGATTGGTCACAACCGGGCCTCTGGTTCTACGGCGAGCGCTTGATTTGTGACCTGCTCGGCTTCGGGAACGAGGACGCCCTGTCCAGGCTGCATCCGGACGCGGCTCTGCGGATGAAGGAACTCTACAGACGCTGGGCCGCTGCACACTTGGCTCGTGACGAAGAATGCGTCACGCGCTTCTGCCACTTTCTGACGACGAACTTCGGAGCCCCGCTTCGCCTTGACGGACTTCGCTGGGTCGCTGCCGTGCTGAAGGAAGGCGAGCTTTCCGGTCGCTGGTACCGCGAGGGCACGGGCGACGCGCTGGTGGAACTCGTTGCGACGGCGTTGAGTTCCGACGGGCAGGCCCTGTCGCAACACGCTCAGGCGCGGGAGGCGCTTGTCGAGATAGCTGCTGCACTTGCACCTATGAACGTCCCAACCGCCCTAGCTCTTCAAGAGCGCATTAAGAAGCTTCGATAGACCGCTTTACGAGTCCGGCTATAGCGTCGTCGTTAAAGCAGACGTATCCGGAGCCGGGGGCACTCCGTCCGCTAACCGTGACGGTACAGTCTCTCGCAGCGACGTAATCCAACGGCAGCTAAGCCGAGTAGCAGAAGCCTACGGTCGGGCAGGTTTCAGAGGCAAGCAGTCGTCCGGATGTTGTTCACGGGACCGACGAACAGCAGCCCGCGGCGGAAGGGAAGCAGTGGGTTCCGCATGTAAGGGCATCCGGTAGACGAGAAGGAGATCGACCGTAGTTGTTCAGTCCCCAGCAGAGCAAAGGATGATGTCGGTGACTGAGCGGCTTCGTTGCTGTGCGGCGGGAATGTTCGACGCTGTGATTAAGGGGTTGTAGGGGAGGTCATAACGTATCGGCGACAAAACGAATCAAGGATGGCAGCCGGTCAAAGCGAAGCTTTCTATAAGGTTACGGTTTTCGCTACGTTCTTATGATCCCTGTCACCCGCCACAATTGTTGGTTTTCTAGGACTATACAACCTCCGTTGGCATGACATTATGGCGACCGCTCGCCTCATTCACATGCATCATTATTCGTAAGTTTAACCACTCGTTCGATCTTATTCGGTACCGATTGCACTAAAAGCAATCTCTTCTCCCCCCCTCTTTTATAACACATTAATTGCATTATGATAACTTTGCTGTGATGCGATCGGCCCCTTCTTTTATTCCTGATTGTTTTATATAAACAACACGTTGTCGACCACAGCAAGCATTTTTTCGGGTATATTATGCGTCAATTAATCCCGCACCTTTTTTATTCATTCAGTACTGATTTATAGATTTCCGATTGTAAAAGTGATTTTTGTAATTGCTCAGCCACGCTAATGTGCAAACTCGTTTTTCACTGAGCGAGTAGCATGAAAAGAAGTTCTGGCAACAGTCAACGCCGCCTCACATATCTCGAGAAACTGAAGGCTGGTCGTGTATACGTAATCATCTGCCGTAAGAATGGAAAAACATGGGTCGGCAAGGAGGGCCCGAAGGGCAACCGGCCCTCGCAACACTACTACGCCCTGCGACAGGGCAGGCACCCTACGCAACGCATGCAAGATGACTGGAATCGCTATGGTGCGGAGCAGTTTGTGTTTGCCTACGTTTTACGGATTGGAGAGCGGCGGATCGACGCATCGGCGGAGGATGACTGCATTGAATTACTCCGGGCACACGAGCCGAAGTATGGATACAACCGGATGCTGCGTGGAGAATGGACCGCCGAAGCACGTCGCGACGAGGCCGAACGGCGACGGAAGAATAAATGGAAGCCCCCCGAACCCGATGAGGATAAGGAGTCCGACTCGATACCGGATGACGTCGAAACTTGATAGCCTCCATCGAAGCAACGCTCCCGGAACAACTCTGCCCGAAGCTTCGTTTGCTCCGGACGCCGCCGTGTCGTCGGCACGACAAGCGAGTATCTAGACGGGTACTGCGCTCGCAAGCACTACTTCGACACGGAGTCATCGACCTACATTGCAGATCGGCTACATGTGCAATTCGATAGCGGCGCGCTGGACGGACCAGTGGGCGGCAGCTACGGCTGTTTCGCCCGTTCTCCGTGCGCAAAACGCGGATGCAGCGACCCTCGAAAGCGAACCTTCGACTACGACGGCGCGACCGTCTTCCTCACCGGCCGCTGATGGCCCGTCTTGCCAACGCTCACACCAATCGACGACTCGGACAGAAGGCGCGGCAAGGGGAAGACGTTCGTCAGCTTTTCCCATAACGGGTCCGGGATGACAACGAGTCGGGAGCGAAGCGTTTAAACGCTCTCAGAGGGGCGCCATCCGTCTATACATGCCCTCCTACGATACGGTGACAACATCGTCTCATAGAGCGATTTAACGCGTTGGGGCGCTATCGCGTCGATTGCAATCCAGGAGCAAAAGACAATACGAGCGGCAGCGGCACGAGAGCTACAAGGTAAGAACCGGGGCGAGCGGAGCGCGCGGATGCGCGCGGGGGACGGCAAACTCATGTCCGTGGGCGCGCGCAACGCGCGAGCCGCAGCTTTCTGTGAGAGGGGGAAACCCTCTCCCGAGGGGTTTTCTGAAGAGCCCCCCCCTCCGGAGGATGATTCTCACGGTGCATCGCCGCAGGCTTGACGGCGCGAGCGCGAAGCGCGAGCCGGTGGCGAGCCGAAGGCGATGCAGCGCCGAAGGCGCGCTTCATGTTTTTGAAACTCTGGAACCCTGTAACCCTGGGAGACAAACGAAACAAGTATTCGTTTTTTCTTTCAACGCTTTACATTGCTTTGACCTACCACAGACCCTACCACAGGGCGTACCACACGGACTACCCCAGACACTACCCTGGAGCCTGCCCCGTTGCTTTGGGGCAGCAGGCATCACACACGAGGCACCGTAACTTCATCCAGCCAGTCTTCGCCCAGAATGCGATCAAGCGCACGAAGCTTCGTCCAAACGTTCTTCCGGTGCATCGTGCGCCCCGTCATCGCCTTGAACAGATGAGCTACCTTCGTCTCACTCTTGTCCCCTAGGAGTTGCGCGCATTTCCAAATATCAAGCCACAGCGGAATGTACTTCATATTCTGCGGAGCGGTGGCCTTCTCCAGACGCCTCCTCACCGTTGCCTCGCGTCGCCTGATCTTGGCACGGACGGCTTTGTGCTCGTCGTCATACAGCCGGGAAAGTTCTGCTTGCAGGTGCTGTGGAATCTTGAGCAAGGCGACTTTGTTTGCCACCTTCATGAACTGCCCACGGCTTTTCCCATACCAGACGCGCAGCGTCGCAAACTTGCGCGCAGCGGAGATGTCGAGGTGCTCGCCGAGCAGGAGGTCACGAATGTCGGCATCGGGGTGCTCGATTTCGACGCGATGACCACGGGCATGCAGGTGTTCGAGGTCGTCGATCTGTTGCCGGATCAAGTTCTCGTCATCGGCTGGAGCGTAGGCACGTCCGCTGTTCTTCTCCGGCAATGGGGGATAAGAGCGAAACGCGGGCGCGATTTGCGGGTATGCCGTTGCGGGCGTTGACACTACCGGTTCGGGAAACTTTTTTCCTTCGGCGACCGCCAGGACAGGTGCGCGCAGAAACTCGATTACTGGCGCCCTGCGGATGGAGGGTTGAGGTTCGCGCTCGGCTTGCGACGTCATTGCAACACCGCGCGGTTCAGGAAAGCGAGAATGTCGGCTTCGGGATGCGCCACGCGACGCTTGCTCACGGCGACAGGGGCGGGAAAGTCGCCGCATTCGCGGACGCGGTAGTACGTCGCCCGGCTGATTCCGAGGAGGTCGCACACTTGACGCGGCGATAGCATGCGCGGGACAGCGGAAGATGCGGACGCCTGTGCGTCCGCAGTAGATATGTTCATCGATTGAACTCCCACAGGCAGCCAGTGATCCCGAGGGGTTCGCGGCCTGTATACGCGGAACCTTGGGGTTGGCTGTGGGAGTGGGTGCGGCGACTCTTGGCGCTCCCGGTCGGGCTAAGTCCGGATGCTGCTGCCCACGCCCGGTGTGCTCACGGGGCAATTGCGAGGGGAAAGTTGAAAGGTCGATTCCTTCCGGGATGCGAGCGATCGAGGCAGCCTAGCCACGAGTCACCTGTAGAGCCCACGCTTTTTCGGCGCGGCGTGATTCTATCCGAGACGGTTCGGGCGCGACAAGAGGCCGAGCAAAATAAAGTGGGCGGGTTGCGATGCTCGCCCCTCGTCGTCTCATGCTGCCGCTTTCGGCAGCTCCACCACGTTCTGGGCTCGCGCGATCTTCAGCTTCTCGTCGCACACGTCGGCCCAGTCTTGCCACAGCCGGCGCACCTCATCCACGAACTGGGCACGGTTGTAGGCAGCGCGAACGCGATCCCCCTCCTTGTGAGCAAGCGCAACCTCGATCACGTCCGGCCGGTACTTGCCCGCCTCGTTCGCCCAGGTCGACGCGACCGCCCGAAGTCCATGCACGTCCATGATGTCGGCGAATCCCCACCGCGTTCGCCACTGATAGAGCGTCGTGCGCGACATGGTTTCGCCGGGTTTGCGTCGGTTAGGGAACAGCACCTCGCCTTTCGAGCGCTCGCGCAGCTCACGCAGCAGCCTCACCGCTTGCTGACTTAGGCGAACAGTGTGCGGTTCCTTGCCCTTCATGCGGTCGGCGGGGATCACCCATGTACCGGCATCCAGGTCAAATTCCTCCCAGCGCGCCCCCGTTACTTCGCTGGTGCGGGACCACGTCAGCACAAGCAACTTCAGCGCGGTCTTCGTTAGCGGGTCGGTTTCGGGAGCATCTTCGAGGGTGCGCAGAAACTCGCCGAGCCGGTTCAACGGCAGCGCCTTACGTGGTTTAACCGACCGCCCCATAGCCTTCACCAGCACACCGGCGCGCGGTGTCGGGTTCGCCTCCACAAGCTCGGCGTCCTCGGCATACTCGAAAATCTGCCCGATGTAACCGCGACAGTGCTTGGCAGTGACGGGCGAAACTTGGTCTAGCTTGGTCAGGAGGGTGTGGAGGTCCTTTCGTACGATTTCCTTGATCGGGCGCTCACCCAATATCGGGAATACGTGCTTCGCCAACATCGCCTCCCGGTGCTTGACTGTGCGAGGCGAGAGGTTCGAGGCTGTAGCCGTCATCCAGTTTTCGGCGATCGCCCCAAACGTGTTCTCCGTACGGGCTTGCTTCTCGGCCTGCTCGCGCTCGATCTCGCCTTCGACATGCTTCAGCGGATGTAAACCACGCGCCACCAGCCAGCGAGCGGCCCGGTGTGCATTGCGCGCCTCTTCAAGCCCGACTGCGGGGAACGATCCGATCGTGAGCGTTTGCGGCCGGCCATCGAGCCGGAACCTGTGGCGCCACGACTTCGATCCCGACGCCGACACATGCAGGACCAGTCCACCGCCATCGGCGTGCTGTCCTGCTGCCTTGAGCGCGCGCACCTTGACGAAGCTCAGCGTGCGGGCGAAGTCATCCGAAGTCAAACGCTGCTCTTCAGCAATCTTCAGCAGCCTGTGCAGAACGGTGCTCATGGCGACCTCACTGTGTGTATGGCGGATAGCTTACACACAGGTTTACACACAGCGCAATGGGATGCAGCGACGCAACTTGAGAACGCGCGAGACATCGGCCTTCGCGTCGCGTTCAACTAACTTGCTGTATTTATATGATTTTTCTTGAAAAGCGAGACTTCGTGAGACTACGTGACATGCCTATCAGACCGGCATGTTCATGATGTCCTGATACGCGGTGACAAGCCGATTGCGCACCTGCACCATCTGCTGGAACGACAGGCTCGCTTTCTGCAGGTTCACCATGACGTCCTGCAGGTTGACGTTCGGGTCGCCGGTGGAGAATTCCTGCGCCATGCCGCGCGCTTCCTGCTGCGCCGCGCTGACGTCCTTCAGTGCGCCTTGCAGCACTTCGGCGAAGTCGACGCCGCCGGCTGCCTGCGCGCCTTGGGCTGCTGGCTTGCCTGCTGCGGACTGCGCCGCGGAGCGCAGCTCGCCGATCATCTGTTCAATTCCGCGCGTATCCATGATCTCGACCCCGGGGAGCGAGTGATTGTTGCTCGCAGTCTAGCAGAGCAATCGTCATGCCACAGGACTGAGTCCGGCTCTGCATCACACTTCGTGCCCGCCGTCACGATACTGCTGCAGCTTGTATCGCAAGGTCCGCTCCGAGATCCCGAGCTTCTCGACCGCCCGCTTGCGCGAGCCGCCGTGCTCGCGCAGCGTCGCGAGAATGTGCTCGCGTTCGAGGTCCTTCATGTTTGCGGGACGCGGCGGTTCGAGCGGGACTCGCGCAGCGGTGCCGGCAAGGCTTCCGATGACGGGGGAAAGCCCTGCCGGCAGGAAAGCGGGCGCCGTGCAGGACGCACTGTCCGACCGGCTTTCCGCGGCGCCGCGCGCCGCGCTCCAGTGCGGCAGGCAAAGATGCACGATGTTGGCGCCGATCGTGTCGCAGCTGGCAAGGATCAGCGCGCGCTGCATTGTGTTTTCCAGTTCGCGCACGTTGCCCGGCCACGCGTGGCGCACGAGCAGGGATTCGGCGTCGGCGAGCAGATGCGCGCTGCGCTTGAGCCGCCCGGCGTGGCGCGCGAGGAAGTGCCGGGCCAGCGGCAGGATGTCGGCGGGCCGTTCGCGCAGGCCGGGGACCGCGAGCGGAAACACGTTGAGGCGGTAATACAGGTCTTCCCTGAAACGCCCCGCCGCGACTTCCGCCGCGATGTCGCGGTTGCTCGTCGCCAGCACGCGGATGTCGAGCCCGACCGGCTTGCGGCCGCCGACGCGCTCGACTTCGCGCTCCTGCAGCACGCGCAGCAGCTTCGCCTGCAGCGCGAGCGGCATCTCGGAGATCTCGTCGAGCAGGATCGTGCCGCCCTGCGCCTGCTCGAACTTGCCCGGCTGCGCTGTCTGCGCGCCGGTGAATGCGCCTTTTTCGTAGCCGAACAGCGTCGCTTCGAGCAGGTTCTCGGGAATCGCGGCGCAGTTGATCGCGACGAACGGGCCGTCGCAGCGCGCGGAACGGGCGTGGATGTAGCGCGCGAACACTTCCTTGCCGGTGCCGGATTCACCGGTCAGCAATACCGTCGCGTCGGTGTCGGCGACGCGCGCGGCGAGCGCGAGCAGGTTGCGCGTGCGCCAGTCCTCGGCGATCGTGTCGTCGGCCGAAGGCGGCGTCGCGGCATAGCGGCGCACGTGCGCCAGCAGCACGTCCGGCTCGAACGGCTTCATGAGGAAATCGCACGCGCCGCCGCGCATCGCGGCAACCGCCTTGTCGACGTCGCCGTATGCGGTCATCAGCAGCACCGGCAATTGCGGCAGGCGGGCGCGCAATTCGGCGAGCAGCTGCAAGCCGTCCATCGGCTGCATGCGCAGGTCGCTGACGACGAGGTGGAACGCCTGGCGGCCGATCTCCTGCAGCGCGCCGGCGCCGCCGTCGACGCCGGTGACGCGGTGGCCACCGATTTCGAGCGTGAGACACACGGCGTCGCGCAGCGCGGCGTCGTCCTCGACGACGAGGACGTGGAGCTGTTCGATCATGAAACTTCCTTCGATGCCGGCTTGGCGCCGTCTTCCGCGGGCGGCAGCGGCAGGGTCAGCGTGAACAGCGAGCCCTTGCCGGGCGTCGATTCGAACGCGATGTCGCCGCCGTGGCCTCGCGCGACGCCGCGCGCGATCGCCAGCCCGAGCCCGGTGCCTTCGGCGCGCGTCGTGAAGAACGGCTCGAACACGCGCCCCTGGCGCGCGGGTTCGATGCCGCGCCCGCTGTCGGCGACGCGCAAATTCACGAACTCGCCGTCGCGCACCACACTGAGTGACACCTCGCCGGCGGCGCCGGTCGCCTGGAGCGCATTCTCGACGAGGTTCGTCAGCGCCCCGCCGAGGGCCTTGCGATCGCCGAGCAGCGTCAGATCGTCGCAGTCGCAGCGCGATACGAACGACAGCTGCCGCGCCCGCGCGAGCGGCTCCAGCGTGTGCACGATTTCGCCGACCAGTTCGCAGATGCCGAAACGCTCGCGCCCGAGGCTGTCGCCGCGGGCGAACAGCAGCATGTCGCGGATGAGCCGCTCCAGGTGGCGCAGGCGCTCGATCGCACGCTCGGCGACTTTCGCACGATCGGCGGCCCCCAGCTCCGACTGGCGCAAGTTGCCGGTGTACAGCAAAGCGGCGGCGAGCGGCGTGCGCAGCTGGTGCGCGAGCCCGGCGACCATCTCGCCCATCGCCGCGAGCCGCTCGCTACGCTCGGCCTGCAGTCGCATGTGGTGGGTGTCGGTGACGTCGTGGAGCAGCACGATGCGCCCTTCGCCGGATTCGAGCGCGGTGTCCGACAGCGACACGCGGCGCGCGCCCACGTCGGTTTCGACGGTCAGTTCGCCCGGTGTCCCGGTGTCGCCGAAGCGGCGTGCGACCGCGTCCCACTGCTCGCCTGCGAGCCCGCCACCGAGGAGGCTTTCGGCGGCGCGGTTGAACTGCACGATGCGTCCTGTCCGGTCGAGCATCACGACGCCCGCCGGGAGCGCGCCGAGCAGCACGTCGAGCCGCTCGGTGAGCTGCGACACCTGCCCCTGCAGCGCGTTGTAGGCCGTCGACAGCTCTTCCGAAGCGCGTGAAAACAGCGCGAACGCTTCGGCGAGCTGCGCCGCGTCAAGGCGCTGGCCGGCGCTCGGCGGCTCGGGCACGCCGGATTCGGCGGGCATCGTGACGGAATGGGTTTTCACGAACGGCAGATTAACGGTGCGGCGGCACCGCGCAACCGGCAAATAGGCGGCAAAAACTGCCGCTTATCCCGCCGGGGAAGTTGCGCCCGCGAGCGGACAATGCGTCACCCGAAAAAGTCGGACGATTGAAGGACTCGACTATGTCTACCGACGTCACCGCCGTCGCACGGGAAACGCTGCCGGCACCGCAGCAGGTGTTGCAGCGCTTCAACGAACTCGGTCAGCGCCAGAAGCTCGCGGCAGCCGCGGCCGTCGCGCTTGCGATCGCGCTCGTGGTCGGCGTGTGGCTTTGGAGCCGTGCTCCCGAGTACGCCGTGCTGTTCTCGAACCTCGAGGAACGCGACGGCGGCGCGATCGTCGCCGCGCTGCAGCAGCAGAACGTGCCGTACCGGTTTTCCCCGGGCGGCGGCGCGATCCTGATCCCGTCGCAGATGGTCCATGACGTGCGCCTGCGGCTCGCGGCGCAGGGGCTGCCCAAAGGCGGCCTGGTGGGCTTCGAGCTGATGGAAAACCAGAAGCTCGGCGTGTCGCAGTTCCACGAACAGGTGAATTTCCAGCGCGCGCTCGAAGGCGAGCTGGCGCGCACGATCCAGTCGATCGCGTCGGTCGCCTCCGCGCGCGTGCATCTGGCGATCCCGAAACAATCCGGTTTCCTGCGCGACGAGCAGAAACCGACCGCTTCGGTGATGGTGAACCTGCATCCGGGGCGCACGATGGACGCGGCGCAGATCGCCGGCGTCGTCCACCTGATCGCGTCGAGCGTGCCGCAGCTCGCGAACGAGCGCGTCAGCGTCATCGACCAGAGCGGTGCGCTGCTGACGACGCGTGCCGATCCGCTGCGCAACGCGGGGCTCGACGCGACGCAGTTGAGCTATGTGCGCGAAGTCGAGGCGAGCTACATCCGCCGCATCGAGGCGATCCTGACGCCGATCGTCGGCGCCGCCAATTTCAAGGCGCAGGTTAATGCCGACGTCGATTTCAACCAGGTCGAACAGACCGCCGAGACGTACAAGCCGAACCCGTCGTCCGACCAGGCGATCCGCAGCCAGCAGAGCAGCGAACAGGAAACGCGCCAACCGGGCGCGCAGGGCGTGCCGGGCGCGCTGACGAACCAGCCGCCTGCCCCGGCGACCGCCCCGATCACGAATCCCGCGTTGCCCGGCGCCGCAAACGCCCCCGGAGCGCCGCTCAACAGCAACCGTTCCTCGACGCTGAACTACGAGCTCGACCGCACGATCCAGCACACGCGCCAGGCGCTCGGCCAAGTCAGGCGGCTGTCGGTCGCAGTCGTCGTCAACCACCGCGGCGAGACCCTGCCGAACGGCCAAACGCGCACCGTGGCACTGACGGACGAGGAGATCGCGCGGCTGACGAACCTCGTGCGCGAAGCGATGGGCTACAGCCAGGCACGCGGCGACAGCCTGAACGTGTCGAACGCGCCGTTCACCGCGCCCCAGGAAGAAGCCGAAGCCGCGCTGCCGATGTGGAAGGATCCGACGATGATCGACCTCGGCAAGGAGCTGCTGAAATACGCGGCGCTCCTGGCCGCGGTCGGATTCGTGTACTTCGGCGTGATCCGGCCACTGCTGCGCAGCGTCGCCCCTCCCCCGAAAGAGATCGAAGCGATCGTCGAACAAGGGAACGACGAACACGCGCTGCTGAGCCTTTCCGCAACCCCGCGGCTCGCGAGCTTCGACGAGAAACTCGTCCGCGCGAAGGAGCTCGCGCAGTCCGACCCGAAAGTGGTCGCGAACCTGATCAAGGAATGGATGGGTGCGAACGATGAGAACAAGAAATGAACACTCCTGACGAAGGACTCGCAAAAAGTGCGACGCTGCTGCTCGCGCTGGGGGCGGATCACGCCGCCGAAGTGCTCAAGCTGCTCGGCCCGAAGGAAGTGCAGAAGCTCGGCACCGCGATGGCGAGCCTGCCATCGCAGCAGCGCACGCGCGTCGAAGCGGTGCTCGATCAGCTCGACGAACACCGCCTCAAGGGCGCGCCGATCGAAGCCGACGAAGAGCAGATCCGCGCGATGCTGACCAAGGCGCTCGGCGACGAGCGCGCCGGCCACATCATCGCGCGCGTGCTGCAGGGATCGGACACTGCCGGCATCGAGAGCCTCAAATGGATGGACCCGGCCACCGCTGCCGACCTGATCAAGAACGAGCATCCGCAGATCATCGCGACGATCCTCGTGCACCTCGAATTCGACCAGGCGGGCGAAATCCTGAAGCAGTTTCCCGACCGCCTGCGCAATGACGTGATCCTGCGCATCGCGACGCTCGACGGCGTCCAGCCGACGGCGCTGAAGGAACTCAACGAAGCGCTCGGGCGCATGCTGTCGGGCGCTTCGGCAGTCAAGAAGGCGTCGATGGGCGGTGTGCGCCATGCGGCCGAGATCCTGAACTTCGTCGGCGTCGGCGCGGAAACCGCGGTACTCGACAACGTGCGCGAATACGATCCGGACCTCGCGCAGAAGATCCTCGACGAGATGTTCGTCTTCGAGAACATCATGGACATCGACGACCGCGGCGTGCAGGCGCTGCTGCGCGAAGTGCAGTCGGACTCGCTGATCATCGCGTTGAAAGGCGCGGCGCCCGAGCTGCGCGAGAAAATCTTCAGGAACATGTCCCAGCGTGCGGCCGAAATGCTGCGCGAGGACCTCGAGTCGAAAGGTCCGGTGCGCTTGTCCGAAGTCGAAGCCGAGCAGAAGGAGATCCTCAAGGTCGTCCGTCGCCTCGCCGAGGAAGGCCAGATCGTGCTCGGCGGCAAGGGGAGCGACGATGCGTTCGTGTAGCGCGTGTAGTTCGTGCAAGCCGTACAGCGGGTGCCGCGCGCACCGCCGGAGCCGTCGATGAGCATTTCACGCCATCAGGCGGTCGGGGCATACCGTCGCTGGGAGCCGCCCGCTTTCGGCGGCGAGGCCGCGCCCGCCCCCGAAGCCGACGCGCCCCACGCCGCCGAGCCTGCCCCGCCGCCTGCGCCGCCGCAACCCGAACCCGCGCCGCCGCCCGATCTGCCGCCGGACCCCGGACCGCCAGTCCGCCTGCCGACCGCCGCCGACATCGAGTCGATGTTCGAGGATGCGCGCCGTGACGGGCACGAAGCCGGCTACCGCGAAGGCGCCGAACAGGCGCGACAGGAAGCGCTGCGGATCGCCGCGCTCGCCGACGCCCTCGACGAGGCGCTCGCCCGCCTCGATCGTGACGTCGCCGAAGAGCTCGTCGGGCTGGCGATCGAAGTGGCGCGACGCATGGTGCGCAACGCGCTCACGGAGCAGCCGGAAACAGTCATCGAGACGGTGCGCATGGCCTTGAACCAGTTGCCGCAGGGGCAGGCCCGCATCCACCTGCATCCCGACGATGTCGCGCTGGTGCGCACCCACCTCGCCGAGCAGTCCAGCCACGGCCACCCGACGCTGATCGACGACGACGCGATCAGCCGCGGCGGCTGCGTCGTCCAGACTGCGGCCAGCCAGCTCGACGCGACGCTCGAAACCCGCTGGCGGCGCATCCTCGAAACCCTCGGCCGCGCAGATGCCGCGTGGCAGGAGCCCGGGTAATGCGCCACGCCGATGCGTGGCGCGCCTACCTGGCCGAGCACCGCGATCTCGCGGCGTCGGCAGCGCCGTTCGAAGTGTCCGGCCGCCTGACGCGCATCAACGGGCTCGTCATGGAAGCGTCCGGCCTGAAGCTGCCGCTCGGCGCCGACTGCCGCATCGTCGCGAGCGGCGGCGGCACGGTCGAAGCCGAAGTGGTCGGGTTCAGCGGCGACCGCCTCTACCTGATGCCGACCGACGACGTGTTCGGGCTCGCGCCCGGCGCGCCGGTACTGCCGCTCGAAGTCCACCCGTCGCGCCCGACGCTCGGCGCCACGTCGCCGCCGCGCCGGCGCACGTCCGACCGCGCCAAGCACCTGCCGGTCGGCGACAAACTGCTCGGCCGCGTGCTCGACGGCGCCGGCCGCCCGCTCGACGGCCTCGGCCCGCTCGGCACGACGGATGTCCGGTCGCTGCAGAGCCGCCCGTTCAACCCGCTGACGCGCGCGCCGATCGACACCCCGCTCGACGTCGGCATCCGCGCGATCAATGCGCTCTTGACGGTCGGCCGCGGCCAGCGCCTCGGGCTTTTCGCCGGTTCCGGCGTCGGCAAGTCGGTGCTGATCGGCATGATGGCGCGCTTCACGTCGGCCGACGTTATCGTTGTCGGGCTGATCGGCGAGCGGGGACGCGAAGTCAAGGAATTCATCGAGCAGAATCTCGGCGCCGAAGGCCGCGTACGCTCGGTCGTCGTCGCCGCGCCCGCGGACACCAGCCCGCTGATGCGGCTGCAGGGCGCCGCGTACGCGACGACGATCGCCGAATATTTCCGCGACCAGGGCAAGCAGGTGCTGCTGGTCATGGATTCGCTGACGCGCTACGCGATGGCGCAGCGCGAGATCGCGCTGGCGATCGGCGAGCCGCCGGTGACGCGCGGCTACCCGCCGAGCGTGTTCGCGCGCCTGCCGGCGCTCGTCGAGCGCGCCGGCAACGGGCTCGAAGGCAGCGGCTCGATCACCGCGTTCTACACCGTGCTCGCGGAAGGCGACGACCAGCAGGACCCGATCGCCGACTCCGCACGCGCGATCCTCGACGGCCACTTCGTGCTGTCGCGCACGCTTGCCGACCAGGGCCACTACCCGGCGATCGACATCGAGCAGTCGATCTCGCGCGCAATGCACGGGCTCGTCACGGCCGAGCATTTCGACCTCGTGCGGCGCTTCAAGCAGATGTTCTCGCGCTATCAGCGTGCGCGCGACCTGATCGCGGTCGGCGCCTACCAAGCCGGCTCCGACCCGATGCTCGACCGCGCGGTGGCGCTCTACCCGAAACTCGAAAGCTTCCTGCAGCAGCGCATCGACGAGCAGGAAACCTATGCACAGGCGACCGCGAATTTGCGCATTTTGTTCTCCGGGGGGTGACAAGTGGCACGGTTGCGCAGGCCGTCGGGCCATAAAATGACGCCCCCTGTTCGATCCCGGCCGGGCATGCAAACACCATTCTCCGCGCCCGCTGGGCGTCGCAAACCGATCTGATCCGACGAGCCAACCTTTGAGCCAACCTTTTCCGCTGCAACCTCTGCTGGACCTGACCCGCAACCGCATGGACGACGCGGCGCGCCGGCTCGGCGAGCTGGTCGCCGCCGAACAGGAAGGCAGCCGCAAGCTCGAGCTGCTGCAGAATTATCGTGCCGAGTATGAAGCGCGCTTCCAGGAAACCGCGCGCAACGGCATCAGCCCGGACGCGTGGCGCAACTACAGCGCGTTCATCGGCCGCATCGACGAGGCGATCGCGCTGCAGGCGGCTAACGTCGCCAACGCGCGCCGCCACACCGCCGCCGGCCAGCACGCGTGGATGGCGCAGCGAAACAAGGTCAAGGCTTTCGGCACGCTGCAGGAACGTCATGAAACCGATCAAGCGCGCAAAGCCGCCCGTCAGGATCAGCGCCAGTCCGACGAGCACGCAGCGAAGCGTTTTCGCGATCGCAGCCAGGACGAGGCCGCCGGGATGTGAGCCGCGACTGGCACAAGGCTTGCTGATCGCGACCAATCCATCCCCCTTCGCCCCCTTCGCCACGCGCCATTCGCCACGCGCCATTCGCCGCGGAAGAGAACCCGACATGCCGGATCCCCTGTTGAACAAGTTGCTCCTCGCCCCCGCATCGACTCCCGCGGCAACTTCCGGTCGGCCGTCGCCCGCTGCGGGCTCTGCGAGCGCGGGCGGCAACAGCTTTTCAAACGCGCTCGAACGGCGGATGAGTGCGGCCGAGCGCGAGCCTGCCCGCACACGAGCGGTCGCCACCGGACGTGGGCCGGAGCGCCGGGAAACACCGCCTGTCTCCGACCGGGATCGGGGCCGGGAACTTCGCCGAAAGGAGGACGCGGCGACCGCTGACCGGGCGCAGGAGGTTCAGCCTCGCATCGACCGGGACACCCCTGCCGAAGCCGTGAATGCCACATCCGCCAGTGATGGCGAAACAGGCAGCGAGGATCGCGCGAGTGCTGTGGAGGTGCAGCAGCAGCCGACTTCGTCGCTCGTGCCTGCGGCCGAAAGCATCGTCACAGGCGAAAGCGCAGCGCCGCCGCCCGATACGGCGTTCACGGCAAGCTTTGCCGGCCTCGTGCCCCCTCCTGCCGCCGTGATCGCCGCTGAAACCGCCGTAGCCGGCGATCAGGCCGTTTCAGCGCCCGTGCTGCAGGACGGCACCGAACGCGCCTCCGCAGTGCCGCTGCTCGAAAAACTGATTGCCGAAGTGACCGCCGCGCCAGGCGAGGCGCACGGCGGCAGCGGCGAGCGCCTCAATGTTGCCGGCCGATCCGCGCAAGGAGATGCGAATCGCGGTTTGGCCGCTCTACTGCCGGCGCCCGTCGAAGCGCAGCTTCCCGACTCTGCCGGAGCGATTCCCGGCCCGCCCGGCGATGCGTCCTTCACCACTGGCGGCCCCGCCACCAGTGTGCCCGGCGCCGGCTTCAACGCAGCCGTGCGCAGCGAACCCGTATCGCAGCTGCCCGTGCACACACCTGCCGGCCAGCAGCGCGCGTGGGCCGAGGAGATCGGAAATCGCGTGGTGTGGCTGGTCGGGCGCAACGAGTCGAAGGCCGAGCTCGTCCTCACGCCGCCGCAGATGGGCAAACTCGAAGTCTCCATCCACGTCAGTGGCGACCAGACCGTCGCCCATTTCGTCGCCGCGACGTCCGCGGCACGCGACGCGCTCGAACAGGCGATGCCGCGCCTGCGCGAGATGATGCAGCAGGCCGGCATCAGCCTCGGCGAGACCAGCGTCGGCACATCGGACGGGCAGCAAGCCGGACAGGAAAGCCCGTCCGGACGCCATGCGCGAGGCCCGGCATCCGGCGCCGCATCCGGCGTAGAGACCGGTGCGCCCGTGCCGATGTCCGTCGACTGGTCGCGCGCCGGCACGGGAAGGGTCGATACCTTTGCGTGAAGCGCCTGAATTGCGGCCGCTGTACCCCACTTTTCGGCCCTTCGCGCAACGTCTGCCGCGCACATACTCTCGATTGTCGATATTGGAGAAATGATTGATGGCCAAGGCTCCCCCTGCCGCCCCGGCAGATGCAGCAGCAGAACCTGCACGGATGCGCAGACGGCCGAAGAAGCTCGTGGTCATTGTCATTGCGCTGGCCGTGATCCTGCTCCTGCTCGCTGCAGGAGTCGTCGGCCTGCTGATGCTGAAGAAAAACAACGCCCGGGCCGACGAACATGCCGAGGAGCATGTCGCCGCCCCCGTCGTCGACCTGAGCAAGCCGCCGACTTTCGTCCCGCTCGAACCGTTCACCGTCAACCTTTCCCCCGCGGAGGGTGAGCGCTATTTGCAGGTCGTGCTGGCGTTGCGCACTGCGGACGCGAAAACCGGTGAAAACCTGAAAGGCTTCATGCCCTCGATCCGGCACGAGATCAACCTGCTGCTCGCCGGCAAACTGCCGTCCGAACTATCGACTCCCGAAGATCGCGCAGCGCTCGCCGACGAGATCGTCGAACGCACCAACAGCATGCTCGGCGCTCCGCCGTCCAAAAGCGGTGGCGGGAACAGACCGGCCGGACCGATTCAGGCAGTGCTTTTCGACTCGTTCATCATCCAGTAGGGAAACGGCAGCCATGTCTTCCGATTTTCTGTCACAGGAGGAAGTCGACGCCCTGCTGAAAGGGGTCGCCGGGGAACCGGAGGAACTCGAAGAGGATGCCGTCGAGCCGGGAGGCGTGCGGCCGTACAACCTCGCGACGCAGGAACGCATCGTCCGCGGGCGCATGCCGACGATGGAGCTGATCCACGAGCGCTTCGCCCGCTACCTGCGCATCGGCCTGTTCAACTACATGCACCGCAACGCCGAAGTCTCGGTCGGGCCGGTGAAGGTGCAGAAATACGGCGAATTCGTCCGCAACCTCGTCGTGCCGACGAACCTCAACCTGGTGCTGGCGAAACCGCTGCGCGGCACCGGCCTTGTCGTGTTCGACCCGAACCTGGTGTTCCTCGTCGTCGACAACATGTTCGGTGGCGACGGGCGCTTCCATTCGCGCGTCGAAGGGCGCGATTTCACGCCGACCGAGCAGCGCATCATCCAGGGCATGCTCGGCGTCGTGTTCGCCGAATATTCGCGCGCGTGGGCGCCGGTGTTCAAGATCGAGATGGAATACGTCCGCTCGGAGATGAACTCGCAGTTCGCGAACATCGCGACGCCGTCCGAGATCGTCATCTCGGCGAGCTTCTCGCTGGAATTCGGCGGCTCGCAGGCCGACATGCACGTGTGCTTCCCGTACTCGATGGTCGAACCGATCCGCGACCTCTTGTACTCGACGATGCAGAGCGACCACCTGACACAGGACAACCGCTGGATCAAGCTGCTGACGCGGCAGCTGCAGGCGGCCGACGTCGAACTCGTCTGCAACCTCGGCAGCGCGCGAATCTCGCTGCGCGACATCGTCAACATGCGCGTCGGCGACGTGATCCCGATCGACGTCCCGGAACACGTGCACGGCGAAGTCGACGGCACTCCGATCCTCGAACTGGGCTACGGCCGGCAGGGCGCCAAGTATGCCGTGAAAGTCGAACGCTTCCTCGCCAGCGACAACGCCGACAACTCACCACCCGGAGGCCACCATGGCTGAGCACGACAACGATGGCCAGATCACCGAGGACGACTGGGCCGCGGCGATGATGGAACAGTCCGCAACGGAAAACGGCGCGGACGCCGAAGCGCGCCGCGTCGCCGCCGATCTCGCGGCCGCAGCGGCTGACTCGCCTTACCAGGCGAAGCCGGCGAGCCACCTGTTCCCCGACTTCGGCGCCCCCGGCCCGCGCTCCGGCGCACTCAACGATTTCGACATGATCCTCGACATTCCGGTCCAGCTGACCGTCGAACTCGGGCGCACGAAGATCTCGATCCGCAACCTGCTGCAGCTCGCGCACGGGTCGGTGGTCGAACTCGACGGCCTCGCCGGGGAACCGATGGACGTGCTGGTCAACGGCACGCTGATCGCGCAAGGCGAAGTGGTCGTCGTCAACGACAAGTTCGGCATCCGTCTGACGGACATCATCACGCCGGCTGAACGGATGCGGAAAATCCGCGGCTGACCGCAAGGCAAACACTCTCGCATCACGATCCTGTGCCGGGCCGTTTCGGCCGGCGAAGCCTCGGCCGCGGGGGCAGGCGAAGCGCCGAACAATCACCTTTTTGCCCGTCTTATCGCAGGCTGGCGGCGATGCAGCGGCGCTTAAAGTTCATCCATCCGCAAAGCCGTCGAGCAGGTCGTGAACGCACGCAGCATCCTCCCCTTTTTCCTGGCGACCGCCGCCCCTTCGCTGCAGGCCGCCGACGCGAGCCCCGACTTTGCCGGCAGCCTCGGACAGACCCTCTTCGGGCTCGCGATCGTCATCGGGCTGCTGCTCGCGAGCCTGTGGCTGCTCAAGCGTCTGTCGGCGCCGCGCGGGGCCGCAGCCGGCCTGAAAGTGCTCGGCGCGGTCGCGGTCGGAGCGCGCGAACGCGTCGTCCTCGTCGAAATCGCCGGGCAGGTGCTGGTGCTCGGCGTCACCGCATCGAACGTTCGCACCTTGCATACCGTCGCGGCCGCCGAGCTCGCCGACGCAGCGCTTGCCGAGCCGTCGGCGCATGCTTCCGGCGATTTTCCGGGGTGGCTCAGGCGGGCGATGGAGCGCCGCAACGATGCGCGCTGAGCGCCCGATGTTCGCCCGCGCCCTCGCCCGTGCCCTCACCGCACTGCTGCTGCTCGCGCCGCTGACCGCCGCGGCGCAAGGCCTGCCCGCGATCACCGGCACACCTGCCCCGGGAGGCGGCACGACCTACAGCCTGAGCGTGCAAACGCTGCTGCTGCTGACGTCGCTGAGCTTCCTGCCGGCGGTCGTGCTGATGATGACCAGCTTCACGCGCATCATCATCGTGTTCGCGCTGCTGCGCACCGCGATGGGCACGCAGACTTCGCCGCCAAACCAGGTGCTGCTCGGCCTCGCGCTGTTCCTGACTTTCTTCGTCATGTCGCCGGTCGTCGAGCGCGTCTATGCCGACGCTTACCTGCCGATGTCGCAAGGCACGATCGGCTTCGACGAGGCGCTCGAGCGTGGCACGGTGCCGGTCAAGGCGTTCATGCTGAAACAGGTGCGCGAGCCGGATCTCGCGCTGTTCGCGCGGTTGTCGAAGACTCCGCCGGTCGAAAAGGCCGAGGACCTGCCGATGCGCGTCGTCGTGCCGGCATTCGTCACGTCGGAACTCAAGACCGCGTTCCAGATCGGCTTCGTCGTGTTCATTCCGTTCCTGATCATCGACATGGTCGTCGCCTCGGTGCTGATGTCGATGGGCATGATGATGATGTCGCCGGTGATCGTGTCGCTGCCGTTCAAGATCATGCTGTTCGTGCTGGTCGACGGCTGGACGCTGCTGATCGGCTCGCTCGTCCAGAGTTTCGCTCTCTAACCCGTAAAGGCAAGCCATGACTCCCGGCATCGTCGTCGACATCGGCCGCCAGGCCGTCGAAATCACGCTGCTGATGGCGGCGCCGCTGTTTCTCGCCGCGCTGATCACCGGCCTCATCGTCAGCGTCTTCCAGGCCGCGACGCAGATCAACGAAATGACGCTGACTTTCGTGCCGAAGCTCGTCGCCGTGTTTGCGACGATGGTCGTCGCCGGGCACTGGATGATCGCGCTGATTACCGATTTCACCCGCCGCCTGTTCGAATCGATCCCGACGCTGATCGGCTGAACGCGTCGCGGCGACGATGATCAGCCTGACTTCCGCCCAGCTCGATGCGTGGATCGCGGCGCTGATGTTCCCGCTCGCGCGCGTGCTCGGACTGGTGTCGGCGGCGCCGCTGTTCGGCAATCGCATGGTCCCGGTGCGGGTCCGCCTCGCCGTCGGCCTGGCGATCGCGATGGCCGTGCTGCCGGCGCTGCCGCCGATGCCCCCGGTGCCGGGAGGCTCGATGGAGCAACTGGCGATATTCGCGCAACAGGCGTTCATCGGCATCGCGATGGGTTTCGTGATGCGGCTGGTGTTCGCGGCGGTCGACGTCGCCGGCGAGATGATCGGCCTGCAGATGGGCCTGTCGTTCGCCGTGTTTTTCAGCCCGCAGACCGGCGGGCAGACGTCGGTGATCGCGGAATTCCTCGGCCTGGTCGCGCTGCTGGTGTTCGTCGCGCTCGACGGCCACCTGATGCTCGTGCAAGGGCTCGTCGCGAGTTTCGAGTGGCTGCCGGTGGGGGCGGTGCCGGGAGCGGACGGCTGGCTGCTGATCGTGCGCTACGCCGCGGTGATGTTCGCGTCCGGCCTGATGATGGCGCTGCCGATGGTCGCGGCGCTGTTGATCACGAACACCGCGCTCGGCGTGCTGACGCGCGCCGCGCCGCAGCTCAACCTGTTCGCCGTCGGCTTTCCGGTGACGCTGTCGGTCGGATTCCTCGTGCTGCTGCTGAGCCTCGACACGCTCGCGCCGGTGCTGCAGAGTCTTTTCGAACGCGGCTTCGGGGCGATCGACGAGCTGTTCCGCGCGTTCGGTTGAGCGGCCCGCGCCGCTACATTCCCGGCCAGATGCGCGAGCGCACGAGACGCACTTCGCCGACCGCGACACGGTGGGCGAACGGCCAGCTCGATTCGACGCTCTCCTCGAAGCGCACCACCTCGAACCCGGCAAACCCTCCGGCGTCCGCGAAGCGCTGCGCCGCGCGCGCGAACACCTGCCGCGCCTCGCCTTCGCCGCCGGTGACGAGGGACTTCATCCGCAGGTCGAAGCGCACGCGCTCGGCGTCGAGCCGCACGATGCCCAAGTCCCAGGCGAGCGACTGCGGGTCGTGGGGCAGATACGCGACCGGAGCCGGCACGGGATAATCGCCGTCGTTCAGCCGCGGCGCCGCGGCGCTTTCGCCCGCGGCATCCGCGCCGGCATGACGCGGCAGCGGCAACGCGAGGCAGCCGCCGGCGAGCGGGAAAATCAGGCACAGCGCGATGCGGCGGAGCGTCACTGTCGCTCAGCGCAGCAGGTCGAACAGCGACAAGCCAGTCGTGCGTACATACGACTGCTGCGCGGCCTCGAGGATCGCCTGCTGCTTCGAGAAACGCGAGATCGCCTCCGCATAGTCGAGATCCTGCAGCCGCGACAGCGTCTCGGCATACTGCACGTCCTGCGTCGCCGAGACGTCCGCGAGCGCGTCGAGTTCGACCATCCGCGAACCGACCGACGCGCGGAGCGTGTTCACCTTGTCGAACGCGGCATCCATGCCGTCGATCGCGTTCGCGACCACCGCGGCGACGCCCCCTGCCGGCGGGCTGCGCAAGCCGTCGATCAACCCGGAAATCGCCGCGAACATCCGGGATTGATCCCCGTCGACCATGAACACCTCGCTGCCCGGCACTCCGACCGCCATCCTCCGCGACGGCGCCACCTGGATTTCGCGCACGCCGGCGTCGCCCACGTAAGCAAGCTGGTCGGAGAAGGGCTTGCCGCCCGACTGGTAACCGCCGAACCGGTATTCGCCGCTTCCGTCCTTGCTGTTCGCGAGGCCGACCAGCGCGTTGAACTGCGCCTCGACATCGACTGCGATCGCCTCGTGCTCGGTCGGCGACAGCGCCGCGTTGCCGGCCTGGATCGCGCGCGTGCGGATGTACGTGAGGATGTCGCCGATGCTGCCGAGGCTGCTTTCGAGCGAGGCGAGCGCGTCGCTCGCATGGCCCTGGTTCGTCTGGAACTGCTCGTTGATGCTTTTGGTCTGCGAAACCTCGAGTGCGCGCGCCGCCGCGATCGGGTCGTCGGACGGCGTCAGCACGCGCTTGCCGGTCGAGAGCTGCTGCTGGGTATGGAGCAGATCGGCGCTTTGTCGCAGCATCGCGTCGCGGCCGGAGTCGAAGATCATGCTCGTGGAGATTCTCATGAGGTCACCCGGTTCAGCGCGCGATCGAGAGGATTTCGTCGAACAGCGTGCCCGCGACCGACATCACGCGCGCCGCCGCTTGGTAGGACTGCTGGTAACGGATCAGGTTGGCCGCCTCTTCGTCGAGATTGACGCCGGAAAGCGCTTGCTGCGCAGCAGTCGCCTGGTCGAGCTGCGCTTCCTGCGCCTTCAGCCCGATCTGGACTTCACGCGTCTTGTTGCCGACCGAGCTGACCAACTGGGAATACGCCGATCCGATGGCTGCGGTACCCCCCGTGCCAAGGGTGACGACCGAGCGGTTGGTCTGCAGCTTCGCCAGTTCCAGCGCATTCCGGTTATCAGAAGGGCGGACAGGGCCTGCATCTGACGTGGCGGCGGCTATGGCCTGCGGGTCCGAGATCGCCACCCGCAGCGCGCCTGCCGCCCCGGACACTCCCCCCAGCGGCGTGAAAAACGCGCCCCCCGCATCCCCGTTCAGGGCGCGACCCATCCCGTGCTGGGTATTGAACGCACCCGCGAAATCGTAGGCCATCTGGTCCAGATTGTCGCGGGCGGGGTCGAGCGTTTCGCTGCGGAACTTCAGCAGGCCGCCAAGCTGCCCGCCGGTGAACAGCGAATCCGGCAGCGGCACCGCGCCGCCGCCGGCCGTCCTGAGCTCGATCGTGCCGCGCAGCGGATCGGACGGATCGGGCTTGACGGCGAGTTCCGAAGCTGTGGTACCGACGACGAGCGCCTGTCCGGTGCCGACGAACACGCTCAGCGAGCCGTCCCGCTCGCTCACCGTGCTGACCTTGACGAGCTTGTTGAGCTCGGCGACGAGCGTGTCGCGCTGGTCGAGCAGGTCGTTGGCCTGGAGGGAGGGTCCGGCGACCTGCACCGTGCCGATCTGCTGGTTCATTTCGGCGATCTGGCGTGCGTACGTGTCGATCGACTCGACCGCGCCCGCGATCTGGCCTTCAGTGAGGCTGCCGATCTCGTCGAGCCGCGTATCGAGGCCGTTGAAGCGCGACGCGAGCGATTCAGCGCGGGAAATCAGCGCCTGGCGCCCCGGGATGCTGGCCGGGTTGGTGGCTACGTCCTGCACGCCCTTGAAGAAATCCGACAGCGCCGGCGCGAGGCCCGCCGACGGATCGGCGAGCAGGTTGTCGAGTTGCGTGAGCTGCGTGTTGTATGCGGAAAGCTCTTCCTTGCGCGCCGACGCACTGAGCACCTGCTGGCCGAGGAACTGGTCGTACTGACGGCGCACCGTCTCGACTCTCGATCCCTGGCCGAAGAAGCCCGCGCCGGTGAAGTGAGGATCGTTCGTGGTGACGATCGCCGTCTGCCGGTTGTAGCCCGGCGTGTTCGCGTTGGTGATGTTGTGGCTGGTCGTCAACAGGTTCGCTTGCGAACTGTTGATCCCTGTCAGGCCAATGCCGAGGAGTCCAGCCATGCTCGTTTCCTTTTTCCCGCTGCGCTTGACGTATCTCTAAGCAAAACTTTTGCCAGACTGTGCAGCCGGCGATTCAACCCGCGAGCGCCGTGCGCAACGTGTTGCCGCCGATGATCCGCGTCAGCTTGTCGGCATACATCGGGTCGGTCGCATAGCCGGCGTGCTGGAGGCTGCGGGCGAAACCGGCAGCATCGGTCTGGCCGAGCACGGCAGCGTAGCGCGGGCTGTTGCTCAGCAGGTTCGCATAGTCCCGGAAAGCCTCGGCATACGAACCATAGGCACGAAAACGCGCATTTTCCGTGTACGCCCTGCCGTTCGCATACTCGGTGACGGGGACTTCGACCACGGCGCCCTTCCAGTCCGCCCCGGCCTTGATGTTGAACAGGTTGAAGCTCGGCGTGCCGTCGGCGCGGCGCAGTTCGCCGCGCCCCCAGCCGGTTTCGAGCGCCGCCTGCGCGACCATGAAATGCGCCGGGATGCCGGTTGCGCGGCTCGCGCTGCCAGCGTGCGGCCACACGCGGTCGACGAACTCGCGGGCGCCGCCCGGCACGGCGCGTGCACCGGGGTCGGTAAGAGCCTGCGCCGCCTTGGGTGGGGCAGGCAACTCGGCGGGCACGTCGCTCATTGCGCCGGCGCCATCGCCTCCCTCGGCGGTGGCGTTTGCCGGGGCGGGAGGGCGTACGGCAAGGATTGCCGTGCGTGGCGGCACGGCGGGGGGGGCCGCCGCGCCCGCCGCTGCCGGTTTCTCCAGCGCTTCGCCGCCGAGCTGGCGAAAGATCACATCGGCCAGCCCGGTACCGCGGCCCTGGGCCATGTTCATCGCCGTCTGCTGGTCCTGCATCGCCTGGAAAAGCCGCGTCTGGTCGCTGTCGAGCATTCCTTCGGACGGCACCGCGTCGCGCATCGACTTCAACACCATCTGCAGGAACAGCGCCTCGAACTGCTTCGCCGTCGCGCGCAGCGCCGCTGGCGAGTCGCCGCCCCGCGACAGGCGCTTCAGGTCGGCGAGCGCGTTCGGGTCGATCGCGTTGATCTGCGCGGGGATCGTCATCCTCAGATCACCTCGAGTTCGGCGCGCAGCGATCCCGCCGCTTTCATCGCCTGCAGGATGCTGACGAGGTCCATCGGCGTTGCGCCGAGCGCATTGAGCGCCTTGACGACGTCGGCAAGGTTCGCGCTGGCGCGCACATTGTGCAGGCTGCCCTGGTCCTGCTGGATGTCGACGGTGCCGCGCTGCGTGATGACGGTTTCGCCGCGCGAGAACGGCTCGGGCTGGCTGACTGCGGTATCGACGCCGACCGTCACCGTGAGGTTGCCGTGCGCCACCGCGACGTTCTGCAGCATCACGCCCTGGTTCATGACGACCGAGCCGGTGCGCGAATTGACGATGACTTTCGCCCCCTGCTGCACCGGCGTGACCTCGAGGTCTTCCAGCTTGCCGAGGAAGCTGACGCGATCCGAGACGTCAAGCGGCGCGCGCACCTGGATGCTGCGCCCGTCGAGCGCCTGTGCGGTGCCGGCGGAAGTTGCGAGGTTGATCGCATCGACGACGCGCCGCGCGGTGCCGAAGTCGTTGTCATGCAGCTCGAACAGCACGAATTCGCCCTGGCCGAGCGTCGTCGGCACCGCGCGCTCGACTGTCGCGCCGCCCGGCACGCGCCCTGCCGACAGGTGGTTGATCGTCTGCGACGAGCCGGCCGCCGATGCGCCCGCGCCGCCGACCAGCATGTTGCCTTGCGCCATCGCATAGACCTGGCCGTCGGCCCCTTTCAATGGCGTCATCACCAGCGTGCCGCCGCGCAGGCTCTTCGCGTTGCCGACCGACGAAACCGTGATGTCGAGCTGCTGGCCCGGGCGCGCGAACGGCGGCAGGCTCGCGGTCACCATCACCGCGGCGACGTTCTTGAGCTGCAGGTTGGTACCGGGCGGCAACGTTACGCCCATGTTGCCAAGCATGTTGATGATGCTCTGCACCGTGAAGGGCGTCTGCGTCGTCTGGTCGCCGCTGCCGTCGAGGCCGACGATGAGGCCGTAGCCGACGAGCTGGTTGTCGCGCACGCCGGCAACTGACGCGAGATCCTTCAGCCGCTCCGCGCCCGCTCCGCCGCAGCCGAGCATCAGCACGAGCGCGCAGGCAGCGGCGCGAAAGCGCTTGCCCGGAATCTTCTGCGCGTCATTGCGAAACATCATTCACTCCCCGATCAGCAGCGGTCAGTCAGAACGGCAGCACGATATTGAAGAAGCGCTGCATCCATCCCATCGTGTTCGCCTCGTCGATATAGCCGCTGCCCTTGTATTCGATCCGCGCATCGGCGACCTGCGTGGACTGCACGGTGTTCGCAGCGGTCACCGTGGTCGGGTTGACGACGCCGGAAAAGCGGATGAACTCGTTCCCCTGGTTGATCGCGACCTGTTTTTCGCCGGATACCAGCAGGTTGCCGTTCGGATACACCTCGATGACGGTGACGGTGATCGTGCCGTTGAACTGGTTGTTCGCCTTCGAGGCACCCTCGCCGGAGAACTCGGACTCGACGCCTGCTTCGACATTCATCCCCGCGAGCCCGGCGAAAGGCACACGCGACGCCGCCGTGATGCCGCCTTCGACGTCCGAGTCGCGCGTCGCGCTGCTGTTCGCGGCCTTCTGCGCGGCGTTGCGCTCGACGAGGTTGATCGTCAGCGTGTCGCCGACGAGCCGCGCTCGTCTGTCCTCGAACAGCGGCCTTGCCTGCCCCGGCTGGAAGATCGCGCCGGTTACCGGAACGCTCTGCGCGCGCGCTTCCGGCCGCGCGGTCATCGGTTGATGCACGGCCGTCGGTGGCGTCGAATAGATCGACGCGCAGCCCGGCAGCAGCGCGGCAACGAGTGCCGCAAGGACATGCCGCCCCGCCTTGGTCGCGCGAGCGCTCACAGCTGCGTCAGCCTGCCGAGCATCTGGTCGGAAGTCTGGATCGCGCGCGAATTGAGTTCGTAGGCGCGCTGCGTCGCGATCATGCTGACGAGTTCCTCGGCGACGTTGACGTTCGAGGTTTCGACATATTGCTGGTTGATGACGCCAGCGCCGTTCGTGCCCGGCGCATTCGGCGTCGCGACGCCGCTCGATGCGGTCTCGAGGAACAGGTTCTCGCCGGCGCTCGACAGCCCGCCCGGGTTGACGAAAGTCGCGAGCTGGATGTTGCCGACGACCGTAGGCGTCGCCTGTCCGGCCTGCAGCACGCTGACCGTGCCGTCCTTGCCGATGGTCACCGACTGCGCGTCGTTCGGGATGATGATCGCCGGTTCGAGCGGATAGCCGCTGGCGGTGACCATCTGGCCCTGCGCGTCGAGCTGGAACGCGCCGTCGCGCGTGTAGCCCGACGTGCCGTCGGGCAGCGTCACCTGGAAGAAACCGGCGCCCTGCACGCCCATGTCCAGCGCATTGCCGGTCTGTTGCAGGTTGCCCTGGGTATGGATGCGCTCGGTCGCGACCGGACGCACGCCGGTGCCGAGCTGCAGGCCGCTGCCGATCTGGTTCTGCTGCGTGTTCTGCGCGCCGGGCTGGCGAATCGTCTGGTACAGCAGATCCTCGAAGATCGCGCGCGAGCGCTTGAAGCCGTTCGTCGAGACATTGGCAAGGTTGTTCGAGATCACGTCCAGCTGCGTCTGCTGGGCCTCGAGGCCCGTCCGGGCGATCCACAATGAACGAATCATGATGCTGGCTCCCTTTCCTGGGCAGGCAGGCGATCTGCCTGCAAGTGTCGTGGCCAGTCTAGGCGGCGGCCGGCCGCTTCAATCGCCGGAACACCCGCCCAAAAGGCCCGTTAATTCCGTCGCGAGACGCCGCTGCCGGCTAGCGGGCCGCGAGCACCTGCGCCGCTGCCTGGTCGTTCGACTGCGCGGTCTGCAGCATCTTGGTCTGCATGTCGAACTGGCGCGCCAGCCCGATCATCGACACCATCTGGTCGACGACGCTGACGTTGCTGCCTTCGAGGTAGCCGCCAGCGACCTGCACGGCCTCGTCACGGGGTGCGGCTCCGCCGTCGCGCAGCCGGAACAGCCCGTCGTCGCCGCGCACGAGCGAAGGCTCCGGCGGATTGACGAGCTTCAGCTGGCCGAGGTTGTTCACGACGTTCTGCGCGCCGCCGCCGCGCATCGCCGAGATCGTGCCGTCCTTGCCGATCAGCACTTCGTTGTCCGGCGGAATCGTGATCGGACCGCCGTCGCCGAGCACCGGCAGGCCGTTGCGCGTCTGCAGCACGCCGTTCGGGCTGACTTCGAGGCTGCCGTTGCGCGTATAGCCTTCGGAGCCGTCGGGCAACTGCACCGTCAGCCAACCCTTGCCCTCGACCGCGACATCGAACGCACGCCCCGTCTGCTGCAGCGGTCCGGCTTCGAAGTTCGTCGCGACGCTTGCATCGACGACGAAGGCGCGTGTCGGCAGGCCGTCGCCTTGCACCGGCACCGCGCGCAGCTTGTGCAGTTCGGCACGAAAACCGGTCGTCGTCGCGTTCGCGAGGTTGTGCGACACTGCGGCCTGCTGGCCCATCGTGTGTTTCGCGCCGGTCATCGCGGTGTAGATCAGACGGTCCATGGCCCGCTCCCTTTTTTCTTTTCCTCTCCCTGCCCGCCCCCCGGGACGACATCGGGGAGTCATTCAGACGGTATTTATCCGAGATTGACGATGGTCTGCAGGATGGTGTTCTGAGCCTGCACGGATTGTGCGTTCGCCTGGTAGTTGCGCTGTTGGACGATGAGTTGCACAAGCTCCGCGGTGAGATCGACGTTGGCTTCCTCGACCGCACCCGCGTTGAGCAGCCCGAGGTTGGCACTGCCGGGCACGCCAACGCTGGACGGCCCCGAGGCCGGCGACTGGGCCCACATGTTGCCCCCCAGCGACACCAGCCCGTTCGGACTGCGGAAGTTCGCCAGGACAACCTGCCCCAGATCGCGGGACTGGCCATTGCTGTAGCGCCCTTCAATGACGCCATCATCGCCGACGGAGACACCCGTCAGCCGGCCCGGCGCGAATCCGTCCTGGTCCGAGGGAACATTAATCCCGAACTCGCCGCCGTACTGGGTCGTACCGCTGAAGTCGATCCGCAACTCGGGGGTTTCGAGACCGGGCACAAGGTTGGTGCCGAACAATTCCTCGAACGCCGGGCCGGTTATTGGCGATGGCGTAGTCAACACGCCGCCGGTGTTGAACGACAGCGTCGACGACAGCGGCGTCGGCGCCGCTGGGAGCGCAGGCCGTGGGGACTTCATCACGTCGACGCCATCGACCTGATAATAGACAGTCCAATCGTTGTCCACCTCTTCGAGCTTTGGCGGGTCGGCCTCCGGATCCGCTCGCTCGCCGTTGCGGACGAAATACATCGTCAACGTCTTGGGGTTGCCGAGGCTGTCGTACAGGGTCGCCGAGGTGGCATTGTTGTATGACTTGGGGTCCGCGGCCGAAAACACTGCTGTCTCGGGCAAGTGGTTTCTGGAATCGAGATTGACCCCGAGGCTAAGCCCCGCCTTGTCGTTAGTGTCGGTCTGCGTAACGCCGGTTTGTTGCGGCGCCCCTCCTGCCAGCGACGGATTGACGACGATGTCACTGACGACGCCCGTCAGGATGTTCCCATTGGCATCGGTGCCATAGCCGGACAGCCGATAGCCTTGAGCATTGACGATGAACCCGTCCTTGCTGATATCGAACTGGCCGTTTCGCGTGAAGGCTTCCGTTCCATCCGGCGCCCTGACGCGAAAGAAGCCGTTGCCGTTGATCGCGAGGTCCAGCGGGTTGTTCGTGACGGTCACGTTGCCTTGGGAGAAGTTCTGGCTTACGGCGGCAATCGTCGTGCCGATTCCGACTTGCGAGTTGGCCCCCGTACCATTGAAAGAAGCAGCGAAAACATCCGCGAACTCGGCGCGCCCGGCCTTGAAGCCGACAGTATTCGAGTTCGCGACGTTGTTGCTGATGACGTCGAGCGCTTTCGACGCCGAAGCGAGGCCGCTCAATCCTTGCTGGAATGCCATGATCCTGTCCCTTGGAGTTCGGTAATCAGAGAATCTGCCGGATCTCGGACATCCTGAAGATGCCCAGATCGCCTATCTGCAGGTCGGTGCTTTTCGGTCCGCGCACCACGCTCGATACCGCGCCGAACTCGAGCGATTCGGCCGCGGCAGTCGTGTCGCCCGCCATCGCGGCGAGGCTTACGGTGTATTTGCCGTTCGCCGCACGGGTCCCGTCGGCGGCGGCGCCATCCCATTGGAAGTTGTGCGTGCCGGCGTCGAACGCGCCCAGATCGACGTTCGCGACTTCGAGGCCGTTCGCATCCTTTATGCTCATCGTGACCTTGTCGGCGGGCGCATCGAGCGAGAAGCCGCCGACCGCGCCGGCTTCGGTAAGCAGCAATCCCTTGCCCGGCACCAGCACGCCGCGGCCGACGAGCGACGCCGCCTGCATCGCTTCCGAGGACTGCTGGCCTTCCATGATCTGGCCGAGCATCGTGTTGAGCCGCTCGATGCCGTCGACAGTGCTGATCTGCGCGAGCTGCGAAGTGACCTGCGCGTTGTCGAGCGGATTCATCGGATCCTGGTTCTTGAGCTGCGTGGTCAGCAGCTTCAAGAAACGGGTCTGGCTGAGCTCCTCGGATTTTTCGGGAGCGGCGCTGTTGCGCGCGAGATTCGACATCACGGCATCGGCCGCCGAGGAGGTCCCGCTATTGACGGTTGTCATGATTGCTCCGGTCGTCCGCTCACTGGCCGATCGCCAGCGTGCGCTGCATGAGGGTTTTCGCCGTGTTCATGACTTCGGCGTTGGTCTGGTAGGCGCGCGAGGCCGAGATCATGTTGGTCATCTCCTCGACGACGTTGACGTTCGACATCTCGACATACCCTTCCGAGTTGGCTGCGGGATTGGCGGGGTCGTACGTGAGGCGGCCCGCCGCCGCGCTCTCGACGACCTCCGTGACCCGCACCCCCACTCCCCCCGGCCCGGCTACCGGCGTCGCGGTGAACACTACTTGCTTGGCGCGGTAAGGCTGGCCATCGGGGCCCGCGACGCTGTCGGCGTTCGCGAGGTTCGACGCGGTCGCGTTGAGGCGAGCGGACTGCGCATGCAGCGCCGAGCCCGCAATCGTGAAAACGTTCAGCATGCTCATGGTTCGCCCACCTCGCTCACTGGCCGTTGATCGCGGTCTGCATGCCGCGCAGCAGGCTGTTGATGAAAGTCACGCTCGCTTCGTATTGCACCGAGTTCTCGGCAAATGCCGCGCGCTCGACGTCCATGTTCACAGTGTTGCCGTCGACGCTCGCCTGGAACTCGCCGCGATAGCCGACATGAGGCTCGAACGACGTCCCCTGTCCGCCCGGGAGGTGGCGCGCCGAAGTGCCCGCGAGCGCCAGCGGTCCCCCACGCCCGCCCATCGCGCCCTTCAGCGCGGCGCCGAAATCCAGGTCGCGCGCCTTGTAGTTCGGCGTGTCCGCGTTCGCGATGTTCGACGCCAGCATCTGCTGGCGTCGGGCCTGCACGTTGAGCGCCGTCTGATGAAACTGCAACGCGCTGTCGAGTCGGGATTTCATGGCATCACCTCAAGGTCCTGCTGTCGCCGCCGTTACCGAAAACATGTGGGGGCATCGCACCTTTCATGCCAGCGATCTTAGTCGTCACCTCACCACGGGCTTGCGCCGATAAGACTGGAAATTACCGGTCAATTTCGCCGCTTTCGCGGCCGGCTTCGGCGGCGTGCCTGCCGGCCGGCGGAAAAACTTGCCGCCCGCGAAGGGGCGAAGCGGGAATGCGACGGCGGTTGCCGGGCGCACGCGGGCGTGGTGCAATCGCCCCATGCTGAAAAATCAATCCTTGCTTCGCCGATTTCCTGCCGCCGTCTTGGCGGCTGTCACGACCGCAATGCTGCTGCCCCTGCCGGCAGGCGCGCAGCAGCCTCCCGAACCCGTCGAGCGGACAGTGACGACATTTCTCGAGCAGCAGACTGCCGGCCTGCCGGGAAAAGTCGAAATCTCCGTCGGCGCGTTCGATGCGCGGAATAGCCTTCCGGCATGCGCGGCGCTCGAAGCCTTCCTGCCGGCCGGCACACGGGCGTGGGGACAGATCAGCGTCGGTGTGCGCTGCGACTCGCCGGCCCCCTGGACAGCTTATGTGCCGGCGCGGGTCGCGGTGATGGCCGAATATCTCGTCACCGCGCGCGCGCTTCGCGCCGGGCAGATCGTCGGCCCGGCCGATATCGAACGGCGGCACGGCGATCTCGCGGCGGAACCGTCCGGGACGCTCGCCGACCCGACGCAGGCGCTCGGGCACCCTGCGCGCTATGCGGTCGCCGCCGGCAGCACGTTGCGCGCCGGAATGCTGCGCCTCCCGCCCGCGGTGCGGCAGGGCCAGGCGGTAAAAGTCGTCGGCAGCGGCAACGGCTTCAGCGTGTCGAACGAAGGACGCGCCCTGAATGCCGCAGCCGAAGGCGAACCCGTACGGGTACGGATCGGCAATGACCAGGTTGTTTCGGGCCTCGCGCGCCCTGGTGGAGTCGTCGAAGTGCAATTTTGAGTGCGGGGCCGATGGACAGGCGGAACAGCCCTTGCTTTCGATCGCCGGGGTTCCCGCTCGGCGCCGGTCGCCCAACGCCACGGGTTAAAGTTTTCGCTGCGCGGACCGTTGACACGGTTAGAGAATATTTAATGGGAGTTGCGCCGTGAAGATCGAAGGTACCCCGAAGCCAGCCGGCTCCGTACCTGCCGCGGAGAGCCGGCCACGGTCGCAGCCCGTGGCGTCCAAACCCATCAGCGACGGCGAGAAGGTGCAGCTGTCGTCGCTGTCATCGAGCTTGAACAAGGCCGAAGCGGCAATGGCTTCGACTCCGGTCGTCGATCGTGGCCGCGTAAACGAAATCCGCCAGGCAATCAGCGAAGGGCGCTTCAAGGTCGACGCCAATCGCATCGCCGAAGGCCTGATCGACTCCGTGCGCCAGATACTCGACTCTCGGCGCGAATCGTGACTCCGCAACCGGAACTGCAGCGCCTCGCGGCGCTGATCGACAGCGAAGCGGCACTGCTGCGGGCCTTTCTCGTACTCCTCGAACGCGAGGAAACGCTCCTGATCGCCGGTGAGGCCGATGCGCTGCTCACCCTGACCCAAGAGAAATCGCACCACTACCAACAGCTGCAACGCGTGCACAACGACCGCGCCCTGCTGCTCGGCCGCTTGCGGCGCCCGAACGACGAAGCGTCGATTCGCGAACTGTGCGGGTCGCTGCCCGGCACGCTGGCCTGTTGGGAGGAGATTCGTAAACTCGCCTACAGCGCGCAACACCGCAACCAGATCAACGGCAAGCTGATCGTCGAACGGATGCAGCACAATCAGTTCGCGCTCTCGGTCCTGCTGACGGCGGCCGGGCAACCCCAGCTCTACAACGCCATGGGCATGACGCGCCCGCGCAGCAGCGGCCGGCATTTGGGCAGCGCCTGACGGCCCGCACCCCTTACCTTCCTCGCCTCACCCAGACTTCACTCTTCTTGCCCTTAGCGATTCCGCTTATCCCTCTTGGGATACCGTGGACGCGGTAGCGCGAGGTGAGCAGGAATTGATCGACACTGTTACACGCGGAATGTTTGACTTTCTTTCAATCTGTTGCTTTCATTATTGCCTTTCGTCCTGCGTCCGATCCGCTGGACGCTCACCACGCGACGCGATTTGACGAGGACGATCCGATGCAGAAGTTCATGTGCCTGCTACTCACACTTTGGGCGGGCACCTCCTCCCTTGCCGGTGCCGGGGAATTCGATACCACTGTGGCCATGCGCGCGAACAGCGCGACGACTTTCTACGTACAGGGAAAAATTGGCGGGCTGGGAGCTGTCGACCTGATGGTCGATACCGGTTCAGGCTACATGACCATCAACGAAGAGATGCTTGCCACCCTTCAAGGCGCCGGCCAGGCGCAATACATCAGGCAGTTGCGCGGCCGGCTTGCAAACGGCACCGAACTGGACGTGCCGGTTTATGCGATCAAGGCCGTGAGCATCGGCGACGGATGCTGGCTCAATAATGTCGAGGCGGCGGTATTCCCCGGAAAGACTCGCGCCATCCTCGGGCTCAACGCCCTGCAGCGTGCTGCGCCGTTCATCTTCTCGTTCGATCCGCCGCGCCTCGTCCTGAGCAATTGCGGAGCAGCCACCGCCGCCCGTACGAAGGCTGCCGACCTCGCAGCCTTCGACCGTTGAGAGAGCAACGTTAGGGAAGCAGTTCCCCCTGCGCATCCGTGTTCGGACTCCGATCTCCCCGTTCGGAGTCTTGCCAGCGAAGCGACTGGTCTTGCGACCGCGGCGCGGCGTCGCGGCTCGACTCTTCCAGTTCGAACGCCGAGAACTCGCTGATCGGCTGGTCGCCCGGCTCGAGTTCCACGTACTGCTCAGGCTGATACTCGGGCCTCGCCTTCAGTTCCTCTTCGCTCGCGTTGATGCGAAGCTCGCCATTGACATACTGCAACTGGTTCAGAGGAACAGTGATTGCCTTGTCGCCGACCCCGAGGAAACCGCCAGCCGAAATCACGGCCTGGATATCCTTCTCGTGGCGGCTATGCACGACCGCCTTCACCGAACCGATTTCCTCACCCCCCGGGCCGATGACATCCTTCCCGCGCAGTTCGCGAGGCGACATCGTGTAGACCACGCCGCCCGGATTAGCCCGTGAAGTGTCCATGCCGGGATGCGGACTCTGAGTGCCTTCGGCCTGGGGCATCCTATCGTGAGTTTTCGAGGCATCGCTACCAGCCCACCCGGGCGTCGCGACCAATACGGCAATTGCGCCGGCGAGCAACGACTTGCGATAGCTGATCTTCATCTCGTCCTCCTGCCTTGCGGCTCTGGTTGAGCAGTTCCCCCTCCGCAGAATGCGACGGGGCGTCGGAATGTCCGACTGCGAGCATGTCGTGCAAAAATCGGACCCGGCGACGCGGCAGTTCCCGGTGACGTTCAATAATTAATTCATGTGTTTGGTTTTATTTAGTTTTTTACCGACATCAACGGCCGTTCCGGGATTTTTCATGGAGACGACCACCGTTGCCACAGTGGCGGGCCTTGTCTGAACGCGTTAGCAACAATGCGGGAGAAAGCGTGAAAACATCCGCCATAACACATGCAAGATACTGAATAAAAATACTTTTTCATTCTTTAGAGCGCCGCTCCGCGCTTTGTCAATCTTTCGATGAACGCGAAGCACCCCTTGCCGTCGTTCAGGGGCGACACTCGACACCCAGTATTTTCAGCCGTTTACGCTCCTGGTGCGACCGCATGATCTCCGTTCCACTCTCATGTTTTCGTTACTTTTCAAGGGCTTGAGGTTTTCATGGAGTGATGGCCGTCGTTGTGACACGACAGATTCCGAGGATCGACAAGTCGTCAAAACATTTTCATGGAACATTCTCGGTCCCCATTCGTTTCAGTGAACAGGACAGCAGGCACGCCGACGTAGCTGCGGCGCGTCCGCTGACTCTTCAACCCACCCGCATGGAATACGGAAAATGAAAACACGCACTGCCAAGACCTTGCTCGCTGCCTGTCTCGTCACCGCGAGCCTCGCCGGACTCCCTCCCGCCATTGCCGCCGGCGGCCATGATCACGACAACGGTGCTGCCGCCCTCAAACTCAACGCCGGCAGCAGATGGCATACTGACGCCGCCCTCCAGCAGGGCATGCTGAAAATCCGCGCTGCTGTCGAACACAGCCTCCCGGCCGTTCACGGCGGCACGTTCACCGATGACCAGTACCGCTCCCTGGGCCACACCGTCGAAAACGAGATCGCCTACATCGTGCAGAACTGCAAACTTGCGCCCGAAGCCGACTCGGTGTTGCACGGCATCATCGCCGAACTCGGTGACGGGGTCGAAGTGATCACGGGCAAGAAGGCCGTCGGCGACCGCAGCAAGGGCGTAGTGCACCTGGTCAGGGCACTCGACAACTACGGCACCTACTTCGACCACCCGGCGTGGACGCGCGTCGCTACCGGTCACTGAGCTGCGACGCCGGGCAGAGGCATGGACGATGCGGACGCGGAGCGGGACAACGCCTTCATCGTCCTCGCGCGCGCCGGCGATGCGCGGGCCTTCGGCGAGATCGTGCGACGCTATCAGGATCGCGTGTTCAGCTTCATCCTGCGGCTCACCGGCACGCGCGATGAAGCCATGGACCTGACGCAGGAGGTGTTCATGAAAGCGTGGCAGGCGCTGCCCGACTGGCGTCCGGAGGCGCGTTTTTCCACGTGGCTGCTGCAGATCGCCCGCAACCTCAGCATCGACATGCTGCGCCGCCGACAGGTTGTCCAGTTCGCGCCGCTCGACGACGAACTCGACCTCGCCGACACAGCGATGGGTCCGGAAGCCTGCTACGCGACTCGCCAGCGCGACGCGCAGCTTGCCCAAGCACTGCAACGGATCCCGACCGAGCAGCGGGAAATCCTGCTGCTGCGCGAGGTCGAGGACCTCACCTACACCGATATCGCGCAGACGCTCGGCATCCGCCCCGGTACGGTGAAGTCGCGCCTCGCGCGGGCGCGTGCGGCATTGCTGGAACGGCTTGGGCGCAAGACAGGAGAGGGCCATGGCTGACCGTTGCCCGAAAACGCGCGCGCTGTCGGCATTGCTCGATGGCCAGACCCCGCCGCGACAGCGCCGTAATCTGCTCGCGCATATCGACCACTGCGCGGCTTGCGGGGAAATGCTGCGCGAACTGGAAACGCTGCGCGACCGGCTCCACGCGCTGCCGCCGGAGCGGCTCGGCTTCGATCTCGGCGCCGTGATCGAAGCCCGCATCCGGGCCCACTCCCGCCCGTCCGGGAGGACGCGGCGACCTGCGCTGCGCTGGCTCCTGTTTCCGCTGGGCGGAGCCGCGGCCCTGACGCTGGGTCTCCACCTCGGCAGCACGCTGCTCCGGCCCCCTGCCGGCGATGTGCCTCAGGGGCCCGCAATGCTGACGATGGCGGTGTTCGATCCGATCCCGCCCGGCAATCTTTGCCCCGTCCCGAAATCGTGCCCTTCCGGAAATGACTTCAGATGAAACCTTCCACGCTGCGCTTCGCCTTGATGTGTTCGGTCCTGGTCAATCTCGGCGTCGTGGCTGCGGCGGGCGTCCACATCCTGCGGCCGGCTTCGCCAGACACCGGGTCAGCCCCCTCCCTGCCCGTCCACCTCGGCCTCGAGGCGCGTCAACTCGAACGCTGGCACGCCGCCGAGCAACCTTTCCTGCGCCAGTTCAGCGACGCCGCCGCGCGCATCGAAGCTCATCGTGCGGAAATGATCCGCGCAATTTTCGCGCCGAACGTGGATCGCAAGGCGATCGAAGCCGAGCGCGTTGCCATCGCCAGCCTGCAACACGAGCAGCAACGACTGATGATCGAGCAGTTGCTTGCCGAACGCGAAATCCTCGACGAGGCACAACGCGCCCGTCTCGCGCGACTCCTGCTCGCGCAGCCGGACAAACCGTCACTGCTGCAGGATCTGCACGGGCGGTGACGGGGGAACGATATGCAGAGTGCCGATGAGGCCGGGGCCGGGCTCCCCCGAGAGATTCGCTTCCGATGCGGTCTTCACCGAAAAAGGCTTCGCACAGAAACAAAAAAGCCACTCTTTCGAGTGGCTTTTTTGCGGGAATTCTTGGTCGGGGAAAGAGGATTCGAACCTCCGGCCCCTGCGTCCCGAACGCAGTGCTCTACCAGGCTGAGCTATTCCCCGACGCCCTGCAGCGATCAGTAATTCCTGACAACTGCAAAGTCTGATAATTGTAGCAGCGCATCTTTGAAAATGGAAGGGGGAAGTACCTCGAGAGCGTCGGTCGCAAGCTTTGCCTCGGCGCGCGCCCAACGCCGTGCCTCCTCGAGCGCGCCGGTTTCACGGATTGCCGCCAGCACTGCTTCGAAGTCCTCGCGGCCACCACTTTCGATGGCGTTGCGCACCCGCGCGGCCTGCTCCGTAGTGCCGTGCTTCATCACGTGGATCAGTGGCAGTGTGGGCTTGCCTTCGGCCAGGTCGTCGCCGAGATGCTTGCCGGTGGCCGCTTCGTCGGACGAATAGTCGAGGACGTCGTCGATGATCTGGAAGGCGGTGCCCAGATGCATGCCGAACGCGGCCACTTTTCGTTCCTGCTCCTCATTTGCGCGCCCCAGGATGGCGCCGAGGCGTGTCGCCGCCTCGAAAAGCTTCGCGGTCTTGTAGCGGATCACGCGCAGATAATCCTCGATTTCGACATCCGCGTTGTGACAATTGAGCAGTTGCAGGACTTCGCCTTCGGCGATGATGTTCGTCGCGTCGGCCAGCACCTGCATCACGCGCATGTCGTTGACACCGACCATCATCTGGAACGCGCGCGTGTATAGGAAATCGCCGACCAGCACCGAGGCGGCATTGCCGAACAGCGCATTGGCCGTCTTGTTGCCGCGACGAAGCTCGGACTCATCGACGACGTCGTCGTGCAGGAGCGTGGCGGTATGGATGAACTCGACGACCGCCGCAAGTTGGTGATGCGACTGCCCCTGGTAACCCATCGCGCCTGCGGAAAAGAGCACCAGTGCGGGCCGCAGCCGCTTGCCGCCGCTATGGATGATGTATTCCGCGACCTGCCGGATGAGGACGACGTCCGAGTGAAGACGTCCACGAATGACCGCGTCGACTGCCTGCATGTCGGCGGCAATCGGCGCGTAGAGCTGCTGAGTCGACAAGGCGGGGCACTCGCGGAAAAAAGGCGGATGTTATGGGGGTGGCCGGCGTGGCGTCAACACGACTGCACGCCGAAGCCGGCAGGATATCCCGTGCTGCTCCTGTGTCGCGTCACCGATGCGCGTACCACATCGGGCCGATCGGTGATGATGCAATCGACGCCCCAGTCGAACAAGGTTTGCGCACGGCCCGGGTCGTTCACGGTGTAGGTCGCGACCCACAGGCCCGCCTTACGGGCCTCGATGATGGTGGAACGATCCAGATATCGGGCGTCCGCATGCAAGGCCGCCGCACCGACGCGGCGACAGCGCTGCAGCCAGTCCGGCGGCGCCCGCTCGACGAGCAGCCCGCGAGGAAGATGCGCGGCAAGCTGCGCGGCAACTTCCAGCGCGAGCTCGGAAAACGATGACAGCAGCGGCGGAAGCGCAACCCCGGCCCAAAGTTCGCCGGCACGGCGCGCGACGACGCGGGCGGTCTCGTCGTCCTGCCCCGTCGCCGGCTTGATCTCGAGGTTCACGGACAGTCCGAGCGAAATGCATCGTGCAGCCGCCTCGTCTAGCGTCGGCACCCTTTCGCCGGCGAAACGCGCATCGAACCACCGTCCCGCGTCGAGCGCGCGGAGGTTTTCGTCCCGCGTCAGGGCGACGCGCCCGTGGCCGTCAGTCGTGCGCCCGAGGGTTTCGTCGTGGATCAGCACCGGCGATCCGCTGCCGCTGAGCATCACGTCGAACTCGACGCCCCCACATCCGGCCTCGGCCGCCGCGGCGAGGCCTGCCAGCGTATTTTCGGGCGCGAGCAGACCGCCGCAGCGATGTGCCAGCACCGGGGCGAGCGGCCAGGAACGAGGCGGCGTCATCGTAGTGCCAAACGGATCACCGCAGAACCGGCGCCCCTGTCGCCTGAACCCGCGCCACCGCATTGTCGAGCGCTTCCTTCGCCGGTTTGCGATCCGCCCACACCGCGCTGAGTTCTTGGTCGAGGATGTCGAGCATGCGTGCACGACCGGCGATCGGCGACGCACTGGACTCGACCGTGGCCGGCTTGTTGTTCAGCTGCGATACGGCGACCTTGATGTTCTCCAGGTCCGGCCCGAGCACCTCGCTCTGGGTTGCGAACACGCCGGCGCGGTTCAGCGGCAGATAGCCCGATTCACGCTGCCACGCGACCTGGTTCTCGGGCTGCAGCCAGAAGCCGACGAAGCGCGCGATCGCCTTGTACTCGGCGGGCCGCTTGCCGGCGGCGACCCACATCGCGGCGCCGTCGGCGAGAGTGTTCTGCGGAGCACCGGGGAAGTCCTCGTGGTACGGCAAAGGCGCAATGCCGACTTCGAACTCCGCCGTCCGCCGAAAATCGGTCCAGCTCGCCGACGGCGCGGCGATCACCGCGCATTCCCCGCTCGCGAACCGTTGCTCGGCCTCGCTCTCGGCGCCGAAGATGCGCAGATAGCGGGCGCGGTGCCAGCTCGCCATCATTGCCACGTGCTTGACCTGGAGCATGCCGTTGAACGACGGGCGCTCGCTCTTGCCCTGGCGCGCCGACACCGGCTCGTTGTGCCAGGCGCTGGTGTTCTCGATCATCACCCGACCGGGCTGCGACACTGTGTAGGGGCACGTCGAACCCGAATCGAACAGCTGCCCGAGCGCCTGTTGCAGTTCGAACCAGGTTTTCAGCGGCGCGTCGGGATCCAGGCCGACGCGGCGGAATTCGCCGCGATTGATGTACAGCACGGGCGTCGACAAGCCGACCGGCAGTGCGAGCAACTGGCCCTTCGCATCGACCAGTGCGCGCGTCATGATCGCCGGCGGCTTGAGTGCCGGCAGCGGCACGCCGCCTTCGCGCATGACGGCCGACAGCGCCTTGTAGCGCGGCTTTCCGGCGAGAAAGCGTTCCATGTCCTCGCCCGGCAGGATCATCAGGTGAGGGGAGCCGTCATCGCTCCAGGTACCTGTCCTGACACTGAGTCGATAATCCTTGCTGCGCTCGTTGAAGCGCTCGACGAGCTGCTTCAGCGCCTCTTCCCGCTTCGGGCCGAGCTGGTGGACGAGGTGGATCTCCTTCGGCTCGCTCGCTACTGCGGCAGGCGGACGCACAACCGCTTTGGCCGCATGGGCGACACCCACCCCCATCCCCAGCAAACCTCCTCCGCACAGCAGCAGCGCGGCCCATTTCCTTGCGATTCCGGTCAGCACTCTCATTCTCCAATCCTTCACGTGACACCTGCACTTCGAACCTTCACAGTATAGAGTTCCCTGATGTCGCCGAGTCCGCTGCAGGCGGCGGACCATCAAGATTTCGGTGGCGATGACGTTAACCGCTTCAGCTTCCCACCCCGGTGTCCTCCTGCCCATGCTCGCGCAACGCCTGACTCCCCTGCTGCTGCTCGTCGCACTCGGCGGCTGCGAGCAGATCGGCATCCTGCTGGAACTGCCCGATCCGAAAAAGGAGGCGGCCGTTGCGGAAGCGGAAGGCAAAGCCATCGGCGGAGCATGCCGCCATTCCGGCCGCTCGCTCGAGGATTGCTACCTGCTCAATGCCAAAGCGCAGAAGGCAGCGGTGTTCGCGGGCTGGCGGGAAATGAACGACTACATGATGCAGAACAACATGCAGTCGATACCCTCGCAGCTTTCGCAGCCCAACGCCCCGTCGGCGCTTTCGTCGGGCGCGGCCGGCGCGAAGGAAATCGACGAGACCGCTACGCCGGCTGCGGCGGACGGGGAGCGTCGCCCGCGCCGCGCACCCACGACGTCCTGAAACTGCCTTGGGCGAAAAGAAAACTTGCCGTCGCCCGGGCGCCGACTTGCCTTATCATCCGCGGCGACCCGAAACAACACGCTTGCCGCAAAACGGACCCGATGCCCGCCACTTCACCGAATCGTCTCGGCCTGACCGCCTCCGGCCTGCTCGCGCTGTGCCGCGCCGGGTTTGAAAAGGAAGTCGCCGCCGAACTGGACGACTTCGCTGCCGGCATCGGGCTGATGGGCTTCGTCCGCGCCCGCCCCGGCAGCGCGTTCGCAACGTTCGAATCCCACGAGCCGGTCGCATTTGCGGACCTCGCCGAACGCTGCGACTGGCGCACGCTGATTTTCGCGCGCCAGCTGCTGCCGTGGTTTGCCCGGGTCGCCGACCTGCCCGAACGCGACCGGGCGACTCCGATCGCCACGGCGACGCGCAATGCCGGCCAGCGCTTCGCCCAGCTGATGCTGGAAACTCCCGACACCGACGAGGCCAAGCAACAATCCGGCTTCTGCCGCCGCTTCACCGTGCCGCTGCAGCATGAACTCGAAAGGATCGGCGCGTTTCGCGAAGGCGCGAAAGGCCTTCCCGAACTGCACATCCTCTTCCCCGACCCCTCCACCGCGTGGCTGTGCGCCGCACTCCCCGGTCAGGCCGCGCTGTGGCCGATGGGGATTCCGCGTCTGCGCATGCTGCGTGAGGCCGCCAGCCGTTCGACGCTCAAGCTCGCCGAAGCGATCTTCACGCTGCTGACCGAAACCGAGCGCAACGCGAGCCTGCGGGCAGGGCTGCGCGCCGTCGACCTCGGCGCTGCGCCCGGCGGCTGGACGTGGCAGCTCGCGCATCGCGGTCTGCGAGTGACGGCAGTCGATAACGGCCCGATGGCGCCTTCAGTGATGGCGACCGAGATGGTCGAGCACGTACGCGCCGACGGCTTCACATGGCGCCCGCAGCGACCGGTCGAGTGGATGGTCTGCGACATGGTCGAACAGCCGACACGGATCGCAGCTCTGGTCGCCGACTGGATTGCGACCGGCCGCTGCCGCAGGACGATCTTCAACCTCAAGCTGCCGATGAAAAAACGCCTCGAGGCCGTCGAACAGTGCCGCGCGCTGATCACCAAGCGCCTCGCCCAGGCAGGTCCGTTCGAGCTGCGCTTCAAGCACCTGTATCACGATCGCGAAGAGATCACCGGCTACCTCGCGTTGCGCACTGCGGCAGTCTGATCCGCCTGCCTTTCTCCGGCCCGGTCTGCCCCGTCGGGAAATCACATGCCCCGTCGGAAGCCGTCGAGTTGTACGGGTATGTATAATGGCCGGTTTAAAGCACCCGGCCTGCCGGATGGCACGAGCCCTCCCGGAACCGTTCCGTTCCGGATACCGTTCATGCAATCGCCTCTCCTGGCATCGCATCTCGCGCGGCAGGCCCATATCGAAGAAAGGCGCCTATGAGCTTCGCCGACCTCGGACTGATCCCCGAGTTGCTACGTGCAGTAGCCGAATCCGGCTACACCACCCCCACCCCGATCCAGCAGCAGGCGATCCCGGTGGTCCTGTCCGGCCGCGACGTCATGGGCGGCGCCCAGACCGGCACCGGCAAGACCGCGGGCTTCACGCTCCCGCTGCTGCAGCGCCTCGCGCGCCACGCCAGCACTTCGACGAGTCCCGCGCGCCATCCGGTACGAGCGCTGATCCTCGCGCCGACGCGCGAACTCGCGATGCAAGTCTTCGAGTCCGTCAAGACCTACAGCAAGTACGTCCCGCTGCGCAGCACGTGCATCTATGGCGGCGTCGACATGAAGCCGCAGATCCAGGAGTTGCGCAACGGCATCGAGATCGTCGTCGCGACGCCAGGGCGGCTCCTCGACCACGTCCAGCAGAAAACCATCCAGCTCGGCCAAGTCGAGATGCTCGTGCTCGACGAAGCCGACCGCATGCTCGACATGGGGTTCATCCCCGACATCCGCCGCATCCTCGACCTGCTGCCCGCCGCGCGCCAGAGCCTGTTGTTCTCGGCGACGTTCTCGGACGAGATCAAGAAGCTCGCCGACCAGATGCTGAAGGAACCTCAACTGATCGAAGTCGCGCGCCGCAACATGGTGTCCGAAACGATCACCCACCGCGTGCACCCGGTCTCCGCGGGCCTCAAGCGCAACCTGCTCGCGCATCTGCTGCGCCATGAGCCGGACACGCAGGCGCTGGTGTTCGTCGCGACGAAGCTCGCGTGCGGTCGTCTCGCGCATTTCCTCGAGCGCCACGGCATCGCCGCCGATGCGATCCACGGCGACAAAGGCCAGGCGCAACGCACCGACACGCTCGAAGCCTTCAAGTCCGGCAAGCTACGGGTGCTCGTCGCGACCGACGTTGCTGCGCGCGGGCTCGACATCGACGACCTGCCGTCGGTGATCAATTTCGAACTTCCGCATACCGCCGAAGACTACGTGCATCGCATCGGCCGCACCGGGCGCGCCGGGCGTCAGGGCAACGCGGTGTCGCTGGTGAGCGCCGAAGAGAAACACCATCTTGCGGAAATCGAAAAGCTCATCAAGCTGCAGATTCCGCAGGAAATCGTGCCGGGCTTCGACCCCGAGCCGGATTTTTTCGAAACCGGCAGCCGCAGCCGGCATGGCCGGCGCAGCGCCGGCAGCGCTCCCGAAGCGACGAAGGAAACCGGCCAGAAGACAGCTCCTGCGCCGCGCGATGCCCGGCCCGCATCGTCCTCGCGAAGCAGTGAAGTCCGCCGGCGTCCCGGACGATCGACAATCGCCTCGGACGGGTTCGACTACACCAAGCCCTATCAACCAGCAGCTGCGTCGACCGACCTGAATCGGCCGGCAGAGCAGGCCGCAGAAGGGCCGACATCCGGCTCGCCGCGTCGCACCCAACGCCCGATCGCGGTGCTGCTCGGCGGCCTCGGCCGGAAATAGGCCCGGCAAACCCGCCTATTCCGGGCCTTTCCTGCGGCGGGCTTCAATTAATCTGGGCTTACAACGATAAGCTTTCGGAATCCTTGGATGCCCGCCCAGATGAATGCCTTCCGCCCCCCCAAGGGCAACGATGATCCCGCACAGCCCTTCATCCCGGATTTTTCCGAGGGCATGGAGGCGGGCCTGTATCTGGCCCTGTTCGAGCTCTTCGACGAAGGGCTCGTCATCACCGGGGACGAAGTCGTGCTCGAAGCCAACAGCGCGGCGTGCCGGCTGCTCGAACGCGATTATCGGCAGGTCGCCGGTCGCCCGCTCGCCGACCTGTTTCCATCGGAACGGGAATTCCTCGACGCGCGCGCCCGGCTTTTCATCCGAGGGGAAACGCGCGGCAGCCTGCTTGTCTCGCTGCCGCAAAAGCGCGACCGGGAACTGCGCTTCGTCGCGGCCGCGCGCCTGCGCCCCGGGATTCACGCGCTGATCCTGAGCCCCGCACAGGAAGCCAACACCCCTTCCGCTCCGGTCGACACCGTGTGGCCGCGCCTTGCTGCGGCGCTCGAACAGCCGGTCATCGTCCTCGACGATCAGGGCCGCATCGCTGCCGCCAATGCGGCGGCACTGGGCACGCTCGGATTCGCTCGCGCAGATCTCGTCGGACACGCCCTCGACTCGCGACTTCGGGTAACCTGGCCCGGACGCGGCGAGCCGCAGTTCGCCCGCATCGACGCGCCGGGCCATGGCGAACCACTGTCCGGGCGCATCCTGCCCGGGCCGAAACCCGGCTGGCAACTGTTGATACTCCCGGCAAACAGCGCGAAGGCGACACGTGCGCTTGCGACGGCGCGCCATCTCGACGCGCCGCCGCAGCGCGCCGCATTGAACGACGATGTGTCGGTCGAGCGGCTGTTCGCGGACTGCCCCCTGCCGACGCTGCTGTGCGAAGGCCCCGAACTGCGAATCTTTGCCGCCAGCGCCAGTGCGGTGAAAGCGTATGGCTATCCCTACGAGCGCCTGTGCCGGATGCACCTTGCCGATCTGCGCAGCGGGCCGGAAAACGGCCGCAGCCTCGCCGAGTCCGGCAGCTGGCGGCACCGCCGCGCGAATGGCACGACTTTCGACGCCGTCATCGTCGCCTACCGGATCGACGCCGCAGGCCACCCGGACGCGATGGTCGTGATGCATGGCCATCCCGCATCGCCGCCGTGAACATCGCGGCGCCGCGGCAGCCGTTCCGGGTGCGAGAACCAATGGCGTAAACGCCACCGGCCGGCTCTCCCGAGGAAGGGCCGGCCGGCGGCTCTCACGACATGCTCAGGCTTCGAGCGCCTTGACGTGCGTGATCACCTCGCCGATCGCGGCTTGCGCGCTGCCGTACAACATCCGGCAGTTGTCCCTGTAGAACAGTGCGTTCTCGATACCGGAGTAGCCCGCGCCCTTGCCGCGCTTGACGACGATGACGTTCTGCGCCATGTCGACGTTGAGGATCGGCATGCCGTAGATCGGGCTCGACTTGTCGGTGCGCGCGACCGGGTTCACCACGTCGTTGGCGCCGATCACCAGCGCCACGTCCGCCTGCGGGAAGTCGGCGTTGATCTCCTCGAGGTCGAAGATCTTGTCGTACGGCACGCCCGCTTCGGCAAGCAGCACGTTCATGTGGCCGGGCATGCGGCCCGCGACCGGATGGATCGCGAACACCACCTCGACGCCGCCTTCTTCCAGCAGCTGCGCCATCTCCCACACCTTGTGCTGCGCCCCGGCGACCGCCATGCCATAGCCCGGCACGATGATGACCTTGGAGGCGTAACGCATGACGGACGCCGCGTCGAGCGCCGAGAACTCCTTCATCGAACCCTCGATCGCCTCGCCGCCGCCAGCCGCCTCGCCGGTGATCGGCGTGAAGATGACGTTCCGGATCGGACGGTTCATCGCTTTGGCCATCAGCTGTGTCAGCAGCGTGCCGGACGCACCGACGACAATGCCCGCGACGATCAGCGCCGGATTGCCGAGGACAAAGCCTTCGAAGCCGACCGCAAGACCGGTGAAGGCGTTCAGCAGCGAGATCACCACCGGCATGTCGGCGCCGCCGATCGGGCTGGTGAGGATCACGCCAAGCGCGAGCGCGACGATGAAGAACGCGATGATGAGCGCCGGCACCGGCGTGCCGCTAACGACAATCGCGAGTCCGAGCAGCACGGTGAGCGCCGCGAGCCCGATGTTCACGAGGTTCTGCTGCGGCAGGCGCCAGGTCTTCGTCATGATGCCCTGCAGCTTCGCGAACGCGATGCACGAGCCCGAGAACGCGACGGAGCCGATCAACGCGCCCAGGACCGCGAGCGTCGCGACGCCGGGACTATGGACGCCGCCGCGGGCGAACTCGAGCGCCGCGATCGCCGCCGCCGCGCCGCCGCCCATGCCGTTGTAGATCGCGACCATCTGCGGCATGTCGGTCATTTTGACGACCCGGCCGCTCCACCACGCGACACCGCCGCCGAGCACGATCGCGGTGATCATCAGGCCATAGTTCTGCATGCCCGGCGTGTAGAAGGTGACGAGGGTCGCCGCGATCATCGCGTAGCCGGCCCAGACGATGCCCTTGCGGGCGGTCACCGGCGAGCTCATCGCCTTGAGGCCGAGGATGAAGACGACCGCCACGCCGAAATACGCCAACTGGATCAGCGTGTTCATTTCGCACCTCCCGGCTTGCGGTCGGACTTGAACATCGCGAGCATCCGTTCGGTGACGACGTAGCCGCCTGCGGCGTTCGCCGCGCCGAGGAACACCGCGACGAAGCCGATCGCCAGCTGCACCGGGTCTTCCGGATCGGCGTGGCCGAGCACCACCATCGCGCCCACGAGCACGACGCCGTGGATGAAGTTCGAGCCGCTCATCAGCGGCGTGTGCAGGATCACCGGCACGCGCGAGATCACCTCGTAACCGGTGAACGCGGCCAGCATGAAAACGTACAGAGCAGTTATGCCATCCATGATTGCGTCCTCCGATTAGAGCCCGAGTACCTGTTTGACGCCCGCGTGCCTGATCTCGCCCGCGTGGGTGAGGCAGGTGCCGGCCAACACTTCGTCTTCCCAGTCGAGCGCGAGCGCGCCCTCCTTGATGAACGGGGAGATGAAGTTGAACAGGTTCTTGGCGTACATTTCGGAGGCATGGACCGGCATGCGGCTGGCGATGTTGGCCGGCCCGATGACGAGCACGTCGTTGATCCAGGTCTTCTCGCCGGCGACCGTGCCGTCGACGTTGCCGCCCGATTCGGCCGCCATGTCGACGACCACTGCGCCCGGCTTCATGCGCCGCACCATGTCGGCAGTGATGATGCGCGGCGCGCGCTTGCCGGGGATCGCCGCGGTCGTGATCAGCGCGTCGCACTGCGCGACCGCTTTCGCGAGACGCTCGGCCTGTTTCGCCTTCTCCTCGTCGGTGAGTTCGCGCGCGTAACCACCCGCGCCGGCGGCAGCAACCCCGGTGTCGACGAACTTCGCGCCGAGCGACTCGATCTGCTCGCGCGTCTCGGGACGCACGTCGTACGCCTCGACCATCGCGCCGATGCGCCGCGCGGTCGCGATCGCCTGCAGGCCTGCGACCCCGGCCCCGATGACGAGGACCTTGGCGGGACGGATCGTGCCGGCCGCGTAGGTCAGCATCGGGAAGAACTTCGGGCTGTGGTCGGCCGCGATCAGCGCGCATTCGTAGCCGGCGACCGCGGCCTGGGAGGACAGCACGTCCATGCTCTGCGCCCGCGAGATGCGCGGCAAGAGCTCCATCGCGAACGCGGTGATGCGCTTTTCCATGAGCTGCTTCACGCGTTCGGCATCCGACCACGGCTGCAGCAGGCCGATCAGCACCGCTCCTTCACGCAGCGCGGCGATCCGTTCGGGCGACGGCGGCTGGACGCAGAACACCACGTCGGCGGCAGCGCACACTTCTTCCGCCGAAGCGGCGAACCTCACGTCGATAAAAGTCTCGTCGCGATAGTGGGCCGGCTGGCCGGCGCCAGACTGCACCATGACTTGCGCCCCGAGATCCAGGTATTTCTTGACCACGTCCGGGACGGCTGACAAACGTCGCTCGCCCGGCACGGTCTCCGCAGGCACTCCGATCAACAGAGCCATAGGCCGTTCTCCCTGAAAGGTTTGTGTGATGAACCTTGCGCAGACCCAACCGCAGGCCGGCGACAGACAAAAAAACCGGGAGGCAGCAACCGCTGCCACCCGATCGGGTCCGTCGCCCGCCCTCCCCCGTGATCCGCAAGTATTCGTGGGTGAATGCGCCGTCACCCTGTTGCTTTTATGAATTTCTTGCTCTGCATCAAGGCCGATGCATGAGCAGCGCATACGGGATAATACTGATACCCTACTTCAACGCAATACCGTTTTTTTGCAGTGCGACAGATGAATACGACACGAGCCAACACGAAACGCCGCAAGTCTAAGTCGCTGACGGCGGTCAAGGCGGGCCTGCCGCCCGGCACGCTGGTGCATGTCGGCGCAGTCAAGACGGACCACCCGCTGATCTCGCTGCTCGCCTACGACGATGACGGAATCGAGGAGCATCGCTTTGAGAGCATCGCCGAATCGCGCGCCTACCGGCCGCAGCACAAGCGGCTGTGGCTCAACGTGTATGGCCTGCAGGACGCCGAAATCCTCGGCGAGATCGGACGCCGCTTCGGGCTCCATCCGCTGGTGCTCGAAGATATCCTGAACACTCATCAGCGCCCGAAGATCGAAGACTACGGGACGTATCTCTACTGCGTGGCGAGGGTGTTCGAATACGACAGCGCGACGCGCACGCTCAGCTCGGATCAGGTCAGCCTCGTGCTCGGCGAAAACTTCGTGCTGACGTTCCAGGAACGGCGCAGCGGCACTTTCGAACCGATCCGCGAGCGGATGCGCGTCCCGGGAGCGCCATTCCTGCAGCACGGCACCGACTATCTCGCTTACACGCTGCTCGACGCGATCGTGGACCAGTATTTCGTCATCGTCGATCGCCTGGGCGACACTGCCGAGGATCTCGAAGATGATGCGCTCGCCAGTCCGACGCCGGCGCTGCTGAAAACGATCAACCTCGTCAAGCACGACACGCACCTGCTGCGACGGGCGATCTGGCCGCTGCGGGAGGTGCTGAACGGCCTGATCCGGGGCGAGAGCAGGTTCTTCAGCGCCGACACGCGTCTGTACCTGCGCGATATCTACGACCATCTGGTCCACGTCATCGAGACGCTCGACGCCGTGCGCGAACTGCTCGGCGACCTGATGGACATCTATTTGTCGTCGGTCAGCAACCGCCTCAACGTCGAGGTGCGGATTCTCACCGTGCTGACGACGCTGTTCCTGCCGGCGACCCTGATCACCGGCATCTTCGGCATGAACTTCGAAGTCATGCCGCTGCTCGCCGAAGACTGGGGCTTCCCTGTCGCAATGGGGATGATGGGGTCGGTGGCACTGGGGATGGCGGCGATTTTCTGGCGGCGCAACTGGTTGCGGATATAGCCTCGGGGTGTCCGGCACCTGCCTGCGCCGCAGCGCTGCACACCTTCATGACGACGAGCGAGATGTTGTCGCCGCTTCCGGCCGCCCGCCGGCGGGCGAGCCGGACGAGCGTCTCGGCCGCGTCCCGCGCCGGGTTCGAGGCGATCACCGTCGCCAGTTCGTCGTCGGGAAAATGGCGCCACAGCCCATCCGAACACACCAGGAAATTGTCGCCGGCCGATGCGGGAGCTTCGCCGAACGCGATCTGCGGCGGCCGGTGACCGCCGAGACACGACAACAGGACGCCGCGCTGCGGATGAAACGCCGCCCCGGCCTCGTCCAGCCTGCCCCGGCGCTGCAGTTCGGCGACCAGCGAATGGTCCTGGCTGCGGCGCATCGTCTCGCTTCCACGAAAGTGATAGACGCGCGAATCACCGCAGTGGATCCAGTCCGCCTGCCCGCCTCGCAGCATCACTGCGACAGCGGTGCTGTGCGGATCCTTCCCGGTGCCAGCCCGAACCCGCCGGATCCCTCCGTGGGCGTCGGTGACGATTTTCTCCAGCAGTTGCCCGGGGCTGCCGGCGTGCGGAACGCTGGCTTCGAAATTCCGCCTCGCATGGAGCACCACCTGTTCCGCCGCAAGTTCGCCGCCAGCGTGTCCGCCCATGCCGTCGGCAAGAACGGCGATCATCGTGCCGGGCTGCGATGGATGCCCGAACACCGCGACGCGATCCTGCTGTTCGCTCCGATCCCCGATATGCCGTGCGATGCAGGTTTCGACGATGAGTGGCATGGTTACGACCGGGATTGACCGCCGGCAATGATAGCCAGCGGCGCCGCGCTGCGGTACGTTCATGCCAGTCTGCTACGTGTGTTGCGTGAAATGCATCACACCTCATATCCACTCATATTGCGAAGGAGCTAGGCATGCATTCAGGACGCGGTTACAACGAGGTGCGCATCGGCGACGCATTCGAAACCTCGATGACCCTGACCGAAACCCACATCGTGCTCAGCGCAGGCCTGTTCGGAGACTTCAATCCGCTGCACGTGAACCAGCGCATCGCCGGGCAGAGCCGGTACGGCAGCCGGATCGCACACGGCTACGTGACCACGTCGTTCATGGCCGCCCACCTCGGTATGGTTTTTCACGGCACCGCGATCGCCTACGTCGAGCACACGTCACGGTTCATCGCGCCGGTCGTCGCCGGCGACACGCTGACGATGGTGTGGACAGTCGAGGCGCTGGATGACAAGCCGAAACACCAGGGCGGCATCGTCAGCCTGTCCGGCGCGTGCACGAATCAGGACGGCGTTAAGGTCGCCGAAGCCGAGGCGAAAATGCTGGTCGCCGACAATCCCGGACGGTGAACACGACGGCCGGGTCGCACTCAGAGCACCGTGCCGTTCAGCCGGCTGTCGATGAGCTCGATCCAGTGCCGCACCGGCGTCGCCGTGCCGCCCTGAAGATGGCCGATGCAACCTATGTTGGCCGACGCGATCAGCGGCGCCCCGCCTTCGCCGAGCGCGGCCAGCTTGTCGTCGCGCAGGCGCTGCGACAATTCCGGCTGCAGCAGCGAATAGGTGCCGGCCGAACCGCAGCACAAATGGGCGTCGCGCACCGGCGTCAGTGAATATCCTGCCGCGGCGAGCAGATTTTCGACGACGCCGCGAATCCGCTGCCCATGCTGCAGCGTGCACGGCGAATGAAACGCGACCGGATCCGGCTCGCCGCGACGACGCTCCAGCAGCCCGCGCAACCGGTCGCTTTCGGCGGCGAGGACCTCGGCGACGTCGCGGGTCATCGCTGCGATGCGCGCGGCCCGGTCGGCATAAGCCGCATCCTGCGCGAGCAGGTGCCCGTAGTCCCTGACCTGCATCCCGCAGCCCGAAGCGGTCATGACGATCGCCTCGACCTCGCCGCGCTCGATGGCCGGCCACCACGTGTCGATGTTGCGACGCGCATCGTCCCGTCCGCCTTCCTGGTCGTTGAGGTGATAACGCACCGCGCCGCAACAGCCGGCCCTCGGCATCTCGACGAGCGACACACCCAGCGTGTCGAGGACGCGCGCAGTCGCAGCGTTGATCGACGGCGCCATCGCCGGTTGCGCACAACCGGCCAGCGCGATCATGCGTCGGGGATGGCGCGGCGCGGGCCATGGTCCGGCGCGCCGAAGCTCGGCGACTTTCTCCCGCAGCGCCGGCGGCAGCAGGCTGCGCACGGCGCGGCCCGCCTTCATCGCGGCGCCGAACAGCCCGGCGCGCGGAACGAACTCGCGCAGCGCCCAGCGCTTCGCACGGTCCGCGCCGGTACGCGGCACCCGTGCTTCGACGAGGTGGCGGCCGATATCGGCGAGGCGACCGTACTGCACGCCGGACGGGCAGGTGGTTTCGCACGAGCGGCACGTCAGGCAGCGATCCAGATGCAGGCGCGTCTTTTCGGTGACGTCGTGCCCCTCCAGCAGCTGCTTGATCAGGTAGATCCGTCCGCGCGGCCCGTCGAGCTCGTCGCCGAGCAGCTGGTAGGTCGGACACGTCGCGGTGCAAAAACCGCAATGCACGCAGCTGCGCAGGATCGCTTCGGCCTCGCGGCCTTCGGGCGTGTCCTTGATGAAGTCGGCAAGCCGGGTCTGCATGTTCAGAGTCCCTCGTAGAGGCGGCCGGGATTGAAGACGCCGGCCGGGTCGAAGGCGTGCTTGAGGCGGCGGTGGATCGTCATCAGCGGAGCCGGCAGCGGATGGAAAACCTCGGTCGTCCGGTCGCCGCCGCGGAACAGCGTCGCATGGCCGCCGAGCGCCGCCGTCCGCTCGCGGATGGCTTCCGCCGCGGCCGTCGAGCGCAGCCAGCGCAGCGCGCCACCCCACTCGATCAACTGCTGCCCGTCCAGTTTCAGCGGCGCGGCGGAACTTGGCACCGACAGCCGCCACAGGGATGTCCCTGCCTCGTCGAGCGCTGCGTCGCCGAAGAAGTCCGTAGTCTGTTCGCGCAGCCCTGCCCAGAACGCGTCGGCCGCATCCTCCGCGACCACCTCCCCGCCGAGCCGCACGAGCGCCGAGCGCACTGCGGCTTCCGCGCCCGACAGGCGCACGTTCAACACCCCGTCGCTCCACGCCGACGCCGATAGCGGCAGCGGCTGACCGCCCCATTCGTTGAGCCGCGCGATCGCCTCGCCTTCGCTCATCGCGAGGCTCAACGTCGCTTCCGCGACGGGCCGCGGCAGCACTTTCAGCGACACCTCCAGAATCACGCCCAGGGTCCCGAGGCTGCCCGCGATCAGCCGCGACACGTCGTAGCCGGCAACGTTCTTCATCACTTGGCCACCGAACGTGAGCACTTCCCCGCGGCCATCGAGGATCTTCACGCCCAGAACGAAATCGCGCAACGCACCGGCCGCCGCGCGGCGCGGCCCGGAAAGCCCGGCTGCGACACAACCACCGATCGTCGCCGTGGCGCCGAAATGCGGCGGTTCGAACGCCAGCATCTGCCGGCTATCGTCGAGCAGCGCTTCGAGTTCGGCGAGCGGCGTGCCGGCCCGCGCCGTGACGACCAGCTCGGTCGGTTCGTAGTTGACGACGCCGGCGTGCCCCCGCACGTCGAAGGCCTCGCCGGCCGGCGCCCGCCCGTAAAACGCTTTTGTCCCACCGCCGCGGATCTGCAGCGCAGTCCCGGCCGCTGAGGCTGCCCGCACGCGTTCCTGCCACTGCTCAATCAAATCGCTCATTCGCCTCTGCCTTGATGATTTTCTTGTGCTCCGTCCCGGATTCCCCCCGCCGCCGCCGCGCGCCGCGCTGCGCGACCACCCGCAGCGCCAGCCACGAACCGATCAGCGACAGCACCGGCACGCCGACGAGCAGCAGCTGGATCCACCCCTTCTCCATCAGAAGCGGGGGATATCCGGATACGGCACATGCCCTTTGCTGACCCGCTCGCGGCCGTACTCGGCGCAGCGGTTCAGCGTCGGAATCGCCTTGCCGGGATTGAGCAGCCCGGCCGGATCGAACGCCGCCTTCACGCGGAAGAACGTCGTGATCTCGGGCCGCGAAAACTGGCTGCACATCTGGTTGATCTTCTCGATGCCGACGCCATGTTCGCCGGTGATCGTGCCGCCGAGCGCGACCGACAGCTCGAGGATTTCAGCGCCGAAGTCTTCCGCCCGCGCGAGTTCGCCCGGCTCGTTCGCGTCGAACAGGATCAGCGGATGCAGATTGCCGTCGCCGGCGTGAAAGACGTTGATGCAGCGCAGCCCGTGCTTGCGCTCCATCGCCTGGATCGCTTCGAGCATCTCGCCGAGGCGCTTCCTCGGAATCGTGCCGTCCATGCAGTAGTAGTCCGGCGAGATGCGCCCCGCAGCGGGAAACGCCGCCTTGCGCCCGGCCCAGAAGCGCATCCGCTCGGCCTCGTCGCGCGACACGCGAATCTCGGTCGCACCGCCCGCCTCGAGGACCGCACGGACGCGCGCGACCTCCTCGGCGACCTCTTCGGGCGTGCCGTCCGATTCGCACAGCAGGATCGCTTTCGCATCGAGCGGGTAGCCCGCATGCACGAACTGCTCGACTGCGGCGGTCGCCGGCTGGTCCATCATCTCGAGTCCGGCGGGGATGATGCCTGCCGCGATGATCTCCGCGACCGCTTCGCCCGCGCGGATAACGTCGTCGAACGCGGCGAGCACGCACTGCGCGAGCTGCGGTTTGGGCGTGAGCTTGACGGTCACTTCGGTGACGACGGCCAGCATTCCTTCCGAGCCTGTAATCAGCGCGAGCAGGTCGTAGCCGGGCGCGTCGAGCCCGTGATTGCCGATCTCGACGATCTCGCCTTCGATCGTCACGCCCCGCACGCGCAGCAGGTTATGCACCGTCAGGCCGTACTTCAGGCAATGCACGCCGCCCGAGTTCTCCGCGACGTTGCCGCCGATCGTGCACGCGATCTGCGACGACGGGTCCGGCGCGTAATAAAGCCCGTGTGGTGCCGCCGCTTCCGAGATCGCCAAGTTGCGCACCCCCGGCTGAACCACCGCGGTGCGCGCATGCGGGTCGAGATGCAGGATGCGGTTGAAGCGCGCGAGCGACAGCACGACGCCATGCGCATGCGGCAGCGCGCCGCCCGACAGGCCGGTGCCCGCGCCGCGCGCGACCACCGGCACGCCCAGCTCATGACAGGTGCGCAGCACCTCGACGACCTCTTCTTCGCGCGTCGGCAGCGCAACAATCAGCGGCAGCTGCCGGTATGCGGAAAGACCGTCGCATTCGTACGGGCGCAGATCCTCGGCGTCATACCTCAGCGCCCCGGCCGGCAGCACGCGCGCCAGCGCTTCGACCAGCCGCACCTTGTCGACTGCGGAAAAATCGACGTCCCGCTCTCCCGGTGCCGGCGCTTCGGCGTCGAAGTTCATTGTGTCCCCTCCAGTCGTTCATTACCCCAGCGCAGCGGATCGAGCCCGAGGCGGCGCGCGGCGCATACGAGATGGGCCTGCGCCGCAGCACGCGCAGCGTCCGCATCGCCACACGCGATCGCGTCGAAAATCCTTGCATGTTCGGCCTGCGCCTGCCGCGCACGTCCGCTGCGGTGGCCCTCGCCGCTCCAAGTGGGCGCCCGGGAATCGGAGAACTGGCGCCCCATGAAAGCCTGGAAGCGCTCGATATGCGGATTCTGCGTCGCCGCGGCGATGGCGACATGGAACGCGTCGTCGTCCCCCACCGCATCGGATCCCGCCGCCAGCGCCTCGTCCATCCGCGCTAGCGCTTCGCGCATGCGGGCCAGGTCCGCCGGCGTGCGGCGCAGCGCGGCGCGCTCGGCCGCGCCGGTTTCGACGAGACAGCGCAGCTCGAAAACATCCGAGATCTCGTCCGTCGGGATCGTCGCGGACGGCAACAGTCCGTGCAGCAGGCGAAAACTGCCGTGACCCGGAGGCGCAGCGACATAGGCGCCCGACCCTTGGCGCGTCGTCACACATCCGTCGGCCTTGAGCCGCGAGATCGCTTCCCGGATAACCGCCCGGCTCACGCCGAATTTCTCGCACAGCAGCTTTTCCGTCGGCAGCTGCGCACCCTTCGGGAGCTGCTGCTCGCTGATCCACTGCTCGAGCTGCCGGGCGACGGCGGCGCTGAGATCGGGAGGACGTTCGGGTATCGGGGCGGCGCTCATGTCTTCGCAAAGTTGTCTGACAACTTCAGAATACTAACCTCCAAACGTTTCGATGTCAGCATCGGGACTTACCCTGATGCGCCCCCGCCGATTGCGCCGATGCATTCATCCGCCATTTGCTACCATCGACTTCCCGCCCGCCGCCCGAGGCTCCAGTTTCAATGACCTCGCTCCCGCCGCTGATCGACCGCCTGCTCCCCTTCCTCGCCTGGCGTCGGCAATGGTCGGCAGCGTCCCTGCGCGGCGACCTGATCGCCGGCGTCACGGTGGCGCTGATGCTGATCCCGCAGTCGCTGGCCTACGCACAGCTCGCCTCCCTGCCGCCTCATGTCGGGCTTTACGCTGCGCTGCTGCCGGCAGTCGTCGCGGCGCTCTTCGGCTCGTGCGCGCAGCTGTCGACCGGCCCCGTCGCGCTGACGTCGATTCTCACCGGTGCGAGCCTGCTGCCGTTCGCCGACCCGGCGTCCCCGGCCTTCCTGACGCTCGCGATCCTGCTCGCGCTGCTGTCGGGCCTCATCCAGCTGGCACTCGGTGCGCTGCGCGCCGGCTGGCTGCTGAATCTGCTTTCCCGTCCGGTGATGACCGGTTTCATCAACGCCGCGGCCCTGATCATCGGGCTGTCGCAATTGCCGGCGCTGCTCGGCGTGGTGATGCCGCAGTCGACACATTTCCTGGTCGACTTCTGGACGGCGCTGGGAGCCCTCGACACCGCGCATCCGCTGTCGGCGGCCTTCGGAGCAGGCTCCCTGCTCGCACTGCTCCTGCTCAAGCGTTTTGCGCCAGGATCCCCGGCGGTATTGATCGTCGTCGCCTGCGCAACAGCGACCTCCGCCGCCGTCGGCTACGGCTCGCGCGGGGGTGCGGTCGTCGGAGCGATCCCGGCCGGCCTCCCCGTCCTCGGCGTTCCGGAATTCGACTGGAATGCCGCAGTCGCGCTGATCCCGACTGCCTTCGTCATCGCACTGGTGAGCTTCATGGAAGCGACTTCGAGCGCCAAGCTGATCTCCGGGAAAAGCGGCCAGGACTGGGACCAGAACCAGGAACTGATCGGCCAGGGTGTGGCGAAAATCGCCGCGGCGATCAGCGGCGCGTTGCCGGTCAGCGCCTCTTTCTCGCGTTCGGCGCTCAACTACGTCTCCGGCGCGAGGAGCGGCCTCTCGTCGCTGATCGCCGCCGCGTGCGTGCTCGTGACGCTGCTTTACCTCACGCCGCTCCTGTGGCATCTGCCCAAGCCGGTGCTTGCCGCGATCATCCTGCATGTCATCACCGGCCTGATCGATCTGCGGGCGCTCGCCCGCGCGTGGCAGGCCGGGCGCGACGACGGCCTCGCCTCGACGCTCACCTTCATCGCCACACTGGTGTTCGCGCCGAACATCCAGAACGGCGTCGTCGCCGGATTGCTGCTGTCACTGGCGTTGATGCTCTACCGCGAGATGCGCCCGCGCACGGCCCTGCTGGGCCTGCATCCCGACGGCACCTACCGCGACCTCGCACGCTTCGGACTCGAGCATCCCGACCCGGCCATCGTCATCCTGCGCTTCGACAGCCCGCTCACGTTCGTCACCGCTGCAGCCTTCGAGCGCGCCGTGCTCGCAGCAGCGGCGACCCACGCCGGCCTGCGCACCGTACTGATCTCCGCCGCGGGCATCAACACGATCGATGCGACCGGCCTGCACACGCTCTCGCTGCTCATCGAGCGGCTGCGCGGGACGAACACGAACCTGGCTTTTTGCGGCCTGAAAAAACAGGTCATCGACGTGATGCAGAAAACGGGCCTGTGGCTGCGGCTCGGCAAGCACGCCGACTACCGGACCGAACACCAGGCCCTCGAAGCCCTCCGCGAGGATGCCGCGGCGGTCACGCCGGAGCGCTGATTCCATTTTGTTTTCTTGCACCCACCCGGGCTTCTACGATACCATCCGAGGTTTTCCGAAATCCGAATTCCCTGGAGCATCGTATGGCTCGCGTCTGTCAAGTGACCGGTAAAGCACCGATGGTGGGAAACAACGTTTCCCACGCTAATAACAAAACCAAGCGCCGCTTCCTGCCGAACCTGCAAAACCGCAGGTTCTGGAGCGAATCCGAAAACCGCTGGATCCGCCTGCGCGTTTCCAATGCCGCCTTGCGCACGATCGACAAGAAGGGCATCGACGTGGTCGTCTCCGAACTTCGCGCCCGCGGCGAGAAGGTCTGACGCCTCGCCACGCAACTGAAGCAAACGTACGGAGACTCACATGGCCAAAGGCGCCCGCGAAAAAATCAAGCTGGAGTCGACCGCAGGTACCGGTCACTTCTACACGACGTCCAAGAACAAGCGCACCACCCCCAACAAGCTCGAGTTCAGCAAGTATGACCCGGTCGTACGCAAGCACGTGCTGTACAAGGAAATCAAGCTGAAGTGATGTGCCCGGCGGGCGATGCCCGCGCACGCATTGGCTCCCGCAAGCAGCAAGAGGCCGCCGGATCGCTCCGGCGGCCTCTTGCTTTCTGGAACCCGTCCCGCGACAGTGATTCAGCGTGCCGGATTGCCAGGACTATCAGGCCTTCTGGATATTAGAAGCCTGTTTGCCCTTCGGACCCTGGGTAACTTCGAAGGAAACCTTCTCCCCTTCCTTCAACGTCTTGAACCCGTTCATGTTGATCGCGGAGAAGTGCGCGAAGAGATCCTCGCTGCCATCGTCCGGAGTAATGAAGCCGAAGCCCTTCGAGTCGTTGAACCACTTGACGGTACCAGTTGCCATGTTGCCGTAATCCTTCAAAATTGCTTGAAACGATGCAGGAAATCACCCCTTTAGTGCATCAATGCGCAGTAAAACGAAGCCGGTAAAGCCAAATCGGACTACGTAAGCAGCCAAAACGTGCAGAACCACCGCGTTTAGCTTCGCATTTCGCACGATCCTGCTTTTACGCATTTGCGCGAACAGCGTCAAGCGTTTCGTGGGTGGCGGCTTTTTTGCATTGCACCAATTCCTGCCCTCCCTTCTTGCCGTACAACGCCCACCTCCGTTGAATGAAACTGACCGGCGCTCCCGGGAGCCGTTCTTGCATCGCAACAGCGCTCGCATCGCTTTTTTGCCGTCGCACAGGCCGTTTTTACTCTCCCGGCGGCATGTTGCACTCTGCCTCGACTTCATTAGAATGAACCGCATGGCCACTCAAAAGCAGGACGAGTTTTTACTCGAGGCGGAGCAAACTCGCACCAAGCCGCCGCCACTTTATAAGGTGCTACTGCTCAACGACGATTTCACGCCGATGGATTTCGTCATAGTCGTGCTGCAGAAATTTTTTGGCATGGACCGCGAACGGGCGACACGGGTCATGCTCCAAGTCCACAGAGAAGGCATGGGGGTGTGCGGCGTTTTTCCGAAAGACGTCGCCGCGACCAAGGTCGAACAGGTCGTCGCCTTTGCCCGGCAGCACCAGCATCCGCTGGCGTGCGTGATGGAGGAAAATTGAGAATGATCGCGCAGGAACTTGAAGTCAGTCTGCACATGGCCTTTGTCGAGGCGCGACAGAAGCGGCACGAGTTCATCACTGTTGAACATCTGCTGCTCGCGCTGCTCGACAATCCGTCAGCCGCCGAAGTCTTGCGCGCATGCGCCGCAAACGTCGATGAACTACGGCGAGAATTGACGACTTTCATCAACGAACACACCCCGAGGGTCGAAGGCGCGGACGAGATCGACACGCAGCCGACGCTCGGATTCCAGCGCGTAATTCAGCGCGCGATACTGAACGTCCAGTCGTCGGGCAAGAAGGAAGTCACCGGCGCGAACGTCCTGGTCGCCATTTTCGGCGAGAAGGATTCGCACGCGGTGTACTTCCTCCAGCGGCAGAATATTTCGCGACTGGACGTCGTCAACTTCATTTCGCACGGCATTGCGAAAGCGCCCCAGCAAGGTGCGAATGCGCCGGGACGCAGCGAGTCCGAGCAAGGCGAGCAGGAGACGGAAACGGCACAACCAGGCGGTGCACTCGAGAATTACACGCAGAACCTCAACCAGCAGGCACTGGTCGGCAAGATCGACCCGCTGATCGGACGCGACCGGGAACTCGAGCGCGTCATCCAGACGTTATGCCGCCGGCGCAAGAACAACCCCTTGCTGGTCGGCGAAGCGGGGGTCGGCAAGACTGCGATCGCCGAAGGTCTGGCACGGCGGATCATCGAAGGGCGGATTCCCGAGATCCTCGAGGGCGCTCAGGTCTATGCGCTCGACATGGGTGCGCTGCTGGCGGGGACGAAGTATCGGGGCGACTTCGAGCAGCGGCTGAAAGCCGTACTCAAGCAACTGCGCGAAACGCAGAACGCGATTCTCTTCATCGACGAGATTCATACCCTCATCGGTGCCGGCGCGGCCTCGGGGGGCACGCTCGATGCGTCGAATCTGCTCAAGCCGGCGCTGTCGTCCGGGCAACTGAAGTGCATCGGCGCGACGACCTATTCGGAGTTCCGCCAGATCTTCGAGAAGGATCACGCGCTGTCGCGGCGTTTCCAGAAAGTCGATGTTTCGGAGCCCTCGGTAGCGGAAACGGTCGAAATCCTGAAGGGCTTGAAGAGCCGGTTCGAGGAACATCACAACGTCAAGTATTCGGCGGCGGCGCTGTCCTCTGCGGCCGAACTTTCGGCGCGCTACATCAACGATCGCCACCTGCCGGACAAGGCGATCGACGTCATCGATGAAGCGGGCGCGGCCCAGCGGATCCTGCCGAAATCGAAGCAGCGCAAGCTGATCGGCAAGGGCGAAATCGAGGATATCGTCGCGAAGATCGCACGGATACCGCCGCGCAGCGTGTCGAACGACGACAAGACTGCGCTGATGAACCTCGAGCGCGACCTGAAGAACGTCGTGTTCGGCCAGGAAGCCGCCATCGACGCACTGGCCAAGGCGATCAAGATGTCGCGCTCCGGCCTGGGCAATCCGGCGAAACCGATCGGCAGCTTCCTGTTCTCCGGTCCGACCGGCGTCGGCAAGACTGAAGTCGCGCGACAACTGGCGTTCACGATGGGCATCGAACTGGTGCGCTTCGACATGTCCGAATACATGGAGCGCCACGCAGTCAGCCGCCTGATCGGGGCGCCGCCAGGATATGTCGGGTTCGACCAGGGCGGGCTGTTGACCGAGGCGATCACGAAGAAGCCGCACTGCGTGCTGCTCCTCGACGAAATCGAGAAAGCGCACCCGGACATCTACAACATCCTTCTGCAGGTGATGGATCACGGCACGCTGACGGACAACAACGGACGCCAGGCGGACTTCCGCAACGTCATCCTGATCATGACGACGAACGCGGGAGCGGAGTCGATGCAGAAGGCGGTGATCGGTTTTTCGGCCAAGCGCGAAGCGGGCGACGAGATGGCGGACATCAAGCGCATGTTCTCGCCGGAATTCCGCAACCGGCTCGATGCGACGATCTCGTTCAAGGCGCTCGACAACGAAGTCATCCTGCGCGTTGTCGACAAGTTCCTGATGCAGCTCGAGGCGCAGTTGCACGAGAAGAAGGTCGAGGCGCATTTCACCGACGAGCTGAAGGCATGGCTGGCGGGCGAAGGCTTCGACCCGATGATGGGTGCGCGTCCGATGGCTCGCCTGATCCAGGACACGATCCGGTCCGCGCTCGCCGACGAGCTGCTGTTCGGCCGCCTGGCGAACGGCGGCAAGGTGACCATCGATCTGGACGCCGACGGGAAGGTCAAGCTGGTCTTCGACCAGATGGAGGCGGCCACGGCCTAAGTGGTCGCACTCCGAAAAGGCGGCCTGCGGGCCGCTTTTTTTTTGCCCCTGTCGCCCCCCGTTGCCGCTCGTGAATGGCGACGTCGCAGTACACTTTCTCCCCCCTCAAAACGAAGGAAGAAGCATGGAATTCCAGACCGCCGATCTGTGTGATGCCAACGAAAGCCGCGTGAAAATCGTCAGCCCAATGTTCCGGAGCTACGGCGGGCGCGGTGCCTTTTGCGGCCGGATCACGACACTCAAGGTGTTCGAGGACAATTCCCTGGTGCGCACTGCGCTCGAAGGGCCGGGCGAAGGCAAAGTGCTCGTCGTCGACGGCGGGGGTTCGATGCGGTGCGCGCTCGTCGGCGACCAGTTGGCGCTGCTCGGCGTGAAGAATCAATGGGCCGGGATCATCGTGTATGGCTGCATCCGCGACTCGAAGGCGATCGGCACGATGGAACTGGGAGTGTTCGCGCTCGGCACCCATCCGCTGAAGAGCATCAAAAAAGGCGCCGGAGATCGTGACATCGCTGTGACGTTCGGCGGCGTGACCTTCACTCCCGGGCATTTCATTTACGCCGACGAGGATGGCGTCGTCGTTTCGGAATCGTCGCTGCTCTGATTCATTCCCCGCGAGCGGGCATCGCGCTGCGCTGGCGTCATTCACTGCACGCCCCCAACGGGGCTTTCCGGAACGGCTCGGGCAACAGCATTTTCTGCGGCATTGCAGCAGCAATTCATTTCACAACGCCGTCTGCCGTTCCACGATACAAAATGCAGAGTTTAAACTCCTGAAAATCAAGGCCTAAATAATTTCTTATATCTTATATAAGACCTGTTGCTGCAGAGCGAAAACCTTCCTATACTCCTCCTCACTCGACGCCGCCTCTGCAGCACGACGGCAATCGAACGGAAATGATCCGCGGGCATATCGTCAGACGCGCACGAGGAACGTTTCCACGCTCATAAATCGTCAGCCAACAAGGAACCTGCCATGACCCTGACCCGCGAACAGCAAATCGCCGCCATCGAGAAAGACTGGGCCGAAAACCCCCGCTGGAAAGGCATCAAGCGCAACTACACTGCCGCCGATGTCGTCCGCCTGCGCGGTTCCATCCAGCCCGAAAGCACCCTGGCGCGCGTCGGTGCAGAAAAGCTGTGGAACCTTGTGAACAACGAACCGTACGTCAATTGCCTCGGCGCGCTGACCGGCGGTCAGGCGATGCAGCAGGTCAAGGCCGGCATCAAGGCGATCTACCTGTCGGGCTGGCAGGTTGCGGCCGACAACAACTCGTACGCCGCGATGTACCCGGACCAGTCGCTGTACCCGGTCAACTCGGTGCCGACGGTCGTCGAGCGCATCAACAACGCGTTCCAGCGTGCCGACCAGATCCAGTGGTCGAAGAACATCAACAAGGGCGACAAGGGCTACGTCGACTACTTCGCCCCGATCGTTGCCGATGCCGAAGCCGGTTTCGGCGGCGTGCTGAACGCTTTTGAACTGATGAAGGCGATGATCCGTGCCGGCGCCGCTGGCGTGCACTGGGAAGACCAGCTCGCCTCGGTGAAGAAGTGCGGCCACATGGGTGGCAAGGTGCTGGTGCCGACCGCCGAAGCCGTGCAGAAGCTGCTCGCCGCCCGCCTCGCCGCGGACGTCATGGGTGTGCCGACGCTGGTGATTGCCCGTACCGACGCGGAAGCCGCCGACCTGTTGACGAGCGACTACGACGCGAACGACAAACCTTTCCTGACGGGCGAGCGCACGGCTGAAGGCTTCTACAAGACCAACAAGGGGCTCGACCAGGCCATCTCCCGCGCGATCGCCTACGCCGAATATGCCGACCTCGTGTGGTGCGAAACCGGCACGCCGGACCTCGAGTTCGCGCGCAAGTTCGCCGAAGCCGTGCATGCCAAGCACCCGGGCAAGATGCTGGCCTACAACTGCTCGCCGTCGTTCAACTGGAAGAAGAACCTCGACGACGCGACCATCGCCAAGTTCCAGCGCGAACTCGGCGCGATGGGCTACAAGTACCAGTTCATCACGTTGGCCGGTATCCATTCGATGTGGTACAACATGTTCGACCTCGCCCAGGACTACGCGAAGCGCGGCATGTCGGCCTACGTCGAGAAAGTCCAGGAGCCCGAGTTCGCCGCACGCGACCGTGGCTACACCTTCGTGTCGCACCAGCAGGAAGTCGGCACCGGTTACTTCGACGAAGTGACGACGGTGATCCAGGGCGGCGCTTCGAGCGTTACCGCGCTGACCGGCTCGACCGAAGAAGAACAGTTCCACTGATCGTTTCGATTCGGGCAGGCCGTAATCCAGGCCTGCCCATCACAGCAAGCCGCGTTCACGAGACGCGGCTTTTTGTTTGGCGAACGGCATTCGTCCGCCATCCGCTTCGCGCCGGGGCCGCTCGTGAAAGCGCGGCCCGTTGCAGTTCGCTTTCGCCCGTTCCTAGCGGCCGAGGCTGTCAGGATAAGCTCACGGCGCCGGGGAACGCTCCATGCGCCCCGGCCGTTGTTGCCGGTCGCCGCGGCGAGGGCCACCGACGCGAAACTGCTCGTCGAAAGTCTTCTTCTGCGTCGCATCGAGCACGTCATAAAGCTTCGCGGTGGCGGCGTGCATCTCCCGCATCGATGCGAGCCGCATTTCGGCGAACGTCTCCATGCGCTCCATCCGCTCGGGCGCTGTCATCGGCCGCTCTCCGCCTCGCATCGACTGCATCTGCTCGGCAGCCTTCTGCATCCTGGTACGCATCGCAGTGCTGAACGTCTCCCACGCCGGGCGCTGCTCCGGCCGGAGCGCAAGGGCTTCCTGCAGTTGGGCAAGATGCTGGTCCGCGCGCGCAGTCATCGCTGCGGGATCCATGCGATGCTTCCTGCCGTGCATCCCTCCATGCATTTCTCCATGCATTTCTCCATGCATTTCTCCATGCATGCCTCCGTGCATGTCGTGCCAGCCACCTCCGCCTCCGGCAATGGCGGCGGGAGCGGCGAAACCTGCCGTCGCTGCGACAGCGGCGGCAATTGCGGTCTTGATCCAGGTTTTCATGATGGTTCTCCGTGTTGATCTGGAACGCCCTTCGACTGCGGGCGGCGAAACCATTTGAACACCGGGATGTAAGCCGCATTTGTCCGCAGCACTCCCGTTTGCATGAGCATGTCTCGGCGCGCGGCGGAGATACTCTGGGATACAAGACGCTCCGGCGCTCCCCTTATGATTCACATCGGGGCATCATCTGCCCGCCCTGCTTCGACCGCCGCCAGCCCGGAACATGACCGCCTCCAACGACCACATCCTCATCGTCGACGATGACAAAGAGATCCGCAGCCTGCTCGCCGATTATCTCGAGAAACAGGGGCTGCGCTGCACCACTGCGGCCGACGGACGCGAGATGAAAGCCGCTCTCGAGCGTCATCGCATCGACCTGATCGTCCTCGACATCATGATGCCGGGCGAGGACGGACTGACGCTGTGTCGCAACCTGCGTGCCGGTGGTAGTGCCCACGCAAACCTGCCGGTGCTGATGCTCACCGCGCGCGGCGAAGACATGGACCGCATCGTCGGCCTGGAGATGGGCGCCGACGATTACCTGCCCAAGCCGTTCGTGCCGCGCGAGCTCTACGCCCGCATCCGCGCGATCCTGCGGCGGGCCCGCGCGCTGCCGCCGAACCTCGAAGGCTCGCCCGCCGATCATGCGGGCCAGCTGCACTTTGCGGGGTGGCGGCTCGATACCGCGGCCCGGCACCTGATCGACCAGGACGGCACCATCGTCCCGCTGTCGGGCGCCGAGCATCGCATGCTGATGGTGTTCCTCACCCATCCTCAGCGCGTGCTCAGCCGGGATCAGCTGATGGAATTGACGCAGGGCCGCGAAGCCGACGCGTTCGACCGCTCGATTGACCTGCTCGTCAGCCGGCTGCGCCAGCGCCTGCGCGACAACGCGCGCGAGCCCGCGATCATCAAGACGGTGCGCAACGAAGGTTACGTGCTCGCGAGCACCGTCGCCGTTGCCGAGCCGCCTGCCCAACCATGAGACCTCCCTGGCCGCGCACGCTGTTCGCCCGCCTGATGCTGATCTGGCTGGTCGGCATCGCGCTGGTGCTGGCGGTGAGCCTTGCACTGTTCGTCAGCGAACGGGATCGGCACGGACGCGACGTGCTGTTCGAAGGCGTCGCAAGGGAGATCGCCGCGATCGTCGACGTGCTCGACAGCCTCCCGCCCGAGCAGCGCGAGGACTGGATCAGGACGCTTGGCCGGCGGCGCCTGCGGCTCACGCTCGACGTGCCGCCGTCCGACGCGCAGCCGCTGTCCGCCGGTTCTCCACTACGTAAAGCGCTGAATCAGGCCCTGCCCGAGCGCGAGGTGGCGGTTTTCGAGCGGTCCCGGACACACGACGACGGCCATTCGCGCCGTCCGCAACCGCTCGCGAGCGTACGCCTCGCCGACGGCGCGCCGCTGACCGTCCGCTTGCCGGGAGTCCTGTTGGCCCCCCCTCCGCCGCAGCCCCCCGGCAGCCTCGTTGCCGCGCTGGTGGCGCTGATCGCCGGCGTGACGCTGTTGTCGTGGCTCGCAGTGCGCATCGCGACGCGGCCGCTGTCGCGGCTCGCTGCCGCAGCCGATGCGCTCGGCGCCGATCCGAACCACCCGTCCATCGACACCGGTGGTCCGGTCGAAGTCGCTCGTGCGGCGCATGCGTTCAACCGGATGCAGCAACGCCTGCAGCAGCATGTCGGCGAGCGCACCCGGATCCTGGCTGCGATCTCGCACGACCTGCAGACGCCGATCACGCGGCTGCGGCTGCGCGCCGAGCTCGTCGAGGACGAAGCGGTGCGGGCGAAAATCCAGTCCGATCTCGACGCCATGCAGGCGCTCGCGAAGGAAGGCCTCGACTACGCGCGCAGCCTGGAGGTGACCGCTGCCGCCAGCGCGATCGACCTGAATGCGCTGGTCGCTGCACTGTGCGAGGACGCAGGCGACATGGGCTGGCAGGTGACGCTTGCGGGGCGGGCGGGAACGCCGTGCCATGCGCGGCTGGACGCGCTGCGCCGCGCGCTGTGGAACCTGATCGAAAATGGCGTGAAGTTCGGTGGCCGCGTCGACGTCACGATCGCCGAAACGCCGGAACATTTCGAGATCCGCGTGCGCGACCACGGCCCGGGCGTGCCGGAAGCCGAACTCGAAAAAGTGTTCGAGCCTTTCTATCGTGCCGAAGCGTCGCGCAGCCGGGACACCGGCGGCACCGGCCTCGGCCTGGCCATTGCGCGCAATCTGCTGCGCGCACAAGGGGGTGACGTTTCCTTGGCGAACCGGCCCGATGGCGGGCTCGAAGCGCTCGTCACGCTGCCGCACCCGAGCACGCGCAGCAATACGGCACGTTGAATGAACCGGAACCGATCGGCACGTTGAATGAACCGGAACCGATCCCCGCGCCTCGCCGCCCGACGGCCCCGCCGCCCTCAACGCCCGCGCAGCACGATCGCAACGCCTCCGAGAATCGCCACCGAAGCCAGTACAAGCCGCAACGTCACGACTTCGCCGAGCAGCAGCACGCCGCCGAGCGCGGCGATCACCGGCACACTGAGCTGCACAGTCGCCGCGCCGGTCGCGCTGAGGCCGCCCAGCGCGGCATACCAGACAACATACCCCGCACCGGACGCCAACGCCCCCGACAGCACCGCGTACAGCACGCCGGACGACTGGATATTCACGCTGCCGATACCGAGCATCGCCAGGCCGATCGCCATCGGCACAGTGCGCAGGAAGTTTCCGGCGGTCGCTGCGAGCGGGTTTCCGGTGCCGCGCCCGCGCAGCGAATAGACGCCCCACGCGACACCGGCGCCGATCATCAGCAGCGCTCCGCCGAGCGGCGGCGCGGACAGGCCCGGCGACAGCAGATGGATGAACCCGCCGAACGCGAGCAGCAGCCCGACCAGTTGCGTCCTCGCCAGCCGCTCGCCACGCACGAGCCCGGTGAGGATCATCGTCGCCTGCACCGCCGCGAACAGCAGCAGCGCGCCGATGCCGGTCGGCAATGACACGTACGCGAACGAAAAGGCCGCGGCATACGCGAACAACGCGAACGCGGAGCGCCAGTTCCCCGCTCGCGCAGGCGGAACGCCGCGCGCGCCGAGCAGCAGCGCCAATGCCAGCGCGCCCGACAGCAGGCGGATCACGGTGAAGCTCGCGGCGTCGATCGCCTCCTGCTGCAGCGCGAGCCGGCACAGCACCGAGTTCGCAGCGAACGCGAGCATCGCGACCGCCGTCAGCGATATCGCGCGGATTTTCGTCACGGGCGTTCTCCAGCCGGCGCGCCATAGCGGATCGCCAGCGCGCGAAAGCGTGCGACCTCGTCCACGCACCACTGCGCATCGTGTCCGAGTTCCTCGGCGAGCAGCCCCGCGACCGCCGGTGCTGCCGCGGCAGCCCGCGCAGCATCGAGAACCAGCGCGCGATGCCGGCGCGCCAGCACGTCCTCGACGCTGCGCGCAAGCTCGAACCGCGCGGCATGACGCACCTCAGCCTCGGTCAGCGTCAGGCCGTCCTGTATGCGCCGCGCGGCACCGGGCAGCAGGTCGACGACAGCCCGATCGCTGCCGTAGCAATCGCCGGAAAAGCCGGGCGTCGCGCCATGCAGGCGCAGCGCGGCGGTGGCTGCCGGGCGTCGCGGCAGCATTCCGACGGCGCAAGCCTGGTGGATCGTTTCCTCGGCCATCCGCCGGTACGTCGTCCATTTGCCGCCGGTGATCGTCACCAGCCCGCCGGGCGACACCTCGATGCAATGTTCGCGCGACAGGCGGTGCGTCGCTGTCCTCTCGTCCTCACCGACCAGCGGCCGCAGGCCGACGAAGAGGCTGCGCACGTCGGCCCGTGTCGGCGCCGGCGCGAGATAGCGGGCCGCGGTCGCGAGGATGAAATCCACTTCACCGGGCAGCGCGTCAGGCTCCAGAGGAACGTCGGAGCGAGGCGTATCGGTCGTCCCGATCAGGACCTTGCCTTGCCATGGAATGACGAACAGCACGCGTCCGTCCGACGTCTCCGGCACCAGCAGCGCGGTATCGCCAGGCAGGAAACTCCGGTCGACGACGACGTGCACGCCCTGGCTCGGACGCACCAGGGCACTGGCCGCGGGACGTTCCAGACGCCGCACCGCGTCGGCCCATACACCGGTCGCGTTGATGACGACGCGGGCAGCGATGCGGAAAACCTCGCCGCTCTCCGCATCCCGTGCAATGACCCCGCGCACGCGGCCGGCTTCGAGGATCAGATCGTCGACCGGCAGGTAGTTGAGTGCCAGGCCGCCCAGGTCGAAGACCGTGCGCATCAGCGCGATCGCCAGCCGCGCGTCGTCGAACTGGGCGTCCCAGTAGGCGATCCCGCCCCTCAGCCCGGCGGGATTCAGACCCGGCAGCGCCGCGGCTGTCGCGGCCGCGTCGAGCATGCGGCTGCGTTCGATGCCGTGAATGCCGGCAAGCAGATCGTAGAACCCGAGCCCCAGCCCGAACCGCGCCCGGTCGTGCCAATGATAAGCCGGCACGACGAAACGCAGCGGATGAACGAGGTGAGGTGCATTCGCAAGCAGCCGCGAACGCTCGGCCAGGGCTTCACGCACCAGCCCCAGCTCACCCCGGGCAAGATAACGCACGCCGCCGTGAATCAGCTTCGTCGCGCGTGAACTGGTTCCTTTCGCGAAGTCGTACGCTTCGACGAGCAGCGTCGAATAGCCGCGTGCGGCGGCATCGACTGCGCATCCGAGCCCGGTCGCACCGCCGCCGATGACGACCACGTCCCAGCGCTGCGACTGGCGCAGGCGATGGAGCAACGCCGTGCGGGCAAGCCGGCGCTCTGCCGCAGCGGATCGGGCGTGCGCATGAAGACTATCCGGCGCCGCACGGACGCCTTCCTCCTCGCCGCCTGCGCTCATGCCGAGGCCCAGCCCCGCGCCCGTTCCACCGCCCGCCGCCAGCGCGCGATTGCCGCCTCGCGCCGATCTTCAGCCATCAGCGGCTCGAAGCGGCGTTCGGCGCGCCAGTGCGACGCAAGCTCGTCGATGCCGGACCACATCCCCACTCCCAGCCCGGCGAGATACCCCGCTCCGAGCGCAGTGGTCTCGAGCATCTTCGGACGGACCACCGGAACCCCGAGCAGATCCGCCTGGATCTGCATCAGCAGATCATTTGCCGCCGCGCCGCCATCGACTCGCAGTTCGGCCAGCGGCCCGGCGCCGTCACGGTCCATCGCGGCGACGAGATCGACCGTCTGCAGCGCGATCGCCTCGAGGGCCGCACGGGCGATGTGCGCAGCACCCGTGCCGCGGGTCAGCCCGAACAACGTGCCGCGCGCGTACGCGTCCCAGTACGGTGCGCCAAGCCCGGTAAACGCCGGCACCAGCACGACGCCCTCGCTGTCCTGGACGCTCGCGGCGAGCGCCTCGACATCCTCGGCGCGCCTGATCAGCCCCAGCCCGTCGCGCAGCCACTGCACCAGCGCGCCACCGATGAAAATGCTGCCTTCGAGCGCGTAACAGGTCTCGCCCCGCGAACGCCACCCGATCGTCGTCAGCAGGCGGTTCGTCGACGTCACCGGCGCCGTGCCGGTGTTCATCAGCAGGAAGCAGCCAGTGCCGTAAGTGTTTTTCGCCATCCCCGGGGCAAAGCATGCCTGGCCGAACGTCGCTGCCTGCTGGTCTCCGCCGATGCCGGCGATCGGTACCGCCGCGCCGAGCACGTCGGCGCAGGTGGTGCCGCACACTCCGCTGCTGTCGACGACGCGTGGCAACAGCGCGGGCGGAATGTCGAGCAGCGCGAGCAGCGTTTCGTCCCACTCGCAGCGGTGGATGTTGAACAGCATCGTTCGCGACGCATTGCCGGCGTCGGTCACGTGCAGCGCCCCGCCGCTGAGATGCCAGACCAGCCAGCTGTCGACGGTGCCGAACGCCAGTTCGCCCGCCCGGGCCCGGGCGCGCGCGCCGGGGACATGGTCCAGCAGCCAGGCGAGCTTCGTAGCGGAGAAATAGGCGTCGAGCTCGAGCCCGGTGCTCGCGCGGATCATGTCGGCGTGACCGGCCTCGCGCAGCCTATCGCATACCGCCGCAGTGCGCCGATCCTGCCAGACGATCGCCGGCCCAAGCGCCCGGCCCGTCGCCCGTTCCCACAGCAAGGTGGTTTCACGCTGGTTCGTGATGCCAACCGCAGCCAGCGCAGAAGCGGCGACGCCGGCCCGCGCCAGCGCGGTGCGCGCGCAATCGAACTGGGTCGCGAGAATCTGCGTCGGATCGTGCTCGACCCAGCCCGGCTGCGGGTAGTGCTGCGCGAACGTCTGCTGGGCGACCCCTTTCACCTGCCCATCGCGGTCCAGCACGAGCGCCCGCGAGCTCGTCGTGCCCTGGTCCAGGGCCAGCAGATAACTCATGACGCCTCCGGCTGTGCTCGCGATGACGCAAGACTACCGCGCGCCCGTCCGCGTGACCATCCCGGGCGATGGTCTGTCGGCGGCGGACATCGTGATTGAAGCGCCCATCGGCCGGGACTATAGTAGTCCGCATAATTCAATGGCCCTGCGGAGGCAGCCATGATCACCACCGACCACCAGCCCAACCTCGTCTCCGTCGCCGTCTTCGGCGAATTCACCCTCGCCGACTACAAGGAGTTCGAAGAGATCGTCAATTACAAGGTGCAGTTCGAAGGCCCGGTCAACCTGCTCTTCGACCTGCGCCAGATGGCCGGCTTCACGCTGGATGTCGCATGGGAAGAAATCAAGTTCTCGCGGCGCCACGCCCGGGATTTCGGCCGCATCGCGGTGTTGACCGAAGACCAGTGGCTGACCTGGAGCGCGTGGATCTCGCAGCTCTTCGTCGAAGCAGAAGTGCTTGTCTTTGCCGACGAAACCGAAGCGCGCAGCTGGCTGGAGGCGGCCGCGGAGCCCGCGCAGTGAACGCTTCGTACAGCACGCTGATCGGCGCTCGTGAGTTGGTGGATCAGCTCGACGACCCCGACTGGCGCATCGTCGATTGCCGGCATGATCTCGCCGACCCCGGCTTCGGACGGGCGGCGTACGAGCGCGGCCACCTGCCGGGCGCGCATTTCCTGCATCTCGACGACGACCTGTCGGGCCGCATGACCGGCACCAACGGACGTCACCCCCTCCCCGATCCGGCCGACTTCGCCGCCCGGCTCGGGCGCATCGGCATCGGCAACGACACCCAGGTGATCGCCTATGACGACGCCGGCGGCATGTTCGCGGCCCGGCTGTGGTGGATGATGCGCTGGCTCGGCCACCGCCGCGTCGCGGTCCTCGATGGCGGCCTCGTCGCGTGGTGCGCGGCGGGGCAGGCCCTGACGATCAAAACTCCGTCCGTCCAACCCACGACCTACTCGCTTTCGCTGCAGCCCGCCGTCGTCGACGCCGCGTTCGTGCTCGACCACCTCTATACCGACGAGATCTTGCTCATCGACGCCCGCAGCCCGGATCGCTTTCGGGGCGAGAACGAACCGCTGGATCCGGTCGGCGGCCACATTCCGGGAGCGAAAAACCGGTTTTTCCGCGACAACCTCATCGGGGGCGCCTGTTTCAAGCAGGCTTCGGTGCTGCGCGAGGAATTCGGCGCGCTGCTGAAGGGGCGCGACGCGCACCGCGTCGTCCACCAGTGCGGGTCCGGCGTGACCGCCTGCCACAACCTGCTGGCGATGGAGTCGGCGGGCCTGTCCGGGTCGCGGCTTTACGCGGGGTCGTGGAGCGAGTGGTGCGCCGATCCGCGCCGACCGATCGCGACCGGCCCGGAGGAATAGGACGCCCTGATAGATTCCGGCAACCGGCCTTCAGAATTTCTCGACCCACGGACGCAGGTCCATTTCGTGCGTCCAGGCGCTGCGCGGCTGGCAATGCAGCTGGAAATAGGCTTCCGCGATCGCCGACGGGTCGAGCATGTCGTCGCTCGCTTCTGCGCTGTGTTCGATGCTGGACGGTGGGCGAATGCGCCCGTCGATGATCACATGCGCGACGTGAATGCCCTCCGGCTGCAGCTCGCGCGCCATGCTCTGGGCGAGCGCCCGCAGCCCGAACTTCCCGACCGCGAGGTTGTGGAAACCCGCACTGCCGCGCAGGCTCGCCGTCGCGCCGGTGAAGAGGATCGTGCCGCCGCGCCCGCCGCGCCCGATCCTTTCCAGCATCGAGCGGGCCGCTGCGCGCCCGACGAGAAACCCTCCCATGCAGCCGATGCGCCAGCAGCGCTCGAACTCTTCGGCGGTGGTTTCGAGAAGGGCACGCGGCACGAAGGCGCCGGCGTTGTAGATCACGACGTCCGGCTCGCCGAACTCGGCGCGCACCTGACTGAAGAGCTCCTCGACGGATTTCTCGTCGCCGGCATCGCACGAATACGCTTTCGCGCCATGCCCGATCGCCGCGCACTCCATCGTCAGCGACTCCAACCGCGCGACGTCGCGGGCCGCCATCGCGACGTTCATCTCCGCCTTGCTGAAACGCCGTCCGAGCGCGCAGCCCAGCCCCGGTCCGGCACCCACGATCACCGCAAGTTTGCGCTGCTGCTCCATGTCCGCCTCCTCCGCATCGCGGCGCTCGTCCGGGCGCATCGCGTCTGCCTGAAGCTTAGTTCACGAAAAAAGGCTGCGCAGCGCAGCGGCCGGAAAGCTGCGCCGGCGCTCGCTACCAGTCGAGCTTCTCGACCTCGCCGAGTGAACGGCCGAGAAAGCGTTCGCCGATCGTCTGGAAGCGCAGCGGCACGTCGGTGACGACGAACCGGTACGTCGCTTCGCCCGGATGCGTGTTCGCGAGGCCGAGCGCGTGCAGTTTCGCCGCGGCGAGTTCCGCGGTCGTCAGCGCGGAGTCCACGAGCCGCACGCCCGGGCCGACGACATCGCGCAGCAGCGGCTTCAGCAACGGGTAATGCGTGCAGCCGAGCACGAGGCTGTCGACTTCCTCGGCGAGCACCGGCTTGAGGTATTCCTGCGCGGTCAGCCGCGTCACGGGATGGTCGAGCCAGCCCTCTTCGACGAGCGGCACGAACAGCGGACAGGCCTGCGAATAGACGCGTGCGCCGGAGTCGAGCGCGTGGATGCGTCGCGCGTAGGCGTTGCTATTGACCGTCGTCGGCGTGCCGATGACGCCGATGCCGCGACTGCGCGACTGCGCGACCGCAGCCTGCGCTCCGGCTTCGATGACATCCAGCACAGGGATGGAGCCCGCACGCTGGCGCACGGTTTCGGCCGCGACCGCCGCCATCGTGTTGCACGCGACGATCAGCATCTTGACATCCTGCTGCAGCAGGAAATCGGTGATCTGTTCGGTAAAGTGGCGGATCGTCGCGACCGACTTGACGCCATACGGAACGCGCGCGGTGTCGCCGAAGTAGACGATATGTTCGAGCGGCAGCCGTTCCATCAGCGCACGCACGACCGTAAGCCCGCCGATGCCGGAATCGAAAACGCCTATTGGTCGCGAAGAATTCACGAGGAAGCCCGGAGCGGTTGGAAGCGCGGGATTCTAGCCGCAATCGGTCGGGGACAGACCGTCGCCTGCCTATGGCGGGCCTTCCGCAGAACCCGCGCTAGTCAGCGCCGTGCCGCTTCAGCGCCCAGGCGACGTGCTCGCGCACCAGCTCCGACGAGTCGTCGGCCCGGGAGCGCAGCGCCGCAACGATGCTGGGCGACGTGGGGGCATTGCCGAGCGCCACGGCGAGATTGCGCAACCAGCGCTCGAAGCCGATGCGGTAAATCGCGCTCCCCGCCATGCGCGCAGAGAAATCGGGCTCGGTCCAGCGAAAGAGTTCCACCAGGCTCGCGCGGTCGAGACCGTGGCGCGGCGCAAAATCGGGCTCGGCGGTGAGCTGCGCGAAGCGGTTCCACGGACATACCAGCTGGCAGTCGTCGCAGCCGTAGATGCGATTGCCGATCAGCGGTCTCAGATCCTCGGGGATCGCCCCTTTCAGCTCGATCGTGAGGTACGAGATGCAGCGGCGAGCGTCTACTCGGTACGGCTCCACGATCGCCCCGGTCGGACAGGCGTCGAGGCAGGCACGACAGGAGCCGCAATGGGGTTTGGTCGGCACGTCGACCGGCAGCGGCAAGTCGGTGAAGATCTCGCCGAGGAAAAAGAACGAACCGGCCGAGCGGTCGAGCGTGAGCGTGTGCTTGCCGCGCCAGCCCAGCCCGGCGCGCGTCGCGAGTTCGACCTCCAGCACCGGCGCGGAGTCGACGAAGACCCGGTAGCCGTGCGGCGCCGCGGCGGCGATGCGCTCGGCGAGCTTCTGCAGGCGTGTGCGCATCAGCTTGTGGTAGTCGCGCCCGAGCGCGTAGCGGGACACATAGGCCTGCGCGGGCTCGTCGAGCGCAGCTTGCGCGTCGGCGCCCTGCGGCCAGTAATTCATGCGGACGCTGATGACGCGCAGCGTGCCCGGAACCAGTTCGGCAGGGCGCGCCCGCTTCATGCCGTGACGCGCCATATAATCCATCTCGCCGTGATAACCGCTGGCGAGCCACGCCGCCAAGCCCGGCTCGGCGCCGGCAAGATCGATGTCCGCGACGCCGACGGCAGCGAAACCCAGTTCCCTGGCCCATATATCCAACTGCTCCGCGACGGTCGTCAGCGATTCGTGCGGCGCGGCGTGCCCGGAGGCACCCTGATGATTCGGATTCTTCACCCGGCAGATGATAACGGCTGCGGATTCATCGCGCAGCTCGATGACGAAACCGACACCGAAGCTGCCGGCGCAGCACTCGCACCTGCCCTGCACGCCGGATTGGTGATTTACCTGCGCGGGGACCTCGGCGCCGGGAAGACGACGCTGGTCCGCGGCGTGCTGCGCGCCCTCGGTCACGACGGAAAAGTAAAAAGCCCGACCTACACCTTGATTGAACCTTATGTTCTTTCTAGATTAAACTTATATCACTTTGATTTTTATCGCTTCGCAGTACCCGAAGAATATCTGGAAGCAGGGCTCGACGAGTACTTCGGCGGCCCCGGCGTGTGTCTCGTGGAATGGCCCGACAAAGCCAGCCCGTATCTCGCACCGGCGGACGTGGAAGTGCGCCTTGTCGTCGCCGGCACGGGTCGGCGCCTCGAGGCCTCTGCGCTGACGGAGGCAGGACGGACATGTACAAGAAAACTGAACTCGGAATTGAACCGGCCCGCTCCGTGATGCCCGCCACGTCGAAATTCGGCCGGCGCGACCTTCTGAAGTTTGCCGGCGGCGCCCTTGTGCTGCTGGTGAGTCCGGTCGCCGCCGCGGCGAGCCTCGTCGCAGTGCGTGTCTGGCCCGCTGACGATTACACGCGCATCACGCTCGAAGGCAGCCGCCAACTGAAGTTCAGCCACCTTCTCGTCAAGGATCCCGACCGCCTCGTCGTCGATCTCGAAGATGTCGAACTCGACAGCGTGCTGCAGACCTTGCCATCAAAGGTGCTTGAGTCCGACCCGTATATCCGGCTGATTCGCGCCGGGCAGAATCGCCCCGGGGTGGTGCGGCTGGTCGTCGAACTGAAGAACGAGATCACTCCACAGATATTCACGCTCCAGCCGGTCGGCGATTACCGTCACCGCCTGGTGCTCGATCTGTATCCCACCGTGCCGGTCGACCCGCTGCTCGCGCTGATCGAAAAATCCTCGCCGCTCGATGCCGCCGCCGGCGATACCGCCCCTGCCGGAAGCGACGACGCGCCGGTGCAGCAGGCCGCCGTGCAGGACAGGGCAAAACGCCAGAGACGTCCGCCCGCGAACCGGCTGCTCACGGTCGCGCTCGACCCCGGCCACGGCGGCGAGGATCCCGGCGCGGTTGGGCGGCGCGGTAGCTTCGAAAAAAACGTCACGCTGTCGATCGCCCGACGGCTGAAGCGGAAGATCGACGCCGAGACGAACATGCGCGCGGTATTGACGCGCGATGGCGACTATTTCGTGCCGCTTCGCCAGCGCGTGACGCGGGCACGACGCGTACAGGCCGACCTTTTCGTGTCGATCCACGCCGACGCTTTCGTCCGGCCCGAAGCACGTGGCAGCTCGGTGTTCGTGCTGTCGGAAAGCGGCGCCTCGAGTTCGGCCGCGCGCTGGCTCGCGCAGAAGGAAAACGACGCCGACCTGATCGGCGGCGTGAATCTCGCGAAACAGGAAGGCCATCTCGCGCGCACGCTGCTCGACTTGTCGCAGACGGCGACGATCAACGACAGCCTGAAGCTCGGCAAGGCGGTGCTGAACGAGCTCGGTGACATCAACACGCTGCACAAGGCGCACGTCGAACAGGCCGGCTTCGCGGTGCTGAAGGCGCCGGACATCCCGTCGATCCTCGTCGAGACCGCCTTCATCAGCAACCCGGAGGAAGAGCGGCGCCTGAACGACGACGCCTATCAGGACAAGATGGCCGAAGCGATCATGCGGGGCCTGCGCCGCTACTTCAAGGACAACCCGCCGCTCGGGCCAACCCGGGTCGCGCAGGTGGACTGACCGGCGCGAACCGCCAGAGCGCTCGCGTTGCCGTTATAATTACCGCTTTTTCGGGCGGTCATGCAGGTTTTTCGCGGGATTCCGGAGCGCGCGGCGCAGTCCTCGGTCCTCACCATCGGCAATTTCGACGGGGTGCACCGCGGCCACCAGGCGCTGCTCAAGCTGCTCACCGACAAGGCCCGTTCGCTGGCCCTGCCGGCGGTGGTGCTCACGTTCGAACCCCATCCGCGTGAATATTTCTCCCCGGCCGACGCCCCGGCGCGCCTCGCGTCGCTGCGCGAAAAGCTGCTGCTGCTCGCCAGCTGCGGCGTCGACCGGGTCCACGTCTGCCGCTTCGACGCGCGCCTCGCGGCGCTGACCGCCGACCAGTTCATCGACGACATCCTCGTGCGCGGCCTCGGCGTGCGCCACCTGATCATCGGCGACGACTTCCGTTTCGGCGTGAAGCGCCAGGGCGACTTCGCGTTGCTCCAGGCACGCGGCGCCAGCCACCGGTTCGCGGTCGAAGCGATGCCGACGCTGGATGTCGGCGGAGAACGCGCGTCGAGCTCGGCGGTGCGGGAAGCGCTCGCGGAAGGCGATCTCGCCCATGCCGCGCGGCTGCTGGGCCGGCCCTACAGCATCGCCGGGCGTGTCGTGCACGGCGACAAGATCGGCCGCACGCTTGGCTATCCGACCGTCAACATCCAGATGAAACATCGCCGGCCGGCGTTGTCCGGCGTGTTCGCGGTCGCCGTCGAAGGACTCGCCGCGGAACTCGTCGCAGGCGTCGCGAGCATCGGCGTGCGGCCGACGATAACCGCGTCGGGGCGTCCGACGCTTGAAGTCCATCTCTTCGACTGGGGCCGCGACTGTTACGGCGCCCATCTGCGCATCCATTTCCTCAACAAGCAGCGCGACGAAGCCAAGTTCGAATCGCTCGACGCCCTCATCGCCCAGATTGCCCGGGACGCCGAAAATGCGCGCGCCTGGTTCGCACAACACCCGATTCGCCCCTGAGGCCGAAAACACCATCATGGCTGATTACCGCAAGACCCTGAACATGCCAGACACCCCGTTCCCGATGCGCGGCGATCTCGCGAAGCGCGAACCGGGCTGGGTCGCCGACTGGCAAGCGAAGAAGCTGTACCAGAAGATCCGCAAGGCGGCGGCCGGGCGGCCGAAGTTCGTCCTGCACGACGGGCCGCCGTATGCGAATGGCGACATCCACATCGGCCACGCGGTGAACAAGATCCTCAAGGACATCATCGTCCGCTCGAAGACGCTCGCCGGTTTCGACGCGCCGTACGTGCCGGGCTGGGACTGCCACGGCCTGCCGATCGAGCACCAGATCGAGAAGCAGCACGGCAAGCACCTGCCCGCCGATCGGGCGCGCGAATTGTGCCGCGAGTACGCGGGCGAGCAGATCGAGCGGCAGAAGAAGGACTTCATCCGCCTCGGCGTGCTCGGCGACTGGGACAACCCGTACCGCACGATGAACTTCTCGAACGAAGCGGACGAGATCCGCGCGCTCGGCGAGATGTTCCGCAAAGGCTTCCTGTTCAAGGGACTGAAGCCGGTGAACTGGTGCTTCGACTGTGGTTCGGCGCTCGCCGAGGCCGAAGTCGAGTACCAGGACAAGAAATCGCCGGCGATCGACGTAGGCTTCCCGCTCGACACGGCCGAACGGACCAAGCTCGCGCACGCGTTCGGCCTCGATGCGCTGCCCGATCACCCCGTGTATGCGGTGATCTGGACGACGACGCCGTGGACGATTCCCTCCAACCAGGCGCTCAACGTGCATCCCGAGCTGATGTACGAACTGGTCGAAACGCCAAAGGGTCTGCTGATCCTCGCCGCCGAACTGCGCGCCTCGGCCCTCGAACGCTATTCACTCGAAGGGCGAGTCCTCGCCGCCGCGCGTGGCGTGGCGCTCGACCGCATCCAGTTTCGCCACCCGTTCTATGACCGCCTCTCGCCGGTCTTCCTCGGCGACTACGTCGCGGCCGACGCCGGTACCGGCATCGTGCATAGCGCGCCCGCGTACGGCCTGGACGACTTCCAGTCCTGCATGCGCTACGGCATGCGCAACGACGACATCCTCAACCCGGTGCAGGGCGACGGCGTGTTCCACGAAAGCCTGCCGTTCTTCGGCGGCCTGTCGGTGTGGGACGCGAACCCGAAGATCGTCGACAAGCTCGCCGAAGTCGGCAGCCTGTTCGCCTCGGGCACGCTGACGCACAGCTACATGCACTGCTGGCGCCACAAGACGCCGGTGATCTATCGCGCGACGACGCAATGGTTCGTCGGCATGGACCGCCTGCCGGGACGCGAAGCGGTCGACCCGGGCAGCGCGACGCTGCGCGAACTGGCGCTGAAGGCCGTCGACGAGACGCAGTTCTATCCCGCGTGGGGCAAGGCGCGGCTGCATTCGATGATCGCGAACCGGCCCGACTGGTGCGTATCGCGACAGCGCAACTGGGGCGTGCCGATTCCGCTGTTCCTGCACAAGGAAACCGGCGAACCGCATCCGCGCTCGCTCGACCTGCTCGAGCAAGTCGCGCAGCGCGTCGAACAGCACGGCATCGACGCCTGGTTCAAGCTCGACGCGGCGGAACTGCTCGGCAGCGACGTCGCGCAGTACGACAAGATGCGCGACACGCTCGACGTCTGGTTCGACTCGGGCACGACGCACTGGACGGTACTGCGCGGCTCGCACGCTGCCGATAGCCAGTGGCCCGCAGACCTCTATCTCGAAGGCTCGGACCAGCACCGCGGCTGGTTCCACTCGTCGCTCCTGACCGGCTGCGCGATCGACGGGCGTGCCCCGTACGACGCCCTGCTGACGCACGGCTTCGTCGTCGATGGCCAAGGCAAGAAGATGTCGAAGTCGAAAGGCAACGTCGTCGCGCCGCAGGAAGTCTCGGACAAGCTCGGCGCCGAGATCCTGCGCCTGTGGGTCGCCGCCACCGATTATTCGGGCGAGCTCACGATCTCGAAGGAGATCCTCGACCGTGTCGTCGAAGTCTATCGCCGCCTGCGCAACACGCTGCGCTTCCTGCTCGCCAACACTGCCGACTTCGACATCGCCCGCGACGCCGTGCCGGTCGAGGAGTGGCTGGACATCGACCACTACGCACTCGCGCTGACTCGCCGCCTGCAGGAGCAGGTCACGGGGGACTACGCGCGCTTCGAGTTCCACAAGATCGTGCAGGCGCTGCAGAACTTCGCCGCCGAGGATCTGGGCGCGTTCTACGTCGACATCCTCAAGGACCGCCTGTACACGACGAAAGCCGACTCCCGCGCGCGCCGCGCCGCCCAGACCGCGCTGTGGCACATCACTCAGGCGATCACCCGGATGATGGCGCCGATCCTGAGCTTCACCGCCGAGGAGATCTGGCGGGTGACCGGCAACGACGCCGACGACAGCGTGATGCTGCACACTTGGCACGAATTGCCCGAACTCGCGCGAGGCAATGAAATCCTCGCGCGGTGGGAGCTGATCCGCAGCGCGAGGGCGGAGGTGCAGAAAGTGCTCGAAAGCCTGCGCAGCGACGGCAGGATCGGCGCTTCGCTGCAGGCCGAAGTGCGCGTGCACGCGAGCGGCGCGCGTTTCGACGCGCTCGCGAGTGTCGGCGCAGATCTGCATTTCGTGCTGATCACGTCCCGCGCGGAACTGGTGCGCGTCAAAACCGAAGCCGATGAAGGCGTGGACGCTGCGCCATCGAGTCACCAGAAGTGCGGTCGCTGCTGGCATTTCCGTGAAGACGTCGGCGTCGATGCCGATCACCCGGAGCTGTGCGGACGCTGCCGCACGAACCTCCATGGCGACGGGGAAAGCCGCACGCATGCCTGAACCCTCCCGGGAACCCGCGCCAGCCGCGCGGCAAGCGCTGACGCGACGCTTCTTCGGCTGGCTCGAACTGGCTGCGCTGGTCGTGGCGCTGGACCAGTTCGTGAAATGGCTGGTGCTGTCGCGGCTCGACTTCGGCGAGGCGGTGCCCGTCACGGGCTTCTTCCAGCTCGTCCTGGTCTACAACCCGGGCGCGGCATTTAGCTTTCTTGCGGACCATTCGGGCTGGCAGCGCTGGTTCTTCATTGCGCTCGCGCTCGTCGTCTGCGGCTGGCTGCTCGCGATGCTGCGTCATCACCAGCGTGAACGCGCGCTGCCGCTGGCGTTCAGCCTCATCATCGGCGGAGCGGTCGGCAATGTCATCGACCGCATCGTGCATGGCGCAGTGGTCGATTTCCTCTACTTCCATATCGGCCGCCACGGCTGGCCGGCCTTTAACGTCGCCGATTCCGCCATCACTGTCGGCGTCGCCCTGATGCTGTGGGCGCAGTTCCGCTCACCTCGCGACGCCTCCCGCGACACATCCACTTCGGAGAACCCCTCGTGACCCAGATCGTCCAACCCGACAGCCTGGTGACGCTGCACTACCGCATCGCCATGGAAAACGGCCAGCCGCTGATCAGCACCTTCGAAGCCACGCCAGCGACGCTGCAGCTGGGCGCCGGAGAGCTGCTTCCCAGCCTCGAGCGCCTGCTCGCAGGCATCGAGGTTGGCAAGCATCACTTGTTCACGCTCGCGCCCGAAGATGCGTTCGGCCCCCACAATCCCGAGCTAGTCGAGCGTGTGAAACGCGAGCACATGCCCGAAGAGGAGATCGAACCGATGACGATCATGGAATTCGGCGCCCCGAACGGTTCCCGCTATTCGGGGCTGGTGCGGGAAATCAATGAAACGTTCGCGGTCGTCGATTTCAACCACCCCCTCGCCGGCAAGACGATCCGCTTCGAAGTGGAAGTGATCGGCGTTCTTTGAGCGTCCGCTAACGGCCTCGGCCTCCACAGGAACCAGCCATGAACGACAAGGAAATCCTGCTCGCAAATCCGCGCGGCTTCTGTGCGGGCGTCGAGCGCGCGATCGAGATCGTCGAGCAGGCGCTCGCTCGTTTCGGTGCGCCGATCTACGTACGCCATGAAGTCGTGCATAACAAGTTCGTCGTCGACGGGCTTCGCGCGAAGGGCGCGATTTTTGTCGAAAACCTCAACGAAGTGCCGACCGGCCAGACCGTGATCTTCAGCGCGCACGGGGTGCCGCAAGCCGTGCGCAGCGAAGCGCAAAGACGCGGCCTGCGAGTTTTCGACGCGACCTGCCCGCTGGTGACCAAAGTTCATCTGGAAGTCGCACGCCTGCGCGAGCAGGGGCGCGAGATCGTGATGATCGGACACAAGGGTCACCCCGAAGTCGAAGGGACAATGGGACAGGTCGGTGACGGCATTCACCTCGTCGAGGTCGTCGAGGACGTCGCGAACCTGAAGGTCGCCGACCCTCAGCACCTTGCGTACGTCACACAGACAACCTTGTCGGTCGATGACGCCGCGACGCTCGTCGCCGCACTCCGAGCCCGTTTCCCGGCGATCGTCGGCCCTAAGAAGGATGACATCTGCTATGCGACGCAGAACCGCCAGGACGCGGTCAAGTTCATGGCGCCGCGAGTCGATATCGTGTTCGTCGTCGGTTCGCGCAACAGTTCGAATTCGAACCGCCTGCGCGAAGTTGCCGAACTGCTCGGCGTGCCGGCATATCTGGTGGATAACGCGGCAGGGATCGACCCGGCATGGCTCGAAGACAAGAAACGTGTCGGCGTGACCGCCGGGGCATCGGCGCCGGAAGTGCTCGTCGATGCGGTCGTCGAACGCCTCAAGGAGTTGGGGGCAAGCTCGGTGCGCACGCTCGAGGGAGTGCCCGAGCGCGTAACCTTCCCGCTGCCGCGCGAGCTTCAGACTCCGGGCTGAACTCCCGCCAGCACGCGCCCCGGCATTTCACCGAGCGGGATCGCCGGGCGCGGTACCGACGTCCCTCCCCGCCCGCCCACAATCAGAGATGCGGCCCGAGGATGCGTCGGTAGAACTCATGGAAATGCCGCATCCCGTCCTCGAGCGGCGACTGGTACGGCCCGACCTCGTCGCGCCCTTCCTGCAGCAATGCCCGGCGACCCCGGTCCATGCGCTCGCCGATGTCGTCGTCCTCGATCGCGGTTTCCATGTAGGCGACCTGTTCGGCTGCGACGAACTCGCGTTCGAACTCGACGATATCCTCGGGATAATAAAACTCGACAACGTTCGTCGTCCTATTCACGTCGCGCGGGATCAGCGTGCTGACGACGAGCACGTGCGGATACCACTCCACCATCACATTCGGGTAATACGTCAGCCAGATCGCGCCCTGGGCCGGCCGGCTGTCGCCGTAATAGGCGAGGATCGCCTCATGCCACTTCCGGTATGCGTTCGAACCCGGTTTGGCCAGCGAAGTGATGCCGACACGCTGCACCGAGTACCAGTCGCCGAATTGCCAGGTCAGGTCGTCACAGCTGACGAAGCGTCCCAGGCCAGGGTGGTAGGGCACGACGTGGTAGTCCTCGAGGTACACCTCGATGAACGTCTTCCAGTTGTAATTGCACTCGTGAATCTCGACGCGATCGAGCTTGAAGCCTGAAAAGTCGAGTTCCGGCGCCATCTCCATTCCCGCCAGATCGGCTCGGGCCGAGCGCGGACCGGCGAACAGCAGACCACGCCAGTTTTCCAGCGCATCACGCTTGAGGTCGAGGCAGGGGTTCTCGGGGAAACGCGGTGCACCGAGCAGGCGGCCCTGCTGGTCGTACGTCCAGCGGTGGACCGGGCAGACGATCCGTTCGGCAGTGCCCGCCCCCTGCAACATGATTGCCTGACGGTGACGGCAGACGTTCGAAAGGCGATGGATGCCGTCCTGCGTGCGAAACAGCAACCTGGAGTGGTCCAGCCATTCCAGAGAGCGATAGTTCCCCACTTCCGGTACCATCAACTCGTGGCCGACATATCCCGCCCCGCCCTGGAACAACAGGCGCTTCTCCAGTTCGAAGATTTTTTCGTCGAAGTACATCGAAACCGGCAACTGGGAAATCGCCGGGGCCGTTTTGGCCTTGGATGCGAGATCGGACATCCCCGAACCTCCCCTGTAAATTCCAAGAAATTCGGAAAAATGAGCGGATGATTCTATTAGAGAAGTTGTTTGACCGCCAGTAGCCCGATCGGTTACTTTTCCCCCTTTTATTTTGCACGGCTTCGAATCATGGCCAAGGCCCCAACTGCGCCGAAATCCTTCGAATCCGCCATTGCCGAACTCGAAGCGATTGTTCAGGAAATGGAAAGCGGAGCAATCTCGCTCGAACAGGCGCTGGAACGGTATCAACGCGGCGCCAACCTGCTGAAACACTGTCAGGAAACTCTGCAAGCTGCCGAACAGCGGGTGCGCCAGCTGGAAAACGATGTTCTGGCGCCGCGGAATCCGGCTGAAGACATGAGGGACCAGGAATGAGCCACACGAATTTTTTGGCCTGGATGGAAGCCATCCAGCGACGCTCCGAAACTGCACTGGAAAACCTTCTCCCCGACGCTAACATCGCTCCCGCCCGGCTCCACGAGGCGATGCGCTACGCCGTGCTCGGCGGCGGCAAGCGCATCAGGCCGCTGCTCGTCCATGCGGCAGGAGGACTCGTCGGTGCTGCCTTGGAGCGGCTGGACAAAGTTGCGTGTGCCGTCGAGCTGATTCACGCCTATTCCCTGGTCCACGACGACTTGCCCTGCATGGACAATGACGTGCTGCGGCGCGGGAAACCGACCGTGCATGTCGAATACGATGACGCGACCGCGTTGCTCGTGGGGGATTCGCTGCAGGCGCTCGCCTTCCAGTCCCTCTCCGAGCATCCGCTAAGCGATGACCCGTCGGAACAGCTGGCGATGATCGCCCAGCTCGCACGCGCCTCCGGCTCGCGCGGCATGGCGGGCGGGCAGGCGATCGACCTTGCCGCAGTCGGGAAACAGCTTAGCCGCGAAGAGCTCGAATACATGCATATCCACAAGACCGGCGCCTTGATCCGGGCCTCGATCCTCCTGGGGGCAACATGCGGCACCAGCCTCGACTCCGACCGCCTGGAACGCCTCGATCACTACGGGAAGCTTGTGGGCCTGCTGTTCCAGGTCGTCGACGACATCCTCGATACGCAGTCCGACACGGCGACGCTCGGAAAAACAGCCGGCAAGGACGCCGACAATAACAAACCGACTTACGTAACTCTCCTCGGCATGACGGAAGCGCGCGCGCTCGCCGAATCGCTGCTTGCCGACGCCCGTGAAGCCCTCACGCCTTTCGGATCCCAGGCCGCCAGACTCGACGAACTCGCCACTTTCATCGTCCATCGAAGATTCTGAATTCCGATTCCGCCGGACCTGCACATGCCCCCGTACCCCCTGCTTCACCGCATCGACTCACCGTTTGATCTGCGCCAGCTGGACCGTCGCGAACTCCCGGCCCTGGCCGCGGAGCTGCGCGCATTTCTGATCGAGTCGGTCTCGAAGACCGGCGGACACCTGTCTTCCAACCTCGGCACGGTCGAGCTGTCGATCGCGCTGCACTACATTTTCGACACGCCGGAGGACCGCATCGTGTGGGACGTGGGCCACCAGACCTACGGGCACAAGATCCTCACCGGCCGACGCGAGGCAATGAGCAGGCTGCGGCAGTGGGGCGGAATTTCGGGCTTCCCGCGCCGCTCGGAAAGCAGCTACGACACGTTCGGCACCGCGCACTCGTCGACCTCGATCTCGGCCGCGCTGGGAATGGCGGTGGCCGCGCGCAACCGGGGCGAGCAGCGGCGCTCAATTGCGGTGATCGGCGATGGCGCGATGTCGGCCGGCATGGCCTTCGAAGCCCTGAATAATGCCGGAGACATGCGCGACATCAACCTGCTGGTGATTCTCAACGACAACGAAATGTCGATATCGCCCCCGGTCGGCGCGCTGACGAAAATCCTCGCCCGCATGTTTTCGGGCCGGACCTACAATGCCGCGCGCCGTGCCGGCGAAAAAGTGCTCGGCGTGTCCCAGCCGATGCTCGACTTCGCCCGCAAGGTCGAAGAGCATGTGAAGGGCCTGATCACCCCGGGAACGCTGTTCGAGGAGTTCGGCTTCCATTATTACGGCCCGATCGACGGGCATGACCTCGACGCCCTGATCCCGACACTGCAGAACCTGCGCAAGCTCAACGGTCCGCACTTCCTGCACGTCATCACGCGCAAGGGACAAGGTTACAAGCTCGCCGAAGCAGATCCCGTCCTTTACCACGGGGTCTCGACATTCGACCATACAGCGGGCATCCAGACCGCCAAAGGCGCCGCCAAACTCACGTACACGCAGGTGTTCGGCGACTGGCTGTGCGACATCGCCGCCCAGGACGAAAAAGTCGTCGGCATCACCCCCGCGATGCGCGAAGGCTCCGGGATGGTGCGGTTCGCACAGGAATACCCGGATCGCTACTATGATGTAGGAATAGCCGAGCAGCACGCGCTGACGTTCGCCGCAGGCCTCGCGTGCGAAGGCTTCAAACCCGTCGTGGCGATCTATTCGACCTTCCTGCAACGCGCCTACGACCAGCTCATCCACGACATCGCGCTGCAAAACCTCCCCGTGGTGTTTGCGATCGATCGCGCCGGACTCGTCGGGGCCGACGGCGCCACGCATCACGGAGCCTTCGACCTCTCCTACCTCGGCTGCATTCCCAACCTCGTTGTCATGGCGCCTGCCGATGAAAACGAGTGCCGGCAGATGCTCTACACGGCTTACCGCCACAACGGACCCGCCGCGGTGCGATACCCGCGCGGCACCGGAATGCAGGTGGAGCCGGAAACCGCAATGGCGGCACTTCCGATCGGCAAGGGCGAGATCCGCCGAAACGGCCAGCGCATCGCGCTGCTCGTCTTCGGCAGCCTGCTCCTCAATGCACTGCAGGCCGCCGAGCAACTCGACGCGACCGTCGCCAACATGCGTTTCGTCAAACCGCTCGACGTCGCGCTTATCGAGGAACTTGCCGCCGGTCACGACCTCCTCGTCACCCTCGAGGAAAATGCGGTCATCGGAGGCGCCGGATCGGAGGTGGCGAGAGTGCTGGAAAACCTGACAAACCGTCCCCGGCTGCTGCGTCTGGGCTTGCCGGACACCTTCATCGACCACGGAGACCAGTCTCAGCTCCTCGAGTCGGTCGAGCTTGACGCTGCGGGCATGGTGGCCGCAATAAGGCGTGCCTACCCTGACAATAGTTGAGTGTTTTTGTCGGGAATGATAGGATTCACTACCGGCTTCACAGAGAACAGCAGATGACTTCCCAAAAGGCTCATGCCATTCCCGACGTCCAAAATCTCAACGACAGCCGTAAACTGGCCATCGACAAGGTCGGCATAAAATCCATTCGTCATCCAGTTCGAGTCAGCGACAAGAACGGCGGCGTGCAGCACACGATTGCCGTTTTCAACATGTACGTCGGCCTCCCTCATAATTTCAAGGGGACCCACATGTCGCGCTTCATCGAGATCATCAATGGGAACGAGCGGGAGATTTCGGTCGAGTCCATCGAGCCGATGCTGCGTGAAATGGTCAAACGCCTTGAAGCCGAGACCGGCCAGATCGAACTCACCTTCCCCTATTTCATCAACAAGGCCGCCCCGATCTCGGGAGTTCAGAGCCTCATGGACTATGAGGTGACGTTTACGGCAGAAATACGGGAAGGGGGCGCGTACAGTTTCACGATGAAGACCGTCGTGCCGGTAACGAGCTTGTGCCCGTGCTCGAAAAAAATCTCGGAATATGGCGCGCACAATCAGCGCTCTCACGTCACCGTCACTGCTCAAACCAACAGTTTTCTCTGGATCGAAGAACTCGTACAGCTGGTGGAAAGCCAGGCTTCCTGCCAGCTCTACGGCCTACTGAAGCGCCCGGACGAAAAATACGTGACCGAGCGCGCATACGACAATCCAAAGTTTGTCGAGGACATGGTTCGGGACGTCGCTGGTCTTCTGAATGCCGAGCCTCGCATCGACTGCTACCGCGTGGAGTCCGAAAACTTCGAATCCATCCACAACCATTCCGCATATGCGCTGATTGAATGCGACAAGCGCTTGGGTCTTGGCGCGAACTGAAGCCCGCGCTCATCCCGGAAGTGGCGTAGTCGCTCATCGGCCACGCCCTCGCTGCTGCTAGCGAGGAAGACCGTTATTGCCTGGCGGGGAGATAGATCTCCGCATGGCCTTCGAGTACCACTTTTCCGGCCACCGTACAGACAGTATCAAAGAACGCCCGGCGCTTGTGAGTCACGAGTTCGCGTACTGTCACCCGGGCGACTACCGTTTCGCCGACTTTCACCGGTGCCTTGAAGTTCAGCGACTGCCCGAGGTAGATGCATCCCGGTCCTGGCAGCTTCGTACCGAACACTGCGGAAATGAAGCTCGCCGACAGCATTCCATGAGCGATGCGTTCGCCAAACATCGTCGAGGCCGCGAATTCGCCGTCGAGGTGAACGGGATTCGTATCACCCGAAATACCGGCAAACATAGCGATATCCGCCTCCGTGACGGTACGCCCGATCGCCGCTGACATACCTATTTTGAGATCCTCGAAATCATGACCATAGCACTGCGAAAAATCGCGGACCGCTTCACTCATCTTGCATCCCGTTTTAGCTCGTTAATAGCATGAAATCCGACGACGACCTGCATGGTTATTCGCTGTCGAATTAGGTTTCCGGAGCATATCCGAAATTCCGAAGACATTCTGTACCGGGATCCGATGATCGTGCTCCCAGGACTAGGTAGGCGTTAAGGCTGGATAGGCATCCTGAACGGGGCTATTGGAGCCAAGGCATCGCGTTGTGCAGACACGGCGGCATGAGCCGCAGGCAGGATTCGGTCTGCAACGCGCTCGGCAAGTCACGCCGGGGGCGGGGGGCGCGCAGCGCAACGCGACGTCCTCGCCGGGTAGCGGGCGCAGACGCGTCGCCGGCGCGGCGCAAGCTCTTTTCTGCGGCGAATAGGCAGCAAAAAGCCGCTTTCCCGTGGAGGGGGAAGCGGCTTTTCGGTGCAAGGGGTAGTCTGACGATGACCTACTTTCGCACCCGCAGTGGGCACTATCATCGGCGCGCTCCTGTTTCACGGTCCTGTTCGGGATGGGAAGGGGTGGGGCCAGGAGGCTATGGTCGTCAGACTGTAAAGGGTAACAAAGTGGGGAAGCAAAGTGTGTGTGGGGGTGTGATGCGTTTTTCGGTGAGTTGTCGCGGTGTTGGATCCAGGGTTATAGGATCAAGCCTCACGGGCAATTAGTATCGGTTAGCTCAACGCATTGCTGCGCTTCCACACCCGACCTATCAACGTTGTGGTCTTCAACGACCCTTCAGGGGGCTCGAGGCCCCGGGGAAGTCTCATCTTGAGGCGAGTTTCCCGCTTAGATGCTTTCAGCGGTTATCTCTTCCGCACTTAGCTACCCGGCGATGCGACTGGCGTCACAACCGGTACACCAGGGGTGCGTCCACTCCGGTCCTCTCGTACTAGGAGCAGGTCCTCTCAAACTTCCAGCGCCCACGGCAGATAGGGACCAAACTGTCTCACGACGTTTTAAACCCAGCTCACGTACCACTTTAAATGGCGAACAGCCATACCCTTGGGACCGGCTACAGCCCCAGGATGTGATGAGCCGACATCGAGGTGCCAAACTCCGCCGTCGATGTGAACTCTTGGGCGGAATCAGCCTGTTATCCCCAGAGTACCTTTTATCCGTTGAGCGATGGCCCTTCCATACAGAACCACCGGATCACTATGACCTGCTTTCGCACCTGCTCGACTTGTCGGTCTCGCAGTCAAGCCGCCTTTTGCCATTGCACTATCAACACGATGTCCGACCGTGTCTAGGCGACCTTCGTACTCCTCCGTTACCTTTTGGGAGGAGACCGCCCCAGTCAAACTGCCTGCCATGCACGGTCCCCGACCCGGATTCACGGGCCAAGGTTAGAACCTCAACGACACCAGGGTGGTATTTCAAGGTTGGCTCCACGGAAACTGGCGTTCCCGCTTCACAGCCTCCCACCTATCCTACACAAGTCCCGTCAAAGTCCAATGCAAAGCTACAGTAAAGGTTCATGGGGTCTTTCCGTCTTGCCGCGGGGAGATTGCATCTTCACAAACATTTCAACTTCGCTGAGTCTCAGGAGGAGACAGTGTGGCCATCGTTACGCCATTCGTGCAGGTCGGAACTTACCCGACAAGGAATTTCGCTACCTTAGGACCGTTATAGTTACGGCCGCCGTTTACCGGGGCTTCGATCAAGAGCTTGCACCCCATCACTTAACCTTCCGGCACCGGGCAGGCGTCACACCGTATACGTCCACTTTCGTGTTTGCACAGTGCTGTGTTTTTAATAAACAGTCGCAGCCACCGATTCTCTGCGGCCCCTTCGCCCTTCGGATGTACTCCTACAAGCTAACGGGGCATACCTTCTCCCGAAGTTACGGTATCAATTTGCCGAGTTCCTTCTCCTGAGTTCTCTCAAGCGCCTTGGTATTTTCTACCTGCCCACCTGTGTCGGTTTGCGGTACGGTCGATCCTAGACTGAAGCTTAGAGGCTTTTCCTGGAAGCATGGTATCAACCACTTCGGGCTCAAAGAGCCCTCGTCATCACGCCTCAGCTCAGCCCCGCGGATTTGCCTACGGGGCACGCCTACACGCTTAAACCGGGACGTCCAACACCCGGCTGGCCTAACCTTCTCCGTCCCCCCATCGCATCTAGGACCGGTACGGGAATATTGACCCGTTTCCCATCGACTACGCATTTCTGCCTCGCCTTAGGGGCCGACTCACCCTGCGCCGATGAACGTTGCGCAGGAAACCTTGGGCTTTCGGCGAGGGTGCTTTTCACACCCTTTATCGCTACTCATGTCAGCATTCGCACTTCCGATACCTCCAGCATCCCTCTCGAGACACCTTCGCAGGCTTACGGAACGCTCCCCTACCATCTCTTGCGAGATCCGCAGCTTCGGTTCATGGCTTGAGCCCCGTTACATCTTCCGCGCAGGACGACTCGACTAGTGAGCTATTACGCTTTCTTTAAAGGATGGCTGCTTCTAAGCCAACCTCCTAGCTGTCTGGGCCTTCCCACTTCGTTTCCCACTTAGCCATGTATTTGGGACCTTAGCTGGCGGTCTGGGTTGTTTCCCTCTTGTCCCAGGACGTTAGCACCCCAGGACTGTCTGCCGTATATCACTTTGCGGTATTCGGAGTTTGCTATCGCGGGGTAGATCGCAGTGACCCCCCCAACGATTACAGTGCTCTACCCCCGCAAGTGTCCGTACGACGCACTACCTAAATAGTTTTCGGGGAGAACCAGCTATTTCCGGATTTGTTTAGCCTTTCACCCCTATCCACAGCTCATCCCCTAATTTTTCAACATTAGTGGGTTCGGACCTCCAGTGCGTGTTACCGCACCTTCATCCTGGCCATGGATAGATCATCCGGTTTCGGGTCTACGCCCAGCAACTCAATCGCCCTTGTCAGACTCGGTTTCCCTACGCCTCCCCTATTCGGTTAAGCTCGCTACTGAACGTAAGTCGCTGACCCATTATACAAAAGGTACGCAGTCACCCCACGAAGGAGGCTCCCACTGTTTGTATGCATGCGGTTTCAGGATCTATTTCACTCCCCTCCCGGGGTTCTTTTCGCCTTTCCCTCACGGTACTGGTTCACTATCGGTCGATCACGAGTATTTAGCCTTGGAGGATGGTCCCCCCATCTTCAGACAGGATTTCTCGTGTCCCGCCCTACTTGTCGCACGCTCAGACCCGCCACCTACTTTTCGCATACGGGACTATCACCCTGTATCGTCGGACTTTCCAGACCGTTTTGCTAAGTAGATGGTTTAGTCGTGCAGGCTCCTCCCCGTTCGCTCGCCACTACTTGGGGAATCTCGGTTGATTTCTGTTCCTGCGGCTACTTAGATGTTTCAGTTCGCCGCGTTCGCCTCCACACGCCTATGTATTCAGCGCGGGATACTCCAAAAGGAGTGGGTTTCCCCATTCGGACATCGGGGGATCAAAGCTCCATTGCCAGCTCCCCCCCGCTTTTCGCAGGCTTGCACGTCCTTCATCGCCTGTGATCGCCAAGGCATCCACCACATGCACTTAGTCGCTTGATCCTATAACCATGGACCCTGTGTTGCCAGGGCACCCACCGCCATAGACGAACTCACGCTTGTGCGCGCACTCACCTGCCGCTGGTTCAAAGCGCAGATGAATGCAAAAATGCAATCACACCAACCCATGCAACAGTGCGCCTTGCGGCCCACTGTCGCACACTTTACTTCTTCCACTTTGTTAAAGAACGCGACCTCAAAAACCTGCCAAGGCCTAAGCGCTGCGGACCCGACGATCCGCACCGCTTAGCCCTTCGACGCCTGCTTCTGCCCACCCCCGAACGCTGGTGGAGGATGACGGGATCGAACCGTCGACCCCCTGCTTGCAAAGCAGGTGCTCTCCCAGCTGAGCTAATCCCCCCGCTTGATCGTGTGGTGGGTCTGGTTGGGTTCGAACCAACGACCCCCGCCTTATCAAGACGGTGCTCTAACCAGCTGAGCTACAGACCCTCATGCCTTCGAGGCTCTCGTTGCCTGAACAACCGATAAGTTGTGGATACTGCGCCGCCGCGGCGTCATCTCTTGAAAGGAGGTGATCCAGCCGCACCTTCCGATACGGCTACCTTGTTACGACTTCACCCCAGTCATGAATCTCACCGTGGTAAGCGCCCTCCCCGAAAGGTTAAGCTACCTACTTCTGGTGAAACCCACTCCCATGGTGTGACGGGCGGTGTGTACAAGACCCGGGAACGTATTCACCGCAGCATGCTGATCTGCGATTACTAGCGATTCCGACTTCACGTAGTCGAGTTGCAGACTACGATCCGGACTACGATCGGCTTTGTGGGATTGGCTCCACCTCGCGGCTTGGCAACCCTCTGTACCGACCATTGTATGACGTGTGAAGCCCTACCCATAAGGGCCATGAGGACTTGACGTCATCCCCACCTTCCTCCGGTTTGTCACCGGCAGTCTCGCTAAAGTGCCCAACCTAATGATGGCAATTAGCGACAAGGGTTGCGCTCGTTGCGGGACTTAACCCAACATCTCACGACACGAGCTGACGACAGCCATGCAGCACCTGTGTCCTGGCTCCCGAAGGCACTCCCGCATCTCTGCAGGATTCCAGGCATGTCAAGGGTAGGTAAGGTTTTTCGCGTTGCATCGAATTAATCCACATCATCCACCGCTTGTGCGGGTCCCCGTCAATTCCTTTGAGTTTTAACCTTGCGGCCGTACTCCCCAGGCGGTCGACTTCACGCGTTAGCTGCGTTACTCAGGAAGTTACCTTCCCGAACAACTAGTCGACATCGTTTAGGGCGTGGACTACCAGGGTATCTAATCCTGTTTGCTCCCCACGCTTTCGTGCATGAGCGTCAGTATCGGCCCAGGGGGCTGCCTTCGCCATCGGTGTTCCTCCACATATCTACGCATTTCACTGCTACACGTGGAATTCCACCCCCCTCTGCCGTACTCTAGCCGTGCAGTCACAAGCGCAGTTCCCAGGTTAAGCCCGGGGATTTCACACCTGTCTTACACAACCGCCTGCGCACGCTTTACGCCCAGTAATTCCGATTAACGCTCGCACCCTACGTATTACCGCGGCTGCTGGCACGTAGTTAGCCGGTGCTTCTTCTGACAGTACCGTCATCCAGGCGGGATATTCACCCGCCCGATTTCTTTCCGTCTGAAAGAGCTTTACAACCCGAAGGCCTTCTTCACTCACGCGGCATGGCTGGATCAGGCTTGCGCCCATTGTCCAAAATTCCCCACTGCTGCCTCCCGTAGGAGTCTGGGCCGTGTCTCAGTCCCAGTGTGGCTGATCATCCTCTCAGACCAGCTACGGATCGTCGCCTTGGTAGGCCTTTACCCCACCAACTAGCTAATCCGACATCAGCCGCTCCAATCGCGCGAGGCCCGAAGGTCCCCCGCTTTCCCCCTCAGGGCGTATGCGGTATTAGCTACGCTTTCGCGTAGTTATCCCCCACGACTGGGTACGTTCCGATGCATTACTCACCCGTTCGCCACTCGCCGGCAGGCCGAAGCCCCCGCTGCCGTTCGACTTGCATGTGTAAAGCATGCCGCCAGCGTTCAATCTGAGCCAGGATCAAACTCTTAAGTTCAATCCAACAAAGTACTCAAAATCATCTCTGACTTGCGAGCACTCAATCTTTGCAATTGCCGAATCCACCCGAAGGCAGTTCGACCACCGCAGCAACCCAGTACCCACACTTATCGGTTGTTCAACTTTTTAAAGAACTGCTGCCGTTGCAGCGAGAAAGAGATTCTGATCGACTTCGCCGCTGCCGTCAACCCCCACCGGACCTTTTCCTGACCACCGGGGAAGCTCTCTCCATCGCCACCGCGCCTCGCACCGTACTGCCAAAACCGCTCGGTGCCGCGAAGAGGGGCGAATTATAGACACTTCCAACAGGCAGTCAACCGGTTGCTGAAGCGAAGCCACTCAAAAATAAAATCGGGAGAGTCTTCCATCACCGTAGAATTTCGGCCTCGACGCCAGGGACCTCCCATGAAACAGTATCTCGATCTGATGCGCCATGTCCTCGATCATGGCGACCGGAAATCCGACCGGACCGGCACCGGCACACTTTCGACCTTCGGCTGGCAGATGCGGTTTAATCTCGACGACGGCTTTCCTCTCCTTACGACGAAGAAGCTGCACACCCGCTCGATAATTTATGAATTGCTATGGTTTCTGCGCGGCGATACCAATATCCGCTACCTCAAAGAGAATGGCGTGTCGATCTGGGACGACTGGGCCGACGAGAATGGCGATCTCGGGCCGGTGTATGGAAAGCAGTGGCGACGCTGGGAAACGGCCGATGGGCGAACGGTGGATCAGATCGGGCAACTGATCGACGGTCTGCGGCGCAACCCGGACTCGCGCCGCCACATCGTCTCCGCGTGGAATCCGGGCGAGGTCGAAGGGATGGCGCTCCCCCCGTGTCACGCCCTGTTCCAGTTCTACGTCGCAGGCGGACGCCTGTCCTGCCAGTTGTATCAGCGCAGTGCCGACATCTTCCTCGGGGTGCCGTTCAACATTGCGTCCTATGCGCTGCTGACGCTGATGGTGGCGCAGGTTTGCGGGCTGCGTGCCGGCGATTTCGTCTGGACAGGGGGGGACTGCCACCTGTACCTCAACCATCTCGAGCAGGCACGCGTGCAGCTCTCGCGGCAACCACGCGCTTTGCCGCGGATGATCGTGAATCCCGGCGTCACCGACATCTTTGGATTCCGCTTCGAGGATTTTCGCCTCGAAGGCTATGACCCCCACCCCCACATCAAAGCGGAAGTGGCCGTATGAGCGCGGGCAAGCGGCAAGTGATCATCATCGCAGCGGCTGCGCGAAACGGCGCGATCGGAAGAGACAATCAATTGCCGTGGCGACTGAAGTCGGATCTCGCCCGTTTCAAGGAAACGACGACCGGGCATTCCGTGCTGATGGGGCGCAAAACCTGGGAATCGCTGGGGCGGCCGCTACCGGCCCGACGCAATCTGGTCGTGACCCGTGACCGTAGTTACTCCGCGACCGGGGCGGAGGTTTTTCCGGATCCGGAAGCAGCGCTCGAAGCTGCGGGCGACGAGACCGTCTTCGTCATCGGCGGCGCCGAACTGTATCGCCGGTTGCTCGACAGGGCCGACGCGCTGCTGCTTACGGAAGTGCACGCCGATGTGGACGGAGATGCGCATTTCCCGGCGTTCGACCGCGGAGACTTCGACGAGGTGCGGCGCGAAAGGCACGAAGCGGACGCGCATAACGAATTTTCGTTCGATTTCGTCGAGTACCGGCGCAAGACACGCTGAACCGGGAAGCTCGCTCCCAGTTCAGCGTCATCGGTCAGTCCTGCCTCACGCAGTCGACGTAATAGTCGAACCGTCCCTCGGCCAGCTCCCTGACGAGGCCGTGGATATCGGTCTCGAACCCCGGAAAGCCCGCGTTGAAATCACGCGCGAACTTCAGGTAACGCACGATCGTCGCGTTGAAACGCTCGCCCGGAATCAGCAGCGGGATCCCAGGCGGATACGGCGTGACGAGCATCGCGGTCACACGCCCTTCGAGCTCATCGATCGGCACCCGCTCGATCTCGCGGTGCGCCATCTTGGCGAACGCATCGGCCGGCTTCATCGCCGGAACCATATCCGACAGATACATTTCGGTGGTGAGGCGCGCGATATCGTAGGACTTGTAGAAACTGTGGATCTGCGCGCACAAGTCCTTCAGGCCGACTTTCTCGTAGCGCGGATGCTTGGCAATGAACTCCGGCATTACGCGCCACAACGGCTGGTTGCGGTCGTAGTCGTCCTTGAACTGCTGCAATTCGGTCACCATCGTGTTCCACCGGCCCTTAGTGATGCCGATCGTGAACATGATGAAGAACGAGTACAGCCCGGTCTTTTCGACGATGATGCCGTGTTCGGCGAGATAACGCGTGAGGATCCCGGCGGGGATACCGGAATCTGCGAAGTCACCGTCGACGTCGAGCCCCGGCGTGATCACCGTCGCCTTGATCGGGTCGAGCATGTTGAACCCCGGCGCGAGATTGCCGAATCCGTGCCAGCGTTCGCCGGCCTTGAGCATCCAGTCCTCGCGCTCGCCGATGCCCTCCTCGGGCAGGTATTCGGGCCCCCAGACCTTGAACCACCAGTCGGCGGGTCCGAATTCGGCCTCCACCTTGCGCATCGCGCGGCGGAATTCGACGGCTTCCGACAGCGACTCGTCCACCAGCGCCGGCCCGCCGGGAGGCTCCATCATCGCCGCCGCGACGTCGCACGAAGCGATGATCGCGTACTGTGGCGACGTCGAGGTGTGCATCAGGTAGGCTTCGTTGAAGATGTCGCGGTCGAGCTTGCGGGTCTGCGAGTCCTGCACGAGGATCTGCGAAGCCTGTGACAGCCCGGCCAGCAGCTTGTGCGTCGACTGCGTCGAGAACACCATCGATTGCTCGCAGCGCGGGCGATCCGCGCCGATCGCGTGGTAATCGCCATAGAAATCATGGAACGCCGCGTGCGGCAGCCAGGCTTCGTCAAAGTGCAGCGTGTCGATCTCGCCGTCCAGCATCTCCTTGATCGTCTCGACGTTGTACACGACACCGTCGTACGTCGACTGCGTGATCGTCAGGATGCGGGGCTTCTTGCCGGCGCTCGGGCGCGCGAACGGGTTCGCCTCGATCTTGCGCCGAATCGTCTCGATGCTGAATTCTTCCAGCGGGATCGGACCGATGATGCCGTAGTGGTTGCGTGTCGGCGTCAGGAACACCGGCACCGCGCCAGTCATGATGATCGAGTGGAGAATCGACTTGTGGCAGTTGCGGTCGACGACGACGACGTCCCCGGGCGCGACGGTGGTGTGCCACACCATCTTGTTTGACGTCGAGGTGCCGTTGGTGACGAAATAAAGATGGTCGCAGTTGAAGATGCGCGCCGCGTTGCGTTCGGAAGCCGCCACCGGCCCCGTATGATCGAGCAGCTGCCCGAGCTCCTCGACCGCGTTGCACACATCCGCGCGCAGCATGTTTTCACCGAAGAACTGGTGGAACATCTGCCCGACCGGGCTCTTCAGGAACGCCACTCCGCCCGAATGGCCGGGGCAGTGCCACGAATACGAGCTGTCGGCTGCGTAATGCACCAACGCGCGGAAAAACGGCGGCGCCAGGCTCTCGAGATAGTTCTTCGCTTCGCGCACGATGTAGCGCGCGACGAACTCGGGCGTGTCCTCGAACATGTGGATGAAGCCGTGCAGCTCGCGCAGCACGTCGTTCGGGATGTGCCGGCTGGTGCGGGTTTCGCCATGGATGAAGATCGGGATGTCGGCGTTGCGCAACCGGATCTCCTCGACGAACGCGCGCAGGTCGGCGATCGCCTTGTCGGACGCCTCCGGCGACGAGAACTCCTCGTCGTCGATCGACAGGATGAAGGCGGAGCCACGGCTTTGCTGCTGCGCAAACGAGGTCAGGTCACCATAACTCGTGACACCGAGCACTTCCATGCTCTCTTCCTCGATCGCCTTGGCCAGCGCGCGAATGCCGAGGCCGCTCGTGTTTTCCGAGCGGAAATCCTCGTCGATTATGATGATCGGAAAGTGAAAGCGCATCCCTCTTCTCCAGCTTCTTGCGTTGGGGCCATGGGCATCATACCCACGTGAATCCTGCTTCCCGACTAGCGGAAAGGACAAGGGGCCGTCAGCCGGCCCCGTTCGTCGTGTGGTCCGCGCGCAGCGGATCGAGTCGATGAATCAGATTTTCGGCAACGTCACGCCCGTCTGGCCGAGATATTTGCCGCCGCGATCCTTGTACGATGTTTCGCACACCTCGTCGGCCTCGAAGAAAAGCATCTGTGCGATGCCCTCGTTTGCGTAAATCTTCGCCGGCAGCGGCGTGGTGTTCGAAAATTCGAGCGTCACGTGACCTTCCCACTCGGGTTCGAGCGGTGTGACGTTCACGATGATGCCGCACCGCGCGTAGGTCGACTTGCCCAGGCACACCGTCAGGACATTGCGCGGGATGCGAAAATACTCGACCGTGCGCGCGAGGGCGAACGAGTTCGGCGGAATGATGCACACGTCGCCGACGAAATCGACGAAATTCCGCGCATCGAAATCCTTCGGGTCGACGATCGTCGAGTTGATGTTGGTGAAGATCTTGAATTCATTCGCGCAGCGCACATCATAGCCGTAGCTCGAAGTGCCGTACGAGACGATTTTCCCCGTGCCGTTGTGGCGGACCAACTCGGGCGCGAAGGGCGCGATCATCCCCTGCTGTTCCGCCATGCGGCGAATCCATTTGTCGGACTTGATGGACATCGGGTGGTGTTTCCTCCGGCCCGGCCCGGCACTCGCCGGACGCGAAAAATCGGCTAGTTTAGGCTAAGCGCTGTCGGACCGGAAGCGGGAAAAATCGATTCCGCGACTGGTCCGCTTTCAGGTGCTCTTGATGACGATGCTCGGGAACTTGTGCGTCATGTCCTTCGCCTTGACCGCCACGCGTGCCGCAACCTTGCGCGCGATGGCCTTGTAGAGTTCCGCGATGCGGCCGTCGGGATCGGACACGACGGTCGGCGCCCCGCCATCGGTTTCCTGACGGATCTGCAGATCGAGCGGCAGCGCGCCGAGGAAAGGCACGTTGTAGTCGGCGCACAGGCGCTCGCCTCCGCGAGTGCCGAAGATCGCTTCTTCGTGGCCGCAACTCGAACAGATGTGGATGCTCATGTTTTCAACGACGCCAATGATCGGCACCCCCACTTTCTCGAACATCTTGAGTCCCTTGCGCGCATCGAGCAAAGCGATGTCCTGGGGTGTCGTGACGATCACGGCGCCGGTCAGCGGCACGCTCTGCGACAGCGTGAGTTGGATGTCGCCGGTGCCTGGGGGCATGTCGATGACGAGGTAGTCCAGATCTTTCCAGTTGGTTTCCTTCAGCAACTGGTTGAGCGCCTGCGTCGCCATCGGGCCACGCCACACCATGGGCGTCTCGACATCGACGAGGAAGCCGATGGACATCACCTGCAGGCCATGCGCCTGCAGTGGCTCCATCGTCTTGCCATCGAGCGACTCCGGACGCTGCTCGCCGATGCCGAGCATATGCGGCTGCGACGGACCATAGATATCCGCATCGAGCAGACCGACGGTCGCGCCTTCTGCCACCAGGGCAAGGGCGAGGTTCACGGCAGTCGTGCTCTTGCCAACCCCCCCTTTCCCGGAAGCGACGGCGATGATGTTCTTCACACCCGGCAGCAGCTTCACGCCCTGCTGCACCGCGTGTGCGACGACCTTGCTGTGCACGTCGATCGTCACCCGCCCTGCGCCGGGAATCGTGGCGATCGCGGCGGCGAGCATTTCGCGGATCGATTCATGCTGTGTCTTCGCCGGGTAGCCGAGTTCGAGTTCGACGCGGACGTCGCTGCCGCTGATGCTGACGTTCCTGACGCAGCGCGTGGAAACGAAATCCTTGCCCGTGTTCGGATCGACAACGCCCTTGAGCGCTTCGGTGACAGATTCCTGGGTGAGACTCATGATGGCATATCCTCGGCGATCGGCAGCCCGCGATTCGGGCCTCAAGAAGGTAAATCATACCTAAGCCTGCGTGCCCGCTCACCCTCTTGTTCATCAGGGTCATTCTGCCAGCGTCCCCCACGCGGTAAAATGCGCCCCCTGGCGGACTGATTTTCCCGAACTGACTCCCCGCACTGATTCCCTTCACCACCCCGGATTACCCACGGCATGAACCGATTTTCGCTATTCGTCCTAATCAGCGTGAGCGCGCTGCTGTCGGCGTGCGCCACGACGACTGTGACACCTCCTCCCGGCGCCGCGCTCCCTGTGCAGCGCGCCGTGCCCGTCGCGAAGAATACGGGCTTCGACTGGCCCGCCGAGCGCAACCGCATCGTCAAACGCTTGAGCGGCTCCAGCGAGATCGCAACCCGGGTACTCGGCGATGGCACCCTGCAACTGCTGCTCCCGGGCGCCGAAGCCTTTTCCCGTGGGGGCAGCGAGCCCCAGCCGGTACTGACGCCGAGCCTGGACCGCGTCGCATCGGCCCTGGCTTCGTCCCCCGAGGTCGAAATCCGGGTGTTCGGTCACACCGACAGCCTGGACAGTGAATTGCACAATCTGCAGCTTTCGATCCAGCGGGCCGAGACCGTCGCGGAGCACCTGCGTCGCCGCGGCATCCCGCTTGCCCGTCTTCATGCCGACGGCAAGGGCGAGGCCGAGCCGATCGCCGACAACGCGACCGAGGCGGGACGCGCGAAGAACCGTCGCGTCGAGATCGTCCTGCGTCCGTTCGAATAGATCGGCAGACGACGGTTTCCCGCGGCGTCGCAGGACAACGGCGGCGCCTTTGCTACACTCTTTCTTTTTCCATTTCCGCCCATCATGCCGCGCAAGATACTGGTCACCAACGCCCTGCCCTACGCCAACGGCGACATTCACCTCGGCCATCTGGTCGGGTACATCCAGGGCGACATCTGGGTGCGCTACCAGCGCATGCGCGGCAATACGGTGCATTACGTCTGCGCAGACGACACGCACGGCACGCCGGTCATGCTGCGCGCAGAGAAGGAAGGCATCACGCCCGAAGCGCTGATCGGGCGCGTGCATGGCGAACATCTGCGCGACTTCACCGACTTCGGCGTCGCCTTCGACAACTACCACAGCACTCACAGCGCCGAAAACCGGGCCTACGCGGAAGACGTCTATACGAAGCTCCAAGCCGCCGAGTTGATCGATACCCGCGCGATCGAGCAGTTCTACGACCCGGTCAAGGAGATGTTCCTGCCGGACCGCTTCATCAAGGGCGAATGCCCGAAGTGCGGCGCGGCCGACCAGTACGGCGACAACTGCGAAGTATGCGGCGCCGCGTACGCACCGACCGAACTCAAGAACCCGCACTCTGCGGTGTCGGGCGCGAAGCCCGTGCTGAAGACGTCGGAGCATTATTTTTTCCGCCTGTCCGACCCGCGCGCCGTGGCGTTCTTGCGCGAATGGACGCGCGGCACGAACGCTGCCGGCACTCGCCGCCTGCAGGCGGAAGCGGCAAACAAGATGAAGGAGTGGCTCGGCGACGAAAGCGTCGGTGACGGCGGCAATACGCTGTCGGACTGGGACATTTCGCGCGACGCCCCGTATTTCGGTTTCGAGATTCCCGGCGCACCCGGAAAATATTTCTATGTCTGGCTCGACGCCCCGATCGGCTACCTCGCGAGCTTCCGCAACCTTGCGGAGCGACGTGGCGACATCGCCGTCGACGAGTTCACCGACGCCGTCCGCGCGGAAACGGCCGGCACCGAGATGGTGCACTTCATCGGCAAGGACATCCTCTACTTCCACGCCCTCTTCTGGCCGGCGATGCTCCGGTTCGCCGGCTACCGCACGCCCACGCAGTTGTGCGTCAATGGCTTCCTGACTGTCGACGGCGCGAAGATGAGCAAGAGCCGCGGCACGTTCATCACGGCGCGCTCCTACGTCTCGCAGGGCCTCAATCCGGAATGGCTGCGTTATTACTTCGCGACCAAGTCGAACGGCACGATGGAAGACGTCGATCTGAGCCTCGACGACATGGTCGCAAAAGTGAATTCGGACCTCGTCGGCAAGTACGTCAACATCGCCAGCCGCTGCGCGGGCTTCATCGCCAAGCGCTTCGATGGCAGGCTGGGGGCGCACGATCCGCAGGCGACCGCCGATTTCGAAGCTGCCTTTGCAGCGGGGACGATCGCGCACGCTTACGAAGAACGCGACTACGGCCGCGCGCTGCGCGAGATCATGCGGCTCGCCGATCTCGCGAACCAGTACGTCAACGACCACAAGCCGTGGGAACTGGCGAAGCAGGAAGGTCAGGAGGCGCGTCTTCACGTCGTGTGCAGCACGGCACTGACGCATTTCCGCGACCTTACGCTGTATCTCAAGCCGGTCCTGCCCGCTCTCGCCGAAAAAGTCGAAGCGTTCCTCGCGATCGACCCGCTCGTCTGGCCGCAAACCTGGCAGCCGCTGCCCACGGCGCACGCGATCAACCCCTATGCGCACCTGATGACACGCGTCGAGCGCAAGCAGATCGACGCGCTGCTCGACGCGAACCGCGAATCGCTCGCGCCAGCCGCCCCCGCCGCAAAAGTCGCGTCGTCGCAGCAGCGCCACGCGGAAAAGCAGCAGCACGAAGCCCAGTCCGCCGAAACGGCGATGCCGCACATCTCGATCGACGATTTCACGAAAGTGGATCTGCGCATCGCCCGCATCGTCGGTGCCGAACACGTCGAAGGCGCCGACAAGCTGATCCGCCTGCAACTCGACATCGGCGAGACCGAAAATGGCCAGACGAAGCTGCGCCAGGTGTTTGCCGGCATCAAATCGGCGTACGACCCGGCGACGCTCGTCGGACGGCTCACGGTGATGGTCGTCAACCTCGCGCCGCGCAAGATGAAGTTCGGCGTCAGCGAGGGCATGGTGCTCGCCGCCTCCGACGCGGACGACAAGGGCGCCGGGATCTACATCCTGACACCGGACTCGGGCGCCGCCTCCGGTATGCGGGTGAAATGATCAGAGCATAGAACCGACATGCCCCTGACTCCCTCCAAACGCTGGTTCGTGCAGCATCGAACCGGCCCCGGGCCGCTGCAGCGCTGCAGCACCCGGGGTAGGCAACACAGCGAGGAATTCAGGAGGCTTCATGATCAGGTTTCGCCCGAAACTGCTTGACACCCTGCCCGGCTACGGCCGGGCTACATTCATCAACGATTTTTCCGCGGGGATCACCGTCGGCGTGCTTGCGCTGCCGCTGGCGATGGCGTTCGCAATCGCCAGCGGCATGAGTCCGGCCGCCGGCGTGTGGACGGCAATCGTCGCCGGCTTCCTGATCTCCGCCCTCGGCGGCTCGAAAGTGCAGATCGGCGGCCCGACTGGCGCCTTCATCCCGATCGTCTACGCGATCGTCGCCGATTTCGGCGTGCAGAACCTGCTGATCGCGACGATGATGTCGGGCGTGATGCTGCTCGGCATGGGGGCCTTCAGGCTCGGCAGCATGATCCGCTTCATCCCGGTGTCAGTGGTCATCGGATTCACGAACGGCATCGCCGTGGTGATCTTCATTTCGCAGATCAAGGACTTCCTCGGACTCGACATCGAGAACATGCCGGGCGAGTTCTTCGGCAAGATGGAAACCTTGCTGGCGGCGATGCATACGGTCGATCTCCCGACTGTAGCCACCTCGATCGCGTCGCTCGCGGTCCTGATCGCATGGAACCGTGCGGCGAGGCAGATAGCATGGATGCGCCGCCTGCCCGGACCGCTCGCAGTGCTGCTGATCGCCACGGCGGTCAATGCGCTGATCCACTTGCCGATCGACACCATCGGCAGCCGGTTCGGCGGCATTCCCCAGGAGTTGCCCGACATCGGCCTCCCGGCGCTGTCGCTCGGCACGCTCGGCAAGCTGATCGCGCCAGCCCTGACGATCGCGCTGCTCGGGGCGATCGAATCGCTGCTCTCGGCACGCGTCGCCGACAACCTGATCGAGGACCGTCACGACCCTAACCAGGAACTCATCGCGCAGGGCGTCGCGAACGTCGTCGCGCCGCTGTTCGGCGGCTTCGCGGCCACCGGCGCGATTGCCCGCACTGCGACTAATGTGCGCTCGGGCGGACATACCCCGGTCGCCGGGATGGTCCACGCGCTGGTGCTGCTCGCTGTCGTGCTCGCGCTGGCGCCGCTCGCGAGCCACATCCCGCTCGCCACGCTGTCGGCGATCGTCGTCGTGGTGTCGATCAACATGGGCGAATGGCACGCATTCGCATGGAAGGAGCTGGCACGCTATTCGAACCAGTACCGCACGATCCTGCTCGGCACGTTCTTCGTCACGGTGGTGTTCGACCTCACGCTCGCCGTGGAACTCGGAATGTTGCTCGCGAGTCTGTTTTTCATTTACCGGATGTCGGACCTCACCCGCATCGAACGCGTCCCGCTCGAAGACCATTACGGCGTCGAAGCCCTGTCGCGCAGCGATGGCACCCCGCGGATCATTGCTTATCGGGTATTCGGCAGCCTGTTCTTCGGCGCGGCGAACAAGCTCGAGAACCTGCTGCTGATGCAGGAAGGCCATCCGGACGCCGTGATCCTCGATCTCGAAAAGGTCATCAACATCGACACCACCGGCCTCGACGCGCTCCAGACCCTGCACCGCACGCTGCAAAAGCGCGGCGCGCAGCTGATCCTGTGCGACCTGAACGACCAGCCCGCGTCGCTCGTGTTCCGCTCCGGATTCCAGGCCAGCCTCGGCGACGACAACATCGCGGTGAACATGACCGAAGCCCTGATCCGCGCCCAGCGCCTGCACGGGCAAGAACCGGAACTGTCGTATGCCTGACGCAATCGTTTCACGCCATCTGATGATCCGCGGCCGCGTGCAGGGAGTGTATTACCGGGCGAGCGCGCAGGCTGAAGGCGTTCGCTTGGGGCTTGCGGGATGGGTGCGCAACCGGCTGGACGGCTCAGTCGAAGCGCTGGTCGCCGGTCCCGAGACAGCGGTCGAACATTTCATCGCCTGGGCACGGCAGGGCCCACCTGCCGCCCGCGTCCAGGATCTCGTCGTCACCGCGGCCGAGCGGCCGGAGCCCGGGAGGTTTTCGGTCCGTCCCACGGCATAGCGACGCGACCGATTCGCACGACGGACTCGCTGCGGCCGAAGGTGCGACAGGAATATTTGCCAGACGTGAAACTCGACAACCAAAACAGCCAGCTCACTCATCGCGGCCGGTGCAGAACGCAGGATATCGATAGAAAACAGCTATCAACATACCATTGCAATTGCAATTTGACGCACCGGGCAGGGTGGCCCAAGATGCATACACCCCGTTCAAACCAAAGAGGAGAGATCAATCATGGCAGTCCTCGTAGGCAAGCAGGCCCCCGATTTCACCGCGACCGCAGTGCTCGGCGACAATCAGATCCAGGACATCACCTTCTCGCAATTCACGAAGAACAAGTACGCCGTCCTGTTCTTCTACCCGCTCGACTTCACTTTCGTCTGCCCGTCCGAGCTGATCGCGTTCGATCACCGTCTGGAGGAATTCAAGAAGCGCGGCGTCGAAGTGCTGGGCGTGTCGATCGACAGCCAGTTCACGCACCTCGCGTGGAAGAACACGCCGGTCAACAGCGGCGGTATCGGGCAGGTGCAGTATCCGATGGTGGCCGACATCAGGCACGAGATCTGCCGCGCGTACGACGTCGAATCCGAAGGCGGCGTCGCGTTCCGCGGCTCTTTCCTGATCGACAAGGCCGGCGTCGTGCGCCACCAGGTCGTCAATGACTTGCCGCTGGGCCGCAACATCGACGAGATGCTGCGCATGGTCGACGCGCTGCAATTCACCGAAGAGCACGGCGAAGTCTGCCCCGCGGGCTGGAACAAGGGCAAGGCCGGCATGAAGGCCGACCCCAGCGGCGTCGCGGACTACCTCGCACACCACGCCGAATCGCTCTGAACCGGCTGGCCGGATGGAAACGGCCGCGTCCCCGAAAGGGCCGCGGCCGTTTTTGCTTCCGGGGTGACGAAGCTCAGTTCGGATAGAGCACTTCGACCGCGTCCGTTGCCAGCCACTGGCGCAGGCCGTCGAGCAGTGCGTCGTCGAGGCGCACGCGCCAGCCCTCGCCGAAAGGCAGGTCCGCTTCGGCGACCTCGTTGCGGTAACGCAGCCGGACCGGGCAGCCTCCTTCGCGGAACGGCGCCAGCAGGCTTTGCAGACGGTCGGCCGCGGCGCTCGCGCCCCCCGCCGCCTTCACTTCCCCGTTGACCGTCAGCTGCAGCGCACGGGCAAACCGGGAGCGCGCTTCGCCGAGCGTCATGAGCTTGTCGGCGACGATGCGCAGCCCGCCGGTAAAGTCGTCGTTGCTCACCTTGCCTTCGACCACCAGCACTTCGTCGGTGACGATCTTGCTGCGCTGCGAATCGAACAGTTCCGAGAACACCGACACTTCGCGTACATAGCTGCCGTCATCGAGCACGACGAAAGCCATCTTGCCGCGGCCGGTCATCTTCGTGCGCACGTCCATGACGACGCCGGCAAGCATCAGCAGATCCCGCGAAGGCTCGAGTTCGGCGAGCGGCCGGCGGACGAAGCGGCGCACCTCTTTGCGGAAACTGTTGAACGGATGGCCGGAGAGGAAGAAGCCGATCGCGAGCTTCTCTTCCTTGAGCCGCTCGCGTTCGGTCCACGGGCGCGCGCGGACGTACTCCGGCGCTGCCCCGGCCGCTTCCGGGATCAAGTCGAAAAGCCCCCCTTGCAACGCGTTCGCCGCTGCCTGCTCGGCCGCTTCCATCGCGAGACTCACGGTCGCGAGCAGGCGCGCGCGGTCGGCGCTGCCGCTCGGTTCGATGAGGTCGAACGCGCCGGCGCGGATCAGCGCTTCGATGACCCGCCGATTGACCGCGCGCCGATCGACCCGGGCGCAGAAATCGAACAGGTCGCGGAACGGTCCGCCGGCCTCCCGCGCCGCGAGGATCGCGCGAACCGCAGGCTCCCCGGCTCCTTTCACCGCGCCGAGGCCGTAACGGATCGTGTTGCGGTCGGTCGGCACGAAGCGAAAGTCGGAAGCGTTGACGTCCGGCGGGAGGATCGTCACGCCGTTCGCGACGGCGTCCTCGAAGAAGATCCTGATCGTGTCGGTGTTGTCGAGATCGGCCGACATCGTCGCGGCCATGAACGCCGCGCAGTGGTGCGCCTTCAGCCACGCAGTGTGGTACGTGACGACCGCGTAGGCCGCGGTGTGCGACTTGTTGAAGCCGTACTCCGCGAACTTCGTCATCAGGTCGAAGAGCTGCTCGGCAAGCGCCGGGTCGTAGCCTTTCTGCTTCGCGCCGGCGGCGATCGTCTCGCGGTGCAGCGCCATTTCCTCGGCTTTCTTCTTGCCCATCGCGCGCCGCAGCATGTCGGCGCCGCCAAGCGTGTAGCCGCCGATGATCTGCGAGATCTGCATCACCTGTTCCTGATACACGATCACGCCGTACGTCGGCTCGAGGCAGGGCTTGAGGTCCGGGTGGAAGTAGTCGATCTCCTGCTGGCCTTTCTTGCGGAGGATGAAGTCGTCGACCATCCCCGAGCCCAGCGGCCCCGGGCGGTACAGCGCGAGCACTGCGATGATGTCCTCGAAGCGGTCCGGGGCGAGCTTTTTCAGCAGCTTCTTCATGCCCTCCGATTCCACCTGGAAGATCGCGGTGGTGTTCGCGTCCTTGAGGATCTGGTACGCGGCTGGATCGGTGAAAGGCAGCGCCGCGAGGTCGGGCTTCTCGCCGGTGAGGCGCTCGACGTACTCGACGGCGAGCTCGATGATCGTGAGGTTGCGCAGGCCGAGGAAGTCGAACTTCACCAGGCCGACCGCCTCGACGTCGTCCTTGTCGAACTGCGACACCGGCGTCGCGTCGTCCCCGTCGGCGATGTAGAGGGGGCAGAAGTCCGTAAGCCTGCCGGGTGCGATCAGCACGCCGCCGGCGTGCATGCCGACGTTGCGGGAGAGGCCTTCGAGCGGTTCGGCGAGACTCCACAGCTCCTGTACCGACTCGCCGTCGTTGCCGTCCTTCATCATCTCGCCGATCTGCGACTCCATGTCGTAGGCTTTGGCGAGCGAGACGGGCTTGGCGCCTTCGATCGGAATCAGCTTGGACAGGCGATCGCACAGCCCGTACGGCAGATCGAGCACGCGACCGACGTCGCGCACGACCGCTTTCGACGCCATCGTGCCGAAGGTCGCGATCTGGCTGACCGCTTCCTTGCCGTAGCGGCTGCGCACGTACTCGATGACGCGGTAGCGGTTGTCCTGGCAGAAGTCGATGTCGAAGTCGGGCATCGACACCCGTTCCGGGTTCAGGAAGCGCTCGAACAGCAGCGCGTACGCGAGCGGGTCGAGGTCGGTGATGCGCAGGCTGTACGCGACCAGCGAACCGGCGCCGGAACCGCGGCCCGGGCCGACCGGCACGCCGTTTTCCTTTGCCCAGTTGATGAAGTCCGCGACGATCAGGAAGTAGCCGGGAAACCCCATCTGGATGATCGTATCGGTCTCGAACTTGAGCCGCGCCTCGTAAGTCGGGCGCTGGCGCTCCCGCTCGGCTTCCGCCGGGTAGAGCTCCGCGAGGCGCACTTCGAGGCCGGATTTCGCTTCGGCGACGAGGAAGTCGTCGAGCGTCATGCCTTCGGGCGTCGGAAACTGCGGCAGGAAGTTCTTGCCGAGCTGCACCGTCAGCGAACACCGCCGGGCGATCTCGACCGAATTTTCGAGCGCCTCCGGGAGGTCGGCGAACAGCGCGCACATCTCGTCCTGGCTCTTGAAATACTGCTCCTCGGTGAAGTCGCGCGGCCGGCGCTTGTCGGCGAGGACAAAGCCCTGCGCGATGCACACACGCGCCTCGTGCGCCTTGAAGTCCTCGCGCTTGAGGAACTGCACCGGGTGCGTCGCGACGACCGGCAACCCGAGCTTGCCCGCAAGCTGCACGGCCTGGCGGATATAGGCTTCGGTGCCGGGATGGCCGGCGCGCTGCAGCTCGATGTAGAACGCGTCGGGAAACAGCTGCGCCCACTCGGCTGCGAGCCGCTCGGCGACATCGGGATTGCCGTTCACCAGTGCCTGGCCGATGTCCCCGCCCATCGCGCCCGACAGGCAGAGCAGATCCGATGCAGCGCCGTCGGCGAACCATTGCCGGCGCATCTCGGCGCGGCTACGGTACTTGTTGTCGAGATAGGCGCGCGTCAGCAGTTCGCACAACTGCCCGTAACCCTTGCGATTCCGGCAGATCAGCAGGGCGCGGAAAGGCTTGTCGCGCTCCGCGTCGTTGGTGATCCAGACATCGACGCCAACGACCGGCTTCATGCCTTTGCCGCGAGCGCCTTTGTAGAACTTGACCATGCCGAAGAGGTTGGCCAGGTCGGAAATGCCGAGAGCCGGCATGGCATCGGCGGCGGCGCGGGCGATCACCTGATCGATCTGGACGATGCCGTCGGAGATCGAATATTCGGAGTGCAGCCGCAGATGGATGAAACAGGGTTCGTGGGGGGCAGTCATGGGCGGAATTTTACCCGATGCCCTGCCACCTCACTCGATCGCTCAACGCTGCCGCGCGGCCTCGCGAGCCCGTGCCAGCGATTCCTTGCGTGCGTTGTCGGCCTCGAGAATCGCCTGCTGCTGCCCGGGCGGCAACGGAGCGCCGAGTTCCACTTCGAGGGCGGAGATGAGTCGCGAAGCCGTTGACGTGATGCGCCGCTCGTCGGGCATCGCCCGGCGCACCTGGGCCGGGCTGGCGCCGGTGATGCGCACGACCTCGCTGATGAAGTGGTCCTCGATGCGCCGGCTGCTCGCGGCGAGAAACGCCGTCGCTGCCGGGCTCATCGCGCTCTGGCCCGCCGGTTGCGCCAGCGCCTGCGGCACGAGTGGCGCAGCCGGAAAAACCAGGATCAGGAACAGCGTCAGCCGGCCTAGAGTCGATGCACCTTCGCGGCGCACGCTCATGGCAGCAGGATCGAAGAACCGGTGGTGCGGCGGGCCTCGAGTTCGCGGTGCGCCTGCGCGGCGTCCTTCAGCGCAAAACGCTGGTTGACCTCGATCCGCACCTTGCCCGAGACGACAACTTCGAAGAGATCGGCGGCCATCGCGAGCAGGTCCGCCCGCCTGGCCGAATAAGTGAACAGAGTCGGGCGCGTGATGAACAGCGACCCCATTTTCGCGAGCAGGCCGAGATCGAACGGCGGTACCGGCCCCGAAGCGGCCCCGAACAGCACCATCATGCCGAGCGGCCGCAGGCAGCCCAGCGACTCCATGAAAGTATCCTTGCCGATCGAGTCGTAGACCACCGGCAATCCTTCGCCGCCGGTGATCTCCCTGACCCGCTCGGCGAAATTCTCGCGCGTGTAGACGATCGGATGGTCGCACCCGTGCGCGCGGGCGAGTGCAGCTTTCTCATCCGAACCGACGGTGCCGATGACTGTCGCGCCGAGCGCCTTCGCCGACTGGCACACGATCAGGCCGACTCCGCCCGCGGCGGCGTGGATGAGGATCGTGTCACCCGGCTGAACACGGTAGGTGCGACGCAGCAGATACTGCGCAGTCAGCCCCTGCAGCATCATTGCCGCGCCCTGCTCGAACGAGACCGGGTCGGGAAGCTTCACGAGGCGGTCGGCGGGCACGTTGCGCAGTTCCGCATACGCCCCGAGAGGCCCTCCGGCGTAGGCCACCCGATCGCCCGGCGCGAGATCGTCCACCCCCTCGCCGACCGCCTCGACGACCCCGGCAGCTTCGAGACCGATGCCGGATGGCAACGGTGCCGGATACAGGCCGGTGCGATGATAAGTGTCGATGTAGTTGAGCCCTACGGCATGCTGTCGCACGCGCGCCTCGCCCTGCGCAGGCGACGGAACATCGACGGTCTCCCATTGCAGGACCTCGGGGCCGCCGGTTCGATGGAAGCGAATCGCATGGGGCATGCTGGTCTCCTGGTGGGTTCGATGCGGCCCGCGCGGCGCAGGCAAGCGCAGGATGGCAAAGCCGGGCGCGCGGGGTTCAGCGCTGGATCGAGAAGCCGATTCTAAACTGCGTTCCGCGCGACCGGTTGTAATCGAGCAATGTTTCGCCATAACCGTTGAATACCTGGAAATGCAGGTAGGACGCGGTATCCGACAGGATCGCGCGCGACAGCGGATATGACAGATCGAGTTGTGAACTGCCCCCGTCGGTCGAGTGGCGCAGGCGCAGCTGGGCGAGAAAACCGTCGTCCCGGCCGAAACGCACTCCGAGTTCGCCGTAACCGCGATAGCGGTGGATGTCCGGGTTTTCGTCGCGATCGAGGTAACCCCAGATCTTCGGCGTGATGCCGACATAGGATTGCCGCTCGCCGAGGCGATGACGCCAGTCGAGCGATGCGAACAGCGTGTCGATGCTGCGCGAATTCTGCCGGTCGCGCGCGTTCGATTCATGCTCGTAGCCCGTGCGTACGGTGATGGCGTGCTGGTGCTCCGGGTCCGACGCAAGTCGCCACTCGTAGAACAGCGACGGCCGGTAGCTCGTGTCGCGGAACGGCTTCGACTCCGAGCGCAGGTCCCACACCGAAGTCTGTGTGTAACCGAAATGCAGGCCGCGCAATGGCGGCAGCAGTTCGACGACGGGGCCTTCGGGCTCGAAGATGCGGTACTTGAAACTGAGCTGGACGCGCGCCGAGCGGCCCGCCCCGCCGCCAACGAGGAAATACATCGGCTCGTTGACCGACAGCGCCGGGGTTGGCGGAAGGGTCGCCGCAGGCAGGACCGGTTCCTGCGCAGCCTTCGCCACGTCGGCACCCGGCGGCGCGGCAGCTTCCTGCGCGATCAGCAGCAGGCGCGACGAACTCCGGTCGGCGAGCTCCACGACCGCAGGTCCCGTGAGCTGCTCCGGCCAGTTCAGCACGTAATCGCGGCGGAACGCGGCGCCCTCTCCAGCCCCTGCAGCCAGCAGCTCTACGGCGACACGCTGTTCGCCGGCTTCGATGACGGCTTCGAGACGATCCGGCAGCGGCAACTCGTCGGAAGCGTCGCGGACGATCGAAATGTTCAGCGATTGCCCGGCGACCACGCGCGTGGCGAAGGCGGCCAGCAGCCATTCGGCCTGGACCGCAGGTGCGCCAAGAAGCATCGCGGCCGCGACCGCGAGCACGGGAATTCGCATCCGGGGTCTCCTGTAGGGCTGACCGGCGCCGGTCTTCAGCGGCGGAAGATCCAGAGGATAAGGCTGATCACGATCGAGACGATCAGCCCCGTCGTCAGGGGAAAATAGAAGCCGAAGCCTTCCCGCTCGATGTGGAAGTCGCCGGGAAGCCGGCCGAACGGCAGGCGTGAGAGCCACGGCCAAAACAGGCCCGCGGCAACCAGGATCAAGCCGAGGACGATCAGCAGGCGTTGCATGAACGGAACGACATTCGTTGCGGGCGCCGGCTCCTCGACGGAACCGGCGCCCGGACAGGGCCTTACTCCTGCGCCGCGGCAAACTGCCGCTGCTCGAAAGCGTCGACCACTGAAACGGCGGTGATGTTCACGAGCCGACGCACGGTCGCCGACGGCGTCAGGATATGCACCGGCAGCGCCGTGCCAAGTAGCATCGGACCGACCGACACCCCGTCGCCATTCGCGATCTTCATCAGGTTGAACGAGATGTTCGCCGCGTCGAGGTTCGGCATCACGACGAGGTTCGCTTCCCCGGCGAGCATCGACTCCGGATTCGACTTCTTGCGGATGTCGGGCGACAGCGCCGCATCGCCATGCATCTCGCCATCGCATTCCAGATCCGGAGCGAGGCGGCGGAGGATCTCGGACGCTTCGCGCATCTTGCGCGCCGAGGTCGAACGCGAGCTGCCGAAGTTCGAGTGCGACAACAGCGCGACGCGCGGCTCGATGCCGAAACGGCGCAGCTCGTCGGCAGCCATCCGGGCGATTTCAGCGACTTCCTCGGCGCTCGGATTCTCGTTCACGTACGGATCGGTGATCGCGAGCATGCGCTTGGGCAGCAACAGCAGGCTCATCGCCGCGAACAGCTTCGAGCCCTTCTTCAACCCGATGACATCCTCGACGGTCTTGAAGTGGTAATCGTAGGTGCCGAAAGTGCCGCACACCAGCGCGTCGGCGTCGCCACGGCGCAGCACCATGCAGCCGATCAGCGTCGTGTCGCGGCGCATCTTCGCCTTTGCGAGTTCGGGCGTCACGCCGTCGCGACACATCATGTGGTGGTATTCCTGCCACAGCTCGCGGTAACGCGGGTCGGACTCCGGATTGATGATGTCGAAGTCGCGGCCGGGCACGAGGTTCAGGCCGATCTTCTGGATGCGCATCTCGATCACGCTCGGCCTGCCAATCAGGATCGGCCGCGCGAGTTCCTCGTCGATGACGACGCGCGCGGCATGCAGCACGCGCTCGTCCTCGCCTTCGGCGTACAGCACGCGCTTGAACTCGGCCGGAATCCGCTTCGCCGCCGAGAACACCGGCTTCATGACGATGCCCGACTGATAGACGAAATCCGACAGGCTCGCTGCGTACGCCGCCAGATCCTCGATCGGCCTCGTCGCAACCCCCGACTCCATCGCCGCCTTGGCGACGGCGGGCGCGATCTTGACGATCAGGCGCGGGTCGAACGGGCTGGGAATGATGTAGTCCGGGCCGAAATGCAGGTCGGCGTTGCCGTAGGCGGCGGCGACGATGTCGCTCTGTTCGGCGCGCGCGAGTTCCGCGATCGCCTTCACGCACGCGAGCTTCATCTCCTCGGTGATCTTCGTTGCGCCGGCGTCGAGCGCGCCGCGGAAGATGAACGGAAAGCACAGGACGTTGTTGACCTGGTTCGGATAGTCGGACCGACCGGTCGCGATGATGCAGTCCGGACGCGCTTCCTTCGCCACTTCTGGCAGGATTTCCGGGTTCGGGTTCGCGAGCGCGAAGATCAGCGGCTTGTCCGCCATGCGTTTGACCATCTCGGGCTTCAGCACGCCCGCGGTCGACAGGCCGAGGAATACGTCGGCGCCTTCGATGACTTCGCCAAGCGTCGTCGCATCGGTGCGCTGCGCATAGCGGGCCTTGTTCGGCTCCATGTTCTCGTCTCGGCCGACGCGGATCACGCCTTTGGAGTCGCAGACGAACACGTTCTCGCGCTTCACTCCGAGCCCGACCATCAGGTCGAGGCACGCGATCGCCGCGGCGCCCGCACCGGAGCACACCAGCTTCACTTCGCCGATGTCCTTGCCGACGATCTTGAGACCGTTGATCAGCCCTGCCGACGAAATGATCGCGGTGCCGTGCTGGTCGTCATGGAAGACCGGAATGTTCATCCGCTCGCGCAGCTTCTGCTCGATGTAGAAACACTCGGGCGCCTTGATGTCCTCGAGGTTGACGCCGCCGAGCGTCGGCTCGAGGGACGCGATGATCTCGATGAGCTTGTCCGGGTCCCGCTCGGCGAGCTCGATGTCGAACACGTCGATGTTCGCGAATTTCTTGAACAGGCAGCCCTTGCCTTCCATGACCGGTTTCGATGCGAGCGGGCCGATATTGCCCAGGCCGAGCACCGCTGTGCCGTTCGTGACGACGGCGACGAGATTGCCGCGCGACGTCAGTTCGCGCGCCTGTCCCGGGTCCGCGACGATCGCATCGCACGCCGCAGCCACGCCCGGCGAGTAGGCGAGCGCGAGGTCGCGCTGGTTCGTCAGGCTCTTGGTGGGAACAACCGAAATTTTCCCGTGGGTCGGCGAACGATGATAATCCAGTGCCGCGGTGATGAAATCCTGATCCATTGCGCTCCCTCTCGTGCTAAGTGGGTTGTCTTTGTTTATGAATGTGCGGAAAAAGCTCTGCGCTCGCACCAGCGCCTCGCCAACCAATGAGGAAGGTCCGCAGCGATGTGGCTTGTTCTGATCGAATGGCCGGCGTTGAACCGGGCATCGCAGCGGATCGGGTTCGGCGGCCCGCATGACGGCCGCTTCATGCGACCGCTGCTGACGCCACCTTTGACGAGGCGAAAGTTTAGCGCAGCCGTCCAGCCTTGGGCAGAGGGATGTCAGGGTAAGCCGGCATAGCGGCGCGCGGCATCTTCTGGCTTGGAGTCCCTGTGCGGCGTCGGCGCACATCGGCACGTGCCCGTGGACATTTTTTGGCACAATCGCGTGGCAGCCCAACCAGGAAAGCCAAGATGCGACGCGTGGTGTTCAATCAGAAAGGCGGAGTCGGCAAGTCGACCATTACCTGCAACCTCGCGGCGATCAACGCCCACCGGGGCCGGCGTACACTGGTCGTCGACCTCGACCCGCAGGGCAACTCGACCCAGTATCTGCTTGGCCGCTCCAGCGGGGAGCTCGACACGACGTTGGCAGATTTCTTCGACCAAACGCTCAACTTCAAGCTGAACCCAAAGAAGACGACCGAGTTCGTCGTCCCGAGCCCTTTCGAAGGGCTGGACGTGATGCCTTCGCACCCCGGGCTCGAAGACCTGCAGGGCAAGCTCGAGTCCCGCTACAAGATCTACAAGCTGCGCGACGCTCTCGAGGAACTGGCCGGTCGCTACGACTGCATCTACATCGATACGCCGCCGGCGCTCAATTTCTACACCCGCTCGGCGCTGATCGCCGCGGATGGCTGCGTGATCCCGTTCGACTGCGACGAGTTTTCCCGTCGCGCGCTGTACTCACTGCTGGAAAACGTGCAGGAAATCCGCAGCGACCACAATCGCGAGCTGCAGGTCGAAGGGATCGTCGTCAATCAGTTCCAGGCCCGGGCCGCACTGCCGCAGAAAGTCGTGCAGGAACTGATCGACGAAGGCCTGCCGGTGCTGACGCCCTATTTGTCCGCCTCGGTGAAGATCAAGGAATCCCATGAGCAGGCGCGGCCGATGATCCATCTCGACGCGAAGCATAAGCTCACGCAGGAGTACGTCGCGCTGCACGACTCGCTGGCGAGGAAATACGGCGCCTGAGGACGGGCGCCGACCCCAATATCCTGGGGGGCCGAAGTCAGGCGGGATCGAGCTTCGCGACCGCGAGCATCAGCCACTTGACGCCAGCGGCGCCGAAGTTGATCTGGAGCCGGGCGTCCGAGCCGCTGCCTTCGGCGGCGACGATCACCCCCTGGCCGAACTTGGCATGGGTGACCAGCTGACCGACACGCAAGCCGCCCAGATCACGGCTGCGCGAAACCGGTGGTTCCGCCGCCTTCGCCGCGCCGCCGCGCGACGGCTGATAGTAGCCGCCGAACCCGCTGCGCACCGCGCTCGTGCGCGGATTCGGCGGTGACAGCCACTTCGTGAGTTCCTCCGGAATTTCCTCGAGAAAGCGCGAACGCAGGTTGTAGCGCGTCTGCCCGTGCAGCATGCGGCTCTGCGCGAACGACAGGTAAAGCCGCTGACGGGCGCGCGTCACCGCGACGTACATCAGCCGGCGCTCCTCTTCCAGCCCTTCCGTCTCGAGGATACTGTTCTCGTGCGGAAACAGCCCTTCCTCGAGGCCCGACAGAAAAACCGCGTCGAATTCCAGCCCTTTCGATGAATGCACCGTCATCAACTGCACCGCGTCGCTGCCGGCATCGGCCTGGTGCTCGCCGGCCTCGAGCGACGCGTGCGCGAGAAAGTCGGCGAGCAGCGCATGGGCCATGTCCTGCGCATCGGCCTGCACGCCTGCTTCGGCAACGAAGTTCGCCGCCGCATTGATCAGTTCGTCGAGGTTTTCGAGCCGCTCCTGGCCTTCCTTCTCGTTGCGGAAATGATTGCGCAGGCCGGACGCATCGAGCACATGGTCGACGAGCTCCGGCAGCGGCAGCTTCGCGGTGTCGCGCCGCAGGTCTTCGACGAGTCGCACGAACTGGGCCAGCACCGTGCCCGGCTTCCCCGCCAGATGCGGCACGGCCGCGTACAGGCTGCTGTTCCACGTGCGCGCCGCGTCCTGCAGCGCCTCGATCGAACGGGCGCCGATGCCGCGCGTCGGGAAATTGACGACGCGGCTGAACGCGGTGTCGTCGTCCGGATTGGCGATCAGGCGCAGGTACGCGAGCGCATGCTTGATTTCCTGCCGCTCGAAGAAACGCAGGCCGCCGTAGACGCGGTAGGAGATGCCGCTAGAAAAAAGCTGGTGCTCCAGGACGCGCGACTGCGCATTCGAGCGATACAGCAGTGCAATGGCCGAACGACTCATGCCGTCGCGCACCAGCGACTGGATTTCATCGACGATCCAGCGCGCCTCGTCCAGGTCACCGCAGGCCTCGAACACGCGGATCGGTTCGCCGGCGCCGCGTTCGGTCCATAGATTCTTGCCCAGACGGCCGGCGTTATGGCCGATGATCGCGTTCGCGGCATCCAAGATGTTGCCGTGCGAACGGTAATTCTGCTCGAGGCGAATGACGTTGGCGACGTGAAACTCGCGCTCGAAATCGCGCATGTTGCCGACGTCGGCGCCCCGGAAACGGTAGATCGACTGGTCGTCGTCGCCGACGCAGAACAGGTTCGCCGCGCTGTCGCGACCGGCGTCGGCGAGCAGCTTCAGCCAGCGGTACTGGAGCCGGTTCGTGTCCTGGAATTCGTCCACGAGGATGTGGCGGAAACGCTGCTGGTAATGCTTGCGGATCGGTTCATTGCGCTCCAGCAGCTCGTAAGTGCGCAGCAGCAGCTCGGCAAAGTCCACGACAGACTCGCGCTGGCACTGCGACTCGTACTCGATGTACAGCTCGACCCGGCGGCGGGTGTAATCGTCCCACGCTTCGACGGCGTGCGGCCGCAGCCCGGCTTCCTTCTGGCCGTTGATGAAATGCTGCAGCTCGCGCGGCGGGAATTTCTCGTCGTCGACGTTCAGCGCCTTCAGCAGCCGCTTGATCGCGGCGAGCTGGTCACCCGAGTCGAGGATCTGGAACAGCTGGGGCAGGCCGGCGTCGCGGTGGTGGGCACGCAACAGGCGGTTGCACAGTCCGTGAAACGTGCCGATCCACATGCCGCGCGCCGACCGGTTGAAACTCAGCGGCAGCATCGCGGACAGGCGTGCGAGCAGTTCCTTTGCCGCCTTGTTCGTGAAGGTAACGGCCAGGACCCCTTGCGGATCGACCTGCCCGGTCTGCACGAGCCACGCGATGCGCGTCGTCAGCACGCGGGTCTTGCCGGAACCGGCGCCGGCCAGGACCAGCGCGTGTTGCGGCGGCAGGGTAACCGCCTGGAGTTGTTCGGGATTGAGGTTGGCGAGCAGATCGGACATTCGGTTTTCTCTTGGGGCACAGCGAATTTTAACCGGGACGCGAGGGAAACTTCGGGCTCCCTTGGAATCGGGATCGCGACAACCTAAAAAAACGGCACTGTTGCATCGGCACAACAAAGATGTTGATTTGCCCCCAGGGATCCTTTAGCTTGAGATTGTGCAACGCAGCATCCGTTTGCGTTTTATCAAGGAATAACCTCCTTGAGCGGCGCAGAATTCGCGAAATTTTTGTATGTTGCACCGCATTAACAGCGCCTCGAACGGTGGACTTACAAGGTCTGTCCCGGCGCAAAAGCCGACAAGGCCGACAAGCTCACAGGAGAACCAATCATGAAGACACCCAAGCTCTTGCCCTGGTATGCGCGCAAAGCCGGCATCCCGATCGAACGGGCCACCACCCTCTGGCATGAAGCGGTGCGCGAAGCCACCGTGGCGACCGGATGGGTCGGCAATGCCGAGTACTGGGGCGAGGCGATGAATGCCTTCCTCCGCCTGCTCGAAGAAGAAAAGGAGCGCTTCTGCGCGCCGTGCGTCACGCCATTCGTGCGCAGCCAGAATCGTCTCTGGCGCCTGCCGCTGACCGCGATGGAAGACGTCGTATCGGCGGTCTCGGCCAGCTGGCAACGTTATTCGGCCACCGCCCGCAAGGCTGCGTAAGCGCTCCGATCCGGTCCGGGCGGCAGCACAACCCCGCGACGCGTCCCGGCCGCCCCCCCGCCCCGAAAGGCTCGAGGCATTCGCGTTTTCAAAGCATTTCCTGCCGGATTTCCCGCACTCCGGCGCGCATCCCGGGCAGCGCTGGCTTCGCGATATACTTGCGTGTTTTCCACGCACCCACGCCAGCCCCCGATGCAGGACAAATACACTCCCGCCGCAGTCGAAGTCGCCGCCCAGCAGCACTGGGAAAGCACCCAGGCATTCAAAGTCGCCGAGGACGCCGGCAAGCCCAAGTATTACTGTCTGAGCATGTTCCCGTATCCGTCGGGGAAGCTACACATGGGGCACGTGCGCAACTACACGATCGGCGACGTGCTCGCGCGCTACCACCGCATGCGCGGCTTCAACGTCCTGCAGCCGATGGGCTGGGACGCGTTCGGCATGCCGGCCGAAAACGCCGCGATCCAGAACAACGTGCCGCCGGCAAAGTGGACGTGCGCCAACATCGACTACATGAAGACGCAGCTGAAGCGTCTCGGCTTCGCGATCGACTGGTCGCGCGAGCTCGCCACCTGCAAGCCGGATTACTACCGCTGGGAACAGTGGCTGTTCACCCGGCTGTACCAGAAGGGGCTGATCTACAAGAAGCTCGGCACGGTGAACTGGGACCCGGTCGACGAGACGGTGCTCGCGAACGAGCAGGTCATCGACGGCCGCGGCTGGCGCAGCGGCGCCGTCATCGAGAAGCGCGAAATCCCGATGTACTACATGAAGATCACCGCCTACGCCGATGAGCTTCTCGAAGCGCTCGACGCCCTGCCCGGCTGGCCGGAGCAGGTCAAGCTGATGCAGAAGAACTGGATCGGCCGCTCGGAAGGCGTCGAAGTGCATTTCCCGTATGAGGTGTCGACGATCGGCTCTTCCGGCGTGCTGAAGGTGTTCACGACCCGCGCCGACACGCTGCTGGGCGCGACCTACGTCGCCGTCGCCGCCGAACACCCGCTGGCGCTCCAGGCCGCGGCGAACGACCCGGAACTCGCGGCCTTCATCGACGAATGCCGGCACGGCGGCGTCGCCGAAGCCGATCTGGCGACGATGGAAAAAAAGGGCATGGCGACCGGCCTGCGCGTCGTGCATCCGCTCACCGGCGAGCATCTGCCGGTGTGGATCGCGAACTACGTGCTGATGGGCTATGGCGAAGGCGCGGTGATGGCGGTGCCGGCTCACGACGAGCGCGATTTCGCGTTTGCGACGAAGTATCGGTTGCCGATCCGGATGGTCGTGAGGTCGACGCGCGACGCGTATACCGACACCGTCGCACCGTGGCAGGACGCGTATGCCGAGCAGGGCCGGCTGGTCAATTCCGGCAAATACGACAGCCTGCATTTCCAGGATGCTGTCGATGCGATCGCCACCGACCTCGCCGCGAAAGGCCTCGGCGCCAAGCGCACGCAGTACCGCCTGCGTGACTGGGGCATCTCGCGTCAGCGCTACTGGGGCTGCCCGATCCCGATGATTCACTGCGCCGATTGCGGGGACGTGCCGGTGCCGGACGAGCAACTGCCGGTCGTGCTGCCCGAAGACGTCGCCGTGACCGGCCGCGGTTCGCCGCTCGCGAAAATGCCCCGGTTCTACGAATGCGATTGCCCGAAGTGCGGTAAGCAGGCAAAACGCGAAACCGACACGATGGACACGTTCGTCGAATCGTCCTGGTACTTCCTGCGCTACGCCTCGGCGGACAACGGGCAGGCGATGGTCGACGAGCGGGTCAATTACTGGGCGCCGGTCGACCAGTACATCGGCGGCATCGAGCACGCGATCCTGCACCTGCTGTATTCGCGCTTTTTCACGCGCGCGATGCGCGACGAAGGTCTCGTGGATGTGTCCGAACCTTTCACGAACTTGCTGACTCAGGGCATGGTCGTCGCCGAAACCTATTACCGCGACGCCGACGGCGGCAAGAAGCAGTGGATCAATCCGGCCGACGTCGAAGTCGAGCGTGACGAGAAAGGCCGCATCGTCGCCGCAAAACTCACCGCCGATGGCGCGCCGGTCGTCATCGGCGGCATCGAGAAAATGGCGAAGTCGAAGAACAACGGCGTCGACCCGCAAGCGCTCGTCGATCAGTACGGCGCCGACACCGCGCGCCTGTTCATCATCTTCGCTGCGCCGCCGGATCAGCAGCTCGAATGGTCGGACTCGGGCGTCGAAGGCGCGTACCGCTTCCTGCGCCGGGTGTGGAGCTTCGGGCACGTTTTCGTCAGCGAGCTCCGCCCCCAACTGCCGGCGGATCGCCAGCTCGACGCTGTCCGGCTGCCGGAAGCACTCGCCGCAGTGCGCCGCGAGATCCACGTCTGCCTCAGGCAGGCGAACTACGACTTCGGCAAGCACCAGTTCAACACTGTCGTCTCGGCCGCGATGAAGATCCTCAACGCCCTCGAAAAGGCGCCCCGTGAGGTCGGCGCTGCGCATGCACAGGTCGCGGAGGAAGGGCTCGACATCCTGCTGCGCCTGCTCGCGCCGATCACGCCGCACGTCGCGCATGCGCTGTGGCAGGACTGCGGCTTTGCCGGGGACCTGCTGCACGCGAGTTGGCCCGAACCTTCCGAAACCGCGCTCAGGCAGGACGAGATCGACCTCGTGCTGCAGGTCAATGGCAAGCTGCGCGGCACTCTGCGGGTGGCCGCCGGGGCAAGCAATTCCGCCATCGAAGCGCTCGCGCTCGGTTCGGAGGCGGCGCAGAAATTCATGGAAGGCAAGCCGCCGCGCAAAGTCGTCGTCGTGCCTGGCCGCCTCGTCAACATCGTCGTCTGAGCGATGTCGATGAAATCCTCTCCCACCCGCCGCCGCCTGATCTTGGGGTTCGGGGGGCTCGCGGCCGCTGCGCTGCTCGGCGGTTGCGGATTCAAGTTGCGCGGCCCGCAGCCGCTCGCGTTTTCGAGCATTTACCTCGGCGTCAGCAGGCAGTCCGACCTCGGCGCGGCGCTGCATCGCCGCATCGTTGCGAACGGCAACACCACGATCACGGACGACCCGGCAACCGCTGACGTGAGGCTCGAAATCCTGCGCGATCAGACCGAGCGCGAGATCCTCACGCTCACGGGAGGCGGCAAAGTGCGCGAGTACCAGCTCCGGCGCCTCATGAGTTTCCGGCTCCTCGGCCGCGATGGCAACGAATGGGTCGCGCCGACGACGATTTCGGCGCGACGCGAATACAACTTCGACGACGCGCAGGTCCTCGCCAAGGAACAGGAAGAAGCGCTGCTGTTCCGCGACATGCAGCTCGACCTCATCGACCAGCTGATGCGCCGCTTGGCGGCCGCAAAGCCGTGAACCTGCGCCCCGAGCAGCTTTTCGCACATCTGGCAAAGCCGCTCGCCCCACTCTACCTGCTGCACGGCAACGAACCGCTGCTGGTGCTCGAAGCCGCCGATCTGGTGCGCGCGGCGGCGCGTCGCCAGGGCTTCGACGAGCGTGAAACGTTGGTCGTCGGACAGGGTTTCCGGTGGGAAAGCCTGAGCGCCGCAGCCGGAAACCAGTCGCTGTTCGGTGGCTCGAAGCTGATCGACCTGCGCATTCCCGGCGGGAAACCCGGACGCGACGGCGGGGACGCCCTTCAGCGTTATGCGCGCAGCCTCGCCGGCGGCATCGTGACACTGGTCACGCTGCCCGATATCGACTGGGCGACACGCAAGACAGCTTGGTTCAACGCCTTGGCGCAAGCCGGCGTGACGGTCGAACTCAACGCTCCGGAGCGCGAACGCCTGGGAGAATGGATCGCGGCCCGCCTGGCGCGACAAAAGCAGACGGCAAGCCCGGAAGCGCTCGCTTTCGTCGCCGACCACGTCGAAGGCAATCTGCTCGCCGCGCACCAGGAAATCCTCAAGCTCGGCCTGCTCCACGCGGAAGGAAACCTCAGCCTCGAGGATGTCCAGAATGCGGTGCTGAACGTCGCCCGCTACGACATTGCCAAGCTGCGCGACGCGCTCGTCGAAGGCGATCCGGTCCGGTGCACGCGTCTCCTCGAAGGCCTGCAGGGCGAAGGCGCCGCGCCGCCGCTGGTGTTGTGGGCACTTGCGAACGAAATCAGGACGCTGGCCACGCTGTGTGCCGGAAAAACTGCCGGCCAGCCTCTTGCAACGCTGTTCAAGGCCGAACGAATCTTCGACGAACGGCGCAAGCACGCGCTCAGCAACGCATTGACGCGGGTTCGGACCGGCAGGCTTCGCGCCGCGTTGCTGCACGCGGCAAAGATCGACCGCATCATCAAGGGACTCGCTCCCGGCGATGTGTGGGACGAGTTCCTGCAGTTGGCACTGCGGCTCGCACGGCGCTGACCGGTCAGATCGTCTGAGTGCGGACGTGCGCACTGGCGGGCGCCGGCCGATCGATGCTTTAATCTTCTTTTGCACGGCAACATCGAGAATCCGATGGACATCCACGACTACATGCAGACTCTGGGTCGCCAGGCACGCGCCGCCTCGCGCGTGCTCGCGGCCGCTTCGACCGCCGACAAGAACGCCGCGCTCGTCGCGATGGCGGCAGCCATTCGGCAACAGGCGGAGGAACTGCTCGCCGCGAACGCACGCGACCTCGACGAGGCGCGCGCCGGCGGACTCGAACCGGCGCTGATCGATCGCCTCACCCTGACTGCCAAGGGCGTCGAGGCGATGGCCGAAGGGCTCGAACAGGTCGCAGGCCTGCCCGACCCCATCGGCGAGATCACCGATGTCAAGCGTCGCCCATCGGGCATCCAGGTCGGCAAGATGCGCGTGCCGCTCGGGGTCATCGGCATCATCTACGAAGCGCGCCCCAACGTGACCGCCGACGCCGCGGCGCTGTGCCTCAAGTCCGGCAACGCCGCGATCCTGCGCGGCGGCAGGGAAGCGCTGCACTGCAACCAGGCGATCGCGCAGTGCGTCAGGACAGGACTCGCCGCTGCCGGGTTGCCGGAAACTTCGGTACAGGTCGTCGAGATTACCGACCGTGCCGCGGTCGGCCACCTCATCACGATGCCCGAGTTCGTCGACGTCATTGTTCCGCGCGGCGGCAAAGGCCTGATCGAACGCATTTCGAAGGAAGCGCGGGTGCCGGTCATCAAGCACCTCGACGGCAACTGTCACGTCTATATCGACCGCGATGCCGATGTGGCGAAAGTCGTGCCGATCGTCGAAAACGCCAAGACGCAGCGTTACGGCACCTGCAACACGGCGGAATCATTGCTCGTCGCCCGCGAGGTCGCGCCGCGCCTGCTGCCGGAAATCGGCCGGATGCTCGCGACGAAAGGCGTCGAGATGCGCGGTTGCGAGCAATCGCTGGCGATTCTGCGCGCGACCGGGATCGCTGCGGACAAGTTGCGCGCCGCGAGCGAGCAGGACTGGTCGGAGGAATATCTCGCGCCCGTCATTGCGGTGAAAGTGGTTGCCGACCTCGACGACGCGATCGCGCACATCAACACCTACAGTTCAGGGCATACCGAAGCGATCGTCACCGAAAACTACACTAGCGCGATGCGCTTCCTGCGCGAAGTGGACTCGTCCTCGGTGATGGTCAATGCTTCAACGCGCTTCGCCGACGGCTTCGAATACGGCCTCGGGGCGGAAATCGGAATCTCGACGGACAAGATCCACGCCCGCGGTCCGGTGGGACTCGATGGGCTGACGAGCCAGAAATGGATCGTCTTCGGCAACGGAGAAGTCCGCGGCTAAAAAGGCCAGCGGCCGCGCCTCGCCTTCAGCGCACGCGTCCCGAAGGGCTGCCGCCCGCGACCGTTCGGGGGGCACCTCGTCCCGTCGCCAGGGGCGAGGATCCCGACAACTGGAAGCCTGCGGTCGCCTCGCGGGTCCTGAATCTCCCTCGACACTGCATCGCGGACCATGAACCTCCCCCCGACTGCTTCATCCGGTGCCCCATTCGCCGCAATTCTCGCCGTGCCGTTCGGCGCGTTCGGCATCCGAGTTGCGGGAAACGTCATTCACGAGCTCGTCTTCCTTCCCCCGGGCACGCCCGCAATGCCTCCTGACTGCGCGCTCGCCGAGCGCGCAGTGACCCAGATCCACGCGTGGCTGGAAGATCCGGACCGTCCTTTCGACCTGCCCCTCGCGATGCGTGGCACGTTGTTTCAGCGGCGGGTGTGGGACGCGATCGCGGCGATCCCGCGCGGCGAGACGCGGCAGTACGCACATCTTTCGAAGGCGCTCGCCAGCGCCGCCCGAGCGGTCGGCCAGGCCTGCCGGGCAAACCCGTTTCCCCTCGTGATTCCCTGCCATCGCGTCGTGTCGGCGACAGGCATTGGCGGATTTGCCGGTGCCTCCGGAGGCTACCTGATCGACGCAAAGCATTGGCTTCTCGCGTTCGAGGCAAACCGGTGAGCAGAACCGAACACCACGCGCCGGAAACGCCGGCCACCCGTTTCCTCAAGCAGCATCGCGTGGCCTATACGACCCATCTCTACGCCTACGAACCTCATGGCGGAACAAAAGTGTCCGCCCGGGAACTGGACGTCGACGAACATGCGATCGTCAAGACGCTGGTAATGGAAGACGACAGCGGCACACCGTTGATCGTATTGATGCACGGTGACCGAAAAGTATCGACGAAAGAACTCGCCCGGCAAGCCGGCCGGAAACGCATCGAGCCCTGCACGCCGGAAGTCGCTAATCGTCATTCGGGTTATCTCGTCGGTGGCACTTCTCCATTCGGCCTGCGAAAACGCCTGCCGGTATTCATGGAAAGCTCTATCGTCGATCTTCCGCTCGTCTATATCAACGGCGGTCGGCGCGGATTTCTGCTTGGGATATTTCCGCAGGAAATTCTGCGAGTATTGCAACCCCGGCTCGTCAGCGTCGGAATCTAGGGCGCATTCGTCCGCAACGTTTTAATTCTCCGGATTTACTGGCAAAATAATTGGTAATGACTGCGGGTATGCACTTTCGCGTTTCCTTCCCGATCCATTGCCGTCATAACTAACCACCCCGAAATCTGGAGAGATCATGGAACTGGCCACTTTGTCACTGACCGAATTGCGCCGCTTGCAATCGAAGGTGGAAACGGAAATCCGTCGGCGCGGCGATAACACGCGCCGCGAACTGATCAAGAAAATGCAGAAAATGGCGGCGGACGAAGGTCTGTCGCTCAGTGACCTTATCGGCAGCGCCCCGGCGAGCGACGACAAGCGCAGCCCGGCCACGCGGAAAGCCAAACCCGCGGCGAAGAAAAACAGTCCGATTCCGGCGAAGTACCGTCACCCGGAAAATCCTGCGACCACCTGGAGCGGACGCGGCAGAAAGCCGCAATGGGTGGTGGACTGGCTTGCCCAGGACAAGCCCCTCGTGGAGCTCGAGATCGCTGGCGAAAAATAACCCGTCGTGGCGCCTCTTTACTCTTTAACGAGCGCGTCACGACCACCTTTCAGATTGCGCTCGCCGGGAGCGGAATCCCTTCGCGTCCACGCTGGATATACACACCGACGCGACGCACGCCTTTCTTCACGCCGATCTTCGCGATGCGGATCTTGACCCACGGTGCGCCGAATTCGTCGAATAGCAGCTTCACGACGAACTCTCCGAGCGTCTCGATCAGATTGAAATGGCGCTCGGCCAATTCCTTCCGGATTCGTTCGATCACGTCCGCGTAGTTGATCGTCCCCGCAATGTCGTCATTTTCGGCCGCGGAATCCGGCACGCCGAAAGTCAGATTCAGCTCGACCGGCTGGGGCGCCGCCTTTTCACGGGGATAGATGCCGACCCAGGCCTGCACCCGCAACTCCTCGATGAAGATGAAATCCATGCTGTTTCCCGATTAGAATTCCGGCAATTCTAGGTGAAAAAATGAATTTCCTCCTGTTATTGCTCGCCGCGTATGCGCTCGGCTCGACACCGTTCGCCATCGTTTCGAGCCGTCTGTTCGGACTTGCGGACCCTCGCCGCTACGGGTCGGGCAACCCTGGGGCGACCAACGTACTACGCAGCGGCAACAAGGCTGCCGCGCTGCTGACCCTCGTCGGCGACTGCGCCAAGGGGTGGCTCGCGGTATGGGGCGCGGCGAAGCTGGGCTTTTCCCCGGTCGAAGCAGCGCTGGCGGGGCTGGCGGCGTTTCTGGGCCATGTCTTCAGCGTGTTCCTGCGCTTCCGCGGCGGCAAGGGCGTTGCAACCGCGCTGGGCGTGCTTGCCGGAATCAATGCCTGGGTCGCGCTCAGCGCGCTTTTCGTATGGCTCGCGGTGGCGGTCCTCACCCGCTACTCTTCGGCGGCGGCGCTGGCCGCTGCAGTGATCACGCCCATTTCCGGCGCCGTCCTGCTCGGCGCCACCCCGACGGTCGCCGTGCTCGCGCTGATCGCCGGCATTCTGGTGTGGCGCCACGCCCCGAACATACGAAAACTGATGAACGGGTCCGAAAGCAAGATCGGCGCAAGCAAGAGCTGACCTCCCGGCGCGTCCGCCGCGCACATGCTGCCCGGCGCCCGCCGAAGGCGCCTTTTGCTTACGGCTGGACGGGTGAATGCAGTTCGGCCAGCGGCCAGCGCGGAAACACTCGCACTGCCGGAGTTTCGCCGCCGCGCTGTCCGGCAGCGGCGCGCAGCGCGCCGGCGAACGCGATCATCGCGCCGTTATCCGTGCACAGTTCGGGTTCCGGATAATACACCCGCCAGCCCTTGCGCCGCGTCGAGGCATCGAGTCGCTCGCGCAGGTGGCGGTTGGCTCCCACCCCGCCCGCCACAACGAGGCGGACCAACCCGGTCTGCTCGAGCGCACGCAGCGCCTTCGCACACAGCACCTCGACCACTGCCGCCTGGAAATCCGTCGCCAGGTCGGCCACATCCTCGGCCCGCCACGTCGGGGCCGACACGACGTTGAGGACGGCCGTCTTGAGCCCGCTGAAGCTGAAATCGAGATCGCCCGACCGCAGCATAGGACGCGGCAGGCGGAAACGTCCCGTTTGTCCACGCTCTGCCAAAGCGGCCAGTTGCGGCCCGCCGGGATAGCCGAGCCCGAGGAGCTTCGCCGTCTTGTCGAATGCCTCTCCGGCCGCATCGTCCACCGACTCTCCGAGCAGCGCATATTCCCCCACTCCCGTCACCCTCATCAACTGCGTATGGCCGCCGGACACGAGCAACGCGACAAACGGAAACGCCGGCGCGTCGGCCGCGAGCAAGGGGGATAGCAGGTGCCCCTCGAGATGGTGAATGGGCAAGACCGGTACAGCGAGCGCCAGTCCCAGCGACTCGGCGAAGCTCGCGCCGACGAGCAGCGCACCGGCAAGTCCCGGTCCCGCCGTGTAGGCGATTGCATCGAGTTGCGACAGCTCGCAGCCAGCCGCATCCAGCGCCTGCTTCACCAGCAGCGGCAGGCGGCGGATGTGATCGCGCGACGCCAGTTCCGGGACCACGCCGCCGTATGCGGCATGCAGCGCGATCTGCGTGTGGACGCAATGCCCGAGCAAACCGGCCGTAGTGTCGAAGATCGCCACGCCCGTTTCGTCGCACGAAGTCTCGATTCCCAGTACTTTCATCACCCCACCATTTCGACGGCACGTTCGAAGGCGCCTATTCTAACGGCCCATCCGTGGAGCACCGCCGAAGTTTATGCTTGGCTTGGCGCCTGCCAGTCGTTATAATTCGCGTTTTTCCGCCTACAAGACACACAAGGACGTTCGCAATGCCGGGTATTCGCGTCAAGGAAAACGAGCCGTTTGAAGTCGCCATTCGCCGCTTCAAGCGCACCATCGAAAAAACCGGTTTGCTGACTGAGCTTCGCGCCCGCGAGTTCTACGAAAAGCCTACCGCGGAACGCAAGCGCAAGTCGGCCGCCGCGGTCAAGCGCAACCACAAGCGCCTGCGCAGCCAGACCCTGCCGCCGAAGCTGTACTGATCCGTTACCGGTTCAGCCGGCCGGCACCACGCCGGGCGCGAGTCATAGGATTCGTGCCCGGCGTGGCTTTTGTATTTTCGAGCTGGAGTACATCATGTCTCTCAAGGAACGCATCCAGGACGACATGAAGGCGGCACTGCGCGCGAAGGATAGCGCGCGCCTGTCCGCGGTCCGCCTGCTGCTCGCTGCAGTAAAGCAGCGCGAGATCGACGAGCGCGTCGAACTCGACGATGCGGCGATCACCGCCACCGTCGAAAAACTGGTCAAGCAACGGCGCGACGCAGCCAGCCAGTACGAAGCCGCAAATCGACCCGAACTGGCTGCCGGCGAGCGCTTCGAGATCGAGGTGCTGTCAGCCTATCTTCCCGAGCCGCTGTCCGATGCCGAACTCGACGAGGCGATTGCCGCTGCTGTCGGCGAATCCGGCGCCACGGGTCCTGCTGACATGGGACGCGTGATGGCGCTGCTGAAGCCACGCCTGGCGGGCCGTGGCGACATGACTGAAGCGTCGCGCCGGGTGCGCGCGAGGCTGACGAACTGATTGCCTGCCACCCCAGCGGGCGGGCAGGCCCCCGGTCATGATTCCGCAGTCGTTCATTCAGGATCTGCTCGCCCGGATCGACATCGTCGACGTCATCGAGCGTCACCTGCCGCTGAAAAAAGGCGGCGCCAACTACTTCGCCTGCTGCCCGTTCCACGGCGAGAAGTCGCCCTCGTTCTCGGTCAGTCCGACCAAGCAGTTCTACCACTGCTTCGGCTGTGGCGCCCACGGCAGTGCCGTCGGATTCCTGATGGAATACAGCGGGCTGCCGTTCGTCGAGGCAGTCAAGGAACTCGCCGCCCAGGCAGGCCTGCAGGTCCCGCAGGAACGCGGCCCGAATCCCCGTAACGACACGAACCCCGCGCAGGCAGCGCTGATCGAGGCGATGACCGTCGCGGCGCGACACTACCGCGACCAGCTCAGGCAGGCGTCCGCGGCGATCGACTACCTCAAAAGACGCGGCGTCAGCGGTGAAATCGCTGCGCGCTTCGGCATCGGCTATGCACCCGACGACTGGCAGGGCTTGCGCAACAGCTTCCCGGATTACGATGCGAAGGCACTGCTCGAAGCCGGACTCGTGATCGAGAATGAAGCCGGACGACGCTACGACCGCTTCCGCAACCGCATCATGTTTCCGATCCAGGACCGGCGCGGGCGTGTCATTGCGTTCGGCGGACGCGTTCTGGACAGCGGCGAACCGAAGTACCTTAACTCGCCGGAAACCCCGCTGTTCGAGAAAGGCCGCGAACTGTACGGGCTGCTCCAGGCGCAGAAATCGATCCGCGATGCGGGCCATGCGATCGTCGTCGAAGGCTACATGGACGTCGTGGCGCTCGCCCAGCACGGTATCGGCAATTCGGTCGCGACACTCGGCACTGCGACAACGACGCACCACATCAATGTGCTGCTGCGACAGTCCCGACGCGTCGTGTTCTGCTTCGACGGCGACGCGGCGGGGCGCAAGGCCGCTCGACGGGCGCTCGAATCGTCGCTCGAAGCCCTGCGCGACGACGTCACCCTCGCCTTCCTGTTCCTGCCCGAGCAACACGACCCGGATTCGTTCGTGCGCGCTCATGGCGCCGAGGCGTTCCGCCAGGCCGCTGACGCTGCAACAACGCTGACAAACTTCCTGCTGCGCGAACTGCAGACGGACTGCGCGCTCGATACCGCAGAAGGGCGTGCACGACTCGTTCATGAAGCGAAACCTTTGGTCACCCGGATCACCGCGCCGATGCTGCGGCTGCAGATCGTGAAGTCGATCGCCGAGGCGAGCCAGTTCAGCCAGAGCGAAATCGAGCGGGCGTATGGGCTCTCCGCAGAGGGCCGCGAATGGCCCGTCGAGCACGCCGACGCGGGTCCCCACCATCACCCTACCACCACCCCCCCGCGCCGATTGGCCCCGGGAATGCGTCCCCGGCGCAAACCGCCTTCGACCGTGGGCACGCTCTTGCGGCTCGTGCTCCAGCACCCCGCCTTGGCGGCGCGACTGCCGGTCGACCTCGTTCCGACAATGAACGCCGAGGGCGAAGCGCTGGTCGCAATCATCGACGCGACAAACACCGGAGATCTCGCCGCGAACGTCGGGCTCGGCCCACTGGTCGAACGCTTCCGCGAAACCCCACACGGGAAAACGCTGGCGAAGGCAGCAGGCGAACTTGTCGAAGCGGAGTTCGACGATGCGATCGTCGAGATACTTTTCGAAGACACACTGCGCAAACTGCACGCCGACGCGCTCGCCCGTGAAATTGACGGCCTGACCGCGCGGGAGCGTGAATCCGGCCTGTCGCCGATCGAGCGGCACCGGCTTGCAGCGCTGCTAATCGAAAAAATGAACCTCGTCAATCTCGGCAAAGTCCAAGATTTTTAGTAACATTGCAGGTTACCCAATTCATTTCCAGCCCGAACCAAGGAGTACCATGGCCCGCGAAAAAACCAAGGATTCGCGCAAGGACAGCCCGAAGGGACGAGCTTCCAGAGCCAAAGACAAAGGGGTGTTGGTAGCTGAAGGCCCGCAAGTGGCGCCTCTCGACGCCGAGGTTCGCCGCACCCGCCTCAAGACCCTGATCACGCTCGGCAAGGAGCGCGGCTATCTCACCTACGCCGAGATCAGCGACCACCTTCCGGACGATGTCGCCGACGCCGAGCAGATCGAAGGCATCATCGCGACGTTCAACAACATGGGCATTCGCGTCTTCGACGAGGCTCCGGCTGCCGAAGACCTGCTGATGTCCGACGCGGTGCCGAGCAGCGTCGACGAAGACGTTGCCGAAGAAGAGGCCGAACAGGCATTGTCGTCGGTCGACTCCGAGTTCGGCCGCACGACCGACCCCGTGCGCATGTACATGCGCGAAATGGGCACGGTCGAACTGCTCACCCGCGAAGGCGAAATCGAGATCGCGAAGCGGATCGAGGACGGTCTGCGTCACATGGTCCAGGCCATTTCCGCGTGCCCGACGACGATCGCCGAAATGCTCGAGATCACCGACAAAGTCGCTCGCGACGAAATGCGCATCGACGAGCTGATCGACGGGCTGATCGATCCGAACGCGGCCCAAGCCGTCGAGGCGCCGGCAGTCGAGGCAGCTGAAGACGAAAGCGCCGCGGAGGACGAAGTCGAGAGCGAAGACGTCGGGGACGACGACGAGGAAAGCGACGAAGACAAGGAAGCTGCGGCGAACGCCGCGACGTTGCTGCAATTGAAGAACGACGCGCTGGTGCGTTTCGCCACCATTCGCGAATTGCACGAGCGGAAGATGGCGGTCTTGGCCGCAGGGGGCTCGCAGGACCGCACGTACCTCGATCTGCAGCAACAGATTTCCGGCGAACTGCTGAACATCCGCTTCACCGCGAAAGCGATCGAACGCCTGTGCGACTCGGTGCGCCACATGGTCGAACAGGTCCGCGGCCATGAGCGCCACATCCTGCAACTGTGTGTCGACCGCGCCGGCATGCCACGCCAGCACTTCATCAAGGTGTTTCCCGGCCGCGAAATCGATCTCGACTGGCTGAAGGACGAAATCGGCGCCGGCAAGAACTACGCCGAAGGCCTGATGCGGGTACACCCTGCGGTGCTCGAGGAACAGCAGAAACTGATCGACCTGCAGACGCACATCGGCATCCCGCTGAAGGAACTCAAGGACATCAACCGCCAGATGTCCACCGGCGAAGCGAAGATGCGCCGCGCGAAGCGCGAAATGACGGAGGCGAACCTGCGCCTCGTCATTTCGATCGCCAAGAAATACACCAACCGCGGCCTGCAATTCCTCGATCTGATCCAGGAAGGCAACATCGGCCTGATGAAGGCGGTGGACAAGTTCGAATACCGCCGCGGCTACAAATTCTCGACCTACGCGACCTGGTGGATCCGCCAAGCCATCACGCGCTCGATCGCCGATCAGGCGCGCACCATCCGCATCCCGGTGCACATGATCGAGACGATCAACAAGATGAACCGGATCAGCCGCCAGATCCTGCAGGAAACCGGCCAGGAACCCGATCCGGCGACGCTCGCCGAGAAAATGGAGATGCCCGAGGAGAAGATCCGCAAGATCATGAAGATCTCCAAGGAACCGATCTCGATGGAAACGCCGATCGGCGACGACGACGATTCGCATCTGGGCGACTTCATCGAGGATCAGGCGACTCTCGCGCCGGCGGACGCCGCGATGTACTCCAGTCTGCGCGACGCCACCGGTGAAGTCCTCGACTCGCTGACCGCGCGCGAAGCGAAAGTGCTGCGCATGCGTTTCGGCATCGAAATGAACACCGACCACACCCTCGAGGAAGTCGGCAAGCAGTTCGACGTCACCCGCGAACGCATCCGCCAGATCGAAGCCAAGGCGCTGCGCAAGCTCCGCCACCCGAGCCGTTCCGAACGGCTGCGCAGCTTCCTCGACAGCGACGCCTGATCTTCCTCTCCTCCCTCGCCCGTCCCCGCGACCGGCAACCCCTTTTCCCGGGCCCATAGCTCAATGGTTAGAGCAGAGGACTCATAATCCTTTGGTTGCAGGTTCGAGTCCTGCTGGGCCCACCATGCGAATCAAGCACTTGCGCCAATTCTTCGGGGTTGGCGTTTTGCTTTCCGGGGGACGGGGGACGACTGGGGGACGAATAGAAAAAATCGCTAGAGCGAGACAGGGCGCAGCAGACAAACGGAAAACCCGGCGCGTGGCCGGGTCGGGGGTGGGGGCAGCTTCAAACTCCACGCGTTCAGAGCCCGTTACCGGCCGGTTCCATCATTGCGCACGACCGCGAAATGGAGCGGTTTTCCGGGCGATGCAGAGGCCGGCAAGGGGGAGCCTTACCGATGCCCGGCAAGCCCCTGAACGGCTCGCTTCGGCTACTTGGCGGGCGTGCTTCGCGTCAGATAGGCGACAAGTTCCGCTGGCTTCGCGCCTTGGGCCTTCAAACGCTCCAAATCGGCCAGCAAGCGGCTTTTGACGACTTCGGCATATGCGAGCCCTTCGGCGTGACTGCGGCGATTCAGAGCGGTTTTGATGCTTCGTGGAAGGTTCTGCATAATGTTGTTCTCCTGCGCGCGCGAGCGGATGTCGCGCACGACTGGTTTTTCCGGGTTAGCGTTTGCTCGGCACTTACCGGGCGGTTACCGGGCTCGAAGCGCCAGACTTTCGACCCGCCCCCTGTCCTTTTTTGGTTAGCGTTTGCGCGGGAGCGGGAACCGGGCGGTTACCGGGGTCGAAGCGTCGGACTTCTGAGCCGCCCCCCGTTTGCTGATTTGAATTCCGCTCAGGAGGGGGATTTTTTCCGCGCGTGCGGAACCGAGCGGTTTCCCGCCTTGAGGGGGTCCAGACTTCTACCCCGCCCCTCCCCTGCCCCCGGATTCCCGGCAGGCCGGCCGGGGCGGTTTGCTGAAGAAGTTCATCGCCAGGGGTGAAGCGTTTTCCGACTTCCCCCGGCACCTCGAAGGGGAGAGAAAAGCCGAACTGTGCGGCTTTCTCTTCCCCCTTTAGGGGGGCACAGTTGCACAGTTCATTTTTCCCTTTTAAATCAATTACTTGCAAACTGTGCAGGGCTTCCGCACAGTTCGATTCCGGCACAGTTCCATTGTCATAAAAACGGGCCTGAAACCCGCGCCAATGCTGGGAGTGTGCTTCGCTTCCAAACTGTGCAGGGCTTGGTACTGTTCCGAACAGTTCGGATTCCTGCACAGTTCGGCACAGTTCGCCGGACGTCATTCCGTCACCTCTGGCGCGACGTTTTCGGCCTCTGGCGTTGCCCCTTCCGGCGGGGTCGGCATGGCGGTTTCCGCATCAGCCGGCACGAGTCGCGCCCCTCCCCGGTAGCTCAGGCGCTTGATGTTGCCTTCGGACAACAGCTTGCCGGCCTGTTCCTCGAACCATTGGCGGGGCTTCTCGTGGAAGCTCTCGGGCAGCTCGAAGCGGCGGCTATGCAGGCCGTTGCTGCCTTGGCTCGCGGCGAAGGCTTCCCCGCGCTGCCATGCCTCGCGGATGGCGCGCAACAGGTCATTGCGCATGGCGTCGGTGTCGCCCCCGGACAGGGCGTTGTATGCCTGCGTGCGGTCGGTCAGGATGCCGCGCTCGTTGCGGACGAACACGGAGCGGTCGCGCCGTGCATCCCCGTAGGCTTTCGCCACGAGCCCGAAGGCAACGCGGCCTTCCTTGAACTCGTTGCCTAGCACCTCGCACACGTTGCGGCCTCCATCGGCCGGCGGCCACAGCACGTAGGCGGCTCGCGCGCTGCCGGCAATGGCTCCGCTTCCCCGGATGGCTTCCATCGCATCCAAGGCACTGCGGATTTCCTTCGTCGAGCCCTTGGCGACGTGATGAATCAGCATGACGCATGCACCAGTCGCGCGGGCGAGCGCGGTTGCTTCGTTCATCAGGGGTTGCGTGGCCTGGCTCGTGTTCGTGTCGCCACTCGTCAGGGCTTGCAGCGTGTCGAGAATCACGAGCCGCACGTCCGGCAGCGCGCGGATTTCGTCGGCAAGCTCGGACCATTCGCGGGTCGCGCGGAACTCCTTCGTCACCGGGTCGGGCTCGATGATGCCGAAGTGCCCCACGTCCGGCAGGCTCAGGACATGCAGCCGGTCGGGCATGGCGCTACCGCACAGGGCATGCAGGCGGCGGTGAATCTCGGGCTCGTCATCCTCGGCAGAGACATACACGGCGCGGCCATGCGCGGCCACGAGTGCGCCGAAGGCTACCGGCGGGCATTCCCCGTCCCGGCGGCCGGCGACTTTCGCGGCCAGCTCAAGCGCGAGGAACGATTTTCCGACGTTCGGCGGGCTCGCCAGTAGGCATGTCACGCCAAGCGGGAAAATGCCCGTCACCAGCCAATTGACCGGGGGCGGCTCGCCTTTGAACAGGCGCGCAGCGGTGCGCTCTGCCAGCTTGAAGCGGCGCGGCTCCACGGTGTCACGAATCAGCCGGGCTACAGCCTCGCGGCCGGCCTGCTGCGCCATGTCGTTGAAGTCGGTTCCCTCGGGACCGTCGAAGCTCGGGAATACCGTGATGGCATTGACCAGCTTCGCGGCCTCAAGGGCTTTCGCGCGGCCGGGGTTGCTCTCGGTCTTGCGGTCGTCATCGCCGGCAATCACCAGCTTGGCGCGTGGGAATCGCTCGCGCACGTCGCAGGCCACCGGGCGAAGGTTTCCGGCGGTGAAGGTCACGCATACGGGCCAGCCGGTCGCCTCGCGGATGCTCGCACCAGTCGCGTAGCCCTCGCACAGCACCAGCGGGCCGGCGTCGGTCGGTTCGCCAAGCCAGCAGCGGCCGCCCTGCATCTTTCCGCCGGGCATGAACCGCTTCTCCCCGGTCGGGCTCACGCTCTGCACGCTCTGAACGTTGCCGTCGTTGTCGAACACCGGAATGACGAGCGAGCCGTTCCGCTCACGGGCGATATGCGGGCCAATTCCCTTCGTGGATAAGTAGGGGTGCCCTTGCGCCTGCTCGGCCGCCTGAACCGTTGCAGCGGCCTTGCTGGCGGCTTGTCGATAGCCTTCCTCGCGCTCGGCTTCGGCTTCCTTGCGGATGCGCTCGGCATTGGCGCGGATGCGGGCCAGTTCGGCCGCATCGGGGGCGGGACCGTCCTTCGCGCGCTGCCAAGTCCAAGCGGTGCCGTCGCGCCAGCTTCCGAATACCGCGCCCTCTGCGTCGGGGAATACGCGCAGCCAGCCGGCGGCATCGTCCTTGCGGCCATTGGTCGGGAATCGGCACAGGCGGCCGGGCTCGGGCTCGCGCTCGGGGAACGGCAGGCCGGCACGCTCGAAGGCGTCGGGCAGGGTCGGGGCGAATACCAGATTCATGCGAGCCCCTTACAGCCAGCCGGCCAGCATCGCGCCACCGACTGCCAGCAACAGCAGGACGACGGCCAAATCGGGCGAGAGGAAACCGGCATGGCGGCGGGCCTTCAGAGCGGCGGCGGTTCCGGGGTGCTGCCGGTCGAGGGTGTATTCGGCAATCGGGCGGGCGCAGCGCGGATGCTTGAAGAGGCGCGAGCGGATGCCCCATCCGTCGTATTCGAGGCTCTGCACGTAGGCGGCCAGTCGCCAGCCGGGGCCGTAGTCGCACTGGTTCTGCGGGCCTGCAATCAGGGCTTGCAGGGCGGCGGCGGCGCGGGTGCCGTCGGCGGGCCAGCGCGCGGCTGTTACGGGGGGCTCAATCTCGGGGAAAAGCGAGGCAGTCGGGTTAAAATGGCGCTTGTCAGGGGCGCTCGGCTTTCCTTCAATGGGGGTCGGGCGCTTTTTCATTACGCCACCTCGCCAGCGGTCAGGCGGGCTACTGCGTCAGCCGGCCACAGAAGGCGACCGTTCGGCAGCTTGAAGGGCTTGATGCCGCAGAAGTGTCCGTTGCGCCAGACGGCGGTGCGGATGGATGCGGGTTTGCGGTCAGTCGCTTTGGCGAGTGTCGCGGTTTGAATCGTCTGCTGCATGGCTGTATGCCCTCGTCTATGTGATGTGACGAGAGAAAATCTCAGCCGGAAAAAACAAAAGACGAACTCCGAATAATTCGCCTCTTTTCAATCACTTGCAACCGGAAAAGTTTTTCCGGGCTTCGTTTTCCGGGTTTTCCGGTTACTCGGGAACGGGCGGCTCCCATCCTCCGTTCCGCTTCGGGTTCAAAGCATGGCTCACGATGTAATCAGCCGTGATGCGCGCTCGTCTGCGAGTCACCATCTTGTCATCGCGCCAAAGCCGGCCGGCAATCTCTGGCGCAATGCTTTCCTTCGCCGGTCGCTTGTTGTTCCCCAACTCGCGCAGCCAGATATTGTCGGCATGTTCACGGGCGCGCACTATCCACGGGTCGGGCGCTCCGCTCGGCTCTTGCGCGTCCTCTGCCGCAGGCGGCGCGGGGGCAGTTTCTTTCACCGCCAGCGGGGCATCGTTGCCCGGTGCATCGTGTTCAGTGATTGGGAGCCAGTGCGAAAGGGGATTGCTTGCGCGGACTGGCGGGCAGTTTGCCCAAGTCAGCAAGTCGGTTGGTAGCAAGCCATTGTCCCCAAATGGGATGATTGAGGCTATTTCCCCGGCTCGCCGTGCTGCGCTGATTCGCTCGCCAAGCTCGATAGCGGCGGCTTCGTCGTGGGGGAAAAACAGGCGCCCTATGTCACGATACCGGAAGGCTAGGTTCTCGATAGTCTTGCCGGTTGCTGCCTCGGCAAGCTTTCCCGCCATTGCTCGCCGTCCGTCAGACGCATGGTGGGGGGCAAGGGTTTTAACGATTGCGTTTAGGGCACTTCGGAAATTGGCGTAATCGGTCATCGTTCGCGCTCCATCTCGCGCACCATCGGAAAAGGTGCCGCACCGGCCGGGCGATGGTGTCCCGGTTTTCCCTCCGTCGAGGTAGGCGCGGCATTGCTCGGTTAGGCCACTACGCGCAAGCCGGCCTGCTCTTCTGTCGGTTGCACGATGCCGGCCTCGGCCAGAATCCAGCCTTCAATCTTCGTGTGCCACTGGCGCAGCAGGTCGAGCGGCCGCCGGCGGTAATGCTTCTCTGCAATCGCGGATGGCTTATGCCCCATGATTTGCGCGACGATGCCGGCCGGGACTTCCACCCATTCCGCCAAGGTGCCGAAGGAACGGCGCAGTCCGTGCAACGTCAGGTCCGGCAGGCCGGCGGCGGTCAAAGCCTTGTTGTGCCCGATGCGCGGCTCCTGAAGCCTTCCAGACGCGGCTGTAGGGCTGGCGAACACCCAGGGCGAAGGCTCCCATGCGTCGAGGTCGTTCTTGATGCGCTTGCCGTGCAGGATGCGGTACTCCGGCGGCGGCGTGTCATTGCGGGCTTTCAGGTCGCGCAGCAGGCCGGCGACATAGGGCGTTAGCGGGATGGTGCGCACGCCCTCCACCTTGTCGCGGATGCTCAGGCTCTTCCACTGAAAGTCGACGTCCTCCCACCGCAGGCCGGTCAGTTCTTCCCGTCGCGCTCCGGTCAGCAGCAACGCTTGCAGATAGGCGGCGTGCATCGGGTTGTGCAGGGCTCGGACATGCTCGAACCATAGCGGCAACTGTTCGCGCTGTAGGCAATCGTCCTTGGCGGCTCTCTTCGGCAATTCCTCCCGCACTGCCTTGGATGCGCAGGCGTTCGGCTGCACTTGGTCGCCGTACTCGGGGCGGTCGGCGCACCAGTTCAGGAAGCCACGCAACAGGCGGAAGGCCAGCGCGGCATGCGTCGGGCGCTTGGCGGCCTCGTCGGTCAGCCATGCGCGCACGCGGCCAGCATCGATTTGCGCCAGCGGAAGCAGCAGCAACGGGCGCAGCGCTCCCGGCTGCGTCATGCCGTCCTCGGTCGTTTTCCGGCCGCGCGTTATCGGTTCGCCCCCCTCCTTGCTCACGCGCTCATGGTCGCGGATGGTTAGCTCGCCCCACTTCGGCCGGCGGGCGTCAAGGTAGGCGCGCCATCCATCCATCGCGGGCGCTTCGTTCCGCTCGGCTTCCCGCTTGGCGGCCTCTTGCGCGGCATTGGTGGCGGCCTCTTTGGCGGCGCGGGCCTCTTCCAGCTCCCGCAGCACGTCGCGGGGGTCGCGTCCCTCGTCAATCCACCTTTGGAACTTGCGGGCCTCGTCGCGGGCGGCCTCAATGGTCCATGCGTCCGTGCTGCCGATGGTTACGCGGATGTTCTGGTAGTCGAGCGTCCCTTTGAACAGGAAGGACTTTGACCACTTTGCGCCAGACGGACGGGCACGCACGCCAAGGCGGGGCATGTCTTCATCCCACAGGATGCTTTCGGCCTTCGGCTTGAAGGCTTCGATGCGCGGATTGGTCAGACGTTGGCGGGGCATGGCGGCATCCTCTGGGGACGACTGGGGGACGAATGAATGTGATTTTCGTCTATTCCCGTCTATTGCACAAGTCGGCAATATCGGCCTGATTCCCTTTGCTGGCGCGGTTTTTGTCTTTTCTGTCGCTTACCGTCTATGCCCAGTAAAAGCGGTTTTTCCGGAACTCATAATCCTTTGGTTGCAGGTTCGAGTCCTGCTGGGCCCACCATGCGAATCAAGCACTTGCGCCAATCCTTCGGGGTTGGCGCTGTGCTTTCGGCCGTTGCCGATCCGCGCGGCGCATTTTCCAGCGTTCACGCGCCGCCTCCTGGCCCCGTATTGCTGCCGGGGCGCCGGTATCCTCCAGGGATGCCATCCGGCGAAAATACCCACTGCCACAGCTGTATGTCGCGGGCACGGAAGGCGCCGGCGCAGGACAGCAGGTAGTAGCGCCACATGCGGCGGAAGCGCTCGCCGAGCCGGTCCGTGAAGCGTGGCCACGCGGCTTCGAAGTTGCCATACCAGGTCATGAGCGTTCTGTCATAGTCGGCGCCAAAGTTGTGCAGGTCCTCGACGACGAAGAGATCGTCGACGGCGTCGCCGATCTGGCCGACCGACGGAAGCTCGCCGTTGGGGAAAATGTATTTGTCGACCCACGCGTCGGACACCACGTCGCGCTGGTTCTTGCCGATCGTGTGGAGCAGGAACAATCCGTCGTCAGCGAGACAGCGTCGCGCGACTTCCATGAAAGTACGGTAGTTCTTGCGTCCGACATGCTCGAACATGCCGACGCTGGCGATGCGGTCGAAACGCTCGTCGACCGATCGGTAGTCCTGCAGGCGAAACTCCAGCGGCAAGCCGGCGTAGCGCTGCTGCGCCCACGCGGCCTGCTCCTTCGATACGGTGATCCCCACGCAATCGACGCCGTAACGCTCCGCGGCATACCCCATCAGGCTGCCCCAGCCGCACCCGATGTCGAGCAGCCGCATGCCGGGCTCGAGGCCGAGCTTGCGGCAAATGAGGTCGAGCTTGGCTTCCTGGGCCTGCGCGAGGTCGCTCGCGCCCTCCCAGTAAGCGCAACTGTAGGTCATGCGCGGATCGAGCATCGCGGCGTAAAAATCGTTGCCGAGATCGTAATGGGCCTCGCCCACTCGCCAGGCCCGCTTCAGACTTTGTCGGTTGAGCAGGCGTGGGCGCAACGCATGGAATGCCAGGCGCAGCGGTTGCACTTTGCGGTCCAGGTGGGCACGCAGGATATGGCTGAAGAACTCGTCGAGCTGGTCCGCTTCCCAGTGGCCATCCATGTAGGCCTCGCCGAGACCGACGTTGCCCATAGAAAAAACCCGCTCGGGAACCTTTGCGTCGAATACGCGAATGTCCCAGGGACGCTCACCGCCGATGCGCACGTCGGCTTTCTCCAGCAGCTCCACCAGCATCTGGTGGAGGCGGGATTCCTCGCTGACATTATGTTCGCGGCGCTCGCTCGATGTCGGGTCGGACATGGGAAGCTTCCTGTCACTTGCACTCCGTTACCGGTCACGCATGCTGCAAGCGTGGACACCCCCGGATAGTGGAAGAGTTCCGCCCGCGCGGCGGCCGCCTTGGCAGGACGACCGGTTCGCGTGGCTGACCACTGCTACGGGTGGGCGGCTGAACAGGGGCGAGCTACGGCGGAGCGCTCGACAAGGAAACGGTGGCAACAGTTTGCCGCAGCGGCTGCGGCACACGGTTAGCCGCGCTGGATCAGTTCGATCTTGTAGCCGTCCGGATCCTCGACGAAGGCGATCACCGTATTGCCATGCTTCATCGGGCCGGCCTCGCGCACGACTTTTCCGCCGCGCGCACGAATGTCGTCGCAGGCCCGCCGGGCATCCGGGACAGCCAGCGCGATGTGGCCGAAGCCGTTGCCGAGCTCATAGGCCGACACGTCCCAGTTGTGCGTGAGCTCAATCACCGCGTTGTCGGCCTCATCCCCATAACCGACGAACGCGAGCGTGAATTTTCCTTCCGGATAGTCCTGGCGCCGTAGCAGGCGCATGCCGAGAACTTCGGTATAGAAAGCGATCGAACGGTCCAGATCGCCCACTCGTAGCATTGTGTGAAGGATTCGCATCGGCAGTCCTCAATCTTCGTTCAGGGTTTCGTCGCCGCTTCCGGGCTCGACGACGGGCAGCGTTCGCCCGGCCGCCCGCAGCCGGGTGCGAGCCGTTTTCCAGTCGGGATAAAGCTGCCCGACCACGGCCCAGAATCGCGGCGAGTGATTCATTTCGACCAGATGCGCGACCTCGTGGGCGACGACGTAGTCGATGAGTTCGGGAGGCAGATGGATCAGCCGCCAGTGCAGGCGAATGCCGCTGACCGAGCTGCAACTGCCCCAACGCGTTTTGGCCGAGGACAGCCGGACGGGCGGCGTGCTGCACCCGAGACGAAAACAGTAGGCGGCCACACGCTCGGCAAACCACGGCAACGCCCGTTGGCGCAACGCGCGCGTGATCGCGCCGCGCGAATCGAGCGTCTTTCCAAGGACGAGTTCTTCCGTGCCATCGGGACTTCGTCGCCAGTGCGACGAGCGCCCGAGTCCTCGGAGGCGTAGGCGACAGCTTTCGCCCAGAACCGGCAGGCAGGCGCCGTCGACCGGCTCGAACGGCGGCGGTGGCGCCGAGTGTGCCTGACGGGCCGCCAGCTTGCCGAGCAGCCAGTCCTGGTGCCCCGCGATGAACCGTTCGACATCCGCCTCACGCGCCGGCTGGGGCACCGCCACTTTGACGCCGCGATGATCGATCTGAAGTGCGAAGGTGCGGCGCACCGAGCGGCGCAGCACATAAGGCACGTCCTGCCCCGCGAGCTGGATTACGCGCCGTTCCTCGGTCGCGGCTGGAGGGCGCGCCGATGGTGTTTTCAACGCTTGTCCTGCCACTCGTAGCCGCGCGCCGCCACTTCCAGGCGGATTTGCGCCATCGCGGCGGCGACGCATGCGGCAGCACCTTTCATGCCGAGTTCGATCGAACGTCGCTCGCCCGGGACAGCGACCGTCGGCAGGCTGAACAGCGTCGCTTCCGGATAGCGGGCCGTGACGGTTTCCATCAGGTCGATGAGCTGGCCCTCATGGGCGTCCCATACGGTGATGGCTTCCTCGACGTAGTCGTCTGCGTGGTGCAGCGCGTGAAACTGCGTATCGAGCACCCACTCGACCATCGGCCACGCCATGACGGGAAAGCCGGGCACGAAAAAATGATTCCGGATCGAAAACCCGGGGATGCGGTTATAGGCATTCGGGACGATTTCGGCCCCCACCGGGAACGTGCCCATCTGCAGCCGGTGCGCGTTGATCTCGTTGCCGAACCGCTCGCGTATCAGCGCCTCGGCTTGCGGATGCAGCGCCAGCTCCACACCCAGCGCCGCGGCGGCCGACTGCCGCGTGCGGTCGTCCGGCGTCGCGCCGATGCCGCCGAAGCTGAACACGATGTCGCCGCTTGCGAAAGTCTGGCGCAGCGTGTCGACGAGGCGCGGGGCGTCGTCGCCGACATATCGCGCCCAGCCGAGCTTGAGCCCGCGAACGCCGAGCAGTTCGATGAGCTTGGGCAGATGCTTGTCGGCCCGTCGCCCGGACAGGATCTCGTCCCCGATAATGACTGCGCCGAAAACCATCGCGGACTCGCTATGACGGAGCGCCGGGCAGCGCGTCGAGCACCGTGACGCCGCGGGCGATGCGTTCGCGACGCAAGGATTCGAGCATGAAATGCACGAAAGCCAGGCCGCAGAACGCCGGGGCCAGCAGGTTCACCAGCGGCACATACGCCAGCAGCGCGCAGCCGCCGCCGAGCAGCAGCATCGGCGGGCGCAGCACCCGCGGCAATCGCGCCAGTTCCTCGCGGTCGGCGTGCAGCATCAGCGCGTCGTAACCGAACGCGCGCTGGTTGAGCCACGCGGTCAGCACCAGCGAAACCACGATGCCGACGCCGGGAATCAGCCAGAACGGCAACGAAACAAGCAAGCCGAGCAGGAACAGCAAGCCGGCGACGAGTGCATTCCATGCGCTGCCCAGGTTCGAGCCGCCCTTTCGCCGCTCGAGATCGGCGTAATCCCGTGCCGCCACGCGCTCGAGGATCATCGGCAACGCAAACACCGCCACCAGCAGCGCGGCGGTCACATAGACCAGCGGCAGCAACGCGAGCACCAGCGCGATCTTCACCAGGGTCAGCACGGTCGCAGCACCGATTTCGGAACCGGTCAGCCAATCACGCGCGAACGCCCAGCTGTCGATCCACGCCATGATCCCTTCGACGGCCGGCGTCCACAGGAAGACCGCGGCTCCGATCCACAGCAGCAGCGCGACGAGGCTGGGCCACAGCAGGTGCACCAGCACGCCGCGGCGGGTAAGGCTGCGCAACGCGCGGCCGAAGGCAATCAGGATTTCGCTCATCGCGCGACCCGCGGGCTCACCGCATCATGCCCGGCAGCATGCCTTTCATGCCTCGCATCATCTTCTGCATGCCGCCCTTGGAGAATTGCTTCATCATCTTCTGCGTCTGCTCGAACTGGTTCAGCAGGCGGTTGACTTCCTGGACGGTGACGCCGGCGCCCGCGGCAATGCGCCGCTTGCGGCTCGCCTTGAGGATTTCCGGCTTCGCGCGCTCGGCCGCGGTCATCGAGTTGATGATGCCTTCGATGCGACCGATCGCCTTTTCCTCGCCCCCGCCCTGCAGCTTGCCGGCGGCCTGGGCAAACTGCGCGGGCAGCTTTTCCATCATCGACGACAGACCGCCCATCTTGCGCATCTGCGCGATCTGCTCCTTGAAGTCGTTGAGATCGAAGCCCTTGCCGGTTTTCAGCTTCTGGGCGAAAGCGCGCGCCTTGTCCTCGTCGACGCCGCGACGCGCATCCTCGACGAGACCGAGGATGTCGCCCATGCCGAGAATGCGGCTCGCCATCCGCTCGGGATGGAACTCCTCGAGCCCGCTGAGTTTCTCGCCGACGCCGGCGAATTTCAGCGGTTTCCCGGTGACGTGCCGCACCGATAGTGCGGCGCCGCCACGCGCGTCGCCGTCGAGCTTCGTCAGCACGACGCCGGTCAGCGGCAAAGCCTCGTTGAACGCGCGGGCGGTATTCACCGCGTCCTGGCCGAGCATCGCATCGACGACGAACAGCGTCTCGATCGGCTTGGCGGCAGCGTGCAGCGCCTTGATCTCGTCCATCATCGCCGCGTCGATCGCCAAGCGGCCGGCGGTGTCGAGCAGCACCACGTCGTAATAATGGCGGCGCGCGTGATCGATCGCCGCGAGCGCGATATCGACCGGTTTCTGGTCCGGCGTCGACGGGAAGAAGTCGATTCCCGCCTGCGCCGACACCGCCTTCAACTGCTCGATCGCCGCCGGGCGATACACGTCAGCCGAAACCGCCAGCACTTTTTTCTTCATCCGCTCGTGCAGCAGCTTGCCGAGCTTGCCGGTGGTTGTCGTCTTGCCCGCGCCCTGTAGGCCGGCCATCAGGACCACTGCCGGCGGCTGCGTCGCGAGGTTCAGCCCGACATGGGCGCCGCCCATCAAGGTCTTGAGTTCGTCATGAACGACGCCGACCAGCGCCTGGCCCGGGGTGAGCGAACCGACGACTTCCTGGCCGACCGCCTTTTCGCGGACGCGGGCGACGAAGTCCTTGACCACCGGCAGCGCGACGTCCGCTTCGAGCAGCGCGAGACGGACTTCGCGCATCGCTTCCTGGATGTTGTCCTCGGTGAGCCGGGCTTGCCCGCGCAGGGTCTTGACGACCTTGGACAGACGCTGAGTGAGATTGTCGAGCATGTTGGCTGGGGCCCTCGCCCATGGGGTAAACTATAAAAATCTATGCAGACGATTCTACTTCATCTACTGGCCGCCTCGCTGTACGCGATCCTCGGCATCTGGCTGTGGCGCCGCCAGCAGATGCCGCCGGCAAACCCCCGTGAAGGCATGTCAAGGGCGGAGCGCGTGATTCTGCTGGGCGCGCTGGCGGCCCACGGCCTGGCGCTGCGCGGGGCGCTGTTCCCCGGCGAGGCGATGCATTTCGGATTCGGATTGGCCGTATCGCTGGTCGTGTGGCTCGCGATCTGCTTCTACTGGGTCGAAACATTTTATGCCCGCCTTCACGGACTCCATGCAATGGTCATTGGAGCGGGGCTGGCCGGCAGCCTGCTGGCGCTGCTTTTCCCCGGCGAGCACATTCTTGCCAACGCCGGGTCGGCGATGTTTCGGGCGCACTTCATAATCTCGATGCTCGCCTACAGCCTGTTCACGCTCGCGGCGCTGCATGCGACGCTGATGGCAGTCGCGGAGCGGCAGCTGCACAGCGGCCGGCTGACGCGCACGCTCTCCAACCTCCCGCCGCTGTTGACGATGGAAACGCTGCTGTTCCGCCTGATCGGCATCGCCTTCATCCTTCTGACGCTGACGGTCAGTTCGGGAGTGGTGTTCTCCGAAGCGCTGTTCGGCCAGCCTTTCCGGCTCGACCACAAGACCGTTTTCGCGATCATCTCGTGGCTGCTGTTCGGCGCGCTGCTCGTCGGGCGCTGGGTGCGCGGTTGGCGCGGCCGCGTCGCGCTGCGCTGGACGCTGGCGGGCTTCTTCATGCTGGTGCTGGCCTATGTCGGCAGCCGCTTCGTCCTCGAGGTTGTCCTCGGTCGCGCAAATTGAACTCGCTGTCGCCTCACCACCGGTCGCTTTACGTTGCAAATCTTTACAAGAAGCTGACCGGCATGCAACATCGGGCGTCCGTCAGTTAAGAGCGGTAGATGGCAGCGAATCCCCAGGCCGCGCTGAGCGGCCTTGCCCGAGCGATGATCCAGCACGGTCGGTTGTCCGAAGCCGACGCGATGTCGTGCACCGCAGGCGCTGCCAGCGTGCCGAACGGATTCATCCTCGAACTTGCCCATCGCAAGCTGATGCCGAACCGCGCGATTGCCTGGTTCGCCGCCGAGACGTTCGGCTACCCGCTGCTCGACATCTCGGCAGTCGACAGCACGAGCATCGCGCGCGACGCGATCGATCGCAAGCTGATGAGCAAGCATCAGGTCGTCGCGCTCAGCAAGCGGCAGAACCGGCTGACAGTCGCCGTCGCCGATCCGTCGAACATGCGCGCGCTCGACGAGATCCGTTTCCAGACCGGTCTGCAGGTGGACCTCGTCGTCGTCGAAGCGGACCGGCTCGCGCGCCTGGTCGAGTCCCTCGCCGAAACGGCCGAACAGACGCTGAGGGAACTCACCGGCGAAGAGTTCGACATGGATCTCCTGCAGCAGCAGGAAGGCCCCGGTGAAGCGTCGAGCGAGGACACGCAGGAAGTCGATGACGCACCGGTCGTCAAGTTCATCCAGAAAGTGCTGATCGACGCGATCAACGAAGGCGCGTCGGACATCCACTTCGAGCCGTACGAGAAGTATTACCGCATCCGCGTGCGCACCGATGGGGTGCTGCGCGAAATCGCCCAGCCGCCGCTGATCCTGAAGGAGAAGATCGCCGCCCGGATCAAGGTCATCTCGCGCCTCGACATCTCGGAAAAGCGCGTTCCCCAGGACGGGCGGATGAAGCTGGTGCTGTCGAAGAACAAGTCGATCGACTTTCGCGTCTCGTCGCTGCCGACGCTGCATGGCGAAAAGATCGTGATGCGGATTCTCGATGCCTCGTCGGCGATGCTCGGCGTCGATGCGCTGGGCTACGAACCGGAACAGAGGAAGATCCTGCTCGACGCGATCGAGCGGCCTTACGGCATGATTCTCGTGACCGGGCCGACCGGTTCGGGCAAGACCGTGTCGCTCTATACCTGCCTGAACCTGCTCAACAAGGCCGGCGTGAATATCTCCACGGCCGAAGACCCGGCCGAAATCAATTTGCCCGGAATCAACCAGGTCAACGTCAACGACAAGGCCGGACTGACTTTCGCCGCCTCGCTGCGGGCGTTTCTGCGCCAGGATCCGGACATCATCATGGTCGGCGAAATCCGCGACCTCGAAACCGCCGAGATTTCGATCAAGGCCGCGCAGACCGGCCACCTGGTGCTGTCGACGCTGCACACCAACGATGCGCCGACGACGCTCGAGCGCCTGAAGAACATGGGCGTGGCGCCCTTCAACATCGCCTCGTCGGTGATCCTGATCACGGCACAACGGTTGGCGCGGCGCCTGTGCACGTGCAAGCAGCCGGTCGACATCCCGATCGAAGCGCTGCTGCAAGCGGGCTTTCCCGCCGACGAGCTCGACGGCAGCTGGCAGCCGTACGGCCCGGTGGGGTGCGAGCGCTGCAAGGGCAGCGGCTACAAGGGGCGGCTCGGGATCTACCAGGTCATGCCGATCACCGACGAGATCGCGCACATCATCATGACCAATGGCAACTCGATGGACATCGCGGCCCAGGCCAAGCGCGAAGGCGTCAAGGATCTGCGCCAGTCCGGACTGCTGAAGGTCAGGCAGGGCGTCACGTCGCTCGAAGAAGTCCTCGCTTCAACCAACGATTAGGGAACACACAAGCCTCATGGCGACGACAACGCGAGCCGCACGCGCAGTCCCAGCGCGATCCAGGGAAACGCTCTACAGCTGGGAAGGCAAGGACAAGAACGGCAAGCTCGTGCGCGGGGAGATGCGCGCGGGTGGGCCGTCGCTCGTGCAGGCGACACTGCGCCGCCAGGGCGTGCTGGTGAGCAAGGTCAGAAAGCAGAAGATGTCGCGCGGTCACAAGATCACCGACAAGGACATCGCGCTCTTCACCCGCCAGCTCGCGACGATGATGAAATCCGGCGTGCCGCTGCTCCAGGCCTTCGACATCGGCATCAAGGGTTCCGGCAATCCGAGCCTCGCCCGATTGCTCAACGAGGTGCGCACCGACGTCGAGACCGGCTCGAGCCTGTCCCAGGCATTCGCCAAGCATCCGCTCTATTTCGACAAGCTGTTCTGCAATCTCGTCGCCGCCGGCGAGCAGGCGGGGATTCTCGACGGCCTGCTGGACCGCATCGCGACCTACAAGGAAAAGGTTCTAGCGATCAAGGGCAAGATCAAGTCGGCGATGTTCTACCCGATCGCGGTCGTCGTCGTCGCAGCGGTCGTCGTCACCGTGATCATGCTGTTCGTCGTGCCCGAGTTCAAGAACGTGTTCACCAGCTTCGGCGCCGACCTGCCCGCGCCGACGCTGATGGTCATCGCCATATCGGACGCGTTCGTCGCGTACTGGTACATCCTTTTCGGCATCATCGCGGCGACGGTGGTCGGCATTGGCGCGATGTACAAACGCTCGGACGCGATGCAGATCGCCGTCGACCGCGCGGTGCTGCAGCTGCCGGTCGTCGGCGACATCATCCGCAAGGCGACGATCGCGCGCTGGACGCGCACGCTCGCGACGATGTTCGCCGCCGGCGTGCCGCTCGTCGAAGCGCTCGACTCGGTTGGCGGCGCGTCCGGCAATCACGTCTACGTCACGGCGACGCGCCAGATCCAGACCGAGGTCAGCACCGGCACCAGCCTCACGGTCGCGATGCAGAATGCGACGGTGTTCCCGAGCATGGTCGTGCAGATGGTGTCGATCGGCGAGGAGTCCGGGCAGCTCGACTCGATGCTGGGCAAGGTCGCGGACTTCTTCGAACAGGAAGTCGATGACGCCGTCGCCGGACTGTCCACGCTGCTCGAGCCGATCATCATGGTGTTTCTCGGCGTGGTCATCGGTGGTCTCGTCGTCGCGATGTACCTGCCGATCTTCAAGCTCGGCCAGGTCGTCTGAAATTTTCCGTCCTGCCCGGAGCGGCGCTTGAGCAGCGCCGGGCGGATTCAATCAAGCCTCCCGATGCCCGACCTCTTTCACGACCCCATCCTGTTCACCACGCTCGCGTCGCTCGTCGGCCTTTTCGTCGGCAGCTTCCTGAATGTCGTCATCCACCGATTGCCGCGCATGATGGAGCGCGAATGGCACGCCCAGGCTGCCGAACTGCGCGGCGAATCGCTCCCCGAACAGGAAACCTACAATCTGGCGGTGCCGCGCTCGCGCTGCCCGCACTGCGGCCACCTGATCACCGCGTTCGAGAACGTCCCGGTCGTCAGCTATCTCGTCCTGCGCGGGCGATGCCGTCACTGCAGCGCGCCCATCGGCCGCCGCTATCCCGTCGTCGAACTGCTCACCGCGGTGCTCTCGGGCTACGCCGCGTGGCACTTCGGCTTCGGCCTCGCAGCCGCCGGCGCAATGCTTTTCCTGTGGGCAATGGTCGCGCTCGCCTTCATCGATCTCGACACCCAGCTGCTGCCCGACAACCTTACCCTCCCGCTGCTGTGGCTCGGCCTGCTCTTCAATCTCGACACCACGTACAGCGAACTCCCCGAGGCGGTCGTCGGCGCGATCGCGGGTTACCTCGCGCTGTGGGCGGTGTACTGGCTGTTCAAGCTCGCCACCGGCAAGGAAGGCATGGGCTATGGTGACTTCAAGCTGCTCGCCGCGATCGGCGCGTGGCTCGGATGGCAGATGCTGCCGTTGACGATCCTGTTCTCGTCGCTCGTCGGCGCGGTCACCGGCCTCGGCCTGATCGTTTTCGCCCGGCACGGCCGCGACGTACCGATTCCGTTCGGCCCCTATCTCGCCGCGGCCGGCGTGCTGGCGCTGTTCTGGGGCAAGCCGCTCACGCAGTTGTACCTCGGCAGCCTGTGACCCGCCCCCTGCAGGCTTGAAACGAACCGGCTTGCCCTCATCTATCGCCCGACAGCGGGCCGAGTCCCGCTGTCGCTCACTTCTCGCCCATGATGCGTTGCGTTAGACTTACGCGCTTGCTTTCCGGAGGTTGCCATGCCCATTTACGAATATCGTTGCGACAGTTGCGGGTTCCAGAAGGAACATCTCCAGAAGATGAGCGACGAACCGCTCACTTCCTGCCCGAGCTGCAATCAGGGCACCTACGTCAAGCAGGTTTCGGCCGCGGGCTTCCAGCTCAAGGGCACCGGCTGGTATGCCACCGACTTCAAGGGCGGCGGCACCCCGGCGCCCCGCCCGGCCGAAACCGCGAGCGCTCCTGCCGGCGGCTGTGGCGGGGCGTGTGCCTGTCACGCCGGCTGAGCACGGCCGCGGCGCGTGAAGAAATACTTCATCACCGGACTGCTGATCTGGATCCCGCTGTCGATCACCTTCATGGTGCTGGCGTGGATCGTCGGCACGCTCGACCAGATCATCGAGTGGCTGCCGGACGGCCTGCAGCCGCGCAACGCGATCGGCTTCAACATTCCGGGCGCAGGTCTCGTCGTCGGGCTGCTGATCGTGCTTGCGACAGGCCTGATCGCCGCGAACGTCCTCGGCCAGAAGCTCGTGCGCTACTGGGAAGCGCTGCTCGCCCGCATTCCGGTGGTGAAGTCGCTGTACTACGGGGTCAAGCAAGTCTCCGACACCCTCTTTTCGAGCACCGGCCAAGCTTTTCGCAAAGCCCTGCTGGTGCAGTACCCCCGCCACGGATCGTGGACGATCGCTTTTCTCACCGGTGCGCCGGGGGGAGATGCCGCCAATCACCTGAAAGGCGACCACGTCAGCGTTTATGTGCCGACGACGCCGAATCCCACGTCCGGTTTCTTCCTGATGATGCCGAAGGAAGACGTCATCGAACTCGACATGAGCGTCGATGAAGCCCTCAAGTACATCATTTCGATGGGGGTGGTCGCGCCCGCCGTGCGCAACGCCCGCCCCCGCTCCGCCCTGCTCAGTGAGTAACCCCGCGGCCCCGCCAGCCGCGCTTCGTTTCCGGAACCGAACCCATGCGAACCCATTACTGCGGCCAAGTCACCGCCGCCGACCTTGACCAGACCGTCACGCTGTGCGGCTGGGTGCATCGCCGCCGCGACCACGGCGGGGTCATCTTCATCGACCTGCGCGATCGCGAAGGCCTGGTGCAGGTGGTGTGCGATCCCGACCGCGCCGAGACGTTCCACACTGCCGAATCGATCCGCAACGAGTTCGTCATCGAGCTGACCGGCAAGGTCCGCCGCCGGCCGGCCGGTACCGAAAACGCAAACCTCGTGTCCGGTGAAATCGAAGTGCTTTGCCACACCATCGCCGTGCTCAACGCTTCGGTGACGCCGCCGTTCCAGCTCGATGACGACAACCTGTCGGAAAACGTGCGCCTCGCGCATCGCGTCATCGACCTGCGCCGTCCGCAGATGCAGAAGAACCTGATGCTGCGCTACAAGGTCGCGATGGCGTTCCGCCGCTTCCTCGACGGGCAGGGCTTCATCGACGTCGAGACGCCGATGCTGACGAAAAGCACGCCGGAAGGCGCACGCGACTATCTGGTGCCGTCGCGCGTCCATCCCGGCCAGTTCTTCGCGCTGCCGCAGTCGCCGCAGCTCTTCAAGCAGCTGCTGATGGTCGCCGGCTTCGACCGCTACTATCAGATCACGAAGTGCTTCCGCGACGAGGACCTGCGCGCCGACCGCCAGCCGGAGTTCACGCAGGTCGATATCGAGACCTCGTTCCTCGACGAGACCGAGATTACCGCGATCATGGAAGACATGATCCGCTACGTGTTCCGGGAAGCGCTTGCAGTCGAGTTGCCTGATCCGTTCCCGCGCATGACTCACGCCGAAGCGATGCGTCGCTACGGCTCGGACAAGCCGGACCTGCGCGTCACGCTCGAGCTGACCGACGTCACCGACGCGGTGCAGGATGTCGCCTTCAAAGTGTTCAGCGGCCCGGCGACGAGCGGCGGACGCGTCGCGGCGCTGCGCGTGCCGGGCGGTGCCACGCTGACCCGCGGCGAGATCGACGAATACACCAAGTTCGTCGGCATCTACGGCGCACGGGGCCTTGCGTACATCAAGGTCAATGACGTCACGAAACCAAACGACGAAGGCCTGCAGTCGCCGATCGTCAAGAACCTGCACGAAGAGGCGCTGCGCACGATCCTCGAGCGTACCGGTGCCGAGAGCGGCGACCTGATCTTCTTCGGCGCGGACAAGACCAAGGTCGTCAACGACGCGCTCGGCGCGCTGCGCACGAAGCTCGGCCACGAGAAAGGCTACGTCAGCGGCGCCGCCTGGACACCGGTGTGGGTCGTCGATTTCCCGATGTTCGAATACGACGAGGAGAGCAAGCGCTGGGTCGCGTGCCACCACCCGTTCACCGCGCCCAAGGACGAGCACGTCGAGCTGCTCGAATCGGCTCCTGGCGAATGCCTCGCGAAAGCCTACGACCTCGCGCTCAACGGCTGGGAGATCGGCGGCGGATCGGTGCGTATTCACCGCGCCGACATGCAGAGCAAGGTGTTCCGCGCGCTCAATATCGGCGATGAGGAAGCGCAGATCAAGTTCGGCTTCCTGCTCGACGCGCTCAGGTACGGCGCGCCGCCGCACGGCGGACTTGCGTTCGGTCTCGACCGCGTCGTGACGCTGATGACCGGCGCCGAGTCGATTCGCGACGTCATCGCGTTCCCGAAGACGCAGCGCGCCCAGTGCCTCTTGACCGACGCGCCGGGCGAAGTCGACGACAAGCAACTGCGCGAACTGCACATCCGCCTGCGGCAGAAGATCGAAACCCAGGTCGAAGTGGCGAAGGCCTGAGCCTCGCCGAACAGCGGAAGCGACACGGGGCGGATGGGACACCATCTGCCCTTTTTTGTTTGCTGTGACGAACGACAGCGGCGAAAAGGGCCTAAAAATCACGCCCAGGATGCCGTAAGCTTCGGCACGAACCGTTCCCCGGCGCCCTCCACGATCCCGTCGCACCCTCATGGCAGACCTCGACCGCATCACCGTCCTCATCATCGAAGCCAACCAGGGCATGCGCGGCCAGTTGCGCACGATGCTCAACAACATCGGCATCGCCGCGGTCAATTTCGCGCCGTCTGCGGGGATGGCGATCAGTCGCCTGCGCGAGCGGCGCTACGACCTGATCCTGTGCGAATACAACCTCGGTGACGGCCAGGACGGGCAGCACCTGCTTGAAGACCTGCGAACCCGGGACATCATCCCCCTCGACACGCTGTTCATCATGATCACCGGCGAGCGCAACTACGAGCGGATCATCAGCGCTGCGGAGCTCGCGCCGAACGATTACATTCTTAAACCGCTCACCCCGGACACCCTCCATTCGCGCCTGATGCGCGCGTTCGAAAAGCGTGAGGCCTTTCGCCCGGTGTATCGGCTCATCGAAGCGGGGGAAACGCACGACGCGATCGAGGCGTGCATCAGCGGCCGCAGCGAACACGCCCGCTACGGCATCGACTTCATGCGGCTTGAAGCTGAACTGCATGGCGGACTCGGCCACACCGACGCCGCCGAAGAGCTCTACCGGGAAATCCTCGCTGCGAAGGTCATACCCTGGGCGCGTCTCGGCCTCGCAAAAATGCTTTTCGCGAGGAAGGAATACCGCGAAGCCGAAGAAATCCTGACGTCGCTCGTCGCCGAGAACCGCCGCTATATCGACGCCTACGACTGGCTCGCCCGGACCCGCGAGGAAAGCGGCCGCATCGACCAGGCCCGCGACGTTCTTGCCAGCGCGGTCGCGCTGTCGCCGCACAGGATCGGGCGCCTGCGCCACCTGGGCAACGTCCTGCTCGCGGTCGGCGACCACCAGAGCGCCGAGCGCACGGTCGCCGAAGTGGTGCGCAAAGGCAAATATTCGGATTTTCGCGACCCGGAGGACCACGTGCGGCTGGTCCGGGCGCAACTCGGCCAGGGCCGGGTCAGCGAGGCCGAATCGACGATCCGGGATCTCGAACGCTCGATGGACGGACTGCCGGCGACGGCGCTGTGCAGTTCGCTGTCCAAAGCCCTGTACCACAACCAGACGGGCTCGCCCGCGCGCGCCCAGGCCGCGCTCCAGACCGCAATCCGGGACGGCGCGGACGTCTCCAGCCTGTCCGTCGGGATGAAGCAGGAACTCGCCAAGGCCTGCCTGGACAACGATCTCGAAACCGAAGGCAGCATGCTGGTGATGGACATCCTGCGCAATTCCGCCGATGAGCGGACAGTCGAGACGACGCGGGCGATGCTGCGCGCGAAGGGGCGCGAGGACATGTCCGAAGAACTCGAACAACGGGTGCATGTTGAAGTGAAAGGCCTCATCGCGGCCGGCGCGGACAAGGTCAGGAGCGGCGATTACGACGGCGCCGTGCAGGAAATGCTGAGCGCGGTGCAAAAAATGCCCGGCAATCCGCATGTACTGTTCAATGCGGCGCTCGCGTTGCTGCGCCACATCGAGAACCGTGGCTGGAACGAGCGTCTCGCCGCCCAGGCCCGCAACCTGATCACCCGCACGCGCAGGCTCGATCCGGCCAATCCGCGCCTCGAGGCGATCACGGGTTTCATGCAGCAACTGACAAGAAAATACGGCGTTCGCCCACCAGCCTGACGCCCTCCCCAGCCACTCCTCCATCGATTTCCAGGCCGGACGAGGCCACCCACGGGAGACCCGATGCGCCGACTTGCACTCCGATTCCTACTGTTCCTCGCGGCCACGCTGGTGGCGCTGCCCGCCTGCACACGCGACGCGCCGCCCGCCGCCGGACTGCACGGCTTGCCGCCCGAGGCGATCGCGACGCTGCAGCTGATCGAGCGCGGCGGCCCGTTTCCTTATCGCCGCGACGGTGTCGTGTTCCAGAACCGCGAGCGGCTCTTGCCGCAGCGCCCGCGCGGCTACTATCGTGAATACACGGTGCCGACCCCGGGCTCCCGGGATCGTGGCGCACGGCGTCTCGTCACCGGCGGGGACCCGCCCGCCGTGTTCTACTATACGGACGACCATTACCGCAGTTTCCGGAGAATCCAGCCTCAGCCATGATCGCCGAAAACGAACTCGCATCCGTCCTGCAGCAGCCCGACCGCGCCGGCGTCTACCACTTGCCGCAGCGCGGCGGCAACGCGATCACCCAAGCCGCGCGCGAGCTTGATTTCCGGGTATTGCGGGTCGATCTCTCGGGGTGCGCGGACAAGGCCGATTTCCTCGCCCGGATCGCGGCCGGCCTGCACTTTCCGGACTGGTTCGGACAGAACTGGGACGCGCTCGCCGACTGCCTTGCCGACATGGCGTGGCTCCCGGCCGACGGCTACGTGATCATCCTCGAACATGCAGATCGTTTCCGCGTCGCCGCCGAAGCCGACTTCATCGCCGCACTGGAAACTTTCGACGAAGCCGCGCGCGAACAGGCGGCGGACGGCATCCCGGTGTGGATTTTCGTCGGGCTCACGGCAAACGGCATCGTGCACCTTCGCACGCTGTGATGGCGGGACTGCCGTACAAGCGGCCGATCTCGGTCCTCGTCGTCATCCACACCGCGACGCTCCAGGTGCTGCTGCTCGAACGGGTGACTCCCCCCGGCTTCTGGCAATCGGTGACCGGCAGCCTTGAAGCGGACGAATCGCCGCTGCAGGCGGCGATACGGGAAGTGAACGAGGAAACCGGCCTCGCAGTGTCTTCGGGCCAGCTGCGTGACTGGCACCTCACCAACCGTTTCGAAATCCTCAAGGAGTGGCGCGCGCGCTACGCGCCGGGCGTCACGCACAACACCGAACACGTGTTCAGCCTCTGCGTCCCCGCGCCGCAACCGGTCAGGCTCGCGCCTGCCGAACACCGCATGCAGCTGTGGCTGCCGCTCGCGGAAGCCGCCGGGAAAGCGTCGTCGTGGACCAATCGCGACGCGATCCTGATGCTGCCGCGCCTCACTGCGCGGCAAGCGGACGCTCGGGGCTAAAAGCCTGCGGGCTGCGCCCCCGCGGCGCGCAGCAGCATCTTCAGGCAGTTCGGGCAGTAGCATCCGATCCCCACTACTTCCGGAATCCCCTCCACTGGCGGCAGCGCGGCGCACCAGCACGCCGGCAAGCCGGCCTCCATGCCACACGTAAAAGCGGCGCCGCAACGCGGACAGTTATTGGTGGCCACGTCGTTCGCGATCGTGTTCCCGGTGATGTCGCTCATGTGGAATGCTCCGGACAGGACACGAGATATTACTTCCGGCGCGGGGTCGAAAGCTTGAAAAGTCGCTTCCCGCACCTATATTGGCTACGTAAGCGGTTCAAAGCCATGATGACGCACAGGAGGAAAACATGAGCAATCTCATCCGTCGCGACCCGTTCGACGATCTGCTGCGCGGGTTTTTCGTTCGCCCCGTCGACATGACCGCCGGCATCCAGGGCGAAGCGCCGCAGATGCGTGTCGACGTCAAGGAAGACGAGAACGCGTACCAGGTGCACGCCGAGCTGCCGGGCATCAAGAAAGAGGACATCCACGTCCACATCGACGGCCCGGTCGTGTCGATCAGCGCCGAGCGCAAGCAGGAAAAGGACGTCAAGGAAGGCGAGCGCGTCCTGCGCACCGAGCGCTATTTCGGCAAGGTGTCGCGCAGCTTCCAGCTCGGCCAGGAGATCGACGAAGGCAAGTCGAGCGCGAAGTTCAATGACGGGGTCCTCGAACTGAGCCTGCCGAAGAAGGCGCCGGAACAGGCTAAGCGTCTGACGATCACGTGACGCCCAGCCCGAACGGCGTCTCGACGATTCGCCTGGTTCGCCGGGCGAATTTTTTGTCGAAGCCAGTGCGACATGGCCTTCCCGCAGCCGCGATGCGCATCCATGCTGTCCTGATCGCGTTGCTCGGTTTCAGTGCAACGGTCGACGCCGAAATCCTCCGGGTCGGGCCGCACGAGCCCTTTACCCGTATCGCCGATGCGGCAAAGCACGCCAAGGACGGCGACATCGTCGAAGTCCTCCCGGGTGAATACCGGGCCGATGTCGCGGTCTGGCGACAAAAGCAGATCACAATCCGCGGCGTCGGGGAGCGGCCGGTCCTGATTGCCGATGGAGCCAGCGCAGAAGGCAAGGCGATCTGGGTGATCCGTAACGGGGACGTTCGGATTCACAACGTCGAGTTCCGGGGTGCGAGCGTACCGGACGGAAACGGCGCCGCGATCCGGCTCGAGCAGGGGCGCCTGCACGTCAGCGCAAGCAGCTTCATCGGCAACGAGAACGGCATCCTCACGGCAAACTATCCGGACACCGAGTTGCGCATCGAGGATTCCGTTTTCGCCCAGGCCCCGCACAACGTTGCTTTGCCGCATCTGCTTTACGTTGGTCGCATTGCCCGCCTCGAAGTCACTGGCAGCCGTTTTCACCAGGGTTACGAAGGCCACCTCATCAAGTCGCGCGCCCGTCATAACGACATTCGCTACAACCTGATCCACGACGGCCCCGGCGGCGAGGCTTCCTATGAGCTCGACTTCCCCAACGGCGGCATGACGTTCGTCGTCGGCAACGTCATCGGCCAGAGCGCCACGACTCAGAACCCGGTCGTCGTCGCCTACGGGGCGGAAGGGAACATCTGGCCTGAAAGCGGGCTTTACCTGTCGCACAACACGCTGCTCAGCGACCGGATGACAGGTGCGTGGTTCCTCCGGATCTGGAAGGGCGCCCTGCCGGCGAACACCGAGATCAAGGCAGTAAACAACCTCACTGTCGGCCTCGGCGTATTCACCCTCGGAGCGCACGGAGAGTTCAGCGGCAACATCCCCGCAGTCGCGGCGCTACTCGGCGCCCCCGACATCCTCGACTTCACGCTCTCCTCCGACTCGATCCTGCGCCGCTTCGGCAACCTCCCCGGAGACGCGCAAGGTTACAGTCTCGCCCCGGCCGCGGAGTTCGCGTTGCCAATCGGCACGCGCGCCCTGCAGCCGCCGCAGCGATGGGCTCCCGGAGCCTTCCAGACTTCGGAGTACGCGCCATAGGCTACACGGAGTAAACTTGCCGCCTCGGCCGCCCTTTCGCTCAAGCCCGGCCAGAAATCACTCGCACAGTCGAAGGACCTTTACATGCCCGGTGTCACCAAACCGCAAGACGTCAACCCTGCCCGCAAGGCCGAGATCCTAGCCGAGGCGCTTCCTTACATCAAACGCTTCTTCGATAAGACTGTCGTCATCAAGTACGGCGGCAATGCGATGACAGACCCGCACCTGAAGGACTGTTTTGCCCGCGATGTCGTGCTGTTGAAGCTCGTCGGCCTGAATCCGGTCGTCGTTCACGGCGGCGGTCCGCAAATCGAAACCCTGCTCGCCCGCGTCGGCAAGAAGGGCGAGTTCATCCAGGGCATGCGCGTCACGGATGCGGAAACGATGGAAGTCGTAGAAATGGTGCTCGGCGGCCAGGTCAACAAGGAGATCGTCAGTCTCATCAACCAGCACGGCGGCAAGGCCGTCGGTCTGACCGGCAAGGACGCGAGCTTCATCCGCGCGAAGAAGTTGCTGATGCAGAAGGAAAACGCGCCCGGCGATCTGGTGGACGTCGGCATGGTCGGCGAGATCACGAAGATCGACCCGAGCCTGATCGCGTTTCTCGACCAGGGCGACTTCATTCCGGTCATCGCTCCGATCGGCGTCGGCGACGAAGGCGAGACCTACAACATCAATGCCGATGTCGTCGCCGGCAAGCTCGCCGAAATCCTGAAGGCCGAGAAGCTCGTGCTGCTGACGAACACTCCCGGCGTCCTCGACAAGGCGGGCAACCTGTTGACCGGCCTGACGCCACGCCAGATCGATGACTTGGTCACGGACGGCACGCTGTCGGGAGGCATGTTGCCGAAGATCAGCTCGGCACTCGATGCGGCGCGAAACGGGGTGAAGTCGGTGCATATCATCGACGGTCGCGTCGAGCATGCGCTGCTGCTGGAGATCCTCACCGACCACGGCGTCGGGACGATGATCAAGAGCAAGTGAGCGGACGCCCCATCCCGCTCACATGGGGCGGGCACGTCGTCGCTCGCCCCTCAGGCAGTCCGGTCAGTTCTGCTTCCTTGGCGCCGGATCCTGCCATTTTCCGGCCTTCTCGAGCTTCCCCCTCAAGCCGGGAAGATTGAAGCCTTTCGCATAAGCCGCATGGGCATGCTCCAGCGCGCGATCGTACTTCTTGAGGTCGGCATAGATCAATCCGGCGTTATAGTGGAAGTTTCCGCTGTTTTCGCCGAGCTTCTCTGCAGTTTCCAGCATTTTCAGAGACTTTTCCTTCTTGCCGATCTGGAACAGATAGATGCCGTAGGTCAGAGGGACCATCCCGTCGTCAGGACTGAAACGCATTGCCCGGTCGAACCAGCAGTCGATCGAATATTGCGACCCCCCCGGGCGTGCCTTCTTTTCCTTCACGGCAAGCCGGGCGACAGCATGCAACGCACGGTGATGGTTCGGAAACGCCCGCAGCGTGTACGAGATGTCGCCGCCCACCTTGGATGTCGTGATCCCCGCGCGCAGACTCTCGACGTCTCGATTGAAATGGTGCCTCTCCACGACCGCCAGTTTGTGCTTGTCGGTTCGATAGTCGAATGGCCCATACGGGTTATCCAGCGAACCGCAGATCGCCTCGCCCAGCACCTCGCCCTGCACGGGGGGAGCCGCCGACAGCAAGAAGAGCGCAGCAAGCAACATACCTCCCGAAACCTTCGACGCCTGACTCATCACGACACCTCCCTCACCCAGCCATTTCAGTTGGCACACGCGACAAGTTCCTTCGTACCAACCAGTTCCATGTCGCCAAAGCGACGGCCTCGCGCTTCTCTTCAGATGAAAACGTGTGGTCGGCCGACGGGAAAGCGACTACTGCAGCTCGCCGGTCACTCAACAGGGTCCGCCACCCGGGGCGCTTGCGTGTTTCCAGTTCGAACTCCTTCGCGACGTAGTCGTTCCCGCTGAGGACTACGGCGAATGGAACCTTCGATTTCTCGAGGCTTGCCGACATCCGGTCCGGCAAATCGAGCGCAGCCGCAGAAGCGGACTTCGCACGCGGCGCGCCCGATCCAGATCGGGCCCGGCCCGCCATCGACAACAAGGAGGCGACCGAGGCGCGCAGGGAAACCCGGCCTCCGACCAGCTTTTTCCAGAAGCGCGGATCCGCCAGCCTCTGCCGATAATAGTGCTTGAGGTAAGTCTGCGCCTCACCCGCCTCGGTCCTGACCCACGGGTTGACGAGCACTGCTCCGACAACACGCGAATCCTTCGGCGCATAAAAACACGACGCGCTGGCGCCGTCACAGAGGCCCCAGAGCACGACGCCATCCAGTGTCGGAGCCAGCGCGAAGAGCTGGTCGACCGCTGCCGCGATGTCGCCATCCACGTCCCGGAAGTCGCATGCCGCTCCGGTCGAATCGCCCATCCCGCGATAATCGAAGCGCATGCACACTACTCCGCGCTCCGCCAGAAAACGGGACAGGAGGACGAATTGACGGTGACTGCCCGCACGGTACTGCGGTCCGCCGACGACGATCAGGACGCCGACTCTCGACGGGCGCTCCGGCAGTGCGATCACGCCGATCAGGGTCTCGCTGGCGCAATCGAAAACGACGGCGTCCTCACTGTACTTCATTGCCAACTCTCTTGAGGGCAGCGACGGAGGCATCGATCAACGTCGGGCAGACCTCGATTTCCACGGTTTGCCAGAATCCCGGCCCGGTGATTGCATCGGCCGACCACCGCCCTCCCCGCTCCCGCCAGCGCTCGGCGAGCAGCGCCACTGCGGGAGTGGGCTCAGGGCGTTCCGAGGAAACGACTTCGAGGCTTGCAACGGATCCCGCGAAACCGGACGGCAATTCGAGGCGAGCTTTTTCGAGCCCGCCGACGAGGTCCGGCGACAGCGTATAGCCCGCAATCTCGACGGGATGCCCGGCATGCAACTCCGCCCGTACTGCAGCCATCGTCGCCTTCACGTCGCCGTCCTCCATCATCCGGCTGACCCCCTTTACGCGCAGGAACTGGGTGAGGTGCTGGCGCCCGTTTATGACCGGCTGCCACAACAGCAAAGGCATCGAAGCGTGCTGCGTCTTCAACCAGTCCGAAACCACGAGACTTCCGGCTCGCAGGCTCCAGACGACCGCAGGCCCGTCCGCCCGTTCACGGAGCCATCGCCATGCCACGTCAACGTCAATCAGCCAGCCGGGCCATGTCGCATCGCCGAAGTCGCCGGTGCTGTCACCGCAGCCGCCCAAATCAGCCTGCAGCACCATCCAGCCGCGCTCAGCAAACGCCCACGAAGCAAGCGCTGCCATGCGTCTCGATTTGTTCATCTCCTCGGCAAACGGATGAACGTAAAGGATTGCGCCCCGCGGTTCGCCTTCGGGCGCAGTGACAAGGCAAAAGCGCTTTTCGCCCCCTTCGACGGGGAGAAAGAAAGCAGAACGGCGGACGGGCATCGGCCCGGTCAGCTCAGCTTGCCTGCCACAAAATCGACCAAGGCCCCGACAGTCATGAACGTGGTTCCGTCAATTTCGTCATCCTCCGCGACGATGCCGAAACGCTCCTCCAGCAGATTGATCACTCCGACCACGGCCATCGAGTCCAGCTCAGGCACCGCGCCCAGCAGCGGCGTATCGAGGTCGAAACCGGAAGTGCGCCCGTTCAGGCTCAGCACCTCGTCGAGGATCGACAAGACTTCTTTCTTGATATCCAACGACATACTCCAAATAGCTAGAAGGGCAAAGCACATTATAAGGCCTTGCAACAGGTGGCTGCTATTATAGGCGCCCGTTCGTCCGCCACAACGGAAGACCGTCAGAACCGCCGTCGCCCTCGCGCGGCAAAAGAGAATGTCCATCTGGAGTGCTGTCACGATGAAACGCGTGCTGATGGTTGCGTTCCACTTTCCTCCGATCAAGGGAAGCAGCGGTATCCAGCGCACTTTGCGATTCGTCCGATACCTTCCCGAGTTCGGCTGGGAGCCCATCGTACTCACCGTCGACCCGCGCGCTTACCTCGGCACCGGAAACGATCAGTTACGCGATATTCCTCCCGGCACGACCGTGATCCGCACGCGCGCCTGGGACGCTGCGCGGCATTTCGCGATCGGCAAGTGTTACCCGCAGGTCCTCGCACGTCCCGACCGCTGGATGTCCTGGTGGCTGAGTGCGGTGCCAGCCGGACTCGCGATGATTCGGAAGTACCGCCCTCACGCGCTGTGGTCTACCTACCCCCTGGCGACGGCGCATCGCATCGGCCATACGCTGCAGCGATTGAGCGGCGTGCCGTGGGTCGCCGATTTTCGCGACCCGATGGCTCAGGACGGCTACCCCGAGGACCCTTCGGTCTGGCGCAGCTTCGAACGAATCGAAAGAACGGGCATTGCGCGCGCCGCCTTCAGCACGTTCACGACGCCCAGCGCACTTCGCGATTATCAGCTGCGATACCCGGCGCGGGCCACGCACATGAGCCTGCTGGAAAACGGCTACGACGAGGAAACTTTCGAAGGAACGCACAGCGGATCGCCCCTCGACGCCGACCGGGTGACGCTCCTCCATAGCGGAATCGTCTATCCCAGCGAGCGCGACCCGACTGCACTGTTTGCCGCACTGAAAGAGCTCAAGCACACTGACAAAAGCACGTTCGACCGGCTGCGCATCCGTTTTCGGGCACCGGTGCACAAGGGCCTGATCCAGCAGTTGGCGACCGACAACCACGTTGCGGAGGCGATCGAGATTCTGCCGCCGATCGCCTACCGCGACGCGCTTTCGGAGATGGTGCGAGCGGACGGCCTGCTCATATTGCAGGCGGCGAACTGCAACGCACAAGTGCCCGCCAAGCTGTACGAGTACCTGCGTGCACGACGCCCCATTCTTGCGCTCACCGATCCGGCCGGCGATACCGCCCGCATTGCTCGCAACGCGGGGATCGAGGCCATCGCGCCCCTCGACGACGCGGACGCGATCGGCGATCTGCTGCGACGCTTCGTCGGCGACCGGCACTGCGGCACCTTGCCGAACGAAACCGCGATCGCGGGTGCCTCCCGTCGAGAGCGCACCCGGGAGCTGGCGTTGCTGCTCGAGCGCGCCGCACTCGCCTCCAGCTGACGAAGATGCCGGTCGCCAAGCTTTCCACCAGCATCGAGAAGCTGGGCTGGGGAAACGGCCTGCTGTACGCGTTCGGGCGGGCATTGCAGCGGGCCAGCGGCGGCCGGGCCCGGCTCATCCGCTACGTGCTCGTCGCGCAACCGGTCCCGCCTGCGGCACAGGCACAGTGCCGGCCTTCGGCGAAGAATCCTGTCAGGGCCGTACTATCGGACGATCCGCTGGTGCAGCAGTTCCCCCGGGCGAAATCCGTCGTCACCCGACGTTTCCGCACCGGCAGCACCTGCTTCGCGACCGAATCGAAGGGCGGGTTCTCCGGCTTTTTGTGGCTTGCCCGCGACGCCTACGAGGAAGACGAAGTGCGCTGCCGCTACGAGCTCGCGCAACCGGATTGCAGCGCCTGGGATTTCGACGTCTACGTCGAACCCGAATATCGCATCGGCCGCACGTTTGCGCGCCTGTGGGATGCTGCCAATTCGCATCTCGATGGACAAGGCGTCCGGTGGAGCTTTTCGCGCATATCCACGTTCAATCCGGCGTCGCTTTCGTCGCACTCGCGGCTCGGCGTGCGCAAGCTCTACACGGCGACGTTCCTCTGCCTCGGAAAACTGCAGGTCGCGGTGATCGGCGCCCCGCCCTTCGTTCACTTCAGCCTGTCCCCTGCATCACGCCCGGTCTTGCGCCTCCATCCTCCCGCCGACGGATAACCCGGCGGAAACGAATTGTCGCGTCTTGCCCATCGTGCTTGGGCTAGACTTCCGTCATGAAAGTCGGGCATTCAACCCTTTCCGGCACGGAACGATGAACGCAACCTATCTCCTGCATCACCTCGTTTCAGCGTCTGCCGAGCGCGCCCCCGACGCGCCCGCGCTCACCTTCTCTTCCGACACCCTGTCCTATCGGGCGCTCGCCGACGACGTCGCGTCCTTCGCAGCCGGTCTCGACAGGCTCGGGCTCGCGCGGAGCGAGCGAGTGGCAATCTATCTGGACAAGCGTTTCGAGTTCGTCACCGCCGCATTCGGCACGACCTGCGCGGCCGGCGTGTTCGTCCCGATCAATCCGATCCTCAAGGCCGAGCAGGTCGGATACATCCTCCAGGATTGCAGCGTGCGCGTACTCGTGACGTCGCCGGAGCGTTTCGCGGCGCTTTCCGCGACGCTCGCGAACTGCCACGACTTGCGCCACGTCGTGCTCACCAGCCGTCCGACCGAGCTGCCCACGCTATCCGGCACTTCGGTCCACCATTGGGACGAGCTGCTGGACAGCAGCAAGCGAGCCCCCGCGCCCCGCCTCATCGATACGGACATTGCGGCGATTCTCTACACGTCGGGGAGCACGGGGCGGCCCAAGGGCGTCGTGTTGTCCCACCGGAACATGGTGATCGGCGCGAAGAGCGTCGCGAGCTACCTCGAAAACCGGCCGGAAGACACACTTCTCGCCGCCCTGCCGCTGTCCTTCGATGCCGGTTTCTCGCAACTTACAACGGCCTTCCACAGTGGGGCGCGCGTCGTACTGATCAATTACCTGCTGCCGCGCGACGTGCTCAACGCGGTCACGCGCGAGCGTGTCACAGGGCTCACGGCAGTGCCTCCCCTCTGGATCCAGCTATCGCAGCTGACGTGGGCGGACGACGTCACCGAACATCTGCGCTACATCGCGAATACGGGCGGGCGCATGCCGCTCGAGACCTTGACGAAGCTGCGCGAAATGCTGCCGCGCACGCGTCCCTACCTGATGTACGGCCTCACCGAAGCGTTCCGCGCGACCTACCTTCCACCCGAGGAAGTCGACCGGCGCCCGGACTCGATCGGCAAGGCGATTCCGAATTCGGAAGTCCTGGTGCTCCGCGAGGACGGCACGCCGTGCGCACCGAACGAGCCCGGCGAGCTCGTGCAACGGGGCGCACTGGTCGCCCTCGGCTACTGGAACGATCCGGAAAAGACAGCCGAGCGCTTCAAGCCGCTGCCGGGACGCGAGGCAGGACTGGTGTTGCCGGAGGTCGCGGTGTTCTCCGGCGACAACGTACGCATGGACGAAGAAGGCTTCCTGTATTTCATCGGCCGACGTGACGAGATGATGAAGACGTCGGGCTACCGCGTGAGCCCGACCGAAGTCGAGGAGATCCTCTACGCGACCCGTCTCGTCGGGGAGTGCGTCGCGTTCGGCGTTCCGCACCCGACTCTCGGGCAGTCGATCTGCGTCGTCGCCACGCCGGCGCAGGGCTGCGTGCTCGACGTCGCGGCTCTCCTCACCGAATGCCGCAAGCGGATGCCGGCATACATGGTCCCGGCGCACGTCGAGGTGCGAGAAGGACCGCTGCCGCGCAACCCCAACGGCAAGATCGACCGCAAGACGCTCTCTTCGGAATTTGTCGAAATGGACTCGCCAACCCCATGAGCATCGAGCCAAAACTGCCTCCCGGCCACGCGCCGATGGATCAATTCGACGTCGCAAACGGCGAATTGCTGATCGGCGGCCTGCCGCTCACGCAGCTCGCGGCGCGAGTCGGGCGCACGCCGTTCTACGCCTACGACCGCTCGCTCCTGTCGCGGCGCGTCGCCGAGCTGCGTACTGCGCTGCCGCCGGCCATCGAACTGCACTACGCCATGAAGGCGAACCCGATGCCCGCACTGGTCTGCCACATGGCGACGCTCGTCGACGGCATCGACGTCGCGTCGGCCGGCGAGCTGCACGTCGCGCTCGACGCCGGTGCTGCGCCGCGTGACATCAGTTTCGCCGGGCCGGGCAAACAGGAAAGCGAGCTGCGGCAGGCGGTCGCCGCCGGTATCCTCGTCAATGTCGAGTCGTTCCGCGAGGTCCCGCTGCTCGCCGCGATTTCGGATGAACTCGGGCTGCCGGCGCGCGTCGCGGTCCGCGTGAATCCCGACTTCGAGCTCAAGAGCTCGGGCATGAAGATGGGTGGCGGGCCGAAGCAGTTCGGCGTCGATGCCGAGCAGGTGCCAGCGCTTCTGGTCGAGATCGGCCGCACGGGCCTCGCGTTCGAGGGGTTCCACCTCTTCGCCGGATCACAGAACCTGAAAGCCGACGCGATCGTCGAGGCGCAGCGGAAAAGCTTCGAACTCGCCCTGCGGCTCGCCGAGCACGCCCCGGCCGACGTCGCGTTTCTCAATCTCGGCGGCGGCTTCGGCATTCCATACTTCCCCGGCGAGCAGCGACTCGATCTCGCGCCGATCGCCGACAACCTCGCGTCGCTGCAGGCGCAGGCCTCACGCCAGCTGCCGCACGCTGCGATCGTCATCGAGCTCGGCCGCTACCTCGTCGGCGAGGCGGGCGTCTATGTCTGCCGCGTCACCGACCGCAAGGTTTCACGGGGCCATACCTATCTGGTCACCGACGGCGGACTGCATCAGCACCTCGCGGCTTCGGGCAATTTCGGCCAGGTCATACGCAAGAACTATCCGGTCGCGATCGGCAATCGCATCGGCGTCACCGACGTCGAGGCCGCGTCGGTCGTCGGGCCACTCTGCACGCCGCTCGATCTCCTCGGCGAACGTATGACGCTGCCGCGCGCGCAGCCGGGCGACCTCGTTGTCGTGTTCCAGTCCGGCGCGTACGGCGCGAGCGCCAGCCCGCAGGGTTTCCTCGGGCATCCGCCCATTGTCGAAGTGCTGGTCTGACGCCCGCCCCTCCATGCAAGGCCAGGTCGCCCGCTTCGCCATCCCGCCCGCGGCCTCTCACCGTGAAGGGCGATCGGCGCCGCGCTCCTGCCCCGTTCGCTGCGTCAACGCCCGCGCGCCGCGTGCATGCAGACGGGAAGGCGCGTGTCGATCCAGATCGAGGCACCGCCGATGACTGATGTCGCGATGAGCAGCGGGAAACCCACGAGCATCGTTCGCAGCGCATTCCTGACCGTCGCGATGCGGTGGTCCGACCGCCTGATCGGTGTCGTCAGCATGCTGATTCTCGCGCGGCTGCTCGTGCCGGCCGATTTCGGCATCATCGCAATGGCATCACTCGTCATCGCGTTCGCCGACGTGCTGTTCGAACTGGGCGTGCACGTCGCGCTGATCCAGAACAAGAACGCGACCCAGGCCGACTACGACACCGCCTGGACGATCCGGCTGATCCAGAGCGGGATCTCGACCGCGATCGTTTTCGTTACCGCGCCGTGGGCGGCCGACTATTTCAACGAGCCCCGCGTTGCGCCGGTGATCCAGGCGTTGGCGCTCACCTTCGTTCTGCATGGATTCGAAAACATCGGCATCGTGTCCTTTCAGAAGAACATGCAGTTCGGAAAGGACTTCCGCTTTCTCTTCACGAAGCGCTTCGCAGGCTTCGTCGTGACAATCGTCGCCGCGTGGCTCATGCAGTCGTACTGGGCGCTGGTGATCGGCAATATCGCCGGCCGCACGGTTGGTCTGATTCAGAGCTACACGATGCATCCGATGCGCCCGCGGCCGAGCCTCGCCAAATTCCGCGAAATTTTCGGCATTTCGCAATGGATGCTGGTCGGCAGCATCGGCGGATATTTGCAGGGCAAGCTGCATTCGCTCATCGTCGGCGGACGCGAAGACGCCGGCGTGATGGGTGCCTACTCCCTCGCGGGGCAGATCTCGTCGATGCCGACCACCGAGCTCCTCGCGCCGCTGAATCGAGTGCTGTTTCCGGCTTTCGTCCGCGTCAAGAACGATCTTGCCGAACTGAAGCGCGTATTCCTGCTCGCGCAGGGAGTGCAGACGCTGATCGCGATGCCGGCCGCGATCGGCGTCGCACTCGTCGCCGAAGATCTCGTGACCGTGTTTCTCGGCGAAAAATGGCGCATCACCGTGCCGTTCATCCAGATCTTCGCAGTGATGGGTTTCCTCAGGGCCATCACGACAAGCGGTTCGTACATCCTTCTGACCTTCGGCAAAACTCGCTTGACCGCGCTCAGCGCATGGGGACAGGTCGTCCTGTTCGCCGCGCTCGCGCTGCTCGCCTTCCCGGACGCGGGCGCGCTCGGCATCGCCAAGGTGCGTCTTGCCGTGGCGCTGACCGGTTTCGTCGCGTTCATTGCGCTGTTGCTTCAGCAATTCAAACCGTTGCGGCTCACCGACATCCTCACCTCGATTGCCCGGCCGGTCGGCGCCGTGATCCTGATGGGATTCGCCGTTTTTTACACTGCAGAGGCGATAGCGTTGCAAGGTCCCCTGTTGCTTGCCTCGAAGGTACTGGTCGGCGCGGCGACTTATTCCGTCACCATCCTCGTGCTGTGGTGGCTTGTCGGCCGACCCGACGGCGCCGAATCGTATCTGCTGGAAAAGTTGCGCGGTTTGCGCAGACACCGCGCTTGAACCCCGGGCGGCGCCGCCGCCCCCTGAAAACCGACCAAGGGAGGTTGCTCTTGCTTCCGATGATTCAAGGGCTTTTCAGTCTGACGGGCGAACCCCCGCGATTCGACATGCGCTTCGCCCAAGGATTGAAGCGCATCGACTGCCCGGGCGGCACGCTCGCCGTCGCGCTGAGCGTGTCGGTCTCGCAGTCCTCCGACATGGTCTGCGCAGCGTGGGGCACGCCGCGTTTCCGGGACCCCGCCCTCGCCCGCATCGCGCTCGCCGAAGGCGCGGCCGTCGCGTGGCTGCGCGCGTTCGCATCGTCCCGGGCACGCGCACCCGGGGGCGTCGCCGGGCGGTTCGCGGTTGTCATGATCGACGCGGTGCACGGTCGCTGCCTTGCCGCAGTCGATCGCTTCGGTTCGCTTCCCTTCTGCTACGCGCGGGACGGGGGCATCTTCGCCTTTTCGGATCGTGCGGACCGCGTCCCGGGGCCGGCGCGGGCCGTCGGCAATCAGGCAATCTTCGATTACCTGTTTTTCCATCACATCCCCGCACCCGAGACGATTTTCACCGACGTCCGTCGCCTTTCTGCGGCCCATTCGCTGAGCGCGGAACGAAGCGCGGTGAACACGGGGCCGTATTGGCAGCCGGTATTCGACGAACCGCGAAGCGGCGATTTTCCGTCGCTGAAGCGGGAGTTTCTCGAACTCGTCGAGCAGGCGGTCGCCCGTGAAGCCGTGGACCGAAACGTCGGTGCGTTCCTGTCAGGCGGGACCGACAGTTCGACGGTGTCCGGCATGCTTTGCCGGGTCCTCGGCAAGCCGCCTCGTACGTATTCAATCGGCTTCGACGCGAACGGCTATGACGAGATGGAATATGCGCGCATCGCGGCACGCCATTTCGGCCTGGACCACCGGGAATATTATGTCACGCCGGACGACCTGCTCGTTGCGATACCGAAAGTCGCCGCCCATTTCGATCAGCCGTTCGGAAACTCCTCAGCCGTCCCGGGGTGGATCTGCGCGCAGCGCGCGCATGCCGATGGCGTCGACAAGATGCTCGCCGGCGACGGCGGCGACGAGCTCTTCGGCGGAAACTCTCGCTATGCGAAGCAGCGGATTTTCAGCTGGTACGACCTCGTGCCGGGCGCCCTGAGCAAACACGTCATCGAGCCCGCACTGGCGCTTCCCGGCATCGACCGACTGCCGCTCGCCCGGAAGGGCGCGAGCTACATCGAGCAGGCACGCATACCGCTGCCCGACCGGACCGAGATGTACAACCTTCTCCACCGCCTCGGCATCGACTCGATATTCACGCCCGACTTCCTCGCCGGGATCGACATCGAGCACCCCGCGAAGATCCAACGGCAGACCTGGTCCGACGTTCGCGCGCACACGCTCATCAATCGCATGCTCGCGTTCGACTGGAAATACACGCTGGCCGACAACGACCTGCCCAAGGTCGTCGGCACGACACAACTGGCCGGCCTCGACGTCGGCTTCCCATTCCTGTCGGATGAGCTGGTCGATTTCTCGCTGCGCCTGCCACCCGAATGGAAACTCAAAGGACTGACGCTGCGCTGGTTCTTCAAGGAAGCGCTGAAGGGTTTCCTGCCCGACGAGATCATCGCGAAGAAGAAGCACGGGTTCGGGTTGCCGTTCGGGGTGTGGGCGACCTCGCATCCGGGGCTTCATGATCTTGCGGCCGCCGCGGTAAAGGGTTTCGCGCAACGCCGGATCGTCCGCCCCGAGTTCGCCCGGAAACTCCTCGACGAGTTGCTGCCGGCGCATCCTGCTTATTACGGGGAAATGGTGTGGATTTTGATGGTGCTCGAACACTGGCTCGAGGCGCATGAGGCGTCGCTGAGTCACCTCTCACCGCGTGCTCGCGAGCCCCTCGTATCTGCGCCGACGAGGCTCTGAACGGCGGAGGCATCAGTTTCACCGCCGAAACCTCACATGCTTTCACGTCACATCCGGCGCGTGCTCGAGACCGGTTCATGGGCGCGTAGGGCGAGTTGTCGCAGCACTAGCGCTCCCTCCCGGCAACGCATGCTCCGGGTGACACACTGCGCAGCCGCGGTCCGAATATTGGAGACACGACCATATGTCCGTTTTCGATCTGCCCCTCCAGCTGATGCGGCTTTCGAAGCGCTATCTCGACTTTTCGAACCAGATCGCGGTCGACTTCGAATGGCATCGCAGACAGGGCGGCCTTGGCCTCGGCCCGTTGTCGGCGCGCCTGATCGAGCAGACCCGCCTTCTGAAAAGCAGCGCGATCTGTGCTGAGGACTACTACCACCTCGGGCTGTATCGAGGCGAACTGAGCTTCGAGCAGAAGCGTAGCTTCCTCGGCTCGTACCAGAAGTGGCGCTATTTCGACCGCATCAATCCGCCGGTCTACGACGTGCTCGCGCGCGACAAGGCCCTGTTCCACATCTTTGCCGATTCGCACGGGATTCCCACGCCCGAAACGCTCGCGACGACCGCACCTGGTACGAAGCCGTACTTCGGGCTTCGTCTCGACACGGCTGGCGCCGTCCGACAATTCCTTCAAGACCACCACGGGGAGGACCTTTTCTTCAAACCTGCCGACGGAAGTCTCGGGGAAGGCGCTCTCGCGGTCGGTCCAGACGGTTCATCGACGAGGGCGTGGATTGAACTGCCATCCCAAACCGCGACGGATGTCGAAGGCATCCTGCAGCACCTTACACCGGGCGGAAAACTTGGTCGATTTCTGGTGCAACGGAGGCTCAGGCCGCATCAGCTCTTTGCCGACATCGTGCCGCACGTCTGCCCCACTGTTCGCATCATGACGTTGTGTACCGAGCGGGGAGTCGAGTTCCTTGGCGCAGCAGTGCGGATCGGCAGCGGCCGTAGCGCGACCGATAACGTCGCGGGAGGCGGTCTCATCGCTCCTATCACCATGAGAACCGGTCTGTTGCAGCGGGCATACTGCCTAGACGATGGCATTCCGAAGCCTACCGACGTTCATCCACTAACCGGCGCATCGCTGCCGCGGGTCGAGACCCCGGAGTGGGGGAAGATTCAGACGCTGGTGGCGGAGAGTGCTCAACGCTTCAACTTTCTGCCGTGCATTGGCTGGGATATCGGGATCACCGACGGCGGGCCGGTCGTTATTGAGATCAACACTCGCCCGCGATGCGTGTCCGTACAGACCGCAGCCCCCCACGGTCTGCTTCAGGGACCACTTGGCCGCGAACTTGCGAAGACGGCGGGCCGGCTCGGCAACGGCCTTTCGATCGACCCGCGCCACGCCCAGAGCGACCCTCAACCGGCCTGACGAATCCGCGGCAGCAGATCGTCCTGCTGGGGGCGATGGTCCGGTTCCCGCAGTGTTACGCCCGACAGCAGGACACCCTGTACGGGCTCGATGAATTTCCGCAGCTCGGTTTCGAGCACGCCCTTTTCGTTCAGTTTCTGCAAGGAAAGCAGGCCTGACATCGAGTTCGTTTCGAGAATCAGCGGGCCGTCTTGGGTGACGACGATGTCCCAACCGAGATAGGGCGACGCCGGGAAATTGCTCGCCGCGCTCTTCGCGAGCGCCACAATCTCGGTCCAGAACGGGATCTTGCGTCCGGCAACCTCAACTCGGGTCCGGTGATGCGAGGAGCGAAAGATCGTGCGGCCGTCGACCGTATGCGCGCCTTTCGAGAGCTTTCCAGTCGCGAGGTCGATGAGAAAAACGATACCCCCGCTCCCCGCGTTGTCGGCCGGAAAATTGCCGTCACCGAAGCGCACGAGCGCACCGGTAACATGGACCTTGTCGCCATCGAGCAGGGTCATTACCCGTATGGTGGGACAGACATGGGGGACAACGTCCGCAATAGCGGTGTGTGGCACCAATCGGCGCTGGACGAGCCAACATCCGCCCCTCACCTTGCCGAGCTGCGCCACAACTTCATCGAGCGTCATCTCCGCTTCATCCGGCAGTCGCATCCAGCTTTCAGGCGATAGCCGCCGTCCGAGCGACAGCGCGCCGCGCCCTTTGCTACCAGCGTCGGTCTTAAAGAAGAGCTCCGCGGTATCCGGCTGCAGCATAAACGCCTCAAGTTCGCCAGAAGAGTGCAGGCATTGCCAAGGCAGCGTTCGGCATCCGGGCGCATAGACCGCAAGCGGAGCGACGGTCGGAATGGAGATATAGTCAAGACTGGTGTATGACCAGATCCTGATAGAAGGGCTTGATGAGGCGGCGTGCCTCTGCTGAGAATTGAGTTGTCGAGACCAAATTTTCAGCAACCACGGAGGCGCGCCTTGAAGAAGGATACGAGTGAGCAGTCGGTTGAGCAATCGGAAGTGGGGCTGTCGCTGGAGGAGCTGATCCGGCGCGGCGCGCGGGATCTCATCGAGCGGGCGATTGAAGTGGAGGTGCAGCAGTTGTTGGCCGAGTACGAGAACGTGCGGATGCTGGGCGGGAGCCGAGCGGTGGTCAGAAATGGCTACCTGCCGGCACGCGAGGTGCTCACGGCGGTCGGCAACGTCGAGGTGCGGGTACCCAAGGTGCGTGACCGCTCGGGCGCTGGGGTGAAGTTCAATTCCGCCTTGGTGCCGCCGTATGTTCGCCGCTCGGCGCGGGTGTCGGCGGCGTTGCCGTGGCTGTACCTGAAGGGCATCTCGACGGGCGACATGCGCGAGGCGCTCACCGTGCTGCTCGGCGATGAGGCCAAGGGCCTCTCCCCCAACGTGGTGAGCCGCCTGAAGGCCGAGTGGGCGAGCGACTACGCCGGCTGGATGAAGCGGGATTTGTCCGGCAGCCGCTACGTCTATTGGTGGGCCGACGGCGTGCACACCAGCCTGCGCGGCGAGGACGATGCCCGCCAGTGTCTGCTGGTCGTCATCGGCGTGCGGCTCGACGGCACCAAGGAACTGGTCACGATCGGCGACGGGCACCGCGAATCGAAGGCGTCCTGGCTCGAGTTGCTGCGCGACCTCAAGGCTCGTGGCCTCGAAGTCGGTCCGCGCCTGGCAGTAGGCGACGGGGCGCTGGGCTTCTGGGGGGCGCTCGACGAGCTCTACCCCGAAACCCGCCGGCAGCGCTGCTGGGTGCACAAGAGCGCCAACGTGCTCAACGCGCTGCCCAAGAGCCTGCAGGCCAAGGCGAAGGCGCAGCTCCACGAGATCTGGATGGCCCCGACGCGCGCCGCGGCCGTGAGCGCCTTCGAGCGCTTCGTCGAGAGCTACCAGGCGAAGTACCCGAAGGCGGCCGACAAGCTCGTCAGGGATCGCGACGCGCTGCTCGCCTTCTACGACTTCCCGGCCGAGCACTGGATTCACCTGCGCACGACCAACCCGATCGAGTCGACTTTCGCCACCGTGCGTCACCGCACTACCCGCACGAAGAACTGCGTGTCGCGCTCGAGCTTCCTCGGTCTCGCCTTCAAGCTCGTGCAGGAAGCCGAGAAATCCTGGCGGCGGATTCGCGGCGTTGAGCGCATTGCCGAACTGATGGGCGGCGTCGTCTTCAAGGACGGCGAACCCGTGAAAGACGAAGAGCACGAACAGCAGCGGCTCGCCGCCTGATCAGCCATGCCGGACGGGTCCATACACCAGAATTGACTTTAGCTCGTCGGAATGCCGAGGGCCTCGCAGTACAGATGGAATACGACCTTGTCGCGCGCAAGTGCTTCGTGGGCTTGGCTGTTTAGATATCGGAAGAGCCGGGGCAAGTCGAAATGTCCGACGTACTGCCGCTTGTCCGCCCACCTCCTGCGCGGATCAAAGAGATTGAGGTCGTAATAATTCTGGGCGGTGATGCCGTTATGGGCCTGGAGAATGAACTGTTCACACATGCGCCGTGGCAACGACAACAGATCACCACGCGACTGGTCGACGTGCATCGGAAAGCCCTTCGCCCACGCAATAGCGATCCGTGCGTAGCACTTCGCGACGTTCCACCTCTGCAGATTAATTCTCATCACCTCCTCCCATCGGAATCCTCGGCGGACGCGCACCTTGCGGAGTCATTCGGCCGCTGATTACGTCCGTTCCTGGAAACACCAGTGCCAAGGCTCGAACACAAGTCCGTAGTCGTTGTCTTGTGGATACGACATTGCAAAACCATAGATGCCCGCATGCTCGCATAGCCATGCGAATGCCGAAGTGTGCTCGAACGGAGTCCCTCGAGGGATCGGCTCGAAGTCCAGCGCGCGGCCGCTGTGATGCTCGCTGTAGCCTGGCGCGGCAATCCACGTGAGCAATTCGTCAATCTGCTTTCCGCATCGCAGGTACTTGCGGAGCAGCACGGCTTGGTCATCGATACTGCGAAACGCCCAGCGCACCGCTAGCGTAATGCCCGCCTCTGCGGCCGCAGCCTTCATCCGGCCCCACTGCTCGCACGTCTCCGGCGTCATGTGATGAAGGGCGCCGGCGAGCCCGCAAGCGACCGCTACTGTCTCGCGCGCTTCGGGGTGGAACGGCAGGCCCCGCCGAACGTAATGCGCGGGCACCCCGAGCCGCCGATGCAGTACTGCGATCCGCCGCTCGTCCCGGCTGCCGCTTGCCGCCGCGGCTTCGACTTTGACGCTAGCCAGCCACAAGCGGCGTCCGGCGGCGTCCGCGATGGCGCGGAAGTACTTTCCGGTAACCATCCAGCCCTCTCGCGCGCTCAAACCGTTGACGATAACTCGCCGCACCCCTTGTCAGCGTCAGCACCGCCGCCCGTATTGAAGAGTTCCCGCGACGACCCCGGCGGCCCCCCGATAAGTTCAAGCACCTGTTTGGCGGCGCAACCGACGCCCAGTGCAAGCGGCGCTTCATCGGTGGCAGAATACTTCGTGAGCACGAGGTTCCGCGCGGCCTGCCGCTCGCCCTCCTTTCGCACGCCGACCCGCACCCGTGCAAACGATCCCGTTCCGAGCGCGGCGATGACTGATCGAACACCCTTATGCCCCGCATCACCGCCGTCGCGCTTGATGCGCACGTCCCCGAGCATCAGATCCATGTCGTCGTGAACGAGTATGCAGCGGCGCACGTCCACTCCCGTCCGCTCCAGGAAATCGCGGACCTTTGGGCCACACTGGTTGATTGCGCCGGAAGGCTTCAAAAGCTTCACACCAAGGCCCTCCACAACGATTGAGCAGACGTGCCCCTCGCCCTCCTCGATCCACTGCTTCCCCGCGCTACGGACAAGTTCATCCAGCACGCCTCGCCCCACGTTATGCGGCGTGCCATCGAACTGCACGCCCGCGTTGCCGAGTCCAACGACCGCTACCACCGATTCCTCCTCTGAAGAAGCAGCGCGGGTGAATAAGCGTCGGCTAACAGGCTCGGGGGGACCGGAGGCAAACGCAGGATCGCGCAATTTCGGGCACCGCTCGCACAACGTTCCACGGCGACAGCGATCGTCCCAGCACAACACCCGCTCTGTGCGGTCCAGGATAAGCCGGGTGAGGTGATCAGCCTTGTGCGAACCCTTTACAAGCACAAGGTCGCCGGCGCCAAGCGCGGCGTGCAGATGCTCAGCTGCCGCACGTATATCGGGAAAGGCGAGAATTGAAAGATCGTCGGGCTTGCTTCGAGCCTTGAGTGCGCGCAATGCATGCGGACCGACGAATATCGCGAGATCGGCCACTTCCCGGACCTGCCGTGCAATTTTCGGGTAAAGCTTCGAAGCGGACAGTGAATAATCGGAGAGCGTTCCGATGATCGCGACCTTTCGCTCGGCCCGGGCTTCGCGCAAGAAATCGAGCGGAGCCTGGAAAGACCACACGGGCGCCTTCCAATCGTCGCGGATGAATACAGCGTCGTTATCGGCACTCATGATCTCCATGCGGGCTGGAGTAATCGGCACCTTCGCCAGTGCCGCGATCGCCGTCTCCATCGGCACGCCCGCCGCCAATCCGACACAGAGAGCGATCAGAACAGAAGGAGCCTGATGTGTGCCGTGCAGCGCGGTGGCGATCTCGTAGATCCGGCCTGCATAGTCGACCGTCAGTGTCAGCGGCTCGGGATAGCGCGAGCGCGCCTCGCGCAGCCGGACCGTAGCGCCCTCGCGTTGCCCGAACCAGATGACCCGCCGCCCGCAGCTTTCACCGATCGCGCGTACCAGCGGATCATCGATATTGAGCACGGCAATGCCGTCGGGCGGCAGGGCCGAAACCACTTTGCCCTTTTCTGCCGCAATGGCCTCCACGCTCTTGTACCGCGTGAAGTGGTCACGTGCGACCAGCGTCAGGACCGCGATCCGCGGACGGACCATTCTCAGCGAGCGGTCGAGATAGCCCGGTCGGGGCGCGCCCATTTCGACCACGCTGAATCGGTGCCGCCGAGTGGTGCCGAGCACGGTCTCGGCGACGCCGAAATGATCGTTCGTCGACACACTACTCATCTGGCACGGACCGAGCACTTGCAGCACGGCTGCGGCCAAATCCTTCGCGCCAGTCTTGCCAGCACTGCCGGTAATAGCAACGAAGGTCACCGCGTCGAGTCGCGGCCGCATGATAGAGACTCGGCCAAAGGCGCTCCACCTTGCTGCGCGCCATTTCAGGGCCGGGACCAGGCCACGCACATGTTTCAAGACACCCCGCACAAGACGCCTCATCCGCTGCCCCCTCCATCCCGCACCGCGCTATTCGATTATTGTCCGGACTGCCTCAAACTCACGCCGAGGACCAAGACAGCCGATACCTCCCACCGGCCGTCCGTCGAGCGCTGACCAGCGATCATCGTAATGGAGCATCAACCACGCATGTTCGCCCGATGTGGTGCAGCGTGCCGGCCCCATCTCCCCTGGACATGATTGAAACATATCAGGAAAATTCGGGCGGTGATCTACCGCGCTTCATGGAAATGAGCTACCGGGTGGTAATCCGTCGGGCCGGAAATCCTGCCTTTTCCTCCCGTCTTTGGTACTAACTTTTTAGAAAGTATTGTCCGCGGCATGAGACGATACGCGCATGAAATGCAAACGCTCCTCCGACGGTCGCGCCATCGATCATCATTCCTTACAGGTCATGCGCCAGCAGGCGATCAAGGCCCTGCGTGAGGGTCAATCGGCTGCCTCCGTTGCGGCCGCGTTCGGCGTCAATGTGCGCAGCGTCTACCGCTGGCTGGCCGACTTCGCCCATGGCGCGCAGAATGCGCTGCTCGCCAAGCCCATTTCCGGCCGTCCGCCCAAGGTCAGTGAAGCTGTCCCCGTTTGATGGACGCCATCAAGGGCACTGCGGCAGCCAGTTATCCACTGGCGCGCGCGGCGCCTCATGCGCACGCAGAGCGCGCGGCGGTGGATAACTGGCGGTATCGACCGGTTGTGTGTGCTGTTGCTGCATGGCCCACCTCCGTTCGAATTGGACCGGACTGTCGTAGTCGAGTGCGCTGTGACGCCGCTCGGTGTTGTAGTAGCCGATGTATTCGGTCAGATCGTCGATCGCCTGCTGACGTGTGGCGTAGTGTTCGTCATAGACCCGTTCGACCTTCAGGGTGCCGTTGGCCGACTCCATCGGCGCGTTGTCGTAGCAGTTCGCGCGCCGGCTCATCGACACCGTGATGCCCCGATTCTTCAACACCTCGCGATAGTCGTGCGCGCAGTACTGGCTGCCGCGATCGGAGTGAGGTGGGCTGGAAAAAATGGAGTCCGACGTTTCGTAGAATTACACGAACGGAGGACACAGATGGAACGGATGCCCCGAGGGGTCTATACGCAGGCATTTCGAGAGCAGGCGGTCAAGCTGGCTGAGAGCGAAGGGCTGTCGATGAGAGAGGCCGCCAGGCGGCTGTCGATCCCGGTTGGCAGCCTGAAGAACTGGGTGAATGCGGCCCGGGCGGGCAAGCTGAAGGAAGTTGGCCAGGCTCAGAAGCCGCTGACGGATCTGGAGATGGAACTGGCCCGCGTGAGAAAGGAGCTGGCCGAGGTCAAGCTGGAGCGGGACCTGCTAAAAAAGTTTGCGGCCTATTTCGCGAAGGAGTCGCGGTGAAATACGGCCACATTGAATCGCTGCGACAACGCCATCCGGTGGCGGCCATGTGCCGGGTACTGAACGTCTCCGAGAGCGGCTACCACGCTTGGCGAAGGCGTCCGCCTTCGGCACGTGCTCGCGAAGAAGTTCGCCTCGAAACACAGATTGCAGCGGCGCACCAGCGCACGCGCGAGACCTGCGGGCCGCAGCGTCTTCAGGCGGATCTTTCGGATCACGGCGTCCAGGTAGGCCTCCACCGCATCAAGCGCATCCGCAAGAAGCTCGGATTGCGCTGCAAGCAAAAGCGCAAGTTCAAGGCGACGACGGATTCGAAACACAGTCTGCCGGTGGCGCCTAACCTGCTCGATCGCCAATTTGCCGTGACGGCCCCCAACAAGGCGTGGGTAACGGATATCACGTATGGGCACCTCGAATAACCCGAGGTTTTCAATGAACCCCGGTGCGACACGATGACCGCGACCGAATTCGGTTCAGTTCCTTCGGCAAATCACCGCTTCTTCCCGCGGTGTCGCTCAGTTTTTGCCTCGAATCGCCTCGGACATCGGCGATGCGGCCCATTTCGGGCGTCAGAAGGCCTCGATTCCGGCCTTCCTGAAATAGACCAGCCGCTTCAGGTTGTAGCAGGCAGCCATCATCGTCATCGCAAAGTTCGCCCGCGCCTGACCGATGGTGCGCAGCAGCTTGCCGCCCATCTGCTCGATGGCCCCGAACACGTGCTCGACCCGCGCACGCGTCTTGGCGATGCGTTTGTTGCGTCGCTGCTGGCACTCGGACAGCGGCTTGTTGCGCTTGCCCTTCCGCTGGATCTGGTTGCGAAAGCCGTTCTCCTTGAGCCTGGCTTCACGCTGCTCGGACGGGTAGCCCCGATCGGCATAGACATCGCGGCTCGTGTTGCGCGTGTCGAAGACGTTGTCAAAGTGCTGGCTGTCGTGCGTGCTGGCAGTATCGGTCTCGATTCGGCGGATGATCTTGTACTTCTTGTCGATGTTGATCGACAGCTTGTAGCCGAAGTAGCTCTTGCCGTGCTTCCTGGTCCAGGTCGCCTCAGTATCCTTCTGGCGCCGCTTCGCCGGGCGCCACGAGGCGGGCATTGCGCCTTGCTCGATCAGTTCCTTCTCGCCGCGGCGGTTGTGCTGCTTGGGCGCCGGCACCAGCGTCGCGTCGATGATCTGACCGCCGCGCGCGATGAACCCCTTCTTGAGCAGCTGCGTCGAGACCCCGTCGAACAAGGCCTTCGCCCCCGCTTCACCAATCCGGTTCTCGAAGGTCCACACCGTGGTGCGATCCGGAACGTTCGTCGCATTCGCCAGTCCGCAGAAGCGCTTGTAGCTCATGCGGTCGAGCAACTGGTACTCCATCTGCTCATCGGACAGGTTGTACAGACGCTTCAACACCAGGATGCGCACCATCGTCTCGGTCGGGTATGGCGGGCGCCCGCCCTGCGCACTCACGAGTCGCGGCGCAATCATATCGACCTCGGCCGCCAGCGCGGGAAAATCGATATGCGATTCGATCTCGACCAGCGGGTCACCCAGCGTGTCGATCTTCTTGCAGTGGGCATCAAAGGCAAACAGGTCGGTCTTGATGGCGCTGCGCGGTTTCATCGATGTCGGCTGTGGCGAGATTGAGGACGCTGTAATTTTACCAAGGGTGGGCGAGTCGAGGTTTTTCGAGGCGCCCTGAGGTACTCCGTGCGCCAGGAGATGCTGCGCCAGACGGCACGCCCTTTTGCCCCGATCTCCCGTGCCGATTCACGCAAGACGGATGCGACAGTTCGACCACGATTCGCAAGGTGCATCAGTGCCCCCAATACTTCGTTACTTGTTGAAAACGGCGGAAACCTGGCAAAAAGGACTTTTAATGATCCAGCATCGCTTTGAACACCCCGTGCCGAACCGAATGCCCCATGCGTTGAAACACCGGAATCGCGACATAGCTGTTCATTTCGAGCAGCAGAGGCCCCTGCTCTGTGATCGCGACATCCCACCCAAGACTACGGGCGTTCGTCAGATTGAGGTGCGCGCGAGCCGCCAGATCGAGTCCCTCGCGCCAGAACGGGACGGCAAAGCCGCGGATCGGTGCGCCTGACTCGGGGTGGCGCTCGTACGACTCCTTCCCGGGCCAGACGAACCCGGGGCCGAGCCGGCCGTTCTGTACGTCCATGTGCGAAGCGATGCCGCCAGCGCCGACGTTGTCGACGAGCGCAGTACCCTGGGCCATCTTTAGGATTACTGCCGGGAATTCGACGTCACCGGTTTTGGTCAGCACCGTGAGCACGCGGAGCGTGTTGACGGCCGACGCCGAAAACCTGCCGAGCTGCGGATGCTGCTTGATGTGCTCCTGAAAGATCAGGCCCTCGGGGTCGGACGCGACTTCGGCGAGGAAATCGCTGACGTGCACTTCCCCCTTGTTCTTCAGCGTCAGCGTCTCGCGCAGTGCGGACCAATCGATGAGAAGATCGAAGCCGTGCCCGTGTCCACCGCCGAACGGCTTGATCACGACCGGCTTTTCGTGCCTGTCGAGCATCGCGAACAGGGCCGCAGCCTCCCCGGAGAACGGACGTCCTTCGAGCATGCCGCGTTTGCCCGAGACAAAGCCGAACACTTCGGGCGTTGGCAACCCGAGTCCCTTGAAAAAACAGTACTGGTGCCACTTGTCGAAATTGACGACGCCCGTCTGTCGAGGATTCAGGATGCGCTCGATCCGGACATACTCCTTGACTGAGACGTAGTCGGGCGGAACGCCTTCGTACATCGAGAGCCGGTAGTATTCGGATGGGGTAATTCCTCTCGACACAATGACTGAAAGGTCGCGCAGAAGCTGAACGAAACTGCGCCCGGTTTCCAGCTTATTCGCCCTGGCGAACCTCAAATAATTAGACAGCTGACTGACTGCACTCATCCGGCCTCTCCCCACTTGAAGACTTTGGATCGAAAAAATGGTTTGCCGCGCAATTCCCACGGCGCCCGCAACCCGTCAGGTAATCGTTGCGCTTTGCTTTTCGGAAGTTCGGGCATCCCGGAGGCCTCTGCTCCGCGCCCTGTGCAGAAAGGACGCAATTCCGCCTCGGAGAAACGCCCGCCACTGCAACAGATAAAGCTTCCGGTCGCCGGGGTACAGCAGGTCCGACCGGATGCCTGGGTGGAGAAAACGCGCGAACCATCCTGCGACGCTGCGCAGCCGCTGCGCGAGCGGCAGCCGGCGGTCGCGCCACCGCGACATGACGTACCCGACCTCGAACGGCACCGTATAGCGCACCTGCATCCCCAGCGGAAATTCCTTTACCCGCCGCACCGTCGCCCGGTGGAACGTGTCGAGCAGTTGCGTCGGAAAGTCGACGCCGGCGTAGAGCGCGACGTGCAGCGCGCCCCAGAAGCGCGCGTTGAGCTCGATGAACCAGAAGCGGTCGCTGTCCGGGTCCCAGCGATATTCGAGCATCGCGATGCCTTCCCAGCCGAGATGGCGGATCTTGCGGCGCGCGTCCTCGATCATCGCGTCGTGCCACCAGCTGTCGCGCAGGGAGCAGAAGCCGCCGGTGTGCGGGACTTCGTGCAAGCAGCGGTTCATGAACTCCTGCCGGATCTCGCCCTGATGCACGAGGAAATACGCGCCGGTGCCCTGACCCGGCACAAAGCCCTGCACCAGCACCCGGCGGTAGCGCTCGCGCAGCCTGACGATGCGCTCGAGCGCTTCGTTTGCCGAATCGGCTCGGGCCACGATGTTGTCATTGCCGAGACGGGCGTCCGTCCCGTCGCCCTTGACGAAAATCGGGAGGCCGAGCGCCTCGGTCGGAAGCGGGTCGCCATCCTGAACGAACAGCGTGGGAGGAAGATGCGCGGCGGAATCCGGAGATTCGAGCAGGCGCAGCAGGACCGCCGGCTTGCTGAACGCCTCATAGACGAAGTCTTCATCGGGGCGAACCGGCAGCAACGGCGCGTAGCGGTCGAACACGGGGCGGATTGCCAGAAGGAAGGCTTCGCTCGGCACGATCGCCCGGATGTCGTGGTCCCGAGCGTAGTTGTCGAGCCAGATGAGGAATTGGGGGTCGTCATAGGCTGGGCAACGTGTCGACTTCGACGCGAAATTGGACGACAGCCCCAAGGCGTCCGCCCGGCTCGCGCAGGCATGCACGGGGTAGCCGGCCTTTCCCAGCGAGCGGACCACGCCGATCATGCCGATCGCGTGGACGTCCGGGACGAGGACAGGCAGGCGCGCACGTTGCGCGGGCGTCATTTCAAAGGAAGCTTCTGCCACGTGGTTCCACCGTATTGAAATATTCTTCGGGCGTCATCGTGCCGCGCCGGACCGCGCCGACGCGGCTTATTTCGTACAGGACTTCCGCACAACGAAAACCCGTCCGGGCAGCGACCGCCCGAGACGGCGCGTTATGGGACTCGATCGCGGTATAGATATGGCGAATGCCGGGCAGGCGCGCGGCATCAGAGACCCGCCGACGCATCGAGCGCTCGTGGAGGCCCGAGCCCCGCGCCGAAGGATGCGTGTAGGCGTTGAACAACACCGCCGTTCCGTCCGGAAAGTCGTAGCTCTGGGCGACGTACGGGAACTGGGCCCGCTCCTGCATCGGGACCAACCAGCCGTAGTGAAGGAGCACGCCGTCGCCGACTGCGGTGTAGAGCCGCAGGCCTGCGCCGATGCGCTCGCGCGCCTCGGCGATGAATGCTTCCGGCGATAGCCAGCGTTCCGTTTGGCGGAAATAGCGCAAATGTTCGAGGTTGTTGCAGTCGAATTCGTCGCCGGGATCTGCCTGGGGTGCCCGTTCGGCCTCGATTGCAAGCAACAATAGATAGCGGTCGCTCCACGCCCAGCGCAAGGCCGGGAGATTGGCCAGCTTGCGCCGCGCGCGCCGCGCCGTGTTCTTGATCAGCCGCTGCACAACGGCCTCAGCAATTCGCGCGCGCCCTTCCCGGTGGACACCTGAGCGCCAACGATATCGGGGTTCGAATTCGCCTCGATGATGACGATGCCGTCGTCGGAAAGCGCGAAATCCCACCCGAGGAACGGCAGCTCCCGGAACGCGTGCGCGGCGCGGCGCACCGCATCGCGGATCTCGCCCCACTGCGGCAGCGCTTCGCCGCGCACCGGCAAACCGGTGTCGGGATTGCAGTCGAACGACTCCAGGAGCCGCGGGAACCCGCCATTCCGCCGCCCCCATGCCGGGCCGAGCCGGCCGGTTTCGACATCGACGTTGGCGATCAGATTGCCGCTCGCACCCGCGGAAAAGTTGTCGTGCACATTGCCGAGCGAGGGAATGCGCATCAGCGCATACAGCACCCAGAACTCGCTTCCCTTGAGAAACGTGACGATCCGCAGCGTTCCGAGCGCCTTGCCCGAGCCGAGCCGCGCGACGTCTGGATGCGGGCGGACGAAGGACTGGACGAGGTAGTCGTCGCGCCGCATGTCGAAGTGCAACGAGTCGGCGAAAGGGACTGCGTCGATCGGCCGGCCTTCAATATCGAAAGGCTCGCCCGAGCGAAGCTCCACGAAGCGCACACCCGTCCCCATCGCGTCGCTGCGGGGCTTGAGGATCAGGCGGAGGCTGTCGTCGCCTGCGAAATGTCGCTGAACGTCGGAGAAACAGGTCAGCAACGGAAAGCCGTCAGCGTCGTGCGGCGAGCGCGATGACAGGACAGCGAGCAGCGGGGGCACCGGCAAGTTCGCCGACTGGCACTTTCGATGGAATGCGAGTTTGTCTTCGACCAGCGGTTTTCGGTCGCCGGGATTGATACGATTGAACCAGGCGGTGGTCTGCTTCTTGGTGCGGTAGGCGGAAACCCGGGAGAAAGGCCTGCGATGCAGGCCGTACAGACCGTACTCGGCGGCGGACAAGCCATAGAGCGCTTTTGCGCACAGCATCCGCAGCAGGACAAGATAGCGGTTGGCCGCGAGTTGCCCACCGACTTCGGCGGCCGTAGCGATGTAATTGGTCAATCCTCCCGTCCTGCGCACTGCCTCAGTCATGCTTCCGATCCTCCAATTGCCTGCAGCCCCCCAGCCCCGCCACCCGCCAGGTCACCGAGAGACGGCGGCCCTCGCCCACCCCTTCCACTGGCCGATGCCGGTGGAGTGGGGGTTTCCTGGCAACGACCGGCAGGGCCGGCGCGAGTTGCCTGTCTATGCAAGGCAGCCACGCTCACTCCGAACGCGACATGCAATAGCGATACGCCCATATCGTGGTGTCGTCAATCACCACCAGTACGTTGCGTGCGGCGTCGGCATACGCCAGCATGCGCTTTCCCGACGGCATCGGATCGCCCTCGGGTTTCAGCGCCGTCCATTTCGTCGCGTCGGGGTCGTAAGCCCAGACCTTTTTCTCCGCGAGGTCTACCAGCAGCCCGTGACCGCTCGCCGCGTCGTGGTAGAACGCGGTCCGGGCATCGTGCCCTCTTGGAGCCTCGGACCCCGTAGCCGAAAGGACGCGTGACCACGTGCGCGTCTTCGGATCGAAGTGAAAGGTGTTCCGTTTCCACTGTGCCACCACAATCTTTCGAACCGGGTCGTAGTAGCCGACCAGCTCCCGCCCCGGCGCCTGGGACGCGATGTCCTTCCCCCCCGAGTTCGCGTTCAGGTTGGTCCAAGCGCCCGGCTCGCTTCGATACAGCCACGTCGCGCGCATCTCCCAGTTGTTCATGTGCCAGATCGCGCCGTGCAGTTCGGGAACGTATTCGAGCATTGCCCCGAAAGGCGCCTTCGGCCACGGGCGCGCCGTTTCCACAAAATCCCACTTGCGAGCGTGCGGATCGAAGGCCCAGAGCGGCGGGCCGCGGAAACGTGCTCCCGGATCGCCACCGAGCATTTTGACGACGTCATCCTGTTTCGTGACCCAGGTGCTCATGAACAACATCCGCTTGCGCTCGGGATCGTACGTCAGGCCTGACCACGTGTGCCCTACCACCGCCGGGCCGCCGCGTTTCGTGACCAGGATGCCGTCACGAAACACAACGTCACTCGCGTCACTGCCGAGTCCGAGATAGCTGCGAGAGTTGTCCGGCTCGTACAGGAGCCGCCATTCCATCTGCGCAAGGTCGAATTCCCACACGTCGTTCAGGCGATGGGGTACGCCATGGTTGGCGCCGGCGAACAACGCGGTCTTGCGCTCGGGCGCCCAGACCATCTTGATCGAAAAATCCCGGCTGCGAGGCCCGGTGACGTTGAGCTTATGGCTGCGCGCCGTTTCGTTCAAGTGGCCAGTCACGCGGGCGCGCCCGAGCACGATCGCATGGTTCTCCCGCAACGCGGAGAGCGTCTCCGACGGATCGAGGGCACCTCCAGCGGCACTGAGCGGAGTGCAAAACACGGCGAACAAAGCGATGACGCTCTGCCAGCCCGTGATGCTGATACTCGACCGCGTGTGCGACATGGCAACCCTCACCCCAATTCATCCGGCGATCGTCATTACTCCGAGGTCGGAAATGCGTGTAAGAGAATTTAATGCAGAAGAAATGTACCTTGCCGAACCGAAACGACTAATTACAATGAAAACGCGTGTCACGCTAATGTTCGCGACACCAGCCGCTCGACTTCATCGAGGACGGCAGAATGCACTGCAGTGACGGATACCCGAGGTTTCACGGCGACGGATTCGGGGCCACAGGGAGGGCACTTGCATCCCGCACACTACTGGAGGCTGGCCCCAATGAAAATACCGCTTTCCGGCATCCCCGCCCCGCTGTCCTGCACCCTGACCCGGTCGTTGCGATCCCGCATGCCGGTCCTGCTGACGGCCCTCGCATACGTCGGTGCGCCGGACGCCGCTTTCGCTCAAACGCCGTATGCCATCGGGCCGTTGCAGGACATCGTCCTGGCAATGCCCGAAGGTTCATGGAGGCGCGTTAACGCGAACAACTTCTCGGATGTATGGACACCCGCGAGCCTGCGCCCACTGTATGGGTGGAGCAACCCGACGCCCTACAAGATCCTCGCCGCATGGAGCAGCTTCGCATGGGACACCAACCGGGGCGACCTGATCCTGTACGGCGGCGGGCACGCGAACTATTCGGGGAACGACGTCTATCGGTGGCGCTCCCGGACGTTGAAGTGGGAACGTGCGGCCCTACCCAGCCAGATCAAATATATCGGCTCGAGTGCCTATATGGCGATCGACGGCGCCGACGCGGCACCGGCGTCCGCGCACACTTATGACAACGCGGAGTTCCTGCCGGTCTTCGACCGCTATCTCAATTTCGGGGGTGCGATCTTCAACACAGGGAGCGCCTACGTCCGGCCCTCCGAAAGAGATCCGACGCTACGCAGAAGGACCGGCCCCTACTTGTTCAATCCCGCGTTGTCGCACCCGATGAAGGTCGGCGGAACGACCGGCTCGCACGTCAAGCGCGTCGCACCCTACCCTGAGGTGGTTGGCGGGAACATGTGGGAGAACCGTGACCTTCCCTGGTATCTCGCCGGACAGACGCTGCCCAGTTCCCATGTGAACGGCTGTACCGCGTACAGTTACGAGTCACCCTATTACGACGTGGTTTACGTCGGTGCTCGCTCCGGTGGCAGTACCGCATTACATCTATACCGCTACCAATTCACCGATATCGACGCGCCTTGGCTGGACGAGGTCGAGAAGGTCGGGACTTACTGGTCCAGTCCTACTGGGAAAACGACTTGCGCGCATGATCCGGTGTCCAACATCGTACTGCGGACCGGATCGAACACCAGCCCATTCTTCTTCTGGGACTTGAATACCGCGAGCGCGTCGAATCGCGAGAAACGCGTTTCCGTGTCCGGCTCGGTAGCGACCTTTGTTAACAGCCTCAACGCGGCAGGAATCAACCTCAATAATTGCGGGATGGATTACAACTGGGCACACGGGAATTTCGCGATCTGGTGCGGAGCCGGAAACATATGGGTAGTGGACCCGCCGGAGCCGCTCTCGACCACGGGCTGGAAGGTCACCCGACAGCCCGCTCCCAGTGGGAGCGTGCCCCCCAAGACCGTGGGCACTGGCATACTCGGCAAGTGGAAGTTCGTCGAAGGATTCGACGTATTCGTCGGCGTTGAAAACTCGACCCTCGGCAACGTGTGGATCTATAAACCGATCACTCCGTAGCGGGTTAAAGGGACGCTTTCGAGAGTGCGGCCCGGCCCCGCGAGGCCGGGCCCTTCCCCGACGTTGCCTCGATGTGCCTGGCGACTCATCCGGCGCGCCTGCCCCGTTTGCACACGCCTGAATCAGGGCACTCGCGGCCCGATGTAGCGCTTTGCAATGACGAGGTTGTCGATATAGAGACTCATGTCGCGCGGCGACTTCGCGCGGCCGCCGTGATAGACATTGAGCCAGATGCTCTCGATCTTGATGCTATCCAGATCCCGGAAGCGCAGCCCGTCGCGCTCGTAGGCGAGTTGGCCGTCGACCCACGCGCGAAAGACACCATTGCGCTCGCCGGGGGTGTTGAGTTTCACGTACTGTTCGATCGCATACCACCTGTTGTTGCGCATGAGTCCGGTCGGCCCCCGATTCCAGCCCCAGTGGGTGCCTGCATCCCCAACATCTGCATGGTAAACGTACGAGCCGACGGGAGTCACCGTACCCCCATCGGGTACCGTAGCAGTACGCCAGAACGCTCCGCGCGCCGACCAACCATTCTTGCCGTCGGAGCGACGCATGCCCCATCCACCTTTACCGTAAGTACCGGCGATGCCGGGCAGTTTCCCCCCCTCGACGTCAGGGCTCCAGTCTTCGCCGAATCTCAAGTAATAGCGGAAGTAGATCTCTTCCGGCTCTTTTCCCGCGCGAGCGAAAGGGTAGCTTAGATTCAAGGCATTGTTCTTGCCTTTCTTAAGGGTTGCCTTCAGTGCAGCGCCATCTAGCGGCTTAAAATCGTTATTCTCGTCGTCGCCGACCATTTCGTGAGTTCTACTGGGCGAAAGGCGCTTCCATTCGCGTTGCCAATCGGGCGTTTCAAAGGTCAATGCGAGGATCACGTCAGGGTGCGTAGCAATGTTGCGATCGCCCGGAAATCTGGCGGCAAGGCCATCCTCCACAACCACCTTTGTTGCCGCCCACACCGGAACGGGCCGAAACACACCGACAGTTAACGCGTGGGCATACTGTTTAGCCACATGCAGCCCTAAGTGTGCCGCCGCCAGTTTCCGTCCGCGCTGCTGCGGCAAGTCGAATACGACGAGCGTCGTTTGGTCTCGCCCCACCCGCAACAACCGGCCGGCACCGGAGCTACGATTGGTTGTACAGTCGAGAAAGGTGTCGGAAACAGGAGCGAGCCGTTCTCGGCTGCCGTCAGCCCATACAAGATCAAGAAACGGCCGACTTTCAAGATCAACACTCTCGCGACTATGGAAGGCAATGCTTCCGCCGCCGCTGGTCCCGCGCAGAAAGACTCCGGTGTTCGGATGCGCCGCCGTAAGCCACTCGCGCGCGAGTGCTGAAACATCGAAGGACACCGGAGTACCCTCTCTCGTCCCGCGCAATTCCTCTGCAGCGTAAGCCTTTTCGCCATAGGGCTCGCCTGACACATCCGCCCAATCGCCGAGTTGACGCTTCCACGCAAGCTTCCCAGCCAACATGTAATAATGGCAAGTAGCGCCCCCCGCGTCCCCCGATAGGGGAATCGGTTCCGCGGCGAGCGCACCGGCATACAGCACCAACGCAATCGTCAAAAACCGAAATACGCTCACGGTCTGCGCCTCGGACTGCCGAGAGCGGTAAGCATGTGCTTCGCTCGACTCAGAAGACTCCAGAATCCACATAGTCTTGCCTCCAGCTCCAAGTCGGAGTGAGATTCGCAATCGAGAATACGGCGCAGCGCAAGCGGCTCGGACCCGCGCGGATTGAGGCCGAACTCGGTCGTCGTCGCGCTCCGTATTCCCTGCTCACGCAGCACCCCGAACACTTTTTCATGGTAGACACCGCTGGGGTAACAAAAATGGGTAAACGTTTCCGGATTTTCCCCGAGGGTAACGGCCAACACCTTACGATTGCGCACAATCTCTTCGCGTAGTCGGGCGGGCACGAAATCGTGCATGCGATGCGAATGGGTGTGTAGTTGCACGTCGAAGCCGTCATGCCGCATCGCGCGAATCTCGTCTTCCGTCATGAGGTCGAAGCGGCGGTCGGCAAGCACAGCGCCGAGGTCGAACCGGAATGCCTGCGCGAGGCGTTCGAGCGCTCCCCATCGCGCGTCGAGGGCGGGAAGCCGGTCGAGATGATCGGAGAGCGCCGCGGCGATCCGCTGCCGGTCCTCTTCGCCCGGAAAGCGATTTTCAGGCATCAGGGCTCGCGCCGCTTCGGGGAGCGCTTCCGGCGGCGGAAGCTGCTCGCAGCGAGCGAGCATGAAGCCGAGCAGCACGTTGAGCACGGGCCGGCGTGCCAGTGCGTAGTATGTCGTCACGTAGACAGTCGCCGGCATGCGGTACCGCTTCAGTACCGGGAGCATCGCGGCGGCCGTGCTGTACCAGCCGTCGTCGATCGTGATCGCGACTGCGCAGTCGGGGAGCGTCCCGTCCGCGAGACGCGAAACGGCCTCGTCGAGCGGCAGGACCGGATATCCGAGCCGCTGGAGAAGTTCGATGCGCGAGACAAACCGCTCGATACTCATGAACAGGCAGTCGCCGTAATGCGGCGGTCCTCCGAGCCAGACGCCGTGATAGCAGAGAATGCGAAGCTGCTTGCGCGTCAGGCGTCGCGCCACGCCAAAAAGTCCCGCTGCTTTCGCAACTTGCAGGACTGATGCCCGCGGCGAGACAGGCTCGGCGGTGCCAGGCGCAAAACCGGTTGCGGTGCCGCCGTTCATGCGCGCACAACTCCGGGCTGGACGAGATTGCGGATGAGCCGGAACACGAAACCGTTTGGGCTCCGGTCCCAGGGCGTGAAGCGCGGCAACTGGAAGAGATCGGCCCCCGCGCCCGAAACGCCCCAACCCGTTGAAAATGCGCCTTCGAAGCCCGCCTGCCGCACGAGCCGCACATGCTCGTCGGTGTAGTCCTTGCCCGGCTTGCCGTTCGGGTAGGCGAAGAGCTTCACCCGCTCGCCGAGAATCGCTTCGAGGCGCGCTTTGCCGTCCTCGATTTCGCGTCGCGCTTCGGAAAGCGAAATCGAGGCCAGGATCGGATGCGAGCAGGTATGGCCTCCAACCGTCATCCCTGCGGCGCGCAGGGCGCGAACCTGTTCACTGCGCATCATCAGCTCCGGGGTCGCGCGGACCCGGCATCTCTCCCGGATCGCGCTCACCGTCTCTTCCCGCTGCATGCGCGGCAGGTACTTCACGCGCGACAGCAGCCGTGCGATGACCGCACGCCGCGCCCCTGGCGAGTCGAGCCGGTGCACGCCGAGGTCGAGTTCGGCGAGGTCGAGCTCGTCCGACTCGCACTCGCGCACAGCGGCCGCAATGGCGTCGTTCCACATTGCTCCGCCATCGAGGAAGTCGGTCGCGATGAAGAAGGCGGCGCTCAGCCCGTGGCGCAGCAGGATTGGCAGCGCGACTTCGGCGTTGTCGGCGTAGCCGTCGTCGAACGTGATCGCCATCGCTCTCGTCGGCAAGTCGCCGTGACGCAGCCGCTCTACGGCCTCGTCGGGCGGCAGCACGTTGAAGCTCCCTTTGACCCAGCCGAGCAGCCGGTCGAACTCTTCCGCGTGGAGCGCGCGCGGGATCCGCGAGTCGAAGCGCGGTCGCACGCGGTGGAAGATCAGCACCGACAGCTTGCCCCGCGGCCCGGGCGGCGACACGAGGCGGCCAATGCCGCGCAGGAGGATCATCGGCCGGCGCTCCGCTGCATTGCGAACTGCCCGAAAAGGCCCAGTGCCGCAGCACTGCACCATGTTGCCCGCATCACTTCGCACCTTCCGGCAATACCGGAGGCGGCATCGCGCTCGCCGCCCGGCCGCCGAAGGCAGCGCCTGCCGCACGCACGGGGAGGGACTGCATTTCGGGCTGGAGCAACAGCCATCGTTGTGTCACGACGAGAATGACCATGACGTTGTACGCAAAGTCGACATAGGCGAGGCTGAGGAACGCGCCGCCGACCGCGAAGCCGACGAGCGAGACCTGGCTCATCCCAGCCAGGTGGAATATCCACGTGAATCGCGGTTCACCTCGCGTTCGCGATCGTAGTCGCGAAGCCTGACGCAGCGTGAACAGCCACAGCAACAGGAACAATGCGAGCCCGGGCCAACCGTGCTCGCCGAGAACCTGAAAATAGATGCTGTGGGCCGCGCGGACGATCGACGGATCCGAAGCGCGCCGGTCGTCGGCTGTGGGTGCATAGAGCTGCCAGACGAAGGGGTTGTACATTTCGAACCCGGCTCCGGTCGGCCGGTCGTTCGCGACGTTGATCGCGGTCTCCCACGCGTTCAACCGTCCCCAAGCCGAGCCGTCGGTCTGATACTCGGTGATCGAGCGAATCTTCTCCTCGACCGACCACGGCATCACCGACAGCGCCGCTATGCCGGCGATGACCATCCCCGTACCGAACAGGATCTTGCGCGGCGAGCGCAGCCACAACACGAAGGACATCACCGCGATCGCCAGGAACGCCCCGCGCGACTGCGTGCCGAGCACGGCGACCACGCACAGCAGCATCGACACGACCAGACCATGGCGCACCCATCTGTTTTCGGCTGTGAGCCGCAGGTAATACAGGAACGGGATCGTCGTCAAAATCGCGAGGCCCACTTCGTTGTTGCCTTCGATGAACCCTCCCGGCCCCCACACCATGCCTCCGCCGGCGGTGCGGATCGTGTAAAGGCCGCCCTTGATGCCGTAGAACGCGAGCGACAGCGTATTTATCCACACGAAAACCTGAATGTGCTTCTTCTCGTGCAGCACGGCCATGGCGACAAGCGTCATCAGCATGATCTTGAACACCCGTTCGAGGCCCTCGACCGATTCCCCAGGAAAGATCGCCAGCGCGGTCGTGGCGCACATCCAGAGGACGAACGCGATCAGCACGTAGACCGGCGCGGAGCGCGGAAGGCGGACCGGATCCTTGGTCAGGAACAGCCCGACGAGCGTCGCGCCGGCGGCCATCGCAGCGAAAGGCGCGTTGTATGCAAAGCCCCAGGCGAGTCGGTGCGGATTCATGACACTGAGCCAGGTCCACAGGTACACCCCGATGTAGGGATGCCGCAACGCGAAAGGCAGCGCGCCCAGGACGATGGCGGTAATCAGAATGTCACGCACGAAAAGACGCTCCTTCGGGTGGGCGGGGACAGCTGAGTCGCTCGAACATCTCGATCTGGGCGGCGGTCGTTGCGCTCCAGTCGAAGCCTTCGGCATAGCGTCGGGTGGCCGCGCGGTCAGGGGGAGCCGACAGCAGTGCTTCGAGGCCCGCCTGCAGAGCGGCGACGGTGCGTTCCGGGACGAGGACGCCCGCCTCCGGGGCTGCCACGACCTCCGGCATCCCCCACACCCGCGTCGCTAGGACGGGAGTGCCGCACGCCATCGCCTCGAGGAGAACGTTCGGCCATCCCTCGCGGCTCGACGCGAGGACGAGGAGATCGGCTGCAACGTAGTAACGGCGAAGGTCCGCCTGGGGAACCACCCTTACAAAGCGCACCCGCGCGGCGAGCCCCAACCGTGCCGCGAGCGCGCGAAGCCTCGCTTCCTCCGGGCCGCTGCCGATGATCACCAGGGACGCGCCGGGGACTGTCGCCAATGCCTCGATCGCCAGATGGTGACCCTTCAGCTCGATGAGATTTCCGACGGAGAGCACGACTCGCCCTTCGAAACCGAGTTCGGCGCGCGCCTCGGCGCGCCCCCCCGGATGAAAGAGCGCGAGGTCGACGCCGTTGCGCAGAACGCGGGGCGGCTGACGGCCCAGGCCCAGGCGCACCATCTCGTCGGCAAGCGCCCGGCTCACTGCAGCGCAGCACCCGGCTGCCCGGGCGGCCCAGCGAATCATGCGCAGCGGCAGCGCTGACTGGGGCCAATAAGTGATGTCGCTGCCGCGCGCTGTGATCACGACAGGTTTCGCCAGCCATTTTCCGAGCAGCATAGCGGCGACTCCGTCGGGAAAGAAGAAGTGCGCGTCGATGGCATCGAAGTCGAAGCCTTCGCGCGCCAATGCGCGCAGCACCGGCAACGCTCCTGCCGCCATCGCGACAGGAGAAACGGCGGACCCGACCGCCGGCACGGTCAGAAAGCGCGGATGACGCACATCGATGCCGTGGCGCAGTTCACGGTGCGGGACCCGCGAGAAGGCCCCGTACCGGCCGAAGCGCGGTGAACCCAGTGGAAACCAAGGCACCGGAGCGACCACTTTCGCCTCCACCCGACGGCTAGTGAGGAGGTGGCGCAGGCGTGTTTCGATGAATACGCCATGGCGTGGCTGCTCCGGATTGGGATAGAGGGAAGTGAACGTGAGGATGCGCAGCACCGTAGTCCTTAACCGTTAGTTGGCGTGGGAATCCGACGCAGCCGGGGCGCTCGTCGACCACATCTCACCCGCGCCGCCGAAGCGGCGCTACCTGACTCCGGTCTCACCAGCACAGCCCTTCGACCCGCGCCCCGATCATCTCCGCATTCGGGAGATTGACGAGGTCGAGCACGTACTGCCCGGGCCGCGAATGCGTCGCGAGGGCGTCGAAGATCAGCGGGTTCGACACGCCGACGACGAGCACGTCCACCGACGCGATGACGTCCGCGAGATCCGCCTTCAAGAGATCGCCGATGTGCGGCAGCTGGGTTTCGATGAAGCGGCGGTTTGCGCCGAGCAGCCGCGAGAGCTGCACGTCCGGGTCGTAGATCGAGAGCTGCATGCCTTTGCCGATCAGCTGTTCGGCGAGCACGACGAGCGGGCTTTCGCGCAGGTCGTCGGTGCCGGTCTTGAACGACAGGCCGAGCATGCCGATCTTGCGGTGGCCGGATTCGAGCACTTTCGCGATCGCGCGGTCGATGTGCTGGCGGTTCGACTGCAGGATGCCGGACAGCATCGGCACTTCGACGTCATGCATCTTGGCGAAGTAAGTCGTCGCGCGCAGGTCCTTCGGCAGGCAGGAGCCGCCGAACGCGAAGCCGGGCTTGAGGTACGCCGGCGAGAGGTTCAGCTGCGTGTCCTGGCAGACGAGGTTCATGACTTCGAACGCGTCGACGCCGAGCGCCTCACACAGGCGCGCGGTCTCGTTCGCGAACGTGATCTTGAGCGCGTGAAAGTTGTTGCAGCAGTACTTCATCATCTCGGCGGCGCGTACCGAGGTCTGCAGGAATTTGCACGGCAGGTGGCCGAAGAGTTCGCGCAGGCGCTCGACCGGGTACGCGTGATTAGCGCCGACGACGGTGAAGGGCGGCTTGTCGTAGTCGCGAATCGAGCTGCCTTCGCGCAGGAACTCCGGCTGAAAGCACAGGTGAAAGCCTTCGCCGTCGCGCTTGCCGGATTCGGCCTCGATGATCGGGCGGAGCGTCTCTTCGACCGTGCCCGGCACGAGCGTCGAACGGAACACGACGACGTGCGGCACGTCCTTTTCGCCGATCGCCCGGCCCAGATCCTTCGCCAGGCGCAGCACCGCGCCCTGATCCTGGCTGCCGTTCGCGGCCGACGGCGTGCCGACGCAGACGAGCGAGAGGTCGCTGTCGCGCAGGGCCTGGCGCGTGTCGGTCGTGACCGTGATCCGGCCGCTCGCCGCGACTTTCTCCATCAGATCGACCATCCCTTCCTCGACGACCGGGGTCGTGCCGGCGCGGATCAGGTCGAGCTTCGCCGCGTCGATGTCGACGCCGACGACATGGTGGCCGTCGCGCGCGAGGCACGCGAGCGACACCGCTCCGACGTAACCGAGGCCGAAAATGCTTATTTTCATTGGATGACTTCCCTGTTGGCGTGAATCCGGTTGGCGCGGTGGCGTGCAAGGCAGCGCTCGACGATCACATCGAGGCGCTCCATCGAGCGCGACCAGGCGTGGTGCGACAGCATGCGCTGCCGCCCGGCCTGCGCAAGGCGCTCGCGCTCAGCGGGGTTTTCGACGACGCGCAGGATCGCGTCGGCGTATTCCGCCGGCTCGTTCGCGACGAGGAAATGCTCTTCGGCAAGCGCGTCCACGCCGCCTGCGGCGACTCCGCTCGAGACGACCGGCACGCCCATCGCCATCGCTTCGAGGATCTTGTTCTGCGTGCCGCGGGCGATGTTCAGCGGCGCGACCATCGCCGCCGAGCGCAGGATGTACGGGCGCACGTCGGCGACCGAGCCGGTCACCGTGACGCCCGGCAGCTCCCCGAGCTTCTGCACCGCCGGCGACGGATCGGCGCCGACGATCAGCAGCTTCATTACGGGACGGCGCGTGAGCAGCAGCGGCCACGTGCGTTCGCAGAAATCGAACATGCATTCCTGGTTCGGGTAGTAGTCCATGCGGCCAATGAAGCTGATCGTGTCCGCGTCGTATCCGTCGCCGTCGGGCTTGAAGAACTCGGCATCCACCCCGTTCGGGAACCAGTCCGTCGCGACGCCGGTGCCGTAGCTTTCGAGCGTCTCCCACTCCGCGCGCGTCGTCGCGGTGCACAGGTCGAACAGCGGCGCGAGCCGCCTCTCCTCCCGCTCCATCTTGCTGCCTTCGAGCCAGTAGCCGAGCTTCAGCGGGAAAGGCTTGTAGCGCACGTATTCGAGCCACTTCTGTGAGTCCATGTCGCCGAAGTCGAGAATCTTCGGGATGCCATGCATGTGCGTCACGTACTGGGCGACCGACGAGCAGTGGACGAAGATCAGGTCGAAGCGCTCGGCGGCGAGCAGCGCATTGACCTTGTCGGCGAGTTCCGGCGACCAGAAGAAACCCATCGAGGACGGCACCGTCGTCGGCAGGCGCGCGACCATGCGCAACACCTGCACCGGATTCGACACCTTGCCGATCTCGAACCGCTCGCAGTGCGGCGCGATGCCGGCGCCCTCTTCCGCCTCGGCATGCGAGCGCGCGATCGAGCAGACCGTCACCTGATGCTTCTGCGACAGATGCCGGATCATGTTGAACGGGCGGATCTTGCCGCCGCGCTTGGGCGGAAACGGGAAGCGATGGCAGACGTAGAGGATCTTCATGGAAGGTACGCCTTGAGTTCGGTCGTCACGTCATCGGGAGAGCGGCGGTCGAGGAAAATGCGGCTCCAGATCTCGAGGTTCATCAGCGCGAGCAGCGCGTCGGTGCCGTCGATCCGGTTCGCGTCGTGGTCGGCCATCAGGCGGGCGATCACTTTCGGCTCGAAAAGTCCCCGATCGCGGACCACGTCGGCCGACAGCAGGCGGCGCAGCACGGGCGCGAGATCGCGTTTCAGCCACGCCCCCATCGGCGTGCCGAAGCCGCGTTTCTTGCGATCGAGAATGCTCGCCGGCAGCACGTCGGCGAGCGCCTCCTTCATCAGGTGCTTGAGGCGGCCGTCCCGGACTTTCAGCGATTCGGGAATCGCGGCAGCGAGTTCGACGAGCTCCCGGTCGAGCAGCGGCACGCGGCATTCGAGCGACACCGCCATGCTCATCTTGTCGGTGAGCAGCAGCAGGTCGTCGGGCAGCTGGGTTTCGGCGTCGACGGCAAACATGCGGTTGAGCGCGTCGTCGTCGCCGGCGGCGGCAAACGCGTCACGCAACGCGTCGGCGGTGCCAGTCTTGCCGTTCATTAGCTCGGCGATCGACACGCGATCGAGCACCTGCAGGTAATGGCGATAACGCTCGTCGGGCGACAGCTCGGCGGACGCGAGAAAGCCGCGCGCGAGCCGCATCGTGTTGAGGACTTTCGAGTGCCGGTCGCTCGGCAGCATCGCCGCAGTGCGCGACATCAGCTGGCGCGACCAGCGCGGCAGGCGTTGCAACTTGCGCACGTAATGGCCGCCGAGGTAGCGGCGATAGCCGCCGAAAAGCTCGTCCCCGCCGACTCCCGACAGGATCACCTTGACGTCGCGGCGCGCGAATTCGGACACGAGAAAAGTCGTGATGAAGGCCGAATCCGACACCGGCTCGTCCATGTGCCACAGCAGCTTGGGCAACAGGCCGACGACATCGGGCGTGACGACGATCTCGTGATGTTCGGTGCCGATCAGGTTCGCGACCTGGCGGGCGTAAGGGAGCTCGTTATAGAGCTGCTCGGCTTCGCCGCCTTCGAAGCCGATCGCGTAAGTGCGGATCGGGTGCGCGGAATGTTTCGCCATGAACGCGACCACGGCGCTCGAATCGACGCCTCCCGACAGGAAAGCTCCGATCGGCACGTCGCTGACCATCTGGCGATGCACGGCGCGCTCCATGCCGTCGCGGATGCGGCCGATCCACTCCGCTTCGGTGACACGACGGTCCACGCTCGACGGCAGTCGCCAGTAGCGCCATTGCCGCACTTCGCCATTCTCGACCGACAGCAGCGTCGCCGGCGGCAGCTTGCGGATGTCGCGGAACATCGAGTTCGGTGCGGCGACGTAACCGAGGTGGAGGTAGTCGGCAATCACGTCACGATCGAGTTCGCGTCCGACGCCGGGAAGTTCGAGCAGCGCTTTCGCCTCGGTCGCGAACGCGAGCATGCTGGCCGAACGATGCACATACAGCGGCTTCACGCCGAGCGGGTCGCGCCCGATCAGCAGGCGTTTTCGCCGCGCATCCCACAGCGCGAAATTGAACATGCCATCGAGACGGTGCACGAAACCGTCGCCGAACGCGTCGTAGAGGTGCACCAGCACTTCGCTGTCGGACCCCGTCTTGAAGCGGTAGCCCCGTTCCTGCAATTCGGCGCGCAGTTCGCGGAAATTGTAGATCTCCCCGTTGCACACGACCCACAGCGTGTCGTCCGCGTTCGAGATCGGCTGGTGCCCGCCGGCCAGATCGATGATCGACAGACGACGCATCGCGATGCCGCAGCGCCCGTCCGGGTCGATATGCCAGCCTTCGTCGTCCGGCCCGCGATGGCGCGTCACGTCGCCCATCGCCGACAGCTGCGCCGGCGAAACGGGCGCGGCGTCGAAACGATAGATGCCGTGAATGCCGCACATCGCGTTACCTCGCTCCGGCCAGCAAGGCTTCGCGCCCGCGTGTGGCGAGGGCAAGGCGATAGACATCTTGGTAGCGGCTGACGCTGTTCGCCCACGTCCGCTCGCGCTCGACGAACGCCCGCGCGTTCGCCCGCATGCCCGGCCACGCGTCGCGGTTGCCGAGGATCGACGCGATCGCGTCGGCGAGCGCATCGACGCTGCCGGCCTTGCACAGGAAGCCGGTTTCGCCGTTGCGCACGAGCTCGCGGTGGCCGCCGACATCCGAAGCCACGAACATGCGTCCCTGGGCCATCGCTTCGAGCGGCTTGAGCGGCGTGACGAGCTCGGTGAGCCGGATCGGCAGGCGCGGATAGGCGAGCACGTCGATCAGCTCGTAATATTTCTGCACCCGGTTGTGCGCAACCCGCCCGGTGAAGACGACGCGATCGGCGATTCCTTCGGCAACCGCCTGGCGGCGCAGCGCCTCTTCCTGCACGCCACCGCCGACCAGCAACAGGCGGATTTCGGGGAAGCGCCCGACGAGCCGGGCGAGCGCCGACACCAGCAGGTGCAGCCCCTCGTAACCGTAGAACGAACCCGCGAAGCCGATCACCGTCTTGCCGTCCAGGCCCAGTTCGGTGCGCAGCGCGGCATCGGGTTCGGCGCCGAACTTGAACGCGCCCGCATCGACGGCATTCGGGATCACCGTGATCTTGTCCGCCGCGATGCCGCGCGAGGCGATGTCGCCGCGCAAGCCTTCGCAGATCGTCGTGATCTGGTCGGCGTGGTGCAAGGCAAAGCTCTCGAGCGCGCGCGACAGGCGGTAGCGCATGCTGCCTTCGGTCGTGGTGCCGTGATCGACCGCCGCATCCTCCCACGACGCCCGCAGTTCGTAGACAACCGGCAATTTGCGCCGGCGCGCGACCCACAGGCTGGGCAACGCGTTCAATACCGGCGAATGCGCGTGGATCACGTCCGGCTGCAGTTCGCGGACGAGTTCATCGAGCCGTGCGGCGGTAAACCGCATCTGCGCCAGCAGACCGGCCTCGCCGGGCGCGGGCGTGCGATGGAAATGCAGCCCGTCGGCCTCCTCGACCGGCCCTGCCGACTTGCCCTGCTTGGGGGTCGTCAGGTGGAACGTCTCCCAGCCCAGCGCGCGCTGCTCGCGCACGATCGCCGCGGTACGGAACGTGTAGCCGCTGTGCAGCGGGAGCGAATGGTCGAGGACGTGCAGGATGCGCATCGGTCACACCGCCGCGGCGAGCTCCGGCACCCGCGCGGGATACCCTCCGGAGTTGCGCACGAAGGCTTCGAACATCATCAGCGACCACAACGGCGAGCTGTAGTCGCGGGCCCCGGACTGATGCGCATCGACGAGATGGCGCAGGTAATCCGGGTTGAATATCCCGGTCGCCGCAAGCGTCTCGCCGAGCACGGTCTGCCGCACGCGCTCCCGGAGCGGCCCGCGGAACCAGCGGGACAGCGGCACCGAAAATCCCATCTTGGGGCGATAGAGCACATCGTTCGGTAGCAGCGGCTCCATCGCCTTCTTGAACAGGTACTTGCCTTCCTGCCCCTTCACCTTGAGGCCGGACGGCAAAGTCGCGAGCCATTCGACGAGCTTGTGATCCATCAGCGGCTCGCGCACTTCGAGCGAGTGCGCCATGCTGGCGCGATCGACCTTGGTGTTGATGTCGCCGACGAGGTAGGTCTTGAGGTCGACATACTGGATCAGCGCCAGCGCGTCTTCGGTGTGCGCCGTCGCCGCATGACGGCGGAAGACCTCGACCGCGTTGTAGCCGGCGAGTTCGCTGCGGAAGCGGTTCGAGAACAGTTGCTGGCGCATCGCATCGCGCAGGATCGACACCGAGTGGAAATAGGCTTGCAGCGAATCCCGCGCGAGTGACTGGAATGTCGTCTTCGCGCGGAACATGCGCGGCGCCCAGTCCGCCTTCGGATAGAGGCGGCCGAGCAGGCCGAACATCGGCTGGCGCACGCCGATCGGGAGCGCGCCGCGCATCCGCTCTTCCATCAGATGCAGGCGGTAGCGGCGGTAACCGCCGAAACTCTCGTCGCCACCATCGCCCGACAGCGCGACCGTCACCCGTTTGCGCGCGAGCTGGCAGACGCGCCACGTCGGGATCGCCGAGCTGTCGGCATAGGGTTCGTCATACAGCCCGGCGAGCGTGTCGATCAGGTCGAAATCGTCCGACTTCACCGTCTCCACGTAATGATTCGTGCGGTAGCGATCCGCGACCTTCTGCGCGAATTCGGACTCGTTGAATGCGGGATCGTCGAATGCGATCGAGCAGGTGTGGACGGGTTCGTCGGAAAGGCCCGCCATCGTCGCGACGACTGCGCTCGAATCGACGCCGCCGGACAGGAAAGCGCCGAGCGGCACCTCGGCGATCATGCGCAAGCGCACGGATTCGCGCAGCCGGGCGGTGAGTTCGGCACTGGCCTCGGCGAGCGACAGCGGATTGTCGAGCGTGAAATGCACGTCCCAGTAACACCGCGGCTGCGGCACGGGCTGGCCGCGCCGCACGCACAGCGTTTCGGCGGCGCCCAGCTTCTTCGCCCCGGCGAAAATCGTCCGCGGTTCGGCGACGTAACCGAGTGCAAAATATTCTTCGACTGCGTGTGCATCGATGCGGCGGTCGAGCAGCGGGTGCTGCATCAGCACTTTCAGTTCGGAACCGAATGCGAACGTGCCGTCCGGCAGCAGCGCATAGAACAGCGGCTTGACGGCGAGCCGGTCGCGCGCCAGAAAAAGTGTCTCGCGGTTGCGGTCCCACAGGGCGAACGCGAACATGCCGCGAAAGCGCTGCACGCAGTCTTCGCTCCACGCCTCCCACGCATGCACGATGACTTCGGTGTCGCTGCGGGTGTGAAAGACATGGCCGAGCGCTTCGAGCTCCGGCACCAGTTCCTGGAAGTTGTAAATCTCGCCGTTGAAGACGACCGCGACCGAGCCGTCCTCGTTGAACAGCGGCTGCTGGCCGGTGGAAAGGTCGATGATCGACAGGCGGCGGTGCGCGAGCGCGACACCGGGCTCGAAGTGGTAACCACCTTCGTCGGGACCGCGGTGCACCTGCACGTCATTCATACGGCGCACGAGGTCGCGGGGGAAGTCGCGCTTGCTGCGAAGGTCGAAAAGCCCGGCGATACCGCACATGACGCAGTTCCTTTGTCAGGCTACACGGCGCAACGGCAGCGCCGCCTCGAGGGAGGTTCGATAGAGCGCTGCATAACGATCGACCATGACGTCGAGACTGAACTCCGCATCGACTCGCCCTCGGCCCGCATCGCCATGTCGCCGGCGCAGCATTCCATCGGCAACATATGGTGCCAGCGCATCGGCCAGCGCAACATAATCGGAAGGGGGTACGAGCGTCCCCGTAACGCCATGCTCGACGAGTTCGGGATTGCCACCGACATCGGTGGCGGTCACCGGCAAGCCGCTCGCCATCGCTTCGAGGATCGTGTTCGAAATGCCTTCTGCAAGAGACGGAAGGGCGAAGACATCGAGGCCGCGCATGACATCAGGAACGTCTGCGCGCTCGCCGGCGAGCCACACGGTGTGGCCGATGCCGGCGGCGCGAACTTCGGCTTCGATGCCGCTGCGCGAGGCCCCGTCGCCGGCGATGATCAGTCGCAGGCGGTCCGTGCCGGGCGCACGCTGCGAGATGAGGTGCGCGACCGCCCGGACGAGATTGAGCTGATCCTTGACCGCATCGAGGCGACCGACGGTGCCGACGAGCACCTCATCGTCCCCACCGAACGGCGACCCTGCGATCAGCGGGCGGCGCCCGTCCGGCGGCCGGAAACGTGCGGGATCGACGCCGTTGCAGATCCGCTCGATGCGCGCGGCGGGGACGCGAACCGCGTCGGCAAGGTAGAGCGCGAGGTGCCGTGACAGCGCCACGTAGCGACTGACGAACGGACGATACAGCCGCCGGACGAACTGCAGCTTCCGCCGTGTCCCGCCCGGATCCGCCACGTCCCAGCCGTGCTCGCCGTGGATTCGCACCGGAACGCCGGCCGCACGAGCAGGCACGACGGCTTCGAGCGCGGCGAGATTGCGGGTATGCACGATCGCGGGGCGCCTGTCACGGAACAGGCGATAGAGCTGGGGGTAGACCTTGACGCCGTGACCCGGCGGCTTGTCGAGCGAGATGAACTCGACGTCAGGCTGAACGATGCGGCGGCAGAATGCCGGCGCACATTGCGTCAGCGCCACGACGACGTGCCGGAAACGGTCGGACGGCATGCGGTTGATGAGGTTCACGACGCCGTTTTCCAGCCCGCCGACATCGAAGCGGTAAACGACGTGCATCACGAGCATCTGACCGGTCACCGAATTCGTTCCCGCGCTGCCGCATCGAGCGCCGCATCGATCCCCCCTTCATGCGCCTGGAGGAAGTCGCGCAGCCGGGCATCGGCGCTTTGCGGTGCATCCAGTTCGGGGGTGACAAGCACGATGACGCTCGACTCGTCTGCCCGTCCGAGCACCCGGTCCAGCGCAAGGCGCAACTTGACTTCGGCCTCGCCGGTCACAACCCTCCCATTCACGCGGTACCACTGCCAGACGCGCATCCGCCCTTCGGCGGTGTTCAGGTCGGCCCCCTGGAGGGGGGGCCCGGCGGGAGACTCGACAGCGAAACGCGAAACGACGTAAGCCTCGCCCCTGCCGGTGCTGACGAGACCGTTGCCCCACGCGACCATCTCGCTGCCGTCGCGCTGGTCTGCATACCAGCCGGCATACACGCCGACCGGTTGCCCGTCGGGCCCTCGATACATCGCGAACCCCTCGCCGCGCGCGTTCGCGTAGTGCGGACGGTAGCCGAGCAGATCGGCCGACGCCTCGCGCCACCCCGGCGCTGGCGCCGGCAACTCAACTTTCACCGAATACTCCTCGACCGGGCTGTCGATCATTCCGTATGCGAGCGGAAACGCTGCGACGGCAAGCGCGATCGGCAACGCGCCAGCCCATTTTGTTCGCGAACCCGTTTGCCCCGGCGAAGCCGGGACGGTGGCCGGAATCTCTTCACGCCAGCGTGCACCGATCGAGAACATCAGTAGGATGACGACACCGAAGAAAATCCAGCCATAGATCAAGTGGTCGACGCCCGCCGCGATGCGGTTGTCCGACAGGTAGCCGAGCATCACGATCATGTAGGCGCGCAGCCAGTTCGCGACGATCGGCACGAGCATCGCGACGAGCATGAACAGCATCCGTCGATGCAGCGTCGTGTAGTTCAGGTATGCGTAGAGCGCGCCGACCATCGTCGATGCGATCAGGTAACGAACGCCGCTGCAGGCTTCGACGACAGACCAGCGCCCATTGGGCACGATGAAATGCAAGCCTTCCTGGTAGACAGGAACGCCGGTAGCGCGCAGCGCAAACACCGTGAAATCAGCGGTGTACTCCATCAGCACCGGCAACAGGAAGTCCCCGATCGGCACTGCAAAAACGAGGAACGCGAGCGGGAACAGCAAAATGCGTGCGAGCCGCCAGCCGAGCACGCCGACAAGCCCGGCCACGAGCATCGCGACGAGGGCGAAATGCGACGCCCCGGCGACGCCGACGAGCCTGCCGACCATCCACAACATCCCGATCGCGGCAACGGGCAGCGCAACCCAAGGCACCGGTTGCGGGCGCCATTCACCGATTCGCTCCCGCGTGCGCCACACGAGCCACACGAAAATCGGCAGGACCGTCAACCCGTGGGCGTACGTTTCCGTGCGCCACCAGATCCGCCCGATCTCGCTCGCCGTCGGCCAGTACCATCCCAGGAGCCACACGACGGACACCGTGAGGGTGATCGCAACCGCCACGAACCCGGCAGGCAAGCTTCCCTGCGCCGCCGGGAGAGCGGGGACCGCGAGACTGTCGTGATCCGCGTCGCGTTTCATGCGGCCCTCATCCCAGGTTGCGCACGATGTGCGGCCCGATCGCGTTCGCCATGCGTATCGGCAGCCGGCGCCACAGCGCGATGAAGGCGCGGTATTTCGGATTCATCGGGTTGTTCTGCGGCACCGAGTCGCGCCTGTAGAGGCGGTATTCGTACGACAGCGGCTGCGGCTCGAAGCCCCAGTTCTTCTTGAAGCTGAACGGACCGGTGCCGATCTTGCTGCGGCCGAAATCAAACAGCCGGCAGCCGCGCGCAGCGGCGCGGCGCATCAATTCCCAGTATTTGAAATCGTTCGCCGCGACGTCGCGCGCCATCACCGCGTCGCCGGCGTAATACGGCAGCACTTCGTCGCGAAAGTAGAAACTCAGCACGCTCGACAGCGCATTTCCGTCCGCATCACTCACCGTGAGCACTTCGCAGTCCGGTCCGAACTCCTTCGTCAGGCGCGTGAAAAATGCTTTCGGCAACGCCGGCGTGCCGTGCCGCAACACGTTGTCGGCATAAAGCGAGAAAAATCGCTCGACATCCGGCTCGACCCGGCTCGTCAGTCCGTGCCTGATGCCCTTGCGCACCATCGCGCGCTGCTTGCGCGGGATCGCGAGCAGGTTCGTATCGTCGTCCGCCTGGATCTCCTTGCGGAACGTCACGTAAAGGTCCTGCCGCGGCCACTCCTCGTGGCGGGGAGTGAGGTTGCGCAGCTCGAGGTGCTGGACCCGCAAGCGGCGTGCAAGCGTTTCGGCTTCCGCCTCGACGAGCGCAATGCCTTCGGGATCGCCGGCCGGGCCGCCATAGACACAGAAAGGCAGGGACGTCAGGGCATGGCCGAACAGCCGGCTGTTGACTTCGGCGAGCGGCAGCACGGCGATGATGTCGCCGGCGCGTTCCGCATACAGGAAGAAGGTCCGGTGGCGGAAAATTTCGCGGATGATCCCTTGCCACGCCGAGAGGTGGAAGAACGTCGCGTCCGGGCAGCTGCGGACGAAGGCGTCCCAGCGGCCGTGATCCGCCCCGGTGAGTTGCCTGACGACCACCGGAACCCGATCCATCGTCAGTGCTCCCGGGACGACGGGCTTTCGGCCCCGGAGCAGAACACCTGGTCCGCCCGCCCCCAGGAAAAGTCGCCCAGCAGATGACGTAGGCGCTCCTCGGTGCGTTCGAGGTTCAGGTAGTGGCGAAACCGCGTCCGCGCTGAGGCCGCCGCGACCCGCGGCTGTCCGGGATCGATCTCCCACGGGTGGAAGTAGAAAATGGCCGCCCGGCGATCGTCGCGATTGACCTTGTCGATCTGCCAGCGCGACACCGCGTAGGGCAGCAAACGGAAGTAGCCGCCTCCCCCCGCCGGCCAGTTGCGCCCCAGCCAGTGCATCGTCGTGACTGGAACTTCGAGCAGGCCGTTGTCGAGCCGGTACGGGAAGCGCGGCGCGTCCGGCATGCCGTAGTGATCGTGCCGCACCGGATACACGCTCGAACTGTATGCGTATCCGGCCTGTGCGATGCAGTCGTGCGCCCACAGGTTGGTCTTGCCGATCGAGAAGCTCGGTGCGCGATAGCCGGTTACTGGCTGGCCCGAGAGGTCCTCGAGCACCTTCCTCGCCCGGACGATGTCGGCGAGGAAGGCTTCGGGCGACTGGGCAGTCGCGCGCTCGTGCGCGTAGCCGTGGCTCGCCACTTCATGCCCACCCGCCGCGATGCGCTGCACGAGCAGCGGATAGCGCTCCGCGACCCAGCCGAGCGTGAAGAACGTTGCCCTCGTCCGGTGTCGTTCGAGGAGGTCGAGGATCACTTCGACGTTGCGCTCGACCCGGCACGGTATCCGCTCCCACTCGCTGCGCGGGAAATGCGGGGCGAGCGCGGACACCTGGAAATAGTCTTCGACATCGATCGTCAGCGCGTTCACGATCGCCGTGCTCATGCCGGCTGCGCCTGTTTTTCATGCGCGTCGAGCCACGCCGCGAGATGTGATGCGATACGATGCGCCGCGCGGCCGTCCCAGTATTCGGGCACCCGCCCGCGCTTGCCCCCGTTGTCGAGAACCCTATTGACCGCCGCCCGCAGCGCCGCCGGATCGACGCCGACGAGCGTGTTTGTGCCCTGTTCGACGGTGATCGGCCGTTCGGTATTCTCCCGGATCGTCAGGCACGGCACGCCCAGCGCGGTCGTCTCCTCCTGGATGCCGCCCGAATCGGTCAGGACGACCGTTGCCCCCGCCATCAGGCCGAGCATCTCGAGATAGCCCTGCGGCGGCAGGATGATGAAACCCGGCGCGCCGAGCCGGTCGAGCATGCCGAACCGCTCGAGGTTGTTGCGCGTGCGCGGATGCAGCGCGATCACCAGCGGCAGGCGCGCGCTGATGTCGCGCAGCGCCTCGATGATCGGCCCGAGAGTTTGCGGATGATCGACGTTCGACGGGCGGTGCAGCGTCACGACGCCGTAGCCGCCGGCGATCCGTTCGCGCGCGTACCCCGCGGCCGCGAGCAGCCCGGCGGGCGGCACGGCCTTCGGCAGGTTCGCGAGCAGGCTGTCGATCATGACGTTGCCGACGAACACCACGCGCTCGGGCGCAATCCCTTCGTGCGCGAGATTGTCGTGGGCGCTGCGTTCGGTCGTATACAGAAGATCGGAAATCTGGTCCGTCAGGATGCGATTGATCTCTTCCGGCATCCTGCGGTCGTGGCTGCGCAGGCCGGATTCGACGTGCGCCACCGGCACATGGCGCTTGACCGCGACCAGCGCGCACGCCAGCGTGGAGTTCACGTCGCCGACCACCAGCACCGCGCGGGCGCCGTGCTCATCGATGACCGGTTCGAAACGCCTCATCACTTCGGCGGTCTGCACCGCGTGGCTGGCCGAACCCACTTCGAGGTTCACCTGCGGGTGCGGCAGATCGAGGTCGGCGAACAGGCGCTCGTTCATCGCGCTGTCGTAGTGTTGCCCGGTGTGCACGAGCAGCGTCCGCAGCGGCGGCCGATGGGCTGCGAGGGCGCGGATGATCGGCGCCATTTTCATGTAGTTCGGCCGCGCCCCGACGACGCAGATCACCGGCGCCGCCGCTCCTGGCTCAGTCATGAGGCGAATCCTCCGTCGTGCCGTCGCGCCGCACTGCCGCCAGGAGCTGGTTGAGGACGTCGAGCGTGGCCGACAGCGAATGTTCGAGTCCGACGATGCGCGCCTCGATGCGCTGCACATCGAAACCGGCCGCCATGCCGGCGACCTGCCCCGCGAGCCCTTGGGGGACTACCAGACGAGCCGGATCGATTGATCCCGGCGCAAAGGCGCCGCCTTGGAACGGAACCGGTTTTCCGTTCGTACCCCGCCGCGGCGCCGAGTCGAACTCTTCCTTCAGTTCGGCGACGATTTCGCGCACGTCTTCCCCGGACACTTCGTGACACTCCGCGAGGAATGCGGACAGCATCAGCCTGTCGCACAGGGCGTTGATGCGCCGTGGGATGCCTCCGGTGTAGCCGTAAATCGCGTCGAACGCTTCGGGGGCGAAAACCGGGTCGTTCTCCCATCCGACGTGATGCAGGCGATGCTCGATATAGGCGCGCGTCTCCTCGGCGTCCATCGGACCGAGATGATACGAGGCGATCACCCGCTGCCGCAGCTGCTGCATCTGCGGGCTCTGCATGACCTCCCTGAACTCGGGCTGGCCGACAAGGAAGCTCTGCAGCAGCGCGTGATCCTCGAGTTGGAAGTTCGACAGCATGCGAAGCTCTTCGACCGCTTTCTCGTAGAGGTTCTGCGCCTCGTCGACGATCAGCAGCGCCCGCTTGCCCGCAGCGGCCAGCGACACGAAGTAGGTTTCGAGTGCGAGCAGCAGGCCGGCCTTGTCGAGCCCCCGGCTCGGCACGCCGAACGCCACCGCGACCATACGCAAGATGTCGTTCTGATCGACCTGCGTGCTGACCAGGTTCGCCGCGACGACCTTGCTGGGCTCGAGACGCTCGAGCAGGCTGCGCACCAGCGTCGTCTTGCCGGCGCCGATTTCTCCCGTCACGACGATGAACCCCTCGTTCTGGTGCAGCCCGTATTCGAGATACGCCATCGCCCGTCGATGACCCCGGCTGCCATAAAAAAATGCCGGATCGGGATTGAGCTGAAAGGGTTTTGCGCGGAGCTTGAAATACGATTCGTACATTCGATCCCCGGTCAGAACTGCATGCCGACACTGGCAGTCAGGATGTTTTCCGTGAAATCGCTGGTTCCCGCCGCCCGCTGGTGGCGGTAAATCAGGCTCCCGGTGGTTCGCCTGCCGAAGCGTGAACTGACTCCGAGCGAAAACGTCGTACGCCTCGTCTCGGCGTCGGACGTACCTGAACCTTCCGAGTAGGAACGGACGAGGCTGGTGTTCAACGTCGCGGCGGGCGACAGCCTGTGACTCAGGGAAACGGTTCCCGAGCGCGTCTCAACGTCGTTGAAGAGCGAAAGATCGTCGCGCGGGTCGCTGACCAACGGCTCGCCGAGGCGGGTGCGTTCGCTGCGCTGTACCGAGAGCGTCAGAACGTTGCGTGCCCCGACCAGCGACACGCTGCCGCGCAGCGTGCGGGCGAGGAAATAGTTGTTGGTCACGAACGTATCGAACAGCCCGATTCCCGGATATCCGAGTTGCTGACGCACGAGAGCCTCGCGCTCGAACGGGTCCGGCACTTCGGTCGCGAGCGCGTCGAAGAGGCTCGCAAAGGCCGGATCGTCGAAGACGCTGCCGTCCGTCTCAGCCGAGGACGTGATGTCGCGCGAATAGGAAACATTCCACCACGACAGCGGCCGGCGATGGTTGAAATCCAGGTAATAGCTGCGACCGAAAATCCGGTCTTCGCCGGTGGCGGAGAGACTCGTTCTCGGCGTCGGATTCCAGTCGAAACCTGCGCCGGTGATCGAGTTGCTCTCGCCGGAACGCACGGAATACTCGTTCGATTCGTGGCCGGCGATGGCACGCAGGCGGAACTGGGGCGACACGTGCAGGAACATCGTCGCGCGAGCGATTTCCTCCGATAACTCGCTGTCCCTCACGTCGTCATAACGGGTGTCGGCGCACGAATAATCCAGCGCCCAGCCCACCCTGCCGAAAGCCTGCGGGTCGGAGAGCTGGCCGCGCGTGTTCTCGACCGTGCGCGAAACGATGCCCGCGCCGCTGTCGAACCAGTTCATCCGGTAGCTCGCCACCCCCTCCGGGCCGGCACCGAGCCTGAAGTGCAGGCGCGGGCCGAGCGAAAAGATCCGAGTCTCGTTGTCGCTGTCGGTAGAGAGAAAGTCCTCCGACCCCCGACCCCTCAGCTCCGATCTGTTGTTGCGGCTGACCGAAGCTGACATGTCGACGAAAAGGACGTCTTCGACCGCTTCGACCTGGCCTCGCCCCTGCATCGCGACGAAGGCCGTATTCCGGTCGCTGTCGTTGGCGTACATGACACTGCGCAGGCGGGCGTCGAGGTTCCCGGTGATGCGGCCGTGGTCGCGGGCAACCGCGATCGCCGGCGTGACTTCGGCGATCCAGTCGCTCTCGCCGTTCTCGGTCGCGCCGACGTTGTCGGTATAGGTCAGCCTCGAATGGACCGAGGGCTGCACGATGAAGACTTGCGCGTTCACGTTCCCGACCACGATCACCATGCCGGCAAGCGCAAGAAGTTTTACGCTCGCGCTGCCCCTGCAACCCATGCGAATTTCAGGCCGCCGCGTCTGTCCGTGCGTCCGCACCGTGCTCTTCCGTTCGAGAACCTCCGCCATAACCATATCCGTAGCCGTATCCATATCCGTAGAGACTGCCGCGCCCGCCCTCAGCCGCCTTGTTGAGCACGAGGAGCTTGACCGGGCATGCGTCGATTGTCGAAAGCGCTTGCTGCACAGTGCCGTGAGTCGTGCGGTCGGACTCGACGACCATCACGACCTGCCCCATGTGGGTCGCGAGAACCCGCGCTTCGGTGGTGGCCAGTAGCGGCGGAGAATCGAACACGATGATTCGTTCCGCGTAACGCGTTGCCATTTCTTCGAGGAGACGGTTCATCGCATCCGAGGCAATCAGCTCGGTCGCGCGCTGATGGGCCATGCCAGCGGGGAGAATCGAAAGCTTCTCGACGTTGGTTCGCAGCATGACTTCGGAAAGGTCCCCGATATCGCCGACCAGCACGTCCATGAGACCCTTCCTGGGCGGCAAACCGAGACGCGAAAGGACCGCCGGCCGGGAAAAATCGGCATCGACCAGCAGGACCGTGTGATCAAGTTCCATCGCGATGCTCATCGCGAGGTTGATCGCGGTAAACGATTTGCCTTCGCCCGGCAGCGCACTGGTGACCATGATGAGGTTGCCATTGGCCACCGCCGCAGCACCCCTGCCCTGCGCGTTGCGAATCAGCGGACGCTTGATCACCCGATACTCCTCGGCAATCACCGAGCGCGGGTGGTTTGGCGTGACAAGTCCGATTTGCGTCAGGCGATCCAGATCGAGTTCGATGCCGACAGCCTGGTGCATCTCCGCGGCACGTTCGCTCCGCGCGGCGCGCACATGCGAAACGGTCGACGTGGGGTCGGGAACGTCCGCGGTTTTCGCGGCTTCAACCAGGGGGCAGGCGTCATCCTCCGGCACCTGCCCGTCGGCGCGCTGCAACTGGCCGAGCCGCTCGACGGCCTTTTCGATGAGACTCATGGATTGATCTCTCCTAGCCCTGCAGCAACTGAACCATAGCGGTCATCCCGGCGACCACCACGACGAACCCCGCAACGCCTCCACCGAACGCCATCAGGCCCCGGCGTCGTCTCTTCTGGAGCACCGGATCCGCGACCAGCGAGACTGCGCCCAACACCGGCAAGCCGGTGACTTCCCGCAGCGAACGCACGTTGTCGAAAGCCGGGCGAAGCTGCGAAAGCAGGAAAGCCAATGCGATGCCGGCGGCCAGCCCGATCAGCCCGGCAAGCGGCATCAGTAGCGCGCGGTTCGGCGCCGCCGGCTTGTTCGGCAAGCTGGGCGGGTCGATAACGCGAAACTCAGTGACCCCCCCCTGGGTGGTCATTTCCACGGACATATTGGCCGATTCGCGGCGCGCCACTAAGGCTTCGTAATTGCGCTTATGCACTTCGTAATCCCGGTTCAACTGCGTCTGCTCGGCTTCGATCTTCGGCAGGAGTTCGGCCGACGACTGCAGCTGTGCAAGTCGAGAGCCGAACTCGCCCACCCGCGCCCCAAGCGATGCGACCCGGGCCTCAGCCTCGGCGAGCGAAATCTTCATCTGCTGGACGACCGGGTTGGCATTCGGCGCCCACGGAGCGCCGGTATCAGCCTTCTGCATGGCTTCGACTTCCTTCTGTTTCTGCTCCTCGAGCTGCGCAATCACGCGCCGTGCGCCGACGATGTCGGGATGCTCATCGGTGTACCGCAGCAGCAGGCCATCCAGGTTTTTTTTCAGCGCATCTATCCGTCCGTCGATCTCCGGCAACGCCACCGACAACGGGTTAGGCGGTTGTGCCAGGAGCACCGGATCTTCCCCAACAAGCTGACGCTTGAGCGAATCGCGGGAATTCTCCGCTTCCTTCAGCTCAAGTTCCGCCTGCCGCAGTTGCGTGGACAGTTCCGTCATCTGCGAAACGTAGTCGCGTCGCCCGTCCCCGAGCAACGCCATGTTGCGCAGACGAAAATCCTTCAGGCGGTTCTCCGCTTCGCCGAGCTTCTGTTCGTAACCGGCGATTTGCTCGTCGATGAATCGCCGCGCCGACGTCGAATCCTGCCGCTTGCCGACCAGGCCCGATTCCACAAACAATGATACGAGGGCCTGGACGATGCGCTGCGCGCGGTCGGGATGAGCGTCCTGGTAAGCCAGCGTGAACAGGTTGTCCCGACCGGCACTCCGGATCTGGAGCCCCCCAGTGAGTTCGGCGATGAGCGCCTCGCGCTCGGCCGGAGTGCGGGCCCCCAAGTCGAGATCGGCCATCGTGATGAGTTTTTCGACGTTCGGCCGCGTGATCAGCGTGCGGCTGAGAATCGCGATCTGCTGATTGATGTTGGGCTGGACTGCGAGTCCCGACATCAGCGGCCGCAGCACCGACTGCGTGTCGACGTAGATGCGGGCCGTGGATTCGTATCGGTCCGGCATCGAATAGATCACGAAGCCCCCCGTGATGCCGGCGATCCACGCGAAGGCGAGTCCCCACCAGCGGAACCGCCACATTCCCCGCACGTATCCGGCTATCTGCGAAAATAGCTCTTCCATCAGCGCCCCTTGTCACCGTCCGAATCGATGTGTCCTGCCGTGTTGCGCAGGCACGCAGCCCAAGTCAGGAAATCAGAACCAGCTCTGGGGAATGATCAGCACGTCACCTGGCCGCATCTCGACGTTCGCGGACACGTCGCCTCGTTTGAGCAGGTCCTTGATGCGGACGCTGTACTGCTTGTTTCCTTCGCCGGTACGAAGGATCGAGGCGCCATTGCCGTCGGCGAACTCGGTGACGCCCCCGACTGCGATCATCACGTCGAGCAGCGTCATTTTCTGGACGTAAGGCAGGACCTGCGGAGTGGCCGCTTCGCCGACCACACGAACCTGCTCGCTGTACGGGCCGACAAAGCTGGTCACGACCACGGTCACGACCGGCTCGCGAATGAACTTCGCGAGGGCCTGCTCGATGTCGCGCGCCAGGGTCGAGGAATCCTTCCCGAGAGCCGGGAGATCTTCGACGAGCGGCGTCGTGATCTTGCCGTCGGGCCGGACCGGCACGGCCATCGACAACTCGGGGTTTCGCCACACGACGACATTCACGCTGTCGCCCGGCCCGATCACGTAGTTGTATGCAGCATCCGACGCGACGGCCGGAGCAGGTGGAAACGAGGACGTCGCGCAGCCCGACAACAGACCCGCTGCAACGGTCACCCCAAGGAACTTGCGGAGACTGTCCCCCGACATCGATGCACTTTCTACCATCATCTATGCTCCCCTTCTGGATCGGCGCCCATCATGCACCGAGCAAATTTCCTTCATGCTACGAATCGTAACCCCTTATGCCGCAGGAAAAAATACACAACCGCTTACAGTGTCCCTAATCCCCTGCCGGTAGAGTTCGGCGCGCGGCCTGAAACGGATCGCGCTCTTCTTGCCCCTGAAATTCGGGCGCTTTCCTCCTCCAACGATGAGGCGCGAACACACATGACAGAATCAGCTTACCACGCCGAGGGCATTAAAAAAGCGAAGCAGTCTCGCTTGAAACCGTCCCTTTCAATCGTCGACGACAGATTCGGCGCAATCAATCCGGACTTCGCAATCACGCGGGATGGATATCACGTTCGAATTATTCATGACGAGATGGACGAGGTACACGGCAAAATCAGCAAGCTCATCCAACGAATGTATTCTTGGCGAGGACTTGCAACGGATCAGCCGGCGAAGCTCCCGAAACACGCCGGTCAGACAACGCTGGCGGCATGCAAGGGAGACCTTCTTTTTGGCACTCTGACCGTGGGTATCGATACGCCCCGAGGCTTACTCGCCGACACACTTTACCAAGGCGAAATCGACGAGGCGCGCAGCAACGGCGCACGGGTATGCGAAGTGACCCGACTGGCAATGGATCCATCGCACAGTTCGCCGGAAGTGCTGGCGTCGGTTTTTCACCTGGCCTTCATGATCACGCGCCTCGTGCATCGCATGACGGATCTCTTCGTCGAGGTGCATCCTCGGCATACGGCCTTCTATAGCCGCATGATGGGCTACGAAGTTGCAGGGCCGGAACGCATCTGCCCGCGCGTCGGCGCACCGGCAGTGCTGATGCGGCTTTCACTCGAACACGCGGAACGCGAAATCCGGCGCATCGGCGGAAACGAGTCGGCGCGGGACCGCAGCCTCTACCGCTTGTTCTTCTCGCCCCCCGAACAAGACAAAATGCTGCGCGACCTGCAAGGTCTGCGCTTCGCAGTCTGAACTGACGGCGCGCCTTATCGGGCGCCAATCAACATCAGTACTCGACGCTTATTGTTCCTGAACAGCGGAACGGATTCGCGGATCAATTCCAGCAACACTCTGCACGATCCATCTCCCGGTGGACGTAGTTGCGTCATGAGGGTACAGGCCAGAGGGCATCGCCCGGGTTTCCTTCGACTCGCGGCGGACTTCTGCTCGCCGGGCATCGGCGGTTGCGATTCTGTTCGCCGCAGCGGGTTCTCTCGCTGCCGGGGGCCAGATTGTCATGCCTGAGGAGAGGCGCTGCTATCCGCTGCAGGGATAAACCGCGGCAGCACATCGGATTCGTTGCCTGCCTGCGATGCGAACGATCGGCACAGCGCAACAACGGCATTTTTCGGGGACCAGCAGGAAAGAACACGGGCGCCGAAGCGCCCGCGGGTTTCAAATCGTCAGGAGACGATCAGAACGAGTGATTCACACCGATCAGGAAGTTGCGGCTGTCTTCGTCGGTGAGGGGGGCGCCGGTGATCTCGTCGGTCCTTTTGGCGAGGATCGAAATGTTGGTCGCATCGTCGTTCTGGACTTGCGTGTAACCCACGTAAGCGAGCGTCCGCTTCGACAGGCTGTGCGAGTACATCAGCGACCAGGCAGCAGCATCGCTGTCATCCCTATCCGCATCCGTGCGGCCGTAGGACAGATGGACCTTACCAGCCGAGCTGACCGGGACCACGCCGCCGAGCTGCCAGACTTTGTCGCTGTCTTCGTCCAGAGTGGCATCCTTGATGACCTGGTACGAGCCCATCAGCTTGAACATGCCGAAGTCGTAAGCGGCACCCAGGTACGCTTCCTTCTTGGTTTCATCGGCAGTGGTAACGGGGAACTTCTCGCTCGGGATCGCGCCGGCGTCCTGCTTTACTTGGCTATACACAAGGCCAATCGCGAGCGGGCCGTTCGCATAATCGGCGCCGATCGCCGCCAAGTCGCCTGCCTGGCGGTTGTCGTCCTGGTTCACTTCGTTGAAGCCGTAGACCGCGTTCAGCGTCAGACCGCCGAAATCGGGCGACTTGTAGTTGATCGAGTTGCTGACGCGAGCCGGGGTGGCTGCGACGATGTTCGAACCGAGGGCGTTCGCGAGAACGAACTGGGGGCTGAACGGGATGACGTTGATCGCGTCGTACTTGAAGACGTAGTAGCCCGGCGAGTACTGGCGGCCGAGACCGATGAAGCCGAAGCCACCCTGCAGGCCGACGAACTGTTGACGGCTGCGGGGACCGCCTGCGCCGACGCCTTCGTTGTCGTCGAGCTCGAGGCCATACTCGAGCGTGAACACGGCCTTCAGACCGTTGCCGAGGTCTTCGCTACCCTTGAAGCCCAGGCGGGAACCCGCCCAGCCGCCGCTCTCGACGCCGGTGAACTTGTTGTCGTCCATCTTGCCGTAGCCGAAGAAAGCGTCGGCAACACCGTACACGGTGACGTTCGACTGCGCGAAAACCGGGGCGGAGACCAGGCCGGCAACGGCCAGGGCAATCAGTTTCTTCTGCATGTATGTTTCTCCTCTAATTTGAAGCTGAGACCGGGGAGTCCACCACGGCCCGACTTACCTCTCAAGCGAGAAGTTGAAGCGATTGTGCAAAACGGGAGCATGCAGGCGCAAGTCAAGCAGGGCTGGAACGCCCCCAGCCGGCAAAAGATGTTGCACCGACGCAACATGGATACCCGATGCAGTACACGGGGGCATGCCGGCCCTTTTCCCACGACGTGCCGAGCATATACTTCAAGCATTGCTGCACTGCGACTTCAACGCCATATGCATGTACCCGAAGCCCAGCGAAACCGGCAGGCGGCAAAGGTTTTCTGCGCTGGGAGGGTGTCCCTGCCGGTGCTGCGTGCCCCAAGGCCGAATGCTCTCACACGGAACCCGGGCATGCGTTTAGCACTCCAAGGCCATGAGTGCTAACATTGGTTTCGAGGAGGACCCGTACCTATGAGCCAAGCCCTGTCTTTCCCGGTACCTTTTGCCGTCGGCAGTATCGACCAGTACATCCAGTCGGTGAATCGCATCCCGCTGCTCACCGAGCAGGAAGAGGTGAGTCTGGCCACGCGCCTGCGTAACGAAGGCGACCTGGAAGCTGCGCGCGGGCTGGTGATGTCTCACCTGCGCCTGGTGGTCGCGATCTCGCGCGGCTACCTTGGCTATGGCTTGCCCCACGCCGACCTGATCCAGGAAGGCAACATCGGCCTGATGAAAGCGGTGAAGCGCTTCGACCCGGATCGCGGCGTGCGGCTCGTTTCGTTCGCGATCCACTGGATCAAGGCCGAGATCCACGAGTACATTCTGAAGAACTGGCGCCTCGTCAAGATCGCGACGACCAAAGCCCAGCGCAAGCTGTTCTTCAACCTGCGCAGTCTCAAGCAGGACACCGGCACGCTGAATCGGGACGAAGTGATCGCGGTCGCGAAGCAGCTCGGCGTGAAACCCGAGGAAGTCGTCGAAATGGAAACCCGGCTCACTGGTCGCGACATCCAGCTCGAGGGCGGGCCGGACGACGACGAAAACCACTTCGCGCCGATCGCGTATCTGCCGGACCCGAACGCCGAGCCTTCGGAAGTGCTCGAACAGGCGCAGCTCGCCCGCCTGCAGGACGAAGGGCTGAGCGACGCACTTGCGAGCCTCGACGACCGTAGCCGCACGATCGTCAAGCGGCGCTGGCTGACCGAAGGCGACAGCGCGACGCTGCACGAACTCGCCGCCGAATACGGTGTGTCGGCGGAACGCATCCGCCAGATCGAAGCCAAGGCGATGCAGAAGATGCGGGGTTTGCTGGCGCCTGCGTGAGGCTCTCGGGAAAACGCTCCTTCCGGGATTTCTTGCCCCTCCGGGGACGGAAACGGCAAAGCCGTTTCAGGGGGTGCTCGCAGGGGCCGGCATCCGCCGGCTCCTGTCCTGCCGCAGGAACGTCACTTCGCCGGCAGCAACGCCCTGATGTCTGCCGCGATGTTTTCAGCCGATTCCCCGTGCCGCACGTACAGCCGCAACCGTCCCGTCGGATCGAAGATGTAGGTGCCGGCGACGTGGTCGACGGTGTAGTTCGCACCTTCGGTATCGCCGCTTTTCTGGTAGAAAATCCGGAAATCCTTCGCCACCGCCTGCGTCTGCGCAGCGTCGCCATACAAACCGAGGAAGCGCGCGTCGAACTGCGGAACGTAGTTCGCCAGTAGTGCCTGCGTGTCGCGCTCTGGATCGACGGTGACGAACAGCACCTGCACGCGCTCGGCGTCCGGTCCGAGCAGGCGCATCACTTCGCTCATCGTCGACAGCGTCGTCGGGCAGACGTCCGGACATTGCGTATAGCCGAAGAACATCGTCACGACCTTGCCGCGAAAGTCCGCGAGCGTGCGCGGCGTGCCGTGGTGGTCGGTCAGCGCAAACGTGCTGCCGTATTCGGCGCCGGTGATGTCCGTGGCGTGGAAAGAAGGCTTGGGCGCGGAGGAATCGGTACAGCCGGCGAGCGCAAGCGCGGTCGCGAGGATCAGGGTGCGTAGCATCGGGACGTCGGCGGGCTGCAACGGCAGCGCGATCAGAACGGGAGGTAATGATCCGCCAGGAGCGCCGCGAAGAGCAAGAACAGATACAGGATCGAGAAGCGGAACGTGCGCCGCGCGAACGCATCGCTGTAATCGACGTACAGCCGCCACGCATGGCCCAGGAAGCCGATGCCGAGCGCGATGGCGCTGACGAGATACAGGGGACCGCTCATGCGCGTCGCGAACGGCAGCAGCGTGACGCCGAACAGGATGCAGGTGTAGAGCAGCACCGACAGGCGGGTGAATTCCGGTCCGTGGGTCACTGGCAGCATTGGCAGGCCGGCGCGCGCATAGTCGGCGCTGCGATAGAGCGCCAGGGCCCAGAAATGCGGCGGCGTCCAGGCGAAGATGATCAGGAACAGCAACAGGGCGTCGGCGCTGACCTCGCCGGTGACGGCGGCCCAGCCGAGCACCGGCGGCATCGCGCCGGATGCGCCCCCGATCACGATGTTCTGGGGCGTGCGCGGCTTGAGCAGGACCGTATAGACGACGGCGTAGCCGACGAAAGTCGCGAGCGTCAGCCACATCGTCAGCGGATTCACCCAGTGGTACAGCACCGTCAGCCCGGTGCCGCCGAGCACGCCGGCAAAAAGCAGTGTTTCGGCCGGCGCAAGGTCACCGCGGGGCAGCGGGCGGTGACGGGTGCGCGCCATGCGGGCGTCGATGTGGGCTTCGATGAGGCAGTTCATCGCCGCTGCGGCGCCGGCGACGAAGGCGATGCCCAGCGTCGCGGCGACGACGCTTTTCGGATCCGGCAGCCCGCCGGGCACCGCGAGGAACATGCCGATCACCGCGCAAAACACGATCAGCGTATTGACGCGCGGTTTCGTCAGCACATAGAACGCATGCAGCCGCCGGCCGGCGGCATGGCGGTCAAGCGTAAGAGTTCTCGTGTTCAGCACGCTCATGTTCGCTTCTCCCCACTGCGGCCAGCCGAGGCATGACGCGCATCCGGTAGTTGATCGTCACCATCACTCCGAGCAGCAGCGCCGCGCCCGCGTTGTGCGCGACGGCAAGCGGCAGCGGCAGGCTGAACAGAACGTTCGCGACGCCGAGCGCGGTCTGCAGCGCGAGCGCGGCGAACAGCGCGAGGCCCGCTGCCCGCGTCGCGCGGCCCCGGAACAACGCCCATGCGAGGAGCGACAGCGCCAGCGCAATGAGCGCAGCCCCAATCCGGTGTGACCAATGGATCGCAGTCAGCGCGGCGAACGACAGGATCTCGCCGTCGGCGGTCATGCCGAGTTCGCGCACGACATGGAACGCATCGGCGTAGTCGGCAGGCGGCCAGAAGGTCCCCTGGCACGCAGGAAAATCGCTGCACGCGAGCGCCGCGTAATTCGTGCTGGTCCAGCCGCCGAGCGTGATCTGGACCACGAGCAGCACGAGCGCGACCCGTGCCCCGCCCAGCAGGCGGCGCGACACGGTGACCGGCGGCATGCGCCACGCCTTCAGCGCAAGCCACGCGAGCAATCCCAGCGTCGCCAGGCCGCCGAGCAGATGCGCGGTGACGATCGCCGGCTTGAGGAGCAGCGTGACGGTCCATTTCCCGAGCAACCCCTGGAAGATCACGAGGCCGACGAGCGCAGCGGCGACACGTGGCGAACTCGCGGAGTCGTCGCGCCTACGCCACGCGAGCACCGCGACCGCAATGATCAGCAGCCCGAGGCTCGCCGCCAGATAGCGGTGGATCATCTCCTTCCACGCCTTGGGCAGGCTCACCGGCCCGTGCGGATCGGCCGCGTGCGTCTCCAGAATATCCGTCGCCGCGTGGTGCGGCGTGAGCCGGCCGTAGCACCCGGGCCAGTCGGGACAGCCGAGACCGGCGTCGGAGAGCCGCACATAGGCGCCGAACACGACCACTAGCGTCGTCAGCGCCAGCGCAGCCAGCACCAGGCGGCGGTAGAGCGTCATCCGTGCCTCTTCCGCAGCGTTCGCAGCGCGCACGTCGTCACCCCCGCCCGAGCCCGGAATATTTGAGCAGGCGCTCCAGGTCCTTGATCACCCTCTTGATGTCGGTCGGCACGGGGAAACGCATCATCACGTTGCCCAGCGGATCCACCAGGAACACATGAACGCCCTGCGCCGCGCCCGGAAAGCGGACGAGCCACGGCGATCCGGCGCGCGCGACACGTAACCCTTCGTGCGGGCCGAGCAGCGCCGCCGGCGGATCGACATCGTCGGTGACGAGCCACAGCCGCTCGACGCGCGTCATCTCCTTGCCTTGCGCGAGACGCGACTGGCGCACCGCGTACAACGCCCGTTCGCAATCTGGCCCGCAGGCGCCGGAGCCGGCATAGACGAGCGTCCACCGGCCGTCCAGCACCTCCCGTTCGAACGGCGGCTGGCCGGCCACGCCGGGGAGGACCGCGTCGGGCAGCGGAGCGGGCGGGATCAGCTCGCCGTAATTCACCTGCCCCTTCGGCTGCCACACGTAATAGGCGAAATACGACGCTGCAACCGGAAGGGTGCACACCAGCACAAGCGCGGCGAGCGTGAGTTTGGCACTGCGTTGCGTCACGACTTGAGCCTCCTGAAGACATACACGCCGGTCATCACCACCGACAGTCCGGCGAGCGAGTACCACTGCAGCGCATAGCCGTGGTGGCGGTCGATGCCGGCGTCAGGTCGCGGCCAGTCGCGCTGCAGGCCGTCCGCGGCGGCCGAGGTCTGGTGGACGATCCAGTCGCGCACCGCGAGCCCGGACAGCGCGCGATAGCGCTCCATGTCGAGGTACTGCCAGACCCGCCCCTGCGCGGCTTCCGCTGAAAGGGTGAAAGGGTCGGCCTGCGGTACGCGGACGATGCCGGCAAGGGTGACCGCTCCCGCCGCAGGCGTCGCATCGGGCAATACGGCACGGTCGGCGCCCGCGGCGGTCCAGCCGCGATTGACCAGCACCCAGCCGGCATCCCCTGCGAGGCGCAGCGGTGTCAGGATTTCGTAGCCTGCGCGGCCGTGGCGGACGCGGTTGTCGAGATAGATCGTCGCCGCCGGGACCCATTCGCCGTGCAGCCGCACCGGCTGCCATTCGGCCACCTGCATCTGTGCCGAAGGCGAAACGGGTGCGGCGGCCGCTGCGGATTCGATGCGTGCCTGCAGCGCGGTCTTCTCGGCCGCCCGGCCCAGCTGCCAGCTGCCGAGCTGGGCGGCCAGCAGCGCGAGCGCGACGCCGGCGACCAGCGGCAGCGGATGAAAGCGGCGGAAAATCATCGCCGCCGCCGTCCGTTTCGACCAGAATGGAACTCTTCGCCAGTTCGCCGGAGTCCCATCATGCACGTCGTCGTGATCGTCTTTCTGGTGCTCATCGTCGGCAGCCTCGCGTCGGCGCTGGTGTTCCTGCTGCGCGACCAGGGCAAGGGCCGGCGCACCGTACATGCGCTTGCGCTGCGCGTCGCGCTGTCGATCGCGCTGTTCGTACTGCTGATGGCGGGGTTGGCGTCGGGCCTGATCACGCAGCGCCTCGGCTCATAGCCAATACACGACGACGAAGAGCATCAGCCACACGACGTCGACGAAGTGCCAGTACCACGCGGTGGCCTCGAAGCCGAAATGGTGCTCCGGGTTGAAGTGCCCGGCGAGCACGCGGCCGAGCGTCACCGTGAGCATGATCGCGCCGATCGTCACGTGCAGGCCGTGGAAGCCGGTCAGCATGAAGAACGTCGAGCCGTAGATGCCGGTATCGAGCTGCAGATTGAGTTCCTGGTAGGCGTGGACGTATTCGTAGATCTGGAAGCCGAGGAACGTCACGCCGAGCAGGATCGTCAGCACCAGGCCGATCTTGAGCTGGCTGCGGTTGTCCTTCAGCAGGCCATAATGCGCCCACGTCAGCGTCGCGCCCGACGACAGCAGGATCAGCGTGTTCAGCGCCGGGATGCCCCACGCCCCCATGGGCGTGAACGGGTCCGCCAGATAGGGTCCGTCGGACGGCCACGCGCCGGTGAAACCCTGCCAGATCAATGCCTCGTTCGCGCCGCTCGCGAGCCATGGCACGCTCAGCACGCGGGCGTAGAACAGCGCGCCGAAGAACGCGGCAAAGAACATCACTTCCGAAAAAATGAACCAGCCCATCGACCAGCGAAACGAGCGGTCGACCTGCTTGCCGTACTTGCCGCTCTGGGATTCGCGGATCACCTGCCCGAACCAGCCGAACAGCATATAGACGAGCGTCGCGACGCCGAGCAGCAGCACCCATCGCCCGCCGCCGATTTTGTTCAGCCACATCACCGCGCCGGACGCGAACAGCAGCAGCGCGATCGAGCCGAAAATCGGGTACTTCGACGGTTCCGGCACGAAATATTTGTCCAGCGTGTGCGCCATGACTGCCTCCCAGGCCTTCTATGCTCCGACGACGAAGTGCACGACCGTGACGAGGCCGAGCACGAACAGCAATCCCGCCAACAACCCGACTGCGACGACCAGTTTCGGGTCGAGCGAAGTGGCGTCGCGGTGGTAGGCGTCGTGCCGCCGCACGCCGAGAAACGACCACAGCACAGCCCTGAAAGTCGCCCAGAACCCCGCCCGGCGCGGCTCACCCTGCGGTTGCGGCCCCGGCTCCGGCAATTGGCCGTCGTCCCGTTCATCCCTCAAGACGCGGCTCCGCCTCCGGGTGCGCCGACCACCCGCCGGCCCGCGATTTCGAAGAAGGTATAGGACAGCGTGATTGTCGTGATTTCGGCGGGCAGTTCGGCATCGACGACGAAGGCGACTGGCATCGTGCGTTTTTCGCCCGCCTGGAGCGTCTGCTGCGTGAAGCAGAAGCAGTCCAGCTTGCGGAAGAACTTTCCCGCGCGCTGCGGCCCGTAGCTCGGCACGGCCTGTCCGGTGATCGGCTCGTCGCGGATGTTCGACACTTCGTATGCGATCGTCACCAGCTCCCCCGGGTGGACTTTCACGGCTGCCTGAAGCGGGCGAAAGCGCCACGGCAGGTCGTGGGTGTTGGCGTCGAACTGCACGGTGATCGTGCGTGATGCATCCACCTGCGAGTTCGCGACGCGGTCCGGCCGCAGCAGGTTGTTGACGCCGGCGACCTCGCAGATCTTTTCGTAGAACGGCACGAGCAGGAAGCCGAAGCCGAACATCACCACCGCCGCCACGGCGAGGCGCAACAGCAGCCGGCGGTTCTCGGTAGCGATCATGCTCATCGCGCGAACACTCCGTACTTGAAGATGACGGCGACGAAGAACGCGACGGCGAGCGCCGCCAGCACCAGGGCGGTGCGGAGGTTGGCGGAGCGGCGCGGATCCCTTGTCATGTTCCTCATCACCTCACGACCGGCGCTTCCTCGAAAGTGTGGTACGGCGCCGGTGACGGGACGGTCCATTCCAGTCCGTCGGCACCCTCCCACGCACGCGCCGATGCCTTCGCGCCGCCCCGCACGCATTTCACCGCGACGACGATGAAGATCAGCTGCGACAGGCCGAAGCCGAACGCGCCGATCGTCGCGAGCATGTTGAAGTCGGCGAACTGCAGCGCGTAGTCCGGGATGCGCCGCGGCATGCCGGCGAGCCCGAGGAAATGCATCGGGAAGAACGCGATGTTGAAGAACACCATCGAGCACCAGAAGTGAATCTTGCCGAGGCGCTCGTCGGGCATGTGGCCGGTCCATTTCGGCAGCCAGTAGTACGCGCCTCCGAACAGCGCGAAGAGGCTGCCGGCCACCAGCACGTAGTGGAAATGCGCGACGACGTAATACGTGTCCTGCACCTGGATGTCGATCGGCGCGACCGCGACGATCAGGCCGGTGAAACCGCCGATCGTGAATACCAGGATGAAGCCGACCGCCCACAGCATCGGTGGCTCGAAACTCATCGAGCCGCGCCACATCGTTGCGGTCCAGTTGAACACTTTCACGCCCGTCGGCACCGCGATCAGCATCGTCGCGTACATGAAGAACAGCTGCCCGACAGCCGGCATGCCGGTCGTGAACATGTGGTGCGCCCACACCGAGAAGCTCAGGATCGCGATCGCTGCGAGCGCGTACACCATCGATGCGTAGCCGAAAAGCGGCTTTCTGGCGAACGTCGGGATGATGTGGCTGATGATGCCGAAGGCCGGGAGAATCATGATGTACACCTCCGGGTGGCCGAAGAACCAGAAGATGTGCTGGTACATCACCGGGTCGCCGCCGCCCGCGGCGTTGAAGAAGCTCGTGCCGAAGTGCCGGTCGGTGAGCACCATCGTCACCGCGCCGGCGAGCACCGGCATCACCGCGATCAGCAAATAGGCCGTGATCAGCCACGCCCAGCAGAACAGGGGCATTTTCATCAGCTTCATGCCCGGCGCGCGCATGTTGAGCACCGTGACGACGATGTTGATCGCGCCCATGATCGAGCTGACCCCCATGATGTGCACCGCGAAAATCGCCATGTCCTGGCCGATGCCCATCTGCACCGACAGCGGTGCGTACATCGTCCAGCCGGCTGCGGTCGCGCCGCCGGGCACGAAGAACGAGCCGATCAAGAGGATCGCCGCCGGCGGCAGCAGCCAGAAGCTCCAGTTGTTCATGCGCGCGAAAGCCATGTCACTGGCACCGATCATCAGCGGGATCTGCCAGTTCGCGAAGCCGACGAAGGCCGGCATGATCGCGCCGAAGATCATCACCAGGCCGTGCATCGTCGTGAGCTGGTTGAAGAACTCCGGCTGCACGATCTGCAGGCCTGGCTGGAACAGTTCGGCCCGGATCGTCAGCGCCAGCACGCCGCCGGACAGGAACATCACGAAGGCGAAGATCAGGTACATCGTGCCGATGTCCTTGTGATTCGTCGTCGTGATCCAGCGCATCAGCCCGGTCGGGCCATGATGGTGGTCGTGCAACTGATCGGGGGTTACCGCGGCCATGCTGCCTCCTTGACGTTCCGCTCCGGCTTGCTGGCCGGAGGGGGTGCTGCGCTCGTGCTGCCGTTCAGTTGCCTGCCGGGGCGGCGTTCGCCGGTGCGGATTGCGCAGCCCCTTCAGTCGGTGCGGCGGGCACCGGCGTCGCGCCCTGCGCCGTTGCGCCCGTGTCAGATGCCGCCCCTGCCGCGAGCTGGCGGGCGACCCATTCGGTGTAAGCCTGCTGCGACACGACGTGCACTTCGACCGGCATGAAGCCGTGATCGCGTCCGCACAGCTCGGCGCAGTTGCCGCGATACACGCCTTCGGTATCGGCGCGGAACCACGCGTCGCGAATGAAACCGGGGATCGCATCCTGCTTGACGCCGAACGCCGGCACCCACCACGAATGGATCACGTCATTAGCCGTCGTCAGCACGCGGATGCGCTTGCCGACCGGCACGACGAGCGGGTTGTCGACCTCCAGCAGGTAATGCTCGCCTTTCGGCGCAGCGCCCTCGATCTGGTCGCGCGGCGTCGACAGGTTCGAGACGAAGCGGATCCCCTGCCCTTCGCCCTGCAGGTAGTCATAGCCCCATTTCCACTGATAACCGGTGGCCTTGATCGTGATGTCGGGGTCGGCGGTGTTCTTCATGTCGAGCACCGTCTTGGTCGCCGGCCACGCCATCCCGAGCAGGATGAACACCGGGATGATCGTCCAGGCGATCTCCACCGACGTGTTCTCGTGGAAATTGGCCGCCACCGCGCCGCGCGACTTGCGGTGTCGGAATACCGCCCAGAACATGACGCCAAACACCGCGACGAAGATCACCAGGCAGATGATCAGCATCAGGTTGTGCAGGTCGTAGATCTGGGCGCCGATCGGCGTGACGGGCGGCGGGAGGTTGAATTTGCTCGGTATGCTCTGCGCGACGGCAGCGGAAGCTACGGGGAGCAGGATGACTGGAGCTGCAACGCGACCGGCAAGACGCATGTCCCAACCTCTATCGAATGCAGTGTCGGCGTCGCCGGGAAAGCGGAATCGCATGACGCGCGAGCCCGTTTCCCGAACCGTGACAGCCGGCGCCGGAAGCCGCGCATTGCGGCGAATCGGCGAGAACAAACCGCTACCCGGAAGGAATCGCAGCCTTGATGATGGAAGACTTTTCCGTGTAGTCGAACCGATCATGCCATAGCAAAATCGGCATTCGCAATACAGGTTTTTGAGCATCATCAATATTTTGCAGCGCAATACGTGCTAACCGCTTACTGTCCGCAAGGAATGGAAGACCGTATCAGGGTTTTCCCGCAGGGCGTGCACTGCAGCGGGCAACTTGCCGCAGCTCCCGCGCTAGAATCGCGGCGCCCACCCACTACGAAACGAAAAATGCGCTATTCCCGTCCCGCTTTCGAGACCAAGATCTGTCCGCCCGAGGAACTGGCGAGCCGTGCCGCGGCCCTTTCCCGCCCGCTCGTATTCACGAACGGCTGTTTCGACATCCTGCATCGCGGCCACGTGACCTACCTCGCCCAGGCGCGCGCGCTCGGCGCGGCCATGATCGTCGCGCTGAACACCGATGCGTCGGTGCGGCGTCTGGGCAAAGGAGACGACCGGCCGGTCAATCCGCTCGAGGATCGCGCTGCCGTCATGGCCGCGCTCGAATGCGTGGACCTCGTGACGTGGTTCGATGAAGACACGCCGCTCGCGTGCATCCTCGAAGCCCGGCCGGATGTCCTCGTCAAGGGCGGTGACTGGGCGCCCGAACGGATCGTCGGCGCGGCGGAAGTGCGCAGTTGGGGGGGCACCGTGCATTCGATTCCGTTCCAGCACGAGCGCTCGACGACTGCGCTGCTCGGGCGCATCCGCAGCAGCTGAAACCGCGCGCGCGGCAACGGGTGCGAGCGCCGCTACGGTAACGGCTGGCTGATCGGGCGCCCGACGACGCACGACGCCGTTAAAATGCCGCCGATGACTTCTGCTGCAGCTTCCCCCTCCTCGCTTCACCTTCTCGAACACGTCTTCGGCTACACCGCGTTCCGCGGCGAGCAGGAGGCGATCGTCGAACACGTCGCCGCCGGCGGCGACGCCCTGGTCCTGATGCCGACCGGCGGCGGCAAGTCGCTGTGCTTCCAGATTCCGGCGCTGATGCGCACGGGCACCGCGGTGGTCGTGTCGCCGCTGATCGCGCTGATGCAGGACCAGGTCAGCGCGCTGCGCGAAGCCGGCGTCGCTGCCGCCTATCTGAACTCCAGCCAGGCCGCCGACGAGTCCGCCGCGGTCGAGCGCGACCTCGTCGCCGGACGGCTCGACCTGCTGTACGTCGCCCCCGAACGCCTGCTGACGGCACGCCTGCTCGCGACGCTCGACCGGCTGCACGAGGCCGGACGCATCGCGCTGTTCGCGATCGACGAGGCGCACTGCGTGTCGCAGTGGGGCCACGACTTCCGCCCGGAATACCTGCAGCTGTCGGTGCTGTCCGAACGCTTCCCGGCCGTGCCGCGGATCGCGCTGACGGCGACGGCCGACCCCGAAACCCGCGAGGAAATCGCCCGGCGCCTCGCGCTCGGCGACGCGCGTCGCTTCGTGTCGAGCTTCGACCGGCCGAACATCCGCTACCGCATGGTCGACAAGGATAATCCGCGCGCGCAGCTGCTCGCGTTCATCCGCGACGACCACGCCGGCGACGCCGGCATCGTGTATTGCCTGTCGCGGCGCAAGGTCGAGGAAACGGCAGCGTGGCTCGGCGAACAGGGCATCCGCGCGCTGCCGTACCACGCCGGCATGGCGCAGGAAATCCGCGCCGCGCACCAGAGCCGCTTCCTGCGCGAGGACGGCATCGTCATGGTCGCGACGATCGCGTTCGGCATGGGCATCGATAAGCCCGACGTGCGCTTCGTCGCGCACCTCGACCTGCCGCGCTCGATCGAAGGCTATTACCAGGAAACCGGCCGCGCCGGGCGCGACGGACTTGCGGCGCAGGCGTGGATGGCGTGGGGCGCGCAGGACGTCGTGCAGCAGCGCCGCATGATCGACGAGTCCGAAGGCGCGGACGAATTCAAGTGGCGGGCGCGCGCGCGACTCGACGCACTCGTCGGCCTGGTCGAGACGACCGGCTGCCGCCGCCAGTTCCTGCTCGCACATTTCGGCGAAGCCGGCGAAGCGTGCGGCAACTGTGACAATTGTCTCGAGCCGCCGCGCACGTGGGACGCAACCGACGCGGCGCGCCGGGCGCTGTCGGGGGTGTTCCGCACCGGCCAGCGCTTCGGCGCCGGTCACGTCATCGACGTGCTGCGCGGCGAACTCACCGACAAGGTGCGCGACTGGGAGCACGACAAAGTCAGCACGTTCGGCATCGGCGCCGATCTCGACGAAAAGACCTGGCGCACCCTGTTCCGCCAGCTCGTCGCGCGCGGACTCCTTGCCGTCGACCACGACCGCCACAGCGCGCTGACGCTGACCGACCTCGCCCGCCCGCTGCTGCGCGGCGAAGCCGAGTTCGCGCTGCGCCTCGCGCCGGAAAAGCGCCGGGCGAAGCGCAGCCGCAGTAGCCGACTGGAAATCCCGGATGGCGTGCCGCTGACCTTGTTCGACCGCCTGCGCGCGTGGCGCGCGGCGACCGCGCGCGAACGCAACGTCCCCGCCTACGTGATCTTCCACGACGCGACGCTGCGCGAAATAGCACTCGCGCGGCCCGCGACCCTCGCCGAGCTCGCGGGCGTTTCGGGCATCGGCGATCGCAAGCTCGAAGCGTACGGCGCGGACATCCTCGCCGAGATCGCGCGCGAGATCTGAGGCGGCGGCACTCCCCGCAGGCAGCACGTCCGCAGACAGCGGGTACGCGGTTTGCCGGCGTCGCAGCGAAAGGTCGCCATCGGAGGTGGACCGTGGCAATTTCGGCACGCATGCTGTGGAGGCTGGCGAAGCAGTCGGTCACTGCGTGGATCGACGACCGCGCGTCGAGCATGGGCGCGGCGATCGCCTTTTACACGGTGTTCTCGCTCGCCCCGCTGCTGCTGATCTCGATCGCGATCGCCGGCCTGGTGTTCGGTGAAGAGGCCGCGCGCAACGCGATCGTCGAGCAGCTCGGCGGCATGGTCGGAGAAACCGGTGCGCAGGGGATCCAAACCGTGCTGGAGGCGGCCAACGACCCTGAAGGCGGGACGATCGCCGCCGTCGTCAGCACGGTGACGCTCCTCATTGGCGCGACGACCGTGTTTGCCGAACTGCAGACCGACCTGGACATCGTGTGGAAAGTGCCACCGGACAAGCAGAAAACAGGCATCAGCGGTCTCGTGCGCGCGCGCCTGCTGTCGTTGGGCATCGTGCTCGGCGTCGGCTTCCTGCTGATCGTGTCGCTGATCCTCAACACCGCGCTCGCAGCGCTGGGAGAGTGGTGGGGCGGCTGGTTCGGCAACTGGGAGCTGACGCTGCAGGCAGTGAATTTCCTCGTGTCGTTCGCCGTCATCACCGGGCTCTTCGCGATGATCTTCAAGATCCTGCCGAGCGTCAGAATCGCCTGGGACGACGTCTGGATCGGGGCTGCGGTCACGTCGCTGCTGTTTTCGATCGGCAAATTCCTCATCGGCCTCTACATCGGTAAAAGCGCGCTCGCGTCCGGCTTCGGCGCGGCCGGCACTTTCATCGTCGTCATCGTGTGGGTGTATTACTCGAGCCTCGTGTTCCTGCTCGGCGCCGAATTCACTCATGTCTATGCGCACGGAGCAGGCTCGAAGGTCGGCGAAACTGCGCCTCCCGCGCCACGCTAGTCGTTCGGATTCGAACGCAGCACGTCGATATCCGCGCGGTTGCGCTCGTCGGTGTAGGGCTCGGCGGCGGGCGGCGGGCTGCCGGCGAAGCATTGCACCAGGACGTTCGAGAGCGGGCGGTCGCGGAACAGGATTTCAACGGCGCACGGGCCATATACCGACTGGATCGTCGCGAGCAGGTTGCGGGCGTAAGGCGTCGCGAGACGCGAATCGAGGATCAGGTTCGCGAACATCACGCCTTGCGGCGCCAGCACGCGCTGCGTCCCCTGCCAGAATTCGCGCGTGACCAGATGGGCGGGAATGCTCGTGAGCGCGCTGTAGGCGTCGACGACGACCGCGTCGAAGCGCTCGTCGGTGTCGGTGACGAAACGTCGCGCGTCGGCGGCGACGAAACGCCCGCGGCTGCCGGCACCGAGGAATTCCCGCTCCGCCAGTTCGCGTATCGCCGGGTCGATATCGACGTAGAGGTAGTCGTTGAGCGGTTCACGGTGCGAGAGCGTGAAGCCGCCGGCGCCGAGCACGAGGATGCTGCGGTTGCGAAAACCCATTTCTTCGAGCATCACCGTGCGCAGCCGCTCGATGTAACGCGTGTAGCGCGGCGGCTCGCTGTCGTCGATGATCGAAGCGACCTGGTTGTTGATCCAGAACACCCGCGGGTCGATCATGCCGGACACCGCCACCGGGCCAACTTTGTAAGTCGCGTAGGCAGTCTCGATCTGCTGCGGCAGCAGCACATTGCCGCCGAACGCCGCGACGGCGACCAGCGCGATGATCGGCAGGTCGGCCGCCACCGTCCGTTCCCGCGAATCCTGCAGCCATGGCACGAGAAAGAGGAGCAGCGCCGCGCAGACGAGGATCGCCGCGGCGACGCCAAGCCACTGCATGACCAGCAGCGACAGCGACAGCGAACCGAGGAAAGACCCGAGGGTCGACCAGTACAGCGCTGCGCCGCTGCGCGCGCCGACGCGATCGTCACGCAGCAGGTTGGTCAGCACCGGCACCGTCTGGCCGAGCAGCCACGCGATCGGGCACAGCACGCCGGCGACGAAGATCAGGTACGCGAGCGGCGCGGGAGTGACGTGGGCGAACAACGCGTCGATGACCGGTCCGGCCAGTCCGACTGCGATCAATGCGGCGGCGAGCAGAAAGTTGCGCCGCACGCGGCCGAGGAAATCGCGCTCGACGCGTCCGCCCGCCTGGTAGCCGAGCGCGAGCGCGAGCAGGAAGAAACCGATCGTCGGCGCCGTCACGGTGATCGCGCTGCCGAGATGCGGCACCAAGCGGCGCAACGCGATGATCTCCGCGCCGAGCGACGAAAAGCCCTCGACAAAAACCGTGGCGAACAGGACGGCGGTGCGAACGGGACGGTCGGGGCGGGTCATCGGCGCGGGCGCATCATGGGCGAAGTTTGCGGAATCGGGTCGCGCCGCTCGCTCGCGCGAGCGCCTGCCGCGATACAGTACGCTCCGTGCGTGACCTGCTGCATCCTCTCATTTTCATCGTCCTCGTCGCTGCGATCGGGCTCGCCGCGCACATCGCCGTGCGCCGCAGCCGGAAACGGTTCGACGACTCCCGCAAGGATTGAACCCGGATCGGCGCATGCGTAGGGAGAGCCCTTCGCAGGCGCGTCCGTGCAGCGCTTCGGAACGCGAGCCTCTCCGGCGCACTCTATCCCGGATGCGGAGAACGCGTGCGACCGCGCACCGCCCGCCGGACAGGAGCACATGATGGAAAACTACCTGCACAGAGTATTGGGTGTCTACGAGACGCGCGCGGCGGCCGAAGCGGCGCTGGACCGCCTCGTTCAGCGCGGCCTGCCGCGGGACAAGGCGAGGCTGCTGGAACCGGGCCGCAGCCGCGAGAACGAGGAAGCCACGGCTGACAGCGACGACGTGCTGAAGGAAGTGCTGCGCGACGGCGCGATCGGCACCGCGGTCGGGACGCTCGCTGGCGCTGCGGGAACCGTTGCGCTGGCGGCGGCGAACATCAGCCTGTTCGTCGCCAGCCCGGTGCTCGGCGCGCTGTCGATGCTCGGCTGGGGAGCGAGCCTCGGCGCGATCGTCGGCGCGGCGGCCGGCGCGGAGAACAGCAAGGGCGACGTCGCCGATCTCGTCAAGGATGCGCTCGCAAGCGGCCACGTGGTCCTCGTCGCGCACACCGCGACCGAGGAGCAGACGACCTACGCGCGGCAGATCATCGGCGATTCGATGGCCGCCGAACCCGGAGGGGCCGCGGCAACGACGTGAGGGAACCCTCGGCGCGTGCCGCGGAGAGCTAATCGATCGGCTCGATATGGGTCGTCAGGCGCGTCCCGGTCTGGGTCCTGACCGCCTCCTCGGCCGCGTCGGCAAGCGCGTGAGCGTGGGCGACGGTCCAGTCTCCCGGCACGCGCAGATCGACATGCGCGAACTGCATCGCACCGGCGACGCGCGTCTTCAGGTTGACGAAGCGTCCACCCCCGTTGCAGCAGGACTGCAGCACTGCCTCGATGCGCCGGATTTCGGTGTCGTCGAGCGCACGGTCCATCAGGCCGTCGACCGAGCGGTGCATCAGGCCCCAGCCTTCGCGCAGGATGTTCACCGCGACGCCGGCTGCGACGAGCGGATCGAGCCAGTTCCAGCCGCTGAGGCTCGCCAAGCCGACGCCGGCGACGACGCCCGCGGTCGTCCACACATCGGTCATCAGATGGCGGGCGTCCGCTTCGAGCGCGAGCGAACGGTGCGCCCGCCCGACTTGGAACAGGATGCGTGCAACGACCAGGTTGACGAGGCTCGCGCCGACCGACAGCACCGTGCCGAGACCGAGCGCGCCGAGCGGCTGCGGATGGATCAGGCGTTCGACGGCCGTCGCGAGGATCACCAGCGCGGCGACGAAGATCAGCATGCCTTCGAAAGCGGCCGAGAAATACTCCGCCTTGCCGTGGCCGTACGGGTGCTCGGGGTCGGCCGGAGCGTGCGCCAACGACACCATCAGCAGCGCGAACGACGCACCGGCGAGATTGACGAGGGACTCCAGCGCATCGGAGAGGAATCCGACCGAGCCGGTCAGCCACCACGCCCCCGCCTTCATGCCGATCGTTGTCAGCGCGGCGAGGATCGACAGCAGCAGGGCCTGGTGCGGAGTGAGGGTGCGCATGATGACAACGGGAACGGGACGGCGGACATGGTAAACCACGCCGGCCGTTCGCCGCAGGCGCGCCGCACGGGAAAGGCCCGGACGACGGGCGGCGGCTGCCCGGCGCCGCGACGTCAGCGCCTGAAACGTTCTTCGGCGATCGCGTCGGCGACTTCGCCGGTCGGCCGCTCTTCGGCGCGCGCCCGGGCGAAGATCTCCCGCAGGCTGTCGTGGATGCCCTCGATGTGCCGCCTGAGCGCCGCGGGATCGAAGTTGCCGATGCGTTCGTAATACACGTCGATGATGCCGCCGGCGTTGACGACGTAGTCCGGCGCGTACAGGATGCCGCGGTTCATCAGCGCCGTGCCGTGCCGCGGTTCGGCAAGCTGGTTGTTCGCGGCGCCGGCGACGATTTTCGCCTTCAGCTCGGGGATCGTCCGGTCGTTCAGGATGGCGCCGAGCGCGCACGGAGCGAACACGTCGACGTCGAGGCCGAAAATTTCCTCCGGCGCGACGACGATCGCACCGAGCTCCTTTCCCGCAGCGCGCGGCGGCTCGCGGCAGAGGTCGGTGACCCACAGCTCGGCGCCCGCCGCCTTCAGCCGGCGCGCCAGATCGAGGCCGACATGGCCGAGCCCCTGCACCGCGACGCGCAGGCCGTCGAGCGAATCGCGCCCGAGCCGCTCCTTCACCGCCGCGCGGATGCCGACGAGCGTGCCGTATGCCGTCGACGGCGACGGGTCGCCGCTCCGGGTGCCGTGCTCGGCCGGCTTGTCGCGGACCCCGCAGACATGCGGCGTGAATTGCGACATGAGCTGCATGTCGGCGACGCCGGTGCCCGAGTCCTCCGCCGCGACGTAGCGTCCGCCGAGCCGGTCGATCGCACGCGCGAGCGCTTCGAGCAACGCAGGCGTCTTGTCGGTGCGCGGGTTACCCATGACGACCGACTTGCCGCCGCCGAGCTCGAGGTTCGCCATCGCCGACTTGTAAGTCATGCCGCGCGACAGCCGCAGCACGTCGCGAGTCGCCTCGTCCTCGTTCGCGTACGGCCACATCCGGCAACCGCCGAGCGCCGGACCGAGATTCGAATTGTGGATCGCGATGATCGCCTTCAGGCCGCTCCTGTCGTCGCTGCAGAACACGACCTGTTCGTGGTCGGCGAAATCGGGAGTGGAAAACACGCTCATGCTGGTCTCCTTCGCGGGTGTCGAGGATGCGGCACTTCCTTCCGCCGTCGCTTGTGGCGATGGCGGAAGGAAGTGCCGCGGAGTGCTGATCGGTCCGCGGTTGGACCGGGAAAAACGCTCCCCGTGCGACCGTTCGGAGCGCGGGGTCAGCTCTCAGGCGGGGATCACGGCGATCGTCCTGCGCGCCTTGCCCGGCTCCGCTGCCGTCGTGCTCGCCGCGCTCGGGCATGCATTGTTCACGCTGTCGCCCGGCATGGGCGTGATGATTGCGTACGGGTCTTATCTCGCCCGGGACATCAACCTGATCCGCGCCGCAGGCACCGTCGCAATCGCGAACACGACGCTCGACCGGGGGATGTCGACTTCCGGGATCTTGAGCAGGAAGCTGAGCGTGAACGACGAGAACGCTTCAAGGTGCTGGGCGGCCGCGCAGCCGGCAACCGACGCTCGACTCGTCGCCCTATGAACCGTGCTCAGCGGACTTTCAGCAACTCCACTTCGAACACCAGCGTTGCGTTCGGCGGGATCACGCCACCAGCGCCGCGCGCGCCGTAGCCGAGTTCGGGCGGAATCGTCAGCTTGCGCCGGCCGCCTTCCTGCATGCCCTGCACGCCTTCGTCCCAGCCGCGGATGACGTGGCCGGCGCCGAGCGGAAATTCGAACGGATCGTTGCGATCCTTGCTCGAATCGAACTTGCGGCCGTCGGTGAGCCAGCCGGTGTAATGCACCGACACGCTCTTGCCTTTCTCGGCCGTCGCGCCGCTGCCGACCTCCATGTCTTCGATGATGAGGCCGCTCGCGGTCGTGGTCTGGGACATCGGTACTCTCCTGATTGAGGCGAAAATCCGGATTCTACCCTCCACGCTTGCGCCGGCTGGCGAAGTTCTCGCGGAATTTCGCGATCTTCGGCGCGACGACGTACTGGCAATACGACTGGTCCGAGTTGCGTGCGTAATAATCGCGGTGCACATCCTCCGCCGGCCAGAACGTGCCGGCACGCTCGACTTTGGTCACGATCGCCGACGGGTACACACGCATCTCGCCCATTTCCTCGATTAGCGCGAGCGCCTCGTGCAACTGCTCGTCGGTCGTCGCGAAGATCGCGGAGCGGTATTGCGTGCCGACGTCGTTGCCCTGCCGGTTGAGGCTCGTCGGGTCGTGGATAACGAAAAATATCTCCAGCAGATCGCGGTAGCCGATCACTTCGGGATCGAACACGATACGCACGGCTTCGGCGTGGCCCGTTCCACCTTCGCAGACCTGGCGATAAGACGGAGAATCGACGCGCCCGCCGGTATAGCCGGACGTCACCGCCTCCACGCCTTCCACATCCTTGAACACGGCCTCCAGGCACCAGAAACAGCCACCGGCCAGAATGGCGGTTTCACGTGCCGCGGGCATTTCCTGTTCCGTCATACGGATCACCTCCTTGGGAATCGTTGCTGATAGGACAGCGCTGCCGCACGTCCATTCCCGGTTATTTGAAGGAGATTGTGTAATAGACGTCCGCCGAGTTGTCGCTGCCGCCGCGCGCGACGAGGGACACCTGCCGGGTCAGCTGGTAGGTCAGCTTGACGAGGCTCTCGGCGCCGCCGAGGCTCTGCTCGAACGACAGGAACAGGTCCGACGACAGGCGCTTGCCGAGCGACAGCACCTGTCCGCTGACGGTGCCTTCCCCGGTCACGACCGAACCTTCGCCGACGACGCGGCTCGTCGCGCCGCGCGTGACGCTGCTGAGTTCCCCCTGCCCGATCGAGAACTGGTCGAAGCCGAGGCTGCGCGACAGCTGTTCGGTCATGCCCCCGCCGGGCCCGCCGAACAGCGCCTGCGCGGCCGGCAGCAGCAGGCCGAGGTCCGCTCCGCCGCCGGCCGTCGGCGGCCGGCCGAGGACGAGCCACGACAGTTTCTCCGGGTCGGGTACGTTCGGCTCGGACACCAGCCGCACCTGCGGCCGCCTTGCGCTGCCGACGATCGCGACTCCGGCTTCGACCGCGAGCCCCTTGCGCAACGCGACGATGTTCAGGCCCGGGTTGTTCAGCGGTCCCTGGAAATTGATCCGGCCGCGCTCGATCACGAGGCTCTGGCCATAGCCCTGATAGGTGCCGCCGACCGTCGCGATCGTGCCGACCGCGCTCAGCGGCTCGCCGTCGCGCACGCGTAGCCGCAGTTCGCCCGCGAGCCGCGTATCGACGCCGAGCGCGGACAGGTACAGGTTCTCGCCGAGCGCGACCAGCACGTCGGCAGAGAGCTTGAAGCCACCTTTGCCGGACGGCGTTTCGCGCCCGAGGATCACGACATCCTCGGAGAGGCTCGGCGGCGGCGAGTCGGCCAGCTCGATGTATCCCGCGTCGGCACGAAACTCCGCTTCCAGGTCGAGGCTGGTCCACGTGCTCTGCGCGGTACCGCCGCCGGACAGGATCAGCCAGCGGTCGGGGCGCTGCAGGATCGGCAGGCGGTCGGCCTGGTAGATGAAACTCCCCGTGCCGCTGTCGAGCGCGATTTCGCCCGACGCGGTGAGGCGGCCCGGCTCGCGCGTGAAGCGTGCCACCGGGACGCGCCCGTCGGCGGGCCGGACGCGATTCGGCGACACGAACTCGAGCCGGACGAGACGCAGCCGGTCGCGATCGAACTCCGCGCGGACTTCGCCTCCCGTCAACTGCAGCCCTTGGTCGACGAGGGCGACCGACAGCCCGCGTCCGTCGATGCTGCCGCTCGCGCGCGGGTCGGACGGCGTGCCGGCAAGCGCGAAATCGGCCGCGAGGCTGCCGCCGGTGACGATGTTTTCCTGCATCAAGCGCCCGAGCCACGCGATCGACGGCATCTCCAGCCGCGCCGAGCCGAGCAGCGCCGCGTCGGGCGCGAGTCGCCAGCCTGCCCCCGGGTCGCGTTCGGCCAGCGCGGTCGCGGAACCGACCAGTTCACCGAGCTCGGACCCTCGCGCGTCGAGCGACAGCGCCAGCCGGTTGTCGCGCGCGGTCAACCGGGCTTCGAGATGTTCGAGACCGAGCCGCGCCGGGAGCTCGCCGCTGACGCTCAGGTCGCCCGACTCGCGGAACACGCGCGCCGTCCCGTTCGCGCTCTGCCCGAGTTGCAGGTCCCATTCGGCGCCGAGCACCAGCGCCCCGCGCTCGCGCCCGACGCGCCCCTCGCGGCGTCCGTCGGGCCGGCTCGCGAGGCGCAGCGCGAGACCGGTCAGCGAACCGCGTGCGGCGATGAGCTGCGGCGTCCATTGCGTCTCGTCGAGCCGGATACGGCCGCGCTCGCCGGCGTCGAACGCAGCCGTCCCGAGCGCGATGCGTTCGGCCCCGATGTAGAGCTCCGCCGGCGAGGTCAGCCGTGCGACGAACCGCCCGCCGGTCTCGAGCGTCACGGCCCGCCCCTGCCACGCGAAGCGGGGGCGCAGATCGCCGGATGGGGCGGAGTCGGGCTTGGCCGCACCCCCCGCCGCGCCTGTGGTGTCCGCCGAACCGCCAGCATCGGGCTTCCTCACGACGCCGCCTTCGAGGCGCATGCGCAGCGTGTCGTCCTCGAGGCCGCTCGCCGTGAAGTCGATGACGTGGTCCGTACCTTTCCCGCTGACGCCGAGCTTCGCGCGGTCGAGGAGGTTCTCGCCCTCGCCGCGGCCCAATCCAGTGACGTCGAGCGCGAGCTCGAGCGGCCCGTCGATGCCGTCGGCAAACCGGCCCTGCGCGTCCAGTCCCGCGACGCGCAGCCCGCCGGGCAGGCGCAGCGCCGTTGCCGACAGGTCGAGCGTCGCGCCGGGGCGTTCGAGCGTGCCGCTCAAAGTCCCTTCGATCCGGGCACGGCCACCGAATTCATCACCGAGTGCGGCGAGCGCCGGAGCATCGACGTCGATCTCCAGCGCATCTCCGCGGCCGCCCCACGCGCCTTTCACCTGCACCCGGTTGCCGGCAAGAGTCATGTCGATATCGCTGTCGGCGAGCCGCTCGCCGTCGACGACGACGTGGCCGCTTCCGCTCAGCGGCCGGCCTTCGAGCCGGCTCGGCTGCAGTTGCCAGCGGGCGTCGAAACGCCGCCGCTCACCCAGTTCACCCCGCAGTTCGAAGCTCATGTTCAGGTCTCCGGCAGGCGCGCGGCTGAGCAGCGCGTGCGGATCGAACGCCGCGAGCTGGCCGGTTGCGACGAGCGTTTGCGCGGCGTCGTCCGCCCCCGCCGCCGTCAGTTCGCCCTCGGCACGAATCCGCGCAGCGCCGACGCGCAGGTCGAGCCGCGCCGTCTGCCGCGACGCGTCGCCTGCCGCTTCGATGCTGCCGGTGACCTTACTTTTCGGCAGTCGCGCGTCGAGCCGGGCGGGATCGATGCCGGCGAGCTGCAGCATCGCAGTCACGTGCCCGAATGCGGTGCCGGCATCCGGCGACCAGTGGACGTTTCCGGCGACGGTGCCGGCGCCGGGCAGCTCGACGAGCAGCGAATCGGCACTCGTTTCGGTCGGCGTCCAGCGCAGTTGCGCCGCGATGCGCTCGACCGGCAGCGCGTTGCGGTCGATCGTGCCGGGCGCCCGGTTTTCGATCGTGAGCGGCCCGGAGAGCACCCACGCTTCGCCGGGAGCGGACGTAAGGTCGGCTTCGATGCGCAGCGCGGCCTTGGGCGCGTCCGCTTGGAACGCGGACGGGTCGAGGTCGCCGAGCGCGGCGCGCAGGCGGCGCAGCGGCACCGGGTCGAACGGCGCGGCGACGATGTCGGCGCTGCCGGACAGGCCTGCGCCTTCGCCTTCGACGAGCAGGTGCGGAGCGACCAGATCGCCGTCGGCGCGGAGCTTCAACGTGTAGGCATGGCCCGCGCGCTCGCCCCGCAGCTTGCCGCTTGCCGACAGCGCGAACGGCGCCGCGCCGCCGTCGATTTCACCGGACAGGCTCGCCTGACCGAACGGCAGCGTCGCAGAGAGGGCTTCGACGCGATGGTGCCGCCCGTCGCTCGCGAGCGTGGCCGCGAGCGACGAGAGTTCGAACTTCACTGCCTCGGCCGGCGCCGCATCGCCACCTTCCGCCGGCCAGTCGAGCCCCGCGATGCGCCCGACCTGCAGCGCTCGCAACGACAGCGAGAACGGCAGTTCGAGCGTGGCTGGAGGACCTTGGGGGGGAGCGGGCGCGTCAGCGGGGCGGCGCGCGAGCGTGATTTCGTCGATCGCGACAGACGTGATGTCGAGATGGCGGTCGAACAGCGCTGCCGCGTTCCACTGCAGCGCGAGGTTATCGATCCGCAGCCGCAGGTCCGGCGTGGCGACGCGCAGCGCGTCGATCCGCAGCGGCCCGGCGAGACGGCCGGATGCGTTCTCGACGTCGATCTGCCCGCCGCTCAGGCGTTCAACAGCGTCGGCGGCAAAGCGCAGGCCGGATTCCGTACGCACCAGCCACGTCGCAAACAGCGCCGCCGCGACGACGAGCAGCAGCACGAGCAGCAGCAGTCCGCCCGTGATGCGGAAAAACCGGCGCCGCACCGAAGTCTCGACTGCGGGCGCCATCGTCGGTCCGGCTCAGCCGAACAGCGAGCGCAATCCCTCGCCCGGGTCCGGCACGCGCATGAACGCTTCGCCGACGAGGAAAGCATTGACCGCATTCGTGCGCATCAGCGTGACGTCCGCGGGCGTGAGGATGCCCGACTCGGTGACGACGATCCGCCCGGCCGGGACGCGCCCGAGCAGATCGAGCGTCGTCTGCAGGCTGACGTCGAAGGTGCGCAGGTTGCGGTTGTTGATGCCGACGAGCGGCGTCGAGAGCTGCAGCGCGACGTCGAGCTCGGCCGCGTCGTGCGCCTCCACGAGCACCGCCATGCCGAGGCTCCCGGCCACCGCTTCCATGTCGCGCATCGCCGCGAGGTCGAGCGCGGCGACGATCAGCAGCACCGCATCCGCGCCCATCGCGCGCGCCTCGTACACCTGCCACGGGTCGACGAGAAAATCCTTGCGCAGCACCGGCAGGCTGCAGGCCCCGCGCGCCGCCTGCAGATACGCCGGCGCCCCCTGGAAAAACTGCCGGTCGGTCAGCACCGACAGGCAGGCGGCGCCGCCGCGCTCGTACTGCAGCGCGATCTCGGCGGGGCGGAAATCCTCGCGGATCACCCCTTTCGACGGGCTCGCCTTCTTGATCTCGGCGATCACCGCAGCGTCTCCGGCAGCGATCTTAGCGCAGATCGCGCCGACGAAATCGCGCGGCGCAGCGAGCGCTTCGGCGTCGGCGCGGACTTGCGCGAGAGGGCGCGCCGCACTGCCGGCGGCGACTTCGTCGCGCTTGACCGAGAGGATTTTGTCGAGGATGTTGCTCATCGTTGCGCTCACGCGAACTTGCGGTTGAAGGCGATGAACTCGTCGAGTTTCGCACGCGCTGCGCCGCTCGCGATCAGCTCGCGGGCGCGCCGGATGCCGAGGTCGATCGAATCGACGAGGTTCGCGGTGTAGAGCGCGACGCCGGCGTTGAGGATGACGATCTCGCGCGCTGGACCGGCCTGGTTGTCGAGCACGCCGAGCAGCACCGCCTTCGATTCGTCGGCGGTTTCGACCCGCAGGTTGCGGCTGCCGACCATCTGCAGGTCGAAGTCCTCCGGGTGGATCTGGTATTCGCGGATCTCGCCGTCCTTGAGCTCGCCGACCATCGTCGCGGCGCCGAGGCTCACTTCGTCCATGCCGTCGAGCCCATGGACTACGAGCACGTGATCCGCGCCGAGGCGCTGCATCACGCGCGCCTGGATGCCGACGAGGTCGGGATGGAACACCCCCATCAGCGTGTTCGGCGCGCCGGCCGGGTTGGTGAGCGGCCCGAGAATGTTGAAGATCGTGCGCACGCCCATCTCGCGGCGCACCGGTGCGACGTTCTTCATCGCGCTGTGGTGGGCCGGCGCGTACATGAAGCCGATGCCGGTCGCCTCGATCGATTCGGCCACCTGCTCCGGCGTCAGCCCGAGCTTCACGTCGAGCGCCTCGAGCACGTCGGCAGCGCCGCTTTTCGACGACACGCTGCGCCCGCCGTGCTTCGCGACGCGCGCGCCACCGGCCGCGGCGACGAAGATCGTCGTCGTCGAGATGTTGAACGTGTTGGCGCCGTCACCCCCGGTGCCGACGACATCGAGGAAGTTCTGGTCCGCGCCCGGCACGCGCACTGGCGTCGACATCTCGCGCATCACCGTCGCCGCCGCCGTGATCTCGCCGATCGTCTCTTTCTTGACGCGCAGGCCGGTGAGGATCGCCGCGGTCATCACCGGCGAGATCTCGCCGGCCATGATCTGGCGCATCAGCGACAGCATTTCGTCATAGAAAATCTCGCGGTGGTCGATCGTGCGCTGCAGCGCTTCCTGGGCGGTGATGGTCATGGTGGGCCTGTAGGAGCAATTCGTAAAAGTGCGGGAGCGTTTCGCGGCATCCCGGCGCCGGTTTCAGTTCTGTTCGAGGAAATTCCGCAGCAGCTGGTGGCCGTGGTCGGAAAGGATCGATTCGGGGTGGAACTGCACCCCTTCGACCGCGAGCGTGCGGTGCCGCACGCCCATGATCTCGCCGTCTTCGGTCCACGCCGTGATCTCGAGACAGTCGGGCAGGCGGTCGCGTTCGATCGCGAGCGAATGATAGCGGGTGCACGTGACCGGATTCGGCAGCCCGCGGAACACGCCCTGCCCTTCGTGGAACACCGGCGACGTCTTGCCGTGCATCGGGCGCTGCGCATGCACGACCCGGCCGCCGAACGCCGCGCCGATGCTCTGGTGCCCGAGGCACACGCCGAGAATCGGCAGCTTGCCGGCGAACTCGCGAATCGCCGCGACCGAGATTCCCGCTTCGGCCGGCGTGCACGGGCCGGGCGAAATCACCAGCTGCGCAGGTTTCATCAGCGCGAGCTGTTCGAGGGTGATTTCGTCGTTGCGATATACCTTGACGTCCGCCCCGAGCTCGCCGAAGTACTGGACGAGGTTGTAGGTGAAGCTGTCGTAGTTGTCGATCATTAGCAGCATAGTTGGCGTATCACATTAAATTAACCGGATCGCGGGCGCGATGCCGTCATTTGATATCCACTCAACTACGCGCTGTTTTCTTCACTGGCACGACAACGGATGGGACGGCACCCGAGCGGAGCATTATCGGCCGCGAACGGCTTTCGCGCAAAGGCACGGGCCCAACGGAGGAAGCGGGCCAGCGTTTCGTGCGCAGGAAAGAAGCTACCTGTCGAATCCGCGGGCTGTGACGGCAACGATGTCGGGCGGTTGGCCGACTGGGGGCAAGTCGGGTGGGGGCGTGTCCGGCTCGGTCTCAGGCCGGGCGGGACCCGGGTCCGGGATTTCCGGCTTCGGCGGAATCGGGCGCGGCTCCTCGGGCACCGGCTGGTCGGGCTTGGGGATCTCCGGCTTTGCCGGGGTCGTATCCGGGATCTCGGGCTTGGGCTGCACCGGATTCGGGATCTCGGGGCCGGGACCGGCATGGAAAGGACTCTTCATCGGAATGTCTCCCTTGCGAATCCGATTCGGAAGCGATCGGACCAGTCCTCACGCAATCGCCGTGCCCCATCGCGCCTCAACCGCCGCCTCGATGTTCCCGCCGCCAGATCGAGCGCCCGTCCCGCCAGACTTCCTTGACTCGGTGTAGCGGTATGCTGCGCGCGCGACCCTCGTCGTCAACGAAGTCGAGCATCGCACGGTTTTCGGAGTCAAACGACAGGTCGCGTAGATCGACGCGGACGATGCGGTCGGCGACGCGGTCGTAATAGCCGAGTTCGAATTGCGCCGCGCCGAAGTCGGCGTCCCAGCGGATCCGGCTCAGGAGTTCGTGCAGCGGTGTCATTGGACGGCCCCTCCTCTTTTTCGCTCCGACCGGTCCGCGCGATGTTGCCTGGCTGCCCGTCGCGACACTTCGCACGGCGCGCAAGAAAGGTGCGATCGGCGCGTCGATCAGCGATGCCAGCCCGACGCGGCTTTCTTTCAGTTCGGGTATCCGTCGGCAGTTGAGATCGAATGAACCTTGAAAGCACGGCCGGTTACAACGTAGTGTGTATCGGCTGAAAATGCGAATTACACGCGCAAGGAGTCGGTAACGTGGGCGACATGGAGGGTCTGGTCGGGTGGTGCGCTCTGCTTTCACGGCCCGGTGACGGTCATCCGTTCGTCGTCGACGCCGACGGCCAGCGCACGCTGCAGTTCGACGGCCTCACGATCCAGAGCCAGATGGCGCTCGACGATCCGGACGCGCTCGCGCTCGACTACACCCGCACGATGATGGGTTTCCTGCTGTTCCACCCTGCGCCGCGTCACGTGGCGATGATCGGCCTGGGCGGCGGTTCGCTGCTCAAGTACTGTCTCAAGACGATGCCCGGAACGCGCGTCACCGCCATCGAAATCAACCCGGAGGTGATCGCCCTTCGCGATGCGTTCGGAATCCCGCCGGACGGACCGCGTTTGCAGGTATTGTGTCGCGACGGAGCCGAATACGTGCGCGACCCGGGCGAGGCGCCCGACGTGCTGATCGTCGACGGTTTCGATATCGGAGGAATGCCGGAGCAGCTGTGCTCGGCCGGCTTCTACGATCACTGCTGCGCGATGCTTGCGGAGGGCGGCATGATGGTGGTGAACCTATGGTCGGGCGACCGGCGCTATGGGCTCTATGTGTCGCGCATCCGCGACAGCTTCGACGGCCGGATGGTCGCCGTGCGCGCCGACGAGGATTCGAACCGTATCGTGTTCGCGAGCAAGAGCCCGCATTTTCCGCCGGGCCGAGCTCAACTGCTCGACCGCGCCCGGGCGCTCGCCCTCGACCATCCGTTCGGCCTGGTTCCGCTGGCACAGCGGATCCAGCACCGGCTCGAGCGCCGCCGCGAGGATCGCGACGACCCGTGGGCGTCCGGCCAGCGCCGGCGCTGAAAGCCCCGCGCCCGTGCTGCTTCTCGACTGGATCCTGATCGTCATCGCCGGCTGGCTCGCGCTCGGGCTCGCCGGAATCGCGGCGTTGCGCAACACCGCTTTCGTTGCCCGCACGCTGTTCCCGGCGGGCGCCGCGCTCGGGCTCGCGCTGGCCGGATTCGCGCTCGCGGCGATGTTCGACACGCCGCAGACCGCGATCCTCGCGCTCGGCCTGCCGGATCTGCCGTTCCACCTGCGGCTCGACGGCCTGTCGGCATTCTTCCTGTTTGTGATCGGCGCGACCGGCGTCGGCATCTCGGTCTTCGCCGCCGGCTATTTCCGTCAAGGCGAAGGAACGCCGCCGGGCCTGCTGTGCCTCGAATACCATCTCTTCCTCGCCAGCATGGCGATGGTCGTGCTCGCCGACGACGCCTATGCGTTCATGGTGATGTGGGAGACGATGGCGCTGTCGTCGTTCTTCCTCGTCACGACAAACCACCGCGTGCCGGCGATCCGCGCGGCCGGCTTCCTGTACCTGCTCATCGCGCACGTCGGCGCGATCGCGATCCTGCTGTGCTTCGGCGTGCTGCAGGCGAACACCGGCGACTACACCTTCGCCAACATGCGCGCACAGTCGCTGCCGCCGCTGTGGGCGTCGGTCGCGTTCCTGCTCGCGACGCTCGGCTTCGGCGCGAAGGCCGGCATCCTGCCGCTGCACGTGTGGCTGCCCGAAGCGCATCCGGCTGCGCCGTCGCCGGTGTCGGCACTGATGAGCGGCGTGATGCTGAAGACCGCAATCTACGGGCTGCTGCGCGTCGGCTTCGATCTCCTCGGTGCGCAGCAGTGGTGGTGGGGCGTGGCTCTGCTCGCGGTGGGGCTGGCGACGGCGCTGTATGGCGTCGTGTTCAGCGCGGTGCAGACCGACATGAAACGCCTGCTCGCGTATTCGTCGATCGAGAACATCGGGCTGCTCTTCGTCGGCCTCGGCCTGGGCGTGCTGTTCAATGCGTACGGGATGACCGCGCTGTCCGCGCTGGCACTGACCGCGGCGCTGTACCACGTCATCGGCCACGCGTTCTTCAAGAGCCTGCTGTTCCTCGCGACCGGCTCGGTGCTGCACTCGACCGGCGAGCGCAGTCTCGGCAAGCTCGGCGGGCTGATGCGGCGCATGCCGTGGGTCGCGTGGTTGTCGCTCGTCGGCGTGCTCGCGAGCTCGGGGCTGCCGCCGTTTTCCGGTTTCGTCTCCGAATGGCTGCTGCTGCAGAGCTTCCTGTTCACGACCGACCTGCCGGACTCCTTCCTCAACATGCTGGTGCCGGTGCTCGCCGCGGGCATCGCGCTGATCGCGGCGCTCGCCGGCTACACGATGGTGAAGTTCTTCGGCGTGATCTTTCTCGGCCAGCCGCGCGAACCGAAGCTCGCCGAAGCCCACCCGGCATCGCCGCTCGAACGCGCCGGGCTCGTGTGGCTCAGCGCCGGCTGCGTGCTGCTCGGCCTGTTCCCGGTGCCGGTCATCGGCATCATCGACCGCGTCACGCAGCTCCTCGTCGGCGGCGGTATCGGCGCCACGGTGCGGGCGAACGGCTGGCTGCTGCTTGCGCCGAGCTCGCTCGAGCGCGCGAGCTACAACCCGCTGGCATTCCTCGTTGTCGTCGGCCTCGCGGTCCTGCTCGCGGCCGTGCTGGTGCGCCGGTTCTACCACGGCCGGCTGCGCCGCGCGCCGGCATGGGACTGCGGCTATCCGGCGCAGACCGCACGCATGCAGGACACTGCCGAGGGCTTCGGCCAGCCGATCCGCCAGATCTTCGAGCCGGTGTTCCGCATGCGCCGCGAGCTGCCGGCGCCCTTCGACGCGCGGCCGGTGTATCGAGTGACGATCGAGGACCATTTCTGGCACTGGCTGTACCTGCCTCTCGCGCGCCTCACGGAGCGCATCGCGCGCGTGGTCGGGCGGCTGCAGCGGGGGCGCATCGCGATCTACCTGCTGTACAGCTTCGTCACGCTGATCGTGCTGCTGCTGGTGGCGAAATCATGACCTTCACCGGCCTCTTCGCGCAGTTGCTCGCGATCGTCCTCGCGCTGGCGCTCGCGCCGCTGTTGACCGGTTGGGTCAACCAGTGGCGCGCGTGGCTGCAGAACCGGCGCGCGCCGAGCCTGCTGCAGCCGTACCGCGTGCTGCACAAGCTGTTCAACAAGGAATCGGTCGTCGCCGAGACGGCCTCGCCGCTGTTCCGTGTCGCGCCTTACGTGATGTTCGGCAGCATGGCGCTCGCGTGCGGCATCGCCCCGACGCTGTCGACCGACCTGTCGCTCGCCCCGGCCGCCGACGCGATCGCGCTGGTCGGCCTGTTTGCGCTCGCGCGCGTGTTCATCTCGCTCGCGGCGATGGACATCGGCACGTCTTTCGGCACGCTCGGTGCGCGCCGCGAGATGCTGGTCGGCTTCCTCGCCGAGCCGGCGCTGCTGATGGTGCTGTTTTCCGCGTCGCTGATCACGCAATCGACGTCGCTCGCGAAGATCGTCGAGACGCTCGCGCACCAGCCGTTCGCGATCTACCCGAGCCTGGCAGTCGCCGGCGTCGCCTTCACCATGGTGTCGCTCGCGGAGAACGCGCGCGTGCCGGTCGACAACCCGGCGACCCACCTCGAGCTGACGATGATCCACGAGGCGCTGATCCTCGAGTACTCCGGCCGCCATCTCGCGCTCGTCGAATGGGCGGCGTCGCTGAAGCTCTTCGCGTATTCGTGCATCGGCCTCGCGCTGTTCGTACCGTGGGGCATTGCCGAGGCCGGCACGCCGCTGACGATCCTGTTCGCGATTCCGGTGCTCGTCGCGAAGCTCGCGATCGGCGGCGTGCTGCTCGCACTGATCGAGACGATCAACGCGAAGATGCGGCTCTTCCGCGTGCCGGAATTCCTCGCGACCGCATTCCTGCTGGCAGTCATTGCGCTGCTCGTGCATGTGCTGCTCGGAGCGTAAGGACCGATGACCTCGCTGCTCGCCCAGTCGATCAACCTGTTCGCCGTCGTGCTGCTGGTGCTCGCGTTCGCGATGATCGCGCAGCGGCGCATCCTGACGCTGATCCACCTCTTCACGCTGCAGGGCGCGGCGCTGGCGGCGGCGACGCTGATCGTCGGCTTTCTCACCGGCCAGCATCACCTGTACTACTCGGCCGCAATGACCTTCGTATTGAAGGTGATCCTGATCCCGATCCTGCTGCACCGGGTCATCGAACGGCTCAACGTTCGTTGGGACGTCGAGACCCTCTTCAACATCCCGACGACGATGCTGATCGGCATCGTGCTGGTGATCTTCGCGTTCAATCTGGCCGCGCCGATCGCCGGGCTGTCGGCGTCGATCGCGCGCGGCACGCTCGGCATCGCGCTCGCGTGCGTACTGCTGTCGTTCCTGATGATGATCGTGCGCGCGAAAGCGGTGCCCCAGGTCATCGGCTTCCTGTCGATGGAGAACGGCCTGTTCTTCGCGGCGACCGCGGCGACCTCCGGCATGCCGATGATCGTCGAGCTCGGCATCGCGTTCGACGTGCTGGTCGGCATCCTGATCCTCGGCGTGTTCATGTTCCAGATCCGCGAACAGTTCGACAGCCTCGACATCCGCCATCTCGAAAAGCTCAAGGAGGACTGAGATGACAGCCCCCACGCTTGTGGCTATCGCCACCGCGCTGCCCCCCCAGGGGACGCACGCCCCCCTCGGGGCGGCCCAGCGGGGGACGTGATGGACGCCCTCCTCCTCGTCCTCACGATCCCGCTCGCCGGCGGTGCGCTGCTCGCACTGTGGGGCGAACGCGAATGGGCGCCGGAGTTGAACGCCGCCGTCAGTCTGGCCACGCTGGCCGCGGCGGCGTGGCTGACCGTGCAGGTGATCCGCGGCGGGCCGCTGCTCGCATGGAGCGAGTGGTTTTTCGTCGATGCGCTCAACGTGTTCCTCGTGACGCTGACCGCGTTCGTCGGTTTCACGACGTCGCTGTTCTCGCGCCCGTACATGCGCATCGAGCGCGACCACGGCAAGATGACGCCGCAGCGCATGCGGCTCTTCCACAGCATGTACCAGCTCTTCAACGGCATGATGTTGCTCGCGCTGACGACCAACAATCTCGGCATCCTGTGGGTCGCGATGGAAGCCGCGACGCTGACGACGGTGCTGCTGGTGTCGGTGTATCGCACCGCGGCGAGCCTCGAAGCGGCGTGGAAATACTTCATCCTGTGCGGCGTCGGCATCGCCCAGGCACTCTTCGGCACGATCCTGCTGTACCTCGCCGCGGAACGCGCGATCGGCGGTGGCGACGGCGCGCTGCTGTGGACGCATCTTGCCGAATCGAAGCATCTGCTCGACCCGTCGATCCTGTCGCTCGCATTCGTGTTCCTGCTGCTCGGCTACGGCACGAAAGTCGGCCTCGTGCCAGTGCATAACTGGCTCCCCGACGCGCACGCTGAAGGGCCGACGCCGATCTCGGCGGTGCTGTCGGGGCTGCTGCTCAACGTCGCGCTGTACGCGGTGCTGCGCTGCAAGGTGCTCGCCGACGGCGCGCTGGCGAACGGGCTGCCGGGGCGCATGATGATCGGCTTCGGCCTGGTCACGGTCGTCGTCGCGACCTTCTTCCTGTCGCGCCAGCGTGACGTCAAGCGCATGTTCGCGTACTCGTCGATCGAGCACATGGGTTTGATGACGTTCGCGTTCGGCCTCGGCGGCCCGATCGCGAATTTCGCCGGGCTGCTGCACATGACGGTGCATGCGCTGGTGAAATCGGCGATCTTCTTCGCCGTCGGCCATGCCGCGCAGAAAGCCGGTTCGCAGCTGATGGAGGACATCCGCGGCCTGCTGAAAGTCAATCCGACGGTCGGGTGGGGCCTGATGCTCGGCGCGTTGGCGATCCTCGGCATGCCGCCGTTCGGCGTCTTCGCGAGCGAGTTCCTGATTCTCACCACCGCGATGCGCGAGCTGCCGTGGGCGACGCCGTTCCTGCTCGTCGCGCTCGGCGTCGCCTTCGCGGCGATCTTCGGCCACGTCCAGCCGATGGTGTTCGGCGAAACCTCGCTGCGCCCGCTCCCGCATCCGCCCGCGTTGCTGCCGGTGTTCGTCCATCTCGGGCTCGCGCTGATGCTCGGGCTCTACATCCCGCCCTGGCTCGACGGCTGGTACCGCGAGGCCGCGCGCATGATCGGAGGCTGACGTGCAATTTTCCGGACTCGATTGCCGCTTCGAACGACTCGCTGCGCCGCTGCCGATGCACCGCGCCCGCGTCGATGCCACGCAGTGGAGCGCGCTCGCGTTCGCGGTCGCCACAACGAAAGGCCGGCTCGTGAGTCTGTGGGGCAGCGACCGACGCGCGATGGGCGACGGTTTTGCGGTGGCGACCGCCTACGCGACCGCGGAAGGCTTGCTTTGGGTGGAGCTCGGACTCGACGTCATGCGCCCGGCCTACCCGGACATCTCGCGCTTCTTCGTCCCCGCGCTCCGCATGCAGCGCGCTGCGCACGACCTCGTCGGCATCGACGCCGAGGACAGCGTGGACTCCCGCCAGTGGCTGCGCCACGGCGCGTGGCCGGCCGACTACTTCCCGCTGCGCATCGAGAACACCGGCCAGGAGCGCTTCGCTCCGCAGCCCGACAACTACCCCTTCGTCTTTGTCGAAGGCGACGGCGTGCATGAGATTGCGGTCGGGCCGGTGCATGCCGGTACGATCGAGCCGGGGCATTTCCGCTTCTCGGTCGTTGGCGAGAAAGTGCTGCGCCTCGAGGAGCGGTTCGGCTACACGCACAAAGGCATCGAGCGCCGCTTCATGGGCATGGACATCGACGAAGGGGCGCGGCTGGCGGGGCGCGTGTCCGGCGACAGCACGGTGGCGTATGCGTGGGCCTACGCAATGGCGGCCGAGTCGGCTGCTGGCGTGGCGGTGCCGGAGCGTGCCGCGTGGCTGCGCGCGCTGCTGCTCGAGCGCGAGCGCGTCGCGAACCACCTCGGCGACCTCGGTGCGCTCGGCAACGATGCCGCGTTCGGCTTCGCGCTCGCGCAGTTCTCGCGCCTGCGCGAAGACTGGCTGCGCGCGAACTTCGAGGCGTTCGGCCACCGGCTGCTGATGGACTGCATCCGGCCGGGGGGCGTCGCGCGCGACCTCGACGCCGCCGCGGCGGCGCAACTGCGTCGCGACGCAGTTGCGCTCGTCGCCGAAGTTGCCGAACTGAAGGACATCTACGACGAGCATGCCGGTTTGCAGGATCGTTTCGTGACGACCGGCCGGGTCGCTCCGGAACTCGCCGCGCGGTTCGGGCTGACCGGGCTCGCCGGGCGCGCGAGCGGGCAGGTCGCCGACCTGCGCGTGGACTTTCCGTGGCCGCCGTACGACAAGCTCGCAGTGACGGCGTCCACGCAGTTCAACGGCGACGTCGCGGCCCGCGTCGCGGTGCGCTTCGACGAATGTTTCGAGTCGCTGCGGCTGATCGACGCGCTGCTTGCCGCGCTGCCGGATGGCCCGCTCGATGTCCCGATCGCGATTCGCGACGCGGCGTCCGGTGCCGGCTGGATCGAAGGCTGGCGGGGCGAAATATTCGTCGCGCTCGAAACCGATGCGCGCGGGCGCATCGCGCGCTGCCATTGCCACGATCCGTCGTGGCAGAACTGGCCGGTGATCGAGCACGCGATCATCGACAACATCGTCGCCGACTTCCCGCTGATCAACAAATCCTTCAACCTCGGCTATTCCGCGCAGGATCTGTGATGTGGCACATTCTCAAGTACATCGCCCGCCATCGCCGTCCCGGCGCATCGGCCTCCCCGACCCGCTCCCCGACCCTTTCCCCGTCGCGCCACCGGGCCCACCTGATCCACCCCGACATTCTCGCGATCCTCGGCCGCGCGCTGGCGATCCGACACGTCGACGGCGGCTCGTGCAACGGCTGCGAACTCGAGATCCACGCGCTGAACAACCCCTACTACAACATCGAGGGACTCGGCATCAAGTTCGTCGCAAGCCCGCGTCATGCCGACATGCTGCTCGTCACCGGACCGGTGTCGCGTCACATGGAGCTCGCGCTGAAGCGCACCTACGATGCGATCCCGGCGCCGAAGCTCGTCGTCGCGATCGGCGACTGCGGCTGCACCGGCGGCATTTTCGGCGAGAGCTACGCGAGCTGCGGGCGGGTGTCGAACGTCATCCCGGTCGACGTCACCGTTCCCGGCTGTCCCCCTCCTCCGGCTGACATCCTCGCCGGCATTCTCACCGCCCTGCGGGTCCGTCCCTCCCTTGCCCCGGACGAGGGCACAGCGTCCGATTTCACGCCCGGCTTCAACTGAACCTTGCGCTGCCGCGCGCCGGAGCGGGCGGCGCAAGCGCTTGCCCGGCAAGACTGTAAGCGGATGAATAACTGCATGAGTTTTCGCCGCCGGAATGCTTCAATAGGCATACGCAGTTAATCCCCTCAATCCATCCGTCAAGTCGACGCGATGCGGCGAGGAAGGAGACAGGCACATGGAAGAATTCACTTCGCGCATTTGCTCACCGCGTCGTGCAGTCGTGACCCCCGGCGTCCCTTCGCGCGCCGCATCACCCAGTTCCGATATCCAGCGCGGATCGAAAGCATGATCCGCGACGACACCGGCCCCACTACTGTCGATCCGTTCTGGCCCGGCCTCGCCCCGACTGCCTATCCGGCACCGCCCAAACGGCGGCGTATCGCGGTCTTCGGCCTGAGTTTCCTGCTGCTCGCCGCCGCGAGCCTGATCTACGATTACTCGCGTCCCGCCGAATACCGCACCGCCGCACGACTGCGGATCGACATGCCGGGCAACGGCGACACCGCCGATGAGCGCAGAGCCGCAGTCCAGGCGGCGTTCCTGACCGAAGTCGAAGTGCTCACGAGCCGCCCGCTCGTCGAGAAAGCGGTCGCCCGGGTCGCCGGCATCGGTATGCCGCTGCCGGCCGGCTCAGACGAGGGCGGGGATAGCGTCGAGGACTATCGGCAGATGCTCGACGCGGCGCCGGTCGAAGGAACCGACGTCGTCGAGCTCGCGGCGAGCGGCCGGCCGGCCGAAGCGCTCGCTCCGCTCGTCAACGCATTGATCGAGACTTACCGCAGCGAGCTCGCCGAGCGTTATCGCCAGGATTCGGGCAGCCGTGCGACCAGGGCGCAGGACGAAGCCGCGAAACTCGAAGAGCGCGTCGCCGAGAAACGGCGCGCGCTCGACGACTATCGCCGCGACCACGACATCGTCTCGCTGGAGCGCGACGAAAACCGCGTTCTCAGCCAGGTCAAGGGCGTCGGACAATCGCTGAACGCGGCGAACGACCGACTCGTCGCGGCCGAAGCGAAACTGCGTTCGCTGCGCGATTCGATCGCGGCCGGCAAGTCGATCGTCCGCGCGCGCGACAACCCGACGCTGTCGAACCTGGAGCAGCGGGCATCGCAATTGCGCGAGGAGCAGCACGAACTGGAACGTGCCTACACGCCGGACTTCCTCACCTTCGATCCGCGCGCCAAGGCCCTGCGCATGCGCATCGCGAATCTGGACGAACAATTGCAGCAGGTCCGCGAAAAGGGGCAGCAGGCAGCGCTGAGCGACGCCGAAGAGGAAGTCGCAGCGGCGCGCGCGGCCGTGGACCGGCTGGCTCAACAGGCGGGCGGCGAGCGGCGGACGGTCCAGGCGTTCACGGCGCGTCTGGGCGAGTTCAAGGCGATGCAGGAGGAGCTGACCGGACTCGAGGAGATGCACCGGGTGGCGGTCGTCAGGGCGACCGGACTGCAGGCTGCGGAGCGGATCCGCGTCCCGGAAGTCACGACGCTCGAAGCGGCTTTCCCGCCGGCCGAGCCGTGGCGGCCGCAGTACGGCCGGGACGCGGCGATCGGCCTCACGGCATCGCTGCTGCTGGCGTTGCTGACGACCTGGATCGTCGAGCTGTTCAACCGCCCCCCCCCGGCGCCGTCACTCGTTGTCGCACCGGCATGGCTCGGCAATGTGCAGCTGCCGGCGTCGCGCTCACCGGAGGCGCTCGGCCAGTTCGCCCCGTCGGCGCTGCTCGCGGGTGCGGCGCCCCTGCCGCGCGAACTCGACGAAGCCGAGATCGGGCAACTGCTCGACGAGCTGCCCGACGACCCCCGCATCGGCGCGCTCGCGCTGCTTTCCGGCGTGTCGTTCGACGAGCTCGCCCGGCTCAAATGGACGGCGGTCGACCTGGCCGGCCGGCAGATTCTCCTGCCCGACCGCGCCGTGCCGCTGCCTGCGGCGTTCGCGGCGCAGTTGGGCCGGTACCGGGAACAGCATCCGGAAACAGACGACGCCCTGGTCGCCCCGACCACGAGTGACGGGACGCCCGACGCGCTCGACGCGACGCTTCTTTACGCCGCGCACGATGCCGGCATCCCCGACCCGGACGAGATCACGTCCGCGGCGCTGCGCCACAGCTACATCGCTTATCTGGTGCACCAGGGCGTGCGTTTCGCGGACCTGTTCGGCATTGTCGGACGGCTCCCCGCCGACATGCTGGGCGCCTACACGGCGCTGTCGCCGGCGGGCAGGAAGCGCCCCCTCGAAGAGATCGACCGGACTCATCCGGCACTGCGCAATGTACGCTCCGCCTGACCCGGGCCCGGCAGGGGCGGGTCAGGCAGAAGGAAGGCCGCTCAGACCTTCTTCAGGTAGCAAGCCTTCAGCATGAAGCTGCCGGCGTCCATCCTGCAGTCAACCTCGTGGTCTCCGCCGACGAGGCGGATGCTCTTGACCTTTGTGCCGACCTTCAACGTGATCGAGGATCCCTTGACTTTGAGGTCCTTGATCAGCACGACCGAGTCACCATCCGCCAGCACGTTGCCGTTGGCATCCTTCACGAGCGCAGCAGTCTCATCGTCGGCATCGGCGGCTGCCACAATCGGCCACTCGTGGGCGCAATCGGCACAGATGTAATTGTCGCCGTCCGGGTAGGTGTTCTCCATCGCGCATCGGGGGCAGGCAGGGATCGTGGACATGGTTCCTCAGGGTATCGGGTTCGAAGGCCGGCAGTATCCGCGCCCCGCCCTGCCTCGGCAACTCTTGCGTCCTGCGCAACGCCGTTGCCGGCCGGCGGACGTCCTCACAGTCCCTGCGCTTTCGCCCACTGCAGGATCTGGCCGGTGTTCATCGCCCCGGACTGGCGTGCGACTTCGCGGCCGGCGCGGAACAGCACCATCGTCGGGATGCTGCGGATCGCGTAGCGCGCCGCGAGATCCTGCGCCTCCTCGGTATTGACTTTCGCGAGCCGGACATGCGGTTCGAGCTTCGCCGCGGCCTCCTCGAACGCCGGCGCCATCGTCCGGCACGGACCGCACCACGACGCCCAGAAATCGACGAGCAGCGGCAGGTCGCCATGACCGGCGTGCACGTCGAAGCTCGCGGCGTCGAGTTCGACCGGATGGCTGGTGAAGAGCGCCTGATGGCATTTGCCGCAGTTCGGGTCGTCGCTCAAACGCCCGCCAGGCAAGCGGTTCAGGACGTGGCAGTGAGGACAGGCAATGGTCAGGGTTTCGGTCATCGGGGCCTCCCAGAGTGTGCAGAGTGACGGGGAAAGAACAGCCGGTGAATGCGCGATCGCACCATCGCTCATTCAGAGGCTGATCCGACGATCCGGTTCAACACAACGTCGAGATTCTGCCCGCTGCCTGCCTCGGGCGCTGCCTGCGATGACAGGACGGCCACGCGGAAGAGCGTTGTCCCACGTGTCAGTCGACCCGCGTGTCCAGACCCGATTCCGCCATCTCCGCCGCACGCAGCATCGCGCGCGCCTTGTTCTGCGTCTCGGTCCATTCAGCGTCAGGGTTCGAATCGGCGACGATGCCGGCCCCGGCCTGGACGTGGATGTGGCAGTCCTTGACGACGGCGGTGCGGATCGCGATCGCCAGATCCATGTCGCCATGGAAACCGATGTAGCCGGCGGCGCCAGCATAGATGCCGCGCTTGACCGGCTCGAGCTCGTCGATGATCTCCATCGCGCGCAGCTTCGGCGCGCCCGACACCGTGCCCGCCGGGAAGGTCGCGCGCAGCACGGCGAGCGCGTTGAGCCCGTCCTTCAGGCGCCCTTCGACGTTCGAGACGATGTGCATCACGTGCGAGTAACGCTCGACCGTGAATTGCTCGGTGACCTTGACGCTGCCGATCTCGGCGACGCGGCCGGCGTCGTTGCGTCCGAGGTCGAGCAGCTGCAAGTGCTCGGCGCGTTCCTTCTCGTCAGCGAGCAGGTCCGCTTCGAGCGCGAGATCGTCCGCTGCGGTCGCGCCGCGCGGGCGCGTGCCCGCGATCGGGCGCACCGTGACGCGCTTCGCGTCGCCGTCCTGGTCGAGCCGGACGAGGATTTCGGGCGATGCCCCGACGACGTGGAAATCCTCGAAGTTGAAATAGAACATGTAAGGCGACGGGTTCAGCGTGCGGATCGCGCGATAGAGCGCCAGCGGGCTCGCCGCGTACGGCTTGCTCATGCGCTGCGACAGCACGACCTGCATGATGTCGCCGTCGATGATGTACTGCTTCGCGCGGGTCACCGCAGCCTTGAACGCGTCCTCGCCGAAGCTCGATGTGGCGGGCTGCGATTCGGCGTGCGCATCCTCGGGAATCACCGCCGGCGCGCGCAGCCGCGCGAGGAGATCGCGCAGGCGCTTCTTCGCGCGCTTGTACGCGCCGGGCACTTCCGGCTCGGCATAGACGACGAGCGTCAGCTTGCCCGACAGATTGTCGACGATCGCAATTTCCTCGGACAGCAACAGCAGGATGTCCGGAGTGCCGATCGTGTCGGTCTTCTCGGTCTTCGCAAGGCGCGGCTCGATGTAGCGCACCGTGTCGTAGCCGAAACAGCCGACGAGCCCGCCGGCGAAGCGCGGCAGGCCCGCGCGCGGCGGTACCTTGATGCGCGCCATGAATTCGGCGACGTAGTTCAGCGGATCGCCGTAGTCGCGCCGCTCGACGAGGCGGTTGCCGGTCAGGAGCAGCGCCGAGCGGCCATAGACTTCGATGCGCGTCGATGCGGCCAGGCCGATCATCGAGTAGCGGCCGAAGCGCTCACCGCCCTGCACCGATTCGAGCAGGTAGCTGTATGGCTCGTTCGCGAGCTTCAGGTAGATCGACAGCGGCGTGTCGAGGTCGGCGAAGGTTTCGAGCGTGACCGGGATGCGGTTATAGCCCTGCGCGGCCAGCGCGTTGAATTCATGTTCGAGCATGGTGACTCCACGAGAAACGGTTCGATCGGAACAAGGGGGTGCGGGCGCATCGGCAGCCCGCGAAAGCGGTCGCGTTTTAGTGGCCCGCGGGCCACGAGCGCCAGCGCCGCCAGCAGCAGCGCATGGCGGAGGTCTCGTTGCGTTCCTTGTCCGAAAGCCGGTGGTCGTGCGTCACGTCGATTCGCCGTAGTGGGTGAAGTCGCGGCAGGGAAACCGTCAGATCGCGTCGATGAGTTCGAGCGCCCCGGTGGCGACCGATAGTAGCCCATCGCATTCGATGGTGTCCACGGGCATGCCCTCGCTATAACCGTAGGTCACGAGCAGCACCGGCATGCCCGCCGCACGCGCGGCGAGCGCGTCGTTCGCGGAGTCGCCGATCATCAGCGCCTGCGCGCTGGTGACACCGAGCAGGTTGCAGGCGTGGTGCAGCACTGCCGGGTCGGGTTTCTTCACCGGCAGCGTGTCGCCGCTGACGACGGCGTCGAAGTAGCGGTCGAGCCGCATGCGTTCGAGCAGCGGCAGCGTGAAAGCTTCGGCCTTGTTCGTCACGCAGGCGAGCCGCAGATCCATCGCCCGCATCGCATCGAGAGTCTCGACGACGCCGGGGTAGATCGTCGTGTGCCGGCCGTTTACTTCAGAGTAGTGACGACGGAAGACCCCCACTGCGCTTTCGATCTCGGCCTCGCTCGCCTGCGCGTTCTCGGTCATGCAGCGCCGCACGAGATGCGGAATGCCTTTGCCGACGAAGGAATGGATCTCGGCGAGCGGCCGCGTCGGCCGGCCGAGTTCGGCGAGCATGCGGTTCGCGCCTTCGGCGAGGTCCGCGATCGTGTCGAGCAGCGTGCCGTCGAGATCGAACAGCACTGCCCGCACCGGGAAGCGGCGTCCGTTCACTGCTGCACCGTCGCGCTCGCTGGAGGAGCTCGGCGAAGCACTCACGCGCCCACCTTCGCGAGTTCGGCGCGCAGCGCGGCGATCACGCTGTCGTAGCGGTGCGGGTCGGCGTCGCGCCCGGCGCCGAACACCGCCGAGCCGGCGACGAAGGTGTCGGCGCCGGCGGCGGCGATCTGTGCGATGTTGTCGACCTTCACGCCGCCGTCGATCTGCAGCAGGATCCGCCGCCCGCTCGCCGCTTCGTACGCATCGAGCTTCTCGCGCGCCGCGCGCAGTTTCGGCAGCGTGCCGGGAATGAACTTCTGCCCGCCGAAGCCGGGATTGACGCTCATCAGCAGCACGATGTCGATGCTGTCGAGCACATGGTCGAGATAGTGCAGCGGCGTCGCCGGGTTGAACACCAGGCCTGCCTGGCAGCCGCAGTCGCGGATCAGCTGCAGCGTACGGTCGACGTGCTCGGACGCCTCGGGATGGAAAGTGATGATGTTCGCCCCGGCTTTCGCGAAGTCCGGGACGATGCGGTCGACCGGCTTGACCATCAGGTGGACGTCGATCGGTGCGCTCGTGTGCGGCCGGATCGCTTCGCAGACGAGCGGGCCGATCGTGAGGTTCGGCACGTAATGGTTGTCCATGACGTCGAAGTGGATCCAGTCGGCGCCGGCCGCGACCACATTCCGGACCTCTTCGCCCAGGCGGGCGAAATCCGCCGAGAGCAGGCTGGGGGCGATGCGGTGCATGAAGTTCTCCTGTTCGTTCGAGCCGCGGATTCTAACCGTTCAACGCACGCAGACGCGCCGTACCTGCGCCATGTCGGTGACGCCGCCGAGCACTTTCTCGATGCCGTCCTGGCGCAGCGTGCGCAAGCCCTCGGCAAGCGCCACACCGAGCAGCTGCGCGACGCGCGCGCGCTCCTGGATCATCCGCCTGATCTCGGTCGAGGCGAGCATCAGCTCATGCAGTCCGACCCGCCCCTTGTAGCCGGAGTTGCACTCCGGGCAGCCGACCGGCCGGTAAAGCGTGAAGCGCCCTTCGGCATCCGCATGCGTCGCGCGCAGCCGAACGAACACTGCGGCGCGGGCGCCGCGCGAATCGGCGCGAAATTCCGGCGTCGCGTGCATGTCTTCGCAGTACTCGTCGAGCAGCTGCTGGATTTCCGTCTCGTCTGGGCAGTAAGCTTGCCGGCACTGGACGCACAGCCGCTTCGCCAGGCGCTGCGCGAGCACGCCGAGCAGCGCGTCGCCGAAGTTGAACGGGTCCATGCCCATGTCGAGCAGGCGCACGATCGATTCCGGCGCGCTGTTGGTATGCAGCGTCGACAGCACGAGATGCCCGGTCAGCGACGCTTCGATGCCCACCGACACCGTCTCGAGGTCGCGCATCTCGCCAACCATGATGACGTCCGGGTCGGCACGGAGGAATGCGCGCATCGTCGTGGCGAAATCGAGGCCGGCCTTGCGGTTGACCTGCACCTGGCGCAGCCCTTTCTGCGTGATCTCGACGGGATCTTCGGCAGTCCAGATCTTCGTTTCCGGCGTGTTGAGATGGCCGAGGATCGAATGCAGCGTCGTCGTCTTGCCCGAGCCGGTCGGCCCGCAGACGAAGAACAGGCCGTAGGGCGTGGCGATCGTGCGCCTGAGACGTTCGAGGTTGTGCGCGGTCAGGCCGAGCTGCTCGAGGCGAATCGGCTCGCTGTGGCCGAGCAGGCGCATCACGACGTCTTCCATGCCGCCGGCAGTCGGCAGCGTCGCGACGCGCAGCTCGATATCGAGCGGCGCGAACTTGCGAAAGCGGATCTTGCCGTCCTGCGGCTTGCGCCGCTCCGAAATGTCGAGGTCGCACATGATCTTGATGCGCGTCACGAGCGCGTTGCGGTAGCTCGCCGGCACCTGGATGTACGGCACGAGCGTGCCGTCCTTGCGGAAGCGGATATGGGTCTTGTCCTTGCCCGGGCGCGGCTCGACATGGATATCCGACGCGCCCTGCCGGTACGCGTCGATGATGATCTTGTTCACGAGCTTGACGAGTTCGTTGTCCGCCGCGGCCAGGACGTCGTCGGCGACCGGGAAGTCCTGCTCGTCTTCGGGCAGGCCCTGCAGCAGGTCGGACACCGAGCCGAGTTCCATCGATGGCTCGAAATACTGATCCACCGTGCGGTCGAACTCGTCGCGCGTCGTCACGCGGAAGGCGAGCCGGCGCTTCGGGAACACGTTGTGCGCGATGCGCGATGCACGGACCTGCTCGGGGTCCCACGCTAGCACGACGATGCCTTCGGGCGTCTCCTCGAGCGGCAGCCATCCGGTCTGCTGCACATACTCGCGCTTGATGTTGCGCAGCAGGTCGAGCTGCTTGACGCGATCCTGGCGGTAAGGCTCGTACGGCACGTGGAAGAAGCGCGACGCGGCGTCGCCGAGCTCGGACAGCGCGATGCCGCGGGTCGCGGCGAGCACTTCATCGACCGTCGCCCCCCCTTCGCGAGCGCGGCGCACCGCCTCGTCGAGTTCGTCCGCGTCGAGGCGCCCGTCGACGACCAGCGCGTCGTAGCGCGAGCGCAGCGCCGCCGGCGCTTTGCCCTGGCGGGCGTACGCGACGCCCAGTGCCTGCGCGAGCCCGAGCAGGCCGTCCTTCGCGACGCCCGAAAAGTCCTCGCCGCGCGTCGCGTTGATCAGCAGGATCACGCCCTGCAGCGCGCCGGCGGCAGGATCGATGACGGGCGCCGCAAGCACCTGTCGCGTGCGGTAGCCGCTGCGCTCGTCTCCGCTCCGGGGAAAGCGCAGCTCCGGGGAAAGCGCGCGGAGCTCGGTTTGGTCATGCACGTCGCGAATATTGACGGGCTGGCGGCGCAGTGCGACGTAGCCGGCGATGCTGTGCGCCGCGACCGGGAGTCGCGCTTCGACAGGGGCCGCGCCGGTCCTGACGCGCAAAACGAGCGTCGTGCCGGCCTCATCGAGGGCGAAGAAGCACAGGCTGTCGGCGTCGAACAGCGCGCACAGGTCGGCGGAAAGATCGAGGATGACGCGATCGACGTCGTCGGCGGCATCGATGCGTGCCGTCATCGTCTGCAGTCCTTTGAAAAACGCGAGACGGCCGGCAACGTCGCTCGCTTTCCCGGCTCGTCCGGGCGCTGCTGTCATGGGCATTCCTGTTCGTGGTGTCAGGGGATTCAACGGGGCGTGCAGGGGCTGGCCATTCTAGCCGGCGTCGCGAGGAAATTCAGAACTCGAGGATCGTGCCCTGCTCGAGCCTCACCGGACGCAGGCGCCCGGCTCCGGCCGCGATCTCGCGCATGATGCGTTCGCACTGGCCGGGCTTGAGGTGGGTGATGTGCACCTCGGGCGCTCCGGCGAGCTCTTCGAGCATCGCCTGCAGCAGGCTCGGGCACAGATGGCGCGCCATGAGCGCGAGGCCGTGCTGGCTTTCGGGGAAAGCGGTCTCGACGATCAGGTGGCGCACGCTGTCGAGCGCGTTGATGGCGGCGATCAGTTCGGCCGAATACTCGGTGTCGCCGGTATAGACGAGCTTGCCCTCGCCACTGTCGAGACAGTAGGCGACCGTCGGCACGCTGTGGCGGGCCGGCAGCGGCGTGACCGTTCGTGCTCCGAGCCGGAGCGGGTGGCCGGGTTCGACGGGATGAAACCTGAGGTACGGCCGGTGGCAGTCCGGGATCGTCGTGAAATCCGGCCAGATCTGCCAGTTGAAGACGTGCAGGCGCAGGATGCGGATGGTTTCGGCCGTGGCGTACACCGTCAGCGGCGTGTCGCGGAGTTCGCCGACCGAATCGACGAGCAGCGGAATCGACACGATGTGGTCGAGATGCGCATGGGTGACGAAAACATGATCGATGCGCAGCAACTCGTCGAGTTCCAGTTCGCCGACGCCGGTGCCCGCATCGACGAGAATGTCGTCATCGGCGAGGAAGGCCGTCGTGCCCGAAGCCCGTCCGCCGATTCCGCCGCTGCAGCCGAGTATTCTGAGCTTCATGGGTTGGGGTCGCGCCGGGAGTCCACCGCGGCAGGCTACGAGCGTCGCTCCGGTAAAGGTGACGCAGCACGCTATCACTACCTTCCGATCGTCCCGCGTGCATTACTTCACGATGCGATGCGGCCGGCAATCGGCGATGTCGCGGCCGCGTCACGGGCGCAGGAAAAACTCCATCTTGACTCCGGCCAGCTCGACGATGTCGTGTTCGTCGAGGCGGCGCGCCTGCGCGTCCAGCGGGCACCCGTTGACGAGCGGGAACACTTCGCCTTCGACGTGCGTGAGGAAGTACCCGTTCACCCGCCGCGTGATCGCCGCCACCTGCTTGCCCGGCTTGCCGAGCGTCGTCAGCGACTTCGTCAGCTCCAGTTCCCGTCCCGCATTCGGGCCGTTGAGCAGCTGCATGACGCCCAGCGCGCCGGCCCGCGCAGCGGGCGACGCAGCCGGAGCGGATCGCATCTCCGACGCCGCTGCGCCGGGCGTCGGGCTGCCAGCGGGGGTGGTGGCGGCAGGTGCGACCTCGGGGGGCACGAACACCGGCCCGTCCGCGACCGCTGCGGCATAGCCGAACGCGTGCACCGCCGGCGCAGGCGGCTCGACGATGTACTTGAGACGGTACTTGCCGAGTTCGACGAGGTCGTTGTTGCGCAGCACATGCTTCTTGATCGGCTGGCCATTCACGTAGGTGCCGTTGGTGCTGTTCTGGTCCTCGAGAAAGGCGTCCTCGAGGATCGTCGTGATGACTGCATGCTGGCCGCTGATCGCCAGGTTGTCGATCTGGACGTCATTGTTGGGCTTGCGCCCGATCGTCGTGCGCGGCTTGTCGAGGACGATTTCCTTGAGGACCAGCCCGTCCATGCTGAGGATCAACTTCGGCATTGCATTTGTTCCATTTCTCGAGTGGGCAAGCGCGCGGCGCGCACCGCGGGCACGGCTTTCAGTAAGGCAGCCCGGTGCCGAGGCCGCGTTCGCGGGCGCGCGCGACGACTTGCGCCGCCACGGCGATGTCCTGGATCGCCATGCCCTGCGATTCGAACAGCGTGACCTGGGCGTCGCTCGTGCGTCCCGGGCGAATCCCTGCAACCACTTCACCGAGTTCCACCCATCGTCCCGGCTGCGTGCGCCCTTTTTCGAGCAGCGGCAGCAGGTCGCCCGCTTCGCGCAGCGCGATCTCGCGCGAATCGACGCAGATCACGTCGGCGCGCCTCACCGCCGCTTCCGACAGCTCCTGACGGGCGAGGCTGTTCGAGCCGGCGGCGGTGACATGCGTGCCCGGAGCGAGCCACGCGGCGTCGAACAGCGGCTTTGGCGAGGTCGTGATCGTGACGACGACGTCGGCGCCGCGCACCGTGTCCTCGGCGCTCGCCGCCGGCACCACGTCACGGCCGGTGTCAAGGCTCATCTGCGTGCAGAAAGCCTGCAGCCGCTCCTGGTTGCGCGCGAACACTTTGATGCGTTCGAGCGGCCGTACCGCACACAGCGCGAGGATCTGTCCCTGCGCCTGCCAGCCGGCGCCGAACACGCCTGCGACGCGGGCGTCCGCGCGCGCGAGCCATTTGGCCGCGATCCCGCCCGCGGCGCCGGTGCGCATCATGCCGAGGCGGTCGGCCTCGAGCACGGCGACCGGATCACCACTGGTCGCGTCGAAAAGATGCACCCAGAAGCGGTTGCGGCCGCTGCCGGTCGTATACACCTTCAGCCCCGAGAGGTTGACGGCAGGCACCCCGCCCTGCAGCAGGTGCGTCATCGTCGCCGGCAGGCGCACGCGCTGCCGCGGGAAGTCGATCGTTTCGCCGCGCCCGTGGGCCGCCATGACCTGCTCGACCGCATCGAGCACCGTCGGCATGTCGAGGAGGCTGCCGACTTCGGCTTCGTTCAGATATATCGCCATGTATCTCCTGCCCGGCCATCCGGCAATTCACGCAAGGGCCCCGTCAATGCATGCGGGGCGACGTATTCTAGCTCGCGGGGGCAGGCCGTTCAGTGAAAAAAGCCCGCCTCGAAAGGCGGGCCTTTGCTGTGCGACGACACGGCCTCGCTACATCATGCCGAGCGCGCGCGGCAGGGCCAGCGAGATGGCCGGGACGTAGGTGACGAGGATCAGGAATACCAGCATCGACAGCAGCCACGGCCATACTGCGACCGTCAGCTCGGTGATGCCCATTTTCGTGATGCCGGAAGCGACGTAGAGGTTCAGGCCGACCGGCGGATGGCACATGCCGACTTCCATGTTCACTACCATGATGATGCCGAAATGCACCGGGTCGATGCCGAGCTTGATCGCGATCGGGAACAGGATCGGCGCGAGGATCAGCACGATCGACGACGGCTCCATGAAGTTGCCGGCGATCAGCATCAGGATGTTGGCCATGATCAGGAAGCCGATCACGCCGACGCCGGTGCCAATCATGAAGTCCGCCATCTCCTGCGGGATGTTCTCGTGCGTCAGCAGGAACGAGAACAGCACCGCGTTGGTGATGATGTACAGCAGCATCGCACTCATGTTCGCGGAGTTCAGCAGCACCTTCGGCACGTCCTTCATGCCGAGATCCTTATAGATGAACACCGCGACGAAGAATGCGTACACCGCGCTCATCGCGGCCGCCTCGGTCGGCGTGAAGATGCCGGTGTAGATCCCGCCCATGACGACGACGATCAGGAACAGGCCCCACGCGGATTCCTTGAACGCCTTCAGCCGCTGCCCCCAGCTCGCTTTCGGCTGGCGCGGGTAATCGTACTTGCGCGCACGGTACCAGGTCGTGAAGCCGAGAAACATCGCGAGCAACAGGCCCGGCACGACGCCCGCCATGAACAGCGAGCCGACCGAGGTGTTCGTCGACACCGAGTACATGACCATGACGATCGACGGCGGGATCAGGATGCCGAGCGCGCCCGAAGTCGTGATCACGCCGGCGCCGAACTTGTTCGGGAAGCCCTGCCTGACCATTGCCGGCAACAGGATCGCGCCGATCGCGACGACCGTCGCCGGGCTCGAGCCCGATACCGCAGCGAACAGCGCGCAGGCAACCACGCCGCCCAGACCCAAGCCCCCGTGCCAGTGGCCGACCATCGAGGTCGCGAAGTTGATCATGCGCCGCGCAACCCCGCCATGCGTCAGGAAGTTGCCCGCGAGGATGAAGAACGGGATCGCCATGATCTCGAACTTCTCGATGCCGGTGAAGAGCTTCAGCGCGACCGACTCGATCGGCACTTCAGTCATCGTGAACAGGAAGGTCAGGACCGTGAGGCCGAGCGAGATCGAGATCGGCATCCCGGTGAGCATCAGCACCAGGAGCAATACGAAGATGATGGCGGCGCTCATTGCTTGTCTCCCCGGGTGCGATTGCCGCCCTTCTTGCCGTTTTCGCCCAGCTGTTTATGGGTGAGGTCGTGCGGGTGCAGGTTGTCGTCCATGTCGTAGTAGTTCGCGTCGACTGGCAGGTGCTCCTCGTCGATGCCCTCGACGTGACCGTGGTCGTGCGTCGGCAGCTCGCCGGTGCGCAGGAACGCCGCCATCACTTGCAGGAAGCGGAAGCACATCAGGTACGACCCCAGCGGGATCGCCGAATACACGATCCACGTCGGCCATTCGAGGTCCGGCGTCGTCGGTCCTTCATACAGCTCGCCGGTGTCCATGCCGAACCACGTCAGGAACTGATAATGGGCGCCGTTCTCGAGCACGAACGTCAGGCCGAGCGTCCCGACGATGCCGGTGAAGAGCGCGCCGGCGCCGAGCCCGATGACGACGAACTTGGCGCGGTTGGGGGCGGACAGCCGGTTGATCAGCACGTCGACGCCGACGTGGATGCCGGTGCGCACGCCGTAGGCGGCGCCGAACTTGGCCATCCAGACGAACATGATGATGCACAGCTCCTGCGCCCAGCCGAAATGCAGCGACAGCAGCCAGTCCTGCAGGCCGGGAATCGCCAGGCCGGAGCCGTAGCGGTGCACGACCGAGACGAAGATGATGATCGTGGCCACACCCATGAGGAAGGTGATGAGCCACTCCTCGACATGGTCAAGGATTTTTAGCATGGGATACTCCCGTCACGAAAACGCCCGCCGGAATGCGGTGTTGCGCAGAGCCGGCGGGCGTTGAGCGGATGATGGATTACAGCTTGGACGGGTCGAACCCGGTGTCCTTGTAAATGGACTGGATGGTTTCGGCACCGATGCGCGATTCCATCTTCTTGTGCACCGGAACCAGCGCCTTCTTGAACGCCAACTTCTCGGCGTCGGTCGGCTGGTAGATCTCCGTCTTGCCCGACGCGCGCACCGCTTCGAGCGCCTTGTCGTTTTCTTCCTTCGCGATCTGGTTCGCGTACTCGGTCGATTCCTTCACAGCCTGTTCGAGCTGCGTACGCGTCTCGGCCGGCAGGCCGTCCCAGAACTTCTTGTTCGTGATCACCGCGTAGCCGAGGTAGCCGTGGTCGGTCAGCGTCATGTGCTTCTGCACTTCGTGCATCTTCTGTGTGTACAGGTTCGAATGCGGGTTCTCGGTGCCGTCGACGACGCCGGTCTGCAGCGCCTGGTAGACCTCGGAGAACGCCATGACCTGCGGAATCGCACCGAGCGCGCGCATCTGCTCCTCGAGGACTTTCGACGACTGGACGCGCATTTTCTTGCCTTTCAGGTCCTCGGGCTTCCTGATCGGAGAGTTCGCCGAGAAGGACTTGAAGCCGTTGTCCCAGAACGCGAGACCCTTGATGCCGCGTTTCTCGAGCTTGCCGAGCAACTCCTTGCCGACCTCACCGCCCGTGACCTTGTGCAGTGCATCGTAGCCGTCGAAGATGTAAGGCAGATCGAAGACCTCGAATTCCTTCACGCCGAGCGGACCGAATTTGGCGAGCGACGGCGCGAGCATCTGCACCGCCCCGAGTTGCAGCGCCTCCATTTCTTCCTTGTCCTTGTACAGCGTGCTGTTCGCGTAGACTTCGACCTTCACCGCCCCTTTGGTGTATTTGTCGGTGAGCTCCTTGAACTTTTCGGCCGCCTTGCCTTTCGGCGTATCGTTCGCCACGACGTGACTGAACTTGATGACGATGGGCTCGGCGGCGACCGCGGTGGCCGACAGGCCGACGGCAAACAGGCCAACCAAAAGTGCGCGAATTTTCATTACCCTCTCCTCCGGTGAATTTGTCGATTCTCGAGTACCCGAGCCTTGGCAAAACCAAGCCTGAGGCCCGGGATACAGGTAAAGTCTAGTACCGTCCTCGATCCGGCCATATTGTGGTCATCCACAACTCCGCTCCCCTCGCACCGACACGATGAGCCGCCGGCCCGACCCTGCGTTAACGCCGGCCCCGGCGAAATGGCTCGCCGTGCTGCCGTACCTGACGCTGCCGCTGTTTCTCGCGATCATCGCGGCGCTGGTATGGCTGACGCGCAGCGCCGACCGGGACGAGCAGCGGATGACGCTGATCAACGACGTGCTGTGGATGGAACAGAACCTCCAGTTCCAGCTCGACCGCAACGCTTCCCTGCTCGCCCAGATCGGCCCCGAACTCTTCGCGCACGACACCCATCCGCCCTCGACCGACGCGAAGCTGCGCCAGCTGCTGCGTCCCGAGAGCGGGCTCGTGCGCGTGATATGGCTCGACGCCGAAGGCCGCCGGAAAGGCGAGATGCCGCCGATGTCCGGCAGTCACCTGATCGGCGAGAGCGTGGGCGCCGTGCCAGCGGACTCGGTTTTCCGCCTTGCACGCGCGATCGGCCGGCGCGCCTATGGGCCGGCCTACGAGGTCGCCGACGGCAGCCATCAGTTCGAGGTCCACGTGCCGATCCATTCCGAAGACGCGTTCATCGGCGCCGTGGTCGGGATCTACTCGCTGCACGAACTGATCGCGCGCGAGCTGCCGTGGTGGTTCTCGGGGCGCTACCGCGTCAGCGTGCTGGATGCGGACGGCCGGCAGATCGTCGCCAAGTCGAAAGTCGCGCCGCTGTCCGGGGACATGAACTACACGATCCCTTTCGACCCGCCGGGCCACGGGCTGAGCCTGCACATCACCGCCTACCGCGGCGAGACGCGCTGGGTGCCGGTGCTGCTGATCGCCTCGATCGTGCTGCTCGCCGGCATCATCGTGTGGAGCGTGTGGCAGCTGCGCCGCCAGCTGGTGCGCCGCCACAGCGCCGAACAGGCATTGCGCAGCGAGTCGCTGTTCCGCAAGGCGATGGAAGATTCGCTGCTGACCGGGCTGCGCGCTCGCGATCTCGACGGCCGCATCACCTACGTCAATCCGGCGTTCTGCAGGATGGTCGGCTACAGCCCGGAAGAGCTGATCGGCCAGTTGCCGCCAATGCCGTACTGGGATCCCGATCACCTCGAACGAACGCAGGAAGTCCACGACATGATCCTCTCCGGCGCCGCGCCGCCCGAAGGCGTCGAGCTGCGCCTGCGCCGCAAGAACGGCGAGCGGCTCGACGCGCTGATCTTCGAAGCGCCGTTGATCGACGCGGCCGGTTGCCATACCGGCTGGATGGGGTCGCTGCTCGACATCACCGAGCAAAAACGCGCGCGCGAACTCGGGCGCCAGCAGGAAGAGCGCCTGCAAGCGACTTCACGGCTGGTGACGATGGGCGAAATGGCCTCGACGCTCGCGCACGAGCTGAACCAGCCGCTGGCCGCGATCGCGAGCTACAACACCGGCTGCCTGAACCGCCTCGAGCAGGCGACGATCGATCGCGACGAGTTGCGCGACATCCATGCGAAACTCGGCCGCCAGGCGCGGCGCGCCGGCGAGATCATCCGCCGCGTCCATGATTTCGTCCGCCGCGCCGAGCCCAAACGCGAGACGCTCGACTTCAACACGGTGATTCGCGAAGCGATCGGCCTGATCGAAGCCGACGCACGCAAGCGGCGCATGCGCATCGAAACGGACCTGGCAGCGCGTCTGCCGGACATCCCCGCCGATCCGGTGATGATCGAGCAGGTCATCGTCAACCTGGTGCGCAACGGCATGGATGCGATGCACGACAATCCGCCCGGATGGCGCACGGTGCGCGTCGCGACGCGCGAGGAAGGCGGCCAGCTCGTCGTGCGGGTCGCCGATTCCGGCCGCGGCATCGACCCGGACATCGCGCGCCGCCTGTTCGAACCGTTCTTCACGACCAAGCCCGAAGGAATGGGAATGGGCCTGAACATCTGCCGCTCGATCGCCGAGCTTCACCACGGACGCCTGGGTTTCGAAAGCAATCCGGGCGGCGGTACCATCTTCATCCTGTCGTTCCCGGTCGAACTCTCATGAATCCCGCCTGCGCCCACATCATCGACGACGACGAAGCGATCCGCGACGCGCTGCAGTGGCTGTTCAAGACGCGCGACGTGGCGTGCACGACGTGGCCGAGCGCCGAAGAATTCCTTGCTGCGGTGCAGCCGGACTGGGGCGGCTGTGCGGTGATCGACATTCGCATGGAAGGCATGAGCGGGCTCGAGTGCTTCGACGCGCTGCGCGCGCGCGGCAACCTGCTGCCGGTGGTGTTCATCACCGGCCACGGTGATGTGCCGATGGCGGTGGCGGCGCTGAAGAAAGGCGCCTTCGACTTCATCGAAAAGCCGTTCAACGACAGTGACCTTGTCGACGTCGTGGTGCGCGCCCTCGACGCCGACGCGCAACGCCAGCTCGCCGCCGCGACACGTGAAACGGTCGAAGCACGGCTCGCGCTGCTGACCGCGCGCGAGCGCGAAGTGATGGAGCAAATCCTCGCCGGCAAGTACAACAAGGTCATAGCGGACCACCTGAACATCTCGATGCGCACGGTCGAGGCGCATCGCTCGAAAGTCTTCGACAAAATGGCAGTGCGCTCGGCCGTCGAGCTCGCGCAGCTGATCAATCTAGTCGGCGGACGCTAGGAAGCCGTTCCGGCAGGCGATGAATTCAGCGCTGCCACACCGGCAGCAGTCCGGCTTCGCCTTGACCGCAGCGAAATTCGGCCGCGACGCCGATCTCGCCGATCCACGCCGCCTCGCCGTCGACGCGCAGCACCGGCAGCCGTGGCCGCAGCCACGCCGGGATGCCGGCTTCCTGGCACAGGTTCTTGAAACTGCGCCGCGGACGCCCGCTGTCCTGCCGCAACATCAGCCCCGGCCAGCGCGGCACCAGCGCGACGTCCACGGCACGCTGCAGCGCCCCTCGGCCGATGCCCGCGCCGGTCACCGGCTCGAAGCGCACGACGCCGGCACCCCAGCACAGCGCCGGCTCCTGCCGCCAGGGCACGGGCTGCTCGGGAGCGCCGTCGCGCTGCGGCTCCAGCCACAGCCGATCCCGGTAAGTGCAGCACGCGGCTGTACCGAGCGGCAGGTACAGCGGGGCGTGCGTCGCGCGCAGTTGCCGGACGGCCTCGACGAGCCGCGCGCGCGCCGGCGCCTCGCACCCCATCTGCCGGATCCGCCAACGCAAGAGGTTGCGCACCCGTTCGTCGGACAGCATCAGCAGCCGGTCCCGCAGCCATGGCGAGCCGCCGCACGCGGCGTAGTCGAGCGCCGCGAGATCGCCGAGCAGTCCGTCCGCCTCGCGAAAATGGCCGCTCGCCCGCGCGAGCGCCGGGACCGCGCCGGGAAAAGCTTCGCCGAGCAGCGGAAATACGTGGTGACGCAGGAAATTGCGGGCATGGCGCGGATCGGCGTTGCTCTCGTCCTCGATCCATTCGAGTGACGCTGCCTGCGCGAACGCGCGGATGTCGGCGCGGCGCACGCCGAGCAGCGGCCGCAGCCGTCCCGGCGACCCCGGCTCGATCGCTGCCATCGCCGCGGCGCCGCGCACGCCCGCGCCGCGCAGCAGCCGGAACAGCAGCGTTTCGGCCTGGTCGTCCTGATGGTGGCCGAACACGAGCCAGTCGCACGCGACGCGCGCGAGCGCAGCATGGCGGACGTCGCGCGCGGCCGCCTCCAGACCGGCCGGATGGTGGCGCGCGACCTGCTCGCGAAACGGCTGGAAAGTCACGCCGAGCGCCGCGCATTGTCGCGCGCAGAAGTCGAGCCACGCGTCGGCGTTCGGACTCAGTGCGTGATGGACGTGGGCCGCGCAGAGGTCGAAGCCGAAGCGCGGCCGCAGGCGGGCGAGCAGATGCAGCAGCGTCGTCGAGTCTGCCCCGCCGCTGAACGCGACGCACAGGCGTTGTCGGGACGCCACCGCTGCCGCCGCGAGCACGCCGGCGACAGCATCGACAAGCGGGGGGAGAGGGTCAGGCGACGTTCTCTTCCTTGAACCGGCCATAGCTCATCAGGCGCTCGAACCGCTTCTCGACCAGTTCGGCCGGAGAAAGGTCCGCCACTTGGCGCAACGCATCCTGCAGCGCACGCTTGAGAGTCTGCGCCATCGCGCGATGATCCCGATGCGCGCCACCCGGCGGTTCGTTGACGACCCGGTCGATGAGACCGAGCGACTTCAGGCGCGCTGCAGTGATGCCCATCGTCTCGGCCGCTTCGGAAGCCTTGTCGGAGCTCTTCCACAGGATCGACGCGCAGCCTTCCGGCGAGATCACCGAGTACGTCGCGTACTGCAGCATCATCACTTGGTCGCCGACCGCGATCGCCAGCGCGCCGCCGGAACCGCCTTCGCCGATGATCGTCGCGATGATCGGCACCCTGAGTTCGGCCATCACGTAAAGATTGCGGCCGATCGCCTCGGACTGGCCGCGCTCCTCGGCGTCGATCCCGGGATACGCGCCGGGAGTGTCGACGAACGTGAACACCGGCAGGCCGAACTTCTCCGCCAGCCGCATCAGCCGCAGCGCCTTGCGATAACCTTCCGGTCGCGGCATGCCGAAGTTGCGCAGGATCTTTTCTTTCGTATCGCGCCCTTTCTGGTGGCCGATGACGACGCAGCTCTGGCCGTTGAAGCGCGCGAGGCCGCCGACGATCGCCTTGTCGTCGGCGTAGCTGCGGTCGCCGTGCAGCTCGACGAAATCGGTAAAGATATGGCGCGCGTAGTCGAGCGTGTAGGGCCGCTGGGGATGACGCGAGACCTGCGCGATCTGCCACGGCGTGAGCTTCGCGTACAGGTTCCTGGACAGCGTCTGACTCTTCGCTTCGAGGCGCGCGATCTCCTCGGAAATATCCACTGCCGAATCGTCCTGGACGAATCTCAGCTTCTCGATCTTTGCTTCCAGATCGGCAACGGGTTGTTCGAAATCCAGAAAGGTGGTCTTCATCCGACCGTTCCAAGCGAAAAAAAGTGCGACATTGTAACGCTTGTCGTCGCAAAGCCGCGGGCCTGCCGCACGCGGCGTCGCCCCCGTCGCGGGGGGCCCCGGACGTGACAGCCCGGGACCGCTGAGGCATGATGCGCGCAGGCATACAACGCAAAGGAGCAGCGGGGACGACACAATCTCCGCGCCATGAGTAGTCGAAACACCCCGATGACGGCCTTTTCGGCCACCCCGAAAGCCACCATGCGCGGCACGCGCAACAGCAGCGAAAGCTCCGGGCGATG
>NZ_WTVH02000002.1 GCF_012910785.2 Aromatoleum buckelii | reverse complement strand
CCCGGGTTTCGCGGAGGCGGTTTTGTTTGAGTCAGGCGACGACCGCCTGCTCGCTCAGGTTGCGGTAATAGTTTGCCTCGGCTTCGGCTGGGGGAATGTACCCGATCGACTCAAGCAGGCGGTGGTGGTTGAACCATGAGACCCATTCGAGGGTGGCCAGCTCGACCGCTTCGACGCTTTTCCACGGGCCACGCCGGTGGATGACTTCGGCCTTGTACAGCCCGTTGATCGTCTCGGCCAGGGCGTTATCGTAGCTGTCGCCCCGGCTGCCGACCGACGGCTCGATGCCTGCTTCTGCCAGCCGCTCGCTGTAGCGGATCGAGACGTACTGCGAGCCGCGATCGCTATGGTGAATCAAGGCGTTGCGTTCGGGTTGTCGCGCCCACAAGGCCTGTTCCAACGCGTCGAGAACGAATTCCGTGTGCATGGATCGGCTCACCCGCCAGCCCACGATGTAGCGGGCGAAGACGTCGATGACGAAGGCCACGTACACGAAACCCTGCCAAGTCGAGACATAGGTGAAATCGGAGACCCAGAGCTGGTTTGGCCGCTCGGCGGCGAACTGCCGATTGACGCGATCGAGCGGACAAGGTGCAGCAGGATCGGGCCGGGTGGTCCGAACCGCCTTGCCACGCATCGCGCCGCGCAGCCCTTGGGCCCGCATCAGTCGCTCGACGGTGCAGCGGGCGACCTCGAGGCCTTCGCGCTGCAACTGCCGCCACACTTTACGCGTGCCATACACCTGCAGATTCGCCTGCCACACCCGCTCGATGTGACCTTCCAGCACCTCGTCGCGGCGGGCTCGGGCACAGCGCAAAGCCGGATCACGCCGGCGTGCCACGGCGCGCCGATAGGCCGACGGGGCGACCTGCAGCACCTTGCAGATCGGCTCGACCCCGAAGCGCTCGCGGTGCGTGTCGATGAATCCGTTCATCACTTGTTGCGGCGGTCGAGCTCCGCCTGCGCGAAATACGCGCTGGCCAGGCGCAGGATCTCGTTGGCCTTCTTGAGCTCGCGCACCTCGCGCTCGAGCTCCCTGATGCGTTGCTGCTCGGCGCTCGTGAGCCCCTCGCGCTGGCCCGTGTCGCGCTCATGCTGCCGAACCCATCGGCGCAATGTTTCCGACGTGCAGCCAATCTTTGCCGCGATCGACACGATCGCCGCCCACTGGGATTCGTACTGATCCTTGGCCTCGAACACCAGACGCACCGCGCGCTCGATCACCTCGGGGGAGAACTTCGCTGATTTCTTCATGGCTCCATCTTCTCAAGAGTTGGAGCCTCCGCGAAACCCGGGGCGATTCA